>NZ_JBVIXO010000001.1:0-1109362 GCF_055593565.1 Streptomyces sp. NPDC040718 | reverse complement strand
CGACCTGATGGTGCTGCTGGTCGGCTGGGAGATCATGGGCATCTGCTCGTACTTCCTCGTCGGCCACTACTGGGAGACCGAGGCGGCCCGCTCCGGCTCCCTCAAGGCCTTCCTCGTCACCAAGCTCGGCGACGTCCCCTTCCTCATCGGACTGTTCGCGCTCGCCGCCGACGCCGGCTCCTTCCGGATCACCAAGATCCTCGGAACCGTCGCCGCCGGCGGACTCGACCACCCGACGCTCATCGCGCTGCTCCTGCTCGCCGGCGTCGCAGGCAAGTCCGCGCAGTTCCCGCTCCACACCTGGCTGCCCGACGCCATGGCCGGCCCCACCCCGGTCTCCGCGCTGATCCACGCCGCGACGATGGTCGCCGCCGGCGTCTACTTCATCGCCCGCCTGCTGCCGGTCTTCACGGCCTCCCGGGCCGCACTCGTGGTCATGGCCGTCATGGCCGCCGTCACGATGATCGGCTCCGGCCTCGCCGCCCTCGCCCAGGACGACATCAAGCGCGTACTCGCCTACTCCACCGTCGGCCAGCTCGGCTACATGACCGGAGCCCTCGCCGTCGGCGACCGCGGCGCCGCCGTCTTCCACCTCCTGTCCCACGGCGCCTTCAAGGCGCTCCTCTTCCTCGGCGCGGGCGTCATCATCCACGCCGCCGGAACGAACTCCCTGGCCGCCATGTCCCGCATGGACGGCCTGGCCAAGCGCATCCCCGACGCCTTCTGGACGATGACGGTCGCGCTGCTCGCGCTCGCCGCCATCCCGCCCTTCGCCGGCTTCTTCTCCAAGGAAGCCGTCCTCGTCGCCGCCGAGCACGCCGCCGGCGGACACTCCGACCTCGCCCCCGGCGCGGCCGGCTGGATCGTCCTCACCGCCGGAGTGCTGACCGCCCTGCTCACCGCCGCCTACGCCACCCGCCTGTGGCTGATGGCCTTCCGGGGCCGCGGCGCCGCAGCCCCCGACCACGGCAGGGAACCCGTCGCCATGACCGGCGTGCTGTGGCTGCTGGCCGTCCCCTCGACCGCCTTCGGCCTCGCCGCAGGCCCCCTCGCCGACTGGTTCGACGGCGAGGAACTCACCCCGTCCGTGACCACCTCGGTCCTCGGCACCGGCGCCGCGCTCATCGGCATCGTGCTCACCTACGGCCTCTGGCAGCGGGCCACCGCCCGCGCCGCCGCCGGGATCCGCAACGGTGCCGCCGTGCCCGCGTCCGTCGCCGCCGCCGAATCCGCCGCCGAGACCCCCGAGGTGGCCGAGGTGACCCACGACCACCCCGCCGTCCCGGCCACCCCCGCGGCCGACCCCGGCCGGGCCCTCCTCGGCCCGCTGCACCGCCACGCCGCCGACGGCTTCCACCTCGACGCCGTCTACGACCGGCTCTTCGTCCGCCCCACCCGGGCGGCCGCGGGCCTGGTCCGCTTCCTGGACCGCGAGGTCGTCGACACGTACGTCCGCGGCGCGGGCACCGGCCCCCGGCTGCTCGGCAGCCTCGTCCGCCGGGCCCAGACCGGCAACGTGCAGAGCTACCTGAGCGCCCTGCTCGCCGGCGCCGTGGTCCTGGCCGTCGCCACCGCCGTCCTCGCCAACGTCAACGCCGGATCGTGAGCCGAGAGTCAGCCGTGATCGATATCAGCCCGTCCGTGATGCAGTTCCTCCTGGCGTTCACCGTGGCCGCACCGCTCCTCGGCGCCGTCGCGGCCCTCCTGCCGGCCCCGCCCGGCCTCAAGGGCAAGAGCCCCGGACAAGCCGTGCTCCGCCACGGCGTCACCGTCACCGGAGTCGTCCTCGCCGCGGCCGTCGCCCTCACCCTGGGCTTCGACCACGACGCCCCGTCGCGCTTCCAGGCGACGACGGACATCAGCTGGATCCAGGCGCTGAACATCCGGGTCCACCTCGGCATCGACGGCATCTCGCTCCCCCTCCTCCTGATGACCGCGCTGCTGTTCTTCCTCTGCGCGGTGTACAGCTACTTCAAGCTCCCCGAAGGCCCCTCCCCGAAGGCCTTCGTCGCGCTGCTCCTCGTACTCGAGTCCGGCACCCTCGCGACCTTCGCCGTGCTCGACCTCATGCTCTTCTTCCTCGCCTTCGAGATGGTCCTCATCCCGATGTACTTCCTCATCGCCCGCTGGGGCGGTGCTCAGCGGCAGGCCGCCGCCTGGAAGTTCATCCTCTACACGCTCCTCGGCTCCGTGGTCATGCTGCTCGGGCTGCTGCTGATCGGCCTGAACAGCGGCACTTTCGACATGGTGGCACTCGCCTCTGACAACGGCCGCGGACTGAGCCACACCACCCAGCTCCTGGCCGTCCTCGCCATCGGCACCGGCCTCGCCGTGAAGACCCCGATGTGGCCGCTGCACACCTGGCTGCCCGACGCCCACACCGCCGCCCCCACCGTCGGCTCCGTCCTCCTCGCCGGCGTCATGCTGAAGATGGGCACCTACGGGTTCGTCCGCATCCTGCTGCCCGTCACCCCCGACGGCATGCACACCTTCGCCCCCTACCTGGGCGCCTTCGCCGCCGTCGGCATCGTCTACGGATCCCTCGCCTGCCTCGCGCTGACCCGCAAGAACGGCAAGGGCGACCTCAAGCGCCTCATCGCGTACTCCTCCGTCGGACACATGGGCTTCGTCCTCCTCGGCATCGCCTCCATGACCCCCACCGGCGTCAACGGCGCGCTCTTCGCCAACATCGCCCACGGCCTGATCACCGGCCTCCTCTTCTTCCTCGTCGGCGCCCTCAAGGACCGCTACGGCAGCAGCGACCTCGACACCCTCGCCGGAGCCACCGGCGCCGCCCTCTACGGCCGCGCCCCCCGCCTCGGCGCCCTCCTCGCCTTCGCCGCCGTCGCCTCCCTCGGCCTGCCAGGCCTGGCCGGCTTCTGGGGCGAGATGCTGGCCCTCTTCGGCGCCTTCGACCCGGCCGAGGGCCTGTCCCGGCCCGCGTTCCTCACCTACATGGCCGCCGGCGCGTTCGGCACCCTCCTCACCGCCGCCTACCTGCTGATCGTCGTACGCCGCGTCTGCATGGGCGACCCGAAGGCCGGCCCCGAGATCACCGTCGCCGACGTCCAGCGCTACGAGTTCGCCGCCTGGACCCCGCTCGTCGCCCTCACCGTCCTCGCCGGCCTGTGGCCGGCGGTCCTCCTCGGCCTCACCGACCCGGCCGTACAGAAGCTCCTCGCAGGAGGCAACGCATGACGGCCACGACGGTCCTCGCCGCCGACACCCCCAGCCTCGTCCAGTCCGTCGACTGGCTCGCGATCGCGCCCGTGGCCGTCACCGCCGCCGTCGCCGTGCTCGTCCTGGTCGCCGACCTGTTCATGCCCGAGGCCCGCAAGCAGGTCCTCGGCTGGACCTCCGTCGCCGGCCTGGCCGCAGCGACCGCGCTCCTGCTGCCGCTGCGCGCCGGCGACCGCACCACCTTCTGCCTCACCACCGACCCGGCCGCGTGCAGCTACACCGCCGACCACTTCACGCTCGTCGTGCAGTTCCTGGTGCTGGCCGGAGCCCTGGTCACCGCGCTGCTGTCGGTCACCGCGGTCCGCGACGCGCGCACCCCCGCCGGCGAGTACTGGTTCCTGCTGCTGTCCTCCGCCGCCGGCGCCGCCCTGCTGCCCGCCTCCCGCGACCTCGCCACCCTGATCGTCGCCCTCGAAGTGGCCTCGCTGCCCGCCTTCGCCCTCGTCGGAATGCGCCGCGGCGACCGGCTCTCCTCCGAGGCCGCCCTCAAGTTCTTCCTGTCCTCGGTCACCGCCACCGCCGTCTCCCTGATGGGCGTCAGCTTCGTCTACGCCGCCACCGGCTCCCTGCACCTCTCGCAGGTCGCGGGACGGCTCGAAGAGGTACCCGGGCAGCTCGACACCCTCGCCATGGCGGGCGTCGCCCTCACCCTCGTCGGCTTCGCCTTCAAGACCGCCGCCGTCCCCTTCCACTTCTGGGTCCCCGACACCTACGTGGGCGCCCCGCTGCCCGTCGCCGGATACCTCTCGGTGATCGGCAAGGCCGTCGGCTTCACCGGCCTCATCCTCGTCACGGTGATCGCCTTCCCCGCGTACTCCGACATCTGGGGCCCGGCCCTGGCCGTCCTCGCCGCCCTCACCATGACCCTCGGCAACGCCGCGGCCCTGCGCCAGTCCGCCGACCGCGCCCACAGCGCCGTACGCCTCCTCGCCTGGTCCTCCGTCGGCCAGGCCGGCTACCTCCTGGTCCCGATCGCCGCGGCCGCGTACACCGACCGCGACCAGATCGGCTCCACCGTCGCCTACGCGCTGATGTACGCGGCCGTGAACCTCGGCGCCTTCGCCGTGGCCGCCCTGGTGGCCCGTACGAAGCCGCTGCACCGGATCAGCGACTACCGCGGCCTGTACGCGGAGCGCCCCGCCGCCGCCCTCGCGATGGCGTTCTTCCTGCTCTGCCTGGCCGGACTGCCGCCGGGCGTCATCGGCCTCTTCGCCAAGGTCGCCGTCTTCCGGTCGGCCGTCGACGCGGGCCTGGGCTGGCTGGCCGTGCTCATGGCCGTCAACGTCGTCGTCGCCCTGTACTACTACCTGCGCTGGACCGCGCTCCTGTTCCGCACCCCGGAGCCGGCGCCGGAGGCCGCCGGGGACGCACCCGCCCGTACGAAGGCGCCCTGGCCCGTCGCCGCCGCGATCGGCCTCACCGCCGTGACCGCACTGGTCCTCTCGGGCGCCCCGCAGCTCGTCCTGCGCTTCGCCTCCGGCACCCTCTTCCCGCTGTAGCCCTCGCGGCCGCGCCTGGCCACAGCGGCTCACCCGTACGGAGTAACGCCCGCCGCTGCCCCCCGGCCCGTGCCACGGGGGCAGCGGCTCCGCCGTGCCCTGGGAACCAGACGCCGCCACCTCGCGTTGACCAGGAAGGGAGGGTCCACTGGACCGAAGTCCCTCAGATCCACGACGGGGCTCCCCTGCCGCACCACTTGGAGGGCGTACCGTGCACCGCCGGCACAACGGGCTGAAGACCGCCGTACTCCTCGGCGGGCTGTCCGCACTCATCATCCTCATCGGAAGCTTCTTCGGACGGGGCGGCCTGATAGTCGCCGTCCTCGTCGCCCTGGGGACGAACGCCTACGCGTACTGGAACAGCGACAAGCTGGCTCTACGCGCGATGCGCGCCCGCCCCGTCAGCGAGTTCGAGGCCCCCGAGCTCTACCGCATGGTGCGCGAGCTCTCCACGTCCGCGCGCCAGCCCATGCCCCGGCTCTACATCTCCCCGACCGAGGCCCCCAACGCCTTCGCGACGGGCCGCAACCCGCGCAACGCCGCCGTCTGCTGCACCGAGGGCGTCCTGCGCATCCTCGACGAGCGCGAGTTGCGCGGGGTCATCGGGCACGAGCTGAGCCACGTCTACAACCGCGACATCCTCATCTCGTCCGTCGCCGGAGCACTCGCCTCCGTGATCATGTTCCTGGTCAACTTCGCCTGGCTGATCCCGGTCGGCCGCTCCAACGACGACGAGGGCCCCGGCATCTTCGGCATGCTGCTCATCATGATCCTCGGCCCGCTGGCCGCGTCCGTGATCCAGCTCGCCATCAGCCGCTCCCGCGAGTACGAGGCCGACGCGTCCGGCGCCCAGCTCACCGGCGACCCGCTCGCCCTGGCCAGCGCCCTGCGCAAGCTCGACGCCGGCACCAAGCAGCTCCCGCTGCCCCCCGAGCCCCGCCTGGAGACGGCGAGCCACATGATGATCGCCAACCCGTTCCGGCCCGGCCAGGGGCTCTCCAGGATGTTCTCGACCCACCCGCCGATGGCCGAGCGCATCGCCCGGCTCGAACAGATGGCAGGACACAGCCGTTGAAAACCATCCTGAACGTCATTTGGCTCGTACTCAGCGGGATCTGGCTGTTCCTCGGCTACTGCGTGGCCGGCCTGATCCTCTGCGTCACCATCATCGGCATCCCCTTCGGGATAGCCGCCTTCCGCATCGCCGTCTACGCCCTCTGGCCCTTCGGCTACACCACGGTCGAACGCCACGACGCGGGCGCGCCGTCCTGCGTCGGCAACGTCCTGTGGCTGGTCCTGGCCGGCTGGTGGCTGGCCCTCGGACACATCGTCACCGGCCTCGCGCTCTGCGTCACGATCATCGGCATCCCCTTCGGCATCGCCAACTTCAAGATGGTCCCCCTCTCCCTGCTCCCCCTGGGCCGCGAAATCGTTCCCACCGACGCCCCCTTCGCCTCCCGGTGACGGCGGCCCCGCGCTTCGCCCTGTGGGGCGAGGACGAGGACCACGAGGACGAGCAGCTGTGGGCGCTGTGCGAGGACGCCGAGAACCTCTTCGCCGAACCGCCGGAGCCCCTGCGGCGCAGCTACGAGCTGCGCGGATTCACCGCGGAGACCGAACTCCCGGCCGCGCTGGGGTTCCTCGTACTGCAACCGCTCCACGAGCACGGCGATCCCACGCCGGAGTGGTACCTGGAGGACGCCCGGGTCCTCAGCACCCGCGTCCGTGGCGCGTGGCGGGACGTGACCGTCGAGGCCGTCCGCTCCGACCACCAGCCGCCCCGCCCGGCGGGCGCCGCCGCGGCCGCGGGCTTCGGCCTGTCGGACCACCAGGACCGGCTCCTGGGCCACTTCCGCGACCTCGCCGAGGTGACGTCCGCCGAGGAGCCGCCGCCGCACACCGTGCGCCTCCTGGGGTGCGCGGTGCAGGGGCCGCTGCTCGACGTACTGGAAGGCCGGGAGGAGCGGTCGCTCGGCTACCGGCACCTGGACGCCCTGGACGCCTCGGGCGGGCTCCTCGCACGGGCGGGACACCCGCACGTCGTCGACTGGCAGCCCTCACCGCGAGGGCCGGGCCTGTACGACCTGACCGTGCACATGGACCCGCAGCCGCCCGTCGTCGCCGACATCTGGCCCCTGTGGCACGAAGGCCTCCCGGCCGTCCCCAACCTGTGGGCGGGTTTCGACGGCACCGGCCGTGAGCTCTGGCTGGACCCGGCCCTCGCCCACCCCAGGGGGCCGGACCGGCCGGCCGGAGGCACCTACCACCTCGACGGGAGGCACGTCACCGACGCCGAGGGCTTCTTCTGCGCCCTCGGCGAGGCCGTCAACGGCCCGGGCGGCTACTTCGGCCGCTGCCTGAACGGCGTCGCGGACGCCCTGTGCGGCGGATTCGGAGTCACGAAACCCTTCACCCTCGTCTGGCACGACCACGAGGTGGCCCGCCGCAACCTCGGGCCCCAGCCGCTGGTCCGGCCCCCCGCCACCTTCCACGACCTCCTCGAATTCCTGGCGGAGGAGCGCATCGAGGTCGTCCTGGCCTGAGTTGTCCACAGGCCCGGGCGACTGTCAGTGGGGTGCGCCACCATGAACACGTGAACGAAACCGAGCAGTTGCCGGAGCAAGTCGCCAACCGCGTGCGCGCCTCCGCGCGCGAACACGGCCGAGTTCAGCTCCCGGTGCGGGGCCTGAGCCCGCCCCGCACCCCGTAGACCAGCACGCCCACCGCCAGCACCGCCGCGCCCGAAACCGCCGACGCGAAGGGCAGCGTGCACGCCAGCACCACACAGCCGGACAGCCCGACCGCTGCCACGGCCCGGTCCTTGACAGCTGAACCGAGAGTCCACGCGGAAGCGTTCGCGATCGCGTAGTAGACCAGAACTCCGAAAGAGGAGAAGCCGATCGCGCCCCGCAGATCGGCGGTGGCCGCGAGCACCGCCACGACCGCACCCACCGCGAGCTCCGCGTGGTGCGGCACCTGATGCCGGGGATGTACGGCCGCCAGCGCGCGCGGCAGATGACCGTCCCGGGCCATCGCCAGGGCCGTGCGCGACACCCCGAGCACGAGGGCCAGCAGAGAGCCCAGCGCGGCCAGCGCCGCGCCCGCCCGGACGACCGGGGACAGCCCGGGCCACCCGGACGCGCGCACCGCGTCGGCCAGCGGGGCGGCCGACGCCGCCAGACCACCGCTGCCGAGCACCGACAGGGCCGCCACCGCCACGGCGGCGTACACCAGCAGCGCGATCCCCAGAGCGAGCGGCACCGCGCGCGGGATCGTGCGCCGCGGATCACGCACCTCCTCGCCCAGGGTGGTGATCCGGGCATAGCCCGCGAAGGCGAAGAACAGCAGACCCGCCCCCTGCAACAGCCCGGTGACCTCCCAGTCCCCGGCCGCCAGAGCGCCGGAATCCGCCGTCTCGGAGGTCAGGCACACCACGACGACCCCGGCCAGCACCGCCAGGACCGCCGCCACGATCAGCCGGGCGATCCGGGCCGACTTCTGCACCCCGCCGTAGCCCGCGGCGGTCAGCGCCACCACCGCCGCGACGGCCACCGCGTGCTGCCGCCCCGGCCACACGTACGCCCCGACGGTCAGGGCCATCGCCGCACAGGAGGCCGTCTTGCCGACCACGAAGGCCCAGCCGGCCAGGTATCCCCAGAAAGGGCCGAGCCGTTCGCGACCGTAGACGTAGGTCCCGCCGGACGCCGGATACCGGGCGGCCAGCCGGGCCGACGACCAGGCGTTGCAGTACGCCACCAGGGCCGCCACCGCGAGGGCGGCGAGCAGCCCGCCGCCCGCCGCACGCGCCGCCGGGGCGAGGGCGGCGAAGATCCCGGCGCCGACCATGGCGCCGAGTCCCACCACGACGGCGTCGGAAACCCCCAGGGTGCGCTTCAGCTCGTTGTCCACGGGCGGAGGGTAGCGGTGCCGGGCGAACGGGCCGGATGACCGGCTAACCGACGCCTTCGCGGCCCGGGAGCGGCACCCGCCCCCGCTCCCACCCCTCCAGGGCGGTCAGGCAGGCGTGGTCCAGGTGCCGCAGCCCGCTGAGGTCCAGCCGCACCGACGGCCCGTGCGGCAGCGCCTCCAGCGCGTCCAGCAGCTTCGGCAGCCGCAGGAAACTGGCGTTCCCCACGACCCGGACGCACAACTCGTCGCCCTCCCACGCCTCCTCGATGTGCACGTGCGAGGTCTCCCAGGCCGCCTTGGCCACCGCCAGGCCCAGCCCGATCAGCACCCCCTCGAAGAGGCTGGTGGCCACGATCGAGACGGCGGTCACCACCAGGACCACCGCCTCACCCCGGTGCGTCCGCCACAGGGCCGCCACCGCCCGCGCCGGCAGCAGCTTCCAGCCCGCGTGCAGCAGCACCCCCGCGAGCGCGGCCAGCGGAACCACCTCCAGCACCTGCGGAAAGGCCACCGCGAACAGCAGCAGCCAGCCGCCGTGCATGATCCGGGCCGCCCGGGTACGGGCCCCGGCCTCCACGTTCGCCGAGCTGCGCACGATCACGGCGGTCATCGGCAGCGCCCCGAGCAGCCCGCACACGGTGTTCCCGACGCCCTGCGCCACGAGTTCGCGGTCGTAGTCGGTGCGCGGCCCGTCGTGCATCCGGTCGACGGCCGCGGCGCTGAAGAGGGTCTCGGCGGAGGCGATCAGCGAGAGCGCGAGCACGGTCCCGACGGCTCCGACCGACCCCAGCACCCCGAAGCCGGACCATCCCGGCGGCGCCACCGCGTCCAGCACCCCCGTCACCCGGACCTTCTCGACGGGCAGCCGCAGCACCGCGGCCAGGACGGTGGCCGCCGCCACCCCGACCAGCGCGCCCGGCACGAGCCGGGCCCGGGCCGGCACCCGGCGCCAGAGCACCAGGACGGCGATGGTCCCCGCGCCCAGCGCCACGGCGGCCCAGTCCGCCTGCGCCCCGAGCTCGTGCACCGCGGCCATCTTGGCCAGGGTCTTGCCGGGCGCCTCCACCCCGCCCACGGCGTAGAGCTGCCCGGCGATCAGCACGAGCCCGATCCCGGCCAGCATCCCGTGCACCACGGCCACCGAGATCGCCCGGAACCACCGCCCGAGCCGCAGCACCCCCATGGCCAGCTGGAGCACCCCGGCGGCCAGCACCAGCACCCCGAGGGCGGCCGGTCCGTAGCCGTGGACGGCCTCGTAGACCAGCACCGTCAGCCCGGCCGCGGGACCGCTGACCTGGAGGGAGCTGCCCCGGAACCAGCCGGTCACCAGCCCCCCGACCACCCCGGTGACGATCCCCAGCTCGGCCGGTACCCCCGAGGCGACGGCCACCCCCACACAGAGCGGAAGCGCCACCAGGGCGACGACGACGGACGCGCCGAAGTCCGCTCGGAAATTGCCGGCCCCGGGCATGCGGGAACCCCCTCGTCACACGGTGATGGATGTCACCCAGCGTGGTGGGCGCACCCGCCGCCGCCTAGTGACCACCGGGAGGCCGGGCAGGAGCACGCGCCGCTCACGCCCCGCACACACCTTGCGCTCCCCGCCGGGCGCCCATGACGAAGGGCACAACGCGGGCGGCCGCCGGTGTGCCCGGCGATCCGCCCCCGTTGTGCCCCACGGGTCCGGTCAGTGGCGCGGTCGCGCCTCAGCGGTGGTTCAGCGGTAGTTCACGAACTGGATCGCGAAGTCCAGGTCCTTGCCCTTGAGGAGGGCCTGGACGGCCTGGAGGTCGTCGCGGCTCTTGGAGCTGACGCGCAGCTCCTCGCCCTGGACCTGGGCCTTGACGCCCTTGGGGCCCTCGTCCCGGATGATCTTCGCGACCTTCTTGGCGTTCTCCTGGGAGATGCCCTCCTCGATGGAGGCGAAGATCTTGTACTCCTTGCCGGACAGCTGCGGCTCGCCGGCGTCCAGCGCCTTCAGCGAGATACCGCGCTTGACCAGCTTGGTCTCGAACACGTCGAGGACGGCCTTGACGCGCTCCTCGGAGACCGCCTCCATCAGGATCTTGTCGCCGGACCAGGCGATGGTGGCGCCGGTGCCCTTGAAGTCGTAGCGCTGCGAGAGTTCCTTGGCGGCCTGGTTGAGGGCGTTGTCGACCTCCTGCCGCTCGACCTTCGAGACGATGTCGAAACTGGAGTCGGCCATGTGCTGTGGCTCCTTGAAGTCGGCTGTGATGGGCCCCGGAGGGCCGCGGCCGGACATCCCCGGACCGCTCCGCAAAGCCTAGCCACCACGCCCACGTGGGGCGCTGATCAATCCGGTGGCGAACCACCCCCGAGCATCGGGTATCGTTTACGTCGTTGCCAGGGAACAACGCCGGAAGGCGGAGGAAACCGGGCGACGTCCCATGGCGGTGTGCCCGAGTGGCCAATGGGAGCGGACTGTAAATCCGTCGGCTTAGCCTACCCAGGTTCGAATCCTGGCGCCGCCACGCGAGTGGAACCCCCGTTCATCTGCGGAAACGCAGTGGACGGGGGTTTCTTCGCATACCCGGCCCCGGATACCCGGGGCACGCCCGGACCGGGGCCCGGTTCAGGGCCGGGGAGCGGTGACCGTCAGGTGGTAGGTCGTGTCGATCCAGAAGCCGTTCGCCGCCGCCGCCTCGACCTCCAGGACGAACTGGCCCGGCGGGAGGGGTTCCAGGGCGCACCACAGCCCCCAGGCCACCTGCGGTATCCCCCTCAGCGGGAAGGGCTTCGAGGAGAACTCGCTCAGCTCCAGCGGAGAGCTGTTCAGGGCCGCCGAGGCCCGGGTCACCTCCAGCCGCCACGGCTTGGTCAGGAAAGGCACCGCCGCCCGCTTGGTGTTCAGCACCGGGAAGAACAGCGGACGGCCCGACGGGATGCTGCACCGGCGCACCACCCGGCCGCCGTAGGTCCCCGCGAGGAACCACAGGTCCCGGGGCTGACGCCACCCGGCGTACGCCCCCGTCGTGTCCCCCACCGGACTCTCCTCGTCCGGCGCGGACAGGGCCCACCGCCACCACCGGGCCGCGAGCCGGCCGCCCTCCGCCGCGCTGACGCGCCACTCGCCGTCGCCCATGCCCCACCCCGGAACCCCGTACGGCCGCCCCCTGCGGCCGATTTCGGGGTGACCCTATCGGCCCCCCGCCCAGCACCGAAGCGGTCGGCCGGTCGTTTCACGCGGCATGACATGGACTTCGGACAAACACGGCAAAGCCGGAGGCGGCGTCCTGCTCGCCCTGCTCGGCGCCGGCATTCCCGCCCTGGTCGGAGCCGCGCTGCACGGCCCCACGGGGGAGCCCTACCGGGAGACCCGGCTGCACTTCGCCGCGCAGCGCCCCGACGGCCGGGAACCCGTCGGCAAGGGGGAGTTCACCCGGTTCCTGGACCGCGAGGTCACCCCCGCCTTCCCCGAAGGGCTCACCCTCCACGACACGTACGGCCAGCGGCGCGGCGACGACGGCGCCATCGTCCGCGAGGCCGGCTACGAGGTCGTACTGCTCTACCCCCGGAAGGAGGCCGACGAGCGCGGCGCCCGCGTCGAGCGGATCCGCCGCCAGTACGAGAAGCAGTTCCGCGAGCACGCGGTCGGCCGCTCCGACGACGAGGTCCAGGCCGGTTTCTGACGCCCGGTCGGGCCGGCCCGCCGGCCCGCCGACCGGCAGCCCGCGCCGACCGCACCCCGCGTCAGTTGCCCGCCACGTCCTTCACGGCCACCGAGACCGGCGCCGAACCCGAGACGAGTTCCAGCGTCAGCCCCGCCGTCGCCGGAGTCTCGACCAGCTCCGCGAGCACCGCCGCCACGTCGTCGCGCGACACCGGACCCCGGCCCGTCCGGGCCTCCAGCCGCACCAGCCCCGTACCGGCGTCGTCCGTCAGCTGCCCCGGACGCAGCACCGTCCACTCCAGCCCCAGCCGGGTCCGCAGATGGTCATCGGCGTCGCCCTTCGCCCGCAGGTACTCGTCGAAGACCTCCTCGCCCTCGTGCCGCGGGTCGGCGCCCATCGTGGAGACCATCAGGAAGCGGCGTACGCGCGCCCGTTCGGCGGCGTCCGCGAACAGCACCGCCGCGCCCCGGTCCACGGTGTCCTTGCGCGCCGCACCGCTCCCGGGACCGGCCCCGGCGGCGAACACCGCCACGTCCGCGCCCTGCAGGATCCCCGCGACGTGCTCGACCGAAGCCGACTCCAGGTCGCACAGCACCGGTTCGGCACCGGCCTCCCGCAGGTCGCCGCCCTGCTCCGGATCACGGATGACGCCCGCGACCTCGTACCCGCGCGCGGCGAGCAGGCGCTCCAGCCGCAGCGCGATCCGACCGTGTCCACCCGCGATGACGATGCGCATGTCCCGACCGTACGACGAGCCGCCCGCCCCCGCCCGCGAACACCCCGCGAACCGCTACGGCCCCGGCTCCGTACGGCCCTGCCGGGGCAGGTCCAGGGCCACGGCGACCGCCGAGTCGCAGTACTCCCGCACGGCACTCGTACGGGCTACCACCCGCCCCCGGTGGATCACGATGCGGCTGTACGCCAGCGACAGCACCCCGGCGATCCGGTCCCCGCGCACGGCCAGCAGCTCCGCCGGGAAGCCGGCCTCCACCCGCACCTCCGGCAGCCCCATGGCCTCCCGGGCGGCCGTACTCACCGTCTCGTACGCCTCGCCCGCGCGCAGGCCACCCTGGGAGGCCAGCAGGTACGCGGCTTCGAGCGGGTCGCCCCGGCCGACCGGGTTCCCGGCGTCCCGCAGCGCCCCGCTGCCGGCCGCGACGCGGACCCCGGCCGACCGCAGGAGGCGGACGGGGGCGGTGCGCAGCCCGCGGCGCTCCAGGGCCGCGCAGTCGCCCTGCGGCAGGCAGGTGACGCGTACGCCGGCGGCGGCGAGCCGGTCGGCCGCGCGGGTGGCCGAGTCCAGCGGGAGCCGGGACAGGCCGCCGCACGGGCCGATGGTCACCCCGGGCCGCATCCCCCCGGCCATGGCCGCCAGCCGGGCGAGCCTGCCCGGGTCGTCACCGTCGGTGTGCAGGTCCACCGGGCAGCCGTGCTCCGCGGCCAGCTCCAGGACCGCCTCCAGGAAGCCCGTCGGGTCGGGGTCGAGGTCGGGACAGCCGCCGATGACCGAGGCGCCCATCTTGACGGCGTCGCGCAGCATGGCGAGCCCGTCCGCGCCGGCCACCCCGGTCAGCAGCCGGGGGACGGCCACCGTGGTCAGGTCCGCGAGCCCGCGCAGGGAGCGGCGGGCCTGGAGCACGGCTTCCATCGGCCCCAGCCCGTGCACGTCGCCGATCCGGACGTGGGAGCGCACGGCGGTGGCGCCGTGCCCGAGCTGGAGCAGGGCCGCCTCGGTGGCGCGGCGCTGCACCTCGTCGGGGGTGTACGAGACCGGCCCCTCGCCGTCGGCGGTCAGCGCGGTGTCCCCGTGCGCGTGCGGCTCGGCGGGCGCCGGCAGGAGCAGGTAGCCGCGCAGGTCCACCCGGGACAGGGCGGGGGCGGGCAGGCTGCCCGTGGTGCCCACGGCCTGGATGCGGCCGCCGCTGAGCCGGACGTCGACGGTACGGCCGTCGGTGAGCCGGGCCCCGGTGAGCAGGAGCCCCGTGGCCTCGGGGACGGATCCGCCGACCGGATTGCGCGGGGAGGGGGAGGGCTGCTGCGGCTGGCTGTCGGACATCGCGCTCCTGCGGTGGCTCGGGCGGTTCCTGTGCCGTGGCCGCAGCCGGCGGCCCAAGATCACGCAGCGTGCTCAGAGCCTAGGGCGCGGGGGTCCCGGGTTCGCGGAAGAGCGCAATAGTCGTACCGGTGTGGCCCCGGCCCGCCCCGGGCGCGTACGCGGAGACGGACACCGGGCAAAGGGGGGCAGGAGCGGGTCCGGGATGTGACCCCGGGCACAAATGGGCCGTCGTGTGGCCCGGGAGCCTTGTGGAATGTCCCTGGCGAGAGCTTCGGAGGCCAGTCCCCCCAAAGGATTTGGGCGATCGGCTGGCAACCGTGTAATGTCTTCCTCGCTCGCCCCAATAGCTCAGTCGGTAGAGCGTCTCCATGGTAAGGAGAAGGTCTGCGGTTCGATTCCGCATTGGGGCTCTGGTGAGAGAGGTTCCCCACCCTCGGGTGGGGAACGGATCTCATCAAAGCGGCGTAGCTCAGTCGGTAGAGCAAGCGGCTCATAATCGCTGTGTCACCGGTTCAAGTCCGGTCGCCGCTACACCCAGTAGCCGATTGCGGGGTCGGTCTCCCGATCGGCTACTCTTTTATGCGTTCATCCGTCCCAATCCGTCAAGGAGCACTCACGTGGCTGCCACCGACGTCCGCCCGAAGATCACGCTGGCCTGCGTGGAGTGCAAGGAGCGGAACTACATCACCAAGAAGAACCGGCGTAACAACCCGGACCGCATGGAGATGAAGAAGCACTGCCCGCGCTGCAACTCGCACACCGCGCACCGCGAGACCCGCTAGTCACTGGCGAAGTCTCAAATACAGGCACCGTCATGAGGTCGTCCCCTTCAAGGGGGCGGCCTTGTGTCGTTTCCGCGCCGGATCTTGATCAGGTGCGCGGTACGCCGGACCGGGTGCGGCCGGAGTACTCGATTCGTGCCGCCCACAAACGTGCCCCTTCAACGTGTCCCTGCAACAGGAGGCAGTGAGCCATGGCCCTCGATCAGACCTTCGTGGGGCGGACCTACCCGCCCACCGAGCCGTACGAGGTCGGCCGGGAGAAGATCCGCGAATTCGCGGTCGCGGTGGGTGACGAGAATCCCGTCTACACCGATCCCGAAGCCGCCAAGGCGTTCGGTCACCAGGACGTGATCGCCCCGCCGACTTTTGTGTTCGCCATCACGTTCAAGGCGGCGGGCCAGGTCGTCGAGGACCCGCAGCTCGGGCTGGACTACAGCCGCGTCGTGCACGGCGACCAGAAGTTCGCGTACGTCCGCCCCGTGCGGGCGGGTGACCGGCTCACCGTGACCTCCACCATCGAGGCCGTGAAGTCCCTCGCGGGCAACGACATCATCGACATCCGCGGCGAAGTCCACGACGAGTCCGGCGAGCACGTGGTGACCGCATGGACCAAGCTCGTGTCCCGCGCCCCCGAGGAGGCCTGAGATGACCGCGCAGATCCACTACGCCGACGTCGAGGTCGGCACCGAGCTCCCGGCGGCGTCGTTCCCCGTGACCCGCGCCACGCTCGTCCGCTACGCCGGCGCCTCGGGTGACTTCAACCCGATCCACTGGAACGAGAAGTTCGCCAAGGAGGTCGGACTGCCGGACGTGATCGCGCACGGCATGTTCACCATGGCCGAGGCGATCCGCGTGGTGACCGACTGGGTGGGCGACCCGGGCGCGGTCGTCGAGTACGGCGTCCGCTTCACCAAGCCGGTCGTCGTCGCGAACGACGACCAGGGCGCGCTGATCGAGGTCACCGCGAAGGTCGCCGCCAAGCTGGACGACAACCGCGTACGGGTCGACCTGACGGCGATCAGCGCCGGCCAGAAGGTCCTGGGCATGTCCCGCGCCGTGGTGAAGCTGGCCTGACCCGCGGGCATGCCGCCCGGCGGGTATGCCGCCCGGCGGGGCGGCGGCTGCGGCGTGGCGGCTGCGGCGCGGGCGGGCCATCTCCCCGTCGCGGGGTGCAGGTGGGGCGGTGGTTGCCCACCCGCCTGCCCGGGTGTGGGGTGGTGGGGTGGGGAGCGGTGTCCCCTCGGGCGGTGTCAGGGCTGGTTTGGGGGTTTCCCGGCAGTCTTTCGGCTTTCCGGGGCGGGACGGTCGGTCAAGGGTGGCCGAAGGCCATCGCGAAGCGACGCGAACGCAGTGAGCGCCCTTGAGGGACCGGCCCGACACGGAAGGACGATGGGACTGACGGGAAGCCCCCAAACCGGCTGTGAGGCCGCCCCGCCGTACCCCCGCCCCCGGTACCCCGCCCGGCATCCGCCCCCGCCCCGGCGAAACCCCGCCGCACCCCCCGCCCAGCCCCGCCCCGCCCACCCCTTGACCAAGTTAGTGATTGAGTACTAACTTACAACCATGGCAAGGATGAGTGCGGACGAGCGGCGCGAGAGCGTCATTCGCGCGGCGATTCACGAGTTCGCGCGCGGCGGGTATCACGGGACCTCCACCGAGGCGATCGCCAGGCGGGTCGGGGTTTCGCAGCCGTATCTCTTCCGGCTCTTCCCCGGCAAGCAAGCCATCTTCCTCGCCGCCGCCGCCCGCTGCATCGAGCGGACGCGGGACGTGTTCGCCCGGGCGGCGGACGGGCTCGTGGGGGAGGAGGCGGCGAAGGCCATGGCCGAGGCGTATCAGCGGCACATCACCGAAGACCCGCAGGTCGTGCAGATGCAGCTCCAGATGTACGTCACCGTCGCCGCCGCCGAGGCGGCCGGTGACCGGGAGTTCGGCGAGCTCGTACGGGCGGGCTGGCTGGAGCTCTGGGACACGGTGCGGGTGCCGCTCGGCGGGGACGCCGGCGAGACGACCACCTTCATGGCCTACGGCATGCTCATCAACACCCTCACCGCGATGGGCTTCCCGCCCGGTCACCGGATCTGGGAGGGGTTCCACACGAAGCCCGAGCCCCAGCCCGAGCCCCGGCCCGAGGCGTAGCTCCACCCCCAGCCACCACTGACGGCTCCGCCGTCTTTTTCTGCCCGTGAAAGTTAGTCAGCAATAACTAACAAACCTCAGGGGGAACCGTTGACCCAGCAAGCAGAAGCGAAGCTCCGCCGGCCCGCCGTGTGGGCGCTCGTGCTCACCGGGGCCGCCAGCTTCATGGCCGCGCTCGACAACCTCGTCGTCACCACCGCCCTCCCCGCCATCCGCGCCGACCTCGGCGGCGGGCTGGAGGACCTGGAGTGGACGGTGAACGCCTACACGCTCACCTTCGCCGTCCTGCTGATGTTCGGCTCCGCCCTCGGCGACCGGTTCGGCCGCCGGCGGCTCTTCATCGCCGGTCTCGCGGTCTTCACCGGCGCCTCCGCGGCGGCCGCGCTCTCCCCCGGGATCGGCCAGCTCATCGCCGCCCGCGCCGTCCAGGGGGTGGGAGCTGCGGTCATGATGCCGCTCAGCCTCACCCTGCTCACCGCCGCCGTTCCCGCCGCGCGGCGGGGGATGGCCCTGGGGATCTACGGAGCCGTGAGCGGGCTGGCCGTCGCGAGCGGCCCCCTCATCGGGGGCAGCCTCACCGAGCACATCTCCTGGCAGTGGATCTTCTGGCTCAACGTTCCCGTCGGCCTCGCCGTGATCCCGCTCGCCCGGCTGCTCCTGGCCGAGTCCACCGCTCCCAACGCCCGTCTCGACCTGCCCGGCACCCTCCTCATCAGCGGCGGCCTCTTCGCCATCGTCTACGGCCTGGTCAACGCCAACGCCGACGGCTGGACCAGCGCCCCCGTCCTGACCGGCCTGATCGCGGGCGCCGCCCTCGTCGGGGGCTTCGTCCACCACGGCTTCCACAACGCGAACCCGATACTCCCCATGCGGCTCTTCCGCAGCCGGGGCTTCTTCGGGATCAACTTCGCCAGCCTGCTGATGTACCTCGGCATGTTCGGGTCGATCTTCCTGCTCAGCCAGTTCCTCCAGGGCGTCGCCGGCTACTCGCCCACCGAGGCGGGCCTGCGCATGCTGCCCTGGACCGGGATGGCGGTCCTCGTCGCCCCGATCGCGGGGGTGCTGTCCGACCGGATCGGCGGCCGGCCCGTCGTCGTCGCCGGGCTGGGCCTGCAGGCACTCGGGCTCGGCTGGTTCGCGGCGATCCTGAGCGCGGACGTCTCGTACGCCGCCCAGCTCCCCGCGCTCGTCCTCAGCGGGATCGGCATGTCCCTTTACTTCGCCCCCGCCAACAACGTGCTCATGTCCACCGTGGCCCCCGCCGACCAGGGCAGGGCGTCCGGTGCCAACAGCGCCCTGCGCGAGGTCGGCGGCGCCCTCGGAGTCGCGGTCCTGGCTTCCGTCTTCTCCGCCCGCGGCGGCTACGAGACCCCGCAGACCTTCACCGACGGCACCGTCCCCGCCCTGTGGATCGGCGCCGCCGCGGTGGCCCTGGCCGCCGCCCTCGCCCTGCTCCTCCCGCGCAGGGCGAAGACCGCCCCGGCCGCCGCGCCGGCTCCGCACCCCGCCCCCGTCCCCGTCCGCGCCGCCTGACCCGAGAAGGAGACCCCGTCATGCCCGACATCCCCTGGCTCACGACCACCCGGGCCGCCCCCGACGCCGAGGTCTACGTCATGGCCTCCCGCTTCGAGACCGCCACCCTCCTCGGCGCCGTCAGGTTCTTCCTCAGGGCGCCCGGCATCATCGGCCAGATCCGCAAGGCCCCCGGCGCCCACGGCGCGGCCCTCCGCGCCCGCGTCCTCGGCCGGACCTTCCTCACCGTCTCCGCCTGGGAGGACCGGGACGCGCTGTACCGCTTCGCCCGCAGCGAGCCCCACCGCTCCAGCTCCCGCGCCGCCGGCGCCTACACGAAGGAATCCGCCTTCACCTTCTGGACCGTTCCGGCCGCCGAACTCCCCATCACCTGGGCCGAGGCCGAACGCCGACTGGCGGAGCAGAAGCAGGGCTACTGAGTGCCCCGCCGGGATGCGAGGGGGACGGACCGTACTCTTGTCCACGTGCAGGAACTCCACGACGCCCCCCTCGCCCCGCTGACCACCTTCCGCCTCGGCGGCCCCGCGGCCCGGCTGGTCACCGCGACCACCGACGCCGAAGTGGTCGAAACCGTGCGCGCCGCGGACGAGAGCGGTACTCCGCTCCTGGTCATCGGCGGCGGCAGCAACCTGGTCATCGGAGACCGGGGCTTCGCCGGAACCGCCCTGCGCATCGCCACCACCGGCTTCACCCTCGACGGGACGACCCTCGAACTCGCGGCCGGCGAGAACTGGTCCGACGCCGTCGCCCGCACCGTCGAGGCCGGGCTCGCCGGCATCGAGTGCCTCGCCGGAATCCCCGGCTCGGCCGGCGCCACCCCGATCCAGAACGTGGGCGCGTACGGCCAGGAGGTCTGCGACACCATCACCGAGGTCGTCGCCTACGACCGCACCACCGGCGAGACGGTCACCCTGACCGCCGCCGAGTGCGCCTTCCGGTACCGCAACAGCACCTTCAAGGACCAGCCCGACCGCTACGTCGTCCTGCGCGTGCGCTTCGCCCTGGAGGACGCGGGCGGCCTCTCCGCCCCGATCAAGTACCCCGAGACGGCCCGCGCCCTCGGCGTCGAGGCCGGCGACCGCGTCCCGGCCGCCCTCGCCCGCGAGACCGTACTGCGCCTGCGCGCCGGCAAGGGCATGGTCCTGGACCCCGCCGACCACGACACCTGGTCCGCCGGCTCCTTCTTCCACAACCCGATCCTGACCGACGAGGCCTACGCGGCCTTCCTGGCCCGCGTCCAGGACCGCCTCGGCGCCGACACCGCCCCGCCCGCCTACCCGGCCGGCGAGGGCCGTACGAAGACCAGCGCGGCGTGGCTGATCGACAAGGCGGGCTTCACCAAGGGCTACGGCAGCGGCCCCGCCCGCATCTCCACCAAGCACACCCTCGCCCTCACCAACCGGGGCGAGGCCACCACCGAGGACCTGCTGACCCTCGCCCGGGAGGTCGTCGCGGGCGTCCACGCGGCCTTCGGCGTCACCCTCGTCAACGAGCCGGTGACGGTAGGCGTCGACCTCTGACATGCACTGCCCCCTGCACGGGGCCGGTACGGACCCCACACGACTGGTGGGGCGCGAGATCCGCCGGGTCGTCGCGTCCTGGCACATCTGCGAAGGCGAGCGCTCCGAGGCGCCCCTCGACGTCTGGCTGATCGACAGCGTCGGCGAGTGCACGCGCATCACCACGGGGTCCGACCAGTGCCTCATCGTCGAGTGCGCCGAGCCGCACGAGCCGTACGACCTGGGGGAATGGGGCCGGATCGAGGTCGGCGAGGACCTCGGCGAACACCCCTTCCTGCGCCACCTCGGCCAGACCGTCGAATCGGTCGCCGAGTTCGCGCTGCCCGAGCAGGGGCGCACCCACCTGGAGATCGGCTTCCCCGACGGTCACCGGGTACGGGCCGACTGCCACGAGGGCGATCTGCGGCTCACCCGGCCAGCCAGTGCTCGATCCCGTCCAGCAGCTTCGCCTTGACGTCCTCCGGCGCGGCCGACCCGCGCACCGACTGACGGGCCAGCTCGGCCAGCTCCGCGTCCGTGAAGGCGTGGTGGCGGCGGGCGATCTCGTACTGGGCCGCGAGCCGGGATCCGAAGAGCAGCGGGTCGTCCGCGCCCAGCGCCATCGGCACCCCGGCCTCGAAGAGGGTGCGCAGCGGCACGTCCTCGGGCCGCTCGTAGACGCCGAGGGCGACGTTGGAGGCCGGGCAGACCTCGCAGGTGATCTGGCGGTCGGCGAGCCGCTTCAGCAGCCGGGGGTCCTCGGCGGCGCGTACGCCGTGCCCGATGCGGGCGGCGTGCAGGTCGTCGAGGCAGTCGCGGACGGAGGCCGGGCCGGTCAGCTCGCCGCCGTGCGGGGCCGCGAGCAGGCCGCCCTCGCGGGCGATGGCGAAGGCGCGGTCGAAGTCGCGGGCCATGCCGCGGCGCTCGTCGTTGGAGAGCCCGAAGCCGACGATGCCGCGGTCGGCGTAGCGGACGGCCAGGCGGGCGAGGGTACGGGCGTCGAGGGGGTGCTTCATGCGGTTCGCGGCGATCAGGACCCGCATGCCGAGTCCGGTCTCGCGGGAGGCGCTGTCGACGGCGTCGAGGATGACCTCGACCGCCGGGATCATCCCGCCGAGCAGCGGGGCGTAGGAGGTGGGGTCGACCTGGATCTCCAGCCAGCCGCTGCCGTCCCGGACGTCCTCCTCGGCCGCCTCGCGGACCAGCCGCCGGATGTCCTCGGGCTCGCGCAGGCAGTTGCGGGCGGCGTCGTAGAGCCGCTGGAAGCGGAACCAGCCGCGTTCGTCGGTGGCCCGCAGTTTGGGCGGCTCCCCGGCGGTCAGGGCGTCGGGGAGGCGGACGCCGTACTTGTCGGCGAGCTCCAGCAGGGTCGACGGGCGCATCGAGCCCGTGAAGTGCAGGTGGAGGTGGGCCTTCGGCAGAAGCGTGAGATCGCGTACGTGCTCCATCTGGTGATCCTGCCGTATCGGTCACCCGATTGGCAGCGGATTACCTGAACGGGACATTGCCCGAACATGAATCTGACGTACGCCGGAAGGGCCGGAGCGGCGCCGCCCCCGCGGGGGTGACGCCGCTCCGTACCGCGGAAGAGCCGGTGGCCTAGGCCTTGGCCTCCGCCAGGAGCTTCTGGATCCGGGACACGCCCTCGACCAGGTCCTCGTCGCCCAGGGCGTAGGACAGGCGCAGGTAGCCCGGGGTGCCGAAGGCCTCGCCCGGGACGACCGCGACCTCGGCCTCGTCGAGGATCAGCGCGGCGAGCTCGACGGAGGTCTGCGGGCGCTTGCCGCGGATCTCCTTGCCGAGCAGCTCCTTGACCGACGGGTACGCGTAGAACGCGCCCTCGGGGGTCGGGCAGAAGACGCCGTCGATCTCGTTGAGCATCTTCACCATCGTCTGGCGGCGGCGGTCGAAGGCCTTGCGCATCTCGGCGACGGCGTCCAGGTTGCCCGAGACGGCGGCCAGCGCGGCGACCTGGGCCACGTTGGAGACGTTGGAGGTGGCGTGCGACTGGAGGTTGGTCGCGGCCTTGACGACGTCCTGCGGGGCGATGACCCAGCCCACGCGCCAGCCGGTCATGGCGTACGTCTTGGCGACGCCGTTGACGATGATGCACTTGTCGCGCAGGGCCGGGACCAGCACGGGCAGCGAGGTGAACTTCGCGTCGCCGTAGACGAGGTGCTCGTAGATCTCGTCGGTCAGCACCCACAGGCCGTGCTCGGCGGCCCACTCGCCGATCGCCTTCGCGTCGTCCTCGCTGTAGACCGCGCCGGTCGGGTTGGAGGGGGAGACGAACAGGACGACCTTGGTGCGCTCGGTGCGCGCGGCCTCCAGCTGCTCGACGGAGACGCGGTAGCCGGTGGTCTCGTCGGCGACGACCTCGACCGGGACACCGCCGGCGAGGCGGATCGACTCCGGGTAGGTGGTCCAGTACGGGGCGGGGACGATGACCTCGTCGCCCGGGTCGAGGATCGCCGCGAAGGCCTCGTAGATGGCCTGCTTGCCGCCGTTGGTCACCAGGACCTGGGAGGCGTCGACCTCGTAGCCGGAGTCGCGGAGCGTCTTGGCGGCGATGGCCTTCTTCAGCTCGGGAAGGCCGCCGGCCGGGGTGTAGCGGTGGAACCTGGGGTCGCGGCAGGCCTCGACCGCCGCTTCGACGATGTAGTCCGGCGTCGGGAAGTCGGGCTCGCCCGCGCCGAAGCCGATCACCGGGCGCCCGGCGGCCTTGAGGGCCTTGGCCTTGGCGTCGACGGCGAGGGTGGCGGACTCGGAAATGGCGCCGATGCGGGCAGACACCCGGCGCTCGGAGGAAGGCGTTGCAGAGGTCATGGGGCCAATCGTCCCAGACGGCCGAGAAGGCCCGCACACCGTTTCAATCACCGGACGGAGCAGATCCGGATGCCTGCTGTTCGACGTCACGGCCCGGACCACGTACACTCACCTGTCGTTGGTCCTCAACAGCCGCCCCGAAGCGTGAGCACTCCGTGCACTCGCCCGGATGCGGTAGGTTGGGGGACGCAACAAAGGGTCGTAGCTCAATTGGTAGAGCACTGGTCTCCAAAACCAGCGGTTGGGGGTTCGAGTCCCTCCGGCCCTGCTCCACACTCCTTCTCGGATGTGTGCGCAGGTACGTACTTCGATGCAACGCCGTGCGGCGCAACCGGGCGCGGCTACGGCCACGACCCGGATTCAGGTGAGAGACGTGACGGACGCCCTGGGCTCCATCGACATGCCTGACGCCGACAGCGACACTCGCGAGAAGAAGGCCCGCAAGGGCGGCAAGCGCGGAAAGAAGGGCCCCCTCGGGCGCCTCGCGCTGTTCTACCGCCAGATCGTCGCGGAGCTCCGCAAGGTCGTATGGCCCACCCGTAACCAGCTCACGACGTACACCACCGTGGTGATTGTCTTCGTCGTCATCATGATCGGTCTGGTGACCGTGATTGACTATGGGTTCCAGGAAGCCATCAAGTTCGTCTTCGGCTGATCCCCGCGGAGGGCGGCGCCTTGATGGGTGCCGCCTTTTTTCGCATGTTCGACCACCTTTTGTATCCAGGAAGAAGCAGCCACCGTGTCTGACCCGAACCTGAACGCGAGCCACGACTCCGTCGAGTCCGTCGAGGACCAGCTCGACATCGTCGAGGCGGCAGACGCTGTGGACCCCGACGAGGTCGAGCTCGCCGACGCCGAGGCCGGCATCGCCGCCGAGGAAGCCGCGCTGCACGTCGAGGACGAGGTCGACGCCGAGGCTGACGCCGACGAGGACGAGGACGCCGAGGACGAGGGCGCCATCGAGGACGAGGCCGACGCCGACGTCGAGATCGAGGACGTCGAGGAAGCCGCCCCGGCCGAGCCCGCCGAGCCCGTCGACCCCATCCAGGCCCTCCGCGACGAGCTGCGCCTGCTCCCCGGCGAGTGGTACGTGATCCACACCTACGCGGGCTACGAGAAGCGCGTGAAGGCCAACCTGGAGCAGCGCGCCGTCTCGCTGAACGTCGAGGAGTTCATCTACCAGGCCGAGGTGCCCGAGGAAGAGATCGTCCAGATCAAGAACGGCGAGCGCAAGAACGTCCGGCAGAACAAGCTGCCCGGTTACGTTCTCGTCCGCATGGATCTGACGAACGAATCCTGGGGCGTCGTCCGCAACACCCCGGGTGTCACCGGCTTCGTCGGCAACGCGTACGACCCGTACCCGCTGACCCTCGACGAGATCGTCAAGATGCTCGCCCCCGAGGCGCAGGAGAAGGCCGCCAAGCAGGCCGCGGAAGAGGCCGGCCTGCCCGCGCCCGCCGTCAAGCGCACCATCGAGGTCCTGGACTTCGAGGTCGGCGACTCGGTCACCGTCACCGACGGCCCGTTCGCCACGCTCCAGGCGACGATCAACGAGATCAACCCGGACTCGAAGAAGGTCAAGGGCCTCGTCGAGATCTTCGGCCGCGAGACCCCGGTCGAGCTGAGCTTCGACCAGATCCAGAAGAACTGATCTTCCGGATTCCAGCTTCCGAAACAGGTCAGACCAGCCCGTAAAGGGCGGTCTGACCTGCTCGGTTTTTAGCCCCGCGCCCTTACCCGTTATCGTGGTGCGGTATGCCTCCATCCGGATGACCGGAAGGACGGCTGAAAACTCTCACTAGGACCCGGAGAGAGCAATGCCTCCCAAGAAGAAGAAGGTCACGGGGCTTATCAAGCTCCAGATCAAGGCCGGTGCGGCCAACCCGGCTCCGCCGGTCGGCCCCGCGCTCGGTCAGCACGGCGTCAACATCATGGAGTTCTGCAAGGCCTACAACGCCGCGACCGAGTCGCAGCGTGGCATGGTCGTGCCGGTGGAGATCACGGTCTACGAGGACCGCTCCTTCACCTTCATCACCAAGACGCCGCCGGCCGCGCGCCTCATCCTGAAGAGCGCCGGCATCGAGAAGGGCTCTGGCGAGCCGCACAAGACCAAGGTCGCGAAGCTCACGCGTGACCAGGTCCGCGAGATCGCCACGATCAAGATGCCCGACCTCAACGCGAACGACATCGACGCCGCCGAGAAGATCATCGCCGGCACCGCCCGTTCGATGGGTATCACGGTCGAGGGCTGATCAAGCCCCTCGCAGTTCCCCAGTGGTAGGGCCAAGCGCTGGTCCGTACCACGACTCCATGCCTGAAGCACTTACACAGGAGCAGAAGTGAAGCGCAGCAAGACTCTCCGCGCTGCGGACGCCAAGGTCGACCGGGAGAAGCTGTACGCCCCGCTCGAGGCCGTCCGTCTCGCCAAGGAGACCTCCACCACCAAGTTCGACGCCACCGTCGAGGTTGCCTTCCGCCTGGGTGTCGACCCGCGCAAGGCCGACCAGATGGTCCGCGGCACCGTGAACCTCCCGCACGGCACCGGTAAGACCGCCCGGGTCCTGGTCTTCGCGACCGGTGACCGTGCTGCGGCCGCGGAAGCCGCCGGCGCCGACATCGTCGGCGACGACGAGCTGATCAACGAGATCGCCAAGGGCAACCGCCTGAACGAGTTCGACGCCGTCGTGGCGACCCCGGACCTCATGGGCAAGGTCGGCCGCCTCGGCCGCGTGCTCGGTCCGCGTGGTCTCATGCCGAACCCGAAGACCGGCACCGTCACCATGGACGTGGCCAAGGCTGTCACCGAGATCAAGGGTGGCAAGATCGAGTTCCGCGTCGACAAGCACTCGAACCTGCACTTCATCGTCGGCAAGGTCTCCTTCACCGACGAGCAGCTGGTCGAGAACTACGCGGCGGCCCTGGACGAGATCATTCGTCTGAAGCCGTCCGCCGCCAAGGGCCGCTACATCAAGAAGGCCGCCCTGAGCACCACGATGGGCCCCGGCATCCAGCTGGACTCCAACCGCACCCGGAACCTCCTCGTCGAGGAAGACCCGGCCGCGGTCTGATCCGGCAGGGCCTCACGGCTCGCCCGAGTGGCTGAACGGGCCCCTCGCTCCCTCGGGAGCGGGGGGCCCGTTTCCGTGCGCCGTGGCCGGTGTCCGTCCGGTGAGCGGTATCTCAGGAGCGCTCACGGTGCGCGGCCCCGTATGGTCATATGGATATCGATCAACACCAGGGGTGGGGACTCCATGCTCACGTACCGTAAGAAGACCGCAGGCGCCGCGCTGGCCGCCGTACTCCTCGTGGGTGGGGCCACGACGGCGTGCCAGGACGGCAAGAAGGCCGAGGGCGGCAAGGCGGCCCCCGCGGCGTCCGCCCCGGCCGCGGGGGCCTCCCCGTCCGGCTCCCAGGCCGCCAAGGGCGCCGCGGACGCGGCTCCGGCCGCGTTCCTGCAGAAGGCCAAGAAGACGTCCGAGGAGATCACCTCCGCCCGCTACACCCTGACGGGCACGGTCTCCGGGCAGCAGGTCACCTCCGAGGCCGCCATGCGGTTCAAGCCGTCCACGGCGATGTCGATGAAGACGACCTCGCAGGGCGCCGAATCCGGCACCGTGGAGATCCGCATGATCGACGGGGCCGTGTACCTGGGCTCCGAGGGCACGTGGCTGAAGTTCGACATGAAGGCCCTCGACCCGGCGACGGCGAAGAAGATGGAGAGCGCCCGGGGCGGCGCGAACAGCTCCGGCGAGAACCCGGGGGACCGGGCGGACCAGCTCATGGGTGCCAAGGACCTCAAGAACCTCGGCGAGGAGACCGTCGACGGGGTGAAGACCACGCACCTCTCCGGAACCGTCACGACCGAGCAGATGCGCGCCGACCTCGCGACGACCGGTGCTCCGGAGGCCAGGGAGCGCCGGGAGAAGAGCCTCAAGCAGCTGGAGGGCGAGGGCATCAAGAACCTCAACGTCGACATGTGGATCGACGAGTCCGGCCACACCAGGCAGGTCCGCACCCGCGGCGAGGGCACCAAGGGCCCGATGGACACGACCATCAAGTTCCTGGACTTCAACAAGCCGGTCGACATCGCCGCCCCGCCGGCCGACCAGGTCGTCGACCTCGCCGAGGTGATGAAGCGCTCCCGCGCCGGCTCCGGCACCGAGCAGGGCTGACCAGGCAGAACCCGCGGAGCGGATCCGCCGTACGGGCGGATTTGCTCTGCGGCGGATGGTTCGCGTACGCTTCCCGAGAAGCCAAAGACCGCTGGTCGTTGCCGTGCCTGCAAGGGTGCGGTGGCCGAAGGATCCGCTACTGCGGACGACCCGCGCAGGTGACTGTGGAAGGTTCCCGGGAATTCGTTTCCGGTCGAGCTACGCCCTGGCGCCTGCGCCGGGGCGTTTTGTATGTCAGCCCCTTCTGAGCGGTCCTCATCACCCGGAAGGAGGCGAACGCACCATGCCGACGCCCAACAAGGCTGCATCGGTGGCCGAGCTCAAGGACGCGTTCCAGAGCTCCAACGCCGCCGTGCTGACCGAGTACCGGGGTCTCACCGTCGCGCAGCTCAAGACGCTGCGTCGCTCCCTCGGTGAGAACGCCCAGTACGCCGTGGTGAAGAACACGCTGACCAAGATTGCGGCCAATGAGGCCGGGATCACCGCGCTGGACGAGCACTTCGCTGGTCCGACCGCGGTCGCCTTCATCACCGGTGACCCGGTGGAGTCGGCGAAGGCCCTGCGTGACTTCGCCAAGGAGAACCCGAACCTCATCATCAAGGCCGGTGTCCTTGACGGTAAGGCTCTCTCCGCCGACGACATCAAGAAGCTTGCGGACCTCGAGTCCCGCGAGGTTCTGCTCAGCAAGCTGGCCGGTGCGTTCAAGGGCAAGCAGTCTCAGGCTGCCTCGCTCTTCCAGGCGCTCCCGTCGAAGTTCGTCCGCACCGCGGAGGCGCTTCGGGTCAAGCTCGCCGAGCAGGGCGGTGCCGAGTAATTCGGCTCGCGCACTGATCCACGCCGCCTAGTGCGTGGGTCGTAGCGGGCCGTTACGCCCGCCTCTATATACATCCGGCACCTGCCGAATTAGTGGAAGGATCGCCCATCATGGCGAAGCTCTCTCAGGACGACCTCCTCGCCCAGTTCGAGGAGATGACCCTCATCGAGCTCTCCGAGTTCGTGAAGGCCTTCGAGGAGAAGTTCGACGTCACCGCCGCCGCGGCCGTCGCCGTTGCCGCCCCGGGTGCCCCGGGCGCCGGTGCCGTCGCCGAGGTCGAGGAGAAGGACGAGTTCGACGTCATCCTCACCGGCGCCGGCGACAAGAAGATCCAGGTCATCAAGGTCGTGCGCGAGCTGACCTCCCTGGGTCTGAAGGAGGCCAAGGACCTCGTCGACGGCACCCCGAAGCCGGTCCTCGAGAAGGTCAACAAGGAGGCCGCTGACAAGGCCGCCGAGGCCCTCAAGGCCGCTGGCGCGGGCGTCGAGGTCAAGTAACACCTCTGAGGCCGTCTGACGGCCTCTGCGAAGGGCGATCACCCGTAAGGGTGGTCGCCCTTTGGCGTATCCGCAGTGCCTGACTTGCCCTCGTCTCGTTGGGGAGTAGGGTGATCTTCGTTGTCCCGAAGCAGGGTCCGGAGATGATCCGCTCGGAGCACGGGGCCTTGACGAACGGCCAACGGCGCGCAATTCTCAGTCCCGTCGTGAGGTCGGCCAGCTCGATCCGAGATCCGAGGCATGGATCGACTACGAAGAGGGCAGTACTCATACGCGCTCTGTGTACGAGAGCCGCAGCGTGTTGGTTGAACAACGGTAGGGAAGGGCCTGTTGCCGGTTTCCGGAAACCTGGTCTGGACATCAGTGAGCCGAGTGGCTACACTGACCCTTTGCGCTGCCTGTTAGCTGTCCCCTGCCCGTCGCCAGGGGCATGCCCACGCTCGAGCACACCTGACTGACCGCCTCTGACCTGGCCTTTTCGCCAGATCGGGAGCACCTTGTCTTCTGTGTCGGCTGGGACCGGTACGCGCGTAGTGAGTCCGAGCCCTCGGAAGGACCCCCTCTTGGCCGCCTCGCGCAACGCCTCGACCAATACGAACAACGGTGCCAGCACCGCCCCGCTGCGCATCTCCTTTGCAAAGATCAAGGAGCCCCTCGAGGTTCCGAACCTCCTGGCGCTGCAGACCGAGAGCTTTGACTGGCTGCTCGGCAACGCTGCCTGGAAGTCCCGCGTCGAGTCGGCGCTTGAGAGTGGACAGGACGTCCCCACCAAGTCCGGTCTGGAAGAGATCTTCGAGGAGATCTCGCCGATCGAGGACTTCTCCGGGTCGATGTCGCTGACGTTCCGCGACCACCGGTTCGAGCCGGCGAAGAACTCCGTCGACGAGTGCAAGGAGCGCGACTTCACGTACGCGGCGCCGCTCTTCGTCACGGCCGAGTTCACGAACAACGAGACCGGTGAGATCAAGTCTCAGACGGTCTTCATGGGCGACTTCCCGCTCATGACCAACAAGGGCACCTTCGTCATCAACGGCACCGAGCGCGTCGTCGTGTCGCAGCTCGTCCGTTCCCCGGGTGTCTACTTCGACTCCTCCATCGACAAGACGTCCGACAAGGACATCTTCTCCGCCAAGATCATCCCGTCCCGGGGTGCCTGGCTGGAGATGGAGGTCGACAAGCGCGACATGGTCGGCGTCCGCATCGACCGCAAGCGCAAGCAGTCCGTCACCGTCCTCCTGAAGGCTCTCGGCTGGACCACCGAGCAGATCCTCGAGGAGTTCGGCGAGTACGAGTCCATGCGCGCCACCCTGGAGAAGGACCACACCCAGGGCCAGGACGACGCGCTGCTCGACATCTACCGCAAGCTCCGCCCGGGCGAGCCGCCGACCCGCGAGGCCGCTCAGACGCTGCTCGAGAACCTCTACTTCAACCCGAAGCGCTACGACCTCGCGAAGGTCGGCCGCTACAAGGTGAACAAGAAGCTCGGCGCCGACGAGCCGCTCGACGCCGGTGTGCTCACCACCGACGACGTGATCGCGACGATCAAGTACCTCGTCAAGCTCCACGCGGGCGAGACCGAGACCATCGGTGAGTCGGGCCGTTCGATCGTCGTCGAGACCGACGACATCGACCACTTCGGCAACCGTCGTCTGCGCAACGTCGGCGAGCTCATCCAGAACCAGGTCCGCACGGGTCTGGCTCGTATGGAGCGCGTCGTGCGCGAGCGCATGACCACCCAGGACGTCGAGGCGATCACGCCGCAGACCCTGATCAACATCCGGCCGGTCGTCGCCTCCATCAAGGAGTTCTTCGGCACCAGCCAGCTGTCGCAGTTCATGGACCAGAACAACCCGCTGTCGGGTCTGACGCACAAGCGTCGTCTCTCGGCGCTGGGTCCCGGCGGTCTCTCCCGTGAGCGGGCCGGCTTCGAGGTCCGTGACGTGCACCCGTCGCACTACGGCCGCATGTGCCCGATCGAGACCCCCGAAGGCCCGAACATCGGTCTGATCGGCTCGCTCGCGTCCTACGGCCGCGTCAACGCGTTCGGTTTCATCGAGACCCCGTACCGCAAGGTCGTCGACGGCCAGGTCACCGACGAGGTCGACTACGTCACCGCCGACGAGGAAGACCGCTTCGTCATCGCCCAGGCGAACGCCCGCCTGGACGACGAGCTGCGCTTCACCGAGGGTCGCGTCCTGGTCCGCAAGCGTGGCGGCGAGGTCGACTACGTCGAGCCGTCCGACGTGGACTACATGGACGTCTCGCCGCGCCAGATGGTGTCCGTCGCCACCGCGATGATCCCCTTCCTCGAGCACGACGACGCCAACCGCGCCCTCATGGGCGCGAACATGATGCGCCAGGCCGTTCCGCTCATCAAGGCGGAGGCCCCGCTCGTCGGCACCGGCATGGAGTACCGCTGTGCGGTCGACGCCGGCGACTCGATCAAGGCGGAGAAGGACGGTGTCGTCCAGGAGGTCTCGGCCGACTACATCACCGTCGCCAACGACGACGGCACGTACACCACGTACCGCGTCGCCAAGTTCTCCCGCTCGAACCAGGGCACCTCGGTCAACCAGAAGGTCATCGTCAACGAGGGTGACCGGATCATCGAGGCCCAGGTCCTCGCCGACGGTCCGGCGACCGAAGAGGGCGAGATGGCCCTCGGCAAGAACCTGCTCGTCGCGTTCATGCCGTGGGAAGGCCACAACTACGAGGACGCGATCATCCTGTCGCAGCGCCTCGTGCAGGACGACGTCCTCTCCTCGATCCACATCGAGGAGCACGAGGTCGACGCCCGTGACACCAAGCTGGGCCCCGAGGAGATCACCCGGGACATCCCGAACGTCTCCGAGGAGGTCCTCGCCGACCTCGACGAGCGCGGCATCATCCGCATCGGTGCGGACGTCGTCGCCGGCGACATCCTGGTCGGCAAGGTCACGCCCAAGGGTGAGACCGAGCTGACCCCCGAGGAGCGCCTGCTCCGCGCGATCTTCGGTGAGAAGGCCCGCGAGGTGCGTGACACCTCGCTCAAGGTTCCTCACGGTGAGATCGGCAAGGTCATCGGCGTCCGCGTCTTCGACCGCGAGGAGGGCGACGAGCTGCCTCCGGGCGTGAACCAGCTGGTCCGCGTCTACGTCGCCCAGAAGCGCAAGATCACCGACGGTGACAAGCTCGCCGGCCGCCACGGCAACAAGGGTGTCATCTCCAAGATCCTTCCGATCGAGGACATGCCCTTCCTTGAGGACGGCACGCCGGTCGACATCATCCTGAACCCGCTGGGTGTCCCGTCCCGAATGAACCCGGGACAGGTCCTGGAGATCCACCTCGGCTGGCTCGCCAGCCGCGGCTGGGACGTCTCCGGCCTCGCGGACGAGTGGGCGCAGCGCCTCCAGGCGATCGGCGCCGACCAGGTCGCCCCCGGCACCAACGTCGCCACCCCCGTCTTCGACGGTGCGCGTGAGGACGAGCTGGCCGGCCTGCTCCAGCACACGATCCCGAACCGCGACGGCGAGCGCATGGTGCTCCCGACCGGTAAGGCGCGCCTGTTCGACGGCCGCTCCGGCGAGCCGTTCCCGGACCCGATCTCGGTCGGGTACATGTACATCCTCAAGCTGCACCACCTGGTCGACGACAAGCTCCACGCCCGTTCGACCGGTCCGTACTCGATGATCACGCAGCAGCCGCTGGGTGGTAAGGCGCAGTTCGGTGGTCAGCGCTTCGGTGAGATGGAGGTGTGGGCGCTTGAGGCTTACGGCGCCGCTTACGCGCTCCAGGAACTCCTGACGATCAAGTCCGACGACGTGACCGGCCGCGTGAAGGTCTACGAGGCCATCGTCAAGGGCGAGAACATCCCCGAGCCGGGCATTCCCGAGTCCTTCAAGGTGCTCATCAAGGAAATGCAGTCGCTCTGCCTCAACGTGGAGGTGCTGTCCTCGGACGGCATGTCCATCGAGATGCGCGACACCGACGAGGACGTCTTCCGCGCGGCGGAGGAGCTCGGTATCGACCTGTCCCGGCGCGAGCCGAGCAGCGTCGAAGAGGTCTGACGGGCCTGACGGGGGCTCCTCACGGAGCCCCCGTCGCCCCCGGGACCGTTCAGACCATGATTGAGACTCGACCCCGAAAGAGGGATTGACGCACAGTGCTCGACGTCAACTTCTTCGACGAGCTGCGGATCGGCCTTGCCACCGCGGACGACATCCGAACCTGGTCACACGGCGAGGTCAAGAAGCCGGAGACCATCAACTACCGCACCCTCAAGCCCGAGAAGGACGGACTCTTCTGCGAGAAGATCTTCGGTCCTACCCGGGACTGGGAGTGCTACTGCGGCAAGTACAAGCGTGTCCGCTTCAAGGGCATCATCTGTGAGCGCTGTGGCGTCGAGGTCACGCGCGCCAAGGTGCGCCGTGAGCGCATGGGCCACATCGAGCTCGCCGCTCCCGTCACCCACATCTGGTACTTCAAGGGCGTCCCGTCGCGCCTGGGCTACCTGCTGGACCTCGCGCCGAAGGACCTCGAGAAGGTCATCTACTTCGCCGCGTACATGATCACGTTCGTCGACGACGAGCGCCGTCAGCGCGACCTGCCGTCGCTGGAGGCCCACGTCTCCGTCGAGCGCCAGCAGATCGAGAACCGCCGTGACGCGGACCTCGAAGGCCGTGCCAAGAAGCTCGAGAGCGACCTGGGCGAGCTTGAGGCCGAGGGCGCCAAGGCCGACGTGCGCCGCAAGGTGCGCGAAGGCGCCGAGCGCGAGATGAAGCAGCTCCGCGACCGCGCCCAGCGCGAGATCGACCGCCTCGACGAGGTGTGGAACCGCTTCAAGAACCTCAAGGTCCAGGACCTGGAGGGCGACGAGCTCCTCTACCGCGAGCTGCGTGACCGCTTCGGCACGTACTTCGACGGTTCCATGGGTGCGGCTGCTCTGCAGAAGCGCCTGGAGTCCTTCGACCTCGAGGAGGAGGCCGAGCGCCTCCGCGAGATCATCCGTACCGGCAAGGGCCAGAAGAAGACCCGTGCGCTCAAGCGCCTCAAGGTCGTCTCCGCGTTCCTGCAGACCAGCAACAGCCCCAAGGGCATGGTCCTGGACTGCGTCCCGGTCATCCCGCCGGACCTGCGTCCGATGGTGCAGCTGGACGGTGGCCGCTTCGCGACCTCCGACCTGAACGACCTGTACCGCCGCGTCATCAACCGCAACAACCGCCTGAAGCGCCTTCTCGACCTCGGTGCCCCCGAGATCATCGTGAACAACGAGAAGCGCATGCTCCAGGAGGCGGTCGACGCCCTCTTCGACAACGGCCGTCGCGGTCGCCCGGTGACGGGCCCCGGCAACCGTCCGCTGAAGTCCCTCAGCGACATGCTGAAGGGCAAGCAGGGTCGATTCCGTCAGAACCTTCTCGGCAAGCGCGTGGACTACTCGGCGCGTTCCGTGATCGTCGTCGGTCCGCAGCTGAAGCTGCACCAGTGTGGTCTGCCCAAGGCCATGGCGCTGGAGCTCTTCAAGCCGTTCGTGATGAAGCGCCTGGTCGACCTGAACCACGCGCAGAACATCAAGAGCGCGAAGCGCATGGTCGAGCGCGGCCGCACGGTCGTGTACGACGTGCTCGAAGAGGTCATCGCCGAGCACCCGGTGCTGCTGAACCGTGCGCCCACGCTGCACCGTCTCGGCATCCAGGCCTTCGAGCCCCAGCTGGTCGAAGGCAAGGCCATCCAGATCCACCCGCTCGTCTGCACCGCGTTCAACGCGGACTTCGACGGTGACCAGATGGCCGTCCACCTGCCGCTCTCCGCGGAGGCGCAGGCCGAGGCCCGCATCCTGATGCTGTCCTCGAACAACATCCTCAAGCCGGCCGACGGCCGTCCGGTCACCATGCCGACGCAGGACATGGTCCTGGGTCTGTTCTTCCTGACCACCGACGGTGAGCTCCGTGACGTCAAGGGCGAGGGCCGCGCGTTCGGCTCCACCGCCGAGGCGATCATGGCGTTCGACGCCGGCGAGCTCGCGCTGCAGTCGTCCGTCGACATCCGCTTCCCGGTGGGCACCATCCCGCCGCGCGGCTGGGTGGCGCCGGTCGCCGAGGAGGGCGAGCAGGAGTTCCAGCCGGGCGACAGCTTCCGTCTGAAGACGACCCTGGGTCGCGCGCTCTTCAACGAGCTGCTGCCCGAGGACTACCCGTTCGTCGACTACTCGGTGGGCAAGAAGCAGCTCTCCGAGATCGTCAACGACCTGGCGGAGCGCTACCCCAAGGTCATCGTGGCGGCGACGCTCGACAACCTGAAGGCGGCCGGCTTCCACTGGGCGACCCGTTCGGGCGTCACCGTGGCCATCTCCGACGTCGTCGTGCCCGAGGCCAAGAAGGCCATCGTCGCGGGCTACGAGGCTCAGGACGAGAAGGTCCAGAAGCAGTACGAGCGCGGTCTGATCACCAAGGACGAGCGCACGCAGGAGCTCATCGCGATCTGGACCAAGGCGACCAACGAGGTTGCCGAGGCGATGAACGCGAACTTCCCCAAGACGAACCCCATCTTCATGATGGTTGACTCGGGTGCCCGAGGAAACATGATGCAGATGCGACAGATCGCCGGTATGCGTGGTCTGGTGTCGAACGCGAAGAACGAGACCATCCCGCGTCCGATCAAGGCGTCCTTCCGTGAGGGCCTCACCGTTCTGGAGTACTTCATCTCCACGCACGGTGCCCGTAAGGGTCTGGCGGACACCGCCCTGCGTACCGCCGACTCGGGTTACCTCACCCGTCGTCTGGTGGACGTCTCGCAGGACGTCATCATCCGCGAGGAGGACTGCGGCACCGAGCGCGGCCTCAAGCTCAAGATCGGTGTCAAGGACGAGGCGGGTGTCCTCCGCAAGGCGGACGACGTCGAGACCTCCGTGTACGCCCGCATGCTGGCCGAGGACGTCGTCATCGACGGCAAGGTCATCGCGCCGGCGAACGTGGACCTCGGCGACGTGCTCATCGACGCCCTCATCGCGAACGGCGTCGAGGAGGTCAAGACCCGCTCGGTCCTGACCTGCGAGTCCGCGGTCGGCACCTGTGCCTTCTGCTACGGCCGCTCGCTGGCCACCGGCAAGCTCGTCGACATCGGCGAGGCGGTCGGCATCATCGCCGCCCAGTCCATCGGTGAGCCCGGTACCCAGCTGACGATGCGTACCTTCCACACCGGTGGTGTGGCCGGTGACGACATCACGCAGGGTCTGCCGCGTGTCGTCGAGCTCTTCGAGGCCCGTACCCCGAAGGGTGTCGCCCCGATCTCCGAGGCCGCCGGCCGCGTGCGGATCGAGGAGACCGAGAAGACGAAGAAGATCGTCATCACGCCCGACGACGGCAGCGAGGAGACGGCCTTCCCGATCTCCAAGCGCGCCAAGGTCATCGTGCACGAGGGCGACCACGTCGAGGTGGGCCAGAAGCTCACCATGGGTGCCACCAACCCGCACGACGTGCTGCGCATCCTCGGCCAGCGTGCCGTCCAGGTCCACCTGGTCGGCGAAGTCCAGAAGGTCTACAACTCGCAGGGCGTGTCGATCCACGACAAGCACATCGAGATCATCATCCGGCAGATGCTGCGCCGCGTGACGATCATCGAGTCCGGCGACGCGGAGCTCCTGCCGGGCGAGCTCGTCGAGCGCTCGAAGTTCGAGACCGAGAACCGTCGTGTGGTCACCGAGGGCGGTCACCCCGCCTCCGGCCGTCCGCAGCTGATGGGTATCACCAAGGCCTCGCTGGCGACGGAATCCTGGCTGTCGGCCGCCTCCTTCCAGGAGACGACCCGAGTCCTGACGGACGCGGCGATCAACGCCAAGTCCGACAGCCTCATCGGCCTCAAGGAGAACGTCATCATCGGTAAGCTCATCCCGGCCGGTACGGGCCTGTCCCGCTACCGCAACATCCGGGTGGAGCCGACCGAGGAGGCCAAGGCCGCGATGTACTCGGCCGTCGGCTACGACGACATCGACTACTCGCCCTTCGGCACCGGCTCCGGCCAGGCTGTCCCGCTGGAGGACTACGACTACGGCCCGTACAACGGCTGAGTCGGACACGTGCAGTAACCGCAGGGCGGTCACCCGAGAGGGTGGCCGCCCTGCGGCGTTCCTAGGCCCGCGGCTCCAGGTAGCGCTGGAGGTGGTGGAGGCGGGTGCGGTGGTCGGGGTGGCTGGAGAGCAGCCGCGACAGTACGCCGCCGTCCGCGGAGGCCGGTGTCTCCTCGGCCAGTACGTCGTGCAGCATCCGGGAGAGCATCGGAGCGAAGCCCAGTGCGGCTGCGTGCCCGTCGGCGCGGAGTTCGGCGCGGCGGCCGACGGCAGCGGCCAAGTAGGGCAGCGCGAGCAGGAGCAGCGGCAGGCCGTAGGTCAGGGTCAGGGTGGCGAAGGTGATCCACCCGAAGAGGACGATCAGGATGCCCGCGGCCGCGTACGAGAAGCCGCTCGCGATGCGGATCAGCCTGATCGTGCCCGCGGCCAGGCCCAGCCAGGCCAGCCGGCCCGGGAGCGCGTACCACCAGCTGAGAAGCCCTGTCCACGCGTGCCCGGCGGTGTGATGGCCCAGCTCGTGGGCGAGTACCGCGGCCAGCTGCGCCTCGGGTAGGCGTTCCAGGGCGCGCCGGGTGACGGCGACGATGTGCCCGGCGGCGGCGAGGGCGTTCAGGTCGTCGCTGTCCTCGATCCACAGCTCATAGCGGGTGCCGTCCACCCCGGCACGGGCGGTGACCTCGCGCCACACGGGGGCGAGCACGGCCAGCTCGGAAGGGAGCGGGTGCTGGAGCCGGAGCAGGTGGCGGGCGAGCAAGCGCTCGCTGGGGCGGTGGAACGTGAGGGCGCCGGAAGCGAGCCACAGCGCGGTCGGCACCCAGGCCGGCAGCCCGTTCCAGGCCTCCAGCAGCATGGCCGTGCCCAGTACGACGAGCAGGCTCAACAGGAAACCGGGCAGGTGCAGGGCGAGCCGGCCGAGGGCGGTGGCGTCCGTGGTGCGCTGCCGGGAGCGGTAATGGACGCGGGTCCCCGGTGGGTGGCGGTAGCCGAGGTCGTCATGGTCGGGCCGGGGCTGCTGGGGGACGTGCGCGGGCGCGGGCGGCGGGGCCTCCGGGTAGCGGGGGTACGCGGGCGGCGGACCGTGTGACTCGGCGGGCTCGGTCACGGTGCCTGCTCCGGGTCGACGGGCGGATGGGGGCGGCGTCCGTAGCCGGGAGGCAGCTCGGGGAGCTCCGGGGTGGGCAGTGTGGCAGGGGAACGGGGCGCGAGCGCTTCGTTGATCTGCTCGATCATGAGCTGCCGGGTGCGGTCCAGTTCGTGGGCTTCACCGCCGTCCGGGCCCAGCAGTGTCTTGACCTGGTCGAGCTGTGAGCGGAGGAGCGCTAGGTGGTGCTCCTCCATGCTGTCCAGTGCGAGCCGGGTGTCCTCGGGGTGCCGGGCCAGATGCAGGGCCCAGGCCTGAACGCCGCCCCGGGCGAAGTGCTGCTGGTAGAAGGCGATCTTCTGGGCCTCGTACCGCTGGAGCTCCAGCTCGTGGCGGGCGGCCTGGAGGCGCCGCTCGAGGGTGAGCGCGCTGACTGCGGCAGTCCGCCTCTGGGCTCTGTCGGAGCGCGCCCACGGCTCGATGATCAGAGCCATCGCGGACGGGAGGTCCGTGCACGCGAGTACGGCGGCGGTGGCCGCGGCGCGGGTGCGTACCAAGGGGCGCCCGTCGTCAGCGAGCCCGTTCAGCCAGTTCACCAGTGCGGGTCGGGCGGCGGGATGGCCGGTCCATACCTCGGGCAGCAGGACGAGAGCCGTCCGGTCGTCCTGGAAGGCGGCCTTCAGCTGGGTGACCTCGCCCCACTCCGTCTCCTCCCGTTCCGGGTACGTGGCCGCCCGGGCGAGCTGGAGCCGTTTGCCGATGTGGGTGCTGAACACGGGGATGGTCTCGGACCGCTTGGGGTCTCCGACCCGCTGGAGCTGGGAGTACAGCAGGTCGCTGAGCTCGGCCGTCAAGGCGTACGGCCCTCCGTCGAAGGCGGCCAGGGCGATCAGGAAGGCCTTTTCCCGCAGATGGACGATCTCCTCGGACTCCGCGAACCATTCGCGCACCTGGTGCTTCAGCGCGCGCAGGGAGTAATCGGTCAACTGCTTCTCGCCGCACTGGCCCACTGCGTACTGGCGCAACTCGGTTGCGTACCCGACGACCTCGCGGAGCTGGTGGTCGCGGGAGAGGAATTCGCCGACGGCTGGCAGGGCGAGCAGACGGGAGGTGGCATCGGCTCCGATGTCCACGGTCAACCGGGCGGCCAGAACGGCCCTCTGGCCGGGGGGTTCCCAGGCCTCCGGGCGGATGGCGTCCTCCAGGTACGCCCCCACACCCGTGGTGATCACCAGATGGGTCTTCCGTTCCTGCATGAGGTCGCGCAGGGCGTTGAACTGGGCCTCGCGCAGGGGGTCGTCCCGGCTGGTGGTCAGGTCGCACAGCACGTAGCCGGCCGCCTTCCCGGGTGTGCCGAACAGGCCCGTCAGGTTCCGCGGGGTCGTGGTGCTGTCCAGGGCGTGCACCGGGGTGGCGCCCACGGAGCGGAGGAGCATCAGCGCGGCGGCCCGGCGCCCGGTGAAGGGCGTACCCGTGAGGACGAGGACCTGCTCCTTCAAGAGGCGGTCACGCAGCTGCGCGAAACGGGTGCCCTCGTCGACGAAGACACCGGACAGCCGGTCGAGGTGGGAAGGCGATATCTCCCCCGAGGCGGGGGTGCCGCTGCCGAACCCGCCGAAGCTGTAGTGGATCTCGGTCGTGACGTTGCCGATGATCCGGTCGGCGACGACGCCGTGGTTGGTGCCGTCGAACGCCATCGACTTCGGCGCGTGGGCGTGCAGCTCGCGACGGGTGGCCCAGGGCTGCTGGGCCTCCTCCTCGGTCTTCCTCCCCTGTTCGGCCGCGCCCCCGTCTACCGCCGGTGCCTGTTCGGGCTCCTCGGCGGGGTCGGCCGGCTGGTCCGGCTGATCGCTCACCGGCGGTCACCGAAGATGATGTCGCCGTGGACCACTTCGGCACGGACCGCGTTGCCGTCGATGCGACCGGCGACGATTCCGTCGTTGACGCCCTGGAAGCGGATTCCGGCGGCGTCCGGTCGGTCTTCTCCGACGGCCTCCGCCTCCGCTCCCGCTCGTCCGGGCGCTCCGGAGTCCTTGGCGGCGGGGGCCGCGACCGGCGCGGCGACCGTTCCCGAGGGGAGGGGGCCGTACAGCCACGCCTGTAGCGGGCCGTTCTTGCTGGGCATGGTGATCTCGCGGAACTCTTCCGCCGGGACACCGGTGTGGCCGTGCCGCACGATTCCGGAGTGGACCGACCGGGAAACACAGAGGGCGTAGTCGTCCGTCCGCTCGCGCAGCGCCGCACGCAGGGGTTCGCCGTCCAGGAGCCGGCAGGCCTCGTTGAGGTCGGTGCCCACCCACCCGTCGAATTCGTCGATCACCACGATTCCCGTCGCGAGCACCACGCGCAGCCGGATCTGGGCCGAGTCGGCCGCCAGCCGGTTCACCGCGTGGAGCTGGGCCGGGATCTCCGTCAGCAGGGCGCGCAGCAAGACGTTGAGGGGAACGTGCGGGTCGATCAGCTCCATGACCGCGTCGCCCCGGTCGGCGCGCAGCCGTAACGTCTGGTCGATCCCGGCGGCCAGCAAGGTCCGGTCGACGACGTCGTACAGCATCCGGCGCAGGTAGGCCTGCTGGACGTCGTCGCGGTCGCTGAACCGCTCCGTGTCGACGAGGAGGAAGGTGCGGGGGACGGGGTCGCTCATGATCGCCTCTCGTGGTGGGTTCCTGCCCTTGCGGCAGGGATGGCAAGAGATTGGCGCAGGCGGGCGCCCCGCCGAGAGGGCGGATGACACACCCGGAGTGTGACGGGCCGCACTGAAGGGGACGGTTCAGCTCCCGCCCTGGGCCTGCGCGATCCGGCGCAGTACGTCCGGCCGTGCGATCACCGTCGTGCGGCGGCCCGTGATGACGACCCCGCGGTCGCGCAGGTGCTTCAGCTCGCGCTGGACCATCTCGCGGGAGGCCCCGATGGCTCCACCGATCTCCTGCTTGCTGAGGGGGACGGTGATCTCGATCCCGCCCTCGGTGCGCCGTCCGTGGGTCCGTGCCAGGTCCTGGAGGAGCACGGCCAGCCGCTCGCGCACGCTCAGCGAGGCGAACTCCAGCCGCCTCCGGTCGCCGGCGCGTGCGCGGTCCGCGGTGAGGGCCAGGAGCTGGAAGGCGGCGGAGGGGACGCGGGCGAGGAAGGCCCGGAAGCGCTCGGGGTCGACGGCCACGGCGCGTACCGGTTCGAGTGCGGTCACGGTGGCGGAGCGGGCGCGGCGTGTGACGGCGGCGGATTCGCCGACGATGTCGCCCGGGCCGCGCAGGGCGAGCAGGGCCTCCTTGCCGTTCGCGGCGGAGGCGGTGACCTTGGTCCAGCCGTGGAGGATCAGCAGGACGTGGGCGGCGGGTTCGTTCTGGTGGATGAGGTGCGCGCGGGGTGCGAACGTCAGCTCGCGGCCCAGCGCCCGTAACGCGGCGCCGTCCTCGTCCTCCAGGCGGGCCAGGAAGGGGACCCGGTCGTCCAGCCCTCCGTCGCCCGCCACGTGCTCCACCGCCATGCCCGCCCCCCGGTTGTCAGGGCGGTCAATGTACTGGCCGGCGGGGACGCGCGGCGGTGGATCAGCGGATTTCCCGGCGGCGCCTGAGGTAGGTGGTTGTGGTGACCGAGGTCAGGGTGAGGAGGGACAGGGCGGCGGCTGCGAGGCCCGGGGTGAGGCCCTTCGGGGTGAAGGTGCAGGAGAGGCTGCGCGTGTCCGGGGTGACGGGGACGGCGAGGAGGCCGTGGAAGTCGCGGATCGGGGCCGAGCACTGCCAGCCGGGGACGTTCGTCACCGCCAGGACGGCGGTGCCGGTGGTGTTCGGAGGGAGGGTGGCTTCGAGGGTGTGGCCGCCGACGCGGACCGATGTGGCACCCGTGGCGGTGAGGCGCTCGACCGCCCCGTCGAGGGCGGGGCGGTCCAGGCAGCCGATGGGGTTCGGGCCGGCCGTGGCGTTCTCCGTGCGGGTTTCCACCGTCGCGGTGACCTCGCCCGAGGCGGGGACCGGGCCCAGGGGGACGACGCCCGTCATGCGGTCCATCAGGGGGAGCGCGGAGTCCGCCGTACGGAGGGTGCCGTACAGGGTGGGGGAGAACCAGTACGCCTCGGAGCCCGGGGTGCACCGGGCCGCGTACGTCTGGGTGGTGGGGGTGCCCGTCCGGGTGGTCCGCGGGACCTCGTACACCGTGGCGCCCAGGACGTCCTCCTGGTGGGCGTAGACCGAGCCGGCGGGGTTGGGGGAGGTGTACGGGGCGGTGCGGAGTGTGACCAGGGGAGGGGCGGCCTGCTTCGTGGCCGTCCAGGTGCCGGGGGCGGTGCCGGGGCGGACGCGGGCGCCGATCGAGAAGATCGCGTCGAGCACCGGGTTGTCGGCGCCGAAGAAGGTCCGGCCGTCGTTCTTGAAGCCGTAGCCGAGGGGTTCCAGGGCCTGGTAGGTGACTTCGGGGAGGTAGCTGCTGTAGTACTGCGGGCCCTCCGCCCGGAGGGCGAGGGCGTCGTTGTACGAGGTCTGCGGCGCGCCCGAGTCCGTCCGGTAGGCGGGCCAGCCGTCCACGTTCCGGACCGCTTCGAAGTGGTTCGTGATCGAGCGGTTCGAGGTCGGGACGGGAGCGGCCCAGCGCTCGCGGGAGCGGCGGGCGTCCGCGTTGGCCGCCGCGACGGTCGATTCGGCGAAGACCACGCCGATCATGAGGAGGGCCGCGAGGGGGAGCACCGCGCGGTGCTTCTCCGCCCGGGTCAGGAGGACGAGGGCCAGCAGCGAGGCCGCGCCGCCCGCGAGGACGGCCGGCCAGGTCCAGCCGCCGAAGTCGTCGGTGTGGCGGAGTACGAAGGCGGCCAGGAGGAGCAGGGCCGCCGACAGGGCCAGGTGCAGGGGGCGGGGGCGGTTGGCCAGCGCGAGCCAGGCCAGGATGACGACCATCCCGCTGAACACGAACGCCTCGCGGTACGGGTTGCCGTTCGGCACCGCCAGGCCGTGCCACAGGTACTGCGTCGGGGGGAACTGGAAGGAGGCCAGGACCAGGAGCGTGGCCGCCGCCCAGACCAGGCGGGTACGGGCCGCGATGCGGCTGTTCAGGAGGAAGCTGCCCGCCAGGATCAGGCCCAGGGAGGCCACGTACAGCCGCGGACGGCCGCCCCACAGGTGGGTGGCCGGGAGCATGCCGGAGAGGAAGACCTCGATCCGGACGGGGTCGAAGGCGCCGGCCTTGGTGGGCTGCGCCGCCCCGCTGGACAGGAACGACGGCAGCAGGAGGGGGAGGGTGAGGAGGATGCCGGCCGCGGCGGCGGTGGCCGCGCGCCACAGGGCGCGGAGGCGCTGCGCGCCGGTCATGTCCAGGGTGATCAGGCGGATCGCCAGCAGTACGCAGGCCGCCATCGTGGCCATCATGGCGGTGTAGAAGTTGCCGAACCAGGCGAGGGCGACCAGCAGTGCCGCCCCGGGCCAGCGGCGCCCCTCCAGGCACCACTCGACGGCGATGCCGAGCAGCGGGAGCGCCACCAGGCCCCACAGCCACATGGGGATGTACGAGGCGTCGCTCAGCGCCCACCCGCACAGCCCGTACGTCGCCCCGAGCACCCCGCGCTGCCACCACGGACCGGGGTGCAGCCTGCCGAGGTAGACGGCCATCAGGGCGGCGGCCGTGCCCATGGTGACCGGGGTGATCACGAAGACGGCGAGGTCGACGTGCTCGCGCGGGACCAGCACGGCCAGCCAGGAGAACGGATTGCCGAGGTAGGTGTAGTAGTCGGACAGGAACTGTTGTCCGAAGCCTCCCCGCCAGGTGAACAGCAGGTCGCCGGCGGCCTGGTCGTGGACCAGGTCCCACAGGGCTCGGTGGAAGGGGACGTACTGGTTGGCCTGGTCGTTGATGGCCCGGCCCTTGTCCCCGAAGGGGAAGGTGCCCCGCGCCGCCCAGGCCGCGCAGAAGGCGCCCGAGGTGACGAGGAAGGCCAGCAGGGGGCCGTACAGCCGGGAGAGTGCGGCGCGCCGTCGTGACGAGGGGGTTCGGCCGCCGTCGGGGGGCGGGTTCTCCGCCGTCTTCGGCTCCGGTGTGACCGTCCCCAATGTCCTGCTCCTGGCGCTCGTACGTTTTGGGCTGTCTCGCTGGGATTCGCTGGGCAGTGTAGTTCGCCCTCCGTTTACCACGGCCGTGCGCGTCCCGCGCGGCCACCCCGGCCAGGGCCGCCCCGCCCGTGCGGCGTCTGAGCTGTGCGGTCGTCGCGGAGGGGGCGGGGAGGCTCATGTTTTGACCGGAGTGGATGCGGTGGGTACGCTCAGACCTTGTGCCTGGGGTGTGCCTGGGCTCCCGTGCGTGTCCATCAACCGCACGCGAGAGTCAACGGCCACCGCGATCCATGCGTTCTTCCGCGCTTGCGGAGGGGTCCGCCGGATCCGACACACCCGACCGCGTGGGTCGGCAAAGTTCCAGGTTAGCTTCACTACACGGCACACAGAAACCGGAGAAGTAGTGCCTACGATCCAGCAGCTGGTCCGTAAGGGCCGGCAGGACAAGGTCGAGAAGACAAAGACCCCCGCGCTCGAGGCCTCGCCCCAGCGTCGCGGCGTCTGCACGCGTGTGTTCACGACCACCCCGAAGAAGCCGAACTCGGCGCTCCGTAAGGTCGCGCGTGTGCGTCTGACCTCCGGCATCGAGGTCACCGCTTACATTCCGGGTGAGGGACACAACCTGCAGGAGCACTCCATCGTGCTCGTGCGTGGTGGCCGTGTGAAGGACCTGCCGGGTGTTCGTTACAAGATCATCCGCGGTGCGCTTGACACCCAGGCTGTCAAGAACCGCAAGCAGGCCCGCAGCCGCTACGGCGCCAAGAAGGAGAAGTAAGAATGCCTCGTAAGGGCCCCGCCCCGAAGCGCCCGGTCATCATCGACCCGGTCTACGCATCTCCTCTGGTGACCTCGCTCATCAACAAGATCCTGCTGAACGGCAAGCGCTCCACCGCCGAGCGCATCGTCTACGGCGCCATGGAAGGCCTCCGCGAGAAGACCGGCAACGACCCGGTCATCACGCTGAAGCGCGCGCTGGAGAACGTCAAGCCGTCCCTCGAGGTCAAGTCCCGCCGTGTCGGTGGCGCGACCTACCAGGTCCCCGTCGAGGTCAAGCCGGGTCGCCAGTCGACCCTGGCCCTCCGCTGGCTCGTGGGTTACTCCCGCGCCCGCCGTGAGAAGACCATGACCGAGCGCCTGATGAACGAGCTGCTCGACGCCTCGAACGGTCTTGGCGCTGCCGTCAAGAAGCGTGAGGACACGCACAAGATGGCCGAGTCCAACAAGGCCTTCGCGCACTACCGCTGGTAGTCCCAACCCACATCGAGACCGAGAGAAGACTGAGCCGATATGGCTACCACTTCGCTTGACCTGGCCAAGGTGCGCAACATCGGCATCATGGCCCACATCGACGCGGGCAAGACGACCACCACCGAGCGCATCCTGTTCTACACCGGTGTGTCGTACAAGATCGGTGAGGTCCACGACGGCGCCGCCACGATGGACTGGATGGAGCAGGAGCAGGAGCGTGGTATCACCATCACGTCTGCCGCCACCACCTGCCACTGGCCGCTCGAAGATGTTGACCACACCATCAACATCATCGACACCCCGGGTCACGTCGACTTCACCGTCGAGGTGGAGCGTTCGCTCCGCGTCCTCGACGGCGCCGTCACCGTGTTCGACGGTGTGGCCGGCGTAGAGCCGCAGTCCGAGACCGTTTGGCGTCAGGCGGACCGCTACGGCGTCCCGCGCATCTGCTTCGTCAACAAGCTCGACCGCACCGGCGCCGAGTTCATGCGCTGCGTCGACATGATCAAGGACCGCCTCGGTGCGGTTCCGATCGTCATGCAGCTCCCGATCGGTGCCGAGGCCGACTTCCAGGGTGTCGTCGACCTCGTCCGCATGAAGGCTCTCGTGTGGTCCGCCGAGGCCACCAAGGGCGAGATGTACGACGTCGTCGACATCCCGGCCTCGCACGCCGAGCTCGCCGAGGAATGGCGCGGCAAGCTCGTCGAGCAGGTCGCCGAGAACGACGAAGAGATGATGGAGCTCTTCCTCGAGGGCGAAGAGCCCTCCGAGGAGCAGCTGCACGCCGCCGTGCGTCGCATCATCCTCGGCTCCGGCAAGGGCAAGGGCGAGCCCACGATCACCGCGGTGTTCTGCGGTACGGCGTTCAAGAACAAGGGCGTCCAGCCCCTGCTCGACGCCGTCGTGCGCTACCTCCCGTCGCCGCTCGACATCGAGGCCATCGAGGGCCACGACGTCAAGGACGCCGAGCTCGTCGTGAAGCGCAAGCCGTCGGACGAGGAGCCCCTCGCCGCGCTCGCGTTCAAGATCATGAGCGACCCGCACCTCGGCAAGCTCACCTTCGTCCGGGTTTACTCGGGCCGCCTGGAGGCCGGCACCGCGGTGCTGAACTCCGTCAAGGGCAAGAAGGAGCGCATCGGCAAGATCTACCGCATGCACGCGAACAAGCGTGAGGAGATCGACGCGGTGGGCGCCGGCGACATCGTCGCCGTCATGGGCCTGAAGCAGACCACCACCGGTGAGACGCTGTGTGACGACAAGGCGCCCGTGATCCTGGAGTCCATGGACTTCCCGGCTCCGGTCATCCAGGTCGCCATCGAGCCCGCCTCCAAGGGCGACCAGGAGAAGCTGGGTGTCGCCATCCAGCGTCTCGCGGAAGAGGACCCGTCGTTCCACGTCCACTCGGACGAGGAGACCGGCCAGACCATCCTCGGCGGTATGGGCGAGCTGCACCTCGAGGTGCTGGTCGACCGTATGAAGCGCGAGTTCAAGGTCGTCGCCAACGTCGGCAAGCCGCAGGTCGCGTACCGCGAGACGATCCGCAAGGCCGTCGAGCGTCACGACTACACCCACAAGAAGCAGACCGGTGGTACCGGTCAGTTCGCCAAGGTGCAGATCGCGATCGAGCCGATCACGGACGCCGATGGTCCGGCGTACGAGTTCGTCAACAAGGTCACCGGTGGCCGCGTGCCGAAGGAGTACATCCCTTCGGTCGACGCCGGTGCGCAGGAAGCCATGCAGTTCGGCATCCTGGCCGGCTACGAGATGACTGGCGTCCGCGTCACGCTTCTCGACGGTGGCTACCACGAGGTCGACTCCTCCGAGCTCGCCTTCAAGATCGCCGGTTCGCAGGCCTTCAAGGAGGCCGCGCGCAAGGCTTCTCCCGTGCTCCTCGAGCCGATGATGGCCGTCGAGGTCACCACGCCGGAGGAGTCCATGGGCGACGTCATCGGTGACATCAACTCCCGCCGTGGCCAGATCCAGGCCATGGAGGACCGTCACGGAGCCAAGATCGTCAAGGGCCTCGTGCCGCTTTCGGAGATGTTCGGCTACGTCGGAGACCTCCGCAGCAAGACCTCGGGTCGCGCCAGCTACTCGATGCAGTTCGACTCCTACGCCGAGGTTCCCCGGAACGTCGCCGAGGAGATCATCGCGAAGGCCAAGGGCGAGTAACTCTTCCGAGTACACGCTTTAGGCTTGTCACCGGAGCCTCTGGGGCAACAGGAGCAAATCTCTCGTTGCCCCGGGGAACCCGGCTTTCCAGCAAAGATCACCTGGCGCCGATCTGTAAGGCGTACAGAACCACTCTCCAGGAGGACCCCCGTGGCGAAGGCGAAGTTCGAGCGGACTAAGCCGCACGTCAACATCGGCACCATCGGTCACATTGACCACGGTAAGACGACCCTCACGGCCGCCATTACCAAGGTGCTGCACGACGCGTACCCGGACCTGAACGAGGCCTCGGCCTTCGACCAGATCGACAAGGCTCCTGAGGAGCGCCAGCGCGGTATCACCATCTCCATCGCGCACGTCGAGTACCAGACCGAGGCGCGTCACTACGCCCACGTCGACTGCCCGGGTCACGCGGACTACATCAAGAACATGATCACCGGTGCCGCGCAGATGGACGGCGCCATCCTCGTGGTCGCCGCCACCGACGGCCCGATGCCGCAGACCAAGGAGCACGTGCTCCTGGCCCGCCAGGTCGGCGTTCCGTACATCGTCGTCGCCCTGAACAAGGCCGACATGGTGGACGACGAGGAGATCCTGGAGCTCGTCGAGCTCGAGGTCCGTGAGCTGCTCTCCGAGTACGACTTCCCGGGCGACGACCTTCCGGTCGTCCAGGTCTCCGCGCTCAAGGCGCTCGAGGGCGACAAGGAGTGGGGCGAGAAGCTCCTCGGCCTCATGAAGGCCGTCGACGAGTCGATCCCGACCCCGCCGCGTGACACCGACAAGCCGTTCCTGATGCCCGTCGAGGACGTCTTCACGATCACCGGTCGTGGCACCGTCGTCACCGGTCGCATCGAGCGTGGTGTCCTCAAGGTCAACGAGACCGTCGACATCATCGGCATCAAGACCGAGAAGACCACCACCACGGTCACCGGCATCGAGATGTTCCGCAAGCTGCTCGACGAGGGCCAGGCCGGTGAGAACGTCGGTCTGCTCCTCCGTGGCATCAAGCGCGAGGACGTCGAGCGCGGCCAGGTCATCATCAAGCCCGGTTCGGTCACGCCGCACACCGAGTTCGAGGCCGCCGCGTACATCCTGTCGAAGGACGAGGGTGGCCGTCACACCCCGTTCTTCAACAACTACCGCCCGCAGTTCTACTTCCGTACCACGGACGTGACCGGCGTCGTGACCCTCCCCGAGGGCACCGAGATGGTCATGCCGGGCGACAACACCGACATGACGGTCGCGCTGATCCAGCCGGTCGCCATGGAGGAGGGCCTGAAGTTCGCCATCCGTGAGGGTGGTCGCACCGTCGGCGCCGGCCAGGTCACCAAGATCACGAAGTAATTCGTGCTCTGACCTGGTAGCTCGCAGCAGCGGGCACCATGTTTGACGCGAGGGCCCCTTTCCCACCGCTCCGGCGGTGGGGGAGGGGCCCTTCGCCGTACCCCCTGTAAGGGCCGCGTAAAGACCGTGTGAGAGGCTCCGCAGCAGCACGAACGGGCGATCGACCAGGGTGGGAAGCGCATGGGACAGCAGGGCGGCGGCAGACACGACGAGCCGCAGGGGTGGCGGACCGGGCCGGCGTGGCAGGAGACGGGGGGCCGCGGCCGGGGCCGGCGGCGCCTGAAGGCCGCGGCGGCGCTCGTCGCCATCGGGGCGGCCGCGCTGATCGTCGTACGGCCGGAACTGGTCATCGACAAGGTGACGGGGAAGGCGGAAGCCCGCGAGGCGGCCGCCGGGGCCCCGCCGCTGCCCGCCGAGTCGGTACGCCCGACCGCGGCCCCGGAGGCCGCGTACCCGGACCGTCCGACCCTGAAGGAGCCCTTCCGCGGCTCGCCGGCCGCCCAGTGGGCCGATGGCGCCGCCGGGATCGAGGTGCCGGAGGCGACGGCCGTCGGAGGCATGTCCCGGGAGGCGGTGGCCGACGCGCTGGCGAAGGCGAGGCAGTTCCTGGTCGCGGCCAACCTGGAGCCGGCCACCCTGCGGGGGGAGCGCCCGCAGGCCGCGACGGCCCTGCTGGACCCGAAGGACGAGAAGACCCGGACGGCGATGGCGAAGGCCTTCGAGAAGCCGGGCCGGGACCAGGACCCGCTGGACTGGTTCACCCGCTACGACCCGGCCGAGCTCAAGCCGGCCGGCGACGTGGTCAAGGTCCGGGGCCGGATGTGGGTGGAGGCCGGCGAGGAGTCCGGGCAGGCCCACGTGCGGGCGGACTACTCGTTCGTCTACCCCTTCACGAAGCTCGGGGGAAACCCGGAGGACGTCGCGCGCACCATCGTCCGCCGCGACTTCACCTTCTCGATCGCGGACCCCGACAAGTGGGAGGGCACCGCCGGCAAGCTGTGGCTCTTCCAGATCAACCGGGACATCGCCAACAGCTCCTGCGACCGCTTCGACGGGTACCTGCACCCGTCGTTCTCCTCGGACCCCGACAACGGTGGAACGGATCCCTCCGGGCCGCCGGTGGACCCGTACGACCGCAGCAAGGGCATCGCGGTCGAGGGCCAGGAGGGCTGCGGGACGGTGTCCCGGACGTGATCAGCGGTCCGGCCTGCGGGAACCCCGCCCGGCGGAGGGTGCGGCGCGGTTTGACGTGTCCGCGCGGCGGGGTATTCTCTTCGGCCCGATTGGCCAGGTACGTGTCTCGTATGGCAGACTACTCAAGTTGCTCGGCTGAGTGCCGATGCTGTGCGCCTCCCGCCGGGAGGACCGGAAGCGAGTCCCACAGTACTCGTCGTCCTTAATCTGCCTTTCGGGGCAGCAATGAGGACGGACGTACGGGAATCTTCTGGGAAGTGTCAGCACGGTGCCCACCAGGCGCCCGGTGGGTGTTTCTCCCCCGAGACGCGGTCAGGACCGCATCCCCTTGGACGAGGGAATTTCCGTATGGGAATTTTCTGTAGAGGGTGTGCGACACGCCCGACCGCGTGGGTCGGAGAGAAGCCGCGGAACCCCGTTTCGCAGCCGCCCGGGAGCCAGAGCGTTTCCACACAGAGACAGGACTACGGAGTAGCCATGGCGGGACAGAAGATCCGCATCCGGCTCAAGGCCTACGACCACGAGGTCATCGACTCCTCGGCGAAGAAGATCGTCGAGACGGTGACCCGCACTGGTGCGTCGGTCGCGGGCCCGGTGCCGCTGCCCACTGAGAAGAACGTGTACTGCGTCATCAAGTCGCCGCACAAGTACAAGGACTCGCGCGAGCACTTCGAGATGCGCACGCACAAGCGCCTGATCGACATCCTCGACCCGACGCCCAAGACCGTTGACTCGCTGATGCGCCTGGACCTTCCGGCCGGCGTTGACATCGAGATCAAGCTCTGAGAGGCGTCGAGAAGATGGCAAAGCAGATCAAGGGCGTCCTGGGCGAGAAGCTCGGCATGACCCAGGTCTGGGACGAGAACAACCGTGTCGTCCCGGTGACCGTCGTCAAGGCCGGACCCTGCGTCGTGACCCAGGTCCGTACGAACGACATCGACGGCTACGAGTCGGTCCAGATCGCCTTCGGCGAGATCGACCCGCGCAAGGTGAACAAGCCCCTCAAGGGCCACTTCGCCAAGGCCGACGTGACCCCCCGCCGCCACCTGGTGGAGCTCCGCACCTCCGACGCCAGCGAGTACACGCTCGGCCAGGAGATCACTGCCGAGGTGTTCGAGTCCGGCGTCAAGGTTGACGTCACGGGCAACAGCAAGGGCAAGGGCTTCGCCGGTGTCATGAAGCGGCACAACTTCCGGGGCCTCGGCGCCGGTCACGGTGTGCAGCGCAAGCACCGCTCCCCCGGTTCGATCGGTGGCTGCGCCACCCCTGGGCGTGTCTTCAAGGGCATGCGCATGGCCGGTCGCATGGGTAACGAGCGCGTCACCACCCAGAACCTGACCATCCACGCGGTTGACGCGGAGAAGGGTCTGCTCCTCATCAAGGGCGCGGTCCCCGGTCCGAACGGCGGCCTCGTCCTGGTCCGTACCGCGGCCAAGGGGGCTTGAGGTAATGAGCACCATTGACATCCTTTCGCCGGCAGGCGACAAGGCCGGTACCGTCGAGCTCCCCGCGGAGATCTTCGACGCGAAGACCAGCGTTCCGCTGATCCACCAGGTCGTCGTCGCCCAGCTGGCAGCTGCCCGTCAGGGCACGCACAAGACCAAGACCCGTGGCGAAGTCCGTGGTGGTGGCAAGAAGCCTTACCGCCAGAAGGGCACCGGCCGCGCCCGTCAGGGTTCGACCCGCGCTCCGCAGTTCGCCGGCGGTGGCGTCGTCCACGGCCCGCAGCCGCGTGACTACTCGCAGCGGACCCCCAAGAAGATGAAGGCCGCCGCCCTCCGCGGTGCCCTCTCGGACCGTGCGCGTCACTCCCGCATCCACGTCGTCACCGGCGTGGTCGAGGGTTCCGCCTCCACGAAGGCCGCCAAGACGCTGTTCGGCAAGATCTCGGAGCGCAAGAACCTGCTCCTGGTCGCCGAGCGCTCTGACGAGCTGGCGTGGCTGTCCGCCCGCAACCTGCCCCAGGTTCACATCCTGGAGCCGGGCCAGCTGAACACGTACGACGTGATCGTCTCTGACGACGTGGTCTTCACCCAGGCCGCGCTCGAGTCCTTCGTGTCTGGCCCCAAGGCCGATGAGACCGAAGGGAACGAGGCCTGATGTCTGAGGCGACCGTTACCAGCAAGACCTTCACCGACCCGCGCGACCTGCTGATCAAGCCGGTCGTCTCGGAGAAGAGCTACGCGCTGCTGGACGAGAACAAGTACACGTTCATCGTCGCGCCCGGCGCCAACAAGACCCAGATCAAGCAGGCCGTCGAGGCGGTCTTCTCGGTCAAGGTCACCGGGGTCAACACGATCAACCGTCAGGGTAAGCGCAAGCGCACCAAGACCGGTTTCGGCAAGCGCGCCAACACCAAGCGCGCCATCGTGACCCTTGCCGAGGGCAACCGTATCGACATCTTCGGCGGCCAGGCCTCCTAACGGAGGTCTAGTCGTCCGGAATCGGACGAGGACTGAGAAATGGGTATCCGCAAGTACAAGCCGACGACCCCGGGCCGTCGTGGCTCCAGCGTCGCCGACTTTGTCGAGATCACGCGGTCCACGCCGGAGAAGTCGCTGGTTCGCCCTCTGCACAGCAAGGGCGGCCGTAACAACACCGGCCGGATCACCGTTCGCCACCAGGGTGGCGGACACAAGCGCGCCTACCGAGTGATCGACTTCCGTCGTCACGACAAGGACGGCGTGCCGGCCAAGGTCGCGCACATCGAGTACGACCCCAACCGCACCGCGCGCATCGCGCTGCTGCACTACGCCGACGGCGAGAAGCGCTACATCATCGCGCCGCGCGGCCTGCAGCAGGGTGACCGGATCGAGAACGGCCCCACGGCCGACATCAAGCCGGGCAACAACCTCGCGCTCCGCAACATCCCGGTCGGTACCACGATCCACGCGATCGAGCTCCGTCCCGGTGGCGGCGCGAAGTTCGCCCGCTCCGCTGGTGCCTCCGTGCAGCTGCTCGCGAAGGAGGGCGTGATGGCCCACCTCCGCATGCCGTCCGGTGAGATCCGTCTCGTCGACGCGCGCTGCCGCGCCACGGTCGGCGAGGTCGGCAACGCCGAGCAGTCGAACATCAACTGGGGCAAGGCCGGCCGCATGCGCTGGAAGGGCGTTCGCCCGACCGTCCGCGGTGTCGCGATGAACCCGGTTGACCACCCGCACGGTGGTGGTGAGGGCAAGACCAGCGGTGGTCGCCACCCGGTCTCCCCGTGGGGTCAGAAGGAGGGTCGTACTCGCTCGCCGAAGAAGGCTTCGAGCAAGTACATCGTCCGCCGCCGCAAGACGAACAAGAAGCGCTAGGAGCGGGTTTAGATGCCGCGCAGTCTCAAGAAGGGGCCCTTCGTCGACGACCACCTCGTAAAGAAGGTGGACGCCCAGAACGAAGCCGGCACCAAGAACGTCATCAAGACCTGGTCCCGTCGCTCGATGATCATCCCCAGCATGCTGGGTCACACGATCGCGGTGCACAACGGCAAGACCCACGTCCCGGTGTTCGTCACCGAGTCGATGGTCGGCCACAAGCTCGGCGAGTTCTCGCCGACTCGCACCTTCCGCGGCCACGTCAAGGACGACCGGAAGTCGAAGCGCCGCTAATCGCGGGGTGGTTACGACTATGACTAACACCGAAGGGACAACCATGGAAGCCAGGGCCCAGGCGCGGTACATCCGCGTCACGCCCATGAAGGCCCGCCGAGTGGTGGACCTCATCCGTGGCATGGATGCCACGGAGGCTCAGGCGGTCCTGCGTTTCGCCCCGCAGGCCGCGAGCGTGCCGGTCGGCAAGGTGCTTGACAGCGCCATTGCCAACGCCGCGCACAACTACAACCACCCGGACGCCTCCACGCTGGTCATCAGCGAGGCGTACGTGGACGAGGGCCCGACCCTGAAGCGGTTCCGTCCGCGTGCCCAGGGCCGTGCCTACCGGATCCGCAAGCGGACCAGCCACATCACCGTGGTCGTCAGCAGCAAGGAAGGTTCCCGGTAATGGGCCAGAAGGTAAACCCGCACGGGTTCCGACTCGGCATCACCACCGACTTCAAGTCGCGTTGGTACGCCGACAAGCTGTACAAGGACTACGTCAAGGAAGACGTCGCCATCCGTCGGATGATGACGTCCGGCATGGAGCGCGCCGGCATCTCGAAGGTTGAGATCGAGCGCACCCGTGACCGCGTGCGTGTGGACATCCACACCGCCCGTCCCGGCATCGTCATCGGCCGCCGTGGCGCCGAGGCCGACCGCATCCGCGGTGACCTCGAGAAGCTCACGGGCAAGCAGGTCCAGCTGAACATCCTCGAGGTCAAGAACCCCGAGCTCGACGCTCAGCTCGTTGCCCAGGCCGTTGCCGAGCAGCTCTCCTCCCGCGTCTCCTTCCGTCGTGCCATGCGCAAGAGCATGCAGGGCACCATGAAGGCCGGCGCCAAGGGCATCAAGATCCAGTGTGGCGGCCGTCTCGGCGGCGCCGAGATGTCCCGCTCCGAGTTCTACCGCGAGGGTCGTGTGCCGCTGCACACGCTGCGCGCGAACGTGGACTACGGCTTCTTCGAGGCCAAGACCACCTTCGGCCGTATCGGCGTGAAGGTCTGGATCTACAAGGGCGACGTCAAGAACATCGCCGAGGTTCGCGCCGAGAACGCTGCGGCCCGTGCGGGTAACCGCCCGGCCCGTGGTGCCGGCGCTGGCGACCGTCCCGCCGGCCGTGGTGGCCGTGGTGGCGAGCGCGGCGGCCGTGGTGGCCGCAAGCCGCAGCAGGCTGCTGGTGCCGAGGCCCCCAAGGCCGACGCCCCCGCCGCCGCTCCGGCCGAGAGCACCGGAACGGAGGCCTGACCGACATGCTGATCCCTCGTAGGGTCAAGCACCGCAAGCAGCACCACCCGAAGCGCAGCGGTATGGCCAAGGGCGGTACTGAGGTCTCGTTCGGCGAGTACGGCATCCAGGCGCTCACCCCCGCCTACGTGACGAACCGCCAGATCGAGGCGGCTCGTATCGCGATGACCCGCCACATCAAGCGTGGTGGCAAGGTCTGGATCAACATCTACCCGGACCGTCCGCTGACGAAGAAGCCGGCCGAGACCCGCATGGGTTCCGGTAAGGGTTCTCCCGAGTGGTGGATCGCGAACGTGCACCCGGGCCGGGTCATGTTCGAGCTGTCCTACCCGAACGAAAAGATTGCGCGTGAGGCTCTGACTCGTGCGGCCCACAAGCTGCCGATGAAGTGCCGCATCGTCAAGCGCGAGGCAGGTGAGTCGTGATGGCGACGGGAACCAAGGCGTCCGAGCTCCGCGAGCTCGGCAACGAGGAGCTCGTTGCCAAGCTGCGCGAGGCCAAGGAGGAGCTGTTCAAGCTCCGTTTCCAGGCGGCCACCGGCCAGCTGGAGAACAACGGCCGGCTCAAGTCCGTCCGTAAGGACATCGCTCGCATCTACACCCTGATGCACGAGCGTGAGCTCGGTATCGAGACGGTGGAGAACGCCTGATGAGCGAGAACAACGTGACTGAGAAGACCGAGCGCGGTTTCCGCAAGACCCGTGAGGGTCTGGTCGTCAGCGACAAGATGGACAAGACCGTCGTCGTCGCCGTCGAGGACCGCGTGAAGCACGCGCTGTACGGCAAGGTCATCCGCCGTACGAACAAGCTCAAGGCGCACGACGAGCAGAACGCTGCCGGCGTCGGCGACCGCGTCCTCATCATGGAGACGCGTCCGCTGTCGGCGACGAAGCGCTGGCGCATCGTCGAGATCCTCGAGAAGGCCAAGTAAGGAATTTCGCGCAAGCGGAATCCAATATCCACAGCTTGAAGGGGTAACCCTTCGGGTTCGTTCCGCCAGGCTCGGCCGGGGCTTCTCTGAAGCCCCGGCCGGGAACCGGCAGACAAACAGGAGATAGACGTGATCCAGCAGGAGTCGCGACTGCGTGTCGCCGACAACACTGGTGCCAAGGAGATCCTTTGCATCCGTGTTCTCGGTGGCTCCGGTCGCCGCTACGCGGGCATCGGTGACGTCATCGTCGCCACCGTCAAGGATGCGATCCCCGGTGGCAACGTGAAGAAGGGTGACGTCGTCAAGGCGGTCATCGTTCGCACCGTCAAGGAGCGCCGCCGCCAGGACGGCTCGTACATCCGCTTCGACGAGAACGCCGCCGTCATTCTGAAGAACGACGGCGACCCTCGCGGCACCCGTATCTTCGGCCCCGTGGGCCGTGAGCTGCGCGAGAAGAAGTTCATGAAGATCATCTCGCTCGCGCCGGAGGTGCTGTAAGCATGAAGATCAAGAAGGGCGACCTGGTCCAGGTCATCACCGGTAAGGACAAGGGCAAGCAGGGCAAGGTCATCGCGGCCATGCCCAGCGAGAACCGCGTCCTGGTCGAGGGTGTCAACCGGGTCAAGAAGCACACCAAGGCTGGCCAGAACCAGGCCGGTGGCATCGTGATCACCGAGGCCCCGGTCCACGTCAGCAACGTTCAGCTGGTTGTGGAGAAGGACGGCAAGAAGGTCGTCACCCGCGTCGGTTTCCGCTTCGACGACGAGGGCAACAAGATCCGCGTTGCCAAGCGCACGGGTGAGGACATCTGATGGCTACCACTCCGCGTCTGAAGACGAAGTACCGCGAGGACATCGCGGGCAAGCTGCGTGAGGAGTTCTCCTACGAGAACGTCATGCAGATCCCCGGCCTCGTCAAGATCGTCGTGAACATGGGTGTCGGCGACGCCGCCCGTGACTCGAAGCTGATCGACGGTGCCATCCGCGACCTGACGACGATCACCGGTCAGAAGCCGGCCGTCACGAAGGCCCGCAAGTCCATCGCGCAGTTCAAGCTGCGCGAGGGTCAGCCGATCGGCTGCCACGTCACCCTCCGTGGTGACCGCATGTGGGAGTTCCTGGACCGTACGCTGTCGCTCGCGCTGCCGCGTATCCGTGACTTCCGCGGTCTGTCGCCGAAGCAGTTCGACGGCCGTGGCAACTACACCTTCGGTCTCACGGAGCAGGTCATGTTCCACGAGATCGACCAGGACAAGATCGACCGTACCCGGGGTATGGACATCACCGTGGTCACCACGGCGACCAACGACGACGAGGGCCGCGCGCTCCTTCGTCACCTCGGCTTCCCCTTCAAGGAGGCGTAAGCGAGATGGCGAAGAAGGCTCTCATCGCGAAGGCTGCCCGCAAGCCCAAGTTCGGTGTGCGTGCGTACACCCGCTGCCAGCGCTGCGGTCGCCCCCACTCCGTGTACCGCAAGTTCGGCCTGTGCCGCGTCTGCCTTCGTGAGATGGCTCACCGTGGCGAGCTGCCGGGCGTGACCAAGAGCTCCTGGTAACTCCTCCCAGTCCGTAAGGACTTGGGGAAGTTCCAGAGACTCTCGGTAAGCATCTGGTCGGCGGATGCCCGGCCGCGCATGCCTTAGGCTTGTGTGGTTGGGCGTCCGCCGCCCATAACGACTTACTACGCCGTAGGTCCCCGCACCGCACCCGTCCCGCCTCTGAGCGGGGAGAGGGATGGCGCATACAGGAAACCCCGGCGAGAGAGGCCGAAGGCCACTTCATGACCATGACTGACCCGATCGCAGACATGCTCACTCGTCTGCGTAACGCTAACTCGGCGTACCACGACACCGTCGTGATGCCGCACAGCAAGATCAAGTCGCACATCGCGGAGATCCTCAAGCAGGAGGGTTTCATCACCGGCTGGAAGGTCGAGGACGCCGAGGTCGGCAAGAACCTCGTCCTCGAGCTGAAGTTCGGGCCGAACCGTGAGCGCTCCATCGCGGGCATCAAGCGGATCTCGAAGCCCGGTCTGCGCGTGTACGCGAAGTCCACCAACCTGCCGAAGGTCCTCGGTGGCCTGGGCGTGGCGATCATCTCCACGTCGCACGGTCTCCTGACCGGACAGCAGGCAGGCAAGAAGGGCGTAGGTGGGGAAGTCCTCGCCTACGTCTGGTAGTCGGGAACGGAGGAAAAGCAATGTCGCGAATCGGCAAGCTCCCCATCCAGGTTCCCGCCGGTGTGGACGTCACCATCGATGGCCGCACGGTTGCGGTGAAGGGCCCCAAGGGTCTCCTTTCGCACACCGTCGCCGCGCCGATCGAGATCGTCAAGGGTGAGGACGGCGTTCTGAACGTCACCCGTCCGAACGACGAGCGTCAGAACAAGGCCCTGCACGGCCTGTCCCGCACGCTGGTGGCGAACATGATCACCGGCGTGACCCAGGGATACGCCAAGGCCCTCGAGATCAGCGGTGTCGGTTACCGCGTGGCCGCGAAGGGCTCCGACCTGGAGTTCCAGCTCGGCTACAGCCACCCGATCCTGGTCACGGCGCCCGACGGCATCTCGTTCAAGGTCGAGTCCCCGACCAAGTTCTCGGTCGAGGGCATCGACAAGCAGAAGGTCGGCGAGGTCGCCGCCAACATCCGCAAGCTGCGGAAGCCCGACCCGTACAAGGCCAAGGGTGTCAAGTACGCCGGCGAGGTCATCCGCCGCAAGGTCGGAAAGGCTGGTAAGTAGCCATGGCATACGGTGTGAAGATCGCCAAGGGCGACGCGTACAAGCGCGCTGCCAAGGCTCGCCGCCACATCCGCATCCGCAAGAACGTCTCGGGTACGGCGGAGCGTCCGCGCCTCGTCGTGACGCGTTCCAACCGCAACATCGTTGCTCAGGTCATCGACGACCTCAAGGGTCACACCCTTGCGTCGGCGTCGACCCTGGACGCTTCGATCCGCGGTGGCGAAGGCGACAAGAGCACTCAGGCCCAGGCCGTCGGCGCGCTCGTCGCCGAGCGTGCCAAGGCCGCGGGTGTCGAGACCGTCGTGTTCGACCGCGGTGGCAACCGATACGCCGGGCGCATTGCCGCTCTGGCTGACGCCGCCCGCGAAGCCGGGCTGAAGTTCTAAGCCCCGGTTCCGGGACTCACGGACGTAACAGAGAGAGGTAATCCAATGGCTGGACCCCAGCGCCGCGGCAGCGGTGCCGGTGGCGGCGAGCGGCGGGACCGGAAGGGTCGCGACGGTGGCGCTGCCGCCGAGAAGACCGCTTACGTTGAGCGCGTTGTCGCGATCAACCGTGTCGCCAAGGTTGTCAAGGGTGGTCGTCGCTTCAGCTTCACCGCGCTCGTCGTGGTGGGTGACGGTGACGGCACCGTAGGTGTCGGTTACGGCAAGGCCAAGGAAGTTCCCGCGGCCATCGCCAAGGGCGTCGAGGAAGCCAAGAAGAACTTCTTCAAGGTTCCCCGCATCCAGGGCACCATCCCGCACCCGATCCAGGGCGAGAAGGCGGCCGGCGTTGTCCTGCTGAAGCCTGCTTCCCCCGGTACCGGTGTTATCGCCGGTGGCCCGGTGCGCGCCGTTCTGGAGTGCGCCGGCGTTCACGACATCCTGTCGAAGTCGCTCGGCTCCGACAACGCGATCAACATCGTGCACGCGACCGTGGAGGCCCTGAAGGGCCTGCAGCGTCCCGAGGAGATCGCGGCTCGCCGTGGTCTGCCGCTCGAGGACGTCGCCCCCGCGGCTCTGCTTCGTGCGCGCGCTGGGGCGGGTGTCTGATGGCCCGCCTCAAGATCACGCAGACGAAGTCGTACATCGGCAGCAAGCAGAACCACCGCGACACCCTCCGTTCGCTCGGGCTCAAGCGCCTGAACGACGTGGTCGTCAAGGAGGACCGCCCCGAGTTCCGCGGCATGGTGCACACCGTCCGCCACCTCGTGACGGTTGAGGAGGTTGACTAATGGCTGAGACCAACCCGCTGAAGGCCCACAACCTCCGTCCCGCCCCCGGTGCCAAGACCGCGAAGACCCGTGTGGGTCGCGGTGAGGCGTCGAAGGGTAAGACGGCTGGTCGTGGTACCAAGGGCACGAAGGCCCGCTACCAGGTTCCGCAGCGCTTCGAGGGCGGGCAGATGCCCCTCCACATGCGCCTGCCGAAGCTGAAGGGCTTCAAGAACCCGTTCCGCACCGAGTTCCAGGTTGTCAACCTGGACAAGCTCGGTGCCCTCTACCCCGAGGGTGGAGAGGTCACGGTGGCCGACCTGGTCGCCAAGGGCGCGGTTCGCAAGAACAGCCTCGTCAAGGTCCTGGGCCAGGGCGAGATCTCCGTGGCGCTGACGGTTTCGGTTGACGCCGTCTCCGCCTCCGCCAAGGAGAAGATTGCCGCCGCCGGCGGCACCGTCACCGAGCTCGTCTAAGACGAAACTCTTGTGACAAATAGCTAGAAACCCGACCGGGGATGCCTCACATAAGGGGCATCCCCGGTTGGTCGTTCCACGGGGGGCACACTCGCCGGTAAGGTGGCGTGCACCTTTGCTTGTACGTATTCGTCGATCCCTCAGACCGTCACCTCTGACGCAGTAGCGCGGGGGTCGCAGGAGGCACCGTGCTCACCGCGTTCGCCCGGGCGTTCAAGACGCCCGACCTGCGCAAGAAGCTGCTCTTCACGCTCGGCATCATCGTGCTGTATCGGCTCGGGTCCCACATCCCGGTACCCGGCGTGAGCTACAAGAACGTTCAGATCTGTGTCGAGTCGATGGGCAGCAGTAACAGCCTCTTCGGTCTCGTCAACATGTTCAGCGGCGGTGCGCTGCTGCAGATCACGATCTTCGCGCTCGGCATCATGCCGTACATCACGGCGAGCATCATCCTGCAGCTGCTGACCGTGGTCATCCCGAAGCTGGAGAACCTCAAGAAAGAGGGCCAGTCCGGCACGGCGAAGATCACCCAGTACACGCGCTATCTGACGGTCGCGCTCGCGATCCTGCAGGGCACCGGCCTGGTCGCCACCGCGCGTACCGGCGCCCTGTTCGGCAGCTGCCCGGTCGCTCGCGAGATCGTCCCGAACCAGTCGATCTTCACCACCATCGTCATGGTGCTCACCATGACCGCCGGTACCTGTGTCGTCATGTGGCTCGGTGAGCTCATCACCGACCGCGGCATCGGCAACGGCATGTCCATCCTGATGTTCATCTCGATCGCGGCCGGCTTCGTCGGCGCCCTGTGGACCATCAAGCTCCAGGGCAAGATCGCTGATGGCTGGGTGGAGTTCGCCGTCGTCATCCTGGTGGGCCTCGCGATGGTGGCCCTGGTGGTCTTCGTCGAACAGGCGCAGCGCCGGATCCCGGTCCAGTACGCGAAGCGCATGATCGGCCGCCGTGCCTACGGCGGTACGTCCACCTACATCCCGCTCAAGGTGAACCAGGCCGGTGTCATCCCGGTCATCTTCGCCTCGTCGCTGCTGTACATCCCGGCGCTGATCGTGCAGTTCAGCGGCTCGACGGCCGGCTGGGCGACCTGGATCCAGAAGCACTTCGTCAAGGGCGACCACCCGTACTACATCGCCGCCTACTTCCTCCTGATCGTCTTCTTCGCGTTCTTCTACGTGGCGATCTCGTTCAACCCCGAGGAAGTTGCGGACAACATGAAGAAGTATGGTGGGTTCATCCCGGGCATCCGCGCCGGCCGGCCTACCGCCGAGTACCTGAGCTACGTACTCAACCGGATCACTTGGCCGGGGTCGCTGTACCTGGGTCTGATCGCTCTTGTGCCGACAATGGCGTTGGCCGGCTTCGGAGCGAACCAGAACTTCCCGTTCGGCGGGACGAGCATCCTCATCATCGTGGGTGTGGGTCTGGAAACCGTGAAGCAGATCGAGAGCCAGCTCCAGCAGCGCAACTACGAAGGGTTCCTCCGCTGATGCGAATCGTCCTCGTCGGGCCTCCCGGTGCGGGCAAGGGAACGCAGGCCGCGTTCCTTGCCAAGAACCTGTCGATCCCGCACATCTCCACGGGCGACCTCTTCCGCGCCAACATCAGCCAGAACACCGAGCTGGGCCGTCGCGCGAAGGCGTTCATGGACGCCGGTGAGCTCGTCCCGGACGAGATCACCATCGGTATGGCCAAGGACCGGATGGAGCAGCCGGACGCCAAGGGCGGGTTCCTGCTCGACGGCTTCCCGCGCAACGTGGCCCAGGCCGAGGCGCTCGACGCCATGCTCAAGGAAGCGGGCATGAAGCTCGACGCCATCCTCGACCTGGAGGTCGAGGAGGACGAGGTCGTGAAGCGGATCGCCGGCCGGCGCATCTGCCGCAAGGACTCCTCGCACGTCTTCCACGTGATCTACGCGGCGCCGAAGGTCGAGGGCGTCTGCGACAAGTGCGAGGGCGAGCTCTACCAGCGCGACGACGACTCCGAGGCCACGGTCCGCAACCGGCTGGAGGTCTACCACACGCAGACCGAGCCGATCATCGACTACTACAAGGCCCAGGGTCTGCTGGTGACCATCTCCGCCCTCGGCGAGGTGCACGAGATCACCAAGCGGGCGATGGACGCCCTGAAGAAGTAGTCACTCCAGTTCGTGACCGACAGTACGGCCGCGGTGTCCTTCGGGCATCGCGGCCGTACTGTTGGGAAGACCCGTTTTCGAAGGTGGAAGGCCCAGTTTCAATGGTTCAGCTGAAGACCCCCGAGCAGATCGCGAAGATGCGGGAGGCAGGGCTGGTCGTCGCCGCGATCCACGCGGCGACCCGTGAGGCGGCCGTGCCGGGCTCCACGACGCGGGACCTGGACATGGTGGCCCGGAAGGTGATCGCCGACGCCGGTGCGAAGTCGAACTTCCTCGGGTACGGCGGCTTCCCCGCGACCATCTGCACCTCGGTCAACGAGGTCGTCGTCCACGGCATCCCGGACGACAAGACGGTCCTGAAGGACGGCGACGTCATCTCCATCGACGCCGGCGCGATCGTGGACGGCTGGCACGGCGACGCGGCGTACACGGCCTTCGTGGGCACCGGTCACGCTCCGGAGCTGATCGAGCTCTCCCGGGTCACCGAGGAGTCGATGTGGGCCGGCATCGCGGCCATGAAGCTCGGCAACCGCCTGGTGGACATCTCGAAGGCGATCGAGGGCTACATCAAGCGCCAGCCGCGGCCGTCGACGGGTGAGCACAGCCTCGGCAAGTTCGGGATCATCGAGGACTACGGCGGCCACGGCATCGGCTCCGAGATGCACATGGACCCGCACCTGCTGAACTACGTCTCGCGCAAGCGGGGCAAGGGCATCAAGCTGGTCCCGGGCCTGTGCCTGGCGATCGAGCCGATGGTCTCCCTGGGCACCGCCCAGACGGAGGTCCTGGCGGACGACTGGACGGTCATCACCACGGACGGCACCTGGTCCTCGCACTGGGAGCACTCGGTCGCCCTGACGGAGGCCGGCCCGATCGTCCTGACCAGCCCGGACTGCGGCAAGGCGAAGCTGGCGGAGTACGGGGTCACCACGGCCCCGGACCCCCTCGGCTAGCCCCCGGTTAATGATCTAGACTCATGGGCAAACTTTCCGGATTCGTCTTTCTGGGTGCCCTGACGTAGACTGACTCGTCGGCTCACGTGCATTTCCATGCCCTGCATGGGGGGCACGGTGCCGATCAAGGTAGCCGATTCGAAAGGCGAAGCGTGGCCAAGAAGCAAGGTGCCATCGAGATCGAGGGCACCGTGATCGAGTCCCTCCCGAACGCCATGTTCAAGGTGGAACTCCAGAACGGTCACAAGGTCCTCGCGCACATCAGCGGCAAGATGCGTATGCACTACATCCGCATCCTTCCCGATGACCGGGTCGTTGTGGAGCTGTCTCCGTACGACCTGACGCGTGGCCGGATCGTCTACCGATACAAGTAGATCTTGTCCTCACTCCTGCCTGGGCGTCCGTCCCGGTGCGGGTGGTGGCACTGACCCGGAGAACCTCACCAACATGAAGGTCAAGCCGAGCGTCAAGAAGATCTGCGACAAGTGCAAGGTGATCCGCCGTCACGGTCGGGTCATGGTCATCTGCGACAACCTGCGCCACAAGCAGCGCCAGGGCTGACGCACGCCGACCGACCTGCACTACGCAGTTCTTCGCGCGACGTAAGAAAACGTACATAAGCAGAACCCGCCCAGCCCTGAGAAGGGGCCGGCGGCACCTCCGGCGGGGGCCGGGGACCCGGACGTACCACCGCCCATTCGGGTGGTCGGCGGTCGGGAGCGGTTCTGTTGCAGACCCCCGAACACACAGGAGCCATTGAATGGCACGCGTTTCCGGTGTTGACATCCCGCGCGAAAAGCGTGTGGAGATCGCACTCACCTACGTCTTCGGTATCGGGCGCACCCGGTCCAAGGAGATCCTCGCCTCCACCGGCGTGAACCCGAACACCCGCGTTCGTGACCTGGCCGAAGAGGACCTCGTCAAGATCCGCGAGTACGTGGACGCCAACCTCCGTACCGAGGGTGACCTCCGCCGCGAGATCCAGGGCGACATCCGCCGCAAGATCGAGATCCAGTGCTACCAGGGCATCCGCCACCGTCGTGGCCTGCCGGTGCACGGTCAGCGCACCAGCACGAACGCGCGTACCCGCAAGGGCCCGCGTCGCGCGATCGCCGGTAAGAAGAAGCCGGGCAAGAAGTAGTCCTGTTCAGCGGTCTTGCGCTGTAGGACCGACCACCTCCCGTAGGAGTAAGAGATGCCCCCCAAGGGTCGTCAGGGCGCTGCCAAGAAGGTGCGCCGCAAGGAAAAGAAGAACGTCGCTCACGGGCACGCCCACATCAAGAGCACGTTCAACAACACCATCGTTTCGATCACGGACCCGTCCGGCAACGTGATCTCCTGGGCCTCCGCCGGCCACGTCGGCTTCAAGGGCTCGCGCAAGTCCACCCCCTTCGCCGCGCAGATGGCCGCCGAGTCGGCCGCCCGCCGCGCGCAGGAGCACGGCATGCGCAAGGTTGACGTCTTCGTCAAGGGTCCCGGCTCCGGCCGCGAGACCGCGATCCGCTCCCTCCAGGCCACCGGCCTCGAGGTCGGCTCGATCCAGGACGTCACCCCCACCCCGCACAACGGCTGCCGCCCGCCGAAGCGCCGCCGCGTCTGACGCAGCGGACGCACCTGTGCGTTCTTGAGTGTCCGGGCGGTACGAACCCTTCGGGGGACGTACCGCCCGTACCCTTGTAAGTCCGCGGCCTCCGGGCCGCACCCGTCGGGCGTCAAATAGTGGGCGTCCACGACTGAAGGAACAGACATGCTTATCGCTCAGCGTCCTTCGCTGACCGAAGAGGTCGTCGACGAGTACCGCTCGCGGTTCGTGATCGAGCCGCTGGAGCCGGGCTTCGGCTACACCCTCGGCAACTCCCTGCGCCGTACCCTCCTGTCCTCCATCCCGGGTGCCGCTGTCACCAGCATCCGCGTGGACGGCGTCCTGCACGAGTTCACCACCGTGCCGGGCGTCAAGGAAGACGTCACGGACATCATCCTCAACATCAAGCAGCTGGTCGTCTCCTCGGAGCACGACGAGCCGGTCGTGATGTACCTGCGCAAGCAGGGTCCCGGCCTGGTCACCGCTGCCGACATCGCGCCCCCGGCCGGTGTCGAGGTGCACAACCCGGACCTGGTCCTCGCCACGCTCAACGGCAAGGGCAAGCTGGAGATGGAGCTGACCGTCGAGCGCGGTCGCGGCTACGTCTCCGCCGTCCAGAACAAGCAGCTGGGCCAGGAGATCGGCCGTATCCCGGTCGACTCCATCTACAGCCCGGTCCTCAAGGTCACCTACAAGGTCGAGGCGACCCGAGTCGAGCAGCGCACCGACTTCGACAAGCTGATCGTCGACGTCGAGACCAAGCAGGCCATGCGCCCGCGCGACGCCATGGCGTCCGCCGGCAAGACCCTGGTCGAGCTGTTCGGTCTGGCCCGCGAGCTCAACATCGACGCCGAGGGCATCGACATGGGCCCGTCCCCGACGGACGCCGCCCTGGCCGCCGACCTGGCGCTGCCGATCGAGGAGCTGGAGCTCACCGTTCGGTCGTACAACTGCCTCAAGCGCGAGGGCATCCACTCCGTGGGTGAGCTCGTCGCCCGCTCCGAGGCCGACCTGCTCGACATCCGCAACTTCGGTGCGAAGTCGATCGACGAGGTCAAGGCGAAGCTGGCCGGCATGGGCCTGGCCCTCAAGGACAGCCCGCCCGGATTCGACCCGACCGCCGCCGCCGACGCCTTCGGCGCCGACGACGACGCGGACGCCGGTTTCGTCGAGACCGAGCAGTACTAGAAAGCTTGCGGGGGGCTCGCGCCCCCCGCACCCACCCTCTCGCGACCGCCTGAGGGAACTGACACCGGTACCTGACACGGCCGGTGCAGATTTGAAGGAGTAACAATGCCGCGTCCCGCAAAGGGTGCCCGCCTGGGCGGCTCCGCCGCGCACGAGAAGCACCTCCTCGCGAACCTCGCGAAGGCGCTCTTCGAGCACGGCCGCATCACCACCACCGAGGCCAAGGCCCGCCGCCTGCGTCCCTACGCCGAGCGTCTGGTCACCAAGGCCAAGAAGGGCGACATCCACAACCGTCGCCTGGTGCTGCAGACGATCACGGACAAGAGCATCGTGCACACGCTCTTCACCGAGATCGCCCCGCGCTACGAGAACCGCCCCGGTGGTTACACGCGCATCACCAAGATCGGCAACCGTCGTGGCGACAACGCCCCGATGGCCGTGATCGAGCTGGTCGAGGCCCTGACCGTGGCCCAGCAGGCCACCGGTGAGGCCGAGGCCGCCACCAAGCGCGCCGTGAAGGAGGCGGAGGCCGCCGAGGCTCCCGCCGCCGAGGAGACCAAGGAGGCCTGATCCCTCCCGGGATCACGCTGAAAAGGCTCTGAACGGGCCCGCCCCTTCCGGGGGCGGGCCCGTTCTGCATATGTGAGCTTCTGAGAGGATCGGTCACGTGAGTGACGAGGTGGAGCCCGGGCGCGTCCGGGTACGGCTGGACCTGAGCTACGACGGCAAGGACTTCTCCGGCTGGGCGAAGCAGCGCACGCTGCGGACCGTCCAGGGCGAGCTGGAGAGCGCACTGCAGACCGTGATGCGGCTCAAGGAGCCGGTCGAGCTGACCGTCGCCGGCCGCACCGACGCCGGGGTGCACGCGCGCGGGCAGGTCGCGCAGTTCGACCTGGCCGAGGAGGTGTGGGCCGAGCACCACGACAAGCTGCTGCGCCGCCTCGCGGGCCGACTGCCGCACGACGTACGGGTGTGGAAGGCCGCCGAGGCCCCCGAGGGCTTCAACGCGCGGTTCTCCGCCATCTGGCGCCGCTACGCGTACCGCGTCGGCGACCACCAGGCGGGCGTGGACCCGCTGCGCCGCGGGCACGTGCTGTGGCACCAGTGGCCGCTGGACGTGGACGCCATGAACCAGGCCGCCGCCGCGCTGGTCGGCGAGCACGACTTCGCCGCCTACTGCAAGAAGCGCGAGGGCGCCACGACCATCCGTACGCTCCAGCAGCTCAGCTGGGAGCGCGGGGAGGACGGCGTCATCACGGCGACGGTCCGCGCGGACGCGTTCTGCCACAACATGGTCCGCTCGCTGGTGGGGGCCCTGCTGCACGTCGGTGACGGGCACCGGCCGGTCGAGTGGCCCGGGCAGGTGCTGGCCGCCGCCGTACGGGACTCCTCGGTGCACGTGGTCAAGCCGCACGGGCTGACGCTGGAGGAGGTCGGCTACCCGGCGGACGAGCTGCTGGCCGCCCGCAGCAAGGAGGCGCGGAACATGCGCACGCTGCCCGGGGCGGGCGGCGGCTGCGGGGGCTGCTGAGCCCTCCGCCCCGCCGGGCCGCCGCAAACCGTTTGGGCGGATCACCGCCGGACCGGGACAATGCCCCGCATGGGACATCTCGAAGCCAGCCACCTGGAGTACTACCTTCCCGACGGGCGGGTCCTGCTCCCCGACGTCTCCTTCCGCGTGGGGGAGGGGTCGGTGGTGGCCCTGGTGGGGGCCAACGGCGCCGGCAAGACCACCCTGCTGAAGCTGATCTCGGGCGAGCTCCAGCCGCACGGCGGCGGGGTCGCCATCAGCGGCGGCCTGGGCGTGATGTCGCAGTTCGTGGGCTCGGTCCGGGACGAGACGACCGTGCGGGACCTGCTGGTCTCGGTGGCGCAGCCGCGGATCCGGGACGCGGCGAAGGCCGTGGACCAGGCCGAGCACCTGATCCTGACGGTCGACGACGAGGCCGCGCAGATGGCGTACGCGCAGGCGCTGAGCGACTGGGCCGACGTACAGGGCTACGAGGCGGAGACCCTGTGGGACGTGTGCACCACGGCCGCGCTGGACATCCCGTTCGACCGGGCCCAGTACCGAGAGGTGCGCACGCTGTCGGGCGGTGAGCAGAAGCGGCTGGTGCTGGAGGCGCTGCTGCGCGGGCCGGACGAGGTGCTGCTGCTCGACGAGCCGGACAACTACCTCGACGTCCCGGGCAAGCGGTGGCTGGAGGAGCAGCTGAAGGCCACCCGCAAGACGGTGCTCTTCGTGTCGCACGACCGGGAGCTGCTGTCCCGGGCCGCCGAGAAGATCATCAGCCTGGAGCCGAGCCCGACCGGTACGGACGTCTGGGTGCACGGCGCGGGCTTCGACACGTACCACGAGGCCCGCAAGGAGCGCTTCGCCCGCTTCGAGGAGCTCAAGCGCCGCTGGGACGAGGAGCACGCCCGGCTGAAGGCGCTGGTCCTGCGGCTGCGCAACCAGGCCGCGAGCAGCCCGGACATGGCTTCGCGGTACCGCGCGATGCAGACCCGCTTCCAGAAGTTCGAGGAGGCCGGCCCGCCGCCCGAGCCGCCGCGGGAGCAGGAGATCAAGATGCGGCTCAAGGGCGGCCGGACGGGCGTCCGCGCGCTGACCGTGGAGAACCTGGAGCTGACGGGGCTGATGAAGCCCTTCTCGCTGGAGGTCTTCTACGGCGAGCGGGTCGCGGTGCTCGGCTCGAACGGCTCCGGCAAGTCGCACTTCCTGCGGCTGCTGGCGGGCGAGGACGTCAAGCACACCGGGGCCTGGAAGCTGGGAGCACGGGTGCTTCCCGGCCATTTCGCGCAGACCCACGCCCATCCGGAGCTGTTCGGGCGCACGCTGGTCGACATCCTGTGGACGGAGGCGGCGAAGCCGCTGGGCCCGGCCATGGCGGTGCTGCGCCGCTACGAGCTGGAGCGGCAGGGCGAGCAGAAGTTCGAGAAGCTCTCGGGCGGCCAGCAGGCGCGTTTCCAGATCCTGCTGCTGGAGCTGGCGGGGACGACGGCGCTGCTGCTGGACGAGCCGACGGACAACCTCGACCTGGAGTCGGCGGAGGCCCTCCAGGACGGCCTGGAGTCGTACGAGGGCACGGTGCTGTGCGTGACGCACGACCGCTGGTTCGCGCGGACCTTCGACCGTTATCTGGTCTTCGGTTCGGACGGTGTCGTGAGGGAAACTCAGGAGCCCGTCTGGGACGAACGCAGGGTCGAGCGCAAGCGCTGAGGGGGAGTGCCGTGGGGCTGCGGCCGAGCATCTGGCTCATGCGGTGGCGGCAGCCGTCCACGGCGGGCCGGGTGACCGCGTGGCTGCTCGGGCCGGCCCCGCGGCCGTGGCGGGTGGTCTCCGCCGGGATCCTGCTGTTCATCGCCGTCTCCACGAGCCTGCGGGCGAACTGGGGCTCCGACAACGCCTTCGTGGTGAAGGCCGCGCGGACGCTGCTGGACGGCGGCTCGCCGTACGAGGACAAGCGGTTCCTGTACCTGCCCAGCGCGGTGCTGATGGCGGTGCCCGAGGCGTTGCTGCCGCGTGAGGTGCTGCGCTGGCTGCTTCCGGCCGGGATGTCGGGGCTGCTGGGCGCGGGCTGGCTGGCCGCGCTGAAGCTGTTCTCGGTGCCGCTGTGCTCGCGGCTGGCGGTGGGCGGGTTCGCGGTGCTGGCCCTGGCCCACAAGCCGTACGTGAACCTGGTGCTGATCGGGAACTGGACGGCGGTCTCGGCGGCCGCGCTGCCCGGCGCGCTGCTGCTCGCGCACCGGGGGCGGTGGGGGGCGGCCGGCCTGGTGGTGGGGCTGGCGATCGCCTGCAAGCCGATGCTCGTGCCGATCGGGCTGCTGTTCCTGCTGGCCCGGCGGTGGCGGGGGCTGGCGGTGGCGGTGCTGGTGCCGCTGGGGATGTCGCTGGCGGGGGCGCTGGTGATGCCGAGCCCGTCGCTGTTCTTCACCAAGACGCTGCCGTTCCTCTTCCAGGGGCAGGACTCCTACGCGCTGCCCTGGGACGCCTCGCCGATCGCGGTGCTGCCGCGGCTGGGGGTGCCCCAGCCGGTGGCGGTGGCGGTGGCCTTCGCGGGGGCGGGGGCCGGGCTGTGGGCGGCGTGGACGCGCTGGCGCCGGCCGGACCCGGAGGGTGACGGGGGGGAGCTGCGGCTCGTGGAGACGGCCTGCATGGTGATGCTCGCCGCATTTCTGGTCTCCCGGCCCTCCTTCGACCACTACCTGCTGGTGGTGCTGCCGCTGCTGCTGGCCTCGGGGGTGCGGCCGGGGTCGATGCCCCGCTCGCCCTGGTTCTGGCTGGCCCTGACGCCCCAGATGGCGCTGGTTCCGTGGCCGGACGAGCTGGCCCGCAAACGGCGTGCGTTCAAGGACTGCGCCACCCTCTGCGGGCTGGCGGGTCTGCTGGTGCGTCGTGCACTGGTCTCCGGTCGGGTTACTCTGGAACCCGTAACAACTGCGGGGTCCCCACCCAGGACCGAACCGGAGTGCGCCGCGACGCCAGCAGAATCGGCATCGCGGACCGCGTTTTGACCCGTACGGGTCTGCTTGGGTATCCTGCTGGTTTGTTATGCGTATTGGCTTTCTCATTCTCACGTGAAAGGGCCTTACGCCGGTCCACCGGACCGATGACCAGCGGTTCACACGGGTTGCGTCCCTGATGTGAACGAGGGCTGTCGTGATCGTCCGTGGTGACCCTGTCAGGACCCTTCCCGCGGGGCTCGCGCCCTATGGGATGACCCACCACTGAAGAAGCGAAGGCATACGCGTGCGTACGTACAGCCCCAAGCCCGGCGACATCTCGCGCCAGTGGCTCGTCATCGACGCCCAGGACGTCGTCCTCGGCCGTCTGGCGACCCAGGCCGCTGCCCTCCTCAAGGGCAAGCACAAGCCGACCTACGCCCCCCACATGGACATGGGCGACTTCGTCATCATCATCAACGCCGACAAGGTTCACCTGTCCGGCAACAAGGCTTCCCAGAAGATGGCGTACCGCCACTCCGGTTTCCCGGGCGGTCTGCGTTCGGTGCGCTACGACGACCTCCTGGCGAACAACCCGGAGAAGGCCGTCGAGAAGGCCGTCAAGGGCATGCTCCCCAAGAACACCCTGGGCCGTCAGATGCTCTCGAAGCTGAAGGTCTACTCGGGCGACCAGCACCCGCACGCTGCCCAGCAGCCGGTGCCGTTCGAGATCACCCAGGTCGCGCAGTAGTTCCGGCCACCCCCTAAGACGTAGAGAATTCTGAGGAGCATCGTGGCCGAGACCACCGCCGAGACCCCCGTCGACGAGTTCGAGGGCGTCGAGGAGTACACCACCGAGTCGGACGTCGTCGTCGAGGGCGACTACACCTCCGAGTCGCTTGCCGGTCGCTTCGGTGACCCCCAGCCGGCCGCCGGCCTGGGTCGTCGCAAGAACGCCATCGCCCGCGTCCGGATCGTTCCGGGCACCGGCAAGTGGAAGATCAACGGTCGCACCCTTGAGGACTACTTCCCCAACAAGGTGCACCAGCAGGAAGTCAACGAGCCCTTCAAGCTCCTCGAGCTTGACGGCCGCTACGACGTCATCGCCCGCATCTCGGGTGGCGGCGTCTCCGGTCAGGCCGGCGCCCTGCGCCTCGGCGTGGCCCGCGCGCTGAACGAGGCGGACGTGGACAACAACCGCCCGGCGCTGAAGAAGGCCGGCTTCCTCTCCCGCGACGACCGTGCGGTCGAGCGCAAGAAGGCCGGTCTCAAGAAGGCCCGTAAGGCTCCGCAGTACAGCAAGCGTTAATCTGCGCCTGCTGTTCAGCAACGAAACCGCCCCGGCAGCACTCTCTGTGCTGTCGGGGCGGTTCGTTTACCGCCAAAAGCGGCAAACAACTGTCACTAGCGGTCACCAAGCGAAGCTTGAACTCGGGAGGACAACAGTGGGACGACTCTTCGGGACGGACGGTGTACGAGGCGTCGCCAACGCGGATCTGACGGCTGAGCTCGCGCTCGGCCTCTCCGTGGCGGCCGCACATGTACTGGCCGAGGCGGGCACCTTCGAGGGCCACCGGCCCACCGCGGTGGTCGGCCGCGACCCCCGCGCGTCGGGCGAGTTCCTGGAGGCGGCGGTCGTCGCCGGCCTCGCCAGCGCCGGCGTGGACGTCCTGCGCGTCGGTGTGCTGCCCACCCCGGCGGTGGCGTATCTCACCGGTGCGCTGGGTGCCGACCTCGGCGTGATGCTCTCCGCGAGCCACAACGCCATGCCCGACAACGGCATCAAGTTCTTCGCGCGCGGCGGTCACAAGCTCGCCGACGAGCTGGAGGACCGCATCGAGTCCGTGTACGAGGAGCACCGCACGGGCGCGCCCTGGCAGCGTCCGACCGGCTCCGGCGTCGGCCGCGTCTCCGACTACGACGAGGGCTTCGACAAGTACGTCGCGCACCTCATCGGGGTGCTCCCCAACCGCCTCGACGGCCTGAAGGTCGTCCTGGACGAGGCCCACGGCGCGGCCGCGTTCGTCTCGCCCGAGGCCTTCACCCGGGCCGGCGCGGAGGTCGTCACGATCGGCGCCGAGCCCGACGGCCTGAACATCAACGACGGCTGCGGCTCCACCCACCTGGGCCTGCTGAAGCAGGCCGTGGTCGAGCACGGCGCCGCCTTCGGCATCGCGCACGACGGCGACGCGGACCGCTGCCTGGCGGTGGACGGCTCCGGGGCCGAGGTCGACGGCGACCAGATCCTCGCGGTCCTGGCGCTGGCCATGCGCGAGGCCGGGCAGCTGCGCGGGAACACCGTGGTCGGCACCGTGATGTCCAACCTGGGCTTCAAGCTCGCCATGGAGGCCGAGGGCATCCAGGTCGTGCAGACCGGCGTCGGCGACCGGTACGTGCTGGAGTCGATGAAGGAGCACGGCTACGCCCTGGGCGGCGAGCAGTCCGGCCACGTGATCATCCTCGACCACGCGACGACCGGCGACGGCACCCTGACCGGCCTGATGCTGGCGGCGCGCGTCGCGGCCACCGGGCGCACGCTGGCCGACCTCGCCGGGGTCATGCAGCGGCTGCCGCAGATCCTGATCAACGTCCCGGACGTCGACAAGTCCCGCGTCGCCACCTCGGGCGAGCTGGCCGCGGCCGTCGCCGACGCCGAGCGCGAGCTGGGCTCCACCGGCCGGGTGCTGCTGCGCCCGTCCGGCACCGAGCCCCTCGTCCGCGTGATGGTGGAGGCCGCCGACATCGAGCAGGCCCGCACGGTCGCCGGGCGGCTCGCGGACGCCGTGAAGTCGGCGCTCGGCTAGACAGGGCCTCAGGCGCCCCCGCTCCCTCGTGGCGCACCCGGTCGGCGGATCATCCGCGCGTGCTGGGTGCGCCACAGGAGTTTCCAGCCGATGAGGGTCAGCGAGCCGGAGACGATGATGCCGAGCAGGTTCAGCAGCAGCTGCTCCGCCGAGCCCCACATCTGGCCGAACTCCCCGTAGCTCAGCGCCACGGCCGCGTTCGCGCCGGCCGGGACGGTGGTCACGGAGATCGCCACCCCCACCAGCGCCCCCGACTTCGCCGACGTCAGCGACAGCATCCCGGCCACGCCGGCGAGCACCGCGACGACGAAGGAGAACGGGTCGGGCTGCCAGATGAAGCTGGTGTTGGGCCGCGGCCTGTCGAGCATCCCCGGATGGAACAGGCCGAGCGCGTCCATGGCCAGGCTGAACACGGTCGTCGCCACGATCGCGGCGGCGAAGCCGACCAGCAGTGCGATCAGCGAGCGCCACGCCGCCTTCGGGGCGCGCTGCACCAGCCCCGTGCAGATCCCTGCGAGCGGCCCGAACTCGGGGCCGACGGCCATCGCGCCGACGATCAGGATCGCGTTGTCCAGGACCACACCGCAGGCCGCGATCATCGTGGCGACGATCATGAAGGCGCTGTAGGTGATCGTGAGGGTCGACTCCTCGTGCGTGGACTCGGCGAGCTGCTCCCAGATCACCGCGTCCGCGGCCTCGCCCGGGGCCTCCTCCTCCGCCTCGTCGGCACGCGTGGAGATGGAGAGGTCGATGTTCTCGACCGCGATGGACCCGGTCCGGCCGAGTCCGAGGGAGCGCATCTCCTGGAGCAGCTCGTCGGCGGACTCGCGCGCCACGTCGCACAGCACCAGGTCGCCCTCGGGATCGCGGGCGGCGCCCTCCAGTACGACCAGATGGGTGGTGCCGACGGTCTGCCCGATCAGCTCCACCACCCGCTCGGTGAGGTGGTGCGGGGAGATCATCCTCAGGTGCAGCATGGCCGCACCATAGCCACTACAGCTTGCGCAGGCTCAGCTTCTGCACCTTGTGGTCGGGTCCCTTGCGCACGACGAGGGTGGCGCGGCCGCGGGTGGGGGCCACGTTCTCCAGCAGGTTGGGCTTGTTGATGGTCCGCCACATCGTCTGCGCGTACTCCAGGGCCTCCTCCTCGGAGACCTGGGTGTACCTGCGGAAGTAGGAGAACGGGTTCTGGAACGCGGTCTCGCGCAGCTTCCGGAACCGGTTGAGGTACCAGCGCTCGATGTCCTCGGCGCGCGCGTCCACGTACACGCTGAAGTCGAAGTAGTCGGCGAGGCCGACGCGGGTACGGCCGTCCTTGCCGGGCAGCGCGGGCTGCAGGACGTTGAGGCCCTCGACGATGAGGATGTCCGGGCGGCGCACGACGAGCTGCTCGCCCGGCACGATGTCGTAGATCAGGTGCGAGTAGACCGGGGCCTTGACCTCGTCCTTGCCCGCCTTGATGTCGGCGACGAAGCGGGTCAGCGCCCGGCGGTCGTAGGACTCCGGGAAGCCCTTGCGGGAGGTCAGGCCGCGGCGCTGGAGCTCCTTCATCGGGTACAGGAAGCCGTCCGTGGTGACCAGCTCGACGCGGGGGTGCTCGGGCCAGCGGGCCAGGAGCGCCTGGAGCAGACGGGCCACGGTGGACTTGCCGACGGCGACGGAGCCGGCGACGCCTATGACGAAGGGGGTGCCCTGCTGGGCGCCGTGGCCGTTGCCGGCGTCGCCGAGGAAGGTGTTCAGGGTCCCGCGGAGGTTGCTGGTGGCGCCGACGTACAGGTTCAGCAGGCGGGAGAGCGGCAGGTACACGTCCCGCACCTCGTCGAGGTCGATGACGTCGCCCAGGCCCCGCAGCCGCTCCACCTCCTCGGCGGTCAGAGGCAGCGGGGTCCGCTCGCGCAGGGCGCTCCACTCGGCCCGGGTGAGGTCGACGTACGGAGACGGGTCCTGGGCCCGGCGGGGACCGGGGCGCTCCGTTGCGCGGTCCGGCGTACAACGCGTCGGCGAGGTGATCACACCGCCATTGTCGGGGCTGCGGGGCGCTCGTGGGTGGTGGGGTCGGTCACGTGGCGGGCGGGGCCCCGGCGGGTTGTGCACGAGTACGTATCGATCGGAGGCCCGAGCGGTCTCGTGCGCATCACGATTCGGCCCTTGCGCCGGGAACGCCGATCAGGTGATCGAATGAGTCGTACATTGAATATCGCCGCGACGTCGACCAGCGTCCCGGCGCTGTTCTGCTTTTCCTGGGGGGAAGTCTTCGTGGGTACGAATCATGTCCGTCGTGCTGTCCTGGCCGCGTCCGCGGTGTCGCTGAGCCTGCTCGCGACGGCCTGCGGATCGGGCGACGCCGACGCGAAGGGCGGCGCCGCGGCCGACGCGAAGACGGGTGCGTCCGCGTCCGCCCGCACGGGGAAGTCGGCCGCCGAGCTGACCCCGCTGCTGGTGACCCAGGCGGACCTGCCGCAGTACAAGGTCGTGCCGGACACCCCGAAGGACGACCCGGCGCGCGAGGTCGACTCCGACAAGCCCGCGTGCAAGGCGCTGGTCCAGCTCCAGGGTGCCGTCCCGATCGGCGCCCCCTCGGGCACGGCGATGGTCTCGGTCATGGAGAAGCCGAAGCCGGTGGGTGCGGGGGCGACCCTGGAGGAGCAGATCGACGCGCTCAAGGACAGCGCGGGCGTGTCGGGGACCTCGGTCGACCTCGGCTCCTACGACGCCAAGGGCGCCGAGGAGGCGTTCAAGACGCTGAAGACCGCGAGCGCGCAGTGCGCGGGCGGGTACCAGTCCATCGACGGGGCCAGGACCGTCAAGGTCGAGAAGGTCCTGCCCTCCGCCCCCGTCGCGGGCGGCGACGAGTCGCTGGCGTTCCAGCTGGTGGTGGACCTCAAGGGCGGTCAGAAGGGCAGCATGCAGTTCGTGATCGTCCGCAAGGGCAGCACGCTGGTCACCTTCGACGGCCTGAGCGTGACCGGTGAGGCCGCCCAGCCGCCGAAGGCGGTCATGGAGGCCCAGCTCAAGAGACTCGGATGAGAGGCGTCCGCGCGCGGCGCGCGGCCGCACTGGGCGCCTCGGCGGTCTCCGGTCTGACGCTGGCCCTGCTGGCCACCGGATGCGGGACCGCCCGGCCGGGCATGGTGCTGGAGATCGTGCCGGCGGAACTGCCCGCCGGCGCGGCCGGCCATGCGTTGAAGGGCAAGGGGCAGGAGCCCCCGGCCCGGCTGATCGTGGCGCAGGGGGACCTGGCGGACCACAGGGTCAGCCCCGAGGGGGCGGACAGCGCCCTGGTGAGCGTGGACCGGCCGGAGTGCCGGGAGCTGGCCTACGCGGCCACCGGATTCCTGCCGACCGGGCGGACCGGGTGGGCCAAGGCGTCGGTTGTCGCCGTACCGGCGCCGCTGCCGCAGGACGCCACGGAACGCCAGAAGCGGGCCGCCGCCCAGGACGCCGCCAGCTCCACCGTGACGGTGGTGACCCTCGGCTCGTACGCGGAGAACGCGGCCGGCGGGCACTTCGCCGGGGTGCGGGCAGCGGGCGAGGCCTGCACGGCCGGCTACTCCGCGACGGCGAACGGGGAGACCGTCAAGGTGACGCGGGTCGTCCCGCACGCCGCGCACGGCGGTGACGAGGCGGTCGGCTACACGGTGGAGGCCGAGCACGACGGCGAACACCGCACCACCGAGGTCGTGGTGGTGCGCAAGGGCGGCACGCTCGCGAACTTCGTGGCCGGCCGGACCTCCGGGGCGGCGGAGCTCGCGGCTCCGGTGGTCGAGGCGCAGCTGCGCAAGCTGGGCTGAGGGCCGTCGAACGACGGATTCGAAAACATCGTCAACCCCGCTCCGGTGGATTCGCCGGGGCGGGGTTTTCGTCTTGTTCGGGTACGGGGCAGAGGGGCGGCCACGGCGTACGCTGCCGCCTATGTGCGGAATTGTGGGTTACGTAGGGGCGCAGTCTGCGCTCGATGTGGTCATCGCCGGACTGAAGCGGCTGGAGTACCGCGGCTACGACTCGGCCGGGGTCGCCGTGCTCGCCGACGGGGTGCTCGCCAACGTCAAGAAGGCCGGAAAGCTCGTCAACCTGGAGAAGGAGCTGGTCACCCGGCCGCTGCCGGCCGGCTCCACGGGCCTGGGGCACACCCGGTGGGCGACCCACGGCGGGCCCACCGACGTCAACGCCCACCCCCACCTGGACAACTCCGGCCGGGTGGCGGTCGTGCACAACGGCATCATCGAGAACTTCGCCGAGCTGCGCGCCGAACTCGCCGAGCGGGGACACCGGCTGGAGTCCGAGACGGACACCGAGGTGGTGGCGCACCTGCTGGCCGAGCGCTTCGAGGCGGTCGGCGGCGCCGGGGGAGGCGGCCTCGCGGAGGCGATGCGGCAGGTGTGCCGGCGGCTGGAGGGCGCGTTCACCCTGGTCGCCGTGCACGCCGACGAGCCGGACGTGGTGGTCGGCGCGCGCCGGAACTCCCCCCTGGTGGTGGGCGTTGGAGAGGGCGAGAACTTCCTCGCCTCGGACGTGGCCGCGTTCATCGCCCACACCCGGTCCGCGATCGAGCTGGGGCAGGACCAGGTCGTCGAACTCCGCCGCGACGGGGTCACGGTGACCGGCTTCGACGGTGCGCCCGCGACCGTGCGGGCGTACCACGTGGACTGGGACGCCTCGGCGGCCGAGAAGGGGGGCTATGACTACTTCATGCTCAAGGAGATCGCCGAGCAGCCGAAGGCCGTCGCCGACACGCTGCTGGGCAGGATCGACGCGAGCGGCCTGCTGACCCTGGACGAGGTGCGCATTCCCGCCTCGGTGCTCCGGGAGGTCGACAAGGTCGTGATCGTGGCCTGCGGTACGGCCTACCACGCGGGCATGATCGCGAAGCTGGCCATCGAGCACTGGACCCGCATCCCGTGCGAGACGGAGCTGGCCAGCGAGTTCCGCTACCGCGATCCGATCCTCGACCAGCGGACGCTGGTGATCGCGATCTCGCAGTCCGGCGAGACCATGGACACCCTGATGGCGCTGCGGCACGCGCGCGAGCAGGGTGCCAAGGTGCTGGCCGTCTGCAATACGAACGGTTCGACCATCCCCCGCGAATCGGACGCCGTGCTGTACACGCACGCCGGTCCGGAGGTGGCCGTCGCCTCCACGAAGGCGTTCCTGACGCAGCTGGTCGCCTGCTACCTCGTCGCGCTGTACCTCGGGCAGGTGCGGGGGACGAAGTGGGGCGACGAGATCCGGGCGGTGATCCGGGAGCTGTCGGACATCGCCGCGGCGGTGGACACCGTACTGGAGACGATGGAGCCGGTACGCGCCCTGGCGCGCTCCCTCGCCGACAAGGACACCGTCCTCTTCCTCGGCCGCCACGTCGGGTACCCGGTGGCGCTGGAGGGTGCGCTCAAGCTCAAGGAGCTGGCGTACATGCACGCCGAGGGCTTCGCGGCGGGCGAGCTCAAGCACGGGCCGATCGCGCTGATCGAGAAGGACCTGCCGGTGGTGGTCGTCGTGCCGTCGCCGCGCGGGCGTTCGGTCCTGCACGACAAGATCGTCTCGAACATCCAGGAGATCCGGGCGCGCGGGGCGCGGACCATCGTGATCGCGGAGGAGGGTGACGAGGCCGTGGTCCCGTACGCCGACCACCTGATCCGGATCCCGGCGACCCCGACGCTGCTCCAGCCGCTGGTGGCGACGGTGCCTCTCCAGGTGTTCGCGTGCGAGCTGGCGACCGCGCGGGGCAACGAGGTGGACCAGCCGCGTAATCTCGCGAAGTCGGTGACCGTGGAGTGAGCGAAGCGAACGGAGCGGGTCGCCGACCGTGGGACGCAGTGGTGGCCGTGGAGTGGTTGGGGTTGTGTGGTGATTGTCGGAGTGGGGATTGACGTTGCCGAGATCGAGCGGTTCGGCGCGGCACTGGAGCGGACGCCGCAGATGGCCCAGCGCCTCTTCCTCGAATCCGAGTTGACGCTGCCGAGCGGCGAGCGGCGCGGTACCGCCTCGCTCGCCGCCCGGTTCGCGGCCAAGGAAGCCCTGGCCAAGGCCCTGGGTGCGCCCGCCGGGCTGCTGTGGACCGACGCCGAGGTGTACGTCGAGGACACCGGGCAGCCCCGGCTGCGGGTGTCCGGGACGGTCGAGGCGCGGGCGCGGGCGCTCGGGGTGAAGTCCTGGCACATCTCGCTCAGCCATGACGCCGGCGTCGCGTCGGCGGTGGTGATCGCCGAAGGTTAGTCCATGCGTACTGCCTACAGCGTGGAGACCGTACGGGCCGCCGAGCGCGAGCTGATGGCCGGGCTGCCGGAGGGCGCCCTGATGGCCCGGGCGGCGGCCGGACTGGCCGCCGTGTGCGCGGAGTTGCTGGCGCGGAGCCGCGGCCGGGTCTACGGGTCCCGGGTCGTGCTGCTGGCCGGGCCCGGGGACAACGGCGGCGACGCGCTGTACGCGGGCGCCCGGCTGGCGCGGCGCGGGGCCGCGGTGACGGCGGTGCCGATGGACCCGGAGCGGATCCACCCGGGCGGGCTGGCCGCGCTCCGGGCCGCCGGGGGACGGGTCGCGGAGTCGGTCCCCGCGCGGGCGGACCTCGTACTGGACGGGCTCACCGGGATCGGCGGCCGGGGCGGGCTGCGGCCCGCGGCGGCCGCGCTGGCGGAGCGGATCCCGGAGGGGGCGCTCGTGGTCGCGGTGGACCTGCCGAGCGGGGTCGACGCGGACACCGGGGAGGTCGCCGGCCCGGCGGTGTCGGCCGACGTGACGGTCACCTTCGGCGCGTACAAGCCCGGCCTGCTGATCGACCCCGGGGCCTCGCGGGCGGGCGCGCTGCGGCTCGTCCCCATCGGGCTGGAGCCGCCGGCCCCGGCGGAGCTGGAGGCGCTCCAGAACGCCGACGTGGCGCGGCTGCTCCCGGTGCCGGGGGCGTCGAGCGACAAGTACCGCCGGGGCGTGGTCGGGGTCGTCGCCGGTTCGGAGCAGTACCCGGGCGCGGCCGTGCTCGCCGTGGCGGGTGCGCTGCGGGGCGGTGCGGGCGCGGTGCGGTACGTGGGCCCGGCCGCGGACGCCGTGCTGGTGCGGTACCCGGAGGTGCTGGTCGGGCGGGGGCGGGTGCAGGCCTGGGTGGTCGGCCCCGGGCTGGGGTCCGGGCGGGCCGCCGAGGTCGAACGGGCCCTGGCCGACCGGGACGTGCCCGTGCTGGTCGACGCGGACGGGCTGCGCGGGCTGGACCCGGCGGTGGTGCGTTCACGCCGGGCGGCGACCCTGCTGACGCCGCACGCGGGGGAGGCGGCGGCGCTGCTGGGGGTGGCGCGGGAGGCGGTGGAGGCGGGGCGGCTGGCCGCGGTGCGGGAACTGGCGGGGCGGTACGGGGCGGCGGTGCTGCTGAAGGGGTCGACGACGCTGGTCGCCTCCGGCGGGGGTGGGGGCGGGGTCGTACGGGTGAATCCGACGGGTACGCCGTGGCTGGCGACCGCGGGGAGCGGGGACGTGCTGTCCGGGCTGGCGGGGGCGCTGCTGGCGGGCGGGCTGTCGGGGGTCGACGCGGGGTCGGTGGGTGCGTACCTGCACGGGCTGGCCGGGCGGTTGGCCGCCGGGGGCGCGCCGGTGGTGGCGCAGGAGGTGGCGGCCGCGCTGCCGGAGGCGTGGCGGTCGGTGCGCGGCTGACCCCGGCCGGGCGGGGCCGCTGCGCGGGCTCGCTCCCCGCCCCGCCCTTCGCCCGCTCCCCAGGGGTTCCGCCCCCGGACCCCCGCGCCTCGAACGCCGGCGGGGCCGGAGGGTGCGGCGGGGCTGAAGGGTGACGGAGTCGGGGATAGCGGGCGAGTGGGGCAAGGCGGGCGAACCGTGCCCGATCACCGGGCCGTACGGCTTCTGAGAGACTGTGGGCGATGAACGAGACACCGATGCGCGTGTGCGCCGAGATCGATCTTGACGCGGTACGGGAGAACGTGCGCGCCCTGCGCGCGCGGGCGCCCCGGGCCGAGCTGATGGCCGTCGTCAAGTCGAACGCTTACGGGCACGGTGCCGTCCAGTGCGCCCGCGCGGCCCAGGAGGCCGGTGCCACGTGGCTCGGCACCGCCACCCCCGAGGAGGCGCTGGCCCTGCGCGAGGCCGGCATCGAGGGCCGGGTCATGTGCTGGCTCTGGACCCCCGGCGGGCCCTGGCGGGAGGCCGTCGAGGCCGACGTCGACGTGTCCGTCAGCGGGATGTGGGCCCTGGAAGAGGTCCGGGCCGCCGCACGCGCGGCCGGCCGTACCGCCCGCGTCCAGCTCAAGGCCGACACCGGCCTCGGCCGCAACGGGTGCCAGCCCGCCGACTGGGCCGAACTGGTCGGCGCGGCCGTCGCCGCGCAGGCCGAGGGCACCGTCCAGGTCACCGGAGTCTGGTCCCACTTCGCCTGCGCCGACGAGCCCGGCCACCCCTCCATCCGGCTCCAGCTCGACGCCTTCCGCGACATGCTGGCCTACGCGGAGAAGGAGGGCATCGACCCCGAGGTCCGGCACATCGCCAACTCGCCCGCGACGCTCACCCTCCCCGAGAGCCACTTCGACCTCGTGCGCACCGGGATCGCCGTCTACGGCGTCTCCCCCTCGCCCGAACTCGGCACCCCCGCCCAGCTCGGACTGCGCCCCGCCATGACCCTCAAGGCCTCCCTCGCGCTGGTCAAGACGGTCCCCGCCGGGCACGGCGTCAGCTACGGCCACCACTACGTCACCGAGTCCGAGACGCACCTCGCGCTCGTCCCCGCCGGCTACGCCGACGGCATCCCGCGCAACGCCTCCGGCCGCGGTCCGGTGCTCGTGGGCGGCAAGGTCCGGCAGGCCGCCGGCCGGATCGCCATGGACCAGTTCGTCGTGGACCTCGGCGAGGACCTCGCCGAAGCCGGCGACGAGGCGGTCATCTTCGGGGACGCCGAGCGCGGCGAGCCGACCGCCGAGGACTGGGCTCAAGCGGCACATACGATCGCGTATGAGATCGTCACACGTATCGGAGGCAGGGTGCCCCGGGTCTACCTCGGCGGCTGACGCGCGCCGAGTGAGGACGGCGACGTCGTGAGCGAGAACTGGCGCAGGGCCGGCTGGGCAGGCGCCGCCATCGGTGTGCTGGCGGCGGGCGCCGCGGCCGGTGTCGCGGTCGAACGGATCACGGTGGGGCGCGGCATCCGGATGAAGGCGCGCCTCGCGCTCGACGCCGCCGGGGACTTCGGCTCCCTGCGCGGGACCGAGGGCGGCTGCCGCGCCGAGGACGGCACCGAGCTCTACTACGAGGTCGACGAACCGCCCGCGGACGGCAAGAAGCGCCGGCTGCGGCGCAAGGACCCGGCGGAGGGCGCCACCGTCGTCTTCTGCCACGGCTACTGCCTCTCCCAGGACTCCTGGCACTTCCAGCGCGCCGCCCTGCGCGGGGTCGTCCGCTCCGTGTACTGGGACCAGCGCAGCCACGGCCGCAGCGCCCGGGGCCTGGCCCAGGCCGACGGCGAGCCGGTGACCATCGACCAGCTCGGCCGCGACCTGAAGGCCGTCATCGACGCCGCCGCGCCCGAGGGCCCGCTCCTCCTCGTCGGCCACTCCATGGGCGGCATGACCGTCATGGCCCTCGCCGAGCAGTTCCCCGAGCTGGTCCGCGAACGCGTGCTCGGCGTGGCCCTGGTCGGCACCTCCAGCGGCCGGCTCGACGAGGTGACGTACGGGCTGCCGTCCGTCGGACGGGGCGCGGTGCGCCGCATCCTGCCCGGGGTGCTGAAGGCGCTCGGCTCCCAGGTCGAGCTGGTGGAGAAGGGCCGCCGGGCCACCGCCGACCTCTTCGCCGGCATGATCAAGATGTACTCGTTCGGCTCCCGGGACGTCGATCCCGGCGTGGCGCGCTTCGCCGAGCGGCTGATCGAGGCGACCCCGATCGACGTGGTCGCGGAGTTCTACCCGGCCTTCCAGACCCACGACAAGAGCGCCGCCCTCCAGCGGTTCGCGGACATCCCGGTCACCGTCGTCGCCGGGGACCGGGACATGATCATCCCGGCCGGGCACAGCGTGACCATCAAGGAGGAGCTCCCGGCCGCCGAGCTGGTGGTGCTGGAGGACACCGGGCACCTGATGATGCTGGAGCGCCCCGACATCGTGACCGGCCTGCTGACCGGCCTGCTGGCGCGCACCGGAGCCGTCCCCGCAGCGGCTAACGTTGGGGGACATGGAAGAAGTACCGCGGGAAGCGCCGCGCAGCCCGGCCGCTGAGGCCCTGGCCGAGGCCGCCGCAGAAACCCTGATCACCGTCGAGTCGCCCGCCTCCATGCAGGAGCTGGGCCGCAGGATCGCCGGCCTGCTGCGCCCCGGCGACCTGGTCCTGCTGACCGGCGAACTCGGCGCCGGCAAGACCACCCTGACCCGCGGGCTGGGCGAGGGCCTGGGCGTGCGCGGGGCCGTGACCTCGCCGACCTTCGTGATCGCCCGGGTGCACCCGTCGCTGGGCGACGGTCCGCCGCTGGTGCACGTGGACGCGTACCGCCTCGGCGGCGGGCTCGACGAGATGGAGGACCTGGACCTCGACGTCTCGCTGCCCGAGTCCGTGGTCGTCGTGGAGTGGGGCGACGGCAAGGTCGAGGAGCTCTCCGACGACCGCCTGCACGTGGTGATCGGGCGGGCCGTCGGCCACGAGGAGGTCCTGGACGACGTGCGCGAGGTCGCGCTGCGCGGCGTCGGCGACCGCTGGGCCGGCGCGGAGCTGGCGGGGCTGGCGGCCCGGTAGCCCGCGGGACGCCGTGGTTCCGGACACCGCACACCGTTCCGGTCACTGTTCCGACAACGTACCGACAACTCGTCGGGAAAACATTGCGTTGGCGCAGGATCGCGTGATGACATGGTACCGAGCGCTGGTTAGGTGTACCTAAGTACGGCGTCCCGGGTCTCAGGAGGCAGCCATGTCGGCAGCAGGAGCAGAGCGAGCGCCCGTCGTGTCCATGCGGGCCCTGCTCGCGGCGGGCGTGGCCGCCACGGCGGTGTCCACGCCGCCCGCGCGCGCCGAGGCCGAACCCGAACCGGGCGCCGCGCCCGAGACCGACGCGGAACGGGCCACCCCGGAGCCGGAAGCGGCCTGATACCCACGTTCGGGTGAATCACGCCGAGTGCCGACGCGCGGCGCGGGGAGCGGCACCGGTCGGAGAACGCCCCGGGGAGCGCCGTTGGCGGATCGCCGGGGGAGTGCCGTCAGGCGACGACGACCACCTTCGCGCCGATCGTCGCGAAGGCCCAGATCGCGTCGCCGTCCGCGCGCCCCATGCGGATGCCGCCGGTCTTCTTCGTGGTGTCCGGCTCCGGCATCGAACCGTCCACGCGGGCGCTGAAGCCGATCGCGATCCCGTCCGTGCTGGCGAACCGCACGACGTGCTCGATCGGCACCCCGTCCGTGCCGGTGACCGTGCCCGCGCGCGAGGTGACGGCGTAGTTGCCCGGCACCGGGTGCACCGTGCTCGGCATCACCGTGAAGGTCCGCGGCTCCTTGCCGTCCTCGGCGACCAGCCACACCCGCTTCTGGGACACCGAGTACACGACCCGCGTACCCGTCCCGGAGTCGGCCGGCACCGCCGCGGGCTTCGCAGGGTCCTGCTTCGCGGGGGCCTGCGCCTGGGGCGCGGCCGGGGCCTGCGGACCCGCCTTGGGGGGAACCGCCGGCGCGGTCGCGGAGGCCTGGTAGCCCAGGAAGCCGATCGCGGCGAGCGCCGCCACGGTGAGCCCGGCCACGATTCCCGAGCTGCTGCGTGCCACCTTGCTCCACCTCTCCGCGCCTCGGGCCGTCGAACTCTCGGGCGACCCGCGTGTGTACCCGGTCGAAAGGTAGCAGCCGGGCCCCGCACCGACCGGCCGCAAGGCCCTGGGGGCGGGGAGTCGTAGGCTGTTCGCGTGCTCTTGCTCGCCGTAGATACCGCCACGCCCGCCGTCACCGTCGCCCTGCACGACGGGGAATCCGTCCTCGCGGAGTCGAACCAGGTCGACGCCCGCCGCCACGGGGAGCTCCTGCTGCCCTCCGTGGACCAGGTCCTCGCCGAGGCCGGGGTCAAGCTCGAAGCCGTCACCGGCATCGTCGTCGGCGTCGGCCCCGGTCCCTACACAGGGCTCCGCGTCGGCCTCGTCACCGCCTCCACCTTCGCCGCCGTCCTCGGCGTCCCGGTGCACGGCCTGTGCACCCTCGACGGCCTCGCGTACGCCGCCGGCGCCGCCGGGATCGAGGGCCCCTTCACCGTCGCCACCGACGCGCGGCGCAAGGAGGTCTACTGGGCGCGCTACGAGGACCCGCGCACCCGCGTCGGCGAGCCCGCGGTCGACCGCCCGGCCGACATCGCGGAACGGGTCGCCGGCCTCCCGGCCGTCGGCCAGGGCGCCGCGCTGTACCCGGACGTCTTCCCGGACGCGCGCGGCCCCCTGCACCAGTCGGCCGCGGCGCTGGCCGCCCTGGCCGCCGAACGCCTCGCGGCGGGGGAGCCGTTCCTGCCCCCGACCCCGCTCTACCTGCGCCGCCCCGACGCGCAGGTGCCCAAGAACTACAAGGTGGTCACCCCGCAGTGACGGCCCCGACCGCAGTGCTCCGCGAGATGCGCTGGTGGGACATCGAACCGGTGCTGGAGCTGGAGAACGAGCTGTTCCCCGACGACGCCTGGTCGGCCGGGATGTTCTGGTCCGAACTCGCCCACGCGCGCGGCCCGCAGGCCACCCGCCGCTACGTCGTCGCCGAAGAGCCGGACACCGGCCGCGTCGTCGGCTACGCCGGACTGGCCGCCGCCGGCGACCTGGGCGACGTACAGACCATCGCGGCCGCCAAGGACCAGTGGGGAACGGGCCTCGGCGCCCGGCTCCTCACCGACCTGCTGCGCGCCGCGACCGCCTTCGAATGCGCCGAGGTGCTGCTGGAGGTACGGGTGGACAACACCCGGGCCCAGCGGCTCTACGAGCGGTTCGGCTTCGAGCCGATCGGCTTCCGGCGCGGCTACTACCAGCCCGGGAACGTGGACGCGCTCGTGATGCGCCTGACCGACCCGGCACAGACCAGAACCGAAAACCCTGAGAGCAGTGAGAGCAATGGCTGACGAACCGCTCGTCCTCGGCATCGAGACCTCCTGCGACGAGACCGGCGTCGGCGTCGTCCGCGGTACCACCCTGCTGGCCGACGCGATCGCGTCGAGCGTCGACGAGCACGCCCGCTTCGGCGGCGTCGTGCCCGAAGTGGCCTCCCGCGCCCACCTGGAGGCGATGGTCCCCACCATCGAGCGAGCCCTGAAGGAAGCCGGGGTCAGCGCCCGGGACCTCGACGGCATCGCCGTCACGGCCGGCCCCGGCCTCGCGGGGGCGCTGCTGGTGGGCGTCTCGGCGGCGAAGGCGTACGCGTACGCGCTCGGCAAGCCGCTGTACGGGGTGAACCACCTCGCCTCCCACATCTGCGTCGACCAGCTGGAGCACGGGCCGCTGCCCGAGCCGACCATGGCGCTGCTGGTCTCCGGCGGGCACTCCTCGCTGCTGCTGGCCCCGGACATCACCAGCGACGTACGGCCGCTGGGCGCGACCATCGACGACGCGGCGGGCGAGGCCTTCGACAAGATCGCGCGCGTGCTCCAGCTCGGCTTCCCCGGCGGTCCGGTCATCGACCGGCTGGCGAAGGAGGGCGACCCGAAGGCGATCAACTTCCCGCGCGGCCTGACGGGCCCGCGCGACGCGGCGTACGACTTCTCCTTCTCCGGCCTGAAGACGGCCGTGGCCCGCTGGATCGAGGCCAAGCGCAACGCGGGCGAGGAGGTGCCGGTGCGCGACGTGGCGGCGTCCTTCCAGGAGGCCGTGGTGGACGTGCTGACGCGCAAGGCGATCCGCGCCTGCAAGGACGAGGGCGTGGACCACCTGATGATCGGCGGCGGCGTGGCGGCCAACTCCCGGCTGCGCTCGCTCGCGCAGGAGCGCTGCGACGACGCGGGGATCATCCTGCGGGTGCCGCGGCCGAAGCTGTGCACCGACAACGGTGCGATGGTGGCGGCGCTGGGTGCGGAGATGGTCAAGCGCAACCGGCCGGCTTCCGACTGGGACCTGTCGGCGGACTCCTCGCTGCCGGTGACGGACCCGCACGTCCCCGGCACGTCGCACGACCACGGTCACTCGCACGACCACGACCACGACCACGTGCACGAACTCAGCAAGGACAACCTCTACTCGTGAGCACCGTCGCGCTGATGTGGGAGGCCCGGGCCGTCGAGGGCCGGGGCAACGAACTCCTGGAGTGGGCCCGGGCGCAGGTCCTCGCCCGGGAGCCGGTGCGCCGCGAGGTGCTGCGCGGCCCGCAGGACCGGGTGCTCGTGATCACCTGGTGGGAGGCCCCCGAGGGCCTGGCGGCGGAGCTGCCCGAACTGCCGGAGCCGGCCGCGGACCTGATCACCCGGGCGGTGCACCGCTGGCGTTTCGAGTCGCTGGAGACCACGGGCACCGGCTGAGGCCCAGGTCGGGGCGGTGGTCGAGGAGTGCTGCGGCGAAGCTCGAAGGCCCGCAGTTAGGGTCATGCCCATGCCGAGACTCGCCGCCCGTGAGCTACCGCCCCCGCCGCCGCCCGCGCACCTGCGCGAGTGGCTGGACGAGGGCGTCGTACGGGCCGACCGCGCGCGTTTCCTCGCGGACCTGGGCCGGCGCAGCCTGGGGCTGGGGCGGCTGCTGTCGCTCTGGGGCGTCGCGGCGGCCTTCGCGCTGGGCTGGACCCTGGTCGGCCTGGCCGTGACGGCCTTCACGGCGGGCGGCGCACCCGGCCTGCTCGGCGGCGCCGCCTGCTCCGCGGCGGGAGTCGCCGTACTGCTGTGCGCCGGGCTCTGCTTCGCGCGGGGCGCCCGGCAGGAGCGGCGGGTGCGGCAACTGCTGTGCGCCTGGGTCCTGGCGGGCCGCGACCCCGAGGCCGACGCCCGCCTGCGCGCTCCGGCCCGCAGCGCGGTGTGGCTGACGGCCTCCCTGGCCCTGGGCGGCTTCGGCCTCTGGCTGGCCTTCGCGTCGGCGTCCGGAGCGCGCCCGGGCACGGACACGTACGGGGAGGTGGCGTACTTCACCGGATTCGGCATGATCCTGTGGATCACCGCCCTCCTGGGCCTGGCCAAAGCCACGGCGTACTACCGCTGGACCCAGAAAACCAGCCCCGCCGGCACATCCGTCCCCGCCGGCGTTTGAGGCGCTCACCCCGCGGGGCGATCCACTGCCGGCCGGCACGATCCAGCCCCGCCGGCGTTTGAGGCGCGGGGGCCCGGGGGCGGAGCCACCGGACAGCCCGGGCGCAGCCCGGGGCCGCTCGCGCGGCGGCGCGGCACCGGGTCACCGTCACCCCCGGCCGGGGGAAGGGTGCCCGATCAGCATCGCCGGCGCCCCCGCCACCCGCGTCAGGAAGACCGTCGCCGAGTTCGGCCCCGACGGCTTCACCTTCTTGCGCAGCTCCTCCGGCTCGATCGCGGACCCCCGCTTCTTCACCGTCAGGATCCCGACCCCCCGCTCCCGCAGCAGCGCCTTCAGCTTCTTCAGCCCGAACGGCAACACGTCCGTGATCTCGTACGCCGTCGCGTACGGCGTCTCCCGCAGCTCGTCGGCCGTGACGTACGCGATGGTCGGGTCGATGAGCCGTCCGTCCAGCTGCGCGGCCACCTCCGCGACGAGGTGCGCCCGGATCACCGCCCCGTCGGGCTCGTAGAGCCAGCGCCCGACCGGCCCCGCCTCGGGGTCCGGCAGCGGCTCGGCGGTCTCCAGCGCGCGGGGCCCCGGGAGCAGGGTGGCGCGTACCGTGCCGGGGGCGGTGCCGAACCACAGCACGGCCTCCTTCACGTCCCCGTGGTCGGAGATCCACTCGGCCTCCGCCTCCGCCGGCACCGCCTCGTGCGGGATACCGGGCGCGATCTTGATGGCGGCGAACTTCGCCGCACGCGCCGCGTCCACCGCCCACGACAGCGGCGGCGAGTACGACTCGGGGTCGAAGATCCGCCCGCGTCCGCCCCGTCGCGCGGGGTCGATGAAGACGGCGTCGTACGCCGACACGTCCACCGCGGTCACGTCCGCCTCCCGGACCTCGATCAGGTCCGCCAGCCCCAGTGCCTCGGCGTTGGCCCGCGCGACGGCCACCGTCAGCGGGTCCAGGTCCACCGCCAGCACCCGGATCCCGCGCCGGGCGAGCGCCAGCGCGTCCCCGCCGATCCCGCAGCACAGGTCCGCGACGCTCCGTACGCCCAGACCGTCGAGCCGTTCCGCCCGGTACGCGGCCACCGGCGCGCGGGTGGCCATCTCCCCGCCGCCGGGGGTGAAGTACATCCGGAAGGCGTCCTCGGCCCCGAACTTCGCCACCGCCCGCTGCCTCAGCCGGGCCTGCCCCAATGCGGCCGACACCAGCCCGGCGGGGTGCTCGCGGCGCAGCCGGGTGGCCACGGCCAGTTCCCGGGCGGGGTCGTAGTCGCGGAGGGAGTCGAGGAGGGCGCGGCCCTCGGGGGTGAGGAGCGCGGCGAAGTCTTCGGGGGTCACCGGTTCATTGTGGGCCAGCCGGTGGAAGGCGGGCGTCCGGCCGTGGTGTCGCCCGGGGCGCGGAGCCACGCGGTGGAAAGATCCGCTGCTATGCAGCTTGTACGACAAAAGGGAAATAATTCGCAGTTTGGTCACCGGTTCGCGGGACGCCCGCGCGGCCGGTACGGGGTGGCCCTGGCCGCACTGCTGGTCGCCGCCCTGGGCACGGGGTGCGGGGCGACGGAGCCCGAGAAGCCGGCCAAGGCCAAGCCCGGCCAGGGGGCGGAGGCGGGCGGCGCGGCCGGCGCGCTCGCCAACTCCGCCGAGAGGCTCAAGGCCGCGCAGCAGGCCCGGATCGCCGCCGCGAAGAAGTGGCGGCTGGCCAAGACGCCGCTCCTGGCCCCGGCCGCGCCGAAGGTGAAGCCCGAGATCACCACGCGCGAGGGCTTCGAGGTCGAGGACCAGGACGAACTGCCCCCGGTCTTCACCACCATCCCGACCGAGGACAAGGTCGTCTTCCTGACCGTGGACGACGGGGCCGAGAAGGACCCCGAGTTCATCAGGATGATGAGCGAGCTGAAGATCCCCTACACGGCGTTCCTCAGCGACTACCTCGTGCGCGAGAACTACCCCTACTTCAAGGAGATGCAGGCGGCGGGCGTCACCCTGAACAACCACACCCTCAACCACCGCTACATGCCCGGCCTCTCGTACGAGCAGCAGCGCGAGGAGATCTGCGGCCAGCAGGACACCATCCAGAAGCAGTTCGGCAAGCGGCCCTCGCTGTTCCGCCCGCCGTACGGCAACTACAACCAGGACACGCTGAAGGCAGCCAAGTCCTGCGGCATCAAGGCCGTTCCGCTGTGGAACGCCGAGGCGTTCGTGAACCGGATGGACTACCGCGAATGGGACCGCGACCTCCACCCCGGTGACATCATCCTCACGCACTTCCGGGGCCGGGAGGACTGGAAGGGCACGATGCCTGACATGATCCGTCATGTCATGAAGACCGTCACGGACAAGGGATACGCCGTGGCCCGCCTGGAGGACTACTTGTGAGGTACGCGCGCCGGTTGGTAGCCGGGACGCTGACGGCCGGCGCGCTCGCGCTCTCCCTGACGGGATGCGGTAACAGCGTGGATCCCATCGAACGGCTGGGCCGCAAGACCGCGCCGGACAGCGCGGCCCCGTCGTCCTCCCCGTCCGCACCGGCCCCCGCGGCGAGCTCCGCGCAGGCCGGTACGGCGGGGGACGAGGCGTACCGGAAGTGGGGCCTGAAGACCCCCGTCCAGTACGCCCCCAAGCCGGACCGGAAGCCCCAACTCCCCAAGGCCGCCCCGGGCAAGGCGGCCGTTCTGGACCGAATACCCGTCGCGCCGACGGAGAAGGTCGTCTTCCTGACCTTCGACGACGGTGCGGAGAAGGACCCCGAGTTCCTGAAGATGGCGGCCGACCTGAAGCTGCCGATCAGCATGTTCCTGACGGACAACGTCGCCTCCTCGGACTACGGCCACTTCGAGAAGCTCCGCGACAACGGCTCCGGCAGCACGGTGAACAACCACACCCTGACCCACCCGAACCTCCGCACCCTGCCCTTCGCGGCGCAGAAGAAGGAGATATGCGGGCAGCAGGACCACCTGGAGAAGCGCTTCGGCAAGCGGCCCCCGCTCTTCCGCCCGCCGTTCGGGAACTACAACGACGACACCCTCAAGGCCGCCGCCGAGTGCGGGGCCCCGACGGTGGTCCTGTGGCGGGCGTCGATGCAGATCAACGACTTCCAGTACGCGGAGGGCTCCGCCCTCAAGCCGGGCGACATCATCCTGGCCCACTTCCGCGGCCCGTCGGAGCTCAAGGGCGCCACGGAGACCCAGATGACGGCCCGGATGCTCCAGCGGATACAGGACCAGGGCTACCGGATAGGCCGCCTGGAGGACTACCTCTAGGGGGCGCGGCTCCACCGCGCGGGCGGGCCATCTCCCCCTCAAGGGGGTGGGGGCGGCCGGTGTTCGCCCACCCGCCCCCACCCCCCGGCCGTCAGCGGCCCAGGGGGGTCTCGTGCTCCATGTGCGTCAGCTTCTGCGGGTTGCGGACCGAGTAGAGGCCGGTGACGAGGCCCTCGTCGATCCGCATCGCCACGACCATCTCCACCTCCCCGTCGATCCGCATGAGGAGCGCCGGGTGACCGTTGACCCGGGTCGGCTCCGCGGTCATCAGCGGGCCGAACGCGGCGACGCCCGCGGCCAGCAGGCGGGCCACCTTCTCCGCGCCCACGACCGGCCGCGGCATGGCCTGCTTGATGCCGCCGCCGTCGCTCAGGGCGACGACGTCCGGCGCGAGGAGGTCGAGCAGGCCCTGGAGGTCGCCCGTCTCCAGCGCGCGCCGGAAGGCCTGGAGGGCGGCCCGGGTCTCGGCCGCGGAGACGGCGCCGCGCGGCCGGCGCGCGGCGACGTGGGAGCGCGCCCGGTGGGCGATCTGGCGGACCGCCGCCGGGCTCTTCTCCACGGCCTCCGCGATCTCCTCGTACCCCAGGTCGAACACCTCGCGCAGGACGAACACCGCCCGCTCGGTCGGCGCGAGCGTCTCCAGGACCAGCATCATCGCCATCGAGACGCTGTCGGCCAGTTCCACGTCCTCGGCCACGTCCGGCGCGGTGAGCAGCGGTTCGGGCAGCCAGGGGCCCACGTAGGACTCCTTGCGGCGGCTCAGCGTGCGCAGCCGGCCGAGCGCCTGCCGGGTCGCGATCCGGACCAGGTACGCACGCGGCTCCCGCACCGTTTCGAGGGCGACCCCCGCCCAGCGCAGCCAGGTCTCCTGGAGGACGTCCTCCGCGTCCACGGCCGAGCCGAGCATCTCGTACGCGACGGTGAACAGCAGCCTGCGATGCCTGACGAACGCCTCGGTGGCGGGGTCGGTACGGCCGTCCTCGCTCATGCTCCGGTCTCCTCTTCCTTCGTTCATGACCGTGTCGCGCATAGGACGCCGGACCCCGCCGCTTTGTGACAGGCCACCCCGCCCCGCCTCCTGTGACGCGCGACACACCCGGCCCCTGTCACGGGCGCCGGCCGGCCGGCATCCCATGTGCGACCAGTCGCGTCGACGAGGAGGAAGACATGAAGGTCGTGGTGGTGGGCGCCGGCTACGCGGGGATGCTCGCGGCGAACCGGATCGCCAAGAAGGTCAAGACCGCCGAGATCACGGTGGTCAATCCGCGCCCCGATTTCGTGGAACGCGTACGGCTCCACCAGCAGGTCGCCGGGACCGCCGCCGTGGCGACGCCCCTCGCGTCGATGCTGCGCCCGGGGATCACCACCCGGGTCGCCACCGTGGAGAAGGTGGGCGACGGCCACGTCACCCTCGAGGGCGGGGAGTCCCTCGACTTCGACCACGCCTTCCTGGCCGTCGGCAGCACGGTCCGGGCCATGGCGGGAACGGTCCCCGTCGGCACCTGGGAAGGCGCGGAACGGGCCCGCGCGGCGCTCGCCGCCCTGTCCGCGCACAGCACGGTCACGGTGGTCGGGGGTGGCGCGACGGGCATCGAGACGGCGGCCGAGGTCGCCGAGGCCAGGCCGGACCTGCGGGTGCGGATCATCGGGCCGTCGGTCGCGGACGGGTTCTCCGACCGGGCGCGGGCCAAGGCCCGCGCCGGACTGGAGCGGCTGGGGGTCGACGTCCTGGACGACACGGTCACGGAGGCCGCCGCCGGCGTCGTGCACCTCCGCTCCGGGGCGGCGGCCGCCTCCGACCTGACCCTGTGGGCCATCGTGTCGGACGTGCCCGACCTGGCCGCGCGCAGCGGCCTCACGGTCGACGCGCGGGGGCGGGCGCTGGTGGACGAGTGCCTGCGCAGCGTCGACGACGGACGGATCTTCGTCGTGGGCGACTGCGCGGCGGTGCCCGGCGCCCGCTTCGCCTGCGCCCTCGCCGGCCCGCAGGCCGCCCACGCCGCCGACACCCTGGTCCGCCTGATCGGCGGCCGCGAGCCCGAACCGTACGCACCGCGGTACGTGGCCCGGGCCGTCACGCTCGGCCGCAAGGGCGCGGTGGCCCAGTTCACCCGCTCCGACGACACCCTCCGGCGCACCTGCCTCACCGGGCGCACCGCCGCCGTGATCAAGGAGATGGCGTCCCGGGGAGGCAAGTACGGAGCCCGCACGGGCACCGGAGGGTGAACGCCTCAGCGTCGACGGGCCCGGCGCACCGCGCGGTCGCGCCACTCGCAGTACACCGCCGCCGGGTCGGTCCAGTACCTCCACGGGAGCGCGTCCACGTACCCGTCGACGAGGCGGAACTGCGCCGGCGCCAGGTCGTACCGCTTCTGACGGGTCAGGAACCAGGCCAGCAGATGGCGCACCTCGGCGGTGTTCGGGTGGTCCGGCGCGGCCGCGGCGACATCGGCCAGGGCGGCGTCCACCAGGGAGACCAGGTGGGGCGTGCGGTAGTCGGCGCCACGGTCCTTCCGGTCACGGTGCTCGTACCAGGCGATCAGGGGCATGGCGGCGAGCAGACTCCCGGCCGGCGCACCGGCCGCGGCTTCCCGGGCGAAAGCCACGGCGCGTTCCTCGGAGCCGTGCCACTTCGCGCACCAGTACTGGAGCGCGGCGTAGTGCGCGGCGTAGTGGTACGGGTCGCGATCGGTGATCTGCTTCCAGATCAGGTCCATCGTCTCCCGGGAGTAGCCGAGGCCCAGCGCAGCCCACATCTCGTTGACGTAGGGGGTCGGATCGTCCGGGTTCAGCTCGGCCGCGCGCGCTCTCCCGCGGCACCCGGGCCAGGGTGGAGTGGAACCCGGCGAACTGCTCGGCGCGCGATGACGATGAAGCGTGCGACTTCCACGGTTGGAGCCCCCGAGTGACGGAATGACCTGAACGATCCCAGCGACGGCGACGGAGTATCCCCCGGGGCGGCAACCGGCCGCAATCACGTTTCCCCAGGTGGCGGGGGTGGTGGGGCTTCGGGGGTGGCGGGGGGCGGGGTTTCGGCTGGGCGGTGTCAGGGCTGGTTTGGGGGTTTCCCGTCAGTCCCATCGTCCTTCCGTGTCGGGCCGGCCTGTCAAGGGCGCTCCCTTCGGTCGCGTCACTTCGTGATCGCCTTCGGCGACCCTTGACAGCCCGTCCCGCCCCGGAAAGCCGAAAGACTGCCGGGAAGCCCCCAAAGGAACGGTCACGGGGCAGGAAGGAGGGGAGCGGCCTCGTCAGCGATGAGGCGAGGGGCCGGGGCCTTGGCCGGCCGGGCATCCGGGCCCTCAAGAGTCCAGCTTCCGGGCCGGGGGCGCGGCTACCCGCACGAGAGGTTCATCGGAGCCCCCAGCAGACCGCCCAAGCGCAGCAGATCGCTACGCGCTCCTGTCGTCTCGGCGTCCGGCGACCGCCCGTGGCTGATACCCGCACCAGAGGACGAACGGAGCAGCCTGGGGAGCCGTTGGGCGCATCGGATCGCTACGCGCTTCGCCCGGCTTGGCGTCCGGCGACCGCCTGTGGCTGATATCGGCAGCCAGGGGCGGAGGAGGACATCAGACCGCTACGCGGTCATCGCCGGTCGGCTCGGCCGTCAGGATGGCGAGGAGTCCGGGAAAGCGGGCCTCGATGTCGGCTCGACGCAGGCCCGCCATTCGGCTGTTGCCCCGGTCGACCTGGCGGATCAGGCCGGCCTCCCTCAGGGTGCGGAAGTGGTGGGTGACCGTCGCCTTGGAAACCGGAAGCGAGAACGAGGCGCAGGTGCGCGCCGTGCCGTCAGGGGCGACGGCCAGCTCGCGCACCACGCGGCGGCGCAGGGGGTCGGCGAGCGCGGACAGCACTCTGCCGAGCTCGATCTCCTCGACGGCCGGATGACCCTCGTCGTCGGGCATGGTGACGACCTCCCTCAGGTATGGATTGGATCTTACCTCTGGCGACTGCTAGCGTCCGATAGGTACGAAGTTGCTCGTACCTATCTGTGGGGGAGAAACCTGATGGACCAGCTCGTCACTCTCATTGGCGTCGCCCGCCCCAAGCCCGAACGTGCCCAAGAACTCAAGGAGCTCCTGCTCTCCTTCGTCGAGCCGACCCGGCAGGAACCCGGTTGCCTTGAGTACCACTTCCACGAGGACCGTGACGAGCCGGGCGTCTTCGTCTTCTACGAGGCATGGCGCAGCCAGGCCGACCTGGACGCCCACCTGGCGCTCCCGCACTTGCAGGACTTCTGGGAGCGTCGGATGGACTACCTGGCCACCGATCTGGAGATCCGCTTCGTGGACATGCGCAGCCCTCACGGCCACTAGCCGCTTGTTGTCCCCGTCAGCCCCGGACGGCCGTCAGTCGCTGAGATCAGAGGAGCGCGTAGCGATCGGTCGCGCCCGACGGCTCCCTCGGCTGCTCTGTTCGTCCTCTGGTGCGGGTATCAGCATCGGACGGTCGTCGGACGCTGAGACGACAGGAGCGCGTAGCGATCTGGTGCGCCTTTGGGGCCCGTGGGCCGCTCTGATCGACCTTTCGGGCGGGTAGTCGCGCCCCTGGTCCGGAATGGCGACTGTTGAGGGCTCGGATGCCCGGCAGGGCGAGCCCTGGCCCCGTCGTCTCATCGCTGATGGACCTGCTCGTCTCCTCCTGCCCGGTGACCGTTCTTTTGGGGGTTTCCCGGCAGTCTTTCGGCTTTCCGGGGCGGGTCGGTCGGTCAAGGGTGGCCGAAGGCCATCGCGAAGCGACGCGAACGCAGTGAGCGCCCTTGAGGGACCGGCACGACACGGAAGGACGATGGGACTGACGGGAAACCCCCAAACCGGCTCTGACACCGCCCGAGGGGATCCCGTCCTCAGCGTGCCCCCGCTCCGGCCCCCGCCACCACCGGGGTGATCGTCGTTTCCGCCGGGCCCCTTGCGTCGGCTTCGCGTTGGCGTTCCGCGCTGTCGCTAATGCGCAGGAGCAGGGCGATCATGATCCAGTTGGCCAGCAGGGACGAGCCGCCCTTCGCCAGGAAGGGCAGGGCCTTGCCGGTCAGGGGGATCAGGCCCGTCACTCCGCCGGCGACCACGAAGACCTGGAGCGCCAGTGCCGCCGCCAGGCCCACCGCCAGCAGCTTGCCGAACGGGTCCCGCGCGGCCAGCGCCATGCGCAGGCCCCGCTGCACGAGCAGGGCGTAGATGATCAGTACGGCCATGACCCCGGCCAGGCCGAGTTCCTCGCCCACCGTCGTCAGGATGAAGTCGCTGCGGCCCGCGAACTTGATCAGCTCCGGGTGTCCCATCCCCAGGCCGGTGCCGGAGACGCCGCCGGTGCCGAAGCTGAACAGCGCCTGGGCCGACTGCTCCGAGTTCAGGCCCTCCGGCCGGTTCTGCGAGTAGATCGCCAGGGGGTTCAGCCAGGCGGCGACGCGTGCCTTGACGTGGGGTTCCGTCGAGCCCACGACGAAGGCACCCACGGCCGCCATCAGCAGGCCGCACACGATCCAGCTGGTGCGCTCGGTGGCCACGTACAGCATCACCACGAAGACGCCGAAGAAGATCAGCGAGGTGCCGAGGTCGCGCTCGAAGACCAGGACGAGCAGCGACAGGATCCACACGGTGATGATCGGCCCGAGCTGGCGCATCGGCGGCAGCCGCATGCCCAGGAACTTGCGGCCGGTCAGGGCCAGGGAGTCGCGGTGGATGACCAGGTACCCGGCGAAGAAGATCGCGATCATGATCTTCACGAACTCGCCGGGCTGGAGCGAGAAGCCGAAGAGGATGATCCAGCGCTTGGCGCCGTACGTGTCCGCGCCGAAGAACGCCGGGGCGATCAGCAGCACCAGCGCGACGGCCATCGTGATGTAGATGAAGCGCTGGAGCAGCCGGTGGTCGCGCAGCAGGGCCACCACCAGGATGCAGGCGGCGACCCCGACCACCGTCCACATCAGCTGGTCCGGCGCGTTGGCCACGGAGTCCCACCGCTCGATGTAGCCCTGGTCGAGCCGGTGGATGAGCACCAGTCCGAGCCCGGTCAGCAGCATCGCGAGCGGGAAGATCAGTGGGTCCGCGTACGCCGCGAACCGGCGGATGCCGAGGTGTCCCACCAGTGACAGCAGCGTCATGCTGATGGCGAAGCTGGTGAGGTGCTGCGGCAGCTCGCCGTTCATGGCCAGCCCGGCGCTGACGTGGCCGAAGACGGCGATGCCGGTGACCAGGACGAGCAGCAGCGCTTCGGTGCGGCGGCGGGCGCCCGCCACCGTCAGGGGCCTCAGTCCACGCACGGGATACCGCCGCCGTCGATGGCGCCGTCCTCCGGCTGTGGCGGGGGCGGGGCGGGTGACGGGGGCGACGCGGGGGAAGAAGAGGGAGAAGCGGGAGAAGAGGACGGCGCGGCGTCCGGCGCACCCGGGGTCGTCGCAGTGGTCGACCGGGGACCGATCTGCTCGGCAATGAGGCGCTTTATCTTCATATCATCTACGACGTTGATGTCCTCCCCATGGTTCCTTCCGAAGCCCTCGACGGGGAGTGTCGTGAACCGCACTTTGCCCCCGGACAGGTTCTTCGCCTGCTTCACGAAGGACAGCAGGTCCCATCCCGCGTCCGTCACGACGTCCTCTTTCGCCGTGTCGATCAGCTTGAGCAGTTTCACCGGATCCGTGAAGGTCCCGGCGGAGTTCAGCTTCTGCGTCGCACCCGCGAGGAAGGCCTGCTGCCGCTTCGTCCGGTCCAGGTCGCCCATCGTCAGACCGTGCCGCTGCCGTACGAAGGCCAGGGACTGCCTGCCGTTCAGGGTCTGTCGGCCCGCCGGGAAGTCGGCGCCGGAGTAGCTGTCCTTCACCGGCTTCTTCAGGCACACCGGTACGCCGCCCAGCGCGTCCGCGAGGTGGTGGAAGCCTGCCAGGTTCAGCTCGGCGAAGTGATCGACCGGGACGCCCAGGAAGTTCCGCACCGTGTCGATCTGCGCCCTGCGCCCCGCCTCGCGCCCCTCGCGCTCCAGTCGGCGCCGGTCCTTCACGCCGCCCCGGGACAGCTGCTCCTCCTTGGCGGCCTTCGCCAGCCCGTACGCCTTCTTGATCTTGTCCTTGTGGCCCGGCCCCCGCCCCGCGATCTCCACGAAGTCGTCGCGCGGTATGGAGAACGCCTTCGCCTCGCCGCCGTCGCCCGGTACGTGCAGCAGGATCATGGTGTTCGCGTTGTAGCCGCCGATGTCCGAACTCCCCGCGTGCAGCTGGTCGAGGATCTCCTCGGGCAGCGGGTCGCCGTTCTGGTCGCGCCTGCTGTCCAGGCCCATGAGCAGGATGTTCACATCGCCGTTCGCCGACTTCTCGGCGCCTTCCAGGGCCTTGGAGCCGGCGATCGAGGAGGCGAGGTCGCGGTAGACGTACCAGGCGCCGCCGCCCGCCAGCACCGTCAGCGCGCAGCCCGTGATCAGCAGCGTGCGCCCGAGCCTCCGGCGCCGTGAGGGCCTGCGGTGGCCGGTCTTGCTCCGTGTCCGTGCAGCGCTCATGCCGCTCGATCCTGGCGCAGCGGCGCTGAAGGAATCCTGAGGAGGCGGCAGGGGAGCAGCGGAGCAGGGGGCGCCCTCAGCGGTGCGGGCCGTCCGCCGGCACGTGCAGCTCCAGCCGCGCGCCCCCGCCCGGCGTGCCGAGGGCGCGTACGTCGCCCCCGTGCGCCCGCGCGATCTCCCGGGCGATGGCCAGGCCCAGCCCGGTCCCGCCGCTGGCCCGGCCCCGGTCCGCGTCGAGGCGTACGAACCGCTCGAAGACCCGGTCGCGGTCCGCCTCCGGGATCCCCGGGCCGTCGTCGGCCACTTCCAGCACCGCCCGCCCGTCCCGCGCGGCGGCCCGCACCACGACCCCGGCGTCCGCGTACCGAAGGGCGTTGTCCACCAGGTTGGCCAGGGCCCGTTCCAGCCGCGCCGGGTCCCCGTACGCCGGCACCGGCGCGGGCGCCTCCACCCGCAGCGGCACCCGGGGCGCGGGCCGCCGCGCCGCGTCCTCCGCCGCCAGCAGCGCGAGGTCCACCGGCTCGGGGCGGGGCGCGGGTCCGCCGTCGAGGCGGGCCAGGAGCAGCAGGTCGGCGGCGATCCGCTGGAGCCGCTCGGTGTCGGCCAGCGCGGCGGCGACCGACGCCTGGTCGGGGCGCGGCATGGCGAGGGCCACCTCCAGCCGGGAGCGGACGGCGGCGAGCGGGTTGCGCAGCTCGTGGGAGGCGTCGGCGGTGAACTGGCGCTGCCGGGCGTCGGAGCGCTCCAGCCGGTCGAGGGTGTCGTTGACGGTCCGGGCCAGCTGGGCGATCTCGTCGCCGCCGCCGGGGTCGGGGACGCGCCGGTCCAGCTCGCTCGCGGTGACGGCGGCGAGTCCGGTGCGGATCGCGGTGACGGGCCGCAGCGCGCGGCCGGTGGCCCACCAGGCCAGGGCGGCGGCGAAGGCGGTCAGCGGGGGAGCGCCGGCGAGGAAGCCGGTGGCGACGGCGCGGGTGGCGTCGTCGACGTCGCCGAGCACGGTCACCGCGTACACGGTGTGCGGATCGTGCGCGTCCGGCGGGCCGGGGGCCTCGACCGCGACGACCAGGCGGCGTTGCGCGCCGGGACGCGCGGGCGGCAGTACGGCCGAGCGGGAGTCCTGGCCGGGGCCGGGGCGCAGCCCGTCGAGGCGCGGGGGGTCCTTGGGCGCTCCGGCGGCGGTGCTGGCGACGTCGCGGCCGCGGGCGTCCCGTACGAGGACCAGGTCGACCCCGCCGTCGGGCGCGGGCAGCCGGCCGCCGGGCGGGAGGGTCCGGGTGTCGAGCTGGGCGGCGACCTTGCGCGCGGCGAGCTCGGTGCGGCCGGTGGTGTTGTCGAGGAGGTTGGTGCGCATGAGGCTGTAGAGCCACAGTCCGCCGGTGGTGAGGACCGCGGCCATCGCGAGGGCGGCGGCGAGGGCGGTCCGCGCGCGGAGGTTGCCGACGCGCGGGCCGCGCGGCCCGCGCCGGCCGGCAGGCCGTGGCCTACCCACCGTCGGGCGCCATGCGGTAGCCGGTTCCGTGGACGGTGAGGATGGAGCGGCGGCCGAAGGGGGCGTCGATCTTCTTGCGCAGCGAGGAGACGTAGACCTCGACGATGTTCGGGTCGATGCCGTGCGGGGCGTCCCAGACCTCGTCGAGGACGTCCTGCTTGGCGACGGCCCGGCCGGGGCGGCGCATCAGGCAGGCGAGGACGCCGATCTCCCGGGCGGTGAGTTCGATGTCGTGGCTCCCGCGGCGGCAGCGGCGGTCCGGCGGGTCGAGGAAGAGGTCCCCGGCCCGGAGCGCGGTGGGTTCGGGGGCGGCGGCGCGGCGGGCGAGGGCGCGCAGGCGGGCGGCCAGCACCAGGAAGGAGAAGGGCTTGGTGAGGTAGTCGTCGGCGCCGGCGTCGAGCCCCTCGGCCTCGTCCTGCTCGCCGTCCCGGGCGGTCAGCACCAGGACGGCGGTGGGGTCGCCGTGGGCCCGCATCCGGGCGCATATCTCGGCGCCGCCGGGGCCGGGGAGCATCAGGTCGAGGAGGACGACGTCGTACGGGCCGCCGGTGAGGGCCAGTTCGAGGCCCCGGTGGCCGTCGCGGGCGACCTCGACGCGGTGGCCCTCGGCGGACAGGCCCTGGCGGAGGGATTCGGCCAGGTTCTCTTCGTCTTCGACCACGAGGATGCGCACGCCCCAAGCCTCACATACCGGGCAGGGGCTGCTCCGGCCCCGGCGCCCGGCGGGGGGCTGCCCATCGGGTCGGGGTTCGGCCGAACGGGGGGTTCGGCGGCCGGAATACGTGGAACCAGCGGACCGTGTTGGCACTCCGCTTGACCGAGTGCTAATCACCGGAATAGTCTCGCGTCTGGCACTCGCCCCCGGTGAGTGCCAACACAGCGACAGGCAGATCCGGCACCCGCGACGACGGATCGACCTGGTCGCCACCTCAGACAGTTAACCCCGGATCTCCGAAGGGGGAGGTCGGATCGTGACGACCACCAGCTCCAAGGTTGCCATCAAGCCGCTTGAGGACCGCATCGTGGTCCAGCCGCTCGACGCCGAGCAGACCACGGCCTCTGGCCTGGTCATCCCGGACACCGCGAAGGAGAAGCCCCAGGAGGGCGTCGTCCTCGCGGTCGGCCCGGGCCGCTTCGAGGACGGCCAGCGTCTCCCGCTGGACGTCAGCGTCGGCGACATCGTGCTGTACAGCAAGTACGGCGGCACCGAAGTGAAGTACAGCGGCGAGGAGTACCTCGTCCTCTCGGCCCGCGACGTGCTCGCGATCGTCGAGAAGTAAGTCATTTCTTCAGTTTTGTTTTGAGCTGCGCCCCTGGTCACCCCTGCTGATGCCGGGCGGCGAGGGGCGTAGTTCGTTCCAGGCGGTCGCGGTGAGCGGCCGGGGATCGCAACGAGAGGGCTGAACCGCTCCCATGCCGAAGATTCTCAAGTTCGACGAGGACGCCCGTCGCGCCCTCGAGCGCGGCGTCAACAAGCTTGCCGACACGGTCAAGGTGACGATCGGCCCCAAGGGCCGCAACGTCGTCATCGACAAGAAGTTCGGCGCCCCCACCATCACCAACGACGGTGTCACCATCGCCCGCGAGGTCGAGCTGGACGACCCGTACGAGAACCTGGGCGCGCAGCTCGTGAAGGAGGTGGCGACCAAGACCAACGACATCGCGGGTGACGGCACCACCACCGCCACCGTGCTGGCCCAGGCGCTCGTCCGCGAGGGTCTGCGCAACGTCGCCGCCGGCGCTTCCCCGGCCGCCCTGAAGAAGGGCATCGACGCCGCGGTCAAGGCCGTGTCCGAGGAGCTCCTCGCGACCGCCCGCCCGATCGAGGACAAGTCCGACATCGCCGCCGTGGCCGCGCTCTCCGCGCAGGACTCGCAGGTCGGCGAGCTCATCGCCGAGGCGATGGACAAGGTCGGCAAGGACGGTGTCATCACCGTCGAGGAGTCCAACGCCTTCGGCCTGGAGCTGGAGTTCACCGAGGGCATGGCCTTCGACAAGGGCTACCTGTCCCCCTACATGGTCACCGACCAGGAGCGTATGGAGGCCGTCCTCGACGACCCGTACATCCTGATCAACCAGGGCAAGATCTCCTCCATCCAGGACCTCCTGCCGCTGCTGGAGAAGGTCATCCAGGCGGGTGGCTCCAAGCCGCTGCTGATCATCGCCGAGGACGTCGAGGGCGAGGCCCTCTCCACCCTCGTCGTCAACAAGATCCGCGGCACCTTCAACGCGGTGGCCGTCAAGGCCCCCGGCTTCGGTGACCGTCGCAAGGCGATGCTCCAGGACATGGCCACCCTCACCGGTGCCACCGTCATCGCCGAGGAGGTCGGCCTCAAGCTCGACCAGGCCGGTCTGGACGTCCTCGGTTCCGCGCGCCGCGTGACCATCTCCAAGGACGACACGACCATCGTCGACGGTGGCGGCAGCCACGAGGAAGTCGCCGGTCGCGTCAACCAGATCAAGGCCGAGATCGAGTCCACGGACTCCGACTGGGACCGCGAGAAGCTGCAGGAGCGCCTGGCGAAGCTCGCCGGCGGCGTCTGCGTCATCAAGGTCGGCGCCGCCACCGAGGTGGAGCTCAAGGAGAAGAAGCACCGCCTCGAGGACGCCATCTCCGCGACCCGCGCCGCGGTCGAGGAGGGCATCGTCTCCGGCGGTGGCTCCGCGCTCGTCCACGCCGTCAAGGTCCTGGAGGGCAACCTCGGCCTGACCGGCGACGAGGGCACCGGCGTCTCCGTGGTCCGCCGCGCCGCCGTCGAGCCGCTGCGCTGGATCGCCGAGAACGCCGGCCTCGAGGGCTACGTCATCACCTCGAAGGTCTCCGAGCTCGACAAGGGCCAGGGCTTCAACGCCGCCACCGGCGAGTACGGCGACCTGGTCAAGGCCGGCGTCATCGACCCGGTCAAGGTCACCCGCTCCGCCCTGGAGAACGCCGCCTCCATCGCCTCCCTGCTGCTCACGACCGAGACCCTGGTCGTCGAGAAGCCGGCCGAGGAAGAGGCCGACGCCGGCCACGGCCACGGTCACGGCCACAGCCACTGACGCGTCCGCGCGCTTCGACGAGAAGGCCCCCGTCCCACCGTGTGAACGGTGGGACGGGGGCCTTCCCGTCTGCCGGGGCCGCCCGGGCGGCCGTCACTCCATGACGCCCAGCTGCCGCATCACGGCCATGGCGTCGTAGTGCCACCAGCCTTCCTTGATCATGCCGTCCTGACATCGGAAGACCGTGGTGCCGGTCATCGTGCAGGTCTTGCCGGTGGGGGCGACGCCCATGAACTCGCCCTTGTGCGTGCCGGTCCAGGTCCACAGCGTGGTGACGTAGTCGTCCTGCGCCATCTGGGCGTCACGGGTGAAGGTGAAGTCGAAGGCGGCGCGCCACATCTCGACGTCCTCGCGGATCGCGGCGTGGCCGTGCTTGTCCTCGGGGTTGGAGATGTCGTGGTCGTGGTAGTCCGGGGCGAAGACCTCCTCGATGGCGGACATGTCGCCCTTCATCGAGATGTCGTCGTACATCCGGTTCGCCAGCAGGGTGTTGAGGTGCTCGTCACGGACCGCGTCGAGGTTGGTGAACGTCGGCATGCCGTCGCACAGCGACACCATCTCGTGGAACATCCGGTCCGTCTCGGGGAGGTCGGAGTTCTTCATGGCCTCCTCGTACGACGGGAACTCGACGAAGTTCACGTAGTGGTCCGTTTGTTCGCGGTCCTTGGCCACGATGCTGTGGGTGACCGTGCGCTTGCCCCGGCTCTGGGCGACGTACTTGTCCAGCAGGTCGTTCATCGCCTCGGGCTGGTGGGTCCTGTAATCAACCAGTTGTACGAATGTCATGGTGGGCTCCCGTGCTGGGTGGGACATGTCCAGTTTAGGGAGGATTCACCCGTTCAGCCCGGTCTATCGGCGGGTCACTGGGGCCCGTACTTGCGGCCCGTACGGGAGGACATCCCGCCGAGCAGACCGCGCGGCGTCAGCTTCACCACGCCCATCAACGCCTTGTAGCGCGGGTCCGGGATCGACACGGTCTTGCCGCGCGCCAGGTCGGCCAGTGCCGCGGCCACCAGCTTGTCCGCGTCGAGCCACAGCCAGCCCGGGATGTTGTCCGTGCCCATGCCCGCCCGCTCGTGGAACTCGGTCCGCACGAAGCCGGGGCACAGGGCCATAAGGCGCACCCCGGACCCGCCGAGGTCCCGCGCCGCGCCCTGGGTGAACTGCACGACCCAGGCCTTGCTGGCGCCGTAGGTGCCGCGCGGTACGAAGGCGGCCACGGAGGCCACGTTGACGACCCCGCCGCGGCCGCGCGAGCGCATCGACTCCGTCGCCGCCGAGGTCAGCCGCAGCACCGCCTCGATGTGCACCTTCAGCATGGTCAGCTCGTCGGCCATGGAGACTTCGAGGTAGCGGCCCTTGTTGCCGAAGCCCGCGTTGTTGACGAGCAGGTCCACCGGGTGCGTACGGTCGCCGAGGCGGGTCTCGACGGCCTTGATGCCCTCCTCGGTGGAGAGGTCGGCGGCCAGTACCTCCGCCTCGATGCCGTGCCGGTCGTGCAGCTCGGTGGCCTGTTCGGCGAGCCGCTCGGTGTCGCGGGCCACCAGTACGAGGTTGTGGCCCTGGGAGGCGAGCCGCCGGGCGAAGGCGGCGCCGATGCCCGCCGTGGATCCTGTGATCAGCGCAGTCGTCATGTGCGCAAAATAGCCGCCCGCGCCGACGCGCGTGCTTCCGCGGGCACATGCGTGCGATCCCGTGATACCCGGACCCCGCGGCGCGGTCGCGCGGCCCGGCTTCCTCGGGTCCCCTTCCCAAAGCGGCGGCTGGGGGATTGGCGTCGCGGTCAAAGCCGGTCTTATGCTCGGAGGGTGATCGAGGCACGCCACCTCCGGATCCTGCGCGCTGTCGCCGGGACCGGTTCCTTCTCCGCCGCCGCCCGCGAGCTCGGCTGCACCCAGCCCGCCGTCTCCCAGCAGATGAAGGCCCTGGAGCAGTCGGCCGGGACCCCGCTGCTGGTGCGCACCGGCCGCGAGATGCGGCTGACCCAGGCCGGTGAGGCCCTGGTGCGGCACGCCGCCGGCATCCTGGCCGGACTGACGGCCGCCGAGGAGGAGGTCGCGGCCATCGCCGGGCTGCGGGCCGGCCGGGTCCGGCTCGTCTCCTTCCCGAGCGGCAGCTCCACGCTGGTTCCCACCGCGCTCGCGGCGATGCGCGCCGCGCACCCGGGTACCCGTATCTCGCTGGTCGAGGCGGAGCCGCCGCGGTCCGTGGAGATGCTGCGCGAGGGCGACTGCGACGTGGCGCTGGCCTTCCGCTACGCCGGGGCGTCGACCGTGGCCGAGTGGGAGGACCTGGTGGTCACCCCGCTGCTGACCGACCGGCTCGTCGGGCTGGTTCCCGAGGGCCACCGGCTGGCGGGCGCCGCGCGGGCGGGCATGGCCGAGCTGGCGGACGAGCCGTGGATCGCGGGCTGTCCGCGCTGCCGCCGCCACCTGGTGGAGGTGTGCGAGGGCGCGGGCTTCACCCCGCGGATCGACTTCGCCACCGACGACTACCCCGCAGTGGTCGGGCTGGTCGGGGCGGGGCTGGGGGTGGCGGTGCTGCCGGAGCTGGCGGTGGAGTCCGTGCGCGCGAAGGGCGTGAGCATCCTGGCCGTGGAGCCGGCCGTGGAGCGGGAGGTCGTGGCGCTGACCCTGCCGGACCTGGCGCGCGTACCGGCGGTGGCGGCGACCCTCGGCGAGCTGGTGCGGGCCGCCGCCCGCTGACCGTACGGGGCGTACGGCCGGACGGGTGACGGCCCGGACCTGGGTCACGGCGGCGCGCTCGGGATCGCGCGCGGATGTGAGGGAACGTTCCTTCGGATGTCTTTCCGGGTGGGTGTGCGCTTCGGGCGGGCCGGCCGTCAGTGCGGCGGGACTGGGCCGATCGTGCTGGAGGCGGGGATCAGCCGGTGCCGTGCGCGGCCCATCAGCTCCTCGCGTTCGTCCTCGGTGAGCCCTCCCCACACCCCGTAGGGCTCTCGGACGGCGAGTGCGTGCGCGGCGCATTCCGAACGCACCGGGCAGCGCATGCAGACCTCTTTAGCCGAGGCCTCGCGCGCACTCCTGGCCGCGCCCCGCTCGCCTTCCGGGTGGAAGAAGAGGGAGCTGTCGACCCCGCGGCAGGCGGCCAGCAGCTGCCAGTCCCAGAGGTCGGCGTTCGGTCCGGGGAGGCGGGAGAAATCTGCCATTGGTAGTCCTCTTGGTGCCGGGTACTACGCGGATACGGTCCATGTCTCCACACCTACTGTCGTAGTAGATGTAAATATGACTCATTGGGACCCTAGCCTCAGACACATGGCAAACGGAAGGAAAGCCGCCAAATAGGGCATAGCTCCAGATGGAGGACAGTTGGCTCGCGCCTCCGGCGCGGTGATCGCTTCCTCACGTAGAGTGCCGAAGGTGTCCGTCCGACCCGTAACTCTTTCGAGTGACCATCGTTGAGAGAGCGAGTGCGGTTGAAACGAGAGGTTCCCGGACAGGTGTCCGAGGGCGTCGACCGCACAGGTGACGATACGTACCAGCCTGGAGGCTCAAGGTGACGCGCATCAGCAGCTGCGGAGGGCGGTCATGACTTCCGTCCTCGTCTGCGACGACTCCCCGCTTGCCCGAGAGGCGCTCCGTCGCGCGGTTGCCACCGTGCCCGGCGTCGAGCGTGTGACGACGGCTGCCAACGGCGAGGAAGTCCTCCGCCGCTGGGGTGCCGACCGCTCCGACCTGATTCTGATGGATGTACGGATGCCCGGCCTGGGCGGTGTCGAGACGGTCCGCCGACTCCTGTCCGCCGACCCGGGCGCCCGCATCATCATGCTGACGGTCGCCGAGGACCTGGACGGGGTGGCCCTCGCGGTCGCCGCCGGCGCCCGCGGCTACCTGCACAAGGACGCCTCGCGCGCCGAGTTGCGGGCCACGGTCACCCAGGCGCTCGCCGACCCCACCTGGCGGCTGGCCCCGCGCCGGCTCCGCTCGGCCGAGATGGGGGCCGCCCCCACCCTGACCGCGCGCGAGATCCAGGTGCTGGAGGGCATGAGCCACGGCCGGTCCAACGCGGAGATCGGGCGCGAGCTCTTCCTCTCCGAGGACACGGTCAAGACGCATGCCCGCAGGCTGTTCAAGAAGCTCGGCGCCTCGGACCGGGCGCACGCCGTGGCACTCGGCTTCCGCTGGGGTCTCGTCCGCTGACGCGGTACCGGCGGCCGGCGGCGGCCGCGGTCCCGTCCGCCCGCGGCGGACGGGGCGGCAGGCGTCCGCCGGCGCCGCCGGGACGGAAGCCGCGGAAAGTCCCGCCGCACCCGGTGTCACGCCGGGGATTGGCGGGGCACAATCCGGGGGACGTGTCGCTTCGGGCGCGATGCCGCATCCTTGAAGGTGTGCCGCATTCTTGGAGAGGTCGAGTCCCGCGGGACGACGATTCGGGCCGAGCGGAGGGGAGGGCGCAAATGATGAGTTCCGGCGCACCCGCTCATAACGCTTCGATGCACAACACGGACCGCGATGCCGCGAACGCTCCCGCGCCAAGGCACCATGGATTGATGCGCGACGACGAGGCCCTGGGGTCACCCGCGGCCACAGGCCCCACCGGCGCCGCCAAAGGCGGCAACGCCGGGGCCGTCGGCGCGCTCGTACGCCGTGCCGTCGAGGGGGACGAGCAGGCCACGCACGATCTCCTGGCCTTCGTGCACCCCCTCGCCCTGCGCTACTGCCGCACCCGGCTGTCGCGGCTCCCCGGTGATGCCCGTCACTTCGTGGAGGACCTCGCGCAGGAGGTCTGCGTCGCCGTGCTGATGGCGCTGCCCCGCTACCGGGACACCGGCAGGCCCTTCGAGGCCTTCGTCTTCGCCATCGCCGCGCACAAGGTCGCCGACCTCCAGCGGGCCGCCATGCGCCATCCCGGCAGCACGGCCGTGCCCTCCGACGAGATGCCGGAGCGGCCGGACGACTCGCTCGGCCCCGAGGAGCGGGCGCTGCTCAGCAGTGACGCGGCCTGGGCCAAGAAGCTCCTCGCGAACCTGCCGGAGAACCAGCGCGAGCTGCTCGTCCTGCGGGTGGCCGTCGGGCTGACCGCGGAGGAGACCGGGCAGATGCTCGGCATGTCCCCGGGAGCGGTGCGCGTGGCCCAGCACCGGGCCCTCAGCAGGCTCCGCGCGCTCGCCGAGCAGTGACCCCTGCCGGAGCCTCGGGTTCCCTTTCGCGCCGTTTTCTGTCGTAGGAAGCGACGAAAATTGCGGTTGACCTTGGTCGTGGAATGAGACGCCCCGGGATCCCGTTAGCATGGACATCCGCGCTGAGCAAGACCATTTGGAAGGTGTCATGACCGCCGACGGAGTACCCGACAAATTCGCCACGCTCGGACTGACCTACGACGACGTGCTGCTGCTGCCGGGCGCGTCGGACATGGCTCCGGACGAGATCGACACCTCTTCGCTCATCTCGCGCAACGTCCGGGTGAACGTTCCGCTGCTGTCCGCCGCCATGGACAAGGTCACCGAGTCCCGCATGGCCATCGCGATGGCCCGCCAGGGCGGCGTCGGCGTGCTGCACCGCAACCTGTCGATCGCCGACCAGGCCAACCAGGTAGACCTGGTCAAGCGCTCCGAGTCCGGCATGGTCACCGACCCGATCACGGTGCACCCGGACGCGACGCTGCGCGAGGCCGACGAGCTCTGCGCCAAGTTCCGCATCTCCGGCGTCCCGGTCACCGACCCGGCCGGCAAGCTGCTCGGCATCGTCACCAACCGCGACATGGCCTTCGAGTCGGACCGCAGCCGCCAGGTGCGCGAGGTCATGACCCCGATGCCGCTGGTCACGGGCAAGGTCGGCATCTCCGGCGTGGACGCCATGGAGCTGCTGCGCCGCCACAAGATCGAGAAGCTTCCGCTCGTCGACGAGGCGGGCATCCTCAAGGGCCTCATCACGGTCAAGGACTTCGTCAAGGCCGAGAAGTACCCGAACGCCGCCAAGGACAAGGACGGCCGCCTGCTGGTCGGCGCCGCGGTCGGCGTCGCCGGCGACGCGTACGAGCGCGCCCAGGCCCTGATCGAGGCGGGCGCCGACTTCATCGTCGTCGACACCGCCCACGGCCACTCCCGCCTGGTCGGCGACATGGTCGCCAAGATCAAGTCGAACGCCCCCGTCGACGTCATCGGCGGCAACGTCGCCACCCGCGACGGCGCCCAGGCGCTCATCGACTCGGGCGTCGACGGCATCAAGGTCGGCGTCGGCCCGGGCTCCATCTGCACCACCCGCGTCGTCGCCGGCATCGGAGTCCCGCAGGTCACCGCGATCTACGAGGCCTCCCTCGCCGCCAAGGCCGCCGGCGTCCCCGTCATCGGCGACGGCGGCCTCCAGTACTCCGGCGACATCGCCAAGGCCCTCGTCGCGGGCGCCGACACGGTGATGCTCGGCTCGCTGCTCGCGGGCTGCGAGGAGTCCCCGGGCGAGCTGCTCTTCATCAACGGCAAGCAGTTCAAGTCGTACCGCGGCATGGGCTCGCTCGGCGCGATGCAGTCCCGCGGCGACCGCAAGTCCTTCTCCAAGGACCGCTACTTCCAGGAGGGCGTGGGCGGCGACGACAAGCTCATCCCCGAGGGCATCGAGGGCCAGGTGCCCTACCGCGGCCCGCTCTCCGCGGTCGTCCACCAGCTGGTCGGCGGCCTGCGCCAGTCGATGTTCTACGTCGGCGGCCGCACCGTCCCCGAGCTCCAGGACCGGGGCCGCTTCGTCCGGATCACCTCGGCGGGCCTCAAGGAGAGCCACCCGCACGACATCCAGATGACGGTGGAAGCACCGAACTACAGCCGCAAGGGCTGAGCACGACGATCGCCCGAGGGGGCGGGCCCGGCCGGGCCCGCCCCCTCGGGCGTGCCCGGGGCCGTCCGCGGTCGTCCGTACAGCGGTCACCGGAACGCGGCCCCCCGCCGTTCGGGGATACTGGACGGGCAGACCCAGAGGAAAGGCCACCACACGTGACTGAGATCGAGATCGGGCGCGGCAAGCGCGGCCGCCGGGCGTACGCCTTCGACGACATCGCCATCGTCCCCAGCCGGCGTACGCGGGACCCGAAGGAGGTCTCGATCGCCTGGCAGATCGACGCGTACCGCTTCGAGCTCCCCTTCCTGGCCGCCCCCATGGACTCGGTGGTCTCCCCGCAGACCGCGATCCGCATCGGCGAGCTCGGCGGCCTCGGCGTGCTCAACCTCGAAGGCCTGTGGACCCGCTACGAGGACCCGCAGCCGCTGCTCGACGAGATCGCGGAGCTGGACGAGGCGGCCGCGACCCGCCGTCTCCAGGAGATCTACGCCGCGCCGATCCAGGCCGACCTGATCCGGCAGCGGATCAAGGAGGTGCGCGACTCCGGTGTCGTCACCGCCGCCGCGCTCTCCCCGCAGCGCACCGCCGAGTTCTCCAAGGCCGTCGTCGACGCGGGCGTGGACATCTTCGTGATCCGCGGCACCACCGTCTCCGCCGAGCACGTCTCCGGCGCCGCCGAGCCGCTGAACCTCAAGCAGTTCATCTACGAGCTCGACGTCCCGGTCATCGTCGGCGGCTGCGCCACCTACACGGCGGCCCTGCACCTGATGCGCACCGGCGCCGCGGGCGTCCTCGTCGGCTTCGGCGGCGGCGCGGCGCACACCACGCGCAACGTGCTCGGCATCCAGGTCCCGATGGCCACCGCCGTCGCCGACGTGGCCGCGGCCCGCCGCGACTACATGGACGAGTCCGGCGGCCGCTACGTCCACGTCATCGCCGACGGCGGCGTGGGCTGGTCCGGCGACATCCCGAAGGCCGTGGCCTGCGGCGCCGACGCCGTGATGATGGGCTCCCCGCTGGCCCGCGCCACCGACGCCCCGGGCAAGGGCAACCACTGGGGCATGGAGGCCGTCCACGAGGACGTGCCGCGCGGCAAGAAGGTGGACCTCGGCACCGTCGGGACCACCGAGGAGATCCTCACCGGCCCGTCGCACACCCCGGACGGCTCGATGAACTTCTTCGGCGCGCTCCGCCGCTCGATGGCCACCACGGGCTACAGCGAGCTCAAGGAGTTCCAGCGCGTCGAGGTCACGGTCGCGGACTCGCAGCACAGCCGCTGACCCGTCGTCCCGTACGTACGCCGGAGGGCCGGCACCCCGAGTGGGGTGCCGGCCCTCCGGCGTACGCGCGGGCCGGATCCTGTGCAAGCGCCGGCGCGGCGAAGGCCGGAGTCCGGCCCAGTCCACGCCCCGGCCGGTGTCCGGTCCGGGGGTGCGTGCTCCGGCGCCGCGTACCCGGTGTCAGTCGTTGGCCTTCTTGGCCGCCCCGACGGCGACGAGGACGCTGATGCCGATGTAGGCGAGGGCCCAGCCGTCCACGCCCTCCTTGACGATGTCGTTCAGGCCGCTGATGCCGATCTTGTCGATCAGCTCGGACAGGCCGACCTTGTTGAGGTCGGCCAGGGCGAGGGCGAAGAGGAACATCTTGCCGAGGTAGACGGCGCCGATGGACACCAGGCCCGCGATCGCGGGCGGGACCGGGCCGCGGCCGCCGATCTTCCCGGCGGCGTAGCCGACGAGGAGGCCGATGCCGATCGCGCCGAAGGCCCGCTCGCGGTCCATCGCGTACATGATGCCGCCGTACGCCGCCGCGGCGGCCAGGCCCGCGACGACGGCGGCGACGATGCCCAGGCCTACGTTGCCCTTGCGGGCGGGGGCCGGGGCGGGCACCTCGGCGTAGGGCGTGGGCGTGGGTGTGGGCGGCTGGAAGTTCTGGCTCATGGTGGTCCCCCCCAGGGAATCGGCGCACGGGGCCCGGAGGGCGTAAGTGCGGGATAAGCGAAGCCGCAGGCTAACAGCGGACGGTGGAATTCCACCGGGGGATTTCGGTCGGGTGACCGGACTGGGATCCGGCCGTGACCTGGGTTGGGGCGCGGTCAGAGGCGGTGGGCCGCGCCGGCCGGGCTGGCGCCGCGGGTGTCGAGGAGGAGCTGCGCCTTCACCGCCAGGCCCTGCATGTCGTACGTGCGGTGGTGCTGGAGCAGGATCGTCAGGTCGGCGTTGGCGGCGGCCTCGTAGAGCGAGTCGGCGCGCGGCACGGGCTGGTCGCGGACCCGCCAGCCCGCGATGTACGGGTCGTGGTAGCTGATCAGCGCCCCGAGGTCGAGGAGCCGGCTGGCGATCTCCCGGGCCGGTGAGCCCTCCTGGTCGGCGAGGTCGGGCTTGTAGGTGACGCCCAGCAGGAGGACGCGGGCGCCGCGCGCGGACTTGCCGTGCTCGTTCAGCAGGGTGGCGCAGCGCTGGATGACGTACTGCGGCATCCGGTTGTTGATCTCCTGGGCCAGTCCGACCATGCGCAGGGGGTGGCCCGGGGTGCGGGTGGTGTGGGGGAGGTAGTTGGGGTCGAGGGGGACGCCGTGGCCGCCGACGCCGGGGCCGGGGCGGAAGGCCTGGAAGCCGTACGGCTTGGTCTCGGCGCAGCGGATGACGTCCCACAGGTCGACGCCGAGGTCGTGGCAGAGGACGGCCATCTCGTTCATCAGGGCGATGTTGACGTGCCGGTAGTTGGTCTCCAGGAGCTGTACGGTCTCGGCCTCGCGCAGGCCGCGGGCGCGGACGACCTTCTCGGTGAGGCGGGCGTAGAAGGCGTGCGCGGACTCGGTGCAGGCGGGGGTGAGGCCGCCGATGACCTTGGGGGTGTTGGAGATGGTGTGGGTCCGGTTGCCCGGGTCGAGGCGGCTGGGGGAGTAGGCCAGGTGGAAGTCCCGGCCGGCCCGCAGGCCGGAGCCCTCTTCGAGGACGGGCCGCAGGTAGTCCTCGGTGACGCCGGGGTGGGCGGCGGACTCCAGGATCACGGTGGTGTGCGGGCGCAGCCGGGCGGCGAGGGTGCGGCCCGCCTCGCCGACGGCCCCGAGGTCGAGCGCGCGGTCGGCGCCGAGCTGGGTGGGGGCGCAGATGACCGCGGTGCGGACCCGGCCGAGCTCGGCGGGGTTGGTGGTGACACGGAAGCCGGCCGCCGACATGCGGCGGATCTCGGCGGCGGTGAGGGTGCTGTCCGTGGCGGGGCCGCTGTCGTAGCCGACGGTCTCGATCCCGGCGGCTACGGCCGCCTGGGCGAGGGGGAGGCCGAGGTGGCCGAGTCCGATGACGGCGAGATCTGCGGGCATGGGGGGCGGTCCCTTCCCTTCCCTGGCATGCATGAGGGGGCGGTGCGCGCAAGTCCTGTGGACGACCGGAGCTGGCGCAATGTCAGACTAGGCGTATATATGACAGATATGTCGCATTGTGGGGTGGTGGTCGCCGTTGTGTTGTCCACAGGCGGTGGCTGATGTGGGTGCGGCCGGTCAGAATCGAGAAGCGGGGGGATGTGAGCGGGATCACCCGCACCGAGCGGGTAGGGCCCGCACCGACGGGAGGCAGCCGTGAGGACAGCGACACTGGGACCGGCGCAGCGCGCGGAGGCGCTCGCCCGGATGGCCGAGCGGGAAGTGGACGTTCTGGTCGTCGGCGCGGGCGTGGTCGGCGCGGGCACCGCGCTGGACGCCGTGACCAGAGGCCTTTCCACGGGCCTGGTGGAGGCCCGTGACTGGGCGTCCGGGACGTCGAGCCGGTCGAGCAAGCTGATCCACGGCGGCCTGCGGTACCTGGAGATGCTCGACTTCGCCCTCGTACGGGAGGCGCTCAAGGAGCGCGGGCTGCTGCTGGAGCGGCTCGCCCCGCACCTGGTGAAGCCGGTGCCCTTCCTGTACCCGCTCCAGCACAAGGGCTGGGAGCGCTTCTACGCCGGCTCGGGCGTGGCCCTGTACGACGCGATGTCCGTCTCCAGCGGGCACGGGCGCGGCCTGCCCACCCACCGCCACCTCTCGCGCAAACGGGCCCTGCGCATCGCCCCGGCCCTGCGCAAGGACGCTCTGGTGGGCGCCCTCCAGTACTACGACGCCCAGATGGACGACGCGCGCTACGTCGCCACGCTGGTCCGGACGGCCGCGGCGTACGGGGCGCACTGCGCCAACCGGGCGAGGGTCGTCGGCTTCCTGCGCGAGGGCGAGCGGGTCGTCGGGGCGAAGGTGCGCGACGTGGAGGGCGGGGGCGAGTACGAGATCCGCGCGAAGCAGATCGTGAACGCGACCGGGGTGTGGACGGACGACACCCAGGCGCTGATCGGGGAGCGCGGGCAGTTCCACGTACGGGCCTCGAAGGGGATCCACCTGGTCGTCCCGAAGGACCGGATCCACTCCAGCACCGGGCTGATCCTGCGGACCGAGAAGTCGGTGCTGTTCGTGATCCCGTGGGGCCGGCACTGGATCGTGGGCACCACGGACACGGACTGGGACCTGGACAAGGCACACCCGGCGGCGTCGAGCGCGGACATCGACTACCTGCTGGAGCACGTGAACTCGGTGCTGGCCGTGCCGCTCACGCGGGACGACGTCCAGGGCGTGTACGCGGGCCTGCGGCCGCTGCTGGCCGGGGAGTCGGACGCGACGAGCAAGCTGTCCCGCGAGCACACGGTGGCCCATCCGGTGCCGGGCCTGGTGGTGGTGGCGGGCGGCAAGTACACGACGTACCGGGTGATGGCGAAGGACGCGGTCGACGAGGCGGTGCACGGGCTGGACCAGCGGGTCGCGGCGTGCGTGACGGAGGACGTGCCGCTGGTGGGGGCGGAGGGCTACCGGGCCCTGTGGAACGGCCGCGCGCGCATCGCCGCGCGGACGGGGCTCCATGTGGTGCGGGTGGAGCACCTGTTGAACCGCTACGGATCCCTGTCGGAGGAGCTGTTCGACCTGATCGGGGCCGACCCGGGGCTCGGGGAGCCGGTGACCGGGGCGGAGGACTACCTGCGGGCGGAAATCGCCTACGCCGCGTCGCACGAGGGCGCCCGGCACCTGGACGACGTGCTGACCCGGCGGACCCGGATCTCCATCGAGACCTTCGACCGGGGAACGCGATCGGCGCGCGAGTGTGCGGAATTGATGGCTCCGGTGCTGGGCTGGGACAAGCAGCAGATCGAGAAGGAGGTCGAGCACTACGAGAAGCGGGTACAGGCGGAGCGGGAATCACAGCGCCAGCCGGACGACCAGACGGCGGACGCGGCACGGCTGGGGGCGCCCGACATCGTCCCGTTGTAACTCCGAGATACAGGAGGGGGAACCGGCGGCCCCGGGGCTCCCGTCGGATGCGGAGTGAGCAACAATGAGGTTTCTGCCGGGGTGGATTACCGTGCCCCCCGGCGGCTGCCGAGGCAGCCGGGGCAGGCTGCACGATCGCAGAGGGGACGCATGTCGAAGCCGGAGCACACCGAGTCGTCTGCCGGGGCGCCTATGGCGAAGCTGGATGACGGGGCCGGGGCGGCCGGTTCCGCTGCCGCTGCGAAGGTGTCGAAGGCCGCGTCGGCCGGGGGCGCCGAGGCCACCGCCGTGCCCCGGCCGCGTTCCGCCGCCACGGCGAAGCCCGCTCCGGCCGGGGGCGTTGAGGAGCCGGAGCCCGCAGCGGACTCCGACGCGCCCGCGGAGGACGCGTCCGCGAAGGTTCCGGTTGAGAAGGGCACTCCTGCGAAGGACGCGCCCGCCACGAGGACCCCTGCCGAAGACGCTCCCGCGAAGGACGCTCCCGCGAAGGTGAACACGGAGAAGTCCACCTCCGCGAAGGCGGCGGCGGAGGGCGCTCCTGCGGAGGCGGCCCCGGCCAAGGTCGAGCCCGCCACGGCCGCTGCGGAGAACGGTGCGTCCCCCGACGGTGCTTCCGCGAAGGCGGGCGTGGGAGCGGGCGGCACCGCCAAGGGCACGTCCGCGGACGCGGTGCCCGCGGAGGGCGCGCCCGCCAAGGCGGTCTCCGAGAAGTCGGCCCCCGCCGAGGGCGAGCCCGCCGATGTGGCGCCCGCGAAGGCCCCTCCCGCCGCGGCGGTCGCGGCGGACGAGGGGGAGGGCGACGAGGCGGCCGAAGAGGCGCGGCGCGAGGGACGGTTGCTGGCCGGGCGGTACCGGCTGGGCGCCGTGCTCGGCAAGGGCGGCATGGGCACCGTCTGGCGCGCCGAGGACGTGGTCCTCGGCCGGACGGTCGCCGTCAAGGAGCTCCGCTTCGGCAACGGCGTCGACGAGGACGAGAAGCGCCGCCTCATCACCCGGACCCTCCGCGAGGCCAAGGCCATCGCGCGGATCCGCAGCGAAGGCGCCGTCACCGTCTTCGACGTCGTCGACGAGGACGCCCGCCCCTGGATCGTCATGGAGCTCATCGAGGGCCCCTCGCTCGCCGAGTTCGTCCGGGAGAACGGCCCGCTGACCCCGCACCGCGCGGCCGAGGTCGGCCTCGCCGTGCTCGACGTGCTCCGCGCCGCGCACCGCCAGGGGATCCTGCACCGCGACGTGAAGCCGTCCAACGTGCTGATCGCCGCCTCCGGCCGCGTCGTGCTCACCGACTTCGGCATCGCCCAGGTGGAGGGCGACCCCTCCATCACCTCCACCGGCATGCTCGTCGGCGCCCCCTCGTACATCTCCCCGGAGCGCGCCCGCGGCCAGAAGCCCGGCCCGCCCGCCGACATGTGGTCCCTCGGCGGGCTGCTGTACGCGGCCGTCGAGGGCGTGCCCCCGTACGACAAGGGCAACGCCCTCGCCACCCTCACCGCCGTGATGACCGAGCCCGTGGACCCGCCGCGGAACGCCGGCGGCCCGCTGACCGAGGTCATCTACGGGCTGCTGGTCAAGGACCCGGCCCAGCGCCTCGGCGAGGACCAGGCGCGGACGATGCTCACCGCCGTCGTCAACGCCCCCGAGCCGGTCGCCGAGCCGGAGCCCCAGCCGGTTCCGCCGGTCGAGGAGACCCGCCCGATCTCCCTCACCAAGGCCGACGCGGCGGCCGAGAAGGCCGCGAAGAAGGAACGCGAGCGCCGTGAGCGCGAGCAGCGCGAGCGGACCCGTGCCGCGCTGAAGGCCGCCCGCAAGGCCGCCGCCGCCGAGGCAGCGGCCGCTGCCGCGGCCGAGGCACCCCCGGCCCGTCCCGCGCAGGCCGGGGCCTCGCTCACCGACGTGGTGTCGCGCCGCACCATCGTGCTGGCCATAGCCGCGGTGGTCGTCGTCCTCGCGGTCGTCGGCTCGCTCATCGCGTACCTGGTCAAGGGCGACGGCAAGGACGGCGGCCGCAAGAACGAGGGCAAGGGCGGCCCGGTCGCCTCCGGCAGCCCCTCGCCCGGCACCTCCGCCGGCAACGGCCCCGCCGCGTCGGCCGGTTCCTCGCCGAACGCGAACCCGAGCGGCACCCCGGGCACGCCCGTGCCCGGCGGCACCCCCGGCGGCACCGACCAGGGGCAGGGTCAGGGGCAGGGCCAGAACCCGGCGCAGGGCCAGAGCCAGGGCCAGGGCGCCAGCCCCGGCGGCCCCGGCGGACTCCCGGCGGGCTTCGCCACCGTGACGGACCTGCGGTTCCACTTCTCGATGGCCATGCCCGAGGGCTTCCGCCAGACCGACACCGCGGGCGAGAACTCCGGCGCGATATACAGCCGCGACGGAGGCTTCCCGAGGATCCAGGTCGACTACACCGGCAGCCCCGGCAACGACGCCCGCCTCGCCTGGAACAAGCTCGCCCCGGCCGTCGCGGGCAGCAGCAAGAACTACCGCCTGATCCGCCTGGACGGGGTGAACTACCGCAACTACCCGACCGTCGCGGACTGGGAGTTCGAGCGGGACCAGCAGGGCACGCGGGTCCGCGTCCTCAACCGCGGCTTCAAGGCGGACGCCACGCACGGCTACGCCATCATGATCAGTTGCGCCGCCGACCAGTGGGACGGTCCCGAATGCGCGCAGCTGCGCGACACCGCCTTCCAGACCTTCCAGCCGTTGGGCTGACGGGCCTCGCAAGCCCGGGACGCGGGCGGCCCCGGCGACGTATCGTGTCCAGCGGGGGCCATGGGGGACCGCACTCGGGGGAGGCGATGTGGAGGACTACGCCGGCCGGATCCTGTCCGACCGCTACCGTCTGCCGATTCCGCCGTCCGACGAGTACGAGCTGATAGAGACCCGCGCCTTCGACACGCGCAGCGGGCAGGAAGTCCTCGTCCGGCAGGTGCCGCTGCCCGAGGTGGTGGACGCGGAACTGCTCGACGGAACCGGTGCGCACGCCGTGGCCGCCGGGGAACTCCCCGCCGTCCGGCGTGCGATCGCCGCCGCCCAGGCGGCCGCCTCCGTGCCGGACCATCCCCGCCTCGACCAGGTCTTCGACGTGTTCGCGGAGGACGGCTCGCTGTGGATAGTGAGCGAACTCGTCCCCGCCAGGCCGCTGGCCGCGCTGATCGCCGACGAGCCGCTGAGCCCCTACCGGGCGGCGGAGGTCGCCTCGGACGTGCTGACCGCGCTGCGCGTGCTGCACGCGCACGGCTGGACGCACCGCAACATCACGGCCCGGACCGTGTTGATATGCGAGGACGGCAGGGTCGTCCTGACGGGTCTGGCGGCGGGTGCCGCCGAGGAGGCCCTGTGCGGGTACGACCCGGTGCCGCAGCCGGACACCGGGGAGCCGGGCGGGGAAGCGGGCGCGGACGCCGCCTGGGGCACCCCGCCGCCCCCGGACCCCGCGCCGGAGCCCCCGCCCGCCGGATCCCGCGACGAAGGGCCCCGGTACGCGCCCCTGGTGGCGCCCGGGTACGACACCGGCCCGCGCTACACGGACCACATCACCCCGGATCCGGATCCGGCACCGGAGCCGGCCCGCCCCGCGCCGTCCCCCGGGCAGGACCGGGCCGCCGCCGAGGCGGCCGCCCGCGCCGGGACCGTCGCCGCGTACCGGGCCGGAACCCGGGCCGCCACCGCCGAGGTGGCCCGGCAGCGCGGCGGGCGAGGCCCCGTGGTCGTGCCGGTGCTGCCGCCGACCGGGGCCAATCTGCCCCAGGAGTACGCGTACCCGTACGGGGGTCCGGACACCGCCGCCGCCACGCCCTGGCACGGAGTGGCCCCCCGCCGCCCGGCCGAACCGCAGACGCCGCCGCAGCCCGAGCCCCAGCAGCCGGAACCGGAGCAGGCCGAGCCGGAGCCCGAGCGCCCGGAGCCGGCCCCCGGGCCCGCCCCGGCCCGGCCCGCGCTGCCCGCCCAGCTCGCCCTCCCGCAGGGCTACCGCCAGGCCGAGCCGGCCGCGCCCCCCGAGCCCGCCGCGCCGGTACGGCCGCCGGCGCCCCGCCCGGCCCCGCGCCCCGCCCCCGCCTCCCGCGTCGGCACCGGCACCGGCACCCGCGGAGCCTGGGGCGGCCCCCGCACCGGCCTCGACGCCGAGCGGGCCCGCCAGACCCGGATGGCCGTCATCGGCCCCCTCACCGAGCGCTGGGCGCCCGAGCAGGCCGCCGGCCCCGTCCACGGCAACTGGCAGCTGGCCGCGCCCGTAGGCCCCGCCGCCGACCTGTGGGCCCTCGGAGCCCTGCTGTACCGCGCCGTCCAGGGGCACGCCCCGTACCCCGAGGACAGCGTCGCGGAACTCGTCGAGATGGTCTGCGCCGAGCCGCCCGCCTTCGCCGAGGACTGCGGCCCGCTGCGCCCCGTCGTCGAGTCCCTGCTGCGCCAGGACCCGGCCGAGCGGCCCGACTTCGAGGAGCTGCGCGGCTGGCTGCGCTCGCTGATCCGCTCCGCCCCCGAACCCGAGGGGGACTTCGCCGGACTTCCGATGCCCGAGCCGGACCCCGCCCGGCTGCCCGTCGTACGCCGCCGCGGTGATCTGCACGGGCGCCACCGCAACCCCGCCGCCCCCCGCAAGCCGCGTTCCCCCGGCCGGCTCCTGCTGGTCGGCGTACTGGCCCTGCTCGCGGGCGGGGTGGCGTACGCGATGCTCTTCCTGCCCCGCGACACGGACTCCGGGCAGCAGCCCACGGCCGCCCAGAGCCCGGCGGCGTCCGCCTCCGGCCCGGCCGGCACCCAGCAGGGCCCGGCGCCCAAGCCCGCGCAGACGCCCGGGCGCACCCCGGGCGGAGCCCCGGAGTCCAAGCCCGCCCCGCCGGGCGACGCGCCCGCACCGGAGGGCTACACCGTCCAGCAGGACCCGGCGCACTTCAGCATCGCCGTGCCGGGCGGCTGGGAGCGCCAGTCCATCAACGAGGCCGGGCAGGTGCGCTACACCCAGGGCCAGTTCACCCTGATCGTCGTAGCCGGCCGGGACCGGGTCGAGGGCGGCGATCCGGATCCGCTGGGCTACCAGAAGGACAAGGAGCCCGAGCTGGCCCCGTACCGCAACTCCACCTGGGCGTCCGGCGGGGACGTCAAGTCCACCAAGGTCGGGCAGCAGTTGCGGGTCACCGGCCGCTACACCTGGATCGACGCGGCGGGCCGGTCCCTGTTCGCCCGCAATTTCGTGGTCGCGCTCGGCGGCGCCTACCACGTCGTCATGGTCACGGGACCGGAGGACAACCAGGACAAGGTCACCGACGTCTTCGAGAAGGCGACGGCGAGTTACAAAGCAGGCGGCTGACGGACGGTCAGTACGGCGATTGCGTCACAGTGCTGTCCTATGGGCCCCGCCTTGTTCCGGCAGCGCCCGCAGGCTCCGTAATCTGGCGTGGAGTGCACAGAGCGGCGGGAATTCGTGGAACAGCAGACAGGCGCGGGTGCGGTGCTCGCAGGCCGGTACCGGCTCGTGGAGCCCATCGGCAGCGGCGGCATGGGGAAGGTGTGGCGCGCGCATGACGAGCTGCTGCACAGAACGGTCGCGGTCAAGGAACTGACGGCGGGGCTCTACGTGTCCCAGGCCGACCGGGAGGTCATGCACGCCCGGACGCAGAAGGAGGCCCGGGCGGCGGCCCGGATCCAGCATCCGGCGGTGGTGACCGTCCACGACGTGCTGGAGCACGACGACCGGCCGTGGATCGTCATGGAGCACATCGACGGCCCCTCCCTCGCCGAGGCGGCCAAGGCCGCCGGCCGGATCGAGCCCCGCGAGGCGGCCCGGATCGGCCTGCACGTGCTGGGCGCGCTGCGCGCCGCGCACGCGGTCGGGGTGATGCACCGGGACGTGAAGCCGGGCAACGTGCTGCTGGCCAAGGACGGCCGGGTGCTGCTGACCGACTTCGGGATCGCCGCGATCGAGGGCGACTCGTCGATCACGCGGACGGGTGAACTCGTCGGCTCCATCGACTACCTGGCCCCGGAGCGGGTAACGGGCGGCGCCCCCGACCCGTCCTCCGACCTGTGGTCGCTGGGCGCCACCCTGTACACGGCCGTAGAGGCCCGCTCGCCCTTCCGCCGGACCTCGCCGATCTCCAGCCTCCAGGCAGTGGTGAACGACGAGCCGCCCGTGCCCCGCCAGTCCGGCGCCCTGGGCCCGGTCATCACGGCGCTGCTGCGCAAGGACCCGGCCGAGCGTCCCTCGGCCGCGGAGGCCGAGCGGATGCTGCTGGAGGCGATGGAGGGCCGCGAGCCGAAGGCCGCCCAGGCGTACGTGCCCACGCGCGCGGTGAGCGACGAGGAGCGGGCCTCCGCGCAGGCGCCCGCGGCCCCGGTGCAGGAGCCCGCCCCCGCCCCGGCGCCCGCCCCGGTGGCCACCACCGCCCTGCCCGAGCAGACCGCGGGCCGTCGGCCGGGCCGGATGCGGCGGGTGGCCGCGGTGGCCCTGGTGGCGGCGCTGCTGGGCGGCGGCGCCGTGTTCGGGGCGCTGAAGCTCACCGGGGGCGGCGACGGGGACGCGGACAAGGGCGGCTCCGACAGGAACACGAGCGCCACCGGCGGCCAGGACGGCCAGAGCGGCCGCAAGGCCGCCGCCACTCCGCCGGCCGGCTGGAACAAGGTCACGGACAAGGAGGGCTTCACGCTCTTCGTCCCGAACGGCTGGATGCGCCAGACGGACGGCAACCAGATCGACTACACCGCGGACAACGGCAAGCACTACATCCGGATCGCCGCCGACCCGACCCCGGACTACCCGAACCCGTACACGCACCTGCTCGACCTGGAGAAGCAGGTGGCGCAACGGACGGACTACAAGCGGCAGAAGCTCAACCCGAACACGTTCCGGGAAACCACCCAGGCCGTCCTCTGGGACTTCACGTGGACGGAGAAGGGGGTGCACGCCGGGCCGCGCCGGGCCATCGAGCAGATGTACATCGCCCCGAACGGCACCGAGTACGCGATCTACATGACGGGCCCCGCCGCCGACTGGGCGACGACCCGCCAGCAGTTCGACATCGTGCTCAGCGGCTGGGAGCCGGCCCCCCAGGGGAGCTGAGCCCCCGGCGCCCGGGGGCCGGGCCCCCGGTACCCGGCCATCCTGCCAGCGATCACTGGCAGATTTGGCAAAATCCGGTTACCCACGGGTACCCAAAGGCCCGCCCGCCCAATACGCTCACCGCCATGACGGACTCGCAGGCCCCCGCCGCCACCCTCCGCTCCGCACCGCAGCCCACCAATCCGGTCGCCCCGGCCCCGGCAGGCGTCCGCACCGCCGCCGACGTGGTGACCCCCGACCTGGTCACCCGGCTCACCCGCGGAGTGATCGGCTCCGGCCGGACCGCCAACCACACCCCCTTCACCGGGGCCAAGCTGGCGGACCTGCCCGAGGCCACCCCCGAGGACGTGGCCACCGCCTTCGCGAAGGCCCGCGCCGCCCAGCCCGCCTGGGCCGCGGTCCCCGTACGGAGGCGCGCCGCCGTACTGCTGCGCTTCCACGACCTGGTCCTCGCCCGCCAGTCCGAGGTCCTCGACCTCATCCAGCTGGAGACCGGCAAGGCCCGCCTGCACGCCCACGAGGAGGTCCAGGCCGTCGCCGTCGCCGCCCGGCACTACGGCCGCAAGGCTCCCTCGTACCTGCGGCCCAAGGGCCACACCGGCGCCATGCCGACCCTCACCAAGGTCACCGAGCTGCGCCAGCCGCGCGGGGTCGTCGGCCAGATCGCCCCCTGGAACTACCCCCTCGAACTCTCCGTCGGCGACGCCCTGCCCGCCTTCGTCTCGGGCAACGCCGTCGTCATGAAGCCCGACACCGAGACCGCGCTGACCGCCCTGTGGGCCCGCGACCTGCTCATGGAGGCCGGACTGCCCGCCGAGGTCTTCCAGGTCGTCCTCGGCGAGGGCCCCGTCGTCGGCCCCGAGGTGGTCCGGCACGCCGACTACGTCTCCTTCACCGGCTCCACCCGCACCGGCCGCGAGGTCGCCCAGGGCGCAGCCGCCCGCCTGGTCGGCGTCTCCCTCGAACTCGGCGGCAAGAACGCCATGCTCGTACTGCACGACGCCGACGTGGAGAAGGCCGCCGCCGGCGCCGTCCGCGCCTGCTTCTCCTCCGCCGGCCAGCTCTGCATCTCCATCGAGCGGCTCTACGTCCACGCCTCGATCGCCGACGCCTTCGTCGAGCGCTTCGCCGCCCGCACCAAGGCCATGCGGCTCGGCGCCTCCCTCGCCTACGGCGCCGACATGGGCTCCCTCGTCGGCGAACGCCAGCTGGAGACCGTGCAGCGGCACGTGGACGAGGCCGTCGCCAAGGGCGCCACCCTCGTCGCCGGCGGCACCGCCCGCCCCGACATCGGCCCGCTCTTCTACGAGCCCACCATCCTCGACGGGGTCGAGGCCCCCATGTCGGTCTGCGCCGAGGAGACCTTCGGCCCGGTCGTCTCCGTCTACCGGTTCACCGACGAGGACGAGGCCGTCGCCCAGGCCAACGCCACCCCCTACGGCCTCAACTCCAGCGTCTGGACCAAGGACGCCCGGCGCGGCCACGCCGTCGCCGCACGGCTGCGCACCGGCACCGTCAACATCAACGACGGCTACGCCCCCGCCTACGGCAGCGCCCAGGCCCCCATGGGCGGCATGAAGGAGTCCGGCCTCGGCCGACGGCACGGCTCCGAGGGCATCCTCAAGTACACCGAGGCGCAGACCGTCGCCCACCAGCGGCTGCTGCCGATGGCGCCCTCGCTCGGCATGGACGACGAGCAGTACGCCCGTTTCATGACGAGCAGCCTCAAGGTCCTCAAGGCCCTCCGACTGCGCTAAGGGGAACCCGTGCCTCACGACCACGAGTACGACCACGAGTACGACTACGACGTCATCGTCATCGGATCGGGTTTCGGCGGGTCGGTCTCGGCGCTGCGCCTGACCGAGAAGGGCTACCGGGTCGGCGTCCTGGAGGCGGGCCGCCGCTTCACCCGCCAGGACCTGCCCCGCAACAGCTGGGACCTGCGCAACTACCTGTGGGCGCCGGCCCTCGGGCTGTACGGGATCCAGCGCATCCACCTGCTCGGCAACGTGATGGTCCTCGCCGGCGCCGGGGTCGGCGGCGGCTCGCTCAACTACGCCAACACCCTGTACGTGCCGCCCGCCGCCTTCTTCGAGGACCGGCAGTGGGCCTCCATCACCGACTGGCGGGCGGAACTCGCCCCGTACTACGACCAGGCCAAGCGGATGCTCGGCGTACGGCTCAACCCGACGCTCACCCCCTCCGACGTCCACCTGAAGGCCGTCGCCGAGAAGATGGGCGTCGGGGACTCCTTCCACATGGCCCCGGTCGGCGTCTTCTTCGGCGACGGCGCGGACGCCGGAGGGCAGCCGAAGGTCCGCCCCGGCCAGGAGGTCCCCGACCCGTACTTCGGCGGCGCCGGGCCCGCCCGCAAGGCCTGCACCGAATGCGGCGAGTGCATGACCGGCTGTCGGCACGGCGCGAAGAACACCCTCAACGAGAACTACCTGCACCTCGCGGAGAAGGCCGGGGCGGAGATCCGCCCCATGACCACCGTCACCGCCCTCTCCGAACACCCCGACGGCGGCTACCGGGTCCGCACCGTGCCCACCGCCGACCGCCGCAAGGGCAGGGCGCAGGTGCTGCGCGCCCGGCACGTGGTCGTCGCGGCGGGTACGTACGGCACCCAGACCCTGCTGCACACCATGAGGGACCTCGGCGAGCTCCCCCGGATCTCCGGCCGGCTCGGCGACCTGACCCGGACCAACTCCGAGGGCCTGGTCGGCGCCCAGACCGACGACCGCCGCTACCGCAGGCGGCACGGCGCCGGGGCCCGGGCGGACTTCACCCGTGGCGTGGCCATCACCTCGTCCGTGCACCCCAACGCCGACACCCACATCGAGCCCGTCCGCTACGGCCGGGGCTCGAACGCCATGGGGTTCATGACGATCCTCCAGGTGCCCCATGCCCGGCACCGGGTGCGGGCCTGGTTCGCCCGCACCGCCACCCACCCGGTGCAGCTGCTGCGCTCCCTGTCGAACCGGCGCTGGTCGGAGCGGACCATCATCGGCCTCGTCATGCAGTCCCTGGACAACTCCCTGACCACCTACCGCAAGCCCGGCGGCCTGGGCAAGGGCCTGCTGACCGCCCGCCAGGGCCACGGCGCGCCCAACCCGGTGCAGATCGCGGAGGCGACCGAGGCGGCGACGCTGCTGGCCGAGGAGATCAACGGCTTCCCGGGCAGCAACATCGGCGAGCTGATGGGCACCCCGCTGACCGCGCACTTCCTCGGCGGCTGCCCCATCGGCGCCTCCGCCGAGGAGGGCGTCGTGGACCCGTACCACCGGCTGTACGGGCACCCGGGCATCTCGGTGGTCGACGGCTCGGCGGTCTCCGCGAACCTCGGGGTCAACCCGTCCCTGACCATCACGGCGCAGGCCGAGCGGGCCATGTCGTACTGGCCCAACAAGGGCGAGGCGGACCGGCGGCCCGCGCAGGGGGAGGCGTACCGGCGGCTGGAGGCGGTGGAGCCGGTCAGCCCGGCGGTCCCCAAGGAGGCCTTCGGCGCCCTGCGGCTGCCGTTCCTCGCGGTCCCCGAAATCCCGCCCAGGCAACCGGAACCGGAGCACTGACCCCGGGAAGACGACGGCGGTGAGCACCGCGCTCCCCCTCCGAGCGCGGTGCTCACCGCAGTACAAGAGTGGACAGGCGGTTGCCGAAAAAGGTTGTACCGGAATCCTTTGCGGCAAGCTGTGGTGTCGGTCACACGGTCGAGCGTGCAACCGCGACGGCGGCCCGGGGGTCAAGGGGGGCATGAGACAGCGCATCTCCCTGCTGGCCGCGTGCGGCCTGGTGGCCGTGGGGCTGACCACCCCCACCGCGATGGCCGCCGAATCCGCGGACCCCGTCTTCCGGCTGGCCGGACAGCCCGCCATCGCCCTCACGCCCCACCCGGCGACGGGCTCCCCGCAGCCGGTGGCCATGTCCTTCCACCTGGAGGACACCGGCTCCTTCGCCGGCGAGTTCACCTTCACCGTCGACCGGACCGCGGTCGCGGGCTTCGCCTCCGTCAAGGAGAGCTCCGCCGCTCCCAGGAAGTGCGAGGAGAGCGGCACCAAGCTCGTCTGCAAGGACAAGGGCCCGCACCCCCGCGTGGACCTCGTGGCCACCGCCGAGAAGGGGGCAAGGGAGGGCGCGTCCGGCGCGCTCAAGGTGACCGGTGCAGCCGCCGGGGCCACCGTCACCCCCGCCGAGACCACCCTCCAGATCGGCGGCCCCGACCTGGTCATGCGGAAGCTGGACCTCAAGAAGGACCCGAAGCCCGGCGAGAGCCAGGCCCTGCCCCTCGCGTTCCGCAACGAGGGCACGCAGTCGGCCAAGGGCGTGGTCCTGGAACTGGAGGCCACCCGCGGCCTGGAGCTCCCGGAGCGCTACGACAACTGCGCCTACCGCACCACCGGCGTCTCCACCACCGCCGTCTGCGCGGTCGAGGGGGACTTCGAGGCCAAGGCCACCTATGAGCTGGCCGGCGACAGCCCGCTGCACCTGAAGGCCGGTCCGCACGCCCTCAACGAGCGGTTCGACTACGGCATCTACCCGCTGGCCGCCCCGCAGAAGGCGGCGGACGCCAAGGCGCCCGACACGAAGGCGCCCGACGCGAAGGCCCCCGACGCCAAGGCGCCCAACGCGGCCGGCGCCGCCGGCCGGAAGCTGATCGCCCGCAAGAAGACCGAGGCCGCCCCCGCCCCGCTGCGCGGCCCCGACCTGAACGTGGCCGACAACAAGCGCGTGTTCGACCTCACCGTGCCGAACACCGCCGACTTCGCGGCCGACCCCCTCACCGTCAAGGGTGCCGCCGGCACCACCGTCAAGGCCGTCGTGGGCGCGCGCAACAACGGCCCGGCCTGGGTCGCCCCCGCCGACCACAAGTCCACCGCCCCCGCGGCCGTCGTCGACGTGGCGCTCCCGCAGGGCGTGAAGGTCGTCACGGCCCCCGCGGCCTGCCGCGCCGTACAGCCGGCGCTGTACCGCTGCGCCACCGGGCCGGTCGTACTGGAGAACGAGAAGCTGGCCTTCCCCTTCGAGCTGAAGATCGAGAAGGCGGTCAAGGACGCCAAGGGCGCCATCACCGTCGGCGGCCTCGACCCGAAGGGCGAGCCCAAGCGGCACGACTTCGACCGGGTCCTGACCAACAACCAGGCCGCCTTCACGGCGAACCCGACGGCCACCCCGACGAAGTCGCCGAGCCCCTCCGGCTCCGGCACCGCATCGCCGAGCGCCTCCAAGAGCGGCTCGCCCACCGCGGGCAGCAGCACCGGCTCCACCACGGGCAACGGCGCCTCGGCGGCCGCCGGCCGCAACGGCGGCCCGCTGGCCTCCACCGGCAGCACGGCCGGCCTGGTCGGCCTCGCCGGCGCCGGGCTGTTCGCCGTCGGCGCCGCCCTGTACCTGTCCTTCCGCCGCCGGAACAACGGCGGCGCGCACGCGTAACCGCGTGAAGGCGGGGGAAAAGACGAACGGCCGGCCCGGGGCGTCCCCCGGGCCGGCCGTCCTCATGGGGTGACCGGGCTGCTGTCCCCTGCCGTCCGGTCACACGAGGGGAGCGAGGTCCCACGACGCGCGCCGTCGGGCGTCGCGTCTCATCGCTCCCGTGGAGCCACGCGTGGTGCTGCGTCCCGCGCCTGGCTGGCACGGACAACCTCACCAACGAAGGGCCCCCGGCCCGGTCACGGTCCGGACGGGTGACGAACAGGCGCCCGCGCGGTCAGACGCGGCCCCGGCACAGCTCCAGCAGAGTCATCGCGAGGGCGGTCCCGGGCTTTCCGAGGGCATCGCTCCAATGGGAGAGCACCTCCATCTCGCGCGACAGGTGCACCCGCCGGCCGCCCGCGCCGATCCTCGCCTCCTGGATGACGGCCGAGACGGCCATCCGCTCCTGGATCAGCCCGATGATCCGGTCGTCGAGGGCGTCGATGCGCTCGCGGGAGCCGGCGATCAGCTGCTCGGGGGTGGTGGTGATCGTGGTCATGGCGTCTCTCCTGTGGTGGGTGGTGGCCCGGCAGGAGCGGAAACGCGGAGCGCCCCGGTCCTGTCGGACCGGGGCGCTCTGGGAAGTCAGCGGCTCAAGCGAGCATCACGCGGACCCATGGCGACCGGACCGGCCGGTGCCATAGGTAAAGAGGAAGCTCAGCTGCTTGCGCATGGTGTGGATTATGGCCCCCCGCCCGTGCCCCGGCCAACCGGGCCCGGATGCTGAGACGCCCCGGAGGCACACGTCACGCCGGGGCGCCCCGGCGTGACGTGTGCCTCGGATGGTGCGACAAACCGGCGGTCGGCGCCACCGGTAGAATCGACAAAACAGCCACCTCTTTCCGCCGGAAGGCCGTCCCGTGCCAGAAGCACCCTCCGCCGCCCACGACAGCGCCCCGGACACGGTCCTCGTCGTCGACTTCGGCGCGCAGTACGCCCAGCTCATCGCCCGCCGCGTCCGCGAGGCCCGCGTCTACAGCGAGATCGTGCCCAGCACGATGCCCGTGGCCGAGATGCTCGCCAAGGAGCCCAAGGCGATCATCCTCTCCGGCGGCCCGTCCTCCGTGTACGAGGAGGGCGCACCGCGCCTGGACGACGCCGACGCCCTCTTCGGCTCCGGCGTCCCCGTCTTCGGCATGTGCTACGGCTTCCAGCTGATGGCGACGACCCTCGGCGGCACCGTCGACAACACCGGCGCGCGCGAGTACGGCCGCACCCCGCTGTCCGTCTCCAAGGCCGGCTCCACCCTCTTCGAGGGCACCCCCGAGCACCAGTCGGTGTGGATGTCCCACGGCGACGCCTGCTCCGCCGCCCCCGAGGGCTTCACCGTCACCGCGTCGACGAACGTCGTCCCGGTCGCGGCCTTCGAGAACGACGAGCAGAAGCTGTACGGCGTGCAGTACCACCCCGAGGTCATGCACTCCACGCACGGCCAGCAGGTCCTGGAGCACTTCCTCTACCGGGGTGCGGGCCTGAAGCCCACCTGGACCACCGGCAACATCGTCGAGGAGCAGATCGCGGCGATCAAGGCGCAGGTCGGCGACAAGCGCGCCATCTGCGGCCTGTCCGGCGGCGTGGACTCCGCTGTCGCCGCGGCCCTCGTCCAGAAGGCCATCGGTTCCCAGCTGACCTGCGTGTACGTCGACCACGGCCTGATGCGCAAGGGCGAGACCGAGCAGGTCGAGAAGGACTTCGTCGCGGCCACCGGCGTGCAGCTCAAGGTCGTCGACGCGCAGGAGCGCTTCCTGACCGCGCTGGCCGGCGTCTCCGACCCGGAGACCAAGCGCAAGATCATCGGCCGCGAGTTCATCCGCGTCTTCGAGCAGGCCCAGCTGGAGATCCTCCAGGAGGACGGCCCGGCGGTCGCGTTCCTGGTCCAGGGCACCCTGTACCCGGACGTCGTGGAGTCCGGCGGCGGCACCGGCACCGCCAACATCAAGTCCCACCACAACGTGGGCGGCCTCCCCGACGACATCGAGTTCGAGCTCGTCGAGCCGCTGCGCCAGCTGTTCAAGGACGAGGTCCGGATGGTCGGCCAGGAGCTCGGCCTGCCCGAGGAGATCGTCCAGCGCCAGCCCTTCCCCGGCCCCGGCCTCGGCATCCGCATCGTCGGCGAGGTCACCAAGGAGCGCCTGGACCTGCTGCGCGAGGCCGACGCCATCGCCCGCCACGAGCTCACCGCCGCCGGTCTCGACCGCGAGATCTGGCAGTGCCCGGTCGTCCTCCTCGCTGACGTCCGCAGCGTCGGCGTGCAGGGCGACGGCCGCACCTACGGCCACCCGATCGTGCTGCGCCCCGTCTCCTCCGAGGACGCGATGACCGCGGACTGGACGCGCATGCCGTACGAGGTGCTCGCCCGGATCTCGACCCGCATCACCAACGAGGTGCCGGACGTGAACCGCGTGGTCCTCGACTGCACCAGCAAGCCCCCGGGCACCATCGAGTGGGAGTAGTCCCACCCGGCGCGCCCGACGGAGCCGCCGCCCCCTTCCACGGGGGCGGCGGCTTCCGCCTTTCCCGGACTTTCCTCTGGCCACTTGCGGCCCGCGCCGGTACCTTGCGCGGCGCACCGCAGCGCACGACCGCGCACCCCCGCGCACGCCGCGACCTGGAGGAGGGCGCATGCCGGACCAGCCCGTACCCGTGCCCGTGGACCGGCTGGCCTTCGAGATGCCGCCCGCGTACGAGGACCCGGCGCAGGAGCGCGCCCACCGCAAGGAGCGGCTCGCCGGGGCGCTGCGGCTGCTGGGGCGCCTCGGGTACGAGGACGGGGTCTCGGGGCACGTCACCGCACGGGACCCGGAGTTCGAGGACTGCTACTGGGTGAACCCCTTCGGCCGGGCCTTCGCCGGTACCCGCCCCCGGGACCTGCTGCTGGCCGACGGGAACGGGCGGGTGCTGGAGGGCGGCCGGCGGGTCAACGAGCTGGCCTTCGCCGTGCACGCCGCCGTGCACCGGGCCCGGCCCGACGTGGTCGCGGTGGTCCGCGCGCAGGGCCCGTACGGCAGGGCGCTGGCCTGCCTCGGCGAGCTGCTGGCCCCGGTCACGCAGGAGGCCTGCGCCTTCTACGAGGACCACGCGCTGCTGGACGAGTACCCCGGCGACGGCGTCGCCGACCCGTGGCGGGTCGCCCGCGCCCTCGGCCCGTACAAGGCGCTGGTCCTGCGCAACCAGGGGCTGCTGACGGTCGGCGGCTCGGTGGACGCGGCCGTGTGGTGGTTCATCGCGGCGGAGCGGGCCGCGCAGGTGCAGCTGATCGCGCGGGCGGCCGGCAAACCGGTGCCCGTCGACCACCGCGCGGCCCTGGCCACCCGCGCGCGGTTCGGCGGCGATCTCGCGGCGTGGGTGAACTACCAGCCGCTGTGGCAGACCGTCGAGGACGGTGGCGTCAACATCATGAACCGTTAATCACCTGCTCTGACATCGTGCGCAATCCGGAGCACTGCCGCAGTGGTGCACAATTCGCTGGCATTGCCCCGTAGTTCAGAGCCGGCATTGCCCCGTAGTTCAGAGAGGCGGCACGCACGTGGCTGTCCAAGAGATGTCCCGGAGTACCCATACCGCCGTCTGCGCCTGCGACGACTGCGCACGGGAGGGGCACCGCAGAGCGGTCGCCGCGTTCCTGGAGAAACGGGACGAGTTCGCCTCCGGGCAAGGGGTGCCGGCCGCGGTGGCCCACTCCCTCGGCGCCTCCCGCCAGTGGGTCTCCGACGAGCTGACCCTGTCCGCCCGCACGGTCGCCGACCGCGGCCGGGAGGCGGGCAGCTCCTGGCTGTACCTGTTCTCCCGGCGGGCCGTCCTCGCCCTGTGGATCGCCGCCGGAGTGCTGCTGGTGGTCCAGGTCGGCACCGCGCTCGGCACCGGCTGGTCCACCGCCCGCACCGCCGGGCTGCTGGCCGCGCTGGTGCTGGCCGGGCTGCTCACCGCCGCCGCCCGCGCCCAGTCGCTGCGCGGCGGGCTGCTGGCCCCGGTCGTCGGGGAGGACAACCGGCTGTCGACCTCGAAGGCGGTGCCGAGCGCCTGGCTGGTGCTGACAGCGTTCGCGGCGCTGCTGCCCGCGCTGCGGCTGGCCGCCTCCTCGCCCGGTCCCGAGCGCGAGGCCCTGTACGAGGGGTTCGCACTGGGGCGGGCCCTGCCGCTGCTGTCGGTGGTCGCGCTGACCTCGGCGGTGGCGGTGCTGGTGCGCCGGGTGGTCTCCGTACGGATCATGGGGCAGCGGCTGCAGAAGCTGCCGGCCGACCGGCCGCGCGGGGTGGACCTGCTCACGGACGACGACGGCCGCGGCAGCTTCCCGGACGCGCAGTACGTGCTCGTCTCCACGGTGGTGCTGGCCTACGCGGCGGTGTCGCTGGCCCGCTTCCCCGACCGGCTGCCGCAGCTGCCGTGGGCGCTGGCCATGCTGGTGGCGCTGTCGGCGGCGGTGTACCTCGCGGCGAAGTACGCCGAGGGCAGCCGCCCGCTGGTGCTCTCGGTGGTGCGCAGGCGCGAGCCCGGCGACATCGACGCCGCCGTCCGGCCCGGCGACGACATCGAGATCCGCGGCGTCGGCTTCGTGCCGCCCGGCGCGCGGACCCCGGAGATGCTCGCCCGGCTGGTCGTACGGGTCGGGGCGGTCCACGTGCACGTGCCGCTGGTCCCGGTCGCCGGCGGGTTCACCAACCCCTCGGACTCGGTGCTCACCGTTCCCGTGCCCGCGGAGGTCGAGCCGGGCCGCGTCGACGTCCAGGTGGTCACGGCCGCGGGGGTGGAATCCAACCGCTGCATCATCGACGTGGCCGAGTGAACGGGGTAGACATGGGGGCGTGACCCGAACTGACGCCCCATCCGGGCAGCGGACCACCCCGCTCAAGGAGCTGGCCACCCGCTACGCGCTCTTCCCGCTGCGGATCTTCCTCGGCGTGACCTTCGTCTACGCAGGCATCGACAAGCTGACGGCCGCGGGCTTCCTCGCGGAGACCGGCAGCGGATCGATCGGCGAGATGATGCGCGGGGTGCGCGACACCTCCGCGATCCCCGCCCTGGTGGACCTCGCCCTGAAGGCCCCCGTCGGCTTCGGCGTCGCCATCGCCATCGGGGAACTCCTCGTCGGTCTCGGCGTGCTCGCCGGGGTGCTGACCCGGGTCGCCGCCGCCGGCGGACTGCTGATCTCGCTCAGCCTGTGGCTCACCGTCTCCTGGGCCGTGACCCCGTACTACTACGGCAACGACCTCGCGTACTTGTTTTGCTGGGTACCTCTCGTGATGGCCGGAGCACCTTACTGGTCACTGGATGCCCTGATCAGGCGCAGGCGGAGGGCGACCGACTGAGGACGGAGCTACCCGAGGTAGGGGGCCTCCCGGTCCTCCAGGAAGTGGGTCAGCCTCAGGCGTTGTGTGTGGTGCATGTCCAGGGAGCTGAGAGCTCCAGGGGCCACCCAGCGGAGTTCCAGGGACTCGTCCGAGACGGCCAGAGTCCCGCCCACCAGGCGGGCACGGAAGCACACGTTGAACTGTCGGCGTACCTCTCCGTCGGTGTACGCGATGACGTGCCGGGGGTCGGTGTACGTCCCGACGAGCCCGGTGATCTCTACGTCCAGGCCCGTCTCTTCTTTCACCTCCCGGATGGCCGTGCCGGGCAGGCTGTCGGTCATCTCCATGCCTCCGCCCGGCAAAGCCCACAGACCGCTGTCTGAGCGCTTCTGGAGCAGGATGCGGCCCTTGTCGTCGGTCACCACGGCGGACGCCGCTACGACCATGCTGTTCGGCTCTGGGGCGTCCGGATCATCGAAGTACTCGATGCGTGCCACTAGCTGACCTCCTGTGCCGTGGACCAGACGGCATCAAAGCTCTCGGCGTAGGTGTCGAACACGGACCCGCCGTCAGCGCGTCGCAGGTGCCACACCGGCGCACCGTACGCGTTCACGCCCCACACGTGGGCATTGACCAGGGCTTGGTCGTCGGCCCTGTAGATCGAGTTGTAGAGCGTCGTTCCATGGGTTCTGATCTCCACACCAGCGACGTCGACAAGCGACCGGTAGTGCAGCAGCGCCAGCCGGCACCGTGACTCGATGCCGTGCCCGAACTTCTCCTCTCGGCCCCGTAGCTGAACGTTCTGAGAGTCCGCGTCACCCAGGCAGATGCGCACCCGGCATCCGGCCTCTGCCCTCTCCCTGAGCAGGTCGTTGAGGCGGGGGTACGCCTCATGCAGGAAGACGGCCGCATACACCAAGACATCGACGCGCTCTTGAGCTGACGACAGAAGGTCGACGAACACCGACACGGGAAGGTCTGCTCGCTGCTCGTAGAGGGCCACCAGTTCGGGACTCACAGCCCTTGCCAACCGAGCCTGCCTCAACGCGGGCCACAAAGCGTGTATGTCCTCTCCCAGCGCCTCGGCAGCTTTGACCGCAGTTGCCCTCCGGGGCACCCTCCCGAGGTTCACCCATCGCTCGACGCTCTTGGGATCGACTCCCGATGCCTCGGCGAGAGTTGAGTGTGTCCAGCCCCTGGAAGTCATCGTCGCCCGCAGACGCTCATTGCCAGCCATAGGGACGTTCTACCCCCATCAGGACGTCCCAAAGTGGGGAATGTACGAGGTTCCCCCGTCCCAGTTGCCGGCTGGAGCATGAAGCATCGCAACGGGGAGAGCGGAGGGCTGGACGTCGTGAGCCAGGCGGCAGCAGATACGGATGCAAGTCGGTGGGAGTATGTGACCTATGCCCCCAAGGGCGAGACGTGCCCCGCCTGTTTGAAGCAGATCAAGCCCCTTGAGCGGGTGCGACGTGGCTCCTTGGAGCGTCAGCCAGGCGCCCTCACTGTGGTCTATCGCCACTACGAGAAGTGCTCGGCGTGATCACGGCGCGAGATATCGGCTCCAGGGTGAAGGATTCGGCCGGACGAGTCGGCATCCTGCGTGACGTCATCCCTGACTATGAAGACCCATCGGACCCTCCGCAGGAGCGCCGCAAACAACCTGTGGCCTTTCTGGCGCCTGAGCATGGGGGCCGTGAGTGGCTGGTCCCTCCCCGGGCGGTCGAGCGGGTTGATCCCTGAACGTCTGCCTCAGGTGCTGTCGTCGAGGTACCGGTAAAGGGTGGCCCTTGAGACTCCAAGAGTCTTGGCGATGGCACTGACGCTTTCTCCCTTGCCCTTCCTCGCCTTGGCCACCGTGAGCATGTCGTCATTGATGACTGTGGGACGTCCGCCAGTTCTTCCCTGCGCCTTGGCCGCTTCCAGCCCGGCCTTGGTGCGTTCCCGGATGAGAGAGCGTTCGAACTCCGCCATGGCTCCGATCACTTGGAGCATGAGGCGGCCGTCTGGAGTGTTCGGGTCGATGTTGGCCAGTGCACCAGTCAGCACCTTGAAGCCGATGCCGCGTTCTGCAAGCTCGTCCACCATCCCCACCAGGTCGATGAGGGACCGTGCGAAGCGGTCCAGCTTCCACACACAGAGCGAGTCACCGCCTCTGAGGTAGTCCAGGGCCGCCTTGAGCTCCTGCCGCTCCGCGTTCTTGCCCGATGCCTTGTCGATGAAGATGCGAGAGCACCCCGCAGCTTCCAGGGCGTCGAGCTGTAGCTGTGCCTCCTGAGCATCGGTCGAGACCCGTGCGTATCCGATCAAGTGGCCTGTTGCCGTACCGGGCGTCGTCATGCGGAGACAGTCTCACAACTCGTCTCAGAACATCAAGAGGCTGAGCCGTGTTTCGAGAGCTGGGGTAACACTCGGCGAATACTTCGCTGCGGACCGCCGGGGCGCCTTCCGTTCACCCTGTACGGGTTTCCTGGGCCGTCTAGGCCTCCTGTGCCTTGTGATCCGGATCTCAGTTTCCCCGGGTTCCGTCCGGGAATTGCCCGCAGGACAGGTACATCTATTTTGAGGGGTTCTCTATATCTACTATTACTTAGCACTGGGCCCCCTTTGGAGGCCCAGTTGTTTGTCAGTGGATAGTGAACGGCTGGCTCAGGTTGCCGAGATCCACCTCTGCCCCGAAGTCCGTGGTATTGGAGACTCCCTTGATGAGCGGGTTCAGGCGGACGCTGATTCCCGCCTTGAGTAGGTGGCGTGTCCTCTCGGTGTCGTTGCCTTCGTTCCGCTCCCACATGTGGCGGAAGGTCTCCCCGGTGTCCCGGTATTCGTACCTGTCCGGCTTGTCTCCCTCGGCCGCCAAGGAATCATGTTCCTCGTAGAGGGCTGCAATCTCTTCTTCGGTGGCCTTCTTGGCGAATCCGGCCGAGTTCTTCCCTCCGGGGCGGATGGACCTCTGGAGTTCCGTCACATACTCCTTGATCTCCTGGAGTCTCTGGGAGTTGTTCGAACCCTTGACGTAGTGACGCTCGTGCATGGGGAAGTCTCCGATGACTCCCAGCACCGTGCTCTCTATGACCTCCCTCACCTTCTCGGCTCGGAAGGCGTAACCCTTCCCGCAGGACTCTCGGTTGGCCGACTTGTTGCAGCGGTAGACAGGCTTGCCCTGCTGCCTCTCCGGATTGAAGAGATACAAGTTGCCGCCGCAGCCGCCGCAGAGGACCACGCCGCGATATGCAGTCGTGTTCTTCGTCGAGCGACGGGCAGCGCTTGGGCGCCCATTCATTTCGTCCTGGAGCTTCGCCCATTCGTCATCTGTGAGAAGCGGGTCTGCCATCCGAATCTTTCCTTCGGAAGTCAGGATCGGCTGGGAGAATCCGTACTTCTTTCCGGGAACCTTCGCTTCCTCACACTTCCAGCCGAGGATTGTTTCAGACCTCAGGATGGATGTGAGGGTGCGGCTCCGCCATATCGGCAGAGGTTCGCCGTTGTTCTTCCGGCGATTCGACATCCTCTCGCCGCCTGGGGAAAGAATGCCTCTGGCGTTGAAGTCATCGCAGATGGCTGAGTAGGGCTCGCCGGCCTCGACCACCCGCTTGTACATCTCCCGAATGACTTCCTTCTGATTCTCGCGCACCCGGAGTCTCATTGCTCCGTCGGTGTCGCGGAATGATTCGTATCCGTAGGGCGGGATTCCCTTGGCCCAGACGTTCTTCGACTTGGCGTAGCTCTGGAACGACTTGACTCGCATGGAGATGTTCTGGGCTTCGGTCTCGGCGATAGCCGCGAACAGGTCGATGATGACGTGCCGAAAGGGGCCGACCATGTCGAGTACGGGTTCCTTGGCGGAAACCAGGAACTTGCCGCCGTGAGTCGTCGCCCATTTGATCATGTCCTGCATGTCGACGACTTTGCGGACGAACCTGTCCATCTTCCAGAACAGCAGCAGATCGAATTCAGGTGCCCGGTTGTTCAGCCATTCCCCGAGCTGTGGTCTCTCGAACGGATGGGACTTGGTGGCGGAGATGTGGGCGTCCTTGGCCACGCCCACAACCTGCCATCCGAGGTGCTGCCTCTCGGCTACGTAGGCCATGCAGTCCTGGAGCTGGCGCTCCAGCGAAGTGGATGCGTCAGTCTCGTTGCTGATCCTGAGAGCGATCAGTACACGCACAGGCTTCATAGACGCAGACCCTATAACAGCAGTACGTCAGTGACCTGGCGTACCTGATGGCCTGGACCCCGCTGGTCCTCGCGGGGGCGCCCTACTGGTCGTTCGACTCGATGATCCGGTCGCGCTGATCCCGGCGCACGGCGTACGTGACCATCCCGACCAGGGCGGACAGAACCAGCCCGCCCAGGGCGAACGGGACCACCAGGAACCACGGCACGTCCGTCTCGCCGGCCGCGTCGAGCAGGTAGAGCACGCCCGCGGCGGTCAGGACCAGCCCCGCCAGCAGCCGTCCCGGCTGGAACTCATGACGCCGCACGGGCCACCTCCACCTGTCCCACGCCCGCGTCCAGGCGCAGCTCGATCGTCCCGCCGGCCTCGGTGCCGGCGGCGGGGGGCAGGGTCGCCCGCCGGGTCTCGCCCTCGCTCCTGATCCTGATGCCGGGGCCGGCCTCCCCGGGCAGCTCGATGTCGCCGAGCCGGATCGACACGTCGGCCTTCGCGGTGACCTCCCGGGGGAGGACCACCTTCAGCCGGCCCGCCTCGATGGAGGCGCGGACGCTGACGGTGGCGCCCTTGGGGACGTCCAGGCGGCTCAGGTCCAGGGTCGCCAGCCCGGTCCCCGCCTCGTACGCGGGACGTACGTCGGCCACCGCCGCCGGGCGCCAGGCCACGTCCCGCCAGTCGGTGCCGATCTCGCGCGGCAGGGCCACCGCACCCGCGAGCAGCACGGCGGTGATCAGGCCGAGCAGAACCGTGCCGAAGCCGGTGCGGCCCTTGACGGAGCTGACGGCCAGACCCAGTCCGAAGACGGCGAGCGCGGAGGCCAGGCCCACCTGGAGGGCGTGCCCGAGCGTGGCGTCCTCCCACACCGCGGCGGTGCCGGCCCCTCCCGCCAGCAGGGCCAGTACGAACACCCGGCCGCCGATGCCGCCGCGCGGCCGTGCGGGCGCCCCGCGCCGGGGCTTCTCCGGGTCGGTGCCCGGCCGGTCCCGGTCGGGGCCGCTGTCGTCGGGGCCCCACAGGTAGCCGGCCGAGCCGACCGGGCCCGTGGTGCCGTCCTTGACCAGCGGGTCCCGCCACCAGGAGGGGCTGCCCGGCACCGGCGGCGCCTGCGTCTCGGGCGGCGCCGGGCGGTGCGCGGCCGGGGCCTGGGCCTCGGGGGCGGCGGCGCCGCGGTGGCGCCGGGACCAGTAGGCGGCGCCGCCGAGCGCCAGGACGACCAGGACCGAGAAGGCCCCCATCACCCCGTTGTCCAGCATCGACAGGAACAGCGCGCAGCCCACCAGGGCGCTGAACACGGCGGCCAGGGTGGCGCCCTCGACACGGCCGGTCAGCAGCCGCTTGCCCTCGCTGTCCTCGTCCCCCTCCAGGGGGAGCAGCAGCCAGGCGAAGCCGTAGAAGATCAGGCCGACGCCGCCGGTGACGGCGAGCACCCCGAGCACGATCCGGAAGACGACCGGGTCCAGGTCGAAGTACCGGCCGAGGCCGCCGCACACGCCCGCGAGGACCTTGTCGCGCTTGCTGCGGCGCAGCGGTGGCCGCTCGGCGGGGGCCGGTGCCCCGGGATCCCCGGGCGGGGCGTCTTGTACGTCGGTCATGTGTCCATGGTGACGGGCGGGGCGGCCCCCCGGCACCGGGCCCTACCCTGGCGTAACCCTGATATCCCCCGTGCGGAACTGGGGGGATGCCCTGATGCCGGGCCGCGCCCGGGCGTGTGACCCTTGGTGCCATGCCCGTAGCCGCCGCTCCACGCATACCGCACGCACCCGACCCGGAGGACGTCCCGCAGCGCAAGCTCTACCGCAGCGCCGACGGCCGGATGCTCGGCGGGGTCGCGCGCGGCCTCGCCGGCCACCTCGGGCTGCCCGTGATCTGGGTCCGGCTCGCGTTCCTCGGCATGTTCATGTTCGGGGACGGGCTCGGCGTACTGCTCTACGCGGCGTTCTGGGTCTTCGTACCGCTCGGCCAGGGCGGCAAGACCGGGCACCACTCCTTCTTCGAGACCCTCACCGACGGCACCCGGCGGCTGCGCAAGCCCGACAAGGGAGCGGTCTCCGGGCTGATCGCGCTGGCCGTCGGCGCCGGCATCTTCGTCTCCCAGCTGCGCTTCGGCGGGGAGAACGGCCGCTACATCTGGCCCACCCTGCTCGTCGGGGCCGGCGTCGTCCTCGTGTGGCGCCAGGCGGACAACGCCCGCCGCGCCCACTGGAGCTCCGCCGGCGACCGCCAGAAGCGCCTGTTCCAGGCCGCCCGCGCCCTCGCCGGGGTCGTCCTCGTCGGCGTCGGCCTGACCGTGTTCATCGTCGTACGGGGCTCCGCGGCCCAGCTCGGCAACCTCCTCACCGCCGTCCTCGCCGTCCTCGTCGGCATAGCCCTGCTCGCCGGGCCCTGGCTGATCCGCATGACCCAGGACCTCTCCGAGGAGCGCCTGATGCGCATCCGCGCCCAGGAGCGCGCCGAGGTCGCGGCCCACGTCCACGACTCGGTGTTGCACACCCTGACGCTGATCCAGCGCAACGCCGAGGACGTCGGCGAGGTGCGCCGCCTCGCCCGCGCCCAGGAGCGGGAGCTGCGCAACTGGCTCTACAAGCCCGAGGGCACCGGCAAGGACGAGGCCGAGGAGCCGGCCACCCTCGCCGAGGCCGTGAAGAAGACCGCCGCCGACGTGGAGGACCACCACGGCGTCCCGATCGAGGTCGTCGTCGTCGGCGACTGCCCGCTCGACGAGGGCCTCGGTGCCCAGGTCCAGGCCGCGCGCGAGGCGATGGTCAACGCCGCCAAGTACGGTGGCGAGGGGCCCGTCCAGGTGTACGCGGAGGTCGAGGGACAGACGGTGTTCGTGTCCGTGCGCGACCGCGGACCGGGCTTCGACATGGAAGCGGTACCGGACGACCGCATGGGCGTACGAGAATCGATCATCGGCCGGATGCAGCGCAACGGGGGGACCGCGGTGCTGCGGTCCGCGCCCGACGGCGGCACGGTAGTCGAGCTGGAGATGGAGAGGGCGGCGAAGACAGCATGACCGAGGACAACGCGACCACCGGCGGCGCGGGCAGGAGGGTCCGGGTGGTCCTCGTCGACGACCACCGGATGTTCCGCACCGGGGTCCAGGCCGAGATCGGCGAGACCGACCGGACCGGCGTCGAGGTCGTCGGCGAGGCCGCCGACGTGGACCAGGCCGTCACCGTCATCACCGCCACCCGCCCGGAGGTGGTCCTCCTCGACGTCCACCTCCCCGGCGGCGGCGGCGTCGAGGTGCTGCGGCGCTGCGCCCCGCTGATGGCGGCCGCCGAGAACCCGGTGCGGTTCCTGGCGCTGTCCGTGTCGGACGCCGCCGAGGACGTCATCGGCGTCATCCGCGGCGGCGCGCGCGGCTACGTCACCAAGACCATCACCGGCACCGACCTGGTGGACTCGGTCTTCCGGGTCCAGGACGGGGACGCGGTGTTCTCGCCCCGCCTGGCCGGCTTCGTGCTGGACGCCTTCGCCTCGACCGACGCCCCGCCGGTCGACGAGGACCTCGACCGGCTCACCCAGCGCGAGCGCGAGGTGCTGCGGCTGATCGCGCGCGGGTACGCGTACAAGGAGATCGCCAAGCAGCTGTTCATCTCGGTGAAGACGGTGGAGTCGCACGTCTCGGCGGTGCTCAGGAAGCTCCAGCTCTCCAACCGGCACGAGCTGACCCGCTGGGCGACGGCCCGCCGACTGGTCTGATCCGGTCCCTTCCGATCGGATGTGATCCACGCCGCAGGCGGGGAGGGCAACCGGAAGGCGGCGCACCCGACTCTTGGGTGGCGTGATGAGCCTGACCGGGACCCCTCTCTTCGCGACGGCGGTCGCCCTGACCGTGACCGCCGTCGTCCTGCCGCTGGCCGTGTGGGGCAAGGTGCGCGGCCCGGCCGTCGCACGCGTCGCCACCCGCGCGCTGATGGTGGTGTTCGCGCAGGTCACCGCAGTCGCCCTGGTCTTCCTCGCGCTCAACCGGGAGATGAACTTCTACGTCTCCTGGGGTGACCTGATGGGCACCGGCAAGTACGTCCAGGCCGCCCCCGACCTGGGCGCCGACGGGCTCGGCGGCAAGAAGGCCGAGCAGGTCCGGCAGGAGCCGAAGGTCCGCCAGGAGTTCGTGCCCGTCGAGGGCCTCGGCGGGCGGGTGAAGAAGACCGAGCTCGACGGCAAGATCTCCGGCGTCAAGGGCGACGTCATGGTGTGGCTGCCGCCGCAGTACGACGACCCCGCCTACAAGGACAGGAAGTTCCCGGTCGTCGAACTGATTCCGGGCATACCCGGCACGGGCAAGTCCTGGTTCCAGGGGCTCAAGGCGCACGAGGTGCTGGAACCGCTGATGAAGGAGGGCAAGGTCCAGCCCTTCATCCTGGTCTCCCCGCGCGCCATGCTGCTCGGCAACGGCGACACCGGCTGCGCCAACATCCCCGGCAAGGTCAACGCCGACAGCTGGTTCAGCGTCGACGTCCGCAAGATGGTCACCGACAACTTCCGCGCCTCCGACGAGGCCCGCACCTGGGGCGTCGCCGGCTATTCGGCAGGCGCGTACTGCGCCGCCAAGCTGGCGATCCTGCACCCCGACCGCTACAGCGCCGCCGTCTCCCTGTCCGGCTACAACGACCCCGGCCAGGAGCCCAGCTCGCTGGTGGCCAAGGACCCGGAGCTGCGTCGCACCCACAACCTGAAGGAACTGCTGAAGGCCCAGCCCGCGCCGCCGGCGGTCGCGCTGTGGATGTCGGGCGCCGAGCACGACGGCTACCTGTCCGGCACCGACCTCAAGGCCCTCGCGCAGAACCCGACCACCGTGCACGCCGAGAAGATCACCGGCGGGCACAACCTGGAGGCCTGGTCGAAGCAGCTGCCGCAGACCTTCGGGTGGCTCAGCCAGCAGGTCAAGACGCCGTAGCCAGCCGCGGCGGCCCCTACGCGGGGCGGGAGGCGCCGGCCCAGGGCATGGAGTCGACCGGGGCCAGCCGGACCGTGGAGCCGGGGCGCGGGGCGTGGATCATCCGGCCGTTGCCGACGTACATGCCGACGTGGGTGACCCCGGAGTAGAAGAAGACCAGGTCCCCGGGGGCCAGCTGGTCCCGGGAGACCCGCCGGCCCGCGTTGATCTGGGTGTAGGTGGTCCGGGGCAGGGACACCCCGGCCGCGCGCCACGCGGCCTGCGTCAGGCCCGAGCAGTCGAACGAGCCCGGTCCCGTCGCGCCCCAGACGTACGGCTTGCCGATCGCCCCGTACGCGAAGGCCACCGCGCGGGCGGCGCGCGAGCCCTCGGTGGCCGGGGGCGGGGTGTGGGGGGCGCTCGCGGGGTCGGCCCCGACGGCGCCGGCCGTGCCCGAGCGCGCCTCGTACGCGGCCCGCTCCTCGGCGGTCAGCCGGGCCAGCAGCTGCCGGGCGGTGGCGAGCCGGTCCTCGATCACGGTCTTCTGCTCGGCGAGCTCGTGCTGGCGGGCGCGCAGGTCCGCGAGCCGGCCGGCGGCCTGGTCGCGCAGCCGCCCGACCTCGTCGAGGCCGCGCTTGACGGCGGCCACCTCGGCGGCGGTCCGGTCGCCGGCCCGGGTCAGCATGCCGGCCCGGTCCAGGTACTCCTGCGGGTCGTCGGCCATGGCCAGCTGGAGGGCCGGGCCCAGGCCGCCGCTGCGGTACTGGGAGGCGGCGAGCGAGCCGAGCGCGCTGCGGGCGGTGTTCAGCCGGTCCGCCTTGCGGGCGGTCTCCTCGCGCAGACCGGTCAGCGCCCGCTCGGCCTCGTCGGACCTTGCCTTCGCCCCGTTGTACTTCTCCGTCGCCGCCTCGGCCTCCCCGTAGAGCCGGTCCACCTCCGTCTTGACCTGGGCGGGGCTGAGCTGCGGGTCGGCGTGCGAGGTGCCTTCGAAGGCGGTGGCCGTGGCAGCGCCCGCGAGGGCGAGGGTGGCGGCGGTCCGTACGGTGCCGCCGGAGAACGGGCGCTGCCTGGGCTTTCGATGACTGGCCACGGGGGCCTCACGTCCTTCCGCTCGTCCCGCAGGTCTGGGAGGTCTCGGGGGAGGACGCTAAACCTGAAGGTAACGGGAGGATGACGAGATGATCGGAACTGGTCTTGTCCGACCGGGACTGGGTCCGGACTGACCGGACCGCGGCGGAGGAAGGCGGATCAGTGCCAGAGGACGGCGATGAAGATGTTGGCGACGGTCAGGCCGCCGACCGCCGCGAAGAGCCCCTTCTCCACGTGCTCCTCGTCCCGCTTGACGTAGACGAGGGCCAGGATCACGAACAGGACCGCCAGCTTCACGCCGATCTTGACGTGGTTGAGCGGGGCACCGTCGCCCATCTCGCGGAAGCCCACCAGCAGCACGCCGGTGACGAGCATGGTCAGCGCGCCGTGCAGCATCGCGGGCACGAAACGCGCCGTACCGGCGCCCATCGCCTTCATCTGGGTCAGGAACCCGCCGAGGAGCGAGGCGATGCCGATGATGTGCAGGCCGACGAAGATGTTGGTCAGAACGGTCATGCCGCCGAGGGTACGGGGCGCCCTCCGCGGCCGATTTTCCGGGGGCGGGACCGGTTGTCGGTCCCGACCCCTAAACTCGGAAGGCGATGAGCAGCCTCTTTGACGACAGCTTCCTGGCCGACCTCACCCCCTCCGACGAGGTCCCGCCGCCGCCCGAGGAGCACCCCGAGCCGGAGCACGGCGCGGACGACCTCTTCGGGGGCGCCTTCGACCTGCCCATGAGCGGGGACGCGTACTACCGGGACGGCGCCCCGCGCCCCGTCATCGACCCGGCGACCCTCCTGGACGGGCTGAACGAGCAGCAGGCCGCCGCCGTGGTGCACGCGGGCTCGCCGCTGCTCATCGTGGCCGGCGCCGGCTCCGGAAAGACCCGGGTGCTCACCCACCGCATCGGCCACCTGCTGTCCGCGCGGAACGTCCACCCCGGCCAGATCCTGGCGATCACCTTCACCAACAAGGCCGCCGGCGAGATGAAGGAACGCGTCGAGGGCCTGGTCGGCCCCCGCGCGAACGCCATGTGGGTCTCCACCTTCCACAGCGCCTGCGTGCGCATCCTGCGCCGCGAGTCGAAGCGGCTCGGCTTCACCTCCTCGTTCTCGATCTACGACGCGGCCGACTCGAAGCGCCTGATGGCGCTCGTCTGCCGGGACCTGGACCTGGACCCGAAGAAGTTCCCGCCCAAGTCCTTCAACGCCAAGATCTCGAACCTGAAGAACGAGCTGATCGACGAGGACGCCTTCGCCGCGCAGGCGGCCGACGGCTTCGAGAAGACGCTCGCCCAGGCGTACGCGATGTACCAGGGGCGGCTGCGCGAGGCCAACGCGCTCGACTTCGACGACATCATCATGACCACGGTCCACCTCCTCCAGGCCTTCCCGGACGTCGCCGAGCACTACCGGCGCCGCTTCCGCCACGTCCTGGTCGACGAGTACCAGGACACCAACCACGCCCAGTACACGCTGGTGCGCGAGCTGGTCGGCCCCGGCTACCCGGACCTGCCGCCCGCCGAGCTGTGCGTGGTGGGCGACGCCGACCAGTCGATCTACGCCTTCCGCGGCGCGACGATCCGCAACATCCTCCAGTTCGAGGAGGACTACAAGGACGCGACGACGATCCTGCTGGAGCAGAACTACCGCTCCACGCAGACGATCCTGTCGGCGGCCAACGCGGTCATCGAGCGCAACGAGAACCGCCGCGCCAAGAACCTGTGGACCCAGGCCGGCACGGGCGCCGTCATCACCGGCTACGTCGCCGACACCGAGCACGACGAGGCCCAGTTCGTCGCCGACGAGATCGACCGGCTCACGGACGCCGGCGACGCCAAGGCCGGCGACGTCGCGATCTTCTACCGGACGAACGCCCAGTCGCGCGTCTTCGAGGAGATCTTCATCCGCGTCGGACTCGCGTACAAGGTCGTCGGCGGCGTCCGCTTCTACGAGCGCAAGGAGGTCCGGGACGTCCTGGCCTACCTGCGCGTCCTCGCGAACCCCGAGGACAACGTCCCGCTCCGCCGGATCCTGAACGTGCCCAAGCGCGGCATCGGCGAGCGCGCCGAGGCGATGATCGACGCCCTCGCGCTGCGCGAGAAGATCACCTTCCCGCAGGCGCTGCGCCGCGTCGACGAGGCCTTCGGCATGGCCGCCCGCTCCACCAACGCCGTCAAGCGGTTCAACGTGCTGATGGAGGAGCTGCGCACGATCGTCGACTCCGGCGCCGGCCCGGCCGTGGTGCTGGAGGCGGTGCTGGAGCGCACCGGCTACCTCGCCGAGCTCCAGGCGTCGACCGACCCGCAGGACGAGACCCGGATCGAGAACCTCCAGGAGCTCGCGGCCGTGGCCCTGGAGTTCGAGCAGGCCCGGGACGAGTCCACCGGGCCACCGGCGGCTGCCGCCACGGGCGGCACCCTCGCCGAGTTCCTGGAGCAGGTCGCGCTCGTCGCCGACTCCGACCAGATCCCGGACGAGGACACCGACGGCTCGGGCGTCATCACGCTGATGACCCTGCACACCGCCAAGGGCCTGGAGTTCCCGGTCGTCTTCCTGACCGGCATGGAGGACGGGGTCTTCCCGCACATGCGCGCGCTCGGCCAGACCAAGGAGCTGGAGGAGGAGCGCCGCCTCGCCTACGTGGGCATCACCCGGGCCCGGGAACGGCTGTACCTCACCCGCTCCAGCATGCGCAGCGCGTGGGGGACGCCCTCGTACAACCCGCCCTCGCGGTTCCTGGAGGAGATCCCGGCCGAGTACCTCCAGTGGAAGCGCACGGGCGCCGCGCAGAAGCCGGCGGGGCCGGTGCGCGGTTCCGGGTACGGCTCGTCCTCCGGGAAGGCCTCCTTCGGGACCTCGCCCGAGGCGTTCCTGTCCTCGTCGCGCACCAAGTCCGGCCCGTCCGGCTTCGCCACGCGCAGGGCCGCCGACAAGCCGGTCGTCGCGCTGTCCGTCGGGGACCGGGTCACGCACGACCAGTTCGGGCTGGGCACCGTCATGGAGGTCCGGGGCGCCGGTGCGGACGCGCAGGCCACCGTCGACTTCGGGGACGCCAAGCCGAAGCGGCTGCTGCTGCGCTACGCGCCGGTGCAGAAGCTGTAGGACCCGGGGGCCGGGGCGGCCGGGGCCTTCGGGCCCGGGGCCCCGGCTTGACGGGCGTCGGTTCTACGGGCGTCGGTTCTACGGGCGTCGGCCTGACGGGGCCAGGCCGCTACCGGCGTCGGCTCAGCTCGGGTCCAGGCCGTGGCTGCGCAGCCAGGCGGCGGGGTCGATCGCGGACCCGCCGCCGGGCCGTACCTCGAAGTGGAGGTGCGGGCCGGTGGAGTTGCCGGAGTTGCCGGAGTACGCGATGACGTCGCCGGCCTTGACCTTGCCGGACCGGATCTTGGTGCTGCCGAGGTGGCAGTACCAGGTCTCGGTGCCATCGGGGGAGGTCACTATGGCCATGTTGCCGTAGGCGCTGTTCCACTGGGTGCGCACGGTGCCGTCGGTGGCGGCCATGACCGGGGTGCCGTAGCCGACGGGGAAGTCGATGCCGGTGTGCACCGACATCCACATGCCGCCGGCCTGGCCGAAGCTGGCGCTCAGGCCCCGCTGGGCGACGGGTACCGAGAACTTGGGCCGGGCGGCTTCCTTGGCCGCGGCCTCCTCGGCCCGCTTCTTCTTGTCCTCTTCCTGGCGCTGCTTGAGGTCGATGCGCTCCTGGGTGCGGCTCGCGCGGTCCGCGAAGTCGCCCGCGTCGGCGCTGAGCGCCGCCAGTTGCGTGTCGAGCTTGTTGTTCGCCTCGACCGGCTGCACCGAGGACGGGTCCGGGGCGGCGACCGTGGTCGTCTCCTCGGCCGGCTTGTCGGCTCCGGTGAGTCCGCCGACGGAGGCGGCGGCCACGCCCGCGACGCCCATCACGCACGCGGAGGGCACGGCCACCGTCAGCAGGGCGGACCGTTTGGCCGGGGTGCGCCTGCGGTTGCCGGCGGCGCTGCTGCCGCCGCCCTTGGCCGCGTTGCCGCGGCCGGAGCCGGCCTTGCCGGTGGCCCGGCGGCCGGCGCGGGGCCCGGAGGCGGCGACGGACGGGGTGACGGGCACGGCCTGCGTGGGCATGTCGTGCACCGGGCCGTCCGGGAAGTCCGGCTCCTCCTCGGCCGTGGCGGGCACGGGCTCGAAGACGGAGGTCTCGTCCTCGGCGTACGGGTCGGCGTCCGCGAAGCCGTCGGCTTCGCTGCGGCCCTCGGCCGCGGCGGCCTCCGTGAACACGGGGACGACGGTCGTGGCCTCGTAGCCGGCGGTCACGGGCGCGTCGGCCGCGCCGCCGTTCCAGGCGGTGGCGTCGTAGGCGCCGGTGTCCTGGCCGTAGCCGGGGAGGGTCCAGTGCCCGGTCTGCTCCGCGCCGGCGGAGCCGTAGTCGAAGGGCGCCGTCTGGTACTCGGCGGTCGCGGCGTTCCAGGCGCTCGCGTCGTACTGGCCCGTGGTGTCCTCGGGGACGGTCTGGGCCGGGACGCTCGAAAGGTAACTCTCCGGAGCGGACCAGGCGGTGGTGTCGTACGAGCCGGTGCAGGCCGCGGAGGGGTACGCCCCGTACGCGTCGTACGTTCCGTAACTGCCGGGAGCGGCGTAGTCCGTGACGAACTGATAGCCCTGGCCCTGCGTTTCATAGGACGCATATGCCTGGTCACCAGCGAAAGTGGTGGTGGAAAGGCCGTCGTACCCGAAATCGGGGTACTGGCCCGACGTCGGGCGGTCGTTCACCAACTTCTCTTTCGCCTCGGCAGTGGGGCCTGGGTGGCCGGGGAACTCAAGGTTCACCGGAGGAGAGCAGTGGCGTGACTGTACCCGGCGGTTACTCGCCTCGACAATCTTCCGAGTGTTTCGTCCTCAGCGGAACCGGGCATTCGGCCGCCTTTCGGTCGCTGGAAGACCGAGCCTTGGCCTTGAGTTCGAAATTCGTTCGACTGGCGGTCGACCGGTGTTGTACGCGCGGACCCGCGGGCGGCCGGGTGTGCGCGGGGTCGTCAGACGACCAGGCTCTGACCCTCGGTTCCCGTGGTGCGGGCGGACTCCGCCGGGCGGGGCGCGCCGTCCGCGGCTCGGAGCGGGCCGTCGACGGCGCGCCGGACGGCGGCGATGACGGCGGGATGGACGGGGAGGGCGAGGTGTCCGATACCGGTGACCTGGACGTTCGTCGCGTCCAGGTCCGGGTGCTCGATCCGGGCCGTCGCGGCGGGCGCCATCAATGCGTCGAACTCGCTCCAGAACGCCACGAACCGGGTCCGGCAGCCGGGCGCCGGAGCGCTCAGCTCGTCCATCACCTCGGAGCCCGGGCGCATCTGGCGGACCAGGGGGTGCGCGTCCATGAAGGACGCCACCCGGGTGCCGCCGTGCGGGGTCCCCAGGGTGACCACCGTCCGCACGCGCGCGTCGCCGCCGAGCCGCTGGACGTAGTACCGCGCGACCAGCCCGCCGAGGCTGTGGCCGATGAGGTCCACCCGCTCTTGGCCGCTGCGCTCGCACAGCTCCTCGACGCGCCGGGCGAGGTGGCGGGCCGTCACGCGCAGGTCGCGGGTGAAGGGGGAGTGGTTGTACGTCTCCACGCGCCGCAGACCGCCCGCGCCGAGGGCGCGGCGCAGCAGGACGAAGACCGAACGGTTGTCGGTGAAGCCGTGCAGGAGCAGCACGGGCGGCGGCTGCCCGGGAGTCCGGGCGGCGGGCAGGTCCGGCGGGCGTTCCTCCCGTATCCCGGTGGGGTAGAGGAGGAGGTGCCCGGCGAGCACCGCCGCCTCCAGGACCGCCGCCCGAAGGGCGGCGCCCGTGCGCGGCACGGGCAGCGGCGCGATCGTCAGCCCCATGGACGGCCTCCCCCTGGACCATTCGGGTGCGGGGCCGTACCGCCGGCGCGGCCCCGCCACCGTGCCGTGCGGCTGTCGGCGCGGTGGCGGGGCGACGGGGCGGTGGTGAATCAACGGCGTCCCACGTGTGATTTCCCCCTCCCCGTTGACCGCGAAACGGTGCCGTGCGCAATGCTGTACTTAACGTTCGTTCACTCGGGAGGCAGTGCGATGGGTGTGACCGGTCCGATCCGTGTGGTGGTGGCCAAGCCGGGTCTCGACGGCCACGACCGCGGCGCGAAGGTGATCGCGCGGGCGCTGCGGGACGCCGGTATGGAGGTCATCTACACCGGCCTCCACCAGACCCCCGAGCAGATCGTGGACACCGCGATTCAGGAGGACGCGGACGCCATCGGCCTCTCCATCCTCTCCGGGGCGCACAACACGCTCTTCGCCCGCGTCATCGAGCTCCTCAAGGAGCGCGACGCGGAGGACATCAAGGTCTTCGGCGGCGGGATCATCCCGGAGGACGACATCGCCCCGCTCAAGGAGAAGGGCGTCGCCGAGATCTTCACCCCCGGCGCCACCACCACCTCCATCGTGGAGTGGGTCAACGCCCACGTCCGCCAGGGCTGACCACCCCTTCCCGGCCGGCCCCGCTGCCTGGAATCAGGCGGCCGGGGCCAGTTCCGCGAGCATCGCCGCGCGCAGCCGGAGGGTGGCCACCAGGCGCTGGAAGGCCTCCGCCCAGTAGGCGGCCGCTCCCGGTGAAGCCTCCGGCGGATCCGCGGTGGTGGCGGTCAGGGCCTCCAGCCGGTCCGCCTCCCCAGGGTCCAGACAGCGCTCCGCCAGGCCCATCACCCCGCTGAAGCTCCACGGGTAACTGCCCGCCTCGCGCGCCGCGTCCAGCGCGTCCACCACCGCCCGGCCCAGCTCCCCCGCCCAGGGGACCAGGCAGACGCCCAGCAGCTGGAAGGCCTCCGACAGCCCGTGGGCGCGGATGAACTCCGCGACCCACCCGGCCCGCTCCTCCTCGGTCAGCGTCTCCAGCAGCTTCGCCCGCTCCGCGAGCGACGCGGTGCCCGGACCCGCCGCGGGCGGCGCGGACGCGGGGCCCAGCAGGGCCTTCGACCACGCGGCGTCGCGCTGGCGCACCGCCGCCCGGCACCAGGCCGCGTGTATCTCCTCCGCCCAGCCCTCGGCCACCGGCAGTGCCACGATCTCCGCCGGTGCGAGCCCGCCGAAGCGGTCCCGCCAGCGGGACAGCGGGGCCGCCTCCACCAGCTGGCCGAGCCACCAGGCCCGCTCCCCGCGGCCGGCCGGCGGCCGCTTGACCACCCCGTCGCGCAGCATGCCCGCGTCGCACTCCGCCGGGGGCACCACCGCCTCCGGGCCGACGCAGGCCAGCGCCCGTTCCGCCATCCGCCCGGCCAGGGCCGACCCGGGCAGCGCGGACAGCAGTTCGGCGGCGGTCGCCCTGACGTTGCGGCTGCGGTCGCCGAGCGCCGCCTCCAGGAACGGCTCGTCCTGCGCCGACAGCCCGGACCGCAGGGAGTCGAGGAACATCAGCCGGTCCTCGGCCCGCTCCGTGGCCCAGGTCGTGGCCAGCAGCCGGGGCGCCGCCGCCGGCTCGTGGGCCCGGACGGCGCCGAGCAGGGCGACCCGCTCCGCGAACAGCCCCTCCTCCCAGAGCCGGGCCACCGCCTCACCGTCGGCCGGGTCGGGCAGCTCCCCGGCGCCCCCGGCCGCACCGCGCAGCGCGAACCGCCACTCGGGATTCAGCCGGGCCAGCCACACCCCCCGCGCCCCGGCCAGGGCCAGCGCCTGCGGGCGCAGGTCGGTCCGGGCCCGGGCCGCGTCCAGCAGCGCGGGGACCAGCGCCGACGGCGCCCGGTAGCCGTGCCGCCCGGCGGCGGCCAGCCACTGCGGGAGCAGCTCCGTCAGATCCGGGGCGGCACCGCGCCGCCCGCCGCCGCCCGCCGCGGCCCGGCCCGCCAGTAGCTGCGCGAGCCGCCGCCGGGCGGCCTGCGGGGGCTCCGGGCGCGGATCGGGCGCCGCGGGCCGGGGCCGCCGCGCCGCCTCGGCGGGCCGCAGCCCGGCGCGGCGCCGCAGCGTCTGCACGGCCGCCGCGTCGAGCAGCGCCTGCGGTGAGCCGCCCCGCCGCTCGGTGCCCAGCAGCGCGGCGGTGACCAACTCCTCCCAGTCCCGGTACCCCTCGGACTCCTCGCCACCCTGGCCCATCGGACCCCTCCCTCGTCAGTCCCCGGCAGTCGTGCGCCGTCCGTCGTGCGCCCGTCCGTCGTGCGTCGTCAGTCATGCGTCGTACCGGCCCGGGCCGCGGTCCCGCCCCCTCCGCGGGACCGCGGCCGGAATCGCCGTACGACCGTGTTCAGCTGGCGTGGTTGTCGTTCATGAAAGCCCCCCGGCTCCTCGTCCTCGCGGTGGCGCCCCCGCGCCGCCGCGTCCTCCATGTCGGTCTGCGAGACGGCATGGATCCCCCCAGGCCCCCTGCGTTTTCGGTTGGTTCCCCGCCCCGTCAGTGCAGCGGCACCGGCTCGGGCGAGCCGGGCTGCCAGGCCGTCAGCGGAGTGAAGCCGCGGTGGCCGCACTCGCCGAAGACCGTGACGGGCCCGCCGCCCGAGAGGGCGGCCAGCTGCCACAGCCCGGACCGCGAGCGGCCCTGTGGCAGCGACACCGGCAGTGCGGACGTCCCCTGCGCGTCCGCCAGCTGCCAGGCCGCCTCGCCCCCCTCGCCCGGTACCGGGACGACGGGGCCGAGGACCACCGGCCAGGACTCCAGCCACGGGTCCTCCCGTAGCGCGGCCCCGTAGGCCTCAAGGGCCTCCCCGGTGCCCACCCCGGGCGGAGTGCGGGCGGCCGGTACCGCGGCCGCGGTACGGTCCCCCAGATCCGCCCGCAGCCCCGCCGACCCGGGCCGGAAGCGGGCTTCCGCCTCCAGTACCAGCCCGACGGGCAGTGCCAGCCCCGGCGGCCGTCCGGGCGGACCGAAGTCCAGGACCAGCGCCGGGCGTCCGCTCTCCAGCCCGCGCAGCCATATCCGGCGGGTCGTGAGCCGGCCGTCCGGGGACACCGAGTCGTACTGGGCCAGTACGAGCCAGCGGTCCCGGACGGTCTCACCCCCCGCCGGAGACGGCAGCCCCACCCGGCTCCGGACGGTCGCGGCCAGCGGCTCCGGCAGCCCGGACACCCCCAGCCAGGCCCTGTCCAGCAGGTGCAGCAGCGCGAACTCCTCAAGCATCCGGGCGGGCCAGCCGGGGCCGCAACCGGGTATTGCCCCCAACTCCCTTGCCCGAGCGGCCAGTCCGGGCGCCTGGGCGTCGACCATCCGGGCCGCGACCTCCTCCCAGGGGGCGTAGCCGGCCTGCTGCTGCCCGGCCATCCCGCCCCGCAGCAGGTCCGCCAGCCGTTGTTCCAGCTCGGTGACTCCCGCCCCGATCCGCTCGGCCCGCCGCTCCGCCCGCTTGCGGGCCGCCTCCGCGTCCGCCGGACCGGCCGCCGGGCGCGCCGCCTTCGCCGCGCGCCCCGCGAGCCATTCCCCCGCCCAGTCGGGCGCTCCGGCCGGATCGCCGAACCCCTCCGCAGCCCAGAGCAGCAGCAGCCCCAGCGCGTGCTTGCACGGGAACTTCCGGCTCGGGCAGGAGCACTTGTACGCGGGCCCCGTCAGGTCGACGACCGTCCGGTACGGCGTACTGCCGCTGCCCTTGCAAGACCCCCACACCGCACCGGAAGCGGAACCTCCGGTCTGTGACCACGGACCCGCCCCTCCCAGCCTGCCCCCAGCCTTGCGCGACGCGTCGTCAGGAGCCAGAGCCAGTACCTGTTCCGCCGTCCAGCGGACCCCCTGCTCAGTCATGGGAACCACCGTAGAGACCCCCACTGACAATCGCCCTGACCTGCAACAACGGTCCGAACAAGGGGTGTTGTCAGTGGCATGGTGCACCGTGGACGGAGCAGTCGGGAGCGGCTGCCGAGCATTGGAGGGGGACCATGACCACGCCCGAGAGCAGCACCGGAACCGACGCACTGCGACCGCACGCCGAAGACGCCTTCGCGCACGAACTGAAAGCCCTCGCCGCCCAGGACGACCGGCCCCGCCCGGCCCGCTGGAAGCTCTCCCCGTGGGCCGTGGCCACCTATCTCCAGGGCGGCACCCTCGCCGACGGCACCGTCATCACCCCCAAGTACGTCGGGCCGCGCCGGATCGTCGAGGTCGCCGTCACCACGCTCGCCACCGACCGCGCCCTCCTGCTGCTCGGCGTCCCGGGCACCGCCAAGACCTGGGTGTCCGAACACCTCGCCGCCGCCGTCAGCGGGGGCTCCACCCTCCTCGTCCAGGGCACCGCCGGCACCCCCGAGGAGGCCATCCGCTACGGCTGGAACTACGCCCGCCTCCTCGCCCACGGCCCCAGCCGCGAAGCCCTCGTCCCCAGCCCCGTCATGCGGGCCATGGCCGAGGGCATGACCGCCCGCGTCGAGGAGCTCACCCGCATCCCGGCCGACGTGCAGGACACGCTCATCACCGTCCTGTCCGAGAAGACCCTCCCCGTACCGGAGCTCGGCGAGGAGGTACAGGCCGTGCGCGGCTTCAACCTCATCGCCACCGCCAACGACCGCGACCGCGGGGTCAACGAGCTCTCCAGCGCACTGCGCCGCCGCTTCAACACCGTGGTCCTCCCGCTGCCCGCCACCGCCGACGCCGAGGTCGACATCGTCGCCCGCCGCGTCGACCAGATGGGCCGCGCCCTGGACCTTCCCGCCGCGCCCGAGGGACTGGAGGAGATCCGCCGGGTCGTCACCGTCTTCCGGGAACTGCGCGACGGCGTCACCGACGACGGCCGCACCAAGGTCAAGTCGCCCAGCGGCACCCTGTCCACCGCCGAGGCCATCTCCGTCGTCACCGGCGGACTGGCCCTGGCCGCGCACTTCGGGGACGGCGTCCTGCGCCCCTCCGACGTGGCCGCCGGGATCCTCGGCGCCGTCGTCCGCGACCCGGCCGCCGACCGCGTCGTCTGGCAGGAGTACCTGGAGGCGGTCGTCCGCGAGCGGGACGGCTGGAAGGACTTCTACCGCGCCTGCCGGGAGGTGACCGCATGAGCCCGGCGGCCGCGGGACCGCTGCTGCTGGGCGTCCGCCACCACGGACCCGGCTCGGCCCGAGCGGTGCGGGCCGCGCTGGACCGGGCGCAGCCGCGGGCCGTACTCGTCGAGGGGCCTCCCGAGGGCGACGCGCTGCTCGCGCTGGCCGCCGAGCCCGGGATGCGCCCGCCCGTCGCCCTCCTCGCGCACGTGGCGGACGACCCCGGCAGGGCCGCGTTCTGGCCGCTGGCCGCCTTCTCCCCGGAGTGGGTCGCCATCCGCTGGGCACAGGCCCGGGGCGTGCCGGTGCGCTTCATCGACCTGCCCGCCGCCCATGCGCTGGCCGCGCCCGGGGAGGGGGAGCCGGGCGCCCGCGAGCCGGACGCCGTGCGGGTCGATCCGCTCGCCGTGCTCGCGGAGACCGCCGGGTACGAGGACCCCGAACACTGGTGGGAGGACGTGGTCGAGCACCGGGGCACGGGGGAGGTGCGGGACCCGCTGGCCGTCTTCGAGGCCCTGGCGGAGGTCATGGGCGCCCTGCGCGAGACCTACGGCGACGGCGGCCACGCCCGGGACCCGGCCCGCGAGGCGCACATGCGGCAGAAGATGCGGGCGGCCCGCCGGGAGTTCGGGGACGACTACGCCGTGGTCTGCGGCGCCTGGCACGTCCCGGCACTGCGGGCCAGGTCCACGGTGGCCGCGGACAGGGCGCTGCTCACCGGGCTGCCCAAGGCCAAGGTGGAGACCACCTGGGTGCCGTGGAGCCACCGCCGGCTCGCCCGGGCCGGCGGGTACGGGGCGGGCGTCACCTCGCCCGGCTGGTACGCGCACCTGTTCGCGGCCCGCGACCGGCCCGTCGAGCGGTGGCTGACCAAGGTCGCCGGGCTGCTGCGGGAGGAGGACCGGCAGGTCTCCCCGGCCCATGTGATCGAGGCGGTCCGGCTGGCGGAGACGCTGGCCGCCGTACGGGGCCGCCCGCTCCCGGGGCTCACGGAGACCCTGGAGGCGGTCCGGGCCGTGATGTGCGACGGATCCGACGTACCGCTCGCGCTGGTCGAGGACCGGCTCGTGGTCGGGGACGTGCTCGGCGAGGTCCCGGACGCGGCGCCCGTCGTACCGCTCCAGCGGGACCTCACCCGCCGGCAGCGCTCGCTGCGGCTCAAGCCCGAGGCGCAGCGGCGCGACCTGGAGCTGGACCTGCGCAAGGACTCCGACGCGGCCAAGTCCCTGCTCCTGCACCGGCTGCGGCTGCTCGGCATCGACTGGGGGACGCCGACGGCCTCCCGCAGCGGTACGGGCACCTTCCGGGAGACCTGGCGGCTGTGCTGGGAGCCGGAGCTGTCGGTGCGGGTCGCCGAGGCCGGCATCTGGGGCACCACCGTGCAGGGAGCCGCCACCGCCAAGGCGGAGGCCGACGCGGCGGCGGCCGGGGATCTGGGGGAGGTCACGGCGCTGGCCGAGCGCTGCCTGCTGGCGGGGCTCTCGGAAGCCCTGCCGGCGGTGTTGCGGGCGCTCGCCGACCGGGCCGCGCTGGACACGGACGTGGCCCGGCTCGCCAAGGCGCTGCCCGCGCTGGCGCGCTCGCTGCGGTACGGGGACGTACGGGGTACGGACGCGGCGGCGCTCGGCAGGGTCGCGGCCGGGCTGGCGGAGCGGATCTGCGTGGCCCTGCCGCCGGCCTGCGCGGCCGGGCTCGACGCCGACGGGGCGGCGGAGCTGCGGGGCCACGTCGACGGCGTGCACGGGGCGGTGGGCCTGCTGGCCGACACGGACCCGGGGCTGCGGGAGCGGTGGTCGGCGGTGCTGCGGACGCTGGCCGGGCGGGACAGCGTCCCCGGGCGGATACGCGGGCGGGCCGCGCGGCTGCTGCTGGACGACGGCCGGCTCCCGGCCGGGGAGACGGCGCGGCTGATGGGGCTCGCCCTGTCCCCGGCGGCCTCCCCGGCCGACGCGGCGGGCTGGATCGAGGGGTTCGCCGGGGGCGCAGGCGGGGGGACGCTGCTGGTCCACGACGAGGTGTTGCTGGGCCTGATCGACGCCTGGCTGGTGTCGGTGCCGGAGGGCGCCTTCATCGACGTACTGCCGCTGCTGCGGCGCACGTTCGGGGCGTACGAGCCGGGCGTGAAGCGCACCCTGGGCGAGCTGGCCAGGCGCGGCCCGAGCACCCGCGCGGCGCCCACCACCGCCCCGCCGGGCTTCGCCCCGGACCTGGACCCGGCCCGCGCGGACGCGATGGCCGAACTGGCCCGGCTGCTCCTCGCGGCGGCCTGACACCTCTGCCCTTGCCGGGCGGAGCGGGCGGGGTCCGGGGGAGGGGGTCCCGCCCGCGCAGCGGCACACACGGAACGAGAGGGGATCGGCAGATGACGGAGAGCGGCACGGAAACCGCCGGGGGCGAGCGGCTGCGGCGGTGGCGGCTCGTGCTCGGCGGCGAGAGCGACGGGACGGGCCGCGCCCTCGGCGGGCGGGACGCCGCGATGGACGGGGCGCTCGGGGCGCTCTACGGGGGAGGCCGGGCGCAGGGGGAGCGGTCCGGCGGGCTCGGGGGGTCCGCGCCGCGCGTGGCGCGCTGGCTCGGGGACATCCGAACGTACTTCCCGAGCCCGGTGGTCCAGGTCATGCAGCGGGACGCCATCGAGCGGCTCGGCCTGTCCGCGCTCCTGCTGGAGCCGGAGATGCTGGAGGCGGTCGAGCCCGACGTCCACCTGGTCGGCACCCTGCTGTCGCTGAACAAGGCCATGCCCGACACCACGAGGGAGACGGCGCGGACCGTGGTCCGCAAGGTGGTGGAACAACTGGAGAAGCGGCTCGCGGCGCGCACCCGGGCCACGCTGACGGGCGCGCTGGACCGTTCGGCGCGGACCAGCCGTCCCCGCCACCACGACATCGACTGGGACCGGACCATCCGGGCGAACCTGAAGAACTACCTCCCGGAGCACCGGACCGTCGTCCCCGAGCGGCTCGTCGGCTACGGCCGGGCCTCGCGGGCGGTGAAGAAGGAGGTGGTCCTCTGCATCGACCAGTCGGGCTCGATGGCGGCCTCGGTCGTCTACGCCTCCGTCTTCGGGGCGGTCCTCGCCTCCATGCGGTCCATCGCCACCCGGCTGGTCGTCTTCGACACGGCGGTGGTCGACCTGACCGATCAGCTCGACGACCCGGTGGACGTCCTCTTCGGCACCCAGCTGGGCGGCGGCACCGACATCAACCGCGCCCTCGCCTACTGCCAGTCCAAGATCACCCGACCGGCCGACACGGTCGTCGTCCTGATCAGCGACCTCTACGAGGGCGGGATCCGTGACGAGATGCTGGGGCGGGTCGTCGCGATGAAGGCGGCCGGGGTGGAGTTCGTGACGCTGCTGGCCCTGTCCGACGAGGGGGCTCCCGCCTACGACCGCGAGCACGCCGCGGCCCTGGCCGCGCTGGGTGCGCCCGCCTTCGCCTGCACCCCCGACCTGTTCCCGGAGGTGATGGCGGCCGCGCTGGAGAAGCGCCCCCTGCCGGTCCCGTGACGGGCGCGGCGTCGGCAGATCACACGAAGACGCAGTTCAACCGTGAGGCGATCTGTGACAGGTATCACCGCTCAGGTGTGATCTGTGATTTAGGGACCTACGTCCCACGGGGATAACCTGCGAGACGGACATGCCGCGTCCACGGTCACCGTGTGCGCCTTCCTAGTGACAGCGCCGTCACGTTGCCCTCCGCGGCACGCCCACGCAGATAGCAGACAAACCGCGAATCACTGCGAATCTTTGAAGACAAGGGACGGACGCGCGTGGACCTGTTCGAGTACCAGGCGAGGGACCTCTTCGCCAAGCACGGTGTACCGGTGCTGGCCGGTGAAGTCATCGACACGCCTGAGGCGGCTCGCGAGGCCACCGAGAAGCTGGGCGGCAAGTCGGTCGTCAAGGCCCAGGTGAAGGTCGGCGGGCGCGGCAAGGCCGGTGGCGTGAAGCTCGCCGCCACCCCGGACGAGGCCGTCGCCCGCGCGACGGACATCCTCGGCATGGACATCAAGGGCCACACGGTCCACAAGGTGATGATCGCCGAGACCGCGCCGGAGATCCTGGAGGAGTACTACGTCTCCTACCTCCTCGACCGCACCAACCGCACCTTCCTGGCCATGGCCTCGGTCGCCGGCGGCATGGACATCGAGCAGGTCGCCGAGGAGACCCCGGAGAAGCTCGCCAAGGTCCCGGTGAACGCCAACGAGGGCGTGACCATCGAGAAGGCCCGCGAGATCGTCGCCCTGGCGAAGTTCCCGGCCGAGGTCGCCGAGAAGGTCGCCGAGGTCCTCGTGACCCTGTGGAAGACCTTCATCGCCGAGGACGCGCTCCTCGTCGAGGTCAACCCGCTCGCGAAGGTCGCCTCCGGTGAGGTCATCGCGCTCGACGGCAAGGTCTCGCTCGACGAGAACGCCGAGTTCCGCCAGCCGTCCCACGAGGAGTTCGTGGACCACGCCGCCGCGAACCCGCTCGAGGCCGCCGCCAAGGAGAAGGGCCTCAACTACGTCAAGCTCGACGGCGAGGTCGGCATCATCGGCAACGGCGCGGGTCTCGTCATGAGCACCCTGGACGTCGTCGCGTACGCCGGTGAGAACCACGGTGGCGTCAAGCCCGCCAACTTCCTCGACATCGGCGGTGGCGCCTCCGCCGCCGTCATGGCCAACGGCCTCGAGATCATCCTCGGCGACCCGGACGTCAAGTCCGTGTTCGTCAACGTCTTCGGTGGCATCACCGCGTGTGACGAGGTCGCCAACGGCATCGTCCAGGCGCTGCAGCTGCTCGAGGACCGGGGCGAGGCGGTCACCAAGCCGCTGGTCGTCCGCCTCGACGGCAACAACGCCGAGCTGGGTCGCAAGATCCTCTCGGACGCCAACCACCCGCTGGTGCAGCGCGTGGACACCATGGACGGCGCGGCCGACAAGGCCGCCGAGCTCGCGGCTGCGAAGTAAGGGCAGAGGTCACAGACTCACATGGCTATCTTCCTCAACAAGGACAGCAAGGTCATCGTCCAGGGCATGACCGGTGCCACGGGCATGAAGCACACCAAGCTGATGCTGGCTGACGGCACCAACATCGTCGGCGGCGTGAACCCGCGCAAGGCCGGCACGACCGTCGACTTCGACGGCACCGAGGTCCCGGTCTTCGGCTCCGTCGCCGAGGCGATGGAGAAGACGGGCGCCAACGTCTCCGTCCTCTTCGTCCCGCCGGCCTTCGCCAAGGCCGCCGTCGTCGAGGCCATCGACGCCGAGATCCCGCTGGCCGTCGTCATCACCGAGGGCATCGCGGTGCACGACTCCGCCGCCTTCTGGGCGTACGCGACCGCCAAGGGCAACAAGACCCGCATCATCGGCCCGAACTGCCCGGGTCTGATCACCCCCGGCCAGTCCAACGCCGGCATCATCCCGGGCGACATCACCAAGCCCGGCAAGATCGGTCTCGTGTCCAAGTCCGGCACGCTGACCTACCAGATGATGTACGAGCTGCGCGACATCGGCTTCACCTCCGCCGTCGGCATCGGTGGCGACCCGGTCATCGGCACCACGCACATCGACGCCCTGGAGGCCTTCGAGGCCGACCCGGAGACCGAGCTCATCGTCATGATCGGCGAGATCGGCGGCGACGCCGAGGAGCGTGCGGCGGACTTCATCGCGAAGAACGTCACCAAGCCGGTCGTCGGCTACGTCGCGGGCTTCACCGCCCCCGAGGGCAAGACCATGGGCCACGCCGGCGCCATCGTCTCCGGCTCTTCCGGCACCGCGCAGGCCAAGAAGGAGGCCCTCGAGGCCGCCGGCGTCAAGGTCGGCAAGACGCCGACCGAGACGGCCAAGCTGGCTCGCGAGATCCTGGAAGCCGCCAAGTAAGCGGTCTTCCGAATACGGATGCACGGGCGTGGCCCGCACCCCTCGGGGTGCGGGCCACGCCCTTTCCTCATTCCAGGCCCGGGTGGAGCCGGTGGGGGCCGGCGGCCGGGTGGGCGCGGAGCCTGTCCCGGAGCTCCCGGCTGGTCTCGGTGACCCTCGGGGGGCCGCTCAGCGGCGGGACCCCGGAGACGCTCGCGCCGGGGGCGATCGGCGGCTCGTAGTGGTCCGGGGCGGTGACGGTGGTGTACGCCGTCGAGGTGGCGATCACCGCGGTCAGGACGAGCGCGGCCCGCGCCAGCCGCCGGGCCCGGCGCTCGCCGACGGTGCGGACGGTGGCCGCCGGGCGCGGCTCCAGGGACACGGCGGGCCGCACCGCGCCGAGCCGCTCGCGCAGCATGGCCGACCGCCGCTCGGGCGTCACGTCCGCCGGCAGGGGGATCCGGCGGGCGAGTTCGGCGTGCGCGCGCAGCAGCCGGTGTCCGGTGGCCGGGGTGCTGGCCTCGGTCTCGGCGGCGGTGTCGGGCAGGTCGAGGCCGACGCCGTCGTAGAGCAGCACCGTCCGGCGGTGTACGGGCGGCAGCGCGAGGAGGGCGTCCAGCAGGATCCGGTCGGCGGGGTCGGCCGGGGGCTTGTCGGGGTGCCGGTGGGCCCGCCGGAACCGGTGCCAGGGGGAGAGGGCGTATTCGTGCGCGGCCGAGCGCACCCAGCCGACGGGGTCCCGGTCGGTGGCCACCTCGGGCCAGCGGCCCCAGGCCTGGCGGAACGCCACTTCGACCGAGTGCAGGGCGAGGCGGCGGCGGCCGGTGAGCAGGTAGGCCTGGCGGACGAGCGCGGCCGCGGCGTGGTCGTAGAGGCTGTCGAAGGCCTCGGCGGGGTCCCGCGGGGGTCTCGGGCGGGGCCCGGACGGCGGTCGCGGCGGCGCGGCGTACGTCTCGGCCGGGCGCTCTTCGGGGGCGGGCTCCCCCCGCGCGGGGTCCGGCTGGTCGGAGCCGATCTGCTGAAACGGTTCCTCAGCGGCGGGGGCCGGGGCGGGCGCGGGGGCCGGCTTCGCCGCGGCGGGCTCGGGTGCGGCCGGGTGCGGGCGGGCCGGGGCAGGGGCAGGGGCGCCGGCCGGGGCGGCCAGGCCCTCGGGGGCGGGGTCGGCGGGCCGGGCCCAGGCCGGGGCGGCGGTGGGCGGCGGCGGGCCGGGGGAGCCCGGGAGGGGGGCCGGTCCGACCGGCGCCGGGGCCGGGTGGGGGGCCGGTCCGACCGGGCCCGGTGCCGGGTGGGGCGCCGGCTTGGAGGCGTGCCTGGCGGCGGTCCGGGGCCGGTGGGCGGGCGGGCCCGCCGCGACGGGCCGCTCCGGGGCGGCTCCGGTGGCCCCGGCGGCCGCGAGCCGGTCCAGGAGGGCCGCGTAGGCTGCGCGCGTGCGCCCGCGGGGCTCGGTGCGGCCGCACTCCCAGGAGTGGACGGTGGCCGCCGTGACGCCGACCTCCGCCGCGACCTCCTCGTACGTCAGCCCGCCCGACTCGCGCAGCCACCGGCGCTCCTTGGGGGACGGGAGGCCCAGCTCCGAGCCGGAGGACGCTTCGACGTCTTGTGTCATGCCACTCTCCCCGCGACACGGCTGCTCTGGGCAATAAAGTACATAAACGTATCTTGAACGACACCACGGACAATCGGTCGTTACCCGGACATAGCGCGTGTCGAGGGCACCATGGCCAGGTGACCCAAGTGACCGAACGCGGGACGCCGTTGCAGGAGGCCCCGCGGGCCGCTGCCGCGCGGCGCCGTTCTCCGGCGGCCGCCGCCTGCGTACTGGGCGGCGCCGTGGCCGCCGGACTGGGGCTCGGCTTCCTCGCCGTGCTCGTGATCGTGCTGTGGATCAGCTCCCCCTACCCCGACAGCGGCCCCGGCGGCGCGCTGCACCTCGCCGCCGGGCTGTGGCTGATGGCCCACGGCACCGAACTCGTCCGCTACGAGACCCTCTCCGGGGTGCCCGCCCCCGTCGGCCTGGTCCCGCTGCTGCTCGTGGCGCTGCCCGTGCTGCTCATGCGGCGCGCGGCCCGGCTCGGCAGTGCCTCGGGCGACGCCGCCGGGGCGGAGGGGGACGAGGTGCTGCCGGCCGCCGCCGTGTTCTCCGCCGTGACCTGCGGCTACCTGACGGTCGGTGCGTTCGCCACCGTGTACGCGGCCGGCGGGCCGATGCCGGCGGACCCGCTCAGCGCGGCCTGGCACGTGCCGCTGGTGGCCGTGTTCGCCGCCGCCGGCGGGGTGTGGGCGGCCAAGGGCAGGCCGCCGGGACCCCTGCCGGAGTGGGTTCCGGGCGGCGTACGCCGGGCCGTGGGCCGACCCCGGTACGCGCTGGCGCTGCGCGCCGGCGCGGCAGGGGTGCTCGTCCTGCTGGGTGGCGGGGCCCTGCTCGTCGGGGTCTCGCTGGCGTGGCACGGGGCGGAGGTGCAGAACTCCTTCCTGGCGCTGACCGGGGTGTGGTCCGGGCGGTTCGCGGTGCTGCTGCTCTCTCTGGCGCTGGTCCCGAACGCCATGGTGTGGGGCGCGGCGTACGGGCTCGGGCCCGGGTTCGCGCTCGGCGCCGGGGCGGTGGCGACCCCGCTCGGGCTGGAGGGGGCGGCGGCGCTGCCGAGGTTCCCGCTGCTGGCGGCGCTGCCGGCGGCGGGGCCGGGGACCCCGCTGACGTGGGCGGCGCTGGGGCTGCCGGTGGCGGCGGGGCTGACGGTGGGGTGGTTCGCGGTGCGGCGGGCGCGGGAGGTCTCGTACGGGGAGACCGCGCTGACGGCGGCCCTGGGCGCGGTGGTGTGCGGGCTCGGGATGGCGGGCCTCGCGGCGGCCTCGGCGGGCCCGCTGGGGTCGCGGGCGCTGGCCGGTGTCGGGCCGGTGTGGTGGGCGGTGGGGGGTGCGGCGGCGGGGTGGACGCTGGTGCTGGCCGTGCCGCTGGCGGTGGGGGTGCAGGTGTGGCGGACCCGGCCGGTGCGTTCCGCGGGGGATGGGCCGGAGGGGGACGCCTGGCACGACTCGGGGGTGCGGGAGCTCCGGTGGGAGGCGTTGCGGAGGGCGGCCGAGCCGTTGGTTGCTCCCGCGGTGCCGGTGCCGGTGCCGGCTCCGGTTGCTCCGGTTGCTCCGGTGCCCGCTGCGGAACCGTTGCTCCCCGTGCCCGTGGTGGGGGCGCGGGTGCTCGCGCGGCGGCGGCCGGAGTCCTAACCCGGGGAGGGGCCGCCGCTGCGCGGGGCGAGTTCCCCTACCCGCCCTTCGCCCGTTCCCCGGGGCTGCGCCCCGGACCCCCTGGGGGCTGCGCCCCGGACCCCCTGGGGGCTGCGCCCCGGACCCCCTGGGGGCTCCGCCCCGGACCCCTTGGGGGCTCCGCCCCCGACCCCCCGCGCCTCGAACGCCGGCGGGGCTGGATTTCGCCGGCGTCGGTCAGCGTTGGACCTTGAGGATCTTGCCGACCACGTTGTCCGGGAGGAGGGTGTTGCATTCCAGTTCCGCCGTGCGGGTCAGGGCGTCGTCGCGGCAGATGTAGAAGTCCTTGTACGCCAGCTGTAGTGCGTACGAGCTGCCCGCCAGCAGCAGGGCCAGCGAGGCCGTGACCAGGCCGCTCACCGCCGCCGCGCGCTGGGGGCGGGCCGCCGGGCCGAGGGCGGACAGGCCGCCGGGGTTCGCGTCCGTCGCCGGGCGGCCGCGGAGGGCGCTGATGCCCCAGTACATGGCCAGCGCGCCCAGCAGCAGCCCGACCGACGGGATCCCGAAGATGCCGAAGAAGAAGCCCCACATGCCCGCGAGGAGCGCGTAGCGGGCGCGCCGCTGGACCGGGTCCATGGGGTCCCACCGGGCCGGGCCGCCCTCGCCGGGTTCCGTGGGGCCGCCGCCGCCCGGACCGCCGCCGTCCTGTGGCCGCGGCGGCTGCCGGGGCTGCCACGGCTGGTCGGGCCGGTCCTCCGGGGGCGCCGCGAAGGGGTTGTCGTCGGTCGAGGGGTCGGGCTGGCGGCGGTCCGGCATCGAGTGTGTGACTTCCCCTGTGTCGTGGGCGGTGCGCGCCCCGCGTACGAGGGCGCGTTCCGCGTGGTTCGCGGCTTGTACGCCAGACGCTACCGCCCGGCCGTCCCCCCGTCCCTCGGGGGCGGTCCGGTGTGCCGGTATCGTTGCAGGCGGTCGGTGGCTTCGTATGGTTCCCCGTATATCGGTACCCCGAAGTTTCGTATGACCGCACAAGACGAACGTCGCAAATCCTGTGAGAAAGGGCCTCCCATGGCCGCCTCCCGCCTGGTCGTGCTGGTTTCCGGCTCCGGCACCAACCTCCAGGCCCTGCTCGACGCCATCGAGGCCCACCCCGGCGGAGCCGAGGGTTTCGGGGCCGAGGTCGTCGCCGTCGGCGCCGACCGCGACAACATCGCCGGTCTGGAGCGGGCCGAGAAGGCGGGGATCCCGACCTTCGTGTGTCCGGTGAAGGCCTACGGCAGCCGCGAGGAGTGGGACGCCGCGCTCACCGAGGCGACCGACGCCCACGCACCGGACCTCGTCGTCTCCGCCGGGTTCATGAAGATCGTCGGCAAGAGCTTCATCGACCGCTTCGGCGGCCGGTTCGTCAACACCCACCCCGCCCTCCTCCCGGCCTTCCCCGGCGCGCACGGGGTGCGCGACGCCCTCGCGTACGGGGCGAAGGTCACCGGCTGCACGGTCCACTTCGTGGACAGCGGCGTGGACACCGGTCCGATCATCGCCCAGGGTGTCGTGGAGATCCGGGACGGGGAGGACGAAGCCGCGCTCCATGAGCGCATCAAGGAAGTCGAGCGCCAGCTGCTCGTCGACGTCGTGGGGCGCCTGGCCCGGCACGGCTACCGCATTGAGGGACGAAAGGTAACAATCCAGTGACCGCCAACGAAACGACGACGGCTACGACCCAGCGGCCGATCCGCCGCGCGCTCGTGAGTGTCTACGACAAGACGGGACTGGAAGAGCTGGCCCGCGGCCTGCACGAGGCGGGCGTCGCGCTCGTCTCGACGGGCTCCACCGCGTCGAAGATCGCCGCCGCCGGGGTGCCCGTCACCAAGGTCGAGGAGCTCACCGGCTTCCCCGAGTGCCTCGACGGCCGAGTCAAGACCCTCCACCCCCGCGTGCACGCCGGCATCCTCGCCGACCTGCGCCTGGAGGACCACCGCAACCAGCTCGCCGAGCTGGGCGTGGAGCCCTTCGACCTGGTGATCGTCAACCTGTACCCGTTCCGGGAGACCGTCGCCTCCGGCGCCACCCCCGACGAGTGCGTCGAGCAGATCGACATCGGCGGCCCCTCGATGGTCCGCGCCGCCGCCAAGAACCACCCCTCGGTCGCGGTCGTCACCAGCCCCGCCCGCTACGCCGACGTCCTCGCGGCCGCCCAGGGCGGCGGCTTCGACCTGACCGCCCGCAAGCGGCTCGCGGCCGAGGCCTTCCAGCACACCGCCGCGTACGACGTGGCCGTCGCGTCCTGGTTCGCCGACGACTACGCCGCCGCGGACGAATCCGGCTTCCCCGACTTCCTGGGCGCCACGTACGCGCGGAACAACGTGCTGCGCTACGGCGAGAACCCGCACCAGGGCGCCGCGCTCTACGTCGACGGCACGGGCGGCCTGGCCGAGGCGGAGCAGCTGCACGGCAAGGAGATGTCGTACAATAACTACACGGACACCGACGCCGCGCGCCGGGCCGCGTACGACCACGCCGACCCCTGCGTCGCGATCATCAAGCACGCCAACCCGTGCGGCATCGCGACCGGTGCCGACGTCGCCGAGGCGCACCGCAAGGCGCACGCCTGCGACCCGCTCTCCGCGTTCGGCGGCGTCATCGCCGTCAACCGCCCGGTGACGGTGGAGCTGGCCGAGCAGGTCTCCGAGATCTTCACCGAGGTCATCGTGGCCCCGGCCTACGAGGACGGCGCCGTCGAGGTACTGGCCCGCAAGAAGAACATCCGCGTGCTGCGCGCCGAGGGCGCCCCGGCCAACCCGGTCGAGGTCAAGCCGATCGACGGCGGCGCACTGCTCCAGGTCACCGACCGCCTCCAGGCCGAGGGCGACGACCCGGCGAACTGGACCCTGGCCACGGGCGAGGCGCTGTCCGCCGAGGAGCTGGCCGAGCTGTCCTTCGCCTGGAAGGCCTGCCGCGCCGTCAAGTCCAACGCGATCCTGCTCGCCAAGGACGGCGCCTCGGTCGGCGTCGGCATGGGCCAGGTCAACCGCGTCGACTCGGCGAAGCTCGCCGTCGAGCGGGCGGGCGCCGAGCGCGCGCAGGGCTCGTACGCGGCCTCGGACGCCTTCTTCCCCTTCCCGGACGGGCTGGAGATCCTGACCGCCGCCGGCGTCAAGGCCGTGGTCCAGCCGGGTGGTTCGGTCCGCGACGAGCAGGTCGTCGAGGCCGCGAAGAAGGCCGGCGTGACGATGTACTTCACCGGTACGCGCCACTTCTTCCACTGACACCGGGCGACCCGGTAGGCCGGGTAGGCCGGTAGAGCAGCAACGGCGAAGGCCGCGTCCCGCAGTGCGGGACGCGGCCTTCGCCGTGAACAGGTGGTGCTTACTTCTTGACGACGATCGTGCCCGCGGCACGGTCGTGCCAGCCCTGGAGCTTGCCCGAGTTGTCGAAGAAGGGGGAGAGGTAGACCAGGATCTGGCCGATGCCGCAGAGGACGGAGCCGACCATCGGGATGATCCAGCGGATGAAGCCGCCGCCGATGCCCGGGTTCTGACCCGTGTTCTCCTTGACGACCTTCAGGCCGAGGGCCATCTTGCCGACGGTGGCGCCGACGAAGGCGATCATCAGCCATTCGTAGAGCAGGGTGGTGAGACCGAGGATGAGCAGAACGCCGAAGAAGGCCGCGAAGATGCCGCCCGCGGCCTCGCCGGCCTGGGCCGACGCCTCGTTGAGGCAGGTGCTGTACTCGGGGGACAGCGGGTCGATGCCCGTGCAGTCCTTGATGTCGCTGGCCGCACTGAAGGCGCCCGCGAACACGACGGAGCTCAGGATGAAGTAGATGACACCGATGATCAGGCCGTCGATCAGACGGGCGCCGAAGCGGCGGCCCATCGTGGCGACCTGGACGGTGCCGAGGCCCGCGACGTTGATGTAGCCGTTGTTGGCCTGGAGGGTACCCGGCGCCTGGGGCGGGACGCCGTAGGGCTGCTGGCCCTGCTGCGGGTAGCCGTAACCGGGCTGGCCCTGCGGCGGGACGCCCTGCGGGGCCTGCTGCGGGTAGCCGTAGCCGGGCTGGCCCTGCGGCGGCTGCTGCTGCCCGTAGGGGTTGTTCGGGTCGCCGAAGCTCATCTGGGTCTTTCCTCCGTGAAGTGCGGGGACGCACGGCACGCTGGAGGACACTTGCTTCTGCGGTACGCCCCCCGGCACTGCCCGCGGCACTCTTTCCGATCGTCTTGCTGCCCGTCATCGTGGTGGGCCCGCACCGGGCTTGTCCAGTTGGTTGCCAGGGCGGGCCAGACTTGTTGTGCAAGTGCAATCAAGAGCGCGATCCGGCCGACGTCCGAGTGGAAGCCGGGCCGCCCCATCCGGGAGGATGCCCCCATGACCGCCCAGATTCTCGATGGCAAGGCCACCGCGGCCGCGATCAAATCCGAACTGAAGGCCCGTGTGGAGCAGCTGAAGGCCCGGGGCGTCACCCCCGGCCTCGGCACGCTGCTGGTCGGCGACGACCCGGGCAGCCGCTGGTACGTCAACGGCAAGCACAAGGACTGCGCCGAGGTCGGCATCGCCTCCATCCAGCGCGAACTGCCCGCGACGGCCTCCCAGGAGGACATCGAGGCGGTCGTGCGCGAGCTGAACGACAATCCGGACTGCACGGGCTATATCGTCCAACTCCCGCTGCCCAAGGGCATCGACACCAACCGTGTCCTGGAGCTGATGGACCCGGCCAAGGACGCCGACGGCCTGCACCCGATGTCGCTGGGCCGGCTGGTCCTGAACGAGCAGGGCCCGCTGCCCTGCACCCCGTACGGGATCGTCGAGCTGCTGCGCCACCACGGGGTCGAGATCAACGGCGCGCACGTCGTCGTACTCGGACGGGGCATCACCGTCGGCCGCTCCATCGGGCTGCTGCTGACCCGCAAGTCCGAGAACGCCACCGTGACGCTGTGCCACACGGGTACGCGCGACCTCGCCGGGCTGCTGCGCCAGGCGGACGTCGTCGTCGCGGCGGCGGGCGTCCCGCACCTGGTGAAGCCGGAGGACGTGAAGCCCGGCGCGGCGGTGCTCGACGTCGGCGTCAGCCGCGACGAGAACGGCAAGATCGTCGGGGACGTCCATCCGGGCGTCGCCGAGGTGGCGGGCTGGCTCTCCCCGAACCCGGGCGGTGTCGGCCCGATGACGCGCGCGCAGCTGCTGGTGAACGTCGTCGAGGCGGCGGAGCGGACCACCAGTGCGGGCTGAGCACGACGTGAGCGGTACGGACGGGGCGCCCGGCGGGGCGCCCCGCCCGGACGGCGGTACGCCGGCGGCCGCGGGCCCCGGGTCCGGCCCCGGATCCGCCCCAGGGTCCGGCACCGGGAAGGCGCCGGAGGCCGGGCCGGGGAAGACCCCGGAGTCCGGACCCGAGCAGGCACCGGAGTCCGCGCCCCGCCGGGAACCGGGGGCGGAGAGGCCCGCTCCGTCCGTCGCGCGGTCCCGGCGCTTCCCCACCGTCACCCAGGACACGGCCCGCCCCGAGGGCGGCGGCCGCGCCATCCCTGGGGCGGTGTCCACGCCGGCCCGTCAGTGGCCGATGCTCAGCGTCCTCGCCGCCACCGCGGTGGGGCTGCTGACCACGGCGGTGGGGCACCCGCGGGTCGGCTGCCTGGTGATCGGCGTCGCGCTGATCGCGGCGGCGGTGATGCGGCGCGTCCTGCCCTCGGTGGGCATGCTCGCGGTGCGCTCCCGCTTCACGGACATGATCACGTACGGGGTGCTCGGCGTGGCCATCACGCTGCTCGCGCTGGTCATGGAACCCGGGCCGTGGCTGCACATCCCCTTCCTGGAGAGCGCGGTCCGCTTCACCGTCCGCTAGTCACCTCCACCAGCGCGCCCAGGGCCGCGGCGACCGCCGGGCGGGCCTCCGTGCCGGCCCGGACCAGCGCCTGGAGGGTCCGCCCCCGGCCCGGCAGCTCCACCACCGCCGTGCCGGGCGGCGGCGCGTCGCACAGCAGCTTCGGCAGCACCGACGCGGCCCGCCCGGCGGCGACCAGCCACAGCCCCGCCCGCAGGTCGGAGCACGTCCCGTGGCGCCCGCTGTCCGAGCTGAGCACCGCCGATGTCCGCGAGGGCCTGGAGGGCAAGGCCGTCAGCCAGGTCGAGCTGGTCCGCCAGGGTGCCGCCCGGCTCCCCGCGCACGCCTCCTTCACCCTGGTCACCGGGATCCTCGCGCGCGAACCGCTGCTCACCGGATCGGTCGCCTCCCTCGTCAACGGCGCGGTCGAGGCCTTCGTGCGGGCCGCCGCCATCGAGCTCCCGGGCCGCCAGCGGATCAACGCCGTCAGCCCGACCGTCTTCACGGAGTCCCTCGACGCGTACGGGGACGCCTTCGCCGGATTCGACCCGGTGCCGGTCGCCCGCGCGGCGAACGCCTACGTCAAGTCCGTGGAAGGGCACCGGACCGGGGAGGTCTTCCGGGTGGAGTAGGGGCCGTACACCCGTCCGGACCTTCGAAACCTCCGAACCCGGGCGTTCGTGTGCCGTGGACCACAGGGTCCGGGGGGTTGGGGGCCCCGCGGGTCGGATAGCCTGACCGCGGATGTCTCTTCACGTCAAGATTCACAGGACAGGGGAGCGGCGTCCTCCCCAGCAATTGGGGTCCAGCACATGGGGCGGGGACGCCCCACCGCCAGCTGTCTAACGGAGAAGGCCATGACCCGCACTCCCGTGAATGTCACTGTCACCGGCGCCGCCGGCCAGATCGGCTACGCGCTGCTCTTCCGCATCGCGTCCGGCCACCTGCTCGGCGCGGACGTGCCGGTCAAGCTCCGCCTCCTGGAGATCCCCCAGGGCATGAAGGCCGCCGAGGGCACCGCCATGGAGCTCGACGACTGCGCCTTCCCGCTGCTCAAGGGCATCGACATCTTCGACGACCCGAACCAGGGCTTCGCCGGCGCCAACGTCGCGCTGCTCGTGGGCGCCCGCCCGCGTACCAAGGGCATGGAGCGCGGCGACCTGCTCGCCGCCAACGGCGGCATCTTCAAGCCGCAGGGCGCCGCGATCAACGCGCACGCCGCGGACGACATCAAGGTCCTGGTCGTGGGCAACCCGGCCAACACCAACGCGCTCATCGCGCAGGCCGCCGCCCCGGACGTGCCGGCCGAGCGCTTCACCGCGATGACCCGCCTGGACCACAACCGCGCGATCACGCAGCTGGCCCAGAAGACCGGCTCGGACGTCACCGACATCAAGCGCCTCACCATCTGGGGCAACCACTCGGCGACCCAGTACCCGGACATCTTCCACGCGGAGATCGCCGGCAAGAACGCCGCCGAGGTCGTGGGCGACCAGGCGTGGCTCGCCGACAGCTTCATCCCGACCGTCGCCAAGCGCGGCGCCGCGATCATCGACGCCCGTGGCGCCTCCTCGGCCGCCTCGGCCGCCAACGCCGCCATCGACCACGTGCACACCTGGGTCAACGGCACCGCCGCGGGCGACTGGACCTCGATGGGCATCCCGTCGGACGGCTCCTACGGCGTCCCGGAGGGCATCATCTCCTCCTTCCCCGTCACCACCAAGGACGGCAAGTACGAGATCGTCCAGGACCTGGAGATCAACGAGTTCTCCCGTGCGCGCATCGACGCGTCCGTGGCGGAGCTCGTCGAGGAGCGCGACGCGGTCCGCGAGCTCGGCCTGATCTGATCAACCCGTCCTGACCAGGCCCTTCACCTGAAGGCCTGACCGGTACGAATCCCGAAGCGCCCCGTCCAAACCCGGTCGGGGCGCTTTGGCGTAAAAGCACCTGTCCATCCCTGTAGGCGGAAAATAAGGTCGCCCGGTGACCGACCACCTGATTCCCCCTCAGTCCGGCGGCGGTGACGCCGGAACCGACCCGCACGGCGGCCGTCCGCCGGTACACCCCTCCGTCAGCGAGGCCGGCCGCCTGCTGTGCGCGGGAACCTACCTCGACGGCACCTACCGCGACCGGGTGATCGACGAGCTGTACGTCCACGAGGAGCGGATCGCCGCCCCCTCGTACGGCTTCGACGCCACCCGCGTCCTCGCCCACGCGCTGCGCGCCCGGCGCATCGAGCTGGCGTGGGCCGGTGGAATCGTCGGTGCCTGGTTCGTGGGTTCCCTGCTGACCAGCGGGATGCTCAGCTCGCTGCTCGTCCCCTTCCTGCTGCTGAGCTTCGCCAACTGGCTCCGGGGCAAGCGGAGCCTGCTCATGCGGTTCCTGTCCATCATGGTCAGGACGTGCGCGTGGGTGATGCTCGCCTTCACCCTCTTCTTCCTCTGGTCGGCCCTGTCGGACGGCGGGGCCGGACTCTTCGGATCGCTGTTCTCCGACTCCTCCAGCGGTTACGACGGCTACGCCGGTTACGACGACTCCGGCGGCTCCGACGACTCGCCGCCCCTGGCCGTGTGGCTGACCCCGCCGGTATTCGCGGCCGTCGTCACCCTGGTGGCGCTCCAGCGCGGCCACGGTGCCCGACTCGTCGCCCGGGAGCTCAGCCCGGACCGCTACGCCGACCAGTCCGCCGACCCCGTCACGGAGAACCCCCGCTTCGCCCGCGTCCTCGACCGGATCCGCGGCGAGCAGCACTCGGCACTGATCATGTACGACATCAACGGCCCGTTCACAGGGGCCGGGAACGCCTACCGCCCCTGGCAGCTGTCCGTCGAGCTGCGCCCCCGCGAGGACCTCGGCGGCGGCCGCAAACCGCAGCTGGTCACCAACGCCGACATCGTCAAGCGCATCGTGCCGCTGCTCCTGGCCCTGCGCGTGCCGTCCCCGCACGGCTCGGCACAGGCACAGGCCGACGTACTGGACCGGCTCCGCGAGCTGGTCGTGGACGAATGCGTGTTCATTCCGGCCGCGGGGCTCCCGCACCGGGACAAGGCCCGGCTGGTGCGGGACGCGTTCACCGCGCACCGCCTCGGCGCCATGGAGGAGGGCGGGGAGCGGCGCAGGCACTTCCTGCGCATCCGGGTCGGCGGCTGGGACGAGAACCTCGTGGTCACCTTGTTCGTACGGGTCCACACCCAGGGCGGCATGCTGATGCTGGAAGTCGCCCCGCACGTGCTGCTTCCCGTACGGACCGTCTTCCAGAACGCCGACGCGGACGCCCAGCGCTTCCTGAACAACAACTGGCTCGGCAAGGCCGTCGCGGCGCTCGCCGCCACCCCCGGATCGTTCTGGGGATCCGTCGCGAGCCTGTTCCGGGGACTCGCCACCTGGTGGCGGATCATCACCGGCGGCCACGGCGGCGCCCGCCCCGAGGGGCCCCGGCTGTCGGTGCGGGAGATCGCCGCCATGGACGACGGCTCGCTCTTCCACCTCATGGACCTCGACCGGTATCTGAAAACCATTCAGGACCGGGTCGTCGGCGGGGTTACCGTCGCCCTGCACGAAGCGGGCTGGCACACCGAGGAATTCGCGCAGCGCGCGATCCACGTGGCCGAGGGGGCCACCTTCATCCAGTCGGTGAGCAACAGCGCGTTCAGCGTCGGCGGCACCGGACACCACAACACCGCCGGGGGCGGTACGAGCGGCAAGGGGAGCAGCGGTGGCAAGTAACGGCGAGGACCGCCCGGTCCAGTTCGGCGACGTCAACAACAGCGCCTTCAGCATCGGCGGCAGCAACAACACCAACACCGTCCACAACAACAGCGGTACCGAGCGCGCGCCCAGTGCCGCGGAGCTGCTGGAGGCCGTACGCGGGCTCCGCACGGAGCTCGTGCGCATGCCCCGCAGCAGCGGGCGGGGGGAGCTCGACGCGGAACTGGAGGACGCGGCCGCGGACCTGGAGGAGTCCGGGGAGATCCGGCCCGGCCTGCCGGCGCGGCTGCGCGGGGCACTGGAGCGGTGGGCCCCGCTGGTGGAGACGGTGAGCGCGGCCACCGCGCTGGGCGGGCTGCTCGCCTCGCTGGGAGGCTGACCGGTGTCCTCCTCCGACGACGCCTGGTGGAACCCGCGCACGCAACGCTGGGAGCAGGGCCCGGAACCGGCCCGCCCGGGGCAGTCGGCGCTGCCGTCCGACCGGCCCGTACAGCCGGACCCGCCCGCCGAGCCGGTGGCTCCCGAGGCGCCCACGCGGGCCCAGGAGCCCGGGCAGCCGGCGCGGCCCGCGTGGTACGAGCAATCGGCCGGGCAGGGGTGGGCTCCGCCGCCCACCGCCCCGGATCCGGGGCTTCCGCCGATGCCGCCCCCGCCGCCCGGTTCCGGCGGCTGGGGCCCGCCCCCGCCGCCGGAACCCCCGTACCAGCCGGGCGGGCGCATGGGGCAGTGGCAGACCCCGTTGCTGGTGGGGCTGGCCGCGGCGGTCGTCGGCGGAGCCTCCGTCGCGGCCTGGATGCTGCTCGGCGACAAGGAGGAGCCCGCCGCGGAAGCCCGTCCGCCGGGCCTGTCGGCCCCGCCGACGCCGCAGTCCTCCGGGCCCTCCGGGAGCGCCCCGGGGAGCCCCTCCGCGGGCATGCCCCCCAGCGGTTCACCGAGCCCCTCGGCGAGCACCGGCCACACGGTGGTGCGCAACGAGGCCGGCTTCTCGGTGGCCGTGCCCAACGGCTGGGCGACCAGTCGCGACGAACAGGGCAACGGGGCCTTCTACCGTCCGCCCGGCGGGGACCGCAGCGCCCTGCTCCAGATCTTCCGGATCACGGAGCCCGCCTCCACCGGCTCCTGCGAGCTGCTGCGCATGTCCTCCGAGCGGCTGGACTCCGGAACCCCCGCCTATCGGCAGGTCTCCGTCGAACCGACGGCGGGGACCGGCTGCGAGCTGGTCTACGAGTACGACAGCGCGGAGTCGAACGGCCGCCGCCGGGGCATCGAGCGGATCGTCACCATCCCGGGTGGCGGGCGGTGGGCGCTGCTGGCGGCCGGACCGGCCGCCGACGTCGGGACGACCCGCGCGAACCTGACGGCGGCCCTGGAGTCGTTCCGCCCCGACTGACCGGACGTGCGTCCGGTCAGGCCTTCTTCACCGGCGGGGTGTAGTGCCCCGGGGTCATGCGGGTGGTGACGCCGATCCGGTTCCAGACGTTGATCGTCGCGATGACGGCGATCAGCTGGGCCAGCTCGGCCTCCTCGAAGTGCTTCGCGGCCCGCGCGTACACCTCGTCGGGCACGAAGCCGTCCGTCAGCACGGTGACGGCCTCGGTCAGCTCGATCGCTGCCAGCTCCTTCTCGGTGTAGAAGTGCCGCGACTCCTCCCAGGCGCCGAGCAGCAGGATGCGCTCGACGCTCTCGCCGGCGGCGAGCGCGTCCTTGCTGTGCATGTCCATGCAGAAGGCGCAGTGGTTGATCTGCGAGGCGCGGAGCTTGACGAGTTCGACGAGGCTCGGGTCCAGGCCCTTCTTCGCCGCGATCTCCAGGCCGATGACGGCCTTGTAGACCTCGGGGGCGACCTTGGCGAACTGCATGCGGGGGGCGTGCTCGGAGGCGAGTTCGGCGGTGTGGGCGTGGGTTCCGTTCTGGTTGCTCATGTTTCAACCGTAGGGGCGGGGCGGCCCGCCTATATGGTCCATGTTCATGACTGGATCGTGGGCCACTTTCGGATCCGACCTGCACGTGGACCTCGCCGCGGCGGCGGGCGGCCGGGGCCTGCGGGCCGCGCTGACGGAGGCGCTGCGGGAGGCCGCGCGCAGCGGGCGGCTCGCGCCCGGGACCCGGCTGCCGTCCTCGCGTTCCTTCGCCGCCGACCTGGGGATCGCCCGCAACACCGTCGCGGAGGCGTACGCGGAACTCGTCGCCGAGGGCTGGCTGACGGCCCGGCAGGGCTCGGGCACCCGGGTCGCCGAGCGGTCCAGGGTCCGCCGGGCCGGCGGCGACCGGCAGGCCGTACGCCGCCCCGCGCGGCGGGGGCCCGCGTACAGCCTGGTCCCCGGCACCCCGGACCTGGGCGGCTTCCCGCGCGGGGCGTGGCTGGCGGCGGCCCGGCGGGCCCTGACCGACGCCCCGAACGAGGCCTTCGGGTACGCGGTCGACGTGCGCGGCCGGCCGGAGCTGCGCGAAGCGCTCGCCGGGTACCTGGCGCGGGCCCGCGGGGTGTACGCGGACCCGGACCGGATCGTGCTGTGCGCCGGCTTCGCGCACGCGCTCCAGCTCCTCGGGCGGGTGCTGCGGGGGCGGCGGGTGCGGGAGGTGGCGGTGGAGGGGTACAGCCTCGACGTGCACCGGGACCTGCTGACCGACGCCGGGCTGGCGACCCGCCCGCTGTGGGTGGACGACGCCGGGGCCCGCACTCCGGACCTGGCCGGGCTCGGCCCCCGGACGGGCGCGGTGCTGCTGACCCCGGCGCACCAGTTCCCGACGGGCGCGGCCCTCACCCCCGGGCGGCGGGCGGCGGCCGTGGACTGGGCGCGGAGCACGGGCGGGGTGGTCCTGGAGGACGACTACGACGGGGAGTTCCGCTACGACCGCCAGCCCGTCGGCGCGCTCCAGGGGCTGGACCCGGACCGCGTGGTGTACCTGGGCACGGCGAGCAAGTCCCTGGCCCCGGCGCTGCGGATGGGCTGGATGGTGGTCCCGCCGGACCTGCTGGAGGAGGTGCTGGCGGCGAAGGGCGCGGTCGACTGGACGTCCAGCGCGCTGGACCAGCTGACCCTGGCGGAGTTCATCACCTCCGGGGCGTACGACCGCCACGTGCGCGGCATGCGCCTGCGGTACCGGCGCCGCCGGGACGAGCTGGTGGCCGCGGTGGCGGGGCGGGTGCCGGTGTCCGGGATCGCGGCGGGACTGCACGCGGTGCTGGACCTCCCGCCCGGCACGGAGCGGTCCATCGTCCAGGCCGCCGCCTGGCAGGACCTCGCGCTGGAGGGGCTCGCGCGGTTCCGCCACCCGGACTCGGAGATGCCGCCGCGCGAGGCCCTGATCGTCGGCTACGGCACCCCGCCCGTGAGCGCCTGGACCCCGACGCTGTCCGCCCTGACCGCCGCCCTTCCTTCTTGACGCGGCCCTCGCACCGCTCAGCGCCGGCGCGCTTCCCGGGCTTCGGCCCGCTGCGCCGGCCTCCGGCCGTCGGGCCCGGGGCGGGGCCGGTGGTCGTCTGCGGGTGGAGTGCCGCTGCGCGGGGCCGAGTTCCCCTACCCGCCCTTCAACCATTCTCGCCTCAGACGCCGGCGCGGCTGAAATCAGCCCCGCCGGCGATTGAGGCGCGGGGTCTGGGGCGGAGACCCTGGGAACGGCGGAAGGGCGGGTAGGGGACCGCCCCGCAGGGCACCCCCGCCCGGGCGGGGCGGGACGCTCCAAGAGCGGCACCCCCGGCCCCGCCCCGGGGAACGGCGGCCAGCCGCAGGGCACACCCCCGCACGGTCCCGCCCCGGGGAACGGCGGCCAGCCGCAGGGCACACCCCCGCACGGTCCGGCCCTGGGGAACGGCGGCCAGCCGCAGAGCACACCCGCACTCGGAACGTCCCGCCCCGGGGAACGGCGGCCAGCCGCAGGGCACACCCCCGCACGGTCCGGCCAGGGTTACGGTTCGCCGAAGCGGGACAGGGCCAGGGAGCCGGCCACGGCCACCGCGAAGCCGGCCACCGCCAGCCACGTCAGGCCCTCGCGGGTGCGGTCGCCGAGCCAGGCCACGCCCACCACCGCCGGGCCGATCGTCTCGCCCAGCACCAGGCCCGCCGTCGCCGCCGTGACCGAGCCGCGCTGCAGGGCGGAGGTGAGCAGCAGGAACGCCGCCGCCCCGCCCAGCAGCAGCGCGTACAGCGCCGGGTTGCGCAGCTCCCGCAGGGAGACGGAGTCGATGAGGCGGACCGCCACCTCCACCACCCCGAAGCCCGTCCCCGCCGCCAGCCCGAGCACCAGCGCGCGCGAGCCGTCCGGCAGCCCGCCGGCCACCGCGCCGGCCACCAGCACCAGCCCCGCCACCCCCAGCAGGCCCAGCTTCAGCGCGAGCGTGCCCGTTCCCGAGCCCTCCTCACCGGAGGCCAGCCCGAGCATCAGCAGCCCCGCGCACACCACCCCCACCGCGCCCCACTCCACCCGTGACAGCCGCACCCGCAACAGCCGGGCCGCGACCACCGCCGTCACCGCCAGGCTCGCGGCCAGCGCGGCCCCCACCGCATAGATCGGGACATGCCGCAGGGCGATGATCTGGAGCACGAAGCCGACCGCGTCCAGCCCGAGCCCCGCCAGGTACCGCCACTGCCGCACCGCCCTCAGGAACAGCGCCGCGTCCACCCCCGAGCCCGCCCCCGGCCTCGCCGCGGCCCGGGCCGCCACGGCCTGGAGCACGGACGCCGTACCGAAACAGACCGCCGCACCCAGCGCACAAACCATCCCAACCAGCACGAACCGACTCTAGGTCACCATCGTGACAAGGGTGTGACGGCGGCCGGATTCCATCCCCCCGCGCCTCCGCTCTAGGGTGCAGGCCATGGATACCGGCAACACGACCAGACGACGCATGCGCTCCGGCGCGGTCGCCCTCGGCGGCATGGGCCTGCTCGCCGCCACCCTCGTGGCCTGCGGGAGCAGCGACGAGCCCGACAAGCGCTGCGCCTCCCGCAAGACGCTGGACCACCTGAACTCCAAGGAGTGCAAGACCGGCGGCACCGGCTCGTACTACTACGGCGGCTCCGTCCGCAACGGCAAGGTGACCGGCGGCAGCTTCGACAAGTCCGCCGTCACCCGCGGCGGCATCGGCGGCCACAGCAGCTCCGGCTCCTCCGGCGGCTGAGCGCACATGCAGCGGCACACCATCGAACCGCGCCCCGACTGGCAGAAGACCGTCGAGGAGCAGGGGCTGATCTACCCCCTCACCCGCTACCCCGACGACTCCCTGCGCCCCTACTGGGACGAGAGCGCCTACTACTCCTTCTCACTCCCCGAGGTCGAGGCGCTGGAGGAGGTGGTCGAGGAACTGCACGCCATGTGCCTGGCCGCCGCCGCGCACATCGTCGACAACGACCGCTTCGCGGACCTCGGCATCACGGACCCGAAGCTGGCCGCGCTGATCACCGAGTCCTGGCGCCGGCGCGCCGAACAGCCCTCCCTCTACGGCCGGTTCGACCTGCGCTACGACGGCACCGGCGAGCCCGCCAAGCTGCTGGAGTACAACGCGGACACGCCCACCTCCCTGGTGGAGGCCGCGAGCCCGCAGTGGTTCTGGATGGAGGAGCGCTTCCCCGGCGCCGACCAGTGGAACTCCCTCCACGAGCGGCTCGTCGAGGCCTGGCGCCGCCAGGCCGAGCTGCTGCCGCCGGGCCCGGTGCACTTCGCGCACTCCGAGACCGACGAGCTCGGCGAGGACCTGATGACGGTGGCCTACCTCCAGGAGACCGCCGAGCAGGCCGGGCTGGAGACGCACGCGCTGTCGGTCGAGACGATCGGCTGGGACAGCCTCTCGGGCCGGTTCGTGGACGAGAAGCTCCGCTTCATCCGCGGCTGCTTCAAGCTCTACCCGTGGGAGTGGCTGGTCACCGACGAGTTCGGCCCGCAGGTGCTGGGCACCTACGACCACGGCGGCGGCTCGGGCACCACCGCCTGGATCGAGCCGCTGTGGAAGATGCTGCTCGCCAACAAGGCGCTGCTGGCGATCCTGTGGGAGCTCTTCCCCGAGCATCCCAACCTGCTGCCCGCCTACCTCGACGGGCCGCGCGAGCTGGCCGACACCTGCGGGTACGCCGCCAAGCCGCTGCTGGGCCGGGAGGGCGCCGGGGTCACGCTGCACGAGGCGGGCGGGGAGGGCGAGCCCTTCGTCCCGGCCGAGGGGGAGACGTACGTCTTCCAGGCGCTGGCCCCCCTGCCCGACTTCGACGGCAACCGCGTGGTGCTCGGCGCGTGGGTCGTCGAGGAGGAGGCGGCGGGGCTGGGCATCCGGGAATCGGCGGGGCTCGTCACGGACGAGTACGCCCGCTTCCTGCCCCATGTCATCCTGTAGGGCCGTCAGGGCCGTCAGGATCCGTCAGTTGTCGCCGCAGTAGCTGTCGAAGGACGTCTCGGCCCCCGACTTCCAGCCGAGCCAGTAGGACTTGGAGTGGTCCTGGCTCGTGTCGGGCTGGGCCGGGACGTCGCAGTTCGACCGTGACGCCGCCTTCATGCCGGCCAGGTGCCCGTCCGCGTAGCCCTTCTGGAACTCCCTGGAGTCCCCGGCGGAGGGCGTGGACCCCGCGACCTTGCAGTTCACGAAGACGGGGGACTGGTCCTCGTTGACCGCGAGGACGGTGTACTCGACGTTCTTCTGGAACCGCTGGACCCGGAAGTTGCCGTCGGCGTCGATGTTCAGCGGTTCGGTGGACTCGCCGTCGTTGAGGGTGCGCGGGGGAGTGAACCCCTCGCCGGTGATGACGACGAACCGCCCTTGCGGGTCGGGCGTGACCGTGCAGCTGGCGGCGGGAACCGCCGCCGGGGCGGCGGCGGCCGGTGCGGCGAGGGCGGCGGCGCCGCCGAGGGCGACGGAGGACGCCAGGAGGCCGCAGAGCACGGGGTGTCGGTTGCGTCGGTGCATGGGGATGCTCCCATCGGAGGGTCGGGCCCGGGATCGGCGGGGCGCGCACCCGTACGGGGTCCTCCCATCGTCCGGCGGGCCGCTGCCGGTGTCCACCGCAGCGGCGGGCACGGCCGGCGGACCGGCCGCACCCGCCCATCCGGCCGCTACGCGGAGAGGACCGACCGCAGCTGGTCGAGCCCCCAGTCCAGGTCCTCCTTGGAGATCACCAGCGGCGGCGCGATCCGGATCGTCGACCCGTGGGTGTCCTTCACCAGGACGCCGAGCTCCATCAGCTTCTCGGAGACCTCGCGGCCCGTCCCGAGAGCCGGGTCGACGTCCACGCCCGCCCACAGCCCGCGGCCGCGCACGGCGGTCACCGAACCGCCGCCGACCAGCAGGTTGAGCTCCCGGTGCAGGTGGTCGCCGAGTTCGGCGGCGCGCTGCTGGTACTCGCCGGTGCGCAGCATCGCGATCACCTCCAGCGCGACGGCGCAGGCGAGCGGGTTCCCGCCGAAGGTGGATCCGTGCTCGCCGGGGCGGAACACACCGAGCACGTCCCGGTCGGCGACCACTGCCGACACGGGCACGACACCGCCGCCGAGCGCCTTGCCGAGGACGTACACGTCGGGCACGACGCCCTCGTGCTCGCACGCGAAGGTGCGGCCGGTGCGGCCCAGGCCCGACTGGATCTCGTCCGCCATGAACAGGACGTTCCGCCGGCGCGTCAGCTCCCGTACGCCCGACAGGTATCCGGCGGGCGGGACGAGCACCCCGGCCTCGCCCTGGACCGGCTCCAGCAGCACGGCCACGGTGTTGGCGGTGACGGCGGCGTCGAGGGCGGTCAGGTCCCCGTACGGGACGATCTCGAAGCCGGGCGTGTAGGGGCCGTAGTGGTCGCGGGCCTCGTGGTCGGTGGAGAAGGACACGATGGTCGTCGTACGGCCGTGGAAGTTGTTCGCGGCGACGACGATCTTGGCCTGGCCGTCGGGGACGCCCTTGACCTCGTACCCCCACTTGCGGGCCGTCTTGACCGCCGTCTCCACCGCCTCCGCGCCCGTGTTCATGGGCAGCACCATCTCCTTGCCGCACAGCGCGGCGAGTTCGGCGCAGAAGTCGGCGAAGCGGTCGTGGTGGAAGGCGCGGGAGGTGAGGGTGACCCGCTCCAGCTGGGCCCGGGCGGCGTCGATCAGCCTGCGGTTGCCGTGGCCGAAGTTGAGCGCCGAGTACCCGGCGAGCATGTCGAGGTACCGGCGGCCCTCCACGTCGGTCATCCACGCCCCGTCCGCCGACGCGACGACGATCGGCAGGGGGTGGTAGTTGTGCGCGCTGTGTTCGTCGGCGGAGCGGATGGCATCAGCAGTTCTCGACACGGGGTCTCCGATCGTCCGTCTGGCTGGTGGCGCGGGTGACGTGGGTGACGTCATTTGTATCGTCGCTCGGATCGTGGAACCGGAAACCTCCTCGGTGCCGCGCCCGCTATGGTGTTCGGTACGCACGGCGACTGGCGTACGGAGAACCGACTCCGGGGGAGTCGTGCGCGCACGACCGCACACAGGGCCGCTCGCCTGGGCCTCGCGGGGACGAGATTCGACATCGACCCCGGAGGAGCCGCGATGACCGCGCACCGCCAGCCCGCCCTCTACGCAACCGACCCCGAGCTCGCCTCGCTCGTGTCCGCCGAGGAGACCCTCCAGGCGGAGACCCTGCGGCTGATCCCCAGCGAGAACTACGTCTCCGCGGCCGTGCTGGAGGCCTCCGGCACCGTCCTGCAGAACAAGTACAGCGAGGGCTACCCGGGCCGCCGCTACTACGAGGGCCAGCAGAACATCGACCGCGTCGAGGCCCTCGCGATCGAGCGGGCCAAGGGCCTGTTCGGGGTGGACCACGCCAACGTCCAGCCGTACTCCGGCTCCCCGGCCAACCTGGCCGTCTACCTGGCCTTCGCGAAGCCCGGCGACACGGTGATGGGCATGGCCCTCCCGATGGGCGGGCACCTGACGCACGGCTGGGGCGTCTCGGCCACGGGCTCCTGGTTCCGCGGCGTCCAGTACGGCGTCCGGCCCGACACGGGGCTCGTCGACTACGACGCGGTGCGGGCGCTGGCCCTGGCCGAACGCCCGAAGATCATCTTCTGTGGCGGTACGGCCCTGCCCCGCACCATCGACTTCGCGGCCTTCGCCTCCATCGCCGAGGAGGCCGGCTCGATCCTGGTCGCGGACGTGGCCCACATCGCCGGCCTGATCGCCGGCGGGGCCCACCCCTCCCCGGCGGGCCACGTGGACGTGATCTCCACGACCACCCACAAGACCCTGCGCGGTCCGCGCGGCGCGATGCTGATGTGCCGCGAGGAGCACGCGAAGGCCATCGACAAGGCGGTCTTCCCGGGCCTCCAGGGCGGCCCGCACAACCAGACGACGGCGGGCATCGCGGTGGCCCTGCACGAGGCCGCGCAGCCGTCCTTCGTCTCGTACGCGCACGCGGTCGTGGCCAACGCGAAGGCGCTGGCCGCGGCGCTCCTGGAGCGGGGCTTCGACCTGGTCTCGGGCGGTACGGACAACCACCTGATCCTGATCGACCTCACCGGGAAGGACGTCCCGGGCAAGGTCGCGGCGAAGGCCCTGGACCGGGCGGGCATCGTGGTGAACTACAACACGGTGCCGTTCGACCCGCGCAAGCCGTTCGACCCGTCGGGCATCCGCATCGGCACGCCCTCGCTGACCTCCCGCGGCCTGGCGGCGGAGCACATGCCGGCGGTGGCGGACTGGATCTCCCGCGCGGTGGACGCCGCCGCCAAGGCCGACGAGCCGGCCCTCGCCGCGATCCGTTCCGAGGTCGCGGAGCTCATGGCCGCCTTCCCCGCCCCCGGGCTGCCCCTTTCCTGAGGCATGTGCCGGGCCCCTCCTCCACGCGGCGCGTGGAGGAGGGGCCCGGCCCGCCGGGCGGAGGGGCGCCGGGCAGGTGGAAGAATGGGGGCATGGCTTCTGACCGTCCTCGCGCGCTCTCCGGCATCCAGCCCACCTCCGGTTCGTTCCACCTCGGGAACTACCTCGGAGCGATCCGCCAGTACGTCGCCCTCCAGGAGACGCACGACGCCTTCTACATGGTCGTCGACCTCCACGCGATCACCATGCCGCAGGATCCGAAGGACCTCCGCGCGAACACCCGGCTGTCCGCCGCGCAGCTCCTCGCCGCCGGCCTGGACCCCGACCGGTGCACGCTCTTCATCCAGAGCCACGTCCCGGAGCACGCGCAGCTCGGCTGGGTCATGAACTGCATCACCGGCTTCGGCGAGGCCAGCCGGATGACCCAGTTCAAGGACAAGTCCGCCAAGGGCGGGGTCAACAGCGCCAGCGTCGGCCTGTTCACGTACCCGATCCTCCAGGTCGCCGACATCCTCCTCTACCAGGCGAACGCCGTCCCGGTCGGCGAGGACCAGCGCCAGCACATCGAGCTGACCCGCGACCTGGCCGAGCGCTTCAACCAGCGCTTCGGCCGGACCTTCACCCTCCCCGCCGCGCACATCGTCAAGGAGGTCGCGAAGATCTACGACCTCCAGGACCCGGCGATCAAGATGTCGAAGTCCGCGTCCTCCCCCAAGGGGCTGATCAACCTCCTCGACGAGCCCAAGGTCACCGAGAAGAAGATCAAGAGCGCGGTCACCGACACGGACACCGTGATCCGCTTCGACACCGAGAACAAGCCCGGCGTCAGCAACCTGCTCACGATCCTCTCCACCCTCACGGGCGAGTCGGTCCCCGCCCTGGAGGCCTCGTACGAGGGCAAGGGCTACGGAGCGCTCAAGACCGACCTCGCCGGCGCGATGGTCGATTTCGTCACACCCTTCAGGAAGCGCACGCAGGAGTTCCTGGACGACCCGGAGACCCTGGACTCCCTGCTGGCCAAGGGCGCGGAGAAGGCCCGGGCGGTCGCCGCCGAGACCCTGGCGCAGGCCTACGACCACCTCGGTTTCCTGCCGGCCAAGCACTGACGGACCTCAGGCCCCTGGCGGCCGAGGGGGTGCTGCCGCCACACTGAGCGGCAGCACCTCGCACACACACCAAGGAGACACACGTGGGGACCGTAACGCTCGGCGTTTCGATCGCGGTCCCGGAGCCGTACGGCCGCCAGCTCCAGGAGCTGCGCGCGGGCTTCGGGGACGCCGCCGCGCACGGCATCCCCACGCACGTCACCCTCGTACCGCCCACCGAGGTGGAGGCGGACCGGCTGCCCGCGATCCGCGCCCACCTGGCGGAGGTCGCGCGGGGCTTCCCGGCCTTCCCGATGCGGCTGGAGGGGACGGGCACCTTCCGCCCCCTCTCGCCGGTCGTCTTCGTCCGGCTCGCCGAGGGCACCCCGGGCTGCACCCGCCTCCAGGGGCAGGTGCGCGACCCGGAGGGGCCGCTCGCCCGCGAGCTGGCGTTCCCGTACCACCCGCACGTCACGGTCGCCCACGGGATCTCCGAGGAGGCGATGGACCGGGCCTTCACCGAACTCGCCGACTACGCCGCCGGCTGGCTGTGCGAGGGCTTCGCGCTCTACGAGCAGGGCTCGGACGGGGTCTGGCGCAAGCTGCGCGAGTACCCCTTCGGCACCGGCGCCGCCGGCGTCCCCGCACAGGCCGCTCCGCTGGGCGACGCGGCCGTGCCGCGCCTCTGACGCAGGGGCCGCAGGGTCCGGTGCGCGCGGAAGCGGAGACTCCGCAGCAGCAGGGCATGGAACGGGCGGGGCTGGGGACGATCCGTAGGGCGAAAAGTCACAATCGACGACCGTAGCGCCCGAAACCGGCAATCCCCGCTATTTCGATCAGCTCATTTACGGTGGCCCCCATGGACTGGCTGAAGAAACTCCCAGTGGTCGGACCGGCGGTCTCCGCCGGCATGCGCACCCACGCCTGGCGTTCCTACGAGCGCCTCGACCGCGTCCACTGGACCCGGCTCGCCGCCGCGATCACCTTCATCAGCTTCCTCGCGCTCTTCCCGCTGATCACCGTCGCCGCCGCCGTCGGCGCCGCGCTGCTGAGCCAGGAGCAGTTGGACAAGCTCCAGAAGAGCCTCGCCGAACAGGTCCCGGGCATCTCCGACCAGCTCGACCTGGAAGGCCTCGTCGCCAACGCCGGCACCGTCGGCCTCGTCGCCGGCGCCATCCTCCTCTTCACCGGCATCGGCTGGATCGGCTCGATGCGCGACTGCCTGCGCGCCGTCTGGGAGAAGGACGACGAGGACGAGGGCAACCCCGTCCTGCGCAAGGGCAAGGACGGCCTGGTCCTCCTCGGCCTCGGCGGCGCGGCCCTGGCCTCGGCCGCCGCTTCGATCTTCGGGGCCAGCGCGGTCGGCAAGTCCGCCGAGCTCCTCGGCATCCCGCGCGAGGGCGCGGGCGGGGCGCTGCTGCGCGCCGCGGCCTTCGGCGTCGGCGTACTGGCGGCCTTCCTGCTCCTGCTCTACCTGCTGACCCTGCTCCCCGGGGTCGAGCCGCCGCGCGGCCGCCTGATCCAGGCGGCGCTCATCGGCGCGGCGGGCTTCGAACTGCTGAAGCTGCTGCTCAGCGGCTACATGCGGGAGGTCGCGGGCAAGAGCATGTACGGGGCCTTCGGCGTGCCGATCGCCCTTCTGCTGTGGATCAGCTTCACGGCGAAGCTGCTGCTCTTCTGCGCGTCCTGGACGGCGACCCGCGACGACGAGGGCGCGGAGTCCGCGGAGTCCGCGGAGGGCACGGAGTCCGCGGAAGGCACGGCCTAGCTCCCGGTGCCGCCTCCCGGGCCGCGGCGGCCGCGCGGCCAGCGCCGGTTGACCACGAAGGCCCCGCCGGCCAGGACGGCCAGCGCCCCGCCCGCGATGCCGAGCGCCGTGCCGAGCCCGCCGCCGCCGGAGGCTTCGCCGCCCGCGGCGGGCCCGGCCTTCTCGTGCGAGGTGGCGGGGGAGCCGAGCGGGGAGGTGTCCGCGCTCTTCGGCGGCACCAGCTCGCCGACCGGCTTGACCTTCCCGGCCGCCGCGAACCCCCAGTCGAAGAGCTCGGCGGTCTCCTCGTAGACCGAGTTCAGCCCGCCGTTGTCCGGGTTCATCACGGTCACCAGCAGCTTCTTGTCGCCGCGCTGGGCGGCGCCGGTGAAGGTCGAGCCGGCCATGCTCGTGTTGCCGTTCTTCACCCCGGCGATGCCCTTGTACGGGGTGATGCCGCCGGCGCCGGTCATCAGCCGGTTGGTGTTCTGGATCTCGAAGTACTCGCGGGGCCTGCCCGCCTCCTGCCTGCCGGGGAACTTCGCCTCCGCCGTGCCGCAGTACTCGCGGAAGTCCTGCTTCTGCAGGCCGGAGCGGGCGATGAGGGTGAGGTCGTACGCGCTCGACACCTGCTCGGGGGCGTCGTAGCCGTCCGGGGACACCACGTGGGTGTCCAGTGCCTGGAGCTCCTCGGCGTGGGCCTGCATGTCCTTGACGGTCTTGTCGATGCCGCCGTTCATGGCCGAGAGCACGTGCACCGCGTCGTTCCCGGAGCGCAGGAACACCCCGAGCCACAGGTCGTGGACGCTGTAGTCGTGGTCCTCCTTGACGCCCACCAGGCTGCTGCCCGGGCCGACGCCGTCCATGTCCTGGTCGGTGACGTGGTGCACCTGGTCCTTGGGGAGGCCGGGCAGCACGGTGTCGGCGAAGAGCATCTTCATGGTGGAGGCCGGGGGCAGCCGCCAGTGGGCGTTGTGCGCGGCGAGCACCTCGCCGGTCTCGGCGTCCGCCACGATCCAGGACCGGCCGCTGAGGTTGGCGGGCAGGGCGGGCGCGCCGGGCAGCGGGTTGACCTGGGTCCCGGGCTGCCCGAGGCGGGCGCCGCCGACGGTGGACATCGAGGGGGGCGGCGCGGGGGCGTTCGGTGCCTTCGGGGGCTGCCCCTTCCCGTCGGCCGCCGGGGGCGGCGTGGGCGCGGCGAGCGCGCGCGTGCTCGCGGGTGCCACGAGCACCGCCGGGACCAGCAGTGCGGCGGAAAGGACCGTCAGTGCGGTCTTCTTGGCAGACACGCAGGTGAACGTACATCCCGATGGACTGCCAAGCGTCCGGGACCGGCCAACCGGGCCCAACCTCCCCCGGTACGGCCCACCCCGGCGCGTCCGTCCTGGGGACGAATCCGATACTGGGGGCATGAAACTCAGCCGCACCGCGTCCTGGTTCCTCGCAGCGTTCGGAGCTTGGTCCTGGGTGATCTGGTCCACGTTCGTCAAGAACCTCTTCAATGACGCCAGCGGTCTGGCATTCGATGACGGTCAGCCCACGGCCTACTTCTGGGTCCACCTTCTCCTGGCGATCACGTCCTTTCTCCTGGGGACCGTCGTTGGTGTGATCGGGTTGCGCGGTGTCCTGGCTCTGCGACGTGAATCACGATGACCGTGTTTGTGGTGATTGTGGCGGTGGTCGCGGTACTGGCGCTGCTCGGGTTGGTCCACCGGTGGCTGTGGGTCCGGCTGGTCCGGGACACGACCCGTGCGGGCGGGGCGGCACGGAGGGCGGGAACGGTGCTGGCCTTCGCGCTGCCGCTGCTGGCGCTGGCCGCGCTGACGGCCGGTCGGGCGGGCGCGCCGTTCTGGCTGGAGCGGCTGGTGGCGTGGCCGGGGTACATGTGGCTGGCGGTGCTGCTGTACCTCACGATGGCGATGGCGGTGGCGGAACCGATCCGCCGCCTGTGGCTCCGCCGGCTGCCCGTGCGGCCCGCTCCGGCCGCGGGACCCGCTCCCCGGTCGCCGGAGGGGCTTGATCTGGTGCCCTCCGTTTCCACCGGGGGCGATGCCGGGGCGGAGCCCCGGTTGCGGGAAGGCGCGGGCGGGGGAACGGCCCCGCAGGCCCCCACCCCCGCCGACCGGCCGGCCGACGCCACCGCGGCCGGCACGGACATCGTCACGCCCCCCGGAGGGGTGGGGCGGCGGGTGTTCGTCGCGCGGGTGCTCGGCGGGGCGGCCGCGGTCGCCGCCGCGGGGGTCGTCGGGAACGGGACCTACGGAGTGCTCCGCGGGCCCCGCGTGAAGCGCGTCCAGGTGCCCCTCGCCCGGCTGCCCCGCGCGGCGCACGGGTTCCGGATCGCCGTCGTCAGCGACGTCCACCTCGGCCCGGTGCTCGGCCGCGCCCACACCCGCCGCATCGTCGACACCGTCAACCGCACCCAGCCCGACCTCATCGCCATCGTGGGCGACCTCGTGGACGGCGACGTCCGCGACCTGGGCCCCGCCGCCGAGCCGCTGCGCGAGCTCCGCGCCCGCCTCGGCAGCTTCTTCGTCACCGGCAACCACGAGTACTTCTCCGGCGCCCAGCAGTGGGTGGACCACGTCCGCGAACTCGGCCTCACCCCCCTGGAGAACGCCCGCCGCGAGCTGCCCCACTTCGACCTCGCCGGGGTCAACGACGTCCAGGGGGAGAAGGAGGGCAAGGGCCCCGACTTCCAGGCGGCCCTCGGGGACCGCGACCGCGCCCGGGCCTCCGTGCTCCTCGCCCACCAGCCGATCGTGATCGACGAGGCCGTCCGCCACGGCGTGGACCTCCAGCTCTCCGGACACACCCACGGCGGCCAGCTGTGGCCCGGCAAGTACCTGGCCGAGCTGGCGAACCCGACCGTCGCGGGCCTGGAGCGCTACGGCGACACCCAGCTGTACGTGTCCCGGGGCGCGGGTGCCTGGGGGCCGCCGGTGCGGGTCGGGGCGCCGTCGGACATCACCGTCGTCGAACTCGCCTCGTACCAGGCCTGACCTGCTCCGACCGGCCGGCTCAGCCGGCCGTGGGCGGCGCGAGGGTGTCCCCGTGCGCCAGCAGCAGGGTGCGCAGGGAGCCGGCCAGGGCCTCGCAGGCCGTGCGGTCCAGCGGGGCCAGCAGGCGCTCGTAGTGCCTCAGGTGCTCCTCCATGACCGCGTCGACCAGGGTGTGGCCCGCGTCGGTCAGGCGGATGCGCACCGAGCGGCGGTCGGCCTCGTCGCGGACCCGCTCGACCAGGCCCTTGGCCTCCAGCCGGTCGATCCGGTTGGTGATCGCGCCCGAGGTCACCATGGCGGCCGGGATCAGCGCACCGGCGGTCAGCGCGTACGGGGGGCCTGAGCGGCGGAGGCTGGCCAGTACGTCGAACTCGCCCACCTCCAGGCCGTGCTCGGCGGTGAAGGCCTTGAGGTGCTTGTCGATCAGCCGGGTCATGCGCTGGATCCTGGCCAGCACCTCGACGGGCCACAGCGCCTCGGCGAGGTCGGGGCGCGCCGTGCCCCACTGGCCGACGATCGTGGCCACGATGTCCTGGTCGCTGCGGTCCTGGTCCTTCTCCATGGCCCGAGAATACCTCAACGTTAAGACACTTGACGTTGAGGGAGTCTCTCTGTTTTTATCTCAACGTTGAGATTGTCAAGGTTGAGACATGAAGGGGAGTGGGTCGTCCATGACGGTCACCGCCACCACCAGCAGGGCCGGGGCGCCGGCAGCCGCCGCCACCCGGGCGCCCGTCCCGGTCTTCTGGCTCGCCCTGCTGGCCACCCCCATCGCCGCCGGGGCCAACGCGCCGGTGCTGATCCTCCCGGACATGGCCCGCTCGCTCGGGGTCGGCAACGCCACCGCCGCCTGGCTGCTCACCGCCTTCGGCTGGGCCATCGCCGTCGGCACCCCGCTGATCGCCGGCCTCCTGCGCCGCCGGGGCCTCGCCGCGGTGCTCCGCCTGGCCACCGTCCTCGTCCTGGGCGGCACGCTGCTGGTCGCCGCCTCCCCCTGGCTCCCGCTCACCCTCATCGGCCGCTGCGCACAGGCCGCGGGCGGCGCCGGACTGGTGGCGGCGGCGATGAGCCTCGCCGGGACCGCCCGCCGGATGGGCGTCATCAGCGCCGGCTTCGGCATGCTCGGCGCGGCCGGGCCGCTACTGGGCCGGACCCTCGCCGACGGCGCCTCCTGGCGGCTCGCCCTCGCCGTCCAGGCCGTCTCCCTGCTGGCGGTGCCCGCGGTCCTGCGCCACGCCGGCAGCGGGACGGCACCGGCCCCCGCGGGCCGCTTCGACGGACGCGGCGCCGCCCTGCTGACCGCTCTCGCCACCGCCCTGGTGCTGCTGCCGACCCAGCCCCTCGCCGCCCTCGCCGGTGCCCTCGCCGCCGGCGTGCTGCTCACCCTGCACGTACGCCGCCGGCCCGACGGGTTCGTGCCCGCCGTGCTGCTGCGCCGGCCCGTGTTCGTGGTCTCGGCGCTGCTCGCGCTGGCGCTGTCGACCTCCTACTTCACCCTGCTCTTCTCGGTGCCCCGGCTGCTCGCCGACCGCGCCGGCTGGGACGCGGCCTCCGCCGGGACCGGGCAGCTGGTCGCGCTGCTGGCCGGGGCGGCCCTGTCCTGGCTGCTCGCCGCCGCCTCGGCCCGGATGGGCCGCACGGCCGTCCGTACGGTCCTCGTCGCGGCCGGCGCGGCCGCCGCGCTCACCGGGGTCCTCGCCCCGTCCGGCCCGCTGCTGCTGGCGGCCACCGGGGTGGGCGTGTTCACCGCCAGCGCCGCGAACGCCGTCCTGTCGACCCACGCCGTGTCGGCCGCCCCCGACGAGGCCCACCGGCCCAGCGCCATCGGGCTGTTCACCCTCTGCTACCAGCTCGGCGGCGCCTTCGGGCCGGCCGTGGCCACCCTGCTGGTCCTGGGCTGAGACGGCCCCGGTTCCCGGACCCTCACTCCTCGCCGGGGTGGGGGTCCGAGGCGCGCTTCCCGCCGCGCGCGGCCGCCGTCTGGGCCATGCCCGGCAGGAAGTCCGCGAAGAGCTCGTGCACTTCGCGCACCAGCGGGCGCAGCACCCGGAACCGGGCCAGCACGATGCCCCGCGTGGTCAGCTGCGCACCGCGCTGGGCGAGCCGCCGCGTCTTCTCGCTGCCGGGAGAGCGGTCGAAGACCCAGTACAGGACCAGGCCCATCTGTGAGAGCCACATCAGCTCCGGCAGTACGTCGGCCAGTTCGGCCGGCACCTTGGTCTTCGCCCCGGCCAGCACCTCGCGGTGGATGTCGATGGCGGCCTTGCGCGCCGGCTCCGACTCCACCGAGAACGGGCTGAGCGGACTCTCCGGATCCGCCGCGTTCTTGAAGAACTGCGAGGCGAACTCGTGGTAGGGCTCCGCGATGTCCATCCAGCTCGTCAGCACGCCTGCGAGCCGCTTCTGGAGATCGGTCTCCTGGTCCAGGATGGGCCGGACCGCGGCCTGGTGGGCCGCGCCGATCCGGTCGTAGAAGCCCTGGACGAGGTGCTCCTTCGACTCGAAGTAGTAGTACGCGTTGCCGACCGAGACCCCCGCCTCCTTGGCGATGCCCCGCATGGTCGTCTTGTCGAAACCGCGCTCCTGGAAGAGCCGGAGCGCGGTTTCGAGGATGAGCGTCCGGGTCTGCTCGCTCTTGGGCGCCTTCTGATCTGTCACGGTGTCCGACCTTATCGGGGTGCGGAGCAGTGATCGTCACAGGCTGGTTCCCCGGACTCCGCTTCGGAATTGGTACGTACCGCGTGCCGGACGGCGGCGGCCGTGTTCATGACCGCCCCGGCGAAGGGGCGGCCCGCCGGGGTGGCGAGCCAGTCGGCCTTCGCGCGGTACTCGGCGAGCGCCCAGAGGCAGACGGTGAAGGCGTCCGTCCCCCGCCACACCTGCCCCCCGTCCCCGACGACGGTGATCTCGCGCAGCGTCTCGGCGTGCGCCAGCTTCGGGAAGCTCCGCCAGGCCTCGGCGGAGGCGGCCGGCACCAGCCGGAGCGGGACCAGCTGCCGCTGCCTGATGAGCCAGTTCCGGATGCGGGTGCACACGGGGCAGTCGGCGTCGTACAGGACGGTCAGGTACCGGACGCCGGCCCCTGCGTCCAGCGCGGCCCGTGCCACGGCTCAGGCTCCGGCCGGCGCGGTCCACCCCTGGGGGGCGACCGGCGGCACGGGGGGCAGCTGGGCGGCCTGCCGCTCCATGATCCCGCGGCGGCGCATCCGGCTCAGCACCCACACGTTGCCGAGGTGCATGACGCCGAGCACCAGCAGGACGACGCCGAGCTTGACCGACAGCTCCTCGAAGAGGCCGCGGGCTTCGAGGATCGTCTCGCCCGAGCGCAGGTAGAGGGTCACGAAGCCGATGTTGACGAGGTAGAAGCCCACCACCAGCAGGTGGTTGACGGCGTCCGCGAGCTTCTCGTTGCCCTGGAGGACGTCGGCGATGAAGACGCGGCCGTTGCGGCTGAGCGTGCGGGCGACCCAGATGGTCAGCCCGATGCTGATGAGCAGGTAGATGACGTACGCGACCACGGTGAGGTCCATTGCCCCAGCCCCCTTGAACGTGTTCAACTCCTTGGCGGGACTGACTGTAGACCTGTTTTTGAACAGGTTCAAGCCTTGCTTCCGCGGACGCTCAGCAGGGCGGCCGGAAGCCCCCGGGAGTGGCGGGCGGGCGGTCCGCCGAGACGATGGCGGCCTCCGGCCGGGGCATCGGGGAGCCGTCCGCCAGCAGGTACGGCCCCGGCTCCAGGACGGTGCCGACGTCGGCGCCTCGCCGGGTCGTGTTCGCCGCCGCCACCCGGTTCAGCGGCGCGGGGGTGAGCGTCTGCGTCTCGCGGACGTACGCGACGAAGCTCTCGTAGTCGCGCTGGTGGCGGTACGGGGCCCGGAAACCGCGCAGCGCGCCGTAGCCGTCGTACGCCAGGAACGTGTACGAGGGGGCGGCGAGCCGGTAGGTCCGGGCCGGGTCGAGCGGGACGCCGTCGATGAACACGTCCGCCGGGCTGACCCGGTCGCCGACCCCGCCCCGGGCGTCGAACGTGTACCGGACGTTCCTGGAGACGGCCAGCGGCGCGAAGAGCAGCTCGCCGCTGGCCGCCGTCGTCCACTGCTGCTCCAGGGCGTCGTGGATCTGCTGTCCGGTCACCGTCGCGCTGACGATCGGGTCGCCGAAGCCGACGGCCTTCCACGCGCGGCCGAAGGTGACGGCCCCGCCCGAGGCCGCGTCGCGCACCAGATCGCCCGCGATGACCGCCTGGCCCACCCGGGGCGCGGCGGCGACCAGCGCGAGCTGGGCCGGCACGTTGGGGTGGACGTTGGCGTCGTTCTCCGGGTCGGCAGGCCTGCGGCCCGCCCACAGCGCCCAGTCGGCGACCAGGTCGCCCATGGTGGACTCGCCCGCGCTGTTGCGCGTACGCAGGAACGAGCCGGTCTGCCGGCCGATCCGGGCGGCGTTGCGGGCGGAGGCCTGTCCGGCCCAGTAGTCGACGACCTCCTTGAGGGCCGGATCGGGGACGACGTCCCGGCTGTTGGGGTGGTTGACGGAGACCGTCAGCTCGCGGACCACCTTCCCGGTCGCCGGGTCGAGGCGCAGGCTGATCTCGTTGACGAGCTGGCCGTGGCAGCCCGCCTCGACGAAGGGGCGGGGGACCCCGTCGGGGTCGGGCACCATCATGTTGAACCGGGTGTGCCAGTGTCCGGTGACGACGGCGTCGATGTCGGGGGAGACCCGCAGCGCCAGCTCCAGGGCCGGCCCGGAGGGGTCGGCGCCGCTGTTGAAGTCCGCGCCCGCCACCGCCCCGTCGTGGACGCTGAGCACGATGGCGCCCACCCCCTGCGCCTTGAGCAGGGCCGCGTACCGGTCGGCGGTGGCGACCTCGTCGAGGGTGGCCAGCCCCGGCTGGTAGGAGCCGGGCATCAGCTCGGTGCCGAGCGCGGTCAGGTGGATGAAGCCGATCCGCAGCTCCTGCCCGGAGGCGGACCGTACCGTCTCGATGTTGTACGCGGGCAGGACCGTGCGCCCGTCGGCGCCCCAGACGACGTTGGCGCTGTGGTAGCGGAAGTCGGCGCCGTGGAAGCGGGCGCCGGAGGAGTCGGTGAAGGAGGCGTCCCGGCCCTCGACGGGGAACGGCACGCCCTGCTCCATGTGCCGGCGCAGCATGGCCGGGGACTTGTCGAACTCGTGGTTCCCGGCGGTCGCGAAATCGAGCCCCATCCGGTTGAGGGCCTCGATGGTGGGCTCGTCGGCGAAGGCGGCGGCGTCGAACTCCCACCCGGCGAAGGCGTCCCCGGGGGTGAAGAAGAACGAGTTGGGCCGCCCGTCCCGGAGCCGGGCGAGGTGGGCTGCCATGTACGCGACCCCTCCGACGGTATGGGTCCGGCCGCCGTTGCCGCTGATCACGGCGTTGCCGCCGGGAGCGGCCTGGAGGTAGCCGTGCAGGTCGGTGATGTTCAGGAGCTGCACGTCCACGTACTCGGCGGCGGTGGCGGCGTCCCGCGCGTGCTCGGTGGCGTGGGCGGGGATCCCGGTGGCGAAGGTGGTGGCGACGGTCCCCAGGGCGGTGAGGAACGTCCGCCGCCCGAGGTGGTGCGAACTCCGGTCCGGACACGCGGTCTTGGTGAGCCTCGTCACATCCGCCCATGCTTCCGTGCCCGGCCGCCCGTGTCGACGCGCCGGGCCGGGGGATCAGAAGGCCGCGCCGGCGATCTTGAAGATGTGGTCCCGCTCCGTCAGGCCGTCCTCCTTCTGCTGGGGGCGGCGGTTCGTCGGGTTGAGGGAGTACACCAGGACCCGGCCGCGGTCCTCGTTGACGAAGACGCCGCTGGTGTAGCCGTTGTACGAGCCGGTCTTGCCCCAGACCCAGGTGTCCGGGCCGAGCAGCACGTGCTGGAGGCCGCCCCGGCTGAAGGTGCGGTCCCCCTCGAAGCCCGGGACCGGCTCGGTGAGCAGCTCCTGCTGGGCGGGCGGCAGCAGCCGGCCGTTCATCAGGGCGGTGAAGAACCGGTCCAGCTCGGGGGCGTTGGAGATCATCCCGCCCTCTGCCCAGGCCCAGGGGCTCTGCCGGGAGTTGTCGACGAGCTCCCCGGTGCCGTCGCCGGAGGCGTCCCACAGGGCCCGGGTGTGCGGGGCCGGGAGCGACCGGTCGTCGGCGGCGGGCACGTACGTGTGGCGCAGCCCCAGCGGCCGGGCGATCCGGCGCTGCACCTCCTCCGCGTACGTACGGCCGGTCGTCTTCTCGATGGCCATGCCGAGCAGGAGGTGGTTCAGGCCGTTGTACCGCTGCGCGGCGCCCGGTACGGGCTTCGGGGCTCCCGCCTCGGCGGCGGCCCGCACCGCGTCGGCGACCGCCGAGGCCGGAGTGGTTCCGGCGGAGGGCGCCACGGGCTGGGGCAGGCCGCTGGTGTGGCTCAGCAGCTGCCCGATGGTCATCGGTGCCCAGTCGGTCGGCAGGACCCCCGGCAGGACCTGCTGGACGGGGGTGTCCAGGCCCAGGCGGCCCTCCGCGACCAGCTGGAGCGTCACCGTCGAGGTGAACACCTTGGTGATGCTCCCGATCCGGAAGTTCGCGTCGGCCGAGGGCACCGTGGGCCCGGCCGCCCCGCTCCAGTGGCCGTCCCTGCCGCTCACCCGGGCCAGGGCGCCGCTGACGGCGACGTCCGGGAGCCCGTCGAGGGAGGCCCGGAGGGCGGCGCGGTCCAGCGGGCGGTGCGCGTGCAGGGTCCCGGTGACCGGGGTGCGGGCGGGCTGCTCGGCGGCGGAGGCCACGGCGGGCAGTGTGCCGGCGCCGATGGCGGCCAGGGCCACTCCGGCGGCCAGCAGGGTCGCCCAACGGGCCTTGCGGGGAGCGGAGTTCGCGGGGTTCGTCATGCCCGTAAGCCTGCCGTGAGGAAGATCCGCAGACCATGGGGATCACCCCTGACCCGACCCTGACCCACCCCCGAGCACACCCGAGGCCCGCACCCCGGAACGGGGTACGGGCCTCGGGCTCGGACGGGAGGAATCAGAAGCGGCGGGTGATGAGCGCGCGCTTGACTTCCTGGATCGCCTTCGTGACCTCGATGCCACGCGGGCACGCGTCGGTGCAGTTGAAGGTCGTGCGGCAGCGCCACACGCCGTCCTTGTCGTTCAGGATCTCCAGCCGCTGCTCGCCGGCCTCGTCGCGCGAGTCGAAGATGAAGCGGTGGGCGTTGACGATCGCCGCCGGGCCGAAGTACTGGCCGTCGTTCCAGAACACCGGGCACGAGGACGTGCACGCGGCGCACAGGATGCACTTGGTGGTGTCGTCGAAGCGCTCGCGGTCCTCGGCGGACTGCAGGCGCTCACGCGTCGGCTCGTTGCCCTTGGTGACCAGGAACGGCATGACGTCGCGGTACGCCTGGAAGAAGGGCTCCATGTCGACCACGAGGTCCTTCATCACCGTGAGGCCCTTGATGGCCTCGACGGTGATCGGCTTCTCCGGGTTGATGTCCTTGATCAGCGTCTTGCAGGCGAGCCTGTTCTTGCCGTTGATCCGCATCGCGTCGGAGCCGCAGATGCCGTGCGCGCACGAGCGGCGGAAGGTCAGCGTGCCGTCGAGGTCCCACTTGATCTTGTGGAGACCGTCGAGCACGCGCTCCTTCGGGTCGATCTCGATCTGGAAGTCCTGCCACTCCGCCTCGGCCGAGACCTCGGGGTTGAAGCGGCGGATCCGGAAGGTGACCGTGATGTTGTGCGAGGCCGCGGCCTCGGACTCCACCTTGTCGAAGGTCGGGGTAGCCATCAGTACTTACGCTCCATCGGCTGGTAGCGGGTGACGACGACGGGCTTGTAGTCCAGGCGGACGGAGTCCTGGCCGTCGGCGTCGACCTCGCGGTACGCCATGGTGTGGCGCATGAAGTTGACGTCGTCGCGGTTCGGGTAGTCCTCGCGGTAGTGACCGCCGCGGGACTCCTTGCGCGCCAGCGCGGACACGGCCATGACCTCGGCCAGGTCGAGCAGGTTGCCCAGCTCGATGGCCTCCAGCAGGTCCGTGTTGAAGCGCTTGCCCTTGTCCTGGACGGACACGTTCTTGTAGCGCTCGCGCAGTTCCGCGATCTTCTCGACCGCGGTCTTGATGGTCTGCTCCGTACGGAACACCATCACGTTCGCGTCCATCGTCTCCTGGAGCTCCAGGCGCAGGTCGGCGACCCGCTCCTTGCCCGTGGAGTTGCGCAGCTGCTCGACCAGCTCGGTGACCTGCTGCGCCGGGTTCTCCGGCAGCTCGACGTAGTCGTGCTTCGCCGCGTACTCGGCCGCCGCGATGCCGGAGCGCTTGCCGAAGACGTTGATGTCCAGCAGCGAGTTGGTGCCCAGGCGGTTGGCGCCGTGCACCGAAACGCACGCGACCTCGCCGGCCGCGTACAGGCCGGGGACGACGGTGGTGTTGTCCGACAGGACCTCACCCTCGACGTTGGTCGGGATGCCGCCCATGGCGTAGTGCGCGGTGGGCTGGATCGGGATCGGGTCCGTGTAGGGCTCGATGCCGAGGTAGGTGCGCGCGAACTCCGTGATGTCCGGGAGCTTCGCGTCGAGCTGCTCCGGCGGGAGGTGCGTCAGGTCCAGGTACACGTGGTCGCCGGCGGGGCCGCAGCCGCGGCCCTCGCGGATCTCCGTGTAGATGGAGCGCGAGACGACGTCACGGGACGCGAGGTCCTTCATGACCGGCGCGTACTTCTCCATGAAGCGCTCGCCGTCCTTGTTGCGGAGGATGCCGCCCTCACCGCGGGCGCCCTCCGTCAGCAGGATGCCCATGCGCCAGATGCCCGTCGGGTGGAACTGGAAGAACTCCATGTCCTCCAGCGGCAGGCCGCGGCGGTAGCAGGCCGCCTGGCCGTCACCCGTGAGGGTGTGCGCGTTGGAGGTCACCTTGAAGAACTTGCCGGTGCCGCCGGAGGCGTAGATGACGGCCTTGGCCTGGAACACGTGGATCTCGCCGGTGGCGAGCTCGTACGCGACCACACCGGCCGACTTCTTGACGCCGTCCTCCTCGACCAGGAGCTGGTCCAGGACGTAGAACTCGTTGAAGAACTCCACGCCCTCCTTGACGCAGTTCTGGTACAGCGTCTGGAGGATCATGTGGCCCGTGCGGTCCGCGGCGTAGCAGGACCGGCGGACCGGCGCCTCGCCGTGGTTGCGGGAGTGGCCGCCGAAGCGGCGCTGGTCGATGGTGCCGTCCGGGGTGCGGTTGAACGGCAGGCCCATCTTCTCGAGGTCGAGGACCGCGTCGATGGCCTCCTTCGCCAGGATCTCGGCGGCGTCCTGGTCGACCAGGTAGTCACCGCCCTTGACCGTGTCGAAGGTGTGCCACTCCCAGTTGTCGTCCTCCACGTTGGCCAGCGCGGCGGCCATGCCGCCCTGCGCGGCGCCCGTGTGGGAGCGGGTGGGGTAGAGCTTCGTCAGCACCGCGGTGCGGCTGCGCTTCGTCGACTCGATGGCGGCGCGCATGCCGGCGCCACCTGCGCCGACGATGACGGTGTCGTACTTGTGGATCTTCATGGGATTCGCCTCAGCCCCGTTGCCTAGCGGATGTTCGGGTCGAAGGTGAAGATCACCAGCGTGCCCAGAAGGATGGTGAACACCGTGGCGGTGTAGAGCAGGCCCTTCAGCCACAGCCGCGTGTTGGCGCGCTCCGCGTAGTCGTTGATGACGGTACGCAGACCGTTGGCGCCGTGCAGCATGGCCAGCCACAGCATCAGCAGGTCCCAGACCTGCCAGAACGGGGACGCCCAGCGGCCGGCCACGAAGGCGAAGCCGATCTTGGAGACGCCGCCGTCCAGCACCAGCTGGATGACCAGGTGGCCGATGACGAGGACGACGAGCACGATGCCCGAGAGGCGCATGAAGAGCCACGCGACCATCTCGAAGTTGCCGCGGGTCGAGCGCGGGGTCTTGCCCGTGCGCTTGCGCGGGGCCTCGATGTACGGCGCCGGGTTGTCGGTGTCGTAAAGGGAAACGCCCTCCACGTCACCGATCGCCTTGGCGGAAGAAGTGTCAGAAGACATGCGTGTCACTTCCCGAACAGTTCGAGGTAGGCGTGGCCGAGTACGGGGTACAGGGCCCCGATCATCAGGACGACCCAGATGCCCACGACCCACCAGAGCATCGTCTTCTGGTGGCGGGGGCCCTTGGACCAGAAGTCCACGGCGATGACACGGAGACCGTTGAGCGCGTGGAACAGGATTGCGGCGACGAGGCCGTACTCCAGCAGCGCGACGATCGGAGTCTTGTAGGTAGCCACGACATCGTCGTACGCCTCGGGGGAGACGCGGACGAGAGCGGTGTCGAGGACGTGTACGAACAGGAAGAAGAAAATGAGGACGCCGGTGACTCGATGAGCCACCCAGGACCACATTCCTTCCCGGCCGCGGTACAACGTTCCAGCCGGCACGGAAAACCCTCCGGAAGCGGGGCGGGGGCCAGCCGGCTTCTTTGTCGGTCGGGCCCGGCCGGGTACGGTCCACCGGCCCCGGACATCGTAGCGACGCTTTGTCGGTTCCCTCGCCCGGGGTCCGCCGGTGTGATCAAACAGGCACGGACGGGCTATCCCACAGGGGCAAATAGCCCGAAATCGGCAGCAGACAGGCCGTCGTCCGGGTTCCAGGGCTGCGCACCGGCGAGTCGGTCCAGCAGCCGGACCGTCCGGGACCGGGCAACCAGGCGCAGTTCCTCGGCGGAGATCGAGCGCTCCTCGTCGATCTCGTGAGCCATCCTGCGGCGGATCGCGGCCAGCAGCTGGTCCACCTGCTCCTCCGGCGGGTGTCCGTCCAGGCAGATCACGAAGGCGTGCCCGAAGGTCCGCTCGTACTCCGCCCGCGCCGCGCCGAGGGCGAGGAGCGCGGCGTACGGGGCGCCCTGGCCCAGCTCCGCCGAGGACTCCCGGGCCAGTGCCTCGGAGAGGTCGCCCTGGGAGAGGTCGTACGAGGCCTCGTCGCCGGCCGCCAGCAGGGAGGCGGTGTCCGGGTAGGGGCGGTGGGCGGCCACCCGGTGGGCCCAGCGCCCGCTGCCGCAGCAGCGCAGCAGGACCGCGCGGGCGGTCTCGGGCGGCAGGGAGTTGAATCGCGCCAGTCCGGCGCCGGGGGCGGAGGCCGGGCCGCGGACCTGTGCCGGAAGGTGGCTGGACAGCGGAGTACTCCTCGGGGCGTGGCGCGGGTGTACCGCCACGCTAGCGATCTCGGAGGGGCTGTGCCCTGCCCATTCGGGGATTTCACCCGGAAGTGAGCCGAAAGGATGAGGCCGGGGAGGTTTGCACCGGCTGGAGAGGGGAGGGCGACCGAGGCCGCCACCCCCCACAGGAGAGGCCCCGGTCGCCATCCGTCACGGGCTCGTGCGACAAGCCCGTATTCATGTCAGCGTATGGAGTGCGTTTTCTGTCACACCCCGCTCCGCGCAGGGTTGGTTGCTGGTTGTACAACTCGTGGACGAGAGGTGCATGAACGCCGTAACGTGCGGATTTGCGCCACACGTACAGGACGTTGAACGGGTTGGGGACTTTGCTGGGGGACGACGCGGAGCTGACCGCCGCGGTGCTCGCGGCACAGGACGGCGACGAGAGCGCGTTCCGGACTGTGTACCGCACCGTGCACCCACGCCTGCTCGGATACGTACGCACTCTCGTCGGGGACTCCGACGCCGAGGACGTCACCTCCGAGGCCTGGCTGCAGATCGCCCGCGACCTCGGCTCCTTCACCGGCGACGCCGACCGCTTCCGCGGCTGGGCCGCCCGCATCGCCCGCAACCGGGCCCTCGACCACATCCGCATGCGCGGCCGACGCCCCGCCATCGGCGGCGACGAGACCGAGCTGACCGGCCGGGCCGCGGACTCCGACACGTACGGCGAGGCCATGGAGGCCCTGTCCACCGGGCGGACCATGAAGCTGATAGCCCAGCTGCCGCAGGACCAGGCCGAGGCCGTCGTCCTGCGCGTGGTCGTCGGCCTGGACGCCAAGAGCGCGGCCGAGACCCTGGGCAAGCGCCCCGGCGCGGTCCGCACGGCAGCGCACCGGGGACTGAAGAAGCTCGCGGAACTGCTGGGCTCGGAGTTCGGCCCCGCCGGGGTGGCGGGAGCGGCGGGCGGGACGGAAAACGAAGCGGAACCCCGCGCCCGGGTCGGCCATAATGCCGGGGACCAGGCACGGGAACGCGATCTCGACGCGGTGCCCGCGCAGCGCGCGCGGGCGGGGGACCTGGTGGAGCAAACCGGTGTGACGCATTCACGTTGGCGGACGCAGAAGGACATGTGATGGCCGACGAGCACAACGCGTGGCTGGACGGGGCCACGGCGGACGAGCTGCTGCGCGGAGGAACCCCCGGCCCGGTCGGAACCGGTGCCGACCCGCGCGCCCGGGCGGAGGCCGCCCGCTTGCGCGCCGCCCTCGACGCCCTGACGCCCCGCTCAGCCGGGGGAGAACTGCCCGGTGAGGAAGCCGCCCTGGCCGCCTTCCGCGCGGCCCGCGCCGCGGCGCCCGCGACGGCGCCCGAGGCGGCCTCCGCCGCGGCCGGCTCCGGCGTGCCCGGGGGAGCCCCGGCCTCCGGGGGCGACCGCGAACCCCTGGTCGACCTGGCCCCGATACCCCCCGTACGGATACCCGCGCAACGGCGTCCCGTCACCGCCGCGCGGTTCGGGCTGGCTGCCGCGCTGGCCGGCGTCGCCGTCGGCGGGATCGCCGCCGTCGCCGGCACCGGTCTGCTGGACCGGGCCGTGCACCTGACGGCGGGCCCCGCTCCGGCGGTCTCGGTCAGTGCCGACTCGGACCCGGCGCCCGCCGGGGACACCGCCGGCCCCACCCTCGTACCGCAGCTGCGGCCGACCCCGTCCCTGGGCGTCGACGGCTTCTCGCGCGGCCCGGACGCCGCGCGGACGCCGGGCACGGAGACGCGTACCCTCCCCGACGTCGCACCCAGCCTGTCGGTACCGCCCGGCACGACCGCCTCGGGCGGTGGCGGCGGGGGCGCGGCGGGGACCGACGGCGCTCGCGACAGGTTCATCGACGGCGGCGGCTCGGTCCCCGACCGGGGGAAGGACCAGGGCGGCGGGGCGGAGAAGCCGCGCCCCGAGGACCTGTGCCGGGAGAACAAGGAGAAGAAGCTCGCCGAGGACCGGCGCGAGTACCTCTCCAAGCTCGCCGGCGGGGCCGCGAAGGTCCAGCGCTTCTGCGCGACCCTGCTGGACGGGGCCCCCCGGGGCGGTCTCCCGCAGAGCGGGGCCGACCAGGGCAGCGCCCCGCTGCCGACGCCGTCCCCGCTGACGGGCGGCGGGCTGGGCTTCCGCACCCGCTGAGACGGGGCCGGAAACGACCGGCTGAAACGTTTCTGCGGTCTTCCGCGCGAGGGCAGTAACACTTTTCGAACCGCCGGCGCAGTACGTATCGAGCCGACTGGTCATCGGCCGCGCACGAGCCGGGGTTCCCCCCGTACCCCTGGGCTCGGCGCACCCGGCGCGGGCGGGGCACGTTCCCCCGGCCCTGCCCGCGCCCCCTTTCTTCTCCCTCCCGGGACCGGGACCGCCGGACCGGGACCGCCGGACCAGGATCACCGGACCGGCGCCGCCGGACCGGGGTCACCAGTAGACGACGACCTTGTCGCCCACCTTCACCTGGTCGAACAGCTCCGACAGCTTCTTCTTGTCCCGGACGTTCACGCACCCGTGCGAGGCGCCGTCGTAGCCGCGGGCCGCGAAGTCGGACGAGTAGTGCACCGCCTGGCCCTGGCTGAAGAACATCGAGTAGGGCATCGACGTGTGGTAGATCGTCGACGTCCACTCCTTCGCCTTCCACTCCACCTGGAACAGGCCCTCGCGGGTCGGCGTGTTCTCCGAGCCGAAGCGCACGTCCATCGTGGAGACGATCTTGCCGTCGATCATCCAGGCCAGGGTGCGGCTCTCCTTGCTGATGCACATCACCCGGCCCTGCATGCAGCGCGGGTCCGGGGCGTCCACCTCGTTGGTGGTCGGCGGGCGCAGCTCCTCATCCGTCGGCTTCTTGGTGAGGCCCTGCACCTTCTGCCAGGTGGCCTCGTCCACCGAGCCGGTCGCGGGCAGACTGTGCTGCGACTGGAAGGTCTTGACCGCGGCCGTGGTCTTCGAACCGTAGAAGGCGGTGGGCGCCGTCGACACGAGCTTGAGCTGGCGCAGCCGCGCCTGGAGCTCGCGGACCTGCTCGTTCTCGTCGCCGTTGGCCATGAGCGGCTTGGCGCCCGGGGCGGCCGACCCCGAGGGGGCGGACGAGGGCCGCTGCGAGGACGGAGCGGACGGCGAGGCGGAGCCGGGTTTGTCGTCCTGCCCGGACGGGGAGGCCGAGGGGGAACCCCCGGCCGGCGAGGAGGGGGCGGCCGGGCCGGCACCGGGATTCTGGGGACCGCACGCGGTCGCGGCGAGCGCGACGGCGGCGGCCAGGCCGAGCGTACGGATGATGGCTCTCTGTCGGTGCATGGCGGTTCCCCCGAGTTCAACGTCGTGTATCAGGGTGACGCCCCGCCGGCCTGGAAAGTTGCACCCGTCCACGCGATGTTGCCCCATTTTGGACATCCTCCCCCTCTTGGTGGGGAAGGGGATTCCTGGCTTACGCAGCCTGTCGGACCGGCGGTCCGTCAGGTCTTCCGCGATCAGCACCAGCCGGGTCGAGACCTGCCCGGACGAGCATGACGCGTGCGGAGTTCTTGCCCCGAGCCGAGACGGCCCCGGACGCGGCGCACGTGCGGATACGTTCCGAGACGCGCAGCCGGGGGGTGTACCGGGCATGCCCGGCGGCGTCCCCGACCCCAGTGCATGCCGTCATGAAACCAACGTAGGTCAGCAGGCCGCCTTCTCGACGGAAATCCTCCACAGCACACTCGAACGAGTGGCCGTACGCGGCTTCCGGGCGGCCGGGAGAAAAGAGTCAAGCGCGTCAGCCGCCTCTGGCCCGCCACCGCGAGGTAGGCAGGAATCCCACCGGTTCCATCCGGGCGAGGACCCCACGGAGGCGCGTCGATGGCACGGAGCGAGAGCGGAATCCCGATCGAACCGGTCTACGGACCGGCCGACCTGACGGGCTGGGACCCGCGGGCCAGTCTCGGCAGTCCGGGCGAGTACCCCTTCACCCGGGGGATCCACCCCACGATGTACACCGGACGGCCCTGGACCATGCGCCAGTACGCCGGCTTCGGCACGGCCGCCGAGTCCAACGCCCGCTACCGGGCGCTCATCGCGGGCGGCGGGACCGGCCTGTCCGTGGCCTTCGACCTGCCCACCCAGATGGGGCACGACTCCGACGCCCCGCTCGCGCAGGGGGAGGTCGGCAAGGTCGGCGTCGCCGTCGACTCGGTCGAGGACATGCGGGTGCTCCTCGCCGGGATCCCCCTCGACCGGGTGTCCACCTCGATGACCATCAACGCCCCGGCCGCCCTGCTGCTCCTGATGTACCAGCTCGTCGCCGAGGAACAGGGCATCGCGGGCGGGCAGCTGACGGGCACCGTGCAGAACGACGTCCTGAAGGAGTACATCGCGCGCGGCACGTACATCTTCCCGCCCGGCCCCTCGCTGCGGCTGACCGCCGACACCTTCCGCTACTGCCGCGAGCAGATCCCCAGGTGGAACACCATCTCCGTCTCCGGCTACCACATGGCCGAGGCCGGGGCCTCGCCCGTGCAGGAGATCGCCTTCACCCTCGCCGACGCCATCGCGTACGTCCGTACCGCGCTCGCCGCCGGGATGGCGGTCGACGAGTTCGCGCCCCGGCTCTCCTTCTTCTTCGTCGCCCGGACCGCGCTGCTGGAGGAGGTGGCCAAGTTCCGGGCCGCCCGGCGCATCTGGGCCCGGGTGATGCGCGAGGAGTTCGGCGCCCGGGACCCCAAGTCGCTGATGCTGCGCTTCCACACCCAGACGGCCGGGGTGCAGCTGACGGCGCAGCAGCCCGAGCTGAACCTCGTACGCGTGGGCGTGCAGGCGCTGGCCGCCGTACTCGGCGGCACCCAGTCGCTGCACACCAACTCCTTCGACGAGGCCATCGCGCTGCCCACGGAGAAGGCGGCCCGCCTCGCGCTGCGCACCCAGCAGGTGCTGGCGTACGAGACGGACGTGCCGCTGACGGTCGACCCCTTCGCCGGGTCGTACGCGGTGGAGCGGATGACGGACCAGGTGGAGGAGGCGGCGCTCGCCCTGATGCGGCGGATCGAGGACATGGGCGGGGCGGTCGCCGCGATCGAGGCCGGGTTCCAGAAGGAGGAGATCGAGGCCAACGCCTACCGGATCGCCCGGGAGCAGGAGAGCGGCGAACGGGTCGTGGTCGGGGTCAACCGCTTCGCGCTGGAGCGGGAGGAGCCGTACGAGCCGCTGCGGGTCGACCCGGCGATCGAGGCCCGTCAGTGCGCCGCCCTGGCACGGCTCCGGGCGGAGCGGGACGCCGGTTCCGTTTCGGCGGCGCTGGCCCGACTGCGGGAGGCGGCGGCCGGGACGCGGGAGAACGTCCTGCCCCCGATGAAGGAGGCCCTGCGGGAGCGGGCCACGGTGGGGGAGGTGTGCGGGGTGCTGCGAGAGGTCTGGGGCAGCTACGAACCGTCCGGTTCCGCTTACTGAAATGGGGCTGGCGTGACAGGTGCGTCCTCATGGGACACTCCTGCTCATGCTCGGTGTCACAGATCTCCCCGCCTACCTCGCCGCCGTCGTGCTGATCGTGCTGCTGCCGGGGCCCAATTCGCTGTACGTGCTCTCCGTCGCCTCACGGCGCGGGGTCAAGGAGGGCTACAAGGCCGCCTGCGGGGTGTTCACCGGCGACACCGTGCTCATGGTGCTCGCGGCGGTCGGCGCGGGCGCGCTGCTCCAGGCCAGCCCGGTGCTGTTCACGGCGGTCAAGGTGCTCGGAGCCGGCTACCTCGGCTGGCTGGCCGTCGGCATGCTGCGGGCCGCCCGGGGCATGTGGCGTACCCGCAAGGCCCGGCACGAGGAGCTCGTGACGGTGGAGGAGCGGGCCGGCTCGGCCGGGAACGCCTACCGGCGGGCGCTGCTGGGCAGCCTGCTCAACCCGAAGGCGATCATCTTCCTGCTGTCCTTCTTCGTGCAGTTCGTGGACCCCGGGTACGCCCGCCCGGCACTGTCGTTCCTGCTGCTCGGCACGGTCTCGCAGCTGGTCAGCCTCCTGTACCTGTCCACGCTGATATTCGCGGGCACCCGGCTGTCCGCCGCCTTCCGCCGCCGCAGGCGGCTGTCGGCCGGGGCGACCTCGGCGGCCGGCGTGATCTTCCTCGGCTTCGCCGCGAAGCTCGCCGTCAGCTGACCGGCCGGGCCGGCCGCCCTGCCCTCGGCCCGGCCGGTCAGCCCGGCCGTCAGCCCGGCCCTCGGCCCGGCCCTCAGCCCAGCCGTCCGCCGAGCCGTCCGCCGAGCTTCCTGCGCAGGCGGTGCACCGTCCGCCGGACGGCCGGGCTCCGCGGCAGGAACGACAGCTGCGCCGGGATCCCGCCCGGCAGCCCCAGCGTGGTCAGCCGGCGGCGGCCGAAGTAGCGCCGGGTCTGCGGGTCCAGGTGCCGCGCGAGGTGGGCCTCCGCCTCCGCCCGGCGCCCGGCCAGCACCCTGGGCTGCATCGTGAACCCCACCGCCGCGACGAGCCCGGCCAGGTCCGCCGGCGGATCCTGCGCCGGCCCGTGCAGGTCCGGGACCAGCGCGTCCACCAGCGTCAGCGGGATCCGGTTGCTGTTCTGGTACGGGGCCAGCCGCGCCAGCAGCGCCGCCGTCCCGGTACGCGCCACCGGGATCCCGTACAGCGCCCGCGCCGTCAGCAGCCCCGTCGAGAAGCAGCCCGCCACCAGCGCCGGGCGCAGCCGCTGGTACAGGATCTCGGCCGGCACCGGCGCGTCCAGCACCGTCAGCCGAGCCCCGAGCCGCTCGGCCTCGGCCCGTGCCCGCCGCCAGTACGCCGCCGGGGCGCTCGGATGCGGTTTGAACACCAGCTCCCGGTGGCCCCACTCGAAGGCGCCGCGCACCATGTCGGCGTGCAGCTCCTCCTCCTCGTCGGGGGACATCAGGTCCAGCGCCGACAGGTACTGGCCCAGCAGCACGGCGGGCGGTTCCTCCTCGCGGGGCTCGTAGCCGAGGGCCGACCCCTCGGGCAGGTCCGCGAGCTCCGCCAGGACCTTCAGCAGCGCGGGCGCCGGGACCACCTCCCCCCGCACCCCGAACTCCGTCAGGAGCAGCGGCTCCAGCCCCGGCACCAGGTCCGGGTGCAGCACGCGGCGCACCCGCATGCCGATCTGCGGGTCGAGCCGGAAGCGGGTGGGCCCGTACGACATGAGCCCGTCGGCGTAGACGTCGACCGCCGCCCCCGGGAACAGCCGGCACAGGCTCTGCGCGGGCGGCACCTGGAGGGACTCCACGACCAGTTCGACCCGGTCCGCGCCCAGCCCCCACAGCGCGCGCAGCTGCCGCTCCCACATCGGCACGTCCTCCGGGCGGGGGGCCCAGCCGCTGGGGTGCTGCGGGGCGATCACCGCGTTCCAGTCGAGCACCTCGTCGAAGCGGGTGCGCAGCGCGCCGAAGCCCGGCAGGGCGTCGAGCCCCGGGGTGATCTCGGGGGTGAGCGAGTGGTTGCTGGTCAGCAGGATCCTCCGGCCGGCCGGCGGGAAGGCGCCCGAGTCGAGGGCGGCGGCGAGGGTGGCCGTCCCGTAGAGGGTGGAGGCGAGGAAGACCTGCGTGACGTTCACGAGGCCGCCCCCGCCACGTGGGCCCCCGCGGCCCGCCGCCGGCGCCGCAGTCCGCGGAGCAGGGCGGAGCGCTCGGCGTCCATGGAGCCGATGACCCGGTCCAGGACCGGGGCGGGCATGCGGCCGAGCGCGGCCGCGCTCATGGAGCGGAGTCTTTTCGCCACGGCCGGTTCGAACCCCTCGATGGAGCCGATGTGATGGGCGATAATCGCGCAATACGTCCGGACGGCCTTGGGGATCAACAGTTCGTATTCCCGGTCGGTCGCCACGTCCGCGAGGACCTGGTCGAATGCGCGAATGAAATCGAGCCGGCGCTCGTCGCCGATCTGCGTCAACGAGGTGGAAACGCCCCGACGGTAGAAAACCCCGGGCAGGCCCACCGCCGCGAAGGAAGCGGCCTCCCGGTGCAGCCGCCAGATCCACGGCCGGTCCTCCGCCGTCCGCAGCCCGTCGGTGAAGTGCAGCAGCCCCCGGTCCAGCAGCCGCCGGTGGTACATCCCCGCCCAGGCGTACGGATAGTCCACCGCCGTGGCCCGCGAGACCGGCAGGATCCCGGCGCGCGGATCGCCCACCACCATCTCGGGCCCGTACGGCACCCGCTGCACGGCGCGGGTCCGGCCCGTCACCTGCACGTGGTCGGTCCGTACGAAATCGCAGCCCAGAGCCTCGATGGCGGCCAGGGTGCGGGCGAGGTGGCCCGGCGCCAGCCAGTCGTCCCCGTCCAGGAAGGCGACGTACTCCCCGCGCGCCGCGTCCAGCCCCGTGTTGCGGGCGGTCGCCAGGCCGCCGTTGCGGTCCCGTCTGAGGTGCACCGCGCCCGGCAGCCCGCCGGCCGCCGCACGCTCCAGCAGCTCGGCCGTCCCGTCCGTGGAACGGTCGTCGACCAGCAGGAACTCGAAGTCCCCGCGGGCGTTCAGTTCGAGACTCTTCAGGGCATCCGGTGCGTACGTCTGCACGTTGTAGAACGGCACGACAACAGAGAGCTTGAGCACCCGCGAGACAATAGGGCGCACCCCGGCATTCACCGTGGACCGGATGCGGATTCCATGTGAACTAAACGGGGCGGGCGCGTTAACCCGTACGCTTTCGCATTTCGTCGACTGGTTGTTAACCCGCCGTTGTGCGCTCGTTGGGCCGAACACCGGAAATGCGGAATAGCTTCTGCCGGGTGCCAGTGCCATTCAGAAGCAGCCGGGACGATCAACGTATCGCCGTACTCGCCGATTCCGACACACGCTGGAAATGGGGCGCCCTCACCGCCCGCCGCCTCGCCCCCGCGAACCACCGGGTCACCGGCTACCTGCTGCGCGGCCGGGCCACCCCCACCGCACGCCAGCTCGGCGAGGCGGGCGTCGGAGCGGACGCCGCGCCCGTGGAGGTGACCTGTGCCGAGTTCCTCGGGGAGCTCGCGGGCGGGCGGGAACGGTACGACGTGGTCGTACTGGCCCTCGTCGGCGGCGCCGTCCAGGCCGTACTGCACGGGGCCCGCGCCCTGTGGCCCGAGCCCGCCGCCCGGCCGGTGTTCGTCACCGGGTACGTCGGGGTCGTCTACGAGAAGCTCGCCGACGGGCTGCTGCTGCGGCACGGCGCCGACCTGGTCCTCGCCAACTCCCGCCACGACGCCGCCCGCTTCCGCGCCGTGTACGAGGGCGCCGGCGCCGACCCGGACGCCGTCACCGAGACGGCCCTCCCCTTCCTGGACGGTGCGCCGTACGAACCCGCCGGGATCCGCACCCACCGGGTCGTCTTCGCGGTGCAGCCCTCGGTACCGGAGAGCCGCGCCGACCGCGCCTACCTGCTGGGCCGGGCCGCCGGCCATGCGAGGCTGCACCCGGACCGCGAGGTGCTGGTCAAGCTGCGCAGCCGCCCGGGGGAGCACACCACCCACCTGGAGGAGCACCCCTACCAGCGCCTCGCCGAGCGCCTTCCCGGCGGGCTCCCGCCCAACTGCCGACTGGTCTACGGGCACATGGGCGAGGTGCTGGACACCGCCGACCTGCTGGTCACCGTCTCCTCCACCGCCGCCCTGGAATCCCTGCACCGGGGCATCCCGACCGCGGTCCTCACCGACCTCGGCATCCGCGAGGCCCTGGGCAACCAGCACTTCCTCGGCTCCGGCTGCCTGACCTCGTGGGACCACCTGGACCGGGGCCTCCTCCCCGGGGCCGACCCGGCCTGGCTGGCGGCCCACGGCGTCCCGGCCCCGGGCAGCGCCGACCCCCACGCCGCCGCGCGGGAGCGCCTCGACGGGCTGCTCGGGGCCGACCGGCTGCCGCCGGTGGACCCGTACTACACGCTCCGCACCGCCCCCGGGTACCTGCCCGGGATCCTGGCCCGCCAGCACCTCGCCCCCGACGGGACCCCGCTGCCGGGCGCCGTCCGCCAGGACGGGTCGGCGGCCCGGCGGTGGCTGCGGGCGCACCTGCGCGACGCCGCCCGGGGCGCCTACCGGCACGGGGTCCAGCGCGTGGCCCCGGCGATCCGCAGGCTGGGCGAGCTGTGAGGGTCCTGGCCGTGATCCCGGCCCGGGGCGGGTCCAAGGGGGTGCCGGGGAAGAACACCGCGCCCGTCGGCGGGGTGCCGCTCGTCGCCCGCGCCGTACGCGCCTGCCGGGACGCGCCCACCGTCACCGACGTGGTGGTCTCCACCGACTCCGGGTCCGTGGCGGACGCCGCCCGCGCCGCCGGGGCCCACGTGGTCTCCCGGCCCGCCGCCCTCTCCGGGGACACCGCCACCAGCGAGGCCGCCGTCCTGCACGCCCTGGACGCCTTCGAGGAGCTGAACTCCCCCACCGTGGACGTGGTCCTCCTGGTCCAGTGCACCAGCCCCTTCCTCACCGGCCCGGACGTCGAGTCCGTCGCCGCCGCCGTGGCCTCCGGCGCCGCCGACTCCGCCCTGACCGCCGCCCCTTTCCACGGCTTCCTCTGGCGCCGCGCGGCCGACGGCGCCGGGAGCGGCGTCAACCACGAGGCCGCGTACCGCCCCCGCCGCCAGGACCGCCCCGAGGAACTGCTGGAGACCGGCGCCGCCTACGCCATGACCGCCGCCGGCTTCCGCGCCGCCCGGCACCGCTTCTTCGGACGCACCCTCCCCGTCCCCGCCGACCCGGCGCGGGTCCTGGAGATCGACGACCCCCACGACCTCGCCCGGGCGCGCCTCCTCGCGCCCCTGTTCGACACCCCGCACACCGCCCCGCCCCACACCCCACGCACCGAGCGAAGGACACCACCCGCCATGACGGTCGCCACCACCGAACCCCGCCTCCGCACCTTCGGCCCGCGCGTCGCCGGCCCGGGCCGGCCCGTCTACGTCGTCGGCGAGATCGGCATCAACCACAACGGCGACCTCGGCACCGCCTTCGCCCTCATCGACGCCGCCGCCGAAGCCGGATGCGACGCCGTCAAGTTCCAGAAGCGCACCCCCGAGATCTGCACCCCCCGCGACCAGTGGGACGTCGAACGCGACACCCCCTGGGGCCGCATGACCTACATCGACTACCGCCACCGCGTCGAGTTCGGCGAGGCCGACTACCTCGCCATCGACGAGCACTGCGCCCGCCGCGGCATCGCCTGGTTCGCCTCCCCCTGGGACACCGAGGCCGTCGCCTTCCTGGAGAAGTTCGACCTCCCCGCCCACAAGGTGGCCTCCGCCTGCCTCACCGACGACGAGCTGCTGCGCGCCCTGCGCGCCACCGGCCGCACCGTCGTCCTCTCCACCGGCATGTCCACCCCCAAGCAGATCCGGCACGCCGTCGAGGTGCTCGGCAGCGACAACATCCTCCTCTGCCACGCCACTTCGACGTACCCGGCGAAGGCCGAGGAGCTCAACCTGCGCGTCATCAACACGCTCCAGGAGGAGTACCCCAACGTCCCGATCGGCTACTCCGGCCACGAGACGGGCCTCCAGACCACCCTGGCCGCCGTCGCCCTCGGCGCCACCTTCGTCGAGCGGCACATCACCCTCGACCGCGCCATGTGGGGCTCCGACCAGGCCGCCTCCGTCGAGCCGGGGGGCCTGGCCCGCCTGGTCCGCGACATCCGCACCATCGAGACCGCCCTCGGCGACGGCGTGAAGCGCGTCTACGCCTCCGAGCTCGGCCCCATGAAGAAGCTCCGCCGAGTCCAGGGCACCCTCCCCGCCCCGGCAACGGTCTGACCCGGCCGCAGCCCCCTCCACCCCCGAGCGGAGTACGTGGTGAACCCTTCCGCCCCCACCCTGGCCCTCGTGGAGAGCCCGGTCCAGCTCCTCAACGTGCTGGAGTGGGCACACACCCGGCGCGGGCGCGAGCCCCTGCTGACCGCCGTCCCGGCCCAGCCCGGCCCCCTCGCCGAGCGCCGCCGGCCCGACCCGCGCACCGTCGCCGACCGGCTGCGGATCGTCGTCCTGCCGCCCACCGACCCCATGTCCCGGGGACAGCTGCGCCGGGTCGCCGGGATCGCCCGCGACGAGGGGTACGCCGTCCACTGGCAGGAGGCCCGGGGCGGCTCCGGCGCGCCCCTGCGGGCCCTGGCCGCCCTCGGCCCGGCCGTGCGCCGCGTCGAGCGGATCGTGGTCGGCGACCCCTTCTCCCGCTTCGTCCAGCTGCTGCTGACCCCGGCCGCGGCCGCCACCGAGATCGTCGTCGTCGACGACGGCACCGCCACCATGGAGTTCGTCGCGCAGCTCGGCCGGGGCGAGCGGCTGCGCCGCTGGCACCGCACCGGCGGCGGCGCCCTGTCCCGGATGCGCGAACTGGCGTACGCGCCGGTGTCCGGCACGGCCCGGCGCCGGCTGCGGCCGGGGGAGGGGCGCCGCGTGGAGCTGTTCACCTCGATGCCGGTCACCCCGCTGCCCGGGACCGAGCTGCGGGTCAACGACTTCGCCTGGACCCGCGCCCGCTTCGGCCCGCCCCGCCTGACCAAGGGCACCGACCTCGTCGGCACCTCCCTCGTGGAGACCGGCGTCGTCGACCCGGCCCGCTACCTGGAGGCCGTGTGCGCCCTGACCCGGGAGCACGGCGTGACCCGGTACTTCGCGCACCGCCGGGAGACCCCGGAGAAGCTGCGCGCGCTGAGCGGGGCGACCGGGCTGGAGATCGTACGGCCGGACCTGCCACTGGAGCTGATCGCCCGTCGGGGACCGGTGGGACGTACGATCGTCAGCTTTCCGTCCACGGTCGTCCACACGCTGCCGTACGCGCTCACCGGCACTGGCGTGACGGTGGCGGTATGCGGTATCGACCCCGCCTGGCTCGCCCCCGGAGCCTCGCCCAGGGCCCGCGGCTTCCTCGCGGGCGTCACCGACACCGCTCGTGATGTGCGCAGACTCCCCGCACGGAGTGCCCCCGCCGCCGGATGAGCGCGCGAGTTTACCCCCGGCCGCAACCGGTCATGCGTCCAGAGGTCGCTTTTCTTTCCCCTAAGGGCATGAACTTTTGGTGATCTCCGGACAGTTGACCCATCCGTGCGCCTACCCTTCAACGGGTGAACCAGTTGATGTCCCGCGAGCCCCAGACCGCCCTGCCCGGCAAGCCTGTCCGGCCCGAGCTGCCCGGCAAGCTGCCGGACCGGCTCCGTGCCGAACTGATCGCCTTCCGCCGGGACTTGCACATGCACCCCGAGCTAGGACACCAGGAGTTCCGTACCACCGCGGCGATCAAGGCCCGGCTGGAGAAAGCCGGCCTGCGACCACGCGTCCTGAAGTCCGGCACCGGGCTCATCTGCGACGTCGGCACCTGGGACGGGGGACGGCCGATGCTGGCCCTGCGCGCGGACATCGACGCCCTTCCCATCCCCGACGCCAAGACGCACGTCTCGTACCGCTCCACCTACCCGGACCGCGCCCACGCCTGCGGACACGACGTCCACACCACCGTGGTCCTCGGCGCCGGCCTGGTGCTCGCCGAGCTCGACCGGCAGGGCCTGCTGCCCCGGCCGGTGCGGCTGCTCTTCCAGCCGGCCGAGGAGGTACTGCCCGGCGGGGCGACCGAGGCCATCGAGTCCGGGGTGCTGGACGGCGTCGGCAAGATCATCGCGGTGCACTGCGACCCCCGGGTCGACGCGGGCATGATCGGCCTGCGGCCCGGCCCCATCACCTCGGCCTGCGACCGCCTGGAGGTCACCCTCGCCGGCCCGGGCGGCCACACCGCCCGCCCGCACCTGACCACCGACATGGTGACGGCCGCCGCGCGGGTCGCCGTCGACGTGCCGGCCCTGCTGGCCCGCCGGATGGACGCCCGCTCGGGCATGTCCGTCACCTGGGGCCGGATCGAGTCCGGGCACGCCTGCAACGTCGTCCCGATGCACGCCGAGCTCTCCGGCACGGTCCGCTGCCTCGACCTGAACGCCTGGTACGAGGCGCCGGACATGATCCACGCGGCCATCGACGAGGTCGCCACGATGCACGGGGCCAAGTTCGAGATCAACCACGTGCGCGGCGTGCCGCCCGTGGTCAACGACCCGGTGGTCACCGAACTGCTCCGGGAGGCCATGGGCGCCCGGCGCGGCCCCGAGTCGGTGGAGGACACCGAGCAGAGCCTCGGCGGCGAGGATTTCTCCTGGTACCTGGAGCACGTCCCCGGCGCCATGGCCCGCCTCGGCGTCCGCCGCCCGGGCGACACCGCCAAGCGGGACCTGCACCGGGGCGACTTCGACGTCGACGAGTCCTCGATCGGCTACGGCGTCGAGTTCTTCACGGCGGCCGCCCTGCTCGACGGCCGCCGCAACGGCGCCGTCACATCAAAGATCGGGTAAAGCTCCATACAACACCGGCGGGTCGCCCGTCGGCGACGTCCAGCCCTTGGTACACAAGGGCTGGACGACTGTCCCGTTACCGATCGGTCACTGTCCGGTTCGCGACGATCCGATAACGACTCATGAACGGGCCTTTAACTGACATCTACGCGCGTTACGATCGCCGCGAAACCAGCGCCGGTCGTGGCGCTTCGGTCAGGTTTTGAAGGAGCCTCCCCTTGCGCCGGATCACCAGGATCGCCACCGTGGGCATCGCGTCCGCGGCGCTGGCCCTCTCGGCCACCGCCTGTGGCGGAAAGAAGTCCTCGGACAGCCCCTCTTCCGACGGCAGCGCGTCGTCCTCGGCCGCGGGTGCGGCCATCGCGTACGACATCGGCGGTCGTGGTGACCAGTCGTTCAACGACGCCGCCTACGCGGGCCTGGAGAAGGCCACGAAGGACCTGAAGATCAAGCCCGCCGAGGCGGAGCCCACCGAGGGCGAGAGCGAGGCCGACAAGGTCCAGCGCCTCACCGAGCTGGCGCGCAAGGGCAACAACCCGGTCATCGGCGTCGGCTTCGCCTACGCGCCGGCCATCAAGAAGGTCGCGGCGAAGTTCCCGAACACCACGTTCGGCATCATCGACGACACCTCGGTGACCGAGAAGAACATCGCCAACCTGGTCTTCAACGAGGAGCAGGGCTCCTACCTGGCCGGCGTCGCCGCCGCCAAGGCGTCGAAGAGCGGCACGGTCGGCTTCATCGGCGGTGTCGAGGTTCCGCTGATCAAGAAGTTCGAGGCGGGCTTCGCGCAGGGCGTCAAGGACACCAACCCCAACGCCAAGGTACTGACCAAGTACCTCTCCCAGCCGCCGGACTTCGGTGGCTTCGCCAAGCCCGACCTGGGTAAGGCCGCCGCCAAGGGTCAGATCGACGGTGGCGCCGACGTGATCTACGCCGCCGCCGGCCTCGCCGGCTCGGGCGCCATCGAGGCCGCCGCGACCTCCGGCAAGTGGGCCATCGGTGTCGACTCCGACCAGTACAACCAGGCCGGTCTGTCGAAGTACAAGGACAAGATCCTGACCTCGGTCACCAAGGACGTGTCCGACGCGGTCTACAACCTGATCAAGTCGGTCAAGGACGGCAAGCCGGAGTCCGGTGAGGTCCGCTACGGCCTGGACAAGGACGGCGTCGGCCTGGCCGACTCCAACCCCGAGTACAAGAACATGGCCGACCTGATCGCCGCGGTGGACAAGGCGAAGGCCGACATCATCGCGAAGAAGATCACCGTCAAGACCACGCCGTAACGGCCTGTCTGACACTCGACGCGGTCTCCGGGGTCCGGGAAGCGGTCTCAACCGCTCCGGACCCCGAACCGCGTCTTCGCCCCTAGTCCGTGACCACTTGTGGCCAGTTGGCCGCAAGTTTTCACTTCCGACAGTGCTACGCGCGTAGAGGCATCGTGGACGCGATACCTTCTCTCCCCGCCCTGTCCTCCTGCCGAGCCACTTGGCTTTTCCAGCTCCTTCCGCGCCAAGGAGAGTGCGTCATCAACGCGTCCAGCCCCCCTCTCGCCGTAGAACTGCACGGCATCACCAAGCGTTTCCCCGGCGTCGTCGCCAACAAGGACATCGCCATCTCCGTCCGCAAGGGCACGGTCCACGCCCTCATCGGCGAGAACGGTGCCGGCAAGTCGACCCTGATGAAGATCCTCTACGGCATGCAGAAGCCGGACGAGGGCACCATCGCCATCGACGGGGAGCAGGTCTCCTTCAACAACCCCGGTGAGGCCATCGCCCGCGGCATCGGCATGGTGCACCAGCACTTCATGCTCGCCGACAACCTCACCGTCCTGGAGAACGTCGTCCTCGGCGGCGAGAAGCTCTACGGCATCGGCTCCAAGGCCCGCAAGAAGATCAAGGAGATCTCGGACGCGTACGGCCTCGGCGTGCGCCCCGATGCCCTGATCGAGGACCTCGGTGTCGCCGACCGCCAGCGCGTGGAGATCCTCAAGGTCCTCTACCGCGGTGCCAAGACCCTCATCCTCGACGAGCCGACCGCCGTGCTCGTGCCGCAGGAAGTGGACGCGCTCTTCGACAACCTGCGCGAGCTCAAGGCCGAGGGCCTCACGGTCATCTTCATCTCCCACAAGCTGGGCGAGATCCTGAAGGTCGCCGACGACATCACCGTCATCCGCCGCGGCACCACGGTCGGCACCGCCGACCCGAAGACGGCGACGACCAAGCAGCTCGCCGAGCTGATGGTCGGCAGCGAGCTGCCCTCGCCGGAGACCCGCGAGTCCACGGTCACCACGACGCCCATGCTGGAGGTCGACGGCCTGACCGTCGCCGACGCGGGTGCCGTCGTCACCCCCGAGACCTCCACGAGCGCCCTCGGCGACTCCGACACCGACCTGCGCGAGCCCGCCGTGGCCGGCCGCCTGCTGCTCGACGGGATCACCTTCACGATCCACAAGGGCGAGGTCCTCGGCATCGCCGGTGTCGAGGGCAACGGCCAGACGGAGCTGATCGAGGCCCTCATGGGCATGGTCAGCCCCGACGCGGGCGTCATCACGCTCGACGGTACCGACATCACCAAGATGGCGGTGCGCAAGCGCCGCGAGGGCGGCATCGGCTACATCCCCGAGGACCGCCACCGCCACGGCCTGCTGCTGGAGTCCCCGCTCTGGGAGAACCGCATCCTCGGCCACGTCACCGAGGCGCCCAACTCCAAGCGCGGCATCCTCGACCCGAAGGCCGCCCGCAAGGACACCGAGCGGATCGTGCGCGAGTACGACGTCCGCACGCCCGGCATCGACGTCACCGCGGCCTCGCTCTCCGGCGGCAACCAGCAGAAGCTGATCGTCGGCCGCGAGATGAGCCACAACCCGAAGTTCCTCATCGCCGCCCACCCCACGCGCGGTGTGGACGTCGGCGCGCAGGCGCAGATCTGGGACGCGATCCGCGAAGCCCGCCGCGAGGGCCTCGCCGTGCTGCTGATCTCCGCCGACCTGGACGAGCTGATCGGCCTGTCCGACACGCTGCGCGTCATCTACCGCGGCCGCCTGGTCGCGGACGCCGACCCGGCGACGATCACCCCCGAGGAGCTCGGCACCGCCATGACCGGCGCCGCCACCGGGCACCTGGAAGCCACTGACGACCACTCCGCCGAGGTCGACGGCGACACGACGGAGGACGAGGCCCGATGAAGAAATTCGACAAGGACCGGCTGCTTCTCGGCTTCGCCGGACCCGCGCTGGCACTGGTCAGCGCCTTCGTACTCAGCATGATCGTGCTGGCCGCGTCGGGCGTCGACCCGATCGAGCCGCTGCGCATCATGATCGAACAGTCCGGCTACGAGGACGTCCAGGTCCTCATCGTGAACCAGGCCGGCACGTACTACCTGGCAGCCCTGGCCGTCGCCATCGGCTTCCGGATGAACCTCTTCAACATCGGTGTGGACGGCCAGTACCGCCTCGCGGCGATGGTCAGCGCCCTGGTCGGCGCGGCGGTCACGCTGCCCGGCCCGCTGCACATCCTGGTGATCGTGCTCGTCGCCATGCTCGTCGGCGCCTTCTGGTCCGGCATCGCGGGTGTCCTCAAGGCCAAGCGCGGCGTGAGCGAGGTCGTCTCGACGATCATGCTCAACGCCATCGCGACCTCGCTGATCGCCTGGCTGATCCTGCCGAAGAACCTCGGCGTGCAGCCCGTCGGCTCCAACGACCTGACCACCGGCGACATCCCGGAGTCGGGCTGGTTCCCGGGCGTCGAGATCGGTGACGGGATGGAGATCTACGGCTTCACCTTCATCGCCTTCGCCCTGGGCATCGTCTACTGGTTCGTGCTCAACCGCACCCGGTTCGGCTTCGACCTGCGCGCCACCGGCGCCAGCGAGTCCGCCGCCCAGGCCTCCGGCGTGGACGCCAAGAAGATGATCATGACCTCGATGCTCATCTCGGGCGCCGTCGCCGGTCTGGTCAGCATGCCGCTGCTGCTGGGCGAGTCCCACACGTACAACCTGTCCTTCCCGGCGGGCATCGGCTTCACCGGCATCACCATCGCGCTGCTCGGCCGCAACAACCCGGTCGGCATCTTCTTCGCCGCGCTGCTGATCGCCTTCATCGACAAGGCGTCCGCCGGCCTCGACACGGCCGGCTACGCCAAGGAAATCGGCACGATCATGAAGGGCCTGATCGTGGTCGCCGTGGTCGTCAGCTACGAGCTCGTCCGCCGCTACGGCATCCGCCGCCAGCAGCAGAAGGTCGGCGAGGAGCTGGCAGCCGGCCACGCCATCAAGACCGAGAAGGAGGTCGCGGCGTGAGCGCCAGCACCGTTTCCACGACGAAAGCCGCGCCCAAGCCGGGCGGCCGACGCAAGCTCACCCTGCCCTGGATCCTGCTGATCATCGCGGGCGGCCTCGCGCTGGTCTCGCTGGTCCGGGTCATCTCCGGCGCGAACGACCTGACCTCCGTCGGCCAGGTCTCCGGCGCCCTCCAGCTCGCCGTGCCGATCGGCCTCGCGGGCCTCGGCGGCCTCTGGGCCGAGCGGGCCGGCGTGGTCAACATCGGCCTCGAAGGCATGATGATCCTCGGCACCTGGTTCGGCGCCTGGGCCGGCTACCAGTGGGGCCCCTGGACCGGCGTCCTGATGGGCATCGTCGGCGGCGCCATCGGCGGCCTGCTGCACGCGATCATCACCGTCACCTTCAACGTCAACCACATCGTCTCCGGTGTGGCGGTCACCATCCTGGCGACGGGCTTCACCCAGTACCTGTCGAACTTCACCTTCGACAAGGCCGAGGGCGGCTCCTCCAAGCAGTCCCCGCGCATCGAGCCCATCACCGAGATCACCATCCCGGGACTCTCCAGCGGACTGGAAAGCCTCCAGGCCAAGCACTGGTTCCTCGTGTCGGACATCGCCGGCGTCCTCGGCGGCCTGGTCACCAACCTGTCGCTGCTGACCATCGTCGCCGTGCTGCTGATCCCCGCCACCTGGTGGGTGCTCTGGCGCACCGCCTTCGGCCTGCGCCTGCGCTCCTGCGGTGAGAACCCGGTCGCGGCGGAGTCCCTCGGCGTCAACGTCTACAAGTACAAGTACATCGCCGTGATCGTCTCCGGCGGCCTGGCCGGCCTCGGCGGCGCGTTCCTCGCGATCGTCTCCACCGGCATCTACCAGGAGGGCCAGACCGGCGGCCGCGGCTACATCGGTCTCGCCGCGATGATCTTCGGCAACTGGATGCCGGGCGGCATGGCGCTGGGCGCGGGCCTCTTCGGCTTCACCGACAGCCTCAAGCTGCGCGGCGGCGCCGAGAACGTCCACGCGATGCTGCTGCTGATCGCCATCCTGCTGGTGCTCGCCGTCGGCTGGCAGCTGTACAAGAAGAAGTACCTCCAGGCCGGCATCGCCGCGGTCTGCGCCGCCGGGCTCTTCGCCTGGTACGCGGCCACCGACCAGGTGCCCAGCCAGTTCGTGGACGCCGCCCCGTACGTCACGACGCTGCTCGTGCTCGCCCTGTCGGCGCAGCGCCTGCGGATGCCGAAGGCGGACGGCATGCCGTACCGCAAGGGCCAGGGCAAGTGACCCCGGCCCCGGCGGTGGACTGGGAAGCCCTGCGGACGGCCGCCCGGGACGCGATGACCCGGGCGTACGCCCCCTACTCGGGCTTCCCGGTCGGGGTCGCGGCCCGGGTCGACGACGGCCGCGTCGTCACCGGCTGCAACGTCGAGAACGCGAGCTACGGACTCGGCCTGTGCGCCGAGTGCGGCCTGGTCTCCTCCCTCCAGGCCACCGGCGGCGGCCGGCTCACGCACTTCACCTGCGTGGACGGCAAGGGCGCGATCCTCGTACCGTGCGGACGCTGCCGCCAGCTGCTCTACGAGTTCGGCGGCCCGGAGCTCCTGGTGGAGACACCGGACGGGATCCTGCCGCTGAGCGAGATGCTGCCGCAGGCCTTCGGGCCCGACCACCTGAGATAGCCGTACGACGGCCCTCCGCCCTGCCGGGCGGAGGGCCGTCGCCGCTCTCGCCCCCTCCTCGAACACTCCTTGAACCTCCCTCCCTCATCTCTATGCGCGTAGAAGGAAGTCACCTCATGGACGTCATCTCCGTCATCCGGACCAAGCGGGACCGCGGTGAGCTGAGCCCCGAGCAGATCGACTGGGTCATCGACGCCTACACCCGCGGGATCGTCGCCGACGAGCAGATGTCGGCGCTCGCGATGGCCATCCTGCTGAACGGCATGAACCGTGCCGAGATCGCCCGCTGGACCGCCGCGATGATCGCCTCCGGCGAGCGGATGAACTTCGACTCCCTCTCCCGCCCCACCGCCGACAAGCACTCCACGGGCGGCGTCGGCGACAAGATCACCCTCCCGCTCGCCCCGCTCGTCGCCGCCTGCGGCGCGGCCGTGCCGCAGCTGTCCGGCCGAGGCCTCGGCCACACCGGCGGCACCCTCGACAAGCTGGAGTCCATCCCCGGCTGGCGCGCCCTCCTCTCCAACGAGGAGATGCTGAACGTCCTCGACACCACCGGCGCCGTCATCTGCGCCGCCGGCGACGGGCTGGCCCCGGCGGACAAGAAGCTCTACGCCCTGCGTGACGTCACGGGCACCGTCGAGGCCATCCCGCTGATCGCCTCCTCGATCATGTCGAAGAAGATCGCCGAGGGCACCGGCTCCCTCGTCCTCGACGTGAAGGTCGGATCCGGCGCCTTCATGAAGAACATCGAGGACGCCCGCGAGCTGGCCCGCACCATGGTCGGCCTCGGCACCGACTCCGGCGTCAAGACCGTCGCCCTGCTCACCGACATGTCCACCCCGCTGGGCCTGACCGCCGGCAACGCGCTGGAGGTCCGCGAGTCCGTCGAGGTCCTCGCCGGCGGCGGCCCGGCCGACGTGGTCGAGCTGACCATCGCCCTCGCGCAGGAGATGCTGACGGCCGCCGGCATCAAGGACGCCGACCCGGCGAAGGCCCTCGCCGACGGCTCCGCCATGGACGTGTGGCGCCGGATGATCTCCGCCCAGGGCGGCGACCCGGACGCGGCCCTGCCGGTCGCCCGCGAGCAGCACGTGGTCACCGCCTCCGCCTCGGGCGTCCTGACCCGCCTCGACGCGTACGCGGTCGGCGTCGGCGCCTGGCGCCTGGGCGCGGGCCGCGCCCGCAAGGAGGACCCGGTCCAGGCGGGCGCGGGCATCGAGCTGCACGCGAAGCCGGGCGACACGGTCACCGCGGGCCAGCCGCTGATGACCCTGCACACGGACACCCCGGAGAAGTTCGAGTACGCCCTGGCCTCCCTGGAGGGCTGCCACGACATCGCCCCGGCGGGCACCGCGTTCTCGGCGAAGCCGATCGTCCTGGACCGCATCGCCTGACCCCTGGCCGGAGGAGGGGCACAACACCGCTGCGCGGAGCCTGCCCCTCCCCACCGTTCCCGCCCCGAACGCCGGCGGGGCGGGAGGTGCGCTGCGCGCACTCCAGCCCCGCCGGCGTTCGGGGCGCTGGGTGCACCTCCCAGCGGTAGCTGGGGGAGGGTCTGGGGGGGGCGGAGCCCCCAGGGAACGGGCGAAGGGCGGGTGGGGGAGCTCGCCCCCCCCGCGCAGCGGCACCGCAGGGCCCGCCACCGATGAGTTCCGCGGCAGCGGACGGTCATTCACCCGTGGAGATCAGAACCCTGGCCCTGGAGGGCCCCCAGCCGGACGTAACCACCCTCTGCGCCCGCGTCCGCGAGGCCTGCCGCGACGGGCCGGTGACCTGTGACGTCCGCCGCGTCGGCAGGCCCACCCTCGCCACCGTCGACGCCCTCGCCCGCATGGCCCTCACCGCCCGCCACCACGGCACCCCCTTCACCGTCACCGGCGCCGACGCCCGGCTAAGGGCCCTGCTACACCTGGTCGGCCTCAGAGAGCTCCTCGGGCAGCCCGAACAGCGGGAACCACCGCGCGGTGTCCAGGAAGGCGTTCAGCCCGACGATCCGCCCCTCTGACACCTCCAGCACCTGGAGCGCCCACGGCACGTGCCCGGGCAGGCCGTCCTCCCGCGGACGGTACTGCCCGAACGCCGGCAGTCCGTTCGCCGTGGTCGGGACCAGCCGCGAGCCCTTGCAGCCGATGCCCTGGTTCAGGTGCCACGCGGCGATGTCCGCCGGCCCCCGCAGCCACAGGTCGAACGGCGGCATCGACAGCACCGCGTCCTCGTGCAGCAGCTCGGTGAGCCGCGAGATGTCGTACGTCTCGAAGGCCGACAGGTACTGCTCCAGCAGCTTCGCCTGCTCCGCGTCCAGCGGGTCCTTCGGCTCGCTCGGCCGCAGCGCCTGCCCCGAGAGGGTCGCCCGCGCCCGCTGGAGCGCGCTGTTCACCGACGCCACCGACGTCTCCAGGAGCTGCGCGACCTCGTCCGCCTTCCAGGCCAGCACCTCCCGCAGGATCAGCACGGCCCGCTGCTTCGCCGGCAGGTGCTGGAGGGCCGCGACGAAGGCCAGCCGGACCGACTCCTTCGCCAGCGCCAGCTCCGCCGGGTCGGAGGTCTGCGGCAGCACCCGCCCGTCCGGCACCGGCTCCAGCCAGGTCACCTCGGGCCGCTCGTTGAGCACGGCCGAGGCCTGGTGCTGCGGCGCGGACAGGTCCATCGGGCGGGCCCGCTTGTTCCCCGCCTTCAGCAGGTCCAGGCACACGTTCGTGGCGATCCGGTACAGCCACGACCGCAGCGAGGAGCGCCCCTCGAACTTCTCGTGGGCCCGCCAGGCGCGGACGTACGTGTCCTGCACCGCGTCCTCGGCGTCGAAGGACGAGCCGAGCATCCGGTAGCAGTAGCCGGTCAGCTCGACGCGGTAGCGGTCCATCGCCGCGTCGAGTTCCGGTGACGAGGTAGCAAGGTCGCTCATGGCAGCCGTCCCCCAAGTGGTTTCCGTCCCTTCGGAAACTACCCGAGGGGTCCGACAACGGCAGCCGGAGCGGGCGGGAACGTCAGGTCCCGGGCTTGCGCCCGTACACGTAGACGTCCTCGCCGTTGCCCAGCATGTTCCAGTAGGCCTTCGCGTCGGTCGTCGTCATGTTCACGCAGCCGCCCGAACCCGGCGGGTTCCACATGCTCTTGGTGACCGAGTGGAAGGCGATGCCCCCGTCGAAGAACTGCGAGTAGGGCATGGAGACGTTGTAGATCGTCGACCAGTGGTTGATGGACCGGTAGTAGATCTTCTTCAGGCCGGTCCGCGTCGGCGTCTCCGCCTTGCCGGTGCGCACCGGCACCGGACCGTACTTCAGCGCCGACCCGTCCTGGATCCAGCTGAGCTGGCGGGTCAGGTCGACGCACGCGATCCGCCCCAGGTTGGTGGGGCACTTCCCCTCGGCGTTCGGGTTCTTGCCCGCCGCCCGCTGCGCCAGCATCGTGCTCATCGTCTGCCAGGTCAGCGGGCCGGCGTACCCCATGGTCGGGGTGATCCCGTGGGTGGCCTGGAAGGACTGGATCGCCGTGCAGTCGGCCGCCGACTGCACCCCGTCCACCGGCCGCCCGAGGAACTGCTCGACCTGCCGCTGATAGGGCCCGGTGGTCACGTTGCAGGCGGCGGCCTGAGCCGTACCGCCCCCCGCGACCACCAGGGGCGCCGCCAGCGCCAGAGCCCCGCCGAACACCACCGCAGCCCGCCGCCGCGCGCGCACGCGTATCGCCGCCATCCGGTCCTCCCCTGCCTCGCCCGCACTGTGGGGGCGCCAATGCCTCCCAAGCTAGAGCGAGTTGCGCACGCCGCACAGACCTTGAACGGAGTTGGCCGCAGCGGGTCCGCCGAGGGCCGCCGGCGGACCGGTTCCTAGACGGTCGGCAGCGGTCAGCGGTCAGCGGTCAGCGGTCAGCGGGCCGCCGCGGCCCGGGCGCCCGGGGCGAGCAGCCGGCGCCGCTCGGCGCGGGCCGCGTGGGACCCGTACAGGGTGATCGAGACGACGCCCAGCACCGCGAGGAGCGCGATCCCGACCGTGGCCGCCCACCCCGAGGCGTGGTACGCCAGCGCGCCCAGGGTGCCGCCCGCGCTGGAGCCGAGGTAGTACGCGGACTGGTACAGCGCGGAAGCCTGCGCCCGGCCCGTCTTCGCCGTCCGGCTCACCGCCGCCGACGCCACCGCGTGCCCCGCGAAGAACCCGGCCGTGATCAGCACCAGCCCCGGCAGGACCAGCCACAACGAGTCCCCGAGCGACAGCAGCAGCCCCAGCGCGGTCGTGGTCACCGCCAGGTACAGCGCCCCGCGCCGGCCCGCCCGGGCCACCAGCTGCCCGGCCGCGGCCGAGGAGACCGTACCCACCAGGTACACCAGGAAGATCGACCCGACGACACCCTGGCCCAGCGAGAACGGCGCCTCCACCAGCCGGTACCCGATGACCGTGTACACGGCCCCGAACACGGTCATGAACAGCGCGCCGATCCCGTACAGCCGCAGCAGCAGCGGATCGCGCAGGTGCCCGGCGACGGTACGGCCCACCGCGCGCGGGTTCAGCGACGCCGGCCGGAAGAACCGCGCCCGGGGCAGCAGCACCAGGAAGGCCACCGCGCAGACCAGCGCCATCACGCCGACGGCCAGCAGCCCGCCGCGCCAGCCCCACAGCTGCGCACCCCACCCGGTGACGATGCGGCCGCTCATGCCGCCGATGGAGTTGCCGGCCACGAACAGGCCGATCGCCCCGACCAGCGCCTTCGGCTTGACCTCCTCCGCCAGGTAGGCCATCGCGGAGGCGGGGATCCCGGCGATCGCGGCGCCCTGCACCGCGCGCAGCGCCACCAGCCACTCCAGGCTCGGCGCGAACGGCACCAGCAGGCCGATGCCGACGGCGACCACCATCGAGCAGGTCATCATCCGGGTCCGGCCGAACCGCTCGGACAGCGCGCTGAGCGGCAGGACGAACAGGGCGAGCGCCCCGGTGGCCGCGGACACCGTCCAGCTGGCCTGACCGGCCGTCACGCCGAAGCCGGAGGAGACGGCGGGCAGCAGGGCCTGGGTGGAGTAGAGGAGGGCGAAGGTCGCCAGTCCGGCGGCGAAGAGCGCGAGGCTCATCCGGCGGTAGCCGGGGCGGCCGGGGGAGTGGGGCTCGGGCTGCGGGGACGACGGGGTGGAGGCACCCGTGGTGACGGGTGCCCCGGTATGAACGGGAGGCATACGTCGACCGTAGGCCCCCCTTTTTCATGCGTCCAATGCACAGAACGCGGATAATCGATCCACTCACGCATCACCACAGCTCAGGGCTTCGGATATCAATGAACCGTTACGAAGAAGACATGGCCGTGACACAAGGCCTGGCCCCCCGCCTCGCCCAGTTCGTGGCGGTCGCCCGGCACGAGCACGTCACCCGCGCCGCCCACGAGCTGGGCGTCCCGCAGTCCACCCTGTCGCGGGCGATGGTCCGCCTCGAACAGGACCTGGGCGTCTCGCTGTTCGCCCGCAAGGGCCGCACCGTCGCCCTCACCACGGCGGGCCGCACCTTCCTCGCCTCCGCCGAACAGGCCCTCGAAGGGATCGCCCGTGCCGCCGGATCCGTCCAGCAGGACGCCGACCCGTCCTTCGGCAAGGTCGCGTTCGGGTTCCTGCACACCCTCGGGCCCGAGACCGTACCCGCCCTGATCCGGGCCTTCCGCGCCGACCACCCGGGAGTCCGCTTCGCCCTGGTCCAGAACTACGGCGAGGCCATGCTGGAGAAGCTCCGCGCCGGGGAACTCGACCTCTGCCTGACCTCGCCCGTCCCGGACGCCCCCGACCTGGTGGCCCGCCGCCTCGACGAGCAGCGGCTGCGCCTGGTGGTCCCGGACGACCACCGCCTCGCGGGCCGCAAGCGCATCCGCCTCGCCGAGGCCGCGGAGGAAACCTTCGTCACCCTGGAGGCCGGCTACGGCCTGCGCCGGATCACCGACGACCTGTGCGCGGAGGCCGGCTTCACGCCCCGGGTCGCCTTCGAGGGCGAGGAGGCCGAGACGCTGCGCGGCCTGGTCGCGGCGGGCCTGGGCGTGGCCCTGCTCCCGCCGCCGCCCGTCCCCCGGCCGGGCGTGGTCGAACTGACGGTGACGGCGCCGCGCGCGGTCCGCGAGATCGGAGTGGCCTGGCTGGACGGCCACCCGGACACCCCGCCGGTGGCCGCGTTCAAACGCTTCCTCCTCTCCCGCCGCGGCCGCCTCATCCCGGAGCTGGAGCCGCCCGCCTAGGCCAGGCCGGTGGTCGCGGTCGTGCGTTCGTGGGAGCGGTGCGGTGTTCGGGTTGCCCCCGGCGCCGGCACGGGCACGGATGTCCCGCGCCGGGAGGTCCGGCGGACCGACGGACAGGAGCGACAGCCATGCCCATGCCCAGACGACGAACGCTTCGGTCCGGGTGGCGCCGGTCGGCACCGGCCCTGGCCGTGGCGTTCACGACCGCCGCGGCCACGCTGGCCGCCGCATCCCCGGCCTCGGCCGCCATCAGCGTCGTGAACTGCCCGACGCAGAACCTCCAGACCGCGATCGACAACGCGGCGTCCGGGGACACCCTGCTGGTCCGGGGCACCTGCACCGGCAACTTCACGATCGGCAAGAGCCTCACCCTCACCGGCTCCTCCGGCGCCACGCTGAACGGCAACAACGCGGGCCGGACCCTCACCGTCAACGGCCCGACGACGGTCCGGGTCGTTCTCTCCGGACTGACCATCACCGGCGGCGCGGGCGTCGACAACGGCGGCGGGCTGTTCAACAACGGCGCCACGGTGACCCTGCAGAGCAGCACCGTACGCAACAACACCTCCACCGAGGCGGGGGGAGGCATCGCCAGCCTCGGCACCACCACGCTGAACGGCAGCACGGTGCGCGACAACACCAGCAAGCTCGGCGGCGGCATCATCAACGGCCCCGGCGTGCTGACGGTGTTCTGGAGCACGGTGCGCGGCAACACCGCCACCCAGCAGGGCGGCGGCATGATCGTCGTCGGGCAGGCGCGGGTGGTCGGCTCGACGATCACGGCGAACACCGCCCTGGGCGGCCCCCTGTCGGGCGGCGGGATCTTCAACTTCAGCAACCTGACCCTCCTCGGCAACTCGATCACCGCCAACACCCCGAACAACTGCTCCTCGACGACCCCCCTCCCGGGCTGCACCACCGTCTGACGTACCCCCGGGCCGGGGCCACCCCTCAGGGGGTGCCCTCGTCCGGGCAGCGGGCCGCTGCCGCCGCGGACAACAAGTACCCGGCTTGGAAGCGGGACTTGGCGCCGACCGCGCGCATGATCTCGGCGATGTGGCGCTGGCAGGTCCGCTCCGACATGCCGAGGCGGCGGGCGATCACCTTGTCCTCCAGCCCGTCCGACAGCAGCCGGACGATCGTCTGGCGCAGTTCGTCCGAGAGGGACTTGGCCGCCTCCGGGCTCACCGTGGTCGGGAAGGGGCGCGCGCCGAGCCAGGAGCGTTCGAAGGCCGCCGTCATGAAGTGGACGACGCTCGGCTCCCGCACCACCAGCGCCGCCCCCTGCCGGTCGGGCACCGCCATGAGGCCGGTGTGCCCGTCGAAGATCAGCATCCGCATCAGCCCGTCGCCGAGGGTCCGCACCTGGGCCCCCAGTGCCGTGACCCGCTCGACGTACGCCGCCGTCGGGCGGGAGTAGCGCGCCGTGTGCTGGTAGATCGTCCGCATCCGGACCCCGCGCGCCAGCAGCGACTCGTCCCGCCCGACGGCCTCCTCCAGGGTCTCCTGCGGCCGGCCCCCGCCCGGCTGCGAGGTCAGCAGCTCCCGTTCGCACCCCGCCACCAGCTCGGTGATCATCCCGCGCACCGCGCCGAGGTCGGTCACCAGCTCCAGCCGTCCCGACCCGCTCAGGTCCCGGTGGGCGGCCCCCGCCTCGTACGCGGGCACCAGCGTCTCCAGCCGCCCGCGCAGCCGGTCCATCTCGTCGTGGGTCTCCCGTACGAGCAGCGCCAGCGGGGCCAGCGCCCGGGCCGCCGCCGCGCGGGGCGCGACCGCGGTCCACCGCTCGGGGCCGTCGCCGTCGGGGACCCGCTGGAGCAGGTGCGCGGCGGCCAGCTCGGTGACGGCCGCCCCCGCGCGGGCCCCGAGGGCGGTGGTGGCCTCGGCGACGGTGAAGGCGTGCCGCTCGACGGCGTACGCGTACAGGCGCCGGGCCGTGGGGCTCAGGTCGTCGGAGGCTTCGGCTTCGGCATCGGCTGGCATATGCACATTCGTCCCTGCCTGTGCCGGTTCGTAAACCCCTCAGGTTCCCGCAAGGCGGCAAGTCGACGCCTGGACCCCGGCTTCCGGCATATGCCGAACAGGCACAGTGGACCCACGGCGCGCGGCCGCGCCGCCCGGGGCCATCCGACCGAGAGGGGACGGAGCGGCAGGTCCCGGAGTTCCGGCGCGGCCCGTGGCGAAGTCCGCCGAGGCGTGCTCAGGCCGGCTTCGCGTAGTTGTCGAAGCCCGTCCAGTCCACCACCACGCACTGCTCGTCGCCGAGCACCCACGCGTCGTGCCCCGGGGCGATCTGCATGAAGTCACCCGGGCCGTACTCGGCGCCCTCGCCGTCGTCCATCACGACCTGCATCCGGCCGGCGGCCACGTACCCCGTGTGCGCCGACTGGCAGCTGTCCGTGCCCGCCAGCGGCTTGATGTGCTCGGACCACTTCCAGCCCGGCTCGAAGACCGCGCGCCCGACCGCCCCGCCGGCCGTCTGGATCAGGTCCAGCCTGCCCTTGCCGTCGGCGAACGGCCGCGTCTCGTCCGCGCTGTCGAAGTTCCTGCGTACCATTCCGGCCATGGCGGACCGCCTCCCGGAGAGCACCCCGAGCCGACCCCGAGTCCACTCCTCACTCTACGCCCGCTCAGCCCCGCAGCGACTTGCCGAACCCCGAGGCCAGCGGCATCCGCAGCCCCAGCGGCGGCGGCGCCGCCAGCGCGTCCACGACCGGCCGCGAGTACCGGCCCGAGAACACCGCGCCGAGTACGAAGTCCACCGCCAGCGCCACCACTTCCGAGCGGTGCTCCCGCAACCCGTGGCCGTCCGAGTGCACCTCGAACCGGCAAGTAGAACGATTCGCCTTCTTCGCCCGGGCCGCCAGCCGGAACGAGGACTCCGGGTCGCTGCGCGCGTCGTTCGTGCCGTGCACGATGAGCACCTGCCGCCCCGCGAGCTGTTTCACCGGTTCAGGGGAGCCCGTGTCCGCGCCCTCGGGTAAGCAAGGGGCCAGCGCCACCACCGAGTTGACGGCCTCGTGCCCCGCCGCGCGCAGCGCCGCCCGGCCGCCCGCGCCGAAGCCGGCCAGGCACAACGGGACGTCCCCGTACAGCCGGACCGCCTCGTCCGCCGCCCACCCGGCGGCCTCCTCCCGGGGCCCGGCCCCGTGCACCACGGTGTGCGCCACCAGCCCCTGCGCCCCGCCCGCCCGGGCCAGCGCCCGCGCGAGCGGGCGTACCGGACCGGGGGCGAATCTGGACGCTCCGGGGAACAGGAGCACCACACCACTGACCGTCGAGACCGAGCCGTTCGCGCCGGCCGCCCGCCCCAGGCGGGCCCCGCGCGCCGGCGGCGCATGCTGTGCCATGGCGGAACAGTCTCAGACTGACAGGTGTACGCCACCCGTCCGTACGGTCTCTGTTACATATCGACCCCTGCTGCCGACGCGCTGCTCTACGCGCGTAGGAGTAGAGTGCCGGGATGACGAGCGAGACCCTCAACCTGCCCACCCCGGACCAGATCCGCCGCTCCCCGAAGGTGCTGCTGCACGACCACCTCGACGGTGGACTGCGTCCCGGGACCATCATCGAGCTGGCGGCAGAGGTCGGCTACGACAAGCTGCCCGAGACCGACGCCGACAAGCTGGGCGTCTGGTTCCGTGACGCCGCGGACTCCGGATCCCTCCCGCGCTACCTGGAGACGTTCGCGCACACCTGCGCCGTCATGCAGACGAAGGCGTCCCTTTTCCGGGTCGCCGCCGAATGCGCCGAGGACCTGGCCGAGGACGGCGTCGTGTACGCCGAGATCCGCTACGCCCCCGAGCAGCACCTCGAAGCGGGCCTGACCCTCGAAGAGGTCGTCGAGGCCGTGAACGACGGCTTCCGCGAGGGAGAGCGCCGCGCCAAGGCCAACGGCCACCGCATCCGCATCGGCGCCCTGCTGACCGCCATGCGCCACGCGGCCCGCGCGCTGGAGATCGCCGAGCTGGCCAACCGCTACCGCGACAACGGCGTGGTCGGCTTCGACATCGCCGGCGCCGAGGCCGGGTTCCCTCCCACTCGCCACCTCGACGCCTTCGAATACCTCAAGCGCGAGAACAACCACTTCACCATCCACGCGGGCGAGGCCTTCGGCCTCCCGTCGATCTGGCAGGCCTTGCAGTGGTGCGGCGCCGACCGCCTCGGTCACGGCGTGAAGATCATCGACGACATCGAGGTCGCCGAGGACGGCTCGGTCACCCTGGGCCGCCTGGCCTCGTACGTCCGGGACAAGCGCATCCCCCTGGAGATGTGCCCGACCTCCAACCTGCAGACCGCCGCGGCCGCCTCGTACGCCGAGCACCCCATCGGCCTGCTGCGCAAGCTGCACTTCCGGCTGACGGTCAACACCGACAACCGCCTGATGAGCGGCACCAGCATGAGCCGCGAGTTCGAGCACCTGGTCGACACCTTCGGCTACTCGCTCGACGACATGCAGTGGTTCACCGTCAATGCGATGAAGTCCGCGTTCATTCCTTTCGATGAACGACTGGCGATGATCAACGACGTGATCAAGCCGGGCTATGCGGAGCTCAAGTCCGAATGGCTGTTCCGGCAGACCGCCTCCACCAGCGGAACTGTCTCGGCCTAGGCCACGGGCTGACCCACGGAAAGCGTCCGGGAGAATCAACTCCCGGACGCTTTCTCGTATTTAAGGATGTTTGCGGGACGGGGTTTGAAGTGGCTAGTTTGCGGAGCCGCTCAGTTCCCCGTCGCAAGGACGATTTTTCATGAAGCAGTCTGCTGCCAAGTCCCTCGGTGTCGCTGTGATTGGTGCCGCCCTCGCCGCGGGCGCCGCCGGTACCGCCTCCGCCTCGGCGCTCCCCGCCGCCAGCCTGACGGACACCCTCGGCTCCCTGACCAGCGCCACCGGCTCCCTCACCGACCAGACGCAGCAGGCCGGGCAGGAGGGCGAGGCCGCCGACGCCGCCGCCCCCGTCGGCCAGCTGCTCGGCGGCCTGGCTCCGGTGGCCGGCCCGCTCGGCGCCCTCGGCTGACCGTAGCCCCGGAAATCGCACGCACGTGCCCGCGGTGCACGCCCCTTCGAGGAGGTGTGCGCCGCGTCGCGCGGTGTGCCACGATCACCACCAACTGCCCGCCGACGCAATGGGTATGAGGTTCGGTCATGCGCATCACGGCACGATTCACGGCGCCCGCGACGAGGTTCGCGCTGCTCCCCGCCCTGCTCCTCGGAGCGGTCGCGTGCGGCGGCGGTACGGACCCCTCCGCACCCGGGAAGACCCCCGACCCCAAGGGCTCCGCAGCCGCCCGCCCCTCGGGCGCGCCCGGCGCCCCGGCGGCCCCCGCCGCGCCCAAGGCCAAGGACGCGAGCCTGGAACGGGCCGCCCTCGTCCAGGGCGACCTCGCCGGCTACCAGATCTCCGCGCAGGGCAAGAACCCGAACGCCCCCGACGGCCAGCCGCAGGCCGACAAGAAGGCCTGCCAGCCGCTCGCCGACATCATGGGCGACAAGCCCGACCCGGCCGCCCGCGAGACGGTCAACCGCGGCATCGGCTCCCAGAAGCAGGTCGGACTCGCGGTCTCCGCCTCCGTCAGCTCTTACGGGGAGGCCGAGGCCAAGCGGGTCGTCGCCCGGCTGCGCGAGGCCGTCGCGGCCTGCGGTACGGGCTTCACCGCCACCGTCGAGAAGCAGACCGGCCGCTACCGGGACGTGAAGGCCGTCCCGTACAAGACGGCGGGCGACGAGACGGTCAGCTGGACCACGACCGCCACCGCCGAGGGCGTCTCGGCGCCGGTCCACCTGGTCGTCGTACGCCAGGGCGACCGGGTCGTGCGGCTGATGGCGCTGAACGTGGCCGCCGCGGACCAGAAGGCGCTGGTCCCGCAGGAAGTCGCCGACAAGCAGCTCGAAAAGGTCGGGAAGGCGGGCTGAGTCCCGCCGGAGCGCGGCTCGGGCGCCGTTCGGGCGTCCGGGGGATCTACCAGGCCGTCTGCGCCGAGCCGGCGCCGGCCTTCTCGTTCGGGAGCAGCAGCCACAGCGCCAGGTAGATGAGGAACTGCGGTCCGGGCAGCAGGCACGAGGCCACGAAGATGATCCGCATCGTGCGGGCCTTGATACCGAAACGCCGTGCGAGCCCGGCGCAGACGCCGCCGATCATCCGTCCTTCACGGGGGCGGGTAATCGCGCTCATTGTCTTCTCCTTCGTAGGGGATCGCGCTCCGGGATTTTCCCTTCCGCGATGCCTCAATACTCGCGCGGTACCGCCGAAAGGACCTCGGTCCAGGGTCCGATGCCGACCCTGGTAATTCTCGGGGTGGGCCCCTGAGACGCGTGCGTGCGGCGCAGCCGGGCGCGCAGCACGGGGACGACGGCCAGGTGGACGATCACCACCCCGGCGGTGTTCAGCAGCAGCGCGTCCACGTCCAGCACCCGTCCCGGGACGGCGGTCTGGAGCATCTCGATGCCGAGCGAGATCAGTACGGCCGCGGCCGCCGTCCGGGCCAGCGAGGACCAGGCCGCCAGCGGCCCGGGCGCCAGCCGCCCCCCGGCCAGCGGCAGCAGCACCCCCAGCGGGGCCAGCAGCGCCAGCCCCTCGCCGATCCGCTGCGCGGCCTCCAGCGGGCCGTAGGCGAGGTCCGCCCTGATGCCCTCCAGCGGCGTCAGGTTCGCGGCCGCCGCCCAGGGGACGTCCAGCGGGCTCAGGGTCAGCCATCCGACGAGCAGCAGATGCGCGGCCAGCAGGGCCCCGCTCAGGAGCCGCGAGCGGACCGGGAGCTTTGTGGCGGTGGCGGCGCTGCCGCTGCCCTCATGACGGTGCACACCTGCGAGGACGCACCCCCCGGCGGCGCCGGTTCCGGCAGCGGTGTCCGTTACGCAGTGGTTACGGCAGCTCAGCGGATGTCCCGATCGGCAGACGTGGCGGGCGGGCCGCGGTCAGCCCGTGGCCAGCAGTACGGCCAGCAGTACCGCGCCCACCACCGCCGGCGCGATGATCTCGTACGCCCACCGCACGCGGACGCCGCCCTGCGCGCCGGGCCGGCCGGCCCCGCGCTCGGCGAGCTCTCGCAGCTCGTCCACGGCCCGGTCGGCGGTGGCCCGCGTCCGCGCGGCCGGCGCCGCCGCCCCGCCGTCCTTGGCCGCCGTGCCCGTGCCGCGCAGCGCTTCCCGGCGGCTCAGCTGCCTGCCCGCCTTCTTGCGCTCGCGCAGGGACACCGGCACCGACCACAGCTGGTACTTCGACCCCTGCGCCAGCACCTCCGCCGAGTACCCGGCGCGTACCGCGTCGATGGCGGCCCAGGGCAGCTCGATGATCCGGAAGGGGTTGCGGATCCGCATCCGGTCGTCGTTGGCGAAGACGGCCGGGCGGAGGGTGAACGCCACGATCAGCGGGACGGCGACGAGCGCGACCGCGATGCCGATCCACCGCGCGCTCCCCCCGCCCCGGACGACGGCGTCCCCGCACAGCCAGGCGACCAGCGCGAGCAGCAGCACCCCGGAGACGACGGCCATGGGGGAGCGGTAGACGCGGTCGGCGTAGACCGGCTCGTGGGGGGAGGGCGTAGTCATGCCGCCGATTGTGCCGCATGGTCCGCCGGGAGGTACGGGCACGCGGCCCCGGAAGCTCCGATGACGGATCTCACGCCCATATGTGCATCGTGGGGGGTGACAGGCGCTACGCGCGTAGATATGCTCATCTGGTGACCATGCCCACCACCCTCACCGCATTCGCTGACGTGACGACGTCCGACAGCGCGCTGCGCCGCTTCCTGCACGGGCTGCCCGGCGTAGACGCAGTCGGCCTGGAGGCCCGCGCGGCCTCGCTCGGCACCCGCTCGATCAAGACGACGGCCAAGGCGTACGCCATCGACCTGGCCATCTCGATGATCGACCTGACCACGCTTGAGGGTGCGGACACCCCGGGCAAGGTCCGGGCGCTCTCCGCCAAGGCCGTCAACCCCGACCCGACCGACCGCAGCACGCCCATGACCGCCGCGGTCTGCGTCTACCCCGACATGGTGGCCACCGCCAAGGCCGCGCTGAACGGTGCCGACGTCAAGGTCGCCTCCGTCGCCACCGCCTTCCCGGCCGGACGCGCCGCCCTGCCGGTCAAGCTGGCCGACACCCGGGACGCCGTCGCCGCCGGCGCCGACGAGATCGACATGGTCATCGACCGTGGCGCCTTCCTCGCCGGCCGCTACCTGGACACGTACGAGCTGATCAAGGCCGTCAAGGAGGCCTGCGTCCGCCCCGACGGCAGCGCCGCCCGCCTCAAGGTCATCTTCGAGACCGGCGAGCTGTCGACGTACGACAACATCCGCCGCGCCTCCTGGATCGGCATGCTCGCGGGCGCCGACTTCATCAAGACCTCCACCGGCAAGGTCGGCGTCAACGCCACACCCGCCAACACCCTGCTCATGCTCGAAGCCGTACGCGACTTCAAGGCGCAGACTGGAATCCAGATCGGTGTGAAGCCGGCCGGCGGCATCCGCACCACCAAGGACGCCGTCAAGTTCCTGGTCCTGGTCAACGAGACCGCGGGCGAGGACTGGCTGACCAACGAGTGGTTCCGCTTCGGCGCCTCCAGCCTGCTGAACGACCTGCTCATGCAGCGCCAGAAGCTGAGCACCGGGCGTTACTCCGGTCCCGACTACGTGACGGTGGACTGATCACCATGGCATCCCTCTTCGAGTACGCACCGGCCCCCGAGTCCCGCTCGGTCGTCGACATCGCCCCCTCCTACGGGCTCTTCATCGACGGCGAGTTCACCGACGCCGCCGACGGCAAGGTCTTCAAGACCGTCAGCCCCTCCAGCGAGGAGGTGCTGGCCGAGGTCGCCCAGGCCGGTGCCGCCGACGTGGACCGCGCCGTCAAGGCCGCCCGCCGCGCCTTCGAGAAGTGGTCCGCGCTGCCCGGCTCCGAGCGCGCCAAGTACCTCTTCCGCATCGCCCGGATCATCCAGGAGCGCAGCCGCGAGCTGGCCGTCCTGGAGACCCTGGACAACGGCAAGCCGATCAAGGAGACCCGCGACGCGGACCTCCCCCTGGTCGCCGCGCACTTCTTCTACTACGCGGGCTGGGCCGACAAGCTCGACCACGCCGGCTACGGCGCGAACCCCCGCCCCCTCGGCGTGGCCGGCCAGGTCATCCCGTGGAACTTCCCGCTGCTGATGCTCGCGTGGAAGATCGCCCCGGCGCTCGCCACCGGCAACACCGTCGTCCTGAAGCCGGCGGAGACGACCCCCCTCTCGGCGCTGTTCTTCGCGGACATCTGCCGCCAGGCCGGCCTGCCCAAGGGCGTCGTCAACATCATCCCCGGCTACGGGGACGCGGGCGCCGAACTCGTCGCCCACCCGGACGTCGACAAGGTCGCCTTCACCGGCTCCACCGCGGTCGGCAAGGCCATCGCCCGCCAGATCGCCGGCACCGACAAGAAGGTCACCCTGGAGCTGGGCGGCAAGGGCGCCAACATCGTCTTCGACGACGCCCCCATCGACCAGGCCGTCGAGGGCATCGTCAACGGCATCTTCTTCAACCAGGGCCAGGTCTGCTGCGCGGGCTCCCGCCTCCTGGTCCAGGAGTCGATCCACGACGAGCTGCTCGACTCCCTCAAGCGCCGCCTCTCCACGCTGCGCCTGGGCGACCCGCTCGACAAGAACACCGACATCGGCGCGATCAACTCCGCCGAACAGCTCGCCCGGATCACGGCCCTGGCCGAAACCGGCGAGGCCGAGGGCGCCGAGCGCTGGTCCCCGGCCTGCGAGCTGCCGTCCGCCGGCTACTGGTTCGCCCCGACGCTCTTCACGAACGTCACCCAGGCGCACACCGTCGCCCGCGACGAGATCTTCGGCCCGGTCCTGTCCGTGCTGACCTTCCGCACCCCCGACGAGGCCGTCGCCAAGGCCAACAACAGCCAGTACGGCCTGTCCGCCGGCATCTGGACGGAGAAGGGCTCCCGCATCCTCGCGGTCGCCAACAAGCTCCGCGCGGGTGTGGTGTGGGCCAACACGTTCAACAAGTTCGACCCGACCTCGCCCTTCGGCGGCTACAAGGAGTCGGGCTTCGGCCGCGAGGGCGGCCGCCACGGCCTGGAGGGCTACCTCGCCCCGTCGAACCCGAAGGGTGAGCGCTGATGAGTGCTGTTGAGTCTTCTGCGACCCGTCTGAACGTCTTCAAGACCTACAAGCTGTACGTCGGGGGCAAGTTCCCCCGTTCCGAGAGCGGCCGGGTGTACGAGGTGACCGACTCCAAGGGCAACTGGCTGGCCAACGCCCCGCTGTCCTCCCGCAAGGACGCCCGTGACGCGGTCGTCGCCGCGCGCAAGGCCTTCGGCGGCTGGTCCGGCGCCACCGCCTACAACCGCGGCCAGATCCTCTACCGCATCGCCGAGATGCTGGAGGGCCGCCGCGAGCAGTTCGTCCGCGAGGTCGGCGAGGCCGAGGGCCTGTCGAAGTCCAAGGCCGGCGCGGTCGTGGACGCGGCCATCGACCGCTGGGTCTGGTACGCGGGCTGGACCGACAAGATCGGCCAGATCGTGGGCGGGGCCAACCCGGTCGCGGGCCCGTTCTTCAACCTCTCCACCCCGGAGCCGACCGGTGTCGTCACCGTCGTCGCCCCGCAGCAGTCGTCGTTCCTGGGCCTCGTCTCGGTGATCGCCCCGGTCATCGCGACCGGCAACACCGCGGTCGTCATCGCCAGCGAGGAGGCCCCGCTCCCCGCCCTCTCCCTGGGCGAGGCGCTGGCCACCTCCGACCTGCCCGGCGGCGTGGTCAACATCCTCTCCGGCAAGGCCGCCGAGATGGGCCCCCACCTGGCGGCCCACCAGGACGTCAACGCCATCGACCTGGCGGGCGCCGACGCGGCCCTCGCCAAGGAGCTGGAGATCGCTGCGGCCGACAACCTCAAGCGCGTCCTGCGTCCACAGCCTGTGGACGACTGGACCGCCGACCCCGGCACCCACCGGATGACGGCCTTCCTGGAGACCAAGACGGTCTGGCACCCGACGGGCTCGCTGGGCTCGGGCGGCTCCTCGTACTAGGCCGGCAGTTCTGGAACGGCCCCCGTGAGACCGGCCCTGGCAGCGAAACCCCCGAGCTGCCAGGGCCTTCACGCGTCCGCTAGCCCTTGGGGAGCACCGGCCCCAGCAGCGAGCCGACCGCCGCCGTCGGCAGCTCCTTCACCGACGGCCCCTGTGTCAGGATCCCCGTCACCATCGTGGTGCCCACGGCCGGGAAGTCCGCGACCTTCGTCGCCACCCCGTTGTCCAGCGGGTCCACCCCGGTGTTGGCGAGCGGGTTCACCTTGAGGTCCCCGAGCGGATTGGCGACCCCCGCCACCGCCGCCTGGAGGTCGGTCTCGGCCGCCTGGAGGTGCGTCTGCGAGGCCTGGGCCCCGCCGGCCGACATCGCCAGGGCCGCACCGGCCATGGACAGGCTCAGGCCGGCGGCGCGGAGCCGGTGCGGAGAGGGTTCGGGGGCTGCGTGACGGGCCATGGGTTCCTGCCTGTGGTCGTAGTCGCGTGCGCACACAGAGTAGTGGAGGCGGTCTCCCGGATTCCAACCCGCCGTGTGAGACCGGTCGCAGGGGCTGTCGGCAGTGTGTTGATACGCCGGGTAATGCCTCACACTGGTCTCCCGTGAGCTGTTCATCTCCCCTTCCCACGCGCGTCGTACTGCTGACCGGCCCCTCGGGTTCCGGCAAGTCCTCGCTCGCGGCCCGGTCGGGCCTCCCCGTACTGCGCCTGGACGACTTCTACAAAGAAGCGACGGACCCGACCCTCCCGCTGGTCGAAGGCAGCTCCGACATCGACTGGGACTCCCCGCTCTCCTGGGACGCGGACACCGCCGTCGCCGCCATCGCGGAACTCTGCGCCGCCGGCCGCACCGAAGTCCCCGTCTACTCCATCGCCTCGTCCTCCCGGACCGGCACGGAGACCCTCGACATCGACCGCACCCCGCTGTTCATCGCGGAGGGCATCTTCGCCGCCGACATCGCGGCCCGCTGCCAGGAACTGGGCCTGCTCGCCGACGCCATCTGCCTGCGCGGCCGCCCCTCGACCACCTTCCGCCGCCGCTTCCTGCGCGACCTGCGCGAAGGCCGCAAGTCCGTGCCGTTCCTGCTGCGCCGCGGCTACCGCCTGATGCGCGCCGAACGCGGCATCGTCGCCCGCCACGTCGCCCTCGGCGCCCACGCCTGCGGCCGCGACGAGGCCCTCGGCCGGCTGGCCGCCGCTGCCGCCGGCCGCCACCGCACCCCCACCGCCATCTGACGGACCCGGCGACGGCACCCCGGCCCCCCCCCGGAACCCACCGGAAACTCCCGGAAACTCCCGGACAAAGTGAAAAGGCGGGATCACGCGGACCCCCGGCCGCTTGATCCCGCCTCTTCTCCCCCTGCGGCCCCCGTCCCACCCCCGTAGGACGGACCCCCTGGCCCCATGGTCTTTCCGGTTACGCGACGAGCTCCCCGAAGGACTCCGACTCGTCACGCCCGAAGCTCAGCACCTCGTCCTCGCGCAGCCGGCGCAGCGAGCGCCAGATGCTCGACTTCACGGTGCCGACGCTGATGCCCAGGATCTCCGCGATCTCCGGGTCCGTACGGCCCTCGTAGTAGCGCAGCACCAGCATCGTGCGCTGCGGCTCCGGGATCCGGGCCAGCGCCTGCCACAGCACCGCGCGCAGCTCCGTACCGCGCATCGCGTCCGTGTCCGACGCCGTCTCCGGCAGCTCCTCGGTCGGGTACTCGTTCAGCTTCCGCCGGCGCCAGGCACTGATGTGCAGGTTCGTCATCGTGCGGCGCAGGTACCCGCCCACCGCGGCCTTGTCGCTGATCCGGTCCCAGGCGCGGTACGTGGAGAACAGCGCGCTCTGCAGCAGGTCCTCGGCCTCGTGGCGGTCGCCGGTGAGGTGGAAGGCCGTCGCGTACAGCGCCGCCCGCCGCTCCTGGACGTACGCCGTGAACTCCGCCTCCGACGTGGAGGAGGGGGCCGGCGCCGTGCGCTGCGCGGGAACCGCCTGGTACTGCTTCGCGTCAATGGCTGTGACGTGTGCCGGCCGCTGACGGGCGACCGTCACCGTACGGACACCCGCCCGGCGGTTCACATCGTGCAGCCGCGTGACGACCGCGCTGGTCGTGGTGCTGTGCAGCGTGTTCATCTCGCGCCCCCCGTCGTGGAGTCTGCTTCGGTCCGTCGTGTCGATGAGAAAAGACTGCCCGCCGGGTATAACCAGGGTGTCCGCCGACTGTCACAGGCCTGTCACAGCCACCCGTGCGCCAGACCGTGGCGCGATTGCGCCCCTCGCGATTGCCACCGTCCCGACGGTCGAAGTGCGGACGGCCGATGGGACAGAATGAGCCCGTGCCTTTCCTGTTGCTGATCGAGGACGACGACGCCATCCGCACGGCCCTCGAACTCTCCCTGTCACGCCAGGGCCACCGAGTGGCCACCGCGGCGACGGGCGAGGACGGCCTGAAACTGCTGCGCGAGCAGCGGCCGGACCTGATCGTGCTCGACGTCATGCTGCCCGGGATCGACGGCTTCGAGGTGTGCCGGCGGATCCGCCGCACCGACCAGCTGCCGATCATCCTGCTCACCGCGCGCAGCGACGACATCGATGTCGTCGTCGGCCTGGAGTCCGGAGCCGACGACTACGTCGTCAAGCCCGTCCAGGGGCGCGTGCTCGACGCGCGCATCCGGGCCGTGCTGCGCCGCGGCGAACGCGAGGCGAGCGACTCCGCCACCTTCGGGTCCCTCGTCATCGACCGGTCCGCGATGACCGTGACGAAGAACGGCGAGGACCTCCAGCTCACCCCGACCGAGCTGAGGCTGCTGCTGGAACTCAGCCGCCGCCCCGGCCAGGCGCTCTCCCGCCAGCAGCTGCTGCGGCTGGTGTGGGAGCACGACTACCTCGGGGACTCGCGGCTCGTCGACGCCTGCGTGCAGCGGCTGCGCGCCAAGGTCGAGGAAGTGCCCTCCTCGCCCACGCTGATCCGTACCGTCCGGGGTGTCGGCTACCGGCTGGACTCCCCACAGTGACCAAGGCCCTGTTCGCGGGCCGGCGCTGGACCAGCCTGCGGCTGCGCCTCCTCGTCGTGTTCGCGCTCGTCGCGCTGGTGGCCGCGGTCTCCGCGTCCGGCATCGCGTACTGGCTCAACCGCGAGGCCGTGCTCACCCGTACCCAGGACGCGGCCCTCGGCGACTTCCGCCAGGAGATGCAGAACCGGGCCGCGGCACTGCCCGCCGACCCGACGCCCGAGGAGATACAGCGCACCGCCGAGCTGATGGCGGGCAGCAGCCCCGGGTACAGCGTGCTGCTCGTCCACGAACGCAAGGACGGCCGCAAGGTCATCGGCGCCGCCGGCGCGGTCCCCTTCGGGCTGAACGACGTACCGAAGTCCCTCCAGTACGCCGTCAACGACCGGCAGAAGACCACCGCCGCCAACGACGCCGAGTACCACATGTACTGGCAGCGGACGAAGCCGCAGGGCAACCCGTACCTGGTCGGCGGCACCCGGATCGTGGGCGGCGGCCCCACCGGCTACATGTACAAGTCCCTCGCCACCGAACGGGACGACCTCAACGCGCTCGGCTGGTCCCTGACCATCGCCACGGGCCTGGCCCTGCTCGGGTCCGCGCTGCTCGCGCAGGGCGCGGCACGCACCGTCCTGAAGCCCGTACAGCGCCTCGGAGACGCGGCACGACGCCTCGGCGAAGGCGAGCTCGACCACCGGCTCGACGTGTCGGGGACCGACGAACTCGCCGACCTGGCGAGGACGTTCAACCGCACGGCGGAGGCGCTGGAGAAGAAGGTCGCCGACATGAGCGCCCGCGAGGAGGCCAGTCGGCGCTTCGTGGCCGACATGTCGCACGAACTGCGCACACCGCTCACGGCACTGACGGCGGTCGCCGAGGTGCTGGAGGAGGAGGTCGAGGACCTCGACCCGATGATCGCCCCGGCGGTGGGCCTGGTGGTGAGCGAGACGCGCCGGCTGAACGACCTGGTGGAGAACCTGATGGAGGTCACCCGCTTCGACGCGGGAACGGCCCGGCTGGTGCTGGACGACGTGAACGTCGCCGACCAGGTCACCGCCTGCATCGACGCGCGGGCCTGGCTGGACGCGGTCGAACTCGACGCCGGCCGCGGGATCGTGGCACGCCTCGACCCGCGCCGCCTGGACGTCATCCTCGCCAACCTCATCGGCAACGCGCTCAAGCACGGCGGCTCGCCGGTGCGGGTGTCGGTGTGCGTGGAGGGGGAGTGGCTGGTCATCGCGGTCAGGGACAACGGGCCGGGCATCCCGGAGGAAGTGCTGCCGCACGTCTTCGACCGCTTCTACAAGGCGAGCGCGTCCCGGCCGAAGTCGGACGGCAGCGGGCTCGGCCTGTCGATCGCGATGGAGAACGCCCACATCCACGGCGGCGACATCACCGCCGCGAACGGGCCGGAAGGCGGGGCCGTGTTCACGCTGCGGCTCCCGATGGACGTGGGGGCGGTGATCGCCGGTGGCGGCGTGGAGGCGTAGGGCTGTGACGCTGGCCGTGGGTGCGGCCCTCCTGTCCGGATGCGGCATCCGGGCCACGACCGTGCCGGTCGACGTGGGCGCGGCCCCGTCGCGGGTGTCCTGCGAGACCGCCGGACAGCAGGCGGGCCAGAGCGGGGTCCAGGGCTTCCGGGCCACGGTGGAGCTGGTGTGCGGATCGCAGCTGGTGGGTGTGGAACGCGTTGTTCCCGTCCCCGAGAAGCGCGCCACGGGGCAGCCCGTGGTGCTGGTCGCGCAGGCGCTGCTGGAGGAACTGGAACGCAGCCCGTCGGCGGAGGAACGCGACGGCGGCTTCACCACCAGCGTCCCCGACCAGCTGGCCGCCGTCCCGGCCCGCCCCGGCGACCCGGCGGGAACGCTGCGGCTCAGCCGCAAGCCGGAGGACCTCCCGCCGGTGGCGCTGGCGCAGATCGTGTGCACCCTGTCGGCGAGCGAGGCCGTCTCGGCCGGCCCGGGCCCGGTGGTCCTCGGCGGCCCGAACGCCGACCCGCCACGCGCGTGGGAGTGCACGGACGCGGTCCGGTCCCGCCCGGAGTCCGTCCCGACCCTGGGCGACCTGGCCTCGCCGACGCCGGTGGCGTCGCCTTCGGCGTCGTAGGGGGCGGGGGCGTACGGGGCTTGCGGCGCGGGCCGGCCATCTCCCCCTCGAGGGGGTGGGGGCGGGACGGCGGCTGCCCACCCGCCCCCTTGTCTGCGGGCCGGTGGGGTGGGGAGCGGCGTCCTGCCCAGGCGGTCTCATGGCCGGTTTGGGGGTTTCCCGTCAGTCCCATCGTCCTTCCGTGTCGTGCCGGTCCCTCAAGGGCGCTCCTTCGTCGCGTCGCTGCGCGATGTCGCTTCGCTCCACTCTTGACCGACCGACCCGCCCCGGAAAGCCGGAAGACTGACGGGAAGCCCCCAAAAGAACGGCACGGTCCAGAGGGGGAGGGGCGGGTCTCTCAGCGATGAGGCGAGGGGCCGGGGGTCGGCCGGCCGGGCATCCGGGCCCTCAAGAGCCGAGATTCCGGGCCGGGGCGCGGCCATGCGCACGAGAGGTTCATCAGAGCGACCTGCGGCGCCCCCAGGCGCGCCAGATCGCTACGCGCTCCCGTCGTCTCAGCGTCCGACGACCGTCCGGGGCTGATACCCGCACCAGAGGTCGATCAGACCAGCTCAGGGAGCGGACGGGCGCGTGAGATCGCTACGCGCTTTTCTGGTCTCGGCGGCTGACGGCCGTCCGGGGCTGATCGGATCGCCGGGGGATCAGGGCTGCTCGCCCATGGCTGCGCGGAGCCAGTCCAGGGTGCCTTGGGCGAGGAGTTCGTCGGCGAGGCGCTGGGAGGTTTCGGTGGTCAGGCGGGCGCGGCTGTTGTCGATCCAGCGTTGGGCGTTCGCGTAGCCCTGTGCCTTGTACTCGATGCCCTGGAGCATGCACTCAAGCTTGTCGGCGTCCCGGGCGCAGATCGATTCGGGTGTTTCCTTGGCCTCGTATTCCGCTACGAGTTCTTGGATGGTTGCGGCGAGGAGGTCGGGCATGCCGGCCGTCTGGTCGGCCGTGATCGCGGCGGGGTCGGCGGACGGGGAGTACTTCTTGCCCAAGTGATTCACGTCGCCGCTGCGGGTTTCCTGGGTGTCGTGCCACACGGCGAGGAAGGCTGCGCGGGCCGGGTCCGCGCCCTCCAGCTTGGCGATGACGGAGGCGATCAGGGACGTGCGCCAGGAGTGCTCGGCCACACTCTCGGGGTTGTTGATGCCTGCCATCCACCAGCCCGTGCGGCGTGCGTTCTTGAGCGTTCCGGCTTCGTAGAGGAATCGCGCCACCGCGGACAGGTCGTCAGCCACGTCTGTCTCCTTCTCACGCCTCAGCGAGGCGGATTGCGTACCGAATGCCTTCAAGCTCCCGACGCGATCCGGTCGAGGGCTCGGTGCCATCCAACAGCACGGGCATCCGGGCCCGCAGGTCTCGGGTAGTGGAAGTGGCCGTCTTCAGGAGGCTGGGGCGGGCCGCCAGGAGTGCCCAGAGGGTGTGCACGTTCAGGTCGAAGTAGCCGTGTTGCGGCCTGAGCCCCTTCACCAAATGCTGGAAGAGCTTGTGTCCTTGCCAGGAGGCGGGATCGGTCTCCACGATGAAATCATCGGAGAGCTGGGGGTGCGCGGCCTCGCCGGTCCAGTACGCCCAGTAGTTGAGGTTGGCGGTCTCTCCCAAGTCATCGCCTTCGAGCGTGGCGGAGATGAAATGCCCCATGCGCTCCCGGTCACCTTGACGGGCCGCAACGGCGGCCACGGAACGGGCATTGAGCCAACGGGTGAGCCAGTCGTTGGGTCGTTCCGCCTTTTGCTGCTGCATCAGCCAGTCGACGGTGTCCTCTGCCTGGTCGTAGCCCGCGAGGTACAGGGCTTGGCGGCGCAGCAGGAACTGGTCGGCGGCACGTGCCTCCTCGGCTGTCGTGCGCAGGTACTGGAAGAACCGGGTGCGTTCTGCCACGTCCAACTCGGGCCCTCTTGGCACCGGGCCGCGCCGGGAGCGAATCGAAGGCGGCAGCGCACGCATGGACTCCGGCGCTTCGCCGTTCAATGGCCAGGCCAGGATTTCCACCAGGTCGCGTTGCATGACCCACGAGCCGAGAGGGCTGATGCTGGCCGACTTATCCCCTTCGAGGGCACTCAGCAACAGGACGTCTGACTCCATCGCCCTTTCCAAGGCGGTGAGTAAGGCTGCCGGAGTCCCCATGTGCATGAGCCGATGACGGTGTCCGAGCATCTGACCGACGGAGAGAGCCGTGAGCGGCCGTCTGCCGGATTCCCATCCCGCGATGGCGTCCGTCGAGAGGTGAAAGGCCTCCGCGAGGGTCTCCTGAGTGTGGCCGAGCTGCTCCCGGATGACCCGGAAGACATACCCGGAAACCGTCCCGAGACGGCTGGGCCGTCGACTTCCCGGACTGATGGTCAGGTTGGTACGTCCCTTGCCGACCACAGCACCTCCAGGCCCTCGGATTCTCCGCCAAGTACCCGTACCAACAGTCACTTCGACCGGTCGGGCGATGTACCTACGCTCGTAGGACAGTGACAAGCAGACCACTCAGCGTAGCGACATGGGGCCGTCTTGAACGCAGCAGAGAAGGATGCCGCCAGCGCACAGCCTCCGGGCGGCAAGCGTTTTGTCGTGTCCTGGCCGGAGCCGGAAGGCGTTTCCGCACCAAGTCCGGAGCTTCTCGCCCGAGCGCGCGCCGGGTGGGAGCGCTTCGTCGATTCCATGGAGGAGGACATGAGTGAGTGCTACGAGTACATCCCCCACAGGCTCCTTCGCCGCCGCGTGCGCGACATCGCGTCCGGTACTGAGGGCGTGCTGATGGCGGTGATCAACGAGAACGTCTCCGACACCGGCATCGAACGCTGGATGGAGCTCGCTTACATCCGCAACGCCTCCGGCCGCGAGTTCACCACGGCAGTCACCAACATCGAGCCGGCCACCCACTGACCCTCAGGAGAGCCATGTCTACTCCGCTCCCGCCGCCCCCGTGCAGCACCAAGCCCGCCGCCCCACCCACGCCGGCGCTGGGTGGTCTCCTCACTCCCCTCACCCCCACCCACCCCGACCCCCGGACGCCCACCGGTCTAGAACTCTGACGCCCCTCTGGCGCCGGTATCAGCCCGAGAGGGCCGCCGGCCGCCGAGACCAGAGGAGCGCGTAGCGATCTCAGGCGTCCATCCGATCCCTGGGCTGCTCTGTTCGTCCTCTGGTGCGGATATCAGCTCAGGGCGGTCGCCGGACGCTGAGACGACAGGAGCGCGTAGCGATCTGCTGCGCCCGGGGGCTCCGGAGGTCGCTCTGGTCGACCTCTCGTGCGGGTAGTCGCGCCCCTGGCCCGGGATGGCGGCTCTTGAGGGCCCGGATGCCCGGCGGGCCGGCGCCCGGCCCCGCCGTCCGTCCCTGACAGGCCCGTCCCTGCTCCTCTGGACCGTGCCGTTTCTTTGGGGGTTTCCCGGCAGTCTTTCGGCTTTCCGGGGCGGGCCGGTCGGTCAAGGGTCGCCGAAGGCGATCGCGTAGCGACGCGACGAAGGAGCGCCCTTGAGGGACCGGCCCGCCCCGGAAGGACGATGGGACTGACGGGAAGCCCCAACCCTCCCTGAGACCGCCCAAGGGGACCCCGCCCCCACCCCCCCGAGGGGGAGGTAGCCGGCCTCCGCCGCAAGCCCCGTACGCCGACGGCCCCCTCAGCCGAACTTGAGTTCTAGTGATCGTCGCAACACCCCAGCCTGGGGAGTGCGATGGACTTCGAGATCCGGGACCGTTCGGTCAACCGGGGACCACGTCGGCTGACGGATGAACGGCATGCCTACCTTCAGCTCATGCAGCAAGGCGTGAGTCATCGGGAGGCATGCCGGATCGTCGGCATCAACTATCGGACGGGGAAGCGGTGGCGTAACGGCCGAGCCCCGTCCGGCAGGACCGGAGGGGCGCTACCGCTCACAGCGGTAGCGCCCTCGTCCGGTCCTTCGCGTTATCTGCGCGAGGCGGACCGGATCCACATCGCGGACCGGCTGCGTGAGAAGGCCGCCGTCCGGACTATCGCGGCCGAGCTGGGCCGCAGCCCGTCCACGGTCAGCCGCGAGATACGCCGCAACCGGCACCCGGTCAACGGCCAGTACCGGCCGCACGCCGCTCAGGCCCGCGCCGATGCCCGCCGGCCCCGCCCAAAGCCCGGCAAGATCGGTCAGAACCCCGAGCTGCGGGACTACGTCCAGGACGGCCTGGACCGGAAGTGGAGCCCGGAACAGATCTGCGAGAGTCTGCGCCGGACGTTCCCCGACCGGCCGGAGATGCACGTGGTCCACGATGGGACCAGGGCTCGGAGATGGCCGCGCATGGCTCCTTTACCTTCGCCACCGACATCCCGGTCCACTTCTGCGACCCCGCCAGCCCCTGGCAGCGCGGCTCGAACGAGAACACGAACGGGCTGCTCCGTCAGTACTTCCCCAAGGGCACCGACCTGTCCGTCCACAGCCGTGAGCACCTCGAAGCCGTCGCCGCCCAGCTCAACGGCCGCCCACGCAAAACGCTCGGCTGGGAAACCCCAGCCGAGCGCCTGCATAAACTGCTCGCGGCCTAACCAACCGACCACGTGTTGCAACGATCCCTAGAAACCGCCCCGAAGCTGAGGGGGCCGTCGCGGCGCTGAGGACGCGGGCTCAGAGGCCCATCGCCGCCGCGAGGTCCTTCTTCACCGCGTCCAGGATCTCCTGGCCCCGGACGCGGGCGCTCGCCAGGTCGGAGGCTTCGGCGACCGGGACGACCACCTCCAGGTAGCACTTGAGCTTGGGCTCCGTGCCGGACGGGCGGCAGATGACGCGGGCCTTGTAGTCGCCGTCCAGGTAGTAGCGCAGGCCGTCCGTGGGCGGAAGCTTCTCAGTGCCCTGCGACAGGTCCTCCGCCGAGACCACCCGCAGGCCCGCCAGGGAGGCCGGGGGCTCGGCGCGCAGCTGCGCCATGGCGTTGGCGATGACCGACAGGTCCGAGACGCGGACCGACAGCTGGTCGGTGTGGTGCAGGCCGTGGGCCATCGCCAGGTCGTCCAGCAGGTCGGTCAGGGTGCGGCCCTGCTCCTTGAGCGTGGAGGCGAGCTCGGCGACCAGCAGGGCGGCGGTGATGCCGTCCTTGTCGCGGACACCCTCGGGGTCCACGCAGTAGCCGAGGGCTTCCTCGTAGCCGTAGCGCAGGCCCTCGACGCGGGCGATCCACTTGAAGCCGGTCAGGGTCTCCTCGTAGCCGACGCCGGCCGCCTCCGCGATCCGCCCGAGGAGGGAGGAGGAGACGATCGACTCGGCGAAGACGCCCTGCGCGCCCTTGTGGACCAGGTGGGCCGCGAGCAGCGCGCCGACCTCGTCGCCGCGGAGCATGCGCCAGCCGCCGTTGTCCGGGACGGCGACCGCGCAGCGGTCGGCGTCCGGGTCGTTGGCGATGACGATGTCGGGCTGGACCTCGGCGGCCTTCGCGAAGGCCAGGTCCATGGCGCCCGGCTCCTCCGGGTTCGGGAACGCGACCGTCGGGAACGCCGGGTCCGGCTCCGCCTGCTCGGCGACGAGCACCGGGGCGGGGAAGCCGTGGCGGGCGAAGGCGGCGAGGACGACGTCCTTGCCGACGCCGTGCATGGCCGTGTAGACGGTCCGCACGCCCCGGGGGGAGCCGGGGGTAAGGACGGCGTCCGTGCGGGTCAGGTAGGCCTCCAGGACCTCCTCGTCGAGCTGCAGCCAGCCGTCCGAGGGCCGCGGTACGTCGGCCAGCGCGCCGACGGCCGCGATCTGCGCCGCGATCTCGGTGTCCGCGGGGGACACGATCTGGGAGCCGTCGCCGAGGTAGACCTTGTAGCCGTTGTCCCGGGGAGGGTTGTGGCTCGCGGTCACCTCGACGCCGGCGACGGCGCCGAGGTGCCTTATGGCGTACGCGAGGACGGGCGTCGGCAGCGGCCGGGGCAGGACGGCCGCGCGCAGTCCGGCGCCGGTCATCACGGCGGCGGTGTCGCGGGCGAAGTCGGCCGACTTGTAGCGCGCGTCGTAGCCGACGACGACCAGGCCGCCGTCGTGCCCCTGGGCCTTCAGGTAGGCCGCGAGGCCCGCCGCGGCGCGGATGACCACGGAGCGGTTCATCCGCATCGGACCGGCGCCGATCTCGCCGCGCAGTCCGGCGGTGCCGAACTGGAGCGTGCCGGAGAAGCGGTCCGCGAGCTCGGCCGTGTCGCCGGCGTCGATCAGGGCCGCGAGCTCCGCCGCCGTCTCCGGGTCGGGGTCCTCGGCCAGCCAGGCCCGGGCCCGGGTGAGGAGGTCGTCCTGTTCCTGCACTGCTTCCGCCTTACCTCTCGTACGTCGGTCGATGTCGATCGTCGGGTGTCGATCGTCGGGTGTCGATCGTGTCGATCAGATGCGGGCGAGGACCTGCGTGAGCAGCGTGCCCATGCGGGCGGCGGAGTCGCGGCCGGCCTGGAGGACCTCTTCGTGGTTCAGCGGCTCGCCGGACAGGCCCGCGGCCAGGTTGGTGACCAGGGAGATGCCGAGCACCTCGGCGCCGGCCTCACGGGCGGCGATGGCCTCCAGCACGGTGGACATGCCGACCAGGTCGGCGCCCATGACGCGGATCATGTTGATCTCGGCCGGGGTCTCGTAGTGCGGGCCGGGGAACTGGACGTAGACGCCCTCTTCGAGGGTCTCGTCGATCTCCTTGCACATCGCGCGCAGGCGCGGGGAGTACAGGTCGGTGAGGTCGACGAAGTTCGCGCCGACGATCGGCGAGGTGGCCGTCAGGTTGAGGTGGTCGCTGATCAGGACCGGCTGGCCGGGCTGCATGCCCTGGCGGAGGCCGCCGCAGCCGTTGGTCAGGACGACGGTCTTGCAGCCGGCGGCGACGGCGGTGCGCACGCCGTGGGCGACGGCGGCGACGCCGCGGCCCTCGTAGAAGTGGGTCCGGCCGAGGAAGACCAGGGCGCGCTTGTCGCCGATCTTGTACGAGCGGATCTTGCCGCCGTGGCCCTGGACGGCGGCGGGGGGGAAGCCGGGCAGCTCGGTGACGAGGAACTCGGACTCGGGGGCGCCGAGCGCCTCTGCGGCGGGGGCCCAGCCGGAGCCCATGACGAGGGCGACATCGTGGGATTCGACGCCGGTGAGCTCGCGGAGGCGGGCGGCGGCGGCGTCGGCGGCGGCGAAGGGGTCGGTAACAGATGCGTTCACGCAGACGAGCGTAGCCGCTTATCGCCTACGCGCGTAGATGGCGCAGCTCACGGTGTTCGGATCGTTGCCTTGTCGTTTCCGCCGAATCGTCCCCCTCCGCCCGTGCGGGCGGGGGCCGGTGGGCCTCAGCAGGGGCGCTTGCGGAGTTCCATGACGTAGTCGTGCGGAGCGCCGGCCGACTCGGCGGCGTCCGCGATCTCGCCCAGGTAGCGCGCCGAGGGCAGGCCGCCCTCGTAGCCGTTGAGGACGTAGCACCAGGCCGCCTCCTCGCCGTCCAGGGTGTGGACGCGGATCCGCATGCGGCGGTAGATGTCGAGGCCGACACCCTCCCAGCGGTCCATGGAGTCCTCGTCCAGCGGGGCGATGTCGTACAGGGCGACGAACACCTGCTGGCGGGGGGCCTCCACGATGGTGGCGAGGGCGCCCTCCCAGCCCATCTGCTCGCCGCCGAAGGTCAGCCGCCAGTCGTTGATCCAGCCCGTTCCGCGCAGCGGCGAATGGGGAGCGCGGCGCGTCATCAGCCGCGGGTCGAGGTTGCCGGCGTACGCGGCGTAGAGCGACATGAGGTCGAGGGTACGGGAGGGTCGCCCCGGCACGCGTGTCCGGATGGTGCGAGCACCTTGAAGCGTGCGGGACAATGGGGCACGGAATGCATCCCCCGGGGAGAACCCCCGGAACACCGGCCGGGGCGGCAGCCGGCCGGGTAGACGTGAGGCGGACTTTTCGTGACCCGGATCGTGATCATCGGCGGCGGACCCGGCGGGTATGAGGCAGCCCTGGTGGGGGCCCAGCTCGGCGCGGAGGTGACCGTCGTCGACTGCGACGGTCTGGGCGGGGCGTCGGTGCTGACCGACTGCGTCCCCTCGAAGACCCTCATCGCGACCGCAGAGGTCATGACGACCTTCGACTCGTCGTACGAGGAGCTGGGGATCGTCGTCGCGGACGACACCCCGCACATCGAGCAGGCCGCGCGCGTCGTCGGCGTGGACCTCGGCAAGGTGAACCGGCGCGTGAAGCGCCTCGCCCTGGCCCAGTCCCACGACATCACCGCGTCCGTGACCCGGGCCGGCGCCCGCGTCATGCGCGGCCGCGGCAAGCTCGGCGGCCCGCAGGGCATCGACGGCACGCGGGACGTCATCGTCACCGCCGCCGACGGCACGGAGACGATCCTCACCGCCGACGCCGTGCTGATCGCCACCGGCGGGCACCCCCGCGAGATCCCGGACGCGATGCCCGACGGGGAGCGGATCCTGAACTGGACCCAGGTGTACGACCTGGAGGAGCTCCCCGAGGAGCTCATCGTCGTCGGCTCCGGTGTGACCGGTGCCGAGTTCGCCGGCGCGTACCAGGCGCTGGGCTCCCGGGTGACCCTGGTGTCCTCGCGCGACCGCGTGCTGCCGGGTGAGGACCCGGACGCGGCCGCCGTCCTGGAGGACGTCTTCCGCCGCCGCGGCATGAACGTCATCGGCCGCTCGCGCGCCGAGTCCGCCAAGCGGGTGGGCGACCGGGTCGAGGTCACCCTCTCCGACGGCCGTGTGATCACGGGCACCCACTGCCTGATGGCGGTCGGCGCGATCCCGAACACCAAGGACATGAACCTGGAGGAGTCCGGGGTCCGGCTCAAGGAGTCCGGGCACATCTGGACCGACAAGGTGTCGCGCACGTCCTCGCCGGGCGTGTACGCCGCCGGCGACGTGACCGGGATCTTCGCGCTCGCCTCCGTCGCCGCCATGCAGGGGCGCATCGCGATGTACCACTTCCTCGGCGACGCGGTGGCCCCGCTGAACCTGAAGACGGTCTCCTCGAACGTCTTCACCGACCCCGAGATCGCCACCGTCGGCTACACCCAGGCCGACGTGGACGCCGGCAAGATCGACGCCCGCGTGGTGAAGCTGCCGCTGCTGCGCAACCCGCGCGCCAAGATGCAGGGCATCCGGGACGGGTTCGTGAAGCTGTTCTGCCGTCCGGGCACCGGGATCGTGGTGGGCGGCGTCGTCGTCTCGCCGCGCGCGAGCGAGCTGATCCACCCCATCTCGATCGCCGTCGACAACAACCTGACCGTCGAGCAGATCGCAAACGCGTTCACCGTGTACCCCTCGCTGTCCGGTTCGATCGCCGAAGTGGCCCGCCAGTTGCACACCCGCAAGGCGGGCGGCGAGGCGTAAGGAGTCCCGCCCCGAGGCCCAACCGCCTCTTCCCGTACGCGGGTTGGGGCGGAAGCCGAGGTGGGGCGGGAGCGCGTGGTGGCGCGGGCCGGCAGCGGGCCCGCCGCGTATACCACCTGCCGGGGCACCGTATGGACAACTTCGGTATTCCGGCGCAAAGAGCTGAAAGCAGACGGTCGTTGGGGTTACTGTCAGTTTCGTGTTCGCTGCTGAACGTCGCCAATTGATCCTCGAAATGGTGCGGGCCAACGGTGCGGTATCGCTCCGTGAGCTCGCCCGCGTCGTCCAGACCTCCGAAGTGACCGTACGGCGGGACGTGCGGGCACTGGAGGCAGAAGGACTCCTCGACCGCCGGCACGGCGGTGCGGTTTTGCCGGGCGGTTTCACGCGGGAGTCCGGCTTTCCGCAAAAGTCCCATCTCGCGACGGCGGAGAAGACCGCCATCGCCGATGTAGCGGCCGGCCTCGTCGAAGAAGGCGAGGCCGTCGTCGTCGGCGCGGGTACCACGACCCAGGAGCTGGCCCGCCGGCTCGCGCGGGTGCCCGGTCTGACCGTCGTCACCAACTCGCTGCTCGTCGCCCAGGCGCTGGCGCACGCCAACCGGGTGGAGGTGGTGATGACCGGCGGCACGCTGCGCGGCTCGAACTACGCCCTCGTGGGCAGCGGCGCCGAGCAGTCCCTCCAGGGGCTGCGGGTCTCCCGGGCCTTCCTGTCCGGGAGCGGCCTGACCGCCGAGCGCGGGCTCTCCACGTCCAACATGCTCTCCGCGAGCGTGGACCGGGCGCTGGTGCAGGCGGCGGCGGAGGTCGTCGTACTGGCCGACCACACGAAGCTCGGCACGGACACGATGTTCCAGACCGTGCCGACGGACGTGATGACGCGGCTGGTGACGGACGAGCCCCCGCAGCACGACGAACGTGCGGCGACGGAGCTCCAGGCGCTGGCCGACCAGGGCGTGCAGATCACCGTGGCGGGGTCGGCGCCGGTGGCCGGCGGCGGCGCCGGCGGCCACGGGGAGGGCATGCCGGGGCGCAGGCCGCGGCGGGAGACCCCGCTGCCGGTCCAGCGGCGCGGCGGGCCCACCGCCCAGCTGCGCAGCGCCCCCGCGTCGCTGCTGGAGCAGCAGGCCGGGGAGCGGGCGCGGGTCGCGGACATGCGGCGCCGCTAGCCGCTCGGCGGAGCCGGTGTGCTGCCGGGCCGTCCCCGCCAGGGCGGCCCGTCGGACAGCGGCCGGATGCGCGAAGGCCCCCGCCCGGGATCCCGGGCGGGGGCCTTCGCGTGAGCGGGCGGGGTGTCAGTCCTTGATCTCGCAGATCGTGGCGCCCGAGGTGAGGGACGCGCCGACCTCGGCGGTCAGGCCGACGACGGTGCCGGAGCGGTGCGCGTTCAGCGGCTGCTCCATCTTCATCGCCTCCAGGACGACGACCAGGTCGCCCTCGTTGACCTGCTGGCCCTCCTCGACCGCGACCTTGACGATCGTGCCCTGCATCGGGGACGCCAGGGTGTCGCCGGAGGCGGCCGGGCCGGACTTCTTGGCGGCGCGGCGCTTCGGCTTGGCACCGCCCGCGGCGGCCGTGCGGGCCAGGGTCATGCCCAGCGAGGACGGGAGGGAGACCTCCAGGCGCTTGCCTCCCACCTCGACGACGACCGTCTCGCGGCCCGGCTCGTCCTCGGTCTCCTCGGCCGCCGGAGCGGCGAAGGGCTTGATCTCGTTGACGAACTCCGTCTCGATCCAGCGGGTGTGGACCTTGAACGGGGTGCCGTCGGCCGGGGCGAAGGCCGGGTCGGCGACGACCGCGCGGTGGAAGGGGATGGCGGTGGCCATGCCCTCCACGTTGAACTCCGCCAGGGCGCGCGCGGCGCGCTGGAGGGCCTGCTCGCGGGTGGCGCCGGTGACGATCAGCTTGGCGAGCAGCGAGTCCCAGGCGGGGCCGATGACCGAGCCGGTCTCGACGCCCGCGTCCAGGCGCACGCCGGGGCCGGTCGGCGGGGCGAAGAGGGTGACGGTGCCGGGGGCGGGCAGGAAGTTCCGGCCCGGGTCCTCGCCGTTGATGCGGAACTCGAAGGAGTGGCCGCGCAGCTCGGGGTCGCCGTAGCCGAGCTCCTCGCCGTCGGCGATGCGGAACATCTCGCGGACGAGGTCGATGCCGGCGACCTCTTCGGTCACCGGGTGCTCGACCTGGAGGCGGGTGTTGACCTCCAGGAAGGAGATGGTGCCGTCGGTGCCGACGAGGAACTCGACGGTGCCCGCGCCGACGTAGCCGGCCTCCTTGAGGATGGCCTTGGACGCGGCGTAGAGCTCGGCGTTCTGGGCTTCCGTCAGGAAGGGGGCCGGGGCCTCCTCGACGAGCTTCTGGTGGCGGCGCTGGAGGGAGCAGTCGCGGGTGGAGACGACGACCACGTTGCCGTGCGAGTCGGCGAGGCACTGGGTCTCGACGTGGCGCGGCTTGTCGAGGTAGCGCTCGACGAAGCACTCGCCGCGGCCGAAGGCGGCCACGGCCTCGCGAACGGCGGACTCGTAGAGCTCCGGCACCTCTTCGAGGTTGCGGGCGACCTTGAGGCCGCGGCCGCCACCGCCGAAGGCGGCCTTGATGGCGATGGGCAGGCCGTGCTCCTGGGCGAAGGCGACGACCTCGTCGGCCCCGGAGACGGGGTCGGGGGTGCCCGCGACCAGGGGGGCCCCGGCGCGCTGGGCGATGTGGCGGGCGGCCACCTTGTCGCCGAGGTCGCGGATGGCCTGCGGCGGCGGGCCGATCCACGTCAGGCCGGCGTCGAGCACGGCCTGGGCGAAGTCGGCGTTCTCGGAGAGGAAGCCGTATCCGGGGTGGATGGCGTCCGCACCGGAGTCCGCGGCGGCCTGCAGGACCTTCGCGATGTCGAGGTAGCTGGCTGCCGGGGTGTCACCGCCCAACGCGAAAGCTTCGTCTGCCGCGCGGACGTGCAGGGCGTCCCGGTCCGGATCGGCGTAGACGGCTACGCTCGCGATCCCGGCATCCCGGCAGGCCCGAGCAACGCGGACAGCGATTTCGCCACGGTTGGCGATGAGCACCTTGCGCACGATGGCTCCCTCCTTGAAACAAGCTGAGTTTAGGGACTGCCGACACGGCCTTACGACCCTTCCCCGGTGGTGACCTTGCCCACACGGAGCGTGATTCGATTGCCCCTTGAGTGCGATATCCCGTGTGTCGCCCCAGGTCAGGGAGATCCCCGACTGCACAGTAACCCCGTTGGGAGGGGCAGGTCTCTGTTCGGCGGGTCAGCGGCCCCCGCTGATTCTTTGTGGAGTCCCTACGAACGGCCTATGCATTCTTTGAGTGAGAGCCGTCACGGTCACCCGTGCGGCGCCTTTCCCGTAACGAAGCGGGCCCGGACTCTTGTCCGAAGGTTTACTCGTTAGTAGCCTCCCTGGCGTCGAACACGCTTGTGGCGTGGGAGGGATGGGGGCGTCGTGCTGCGCAGACTCGTGGCGGGGCTGGCCGCGATCACGCTCGTCGCGGAGGCTGCCGTCCTCGTGCTCGTCCACGTCGTGCTGGGCCGGACGACCGAGGCCCAGTCGATGTCCATCGCGGGCATGGATTCGGATGTCATGTCCACGGCAACCTATGGGATGGGTGCCGGCCTGGGCGCCTTCCTCCTGCTCTGCGCCGTCCTGGCCGCCGTCGCCGCCCTGCGCGACCGCCCGCCGGGCCGCCCCGCCCGCGTCGTGCTCGTCGTCGCCGCCGTCACCCACGGGGTGCTCGGCTCCATCGCCGCGGCACTCGTCGGCTGGGGCGCCTTCGCGGCGACGATGGCGATCCTGTGCCTCCTCGTACTGACCCTGATGCTCTACGGCGGGCCGGAGGCCGGGCAGCCCGCCGAGCGGCCCGGTGGGAGCCTCAGGCCCACAAGTCCGTGATGGACACGTCCAGTTCGCCCAGCAGCGAGCGCAGCAGCGGCAGCGACAGCCCGATGACGTTCCCCGGGTCCCCGTCGATGCCGTCGATGAACGGCGCCGACAGGCCGTCCAGGGTGAACGCCCCGGCCACGTGCAGCGGCTCGCCGCTGGCCACGTACGCCGCCACCTCCGCGTCCGTCGGCTCGCCGAAGCGGACCGTCGTGGAGGCCGTCGCCGAGACCTGACGGCCGGTGGCCGTGTCGATCACGCAGTGGCCCGTGCGCAGCACCCCGGCCCGGCCGCGCATGGACTTCCAGCGGGCCGTGGCGTCGGCCGCGTCGGCCGGCTTGCCGAGCGCCTCGCCGTCCAGCTCCAGCACGGAGTCGCAGCCGATCACCAGGGCGCCCGCGGCCTCCTCCAGGCCCGCCACCACGCCCGCCTTGGCCTCGGCCAGGGCCAGCGCCAGGCCGGCCGGTTCGTCGTGGTCGAGGGTGTCCTCGTCGAAGCCGCTGACGATCACGTGCGGGGCGAGCCCGGCCTGCCGCAGCAGGTTCAGCCGGGCGGGCGAGGCGGAGGCGAGGACGAGCGTGCGTACGGTCATGGGGGCCATCGTAGGGCGGCCGCCGGACCCGTCCCCGGCCGCGGCCCTAGAAGGGGGGTACGCCGAGGACGTACACCGCGACCACCATCGCCAGTACGAGGACCACCAGCATCCGCCGGAGCATCGCCTGGGCGTCGCGCATGTCCTTCGGGGGCTCGTTCTTCGGGTCTGACCAGAGCATGCTCCGATCCTGGCCCCCGGTACGCCGGTGGCGCCTGAGTACGGGTACTCAGGCGCCACCGTCCGTTCGCGCCATCTTCCGGAACCCGGGGCTCAGCCCTGTCCGGGCCAGTACGTACGGCCCCACGCGCGCGGCCCGGGCAGCATCTGGCGCCGCCGGGCCACCCGGGTCGGCGAGGCCCACTCGTCCGGGATCCGGGGCGCGCCCGACGGGGCCGAGGCCAGCGCCGCCGCGCGCGCTTGGACCACCGCCAGTGCGGCGGCCAGCTCCTCGGGGGTCGGGTTGCCCTTGACGACCTTGATCACCACAGAGTCCTCCTGGAGGGCCTAGAGGGGGATGTTGCCGTGCTTCTTCGGGGGCAGCGACTCCCGCTTCGTACGCAGCTGCCGCAGCCCCTTCACCACGTGCGCGCGGGTCTCGGACGGCATGGTCACCGCGTCGATGTAACCGCGCTCGGCGGCGGTGTAGGGGTTGAGCAGGGTGTCCTCGTACTCGGTGATGAGCCGTGCCCTGGTCTCCTCCACCTCCTCGGGAGCGGCCTCCGCGATGGTGCGCCGGTGCAGGATGTTCACCGCGCCCTGTGCGCCCATGACGGCGATCTGGGCGGTCGGCCAGGCGAGGTTCAGGTCCGCGCCGAGGTGCTTGGAGCCCATGACGTCGTAGGCGCCGCCGAAGGCCTTGCGCGTGATGACGGTGATGAGGGGAACGGTCGCCTCTGCGTACGCGTAGATCAGCTTCGCGCCGCGCCGGATGATTCCGTTGTACTCCTGGTCGGTGCCGGGGAGGAAGCCCGGGACGTCGACGAACGTCAGCACCGGGATGTTGAAGGCGTCGCACGTACGGACGAAGCGGGCGGCCTTCTCGGAGGCGTTGATGTCCAGGCAGCCGGCGAACTGCATCGGCTGGTTGGCGACGACGCCCACCGGGTGCCCCTCGACCCGGCCGAAGCCGGTGAGGATGTTCGGCGCGAACAGGGACTGGGTCTCCAGGAACTCCGCGTCGTCCAGCACGTGCTCAATCACAGTGTGCATGTCGTACGGCTGGTTCGCACTGTCCGGGATCAGGACGTCGAGTTCCAGGTCGGCGTCCGAGACCTCGGTGTCCGCCTCCTCCGGGAAGGCCGGCGGCTCGGAGAGGTTGTTCGACGGCAGGTACGCGAGCAGCGACTTCACGTACTCGATGGCGTCCTTCTCGTCACCGGCCATGTGGTGGGCGACGCCGGACGTGCTGTTGTGCGTACGGGCCCCGCCCAGCTCCTCGAAGCCGACGTCCTCGCCGGTGACCGTCTTGATGACGTCCGGGCCGGTGATGAACATGTGCGAGGTCTGGTCGACCATGACCGTGAAGTCGGTGATCGCCGGGGAGTACACGGCACCGCCGGCGCAGGGACCCACGATCAGGCTGATCTGCGGGATCACCCCGGAGGCGTGCACGTTGCGGCGGAAGATCTCGCCGTACATGCCCAGCGCGCTGACGCCCTCCTGGATGCGGGCGCCGCCGGAGTCGTTGATGCCGACGAGGGGGCAGCCGGTCTTCAGCGCGAAGTCCATGACCTTCATGATCTTCTGGCCGTAGACCTCGCCGAGGGCCCCGCCGAAGACGGTGAAGTCCTGCGAGAAAACGGCCACCGGGCGGCCGTCGACCGTGCCGTAGCCGGTGACGACGCCGTCGCCGTAGGGGCGGGTCTTCTCCAGCCCGAAGGCGGTCGAACGGTGCCGGGCGAACTCGTCCAGCTCTACGAAGGACCCCTCGTCCAGCAGCAACGCCACTCGCTCACGTGCCGTCAGCTTGCCCTTGGCGTGCTGCTTCTCGACGGCACGCTCGGAACCGGCGTGCGTGGCTTCCTCGACGCGGCGCCGCAGGTCCGCGAGCTTGCCCGCGGTCGTGTGCATGTCGATCGGCTCTGAGGGTTGGGACATCGGGGTCGCGGCTCCCTGTGTGGTGTCAACTGCCTGGTCAATTGATTGACTGCTGCTGGCTACTGGTGCGTAGCGTATCGGCGGGCATGGCGCTCGGCAGTGCGGCGTTTGACACACCTACATTTACTTGCATGACTCCACAAGATGCTTCAGCCGGAGCGGGTCAGGGCCGCTGGTCGAGCCTGGACCGCCCGCCCCTGAACGCCTCCGCGCTCACGAAGGCGCTCGTCGCGCCGGACGGCCTGTGGACCTCCCTGGAGGTCGTCGCCGCCACCGGGTCCACCAACACCGATCTCGCGGCCCGGGCCGCGGAACTGTCCGAGGGCGCCGTGCTGGTCGCCGAGGAGCAGACGGCCGGACGCGGACGCCTGGACCGCAGCTGGGTCGCGCCGGCCCGGTCGGGACTGTTCTTCTCCGTGCTCCTCAAGCCGGGCGCCGGCGTGCCGCAGGAGCGGTGGGGGTGGCTGCCGCTGCTGGCCGGCGTGGCCACGGCGGCCGGGCTCTCGCGGGGAGCGGGCGTCGACACCGCGCTCAAGTGGCCGAACGACCTGCTGGTGAACGTGGAGGGGGAGGAGCGCAAGACCGGGGGCATCCTCGCGGAGCGGGTCGAGGACGGGGTGGTCCTCGGGATCGGCCTCAACGTCACCCTCACGGAGGACGAGCTCCCCGTACCGGCGGCCGGGTCCCTGGCCCTGGCCAAGGCGGCGGTGACCGACCGGGAGCCGCTGCTCAAGGCCGTGCTGCGGTCCCTGGAGGAGTGGTACGGGCGCTGGCGCGACGCGGCCGGCGACCCGGCGGACAGCGGCCTCCAGGAGGCGTACGCGGCCGGCTGCGCGACGCTGGGCCGCCACGTCCGCGCGGACCTGCCGGGCGGGCGCGAGCTCACCGGAACGGCCGAAGCACTGGACGCGGAAGGGCGGCTGGTGATCCGTACGGCCGACGACGCCCGTGAGGCGGTGGGCGCGGGGGACGTGGTGCACCTGAGGTCCGTGCGCTAGCGCTGCCGCTCGGGGGCGCGGGTGGTTCCGGGTGCGGCGCCGCCGCCGGGGATGCTCCCGCGCCCCGGACCCCCGCGCCCCGGTAGCCCGCGCCCCGGTAGCCCGCGCCCCGGACGCCGGCGGGCCGGGCCGGTCGACCGGCTCGATCGGGCCGGGACCGGAACTGGGGGAGTGAGCTACGGCACACCTGCCGTATGGTTTAGGCGATCCCGGTCCTCCCGGTGATCACCCGGTTCGGCAGCGCGCACGGAATGGACAGGAGGCGGCCCTTGACCGTCGACGACTCTACGTCCAGCGCGTCCGGCTCGGCCGGGAACCCGGGCACCCCGATCGGGCGTGACCAGCACACGCCGTTCCACGAGGTCGACCACGCGGCGCAGCCGACGGCCGACCCGCTCGCCATCCGGCTGGAGCAGCTGATCCTGGGCGCCGAGCGGCGGTACACGCCGTTCCAGGCCGCCCGGAGCGCGGGCGTGTCGATGGAGCTGGCCTCGCGGTTCTGGCGGGCCATGGGCTTCGCGGACATCGGGCAGGCCAAGGCCCTGACGGAGGCCGACGTACTGGCGCTGCGGCGCCTGGCCGGCCTGGTGGAGGCGGGGCTGCTGAGCGAGCCGATGGCGGTGCAGGTGGCCCGGTCCACCGGCCAGACCACCGCCCGGCTGGCCGAATGGCAGATCGATTCCTTCCTGGAGGGGCTGACCGAGCCGCCCGAGCCGGGCATGACCCGCACGGAGGTCACGTACCCGCTGGTCGAGCTGCTGCTGCCGGAGCTGGAGGAGTTCCTCGTCTACGTGTGGCGCCGCCAGCTGGCGGCGGCGACCGGCCGGGTGGTGCAGGTCGCGGACGACGAGGAGATGGTCGACCGGCGCCTCGCGGTGGGCTTCGCGGACCTGGTGGGCTTCACCCGGCTGACGCGCCGGCTGGAGGAGGAGGAGCTCGGAGAGCTCGTCGAGGCCTTCGAGACGACGGCGGCGGACCTGGTGGCCGCGCACGGCGGCCGGCTGATCAAGACGCTGGGCGACGAGGTGCTGTACTGCGCCGACGACGCGGCGACGGCGGCCGAGATCGCGCTGCGGCTGATCGAGACCATGGAGGCGGACCCGCAGATGCCGGAGCTGCGGGTCGGGATCGCCTTCGGGACGGTGACGACCCGGATGGGCGACGTCTTCGGTACGACGGTGAACCTGGCGAGCCGGCTGACCTCCATAGCCCCGAAGGACGCGGTGCTGGTCGACGGGGCGATGGCCGAGGAGCTGAGCCGGACGGGCGCCGCGCCGAAGTCCGAGAAGGACGCCGAGAACGAGGAGGGCGGCGGCGCGTACCGCTTCGCGCTCCAGCCGATGTGGCAGCGGCCGGTACGCGGTCTGGGGGTCGTGGAGCCCTGGTCGCTGACGCGGAGGACACCTAAGATCCCGGGGTAACGATCGTTAACCGGGAGGGTGGCAGGATGTCTGAGCAGCGCTTCGGAGAGTTCGTGGCGGTGCGGCGGCACGGTGGCGGCGACGTGGTCGCCGAGCTGGTGCTGGACCGGCCGAAGGCGATGAACGCCGTTTCCACGGAGATGGCGCGCTCGGTCTCCGCGGCGTGCGCCGCGCTCGCCGCGGACCCCGGCGTACGGGTCGTCGTACTGACCTCCACCCACGAGCGCGCGTTCTGCGTCGGCGCGGACCTCAAGGAGCGCAACTCCTTCTCCGACGCCGAGCTGGTGCGCCAGCGGCCGACCACCCGGGGCGCCTACGGGGGCGTGCTGGAACTGCCGATGCCGACGGTCGCGGCGGTGCACGGCTTCGCGCTGGGCGGCGGCTTCGAGCTGGCGCTGGCCTGCGACGTGATCGTGGCCGACGAGACGGCGGTGGTGGGCCTGCCCGAGGTGTCGGTGGGCGTGATCCCCGGCGGCGGCGGTACGCAGCTCCTGCCGCGCCGCGTCGGTGCCGCCCGGGCGGCGGAGCTCATCTTCACGGCCCGCCGGGTGGAGGCGGCCGAGGCGCTGTCCCTGGGCCTGGTCGACGAGGTGGCGCCGGCGGGCGGAGACCGCGCGCGGGCCCTGGAGCTGGCGCTGACGATGGCCGCGAACTCCCCCGTCGGGCTGCGCGCCGCCAAGCGGGCGCTGCGGCTGGGGCACGGGATGGACCTGGCGGCGGGCCTGGAGATCGAGGACGCGGCCTGGCGGACGGTGGCCTTCTCCGGGGACCGGGCGGAGGGCGTGGCGGCCTTCAACGAGAAGCGCAAGCCGAACTGGCCGGGGGAGTAGCCGACAGCCGCCCGGATCGGCCGCTCGGGGTGACCGACGGTCACCCCAAGCAGGGCTAACTGTCACTAAATCGGATAAAACTCCCTAGTCTGGGGTGATGGGAGTTGACGGGCGGCTGCGGGCCGTCGTGGCACTCGCGCAGGCCATGGCGGCGGCCTGCGCCCCGCGGGACAGCGTCCGGGCGGCCGCACGGGGTGCCCGGCTGGCGATGGACGGCTCGTTCGCCGCGATCTCGTCCTGGGAGCGCGAGCGCGGGCGGCTGCGGGTCCTGGTGAACGAGGGCGAGCGGCGGGCCGGGGAGGAGGAGTTCCCCGAGGACGAGTCCTACCCCGTGCACGACTTCCCCGAGATCACCGAGTTCCTGCACGAGCGCTGGGCGGGCGGCGGCGGCCCGCACGCCTGGGTCGAGAGCGCGGTCGGCGACCGCCCGGGCCGCCGCGGCGACGCCCTGCGCCGGCGCGGGCGCGGTACGTGCGTGGTCGCGCCGATCGTGCTCAGCGGGCGGGCCTGGGGCGAGCTGTACGTGGCCCGGGACGAGGGGCTGCCGGACTTCGACGAGGACGACGCGGAGTTCGCGGCGGTGCTGGCCGCGGTGGTGGCGGCCGGGCTCGCGCAGAACGAGCGCCTGGAAGAGGCCCGGCGCCTCGCCTTCACCGATCCGCTGACCGGCCTGGCGAACCGCCGGGCCGTGGACATGCGGCTGGACGAGGCGCTGGAGGAGCACCGGCGCAGCGGGGCGGTGGTGAGCCTGGTGGTGTGCGACCTGAACGGCCTCAAGCGGGTCAACGACACCCTGGGGCACGCGACGGGCGACCGGCTGCTGGAGAGGTTCGGGTCGGTGCTGAGCCTGTGCGGGGCGATGCTGCCGGGGGCGCTGGTCGCACGGCTGGGCGGGGACGAGTTCTGCCTGGTCAGCGCGGGGCCCTCGGCGGACGAGGTGGTCCGGGTCACCGGGGAGGTGTGCGTACGGGCCGCCGAGCTGGAGCTGGGCGAGGGGGTGGCGTGCGGGGTCGCCTCCACGGGGGACCCGATCGGGCCGGTGAAGTCCTCCCGGCGGCTGTTCCGGCTGGCGGACGCGGCGCAGTACAAGGCGAAGGCGGCCCGTTCGGCGCAGCCGGTGGTCGCGGGGCGCGACACGGCGGTGGTCCGCCTGGCCGACGCCGCGGCCGCCCGCGAGGGCCGCGGCGAGCGCCGCCGCTTCCGGGGGCGGCAGTAGGGGCGGCCCGTCGGAAATGGAGGGGTGACATGAAGGGATTCAGTCCGTAGGGTGCTGAATATGGATATGCACACTGTCGTGGTGGGGACGTCCGGGACCACCGCCGAGGACGTCATCGCCGTCGCCCGCGGCAACGCGCGGGTCGAGCTGTCCGGCGAGGCGCTGGAAGCGCTCGGCCGCGCTCGCGAGATCGTCGACGCGCTCGCCGCCAAGCCCGAACCCGTCTACGGGGTCTCCACCGGCTTCGGGGCGCTCGCCTCCCGGCACATCAGCCCCGAGCTGCGCGCGCAGCTCCAGCGCAACATCGTCCGTTCGCACGCCGCCGGCATGGGTCCGCGCGTCGAGCGGGAGGTCGTCCGCGCCCTGATGTTCCTGCGTCTGAAGACGGTGGCCTCCGGGCACACCGGCGTGCGGCCGTCGGTCGCGCAGACCATGGCCGACCTGCTGAACGCCGGGATCACCCCCATCGTCCACGAGTACGGCTCCCTCGGCTGCTCCGGCGACCTCGCGCCGCTCTCCCACTGCGCCCTCGCGCTCATGGGCGAGGGTGACGCGGAGGGCCCCGACGGCAGCGTCCGCCCCGCCGGCGAGCTGCTCGCCGAGCACGGCATCGAGCCCGTCGAGCTCCGCGAGAAGGAGGGCCTCGCCCTCCTCAACGGCACCGACGGCATGCTCGGCATGCTGGTGATGGCCCTCGCGGACCTCGACAAGCTGTACAAGTCGGCCGACATCACCGCCGCGCTCACCCTGGAGGCGCTGCTCGGCACCGAGAAGGTGCTCGCGCCCGAGCTGCACGCCATCCGCCCGCACCCGGGCCAGGGCGCCTCGGCCGCCAACATGGCCGCGGTGCTGAAGGGCTCCGGGCTCACCGGGCACTTCCAGGAGGAGTCCGCCCCGCGCGTACAGGACGCCTACTCCGTGCGCTGCGCCCCGCAGGTCGCCGGCGCCGGCCGCGACACCATGGCGCACGCCGCCCTCGTCGCCTCCCGCGAGCTGGCCTCGGCCGTCGACAACCCGGTCGTGCTGCCCGACGGCCGTGTCGAGTCCAACGGCAACTTCCACGGCGCGCCCGTGGCGTACGTGCTGGACTTCCTGGCCATCGCCGCCGCGGACCTCGGCTCCATCGCCGAGCGGCGCACCGACCGCCTGCTCGACAAGAACCGCTCGCACGGCCTGCCGCCGTTCCTCGCGGACGACGCGGGCGTCGACTCCGGTCTGATGATCGCCCAGTACACGCAGGCCGCCCTGGTCAGCGAGATGAAGCGGCTCGCCGTTCCGGCGTCCGCCGACTCGATCCCCTCCTCCGCGATGCAGGAGGACCACGTCTCCATGGGCTGGTCGGCGGCGCGCAAGCTGCGTACCGCGGTCGACAATCTGACCCGGATCATCGCCATCGAGCTGTACGCGGCCACCCGCGCCATCGAGCTGCGTCACGGGCTCACCCCGGCGCCGGCCAGTCAGGCCGCGATCGCCGCGGCGCGGGCGGCGGGTGTCGAGGGCCCCGGCCCGGACCGCTTCCTCGCGCCGGATCTGGCCGCCGCCGACGCCTTCGTGCGCGCGGGCGGGCTGGTCGCGGCCGTGGAGCCGGTGACCGGCCCCCTCGCCTGACCCGGAGATCCGGAACAGCGGAAGGGCCGCATCCCCACTGGGGGTGCGGCCCTTCCGCCGTGTCTAGAGGCTGCGGGAGCGGCGTACGGAGAAGGCCACGAAGCCCGCTCCGAGGCCAAGGCAGAGGGTGCCGCCCAGTACGTAGGGGGTGGTGTCGACGCTGCCGGTGTCGGCGAGCGAGAGGACGGTGATGCCGGCGGGCCGTTCGTCGGAGACGCCGGCGATGGTCCCCGTACCCGTACCCGTACCCGTACCGGTGTCGGTATCGGTGTTGGTGTCGGCGCCGTCGTCCGTGCCGGTGTCCGAGACGGTTCCGGTGTTGGCGGCGGCGGGCGCGCCCGAGGTGCCCGCCGACAGGCCGGGGCCGGTGGCGTTCGCCGACGGGACGAACCAGAGGGCGGCGAGGAGGGTGGTCGCCCCGAGGGCGGTGAGCAGAGGTCGACGTGCGGACACGGTGCGATCCCCCTTGCGGAAGCAGCGAATTGGCCGTGTGCGCAGATGCTAGTGAAAGGGGCGGGTCGCGGGAAAGTCGAGGCTGTCGCGGGCTTACTCTCCGTCGTATGAACCCTTCTGATGCATCACGATACGTACGGCTTCGGGTGGATTTGGTGCTGGAGGTGTCGGACTCCGACGCACTCATCGGCGCCGCCCTCGAACACATCAAGGCCGACGAGTTCATGCCGGACGAGGAGCGCGCGCACGCGGAGTCGGCCGTCATGGAGGACGAATCGGAGGCCCTGGCCTACCTCGTCGACCCCACCGACCTCGTCGCGGAGCTGACCGGAGTCGAGCTGGCGCAGGCCTCCTGGAGCAGCGAACCCGTCGAATACGACCCCGAGTCCCTGGAGTGGGACCTCGACGAGGAAGATGGTGGTTTCGAAGAAGGGGCCGACAACGCCTGACCGTGGGGTTGCACACATTCGAACGGAATGTGGAACCGATCCGCATCGTTAACGCGTTGTCAGGACGAGCAGGGGGCGACGCCCCCTGCCCGGCCCGATCCCGGGATCGCAGCCCGGGGTTTCACGGCAACGATGGAGTGACGTGTGAGGACGTACAGCATGCGGCGGAGAAGGTCCCTGGTGGCCGTGTCCGCCGTGCTCGGTGGCGTACTGATGCTTTCGGCCTGCAATGACGGGGGCGGCGAGAAGTCTCAGGGCAGCTCGGAGGCAGGCAAGTCGCAGGCGGAGGTCGACGCGGCAGCGGCCAAGGACGCCTCGAAGGCCCGAATAGCCATCACGCCCAAGGACGGCTCCACCAACGTCCCGCTGAACGACGGGACGAACGTCGCCGTCAGCGACGGCACGCTCACGAAGGTCGAGCTGAAGAGCTCCGACGGCACGGCCGTCACGGGCAAGATCGCCGCCGACGGCAAGAGCTGGAAGCCGGACGCCGCGCTGAAGCGCTCCACGAAGTACGCCCTCGCGGCGACCGCGAAGGACGAGTCCGGGCGCGAGGCGCACGAGAACGCCTCCTTCACCACCCTCTCCCCGGAGAACAGCTTCGTCGGCTCCTTCGTCCCGGAGGAGAACGAGACGGTCGGCGTGGGCATGCCGGTCTCGATCACCTTCAACAAGCCGATCAAGGACCAGAAGGCCGTGCAGGCGGCCATCAGCGTCACCTCCAGCAGCGGCCAGGAGGTCGTCGGCCACTGGTTCGGCAACCAGCGCCTGGACTTCCGCCCCGAGCAGTACTGGCAGGCGAACTCCACCATCACCCTGAAGCTCGCCCTCCAGGGCGTCCAGGGTGCGCCCGGCATCGTCGGCGCGCAGAACAAGACCGTCACCTTCAAGGTCGGCCGGAGCCAGGTCTCCACCGTCGACGTGAAGGCCAAGACGATGACGGTCACCCGTGACGGGCAGGTCCTCAAGACCATCCCGATCTCGGCGGGTTCGCCCGACAACCCCACGTACAACGGCCAGATGGTGATCTCCGAGAAGTTCAAGGAGACCCGGATGGACGGCTCGACCGTCGGCTTCACGAACAAGGAAGGCAAGGGCGAGTACGACATCAAGGACGTCCCGCACGCGATGCGGCTGTCCACGTCCGGCACCTTCATCCACGGCAACTACTGGGGCGCCGACTCCATCTTCGGCAAGGTCAACACCAGCCACGGCTGTGTCGGTCTGAACGACGCCAAGGGCGCCAACGACCCGAACCAGCCCGGCGCCTGGTTCTTCGACAACTCGCTCATCGGCGACGTCGTCACCGTGGTGAACTCCCCGGACAAGACCATCAAGCCGGACAACGGCCTCAACGGCTGGAACATGTCGTGGGCCGAGTGGAAGGCCGGTCCGTCGGCCTGACGCCACGGCAGCGGTACTGACGGACGGACGGCGGGGAGCCCGGAAGGGCTCCCCGCCGTCCGGCGTTTGGCGGCCCGGCCGTGAACCGGCCATCGGCAAAGCCCAGTTCGGCGGGGCAGCGCCTACAGTCCTGCCATGACGAAGATCAACACGCTGTCCGCGCCCCCCACCGACGCCGAGGTCGACGCCTGGTGGGCCGTCCAGGCCGCCGCCCACGCCGCGGACGCCGGGGCCCTGCCCGCCGTACCCGCCCCCTCGCGGACGGAGGCCGCGGGACGGCTGCGCGTCCCGCCGCTGCGCGGCCGCCTCGAACACTGGACGGCCGAGGGCGGCGAGGGGCAGGCCGCCCTGCTCCTCTTCACCGAGCGGGGCAACACCCACACCGCCTTCCTCGACGAGCTGACCGTACGGCCCGACGCCCGCCGGCGCGGCGTCGGCACGGCCCTGTGGCAGCGGGTCCGCCGCGAGCTCCTCGACCAGGACCGCACCTCCGTCGCCACCGTCACCGACCTCGGCGGCCCCGGCCAGGCCTTCGCGGAGTCCCTCGGCTTCGAGAACGTGCTCTCCATGGGCTGGTACGTACGGGAACTCGGCGCGGACGGTCCGCCGCCGCTCCCGGCCACCCCCGGCTACGAACTCCTCGTCTGGCCCGGCCTGGTGCCCGACGCCTGGGCCCCGGCCGCCGCCGTCGCCCACGGTGCGATGGAGGACGCCCCCAGCGGGGACAGCGACGAGGCCTTCCAGCCCTGGACCGCCCAGCGGGTGCACGGCGCGCAGCAGCTCGTCCTGGACCGCGGCGGGGAGATGGCCATGGTCGCGGCCGTCACCCCGGTCGGCGAGGTGGCCGCGTACACGGCCCTGGTGCTGCCGGATCCGCAGGGCCCGCGCGCCCTCCAGTACGACACCGTCGTCGTCCCCGCCCACCGCGGCCACGGTCTGGGCCGCGCGGTCAAGGTCCGCATGGAGGCGTACGCCGCCGAGCACCTCCCGGGGCTGCGCCGCATCGGCACCACGGTGGCCGACGAGAACGCCCCGATGCTGGCCGTGAACGAGTCCCTCGGCTACCGCCGCGAACGCGGCGCGGGCCTCTTCCAGCTCAAGCTCTGACCCCTGGCTCCGACTCCTACGCGCGGTCCTCGGCGGGCCGTTGCGGCGTCACCGGCGTCACCGGTTCCACCGGAGGCGCCGTCCAGGACGACAGCAGCCGCAGGGCGTCCGCCGAGGGCGAGCCCGGCTCGGCGTGGTAGGTCACGAGGCACTGCGCCGGGTCGTCGGGCAGCGTCAGCGTCTCGAAGGACAGCTCCAGCTCGCCCACGATCGGGTGCCGCAGCCGCTTCACCCCGTGCGTCTTGTCGGCCACCGTGTGCGCCGCCCACAGCCGACGGAACTCCTCGTCCTTCACCGACAGCTCCCCGACCAGCGCCGACAGCCGCTCGTCGTCGGGGTGCTGGCCCGCGTACAGGCGCAGGTTGCTGACCACCTCGCAGGCCCGGCACTCCCAGTCCGCGTACAGCTCGGCCGTCGCCGGGTCGAGGAACACCAGCCGCACCAGGTTCCGCTCGGCCGCCGGCAGCGCCCCGAAGTCCCCGAAGACGGCCGCCGCGAGCGGGTTCCAGCCGATCACGTCCTGCCGCCGCCCCACCAGGTACGCCGGTACGCCCTCCATCGCCGCCAGCAGCGTGCGCAGCTCCGGGCGGACCTGCTGGGGGCGGGCGGTGCGGCCGCCGGACCGCCGGGTGCGGGGGCTCGCCAGGTGGTTCAGGTGAGCCGACTCGGTGCCGCTCAGCCGCAGCGCCCGCGCGATGGCGTCCAGCACCTCCGCCGACACGTTCTGGCCGTGTCCCTGCTCCAGGCGCGTGTAGTAGGCCACCGACACCCCGGCCAGCTGTGCCAGCTCCTCGCGGCGCAGGCCGGGGACCCGGCGGCGCCGCCCGTGGTCGGGCAGCCCCACGTCGGCGGGCCGCAGCCGGGCGCGGCAGCTGCGCAGGAAGTCCCCGAGTTCGGCTCGCTGATCAAGCTGGTCCATACCGTCAGTATCCCCGGCGCGAGGGCCCGGCGCGGGTCTCAGCCTGACCCCGCCAGGGGTAGGTACAGCGGTCATAGGCTCGACAGGGGTCTGGGTACGGGGCGCGGACCGGGTCATCGTGGGGGCATCGCAGAACGGACGCCCCGGCCTGCCGCACCGCCGTCCCGCGGTGCGGCCCCGGGCGTCCCCGTCCGAGGAGAGCACCCCCATGTCCGTCACCCAGGTAGCCGCCTACGCCGCCCCCGCCCCCAAGGCCCCGCTGGAGCGCACCACGGTCCCCCGCCGCCCGGTCGGCGAGCACGACGTACTCATCGAGATCAAGTACGCCGGCATCTGCCACTCCGACATCCACCAGGCCCGCGACGGCTGGGGCGAGGGCATCTACCCGATGGTCCCCGGCCACGAGATCGCCGGTGTCGTCGCCGAAGTCGGCCCGGGCGTCTCGAAGTTCGCGGTCGGCGACCGGATCGGCGTCGGCTGCCTGGTCGACTCCTGCCGCGAGTGCGAGTCCTGCCTGGCCGGGCAGGAGCAGCACTGCGTCCGGGGCGCGACCGGCACGTACAACGCCCTCGACAAGAACGGCGAACCCACGTACGGCGGTTACTCCACGCACCTCGTCGTCGACGAGGGCTACGCCGTCCGCATCCCCGATGGCCTCTCCCTCGACGTCGCGGCGCCGCTGCTGTGCGCCGGCATCACCCTGTACTCGCCGCTCAGGCACTGGCAGGCGGGACCGGGCAAGAAGGTCGCGGTCGTCGGCCTCGGCGGCCTCGGCCACATGGGCGTGAAGATCGCTGCCGCGCTCGGCGCCGAGGTGACCGTCCTGTCCCAGTCGCTGCGCAAGAAGGACGACGGTCTGCGGCTGGGCGCCACCCACTACTACGCGACCGATGACGAGGCCACCTTCGAGGAGCTGAAGGGCCGCTTCGACCTGATCGTCTCCACCGTCTCCGCGCCGCTCGGCCTGGACCGGTACCTGTCCCTGCTGCGGGTGGGGGGCGCGCTCGTGAACGTGGGCGCCCCCGAGGAGCCGGTGGAGCTGAACCTGTTCTCCGTCATCGGCGGCAACAAGACCCTCGCCGGGTCGATGATCGGCGGCATCGCCGAGACGCAGGAGATGCTGGACTTCTGCGCGGAGCACGGCCTGGGCTCGGACGTCGAGGTGATCCGCGGCGAGGACGTCAACGACGCCTACGAACGCGTCCTGGCCGGCGACGTCCGCTACCGCTTCGTCATCGACGCCTCGACGATCTGACCCGCCGGCCCCGCCGGGATCCGCTCCGCCGGGACCGTCTCCGCGTCCGCCGCTACTCCGCCGCGGCCACGCCGATCGGGCAGGCCACGCCCGTGCCGCCGATGCCGCAGTAGCCGCCCGGGTTCTTGTCGAGGTACTGCTGGTGGTACGGCTCCGCGGGCCAGAAGGGGCGGTCCTCGGCGGGGAGGACGGCCGTGGTGATGTCGCCGTGGCCCGAGGCCGTCAGGACGCGCTGGTAGGCCTCGCGGGAGGCTTCGGCGGTCGCCTGGTGGGCGGGGGAGTGGGTGTAGACGGCCGAGCGGTACTGGGTGCCGACGTCGTTGCCCTGGCGGAAGCCCTGGGTCGGGTCGTGGGACTCCCAGAAGAGCTTGAGGAGGGTGGAATAGGACACCTGTGCCGGGTCGAAGACCACGCGGACGACCTCGGTGTGGCCGGTCTGGCCGGAGCACACCTCCTCGTACAGCGGGTTCTCGGTGTAGCCGCCCTGGTAGCCGGCCAGGGTGGTCCACACTCCGGGGGTCTGCCAGAACTTGCGCTCGGCGCCCCAGAAGCATCCCAGCCCGAAGTCGGCGACCTCCAGGCCCTCCGGGTAGGGGCCGGACAGCGGGTTGCCGAGGACGGTGTGGCGCTCCGGCAGCGGGAACGGCGCTTCGGCGCGGCCCTTCAGGGCCTCCTCGCGGGTGGGGAGCTCGGGCGTGCGGCGGTACGAGAACATGGGATTCCCTCCTTGTGGGAGGGACAACGGTCGGGGGCGGGCGGGGATTCCCTCCCCGCCCGCCCCCGACCGCCGTCGCCCGCGACTACTCGTCGGGCGTGGTCACGTTCACCGCCCAGTCGCGGGCGTACAGGTAGCGCCGCTTCGGCTCCCCGGCGTACGTCCACGGCACGGCGCCGATGTGCCCGTCGACGTGGCGGAACTGCTCGACCGCCTCCGCGTCCCGGTCCTGCCAGAACAGCAGGTAGGCCAGCATGTGCCGCATCCGCGGCGTCCCGGGGTGCTCGTTGCCGGCGGCGGCCAGGTCGGCGAGGGCCGCGTCGGTCGCGGCGACGATCTCCGGCTCCTGGTAGTACGTCTCCGGCAGGAGGTCGTCCTCGTACGTCTCCTGCTCGAAGTACGCCATCAGGGGGAGCAGGGTCAGCAGGTCGCCCGGCTCGCCGGCGGCCGCGGACTCGCGGGCGAAGGCCATGGCCAGCTCGTGCGAGCCCTGCCACTTCGCGCACCAGTACTGCAGGCCCGCGACGTGCGACCACAGCACCCGCGGGGCGCGTTCGGTGATGCGCTCCCACAGCTCCCGGTAGCGCTCGTGCGAGTAGCCCAGGCCCATGCCGATGGCCTGCTCGACGACGTACGGGCTGGGATCGGCGGGGCCGGCCAGCTTCTGCGCCTCGTGCGCGTCGGCCTGGGCCTTGGTCAGCAGCTGGTGGAAGATCCTGAACTGCTCCTGGGTGGTGCGGCTGCCGGACTGGCTGCCGCGCACGTTCCAGGCGACCATCACGCTGGTGTCGGCGTTGACGAGGGCCGCCGTGGCGTCGCCGGGCCGGGCCGCGCGCCAGGCCAGCAGCCACGCGTCGTCCTCGGCGGCCGCCTCGGCCAGCGGGCGCACCCGCTCCAGCCGCTCCTGCCAGTCCTGCCCGGCGGCCTCGACGTACGCGGCGGCCGCCTCCCAGTCGCCCGAGCGGACGGCCTCCAGGACGGCGAGCCGCCCGGCCGGGACCGGCGCCGGGTTCTCGGTGTCGAGGTCGGCCTCCGCGACGAAGCCCAGCGCGACGGCCGCGGCCGCCTTGCGGTCCTCCTCGCCGGTCTTGGCGGCCTCGGTCTGCGCGTCCAGGGCGCCGATCTCGGCCTCCAGGCGCTTGGCCTTGCGGATGAGGTACATCCCGCGCATGACCCAGCAGGCGACGGCCAGCAGCAGGACGCCGAGGACGGTGAGTACGACGGTCACGGGGCGAGCACCAGCTTCCGCAGGAGTTCGGTGTCGGGCAGGTCTGCGACGGCCGCGTCCAGGGCGGGGCCGAGCTCGTCCTCGAAACCGGGAACGGGGTAGGACAGGCTGGCCGAGTCCGACCAGGACAGCTGCCAGCGGGCGGCGCCGCGGGCCAGCAGCTCGACGGTGACCAGCTGGCCGAGGGCCCGCCGGACGACCGGGCGGGCGTACTCGCGGGCGGTGCGGCCGGTCGCGGCCTGCGCCTCCTCGGACTTCGGGAAACGGTCGGCTATCCGCCAGCGCACCGCCGGGTCGGCGTCGATCGCGTCGAGCAGGGCGTCCAGGCCGGGGCCCGCGCCCTCGGCGTCGAGGGCCTCGCGGACCTCCTCGGCGCCCCGGCCGACGTAGGTGGTCATCGACCGGTGCACGAGCTCGTCCCAGTCCACGCGGGTGAGCGCGAGGGCCTCGGGGGTGAGGACGACCTGCTCCAGCGCGGCCAGCGCCTCCTGCGGGGAGGACAGCAGCTCCAGGGCCGGGCGGGCCGCCTGGCCGGCGCGGCCGTCGTCGGGCAGGGCCTCGATGCGGGCCACGCGCTCGGCGAGCGCGGGGTGCGAGTCGTACGGGGAGGCGGGCTCGGTGGACAGCTCGTGGCGCAGCTTCTCCAGCTCGCCGGCGCGGGCGTCGAGCAGCTGCCGGAGTCCGCCGAAGACCTGGCCGGGGCGCGGCAGCAGGCCGGCGCCGACGCCGAGGGTGGCGTACGAGCTCATGTAGAAGCCGTGCGCCGAGTCCAGGGCGTTCAGCTCGCGCAGCGCGGAGGCGGCGGAGTCGCGGCCGGCCACGCGGACGGAGGCGAGGTCGGCGGCCAGCTCCTGGCGGCGCGAGGAGGACAGGGTGGCGCGCATGTAGAAGTGGGCGTACCCGGTGTAGATCTTCGCCATGGCGCGGTACGAGAAGCCGGCGCCGTCGGTGTCGATCTCCTTGGCCTTCTTGCCCTTGGCGATCCGCTTCTCGGCGCGCTTCTCCTGCTTGGCGCGCTCCTTCGCCTCGGTGTTGTCGGCGCGGTCGTGGAAGTGGTTGATGGTGCGCACGAGCTGGGCCCGGCCGCGGGCGATCAGCGGGGTGAGGCGGGTGTCGAGGTTGGCGTAGTGGCCCATCTCGTGGGCGAGGACGGCGCGCAGCTGCATCTCGTCCAGGCCCGTCATCAGGGGCAGGCCCAGGTAGAGGCGGCGGGTGCCGGGCAGCAGCCCGAGCAGCCGGGAGTCCTCGGAGACGGCGGCGTTGACCTCGTCGATCAGCAGGATCTCGTCGGGTGCGCGGGTGCCGACCTCGGCGGCGATCTCGCGCACGGCCTGCCACAGGGCGGGCTCCTGCGCCTCGGTGACGGGGACGCCGGGCATGGGGTCGGCCTTGGGGGTGCGGAGCATGAACATGCCGCGCACGATCGGGACGGCGAGGACCACCGTACCGATGACGATCTTGCCGCCGACGGTGCCGGGGAGCCAGGCGATGGCGGCCCAGTCGGCGAGCCCGAGGAGGGCGAGCAGGACGACGCTCAGCAGGTAGAAGCCTGCGAGCAGGACGAGGGCGCGCAGAGCGCGCAGCGAAGCGCCCATATGGTTGGGGTCCCCCCACGGATGGTGCGGTTTTTGACGCGCACATGGTGCAATGTTTACGCGCACCTTATGGCCCGGCGCCGACAGGCCGGGAGCGGGGGTACCGATATCCGGAGAACGGGGCGGGGGAGCGCGCGCCGCCCGCCCCCCCCGCCCCGGCCCGGCTCGGGCCGCAGCAGCCGCCGGGCCGGCCGCTCAGCCGGCTCCGGTCAGTGCGGCAGCGTCGCCGGGGAGCCGCCGTTGGCCTCGTATCCGGCCACCGCCATCGCCCGGGCCACCGCGTAGGCGGCCGCCGGCTCCTCCGAGGCCGACCACGGCAGCGCGCCCACGTACCCGTCGACGTGCCGGACCTGCTCCATGGCCTCCGCCCAGCGGCCCGAGCCCACCAGGAACCACAGCAGCAGGTGCCGTACGTGCGCCAGCATCGGGTCGTCCGCCCGCGCCTGGTGCACCGCGTACAGGGCCCCCTCCACCGCCCGCGAGACGACCGCGGTCTTCCCGAAGTCGCTCACCAGGACCGTGTCCGGCATGTTCTCGTACACGGAGAACAGCGGCAGCGCCGCCAGCAGCGAGCCCTGCGGGGCGCGGGCCGCGGCCGTCTGCGCGAAGGCGTCGGCCTTCTCCCGGGAGCCGTGCCACTTCTCGCACCAGTAGTGCAGGGCGGCCAGGTGCGCGCCCATGTGCGCCGGCGCCACGTCGATCACCCGGGCCCACAGCGCGTCGAACTCCGCTTCCGAGTACCCCAGCCCCCGGGCGATCGCGAGCTCCGTGATGACGGGCACCGGGTCCCCGGGAGCCAGCAGCGACGCCTTGCGGCAGGCGTCACGGGCCTCCTCCAGGATGATCCGGTGGTCCTGCGAGCCCACGCCGCCCGAGGACCGCCACGCCTGCTGCACCAGCAGCTCCGCGTGCACCTGCGCGCCGCCCGCGTCCTTCTCGGCCTCCAGCCGCCAGGCCTTCAGCCACTGCGCGCCCACCCCGGGCCGCTGCGCCAGGTCCAGGGCCGCCGCGCCGCCGAAGGCCTGCACGCGCTGCCAGCGCCGCTCGCCGTCCTTCGGGGTGCCGGCGAGCAGCGCGGACGCGGCCCGCCAGTGGCCGGTGCGCTGGACGTTCTCCAGAGCGTCCATCAGGTCCTGGTCGGGCCCGGGCACCCGGACGTCCAGCTCCTCCTCGCGCGCGAACCCGTAGTCCGCGGGGTCGGCGGCGTCGGGGCTGCCCGGCGCGACCAGGGTCAGACCGCCGGCCCTGGTCGCCCGTCTGAACGAGAAGAACACGGCGGCGACCACGGCCAGCCCCATCAGGACCCAGATAATCTGCATACCGCCAAGCGAACCAGACCCGGCGGCCGAATGGCGAGCGGCCCGCTCCGCCCACCCGGTCCGCGCGCAGGTCGGCGCACGGGTCAGCGCGCGGTCAGGCCAGGAGAGGACCGTGGGGCTGACGGGGCATAGCATCTGCCTCATGAGCGACGACAGCCACGAGCACCAGAGCTTCGAGACCCGCGCGATCCACGCGGGCAACACGGCGGACCCGCAGACCGGCGCGGTCGTACCGCCCATCTACCAGGTGTCCACCTACAAGCAGGACGGCGTGGGCGGACTGCGCGGCGGCTACGAGTACAGCCGCAGCGCCAACCCGACCCGTACCGCGCTGGAGGAGAACCTCGCGGCGCTGGAGGGCGGCCGGCGCGGCCTCGCCTTCGCGTCCGGGCTCGCCGCCGAGGACTGCCTGCTGCGTACGCTGCTCTCCCCGGGCGACCACGTGGTCATCCCCAACGACGCCTACGGCGGCACGTTCCGCCTCTTCGCGAAGGTCGTCTCCCGCTGGGGCGTGGAGTGGTCGGTGGCCGACACCTCCGACGCGGACTCGGTGCGCGCCGCCCTCACCCCGAAGACCAAGGTCATCTGGGTCGAGACCCCCTCGAACCCGCTGCTGGGCATCACCGACATCGCGATGACCGCCCAGATCGCGCGCGAAGCCGGAGCGAAGCTGGTCGTCGACAACACCTTCGCCTCCCCCTACCTCCAGCAGCCGCTGGCGCTCGGCGCCGACGTGGTCGTGCACTCGCTGACGAAGTACATGGGCGGCCACTCCGACGTCGTCGGCGGCGCCCTGGTCACGGCCGACGAGGCCCTCGGCGAGGAGCTGGCCTACCACCAGAACGCGATGGGCGCGGTCGCCGGACCCTTCGACTCCTGGGTCGTGCTGCGCGGCATCAAGACGCTGGCCGTGCGCATGGACCGGCACGCCGAGAACGCGGCGAAGGTCGTGGAGGCGCTCAAGCGGCACCCGAAGGTCACCAAGGTCCTCTACCCGGGCCTGCCCGAGCACCCCGGCCACGAGATCGCCGCCAAGCAGATGCGCAACTTCGGCGGCATGGTCTCCTTCCAGGTCGCCGGCGGCGAGGAGGAGGCCGTCGCGGTCTGCGGCCGCACCCGGATCTTCACCCTGGCCGAGTCCCTCGGCGGCGTCGAGTCCCTCATCGAGCACCCGGGCCGGATGACCCACGCCTCGGTGGCCGGCTCGGCCCTGGAGGTCCCCGCGGACCTGATCCGCGTCTCCGTCGGCATCGAGAACGCCGACGACCTCGTCGCGGACCTCGTCCAGGCCCTCGGCTAGGCCCTTCGGCCAAGACGCACGCCGCCGCCCCTGGAGCGCTACCAGCCCAGGGGCGGCGACACGTCACTCGGCGGGACCTCCCACGGGCGGGCCAGCGCCGCCCACACCGTGAAGGCCACCGCCGCCGCCCACAGCAGCGCCCAGCCGAACCGGCGCAGGGCCCGCCGCCGGCGCAGCAGCCGCCTGCCGTGCGCCCGCGCCGTCGCAGCGAGGCCGGCCGGGACCGCCGGGTGCGGCCCGTCGAGCAGCTGCCTGACCTGCGTCTCCTTGCGGTCCAGGGGGCTCATGCCGCCTCCGCCGAGGCTTCGGAGCGCATGATCGCCACCGCCCGGTTGCACACCGCTTCGACCCGCTCCGGCGGCAGCCCCAGCTGCGCGGCCGTGACCTCCTCCGCGACGCCCTCATAGATCCGCATCACCAGCACCAGCCGCTCCAGCGGGCCCAGCGGCGCCAGGACCCCGCCGCGCGCGGGGAGCCGGCGGGCGGTGCGGGCGTACGCGGCGCACAGCTCGGCGCGGGTGCGGTCGTACGGGTCGTCGTCGCGCAGCCGCGCCCAGTGCGCGTACGTACGGGCCAGCGCGCCCGCGAGGATCCGCCGGGCGGCGGGCGCCGCGTCCGGGGGCTCGGCCGTCAGCAGCGCGGCGACGTGCAGCAGCCGCCCCGCCGCGCCCGCGACGAAGGCCTCGAACTCCGCATCCCGCCCCGAACGCCGGTCCACAGCACACATGGTGGGGCCGGTGCCACCACCCCGGTCAAGGGGTCGGACACGGCCGGATGCGACGCACGGGCGCCCGCAGGGTCAGGAGGCCGGGCCGCCCTCGGAGGCGGCGGACATCAGCTCCGACAGCGAGCCGTTGAAACGGGTCAGCAGCGCGGTGAACACCTCGCGCTCGTCCTCCGCCCAGCCCTCCGTCACCCGGGCCATCAGCTCCCGCCGCGAGGAGCGGACCTCCTCCAGGCGGGCCAGCCCGCGCGGGGACAGCGCGAGCACCACGGCCCGGCCGTCCTCGGGGTGCGAGGTCCGCTTGACCAGGCCGCTGTCGACGAGCGGGGCGACCTGACGGGTCACGGTGGACGAGTCGATGCCCATCCCGCCCGCGAGCGCCTTCACGCCCATCGGGCCTTCGAGGTCGAGCCGGTTCAGCAGCAGGTACGCGGCCCGGTCCATCGAGTTGCGGGCCTGGCCGACGCCGCCCAGGCGGGTCTGCTCCGCCCGGCGGGCGAAGACGGCCACCTGGTGCTGGAGCGCGTCGAGGAGTCCGGCTCCGGCGGGCGCTTCGGCCGCCGTGGGCAGGTCGGAACTGGCCGGGATCGAGGGCATGGCCGTGGGCTCTCTTCGCATGGGGCCGACAGGGATGGGGGACAGAGTACGCGGCCCTGCGGCGGCTCGTACGCCGCGTTTGATAACTGATACGGCCCGTGGTGGCGACCGCCGCAGGAGTGTCCCGCATGGCGAGATTTCGCCGCTTGTGTGCCCCTAATGCGCCCCTTGCGACGCCCTCGCGAGGCTCCCGGACGGCCCCCGCGCCGCCGCCGGCCCGGCCCGGCGCACCCCACGCGCGGCGCCCTGCCGGGCCTCCGTCCGTCCCTGGGCCGGGGCCCCCGCGGGCTGCGAGACTGGCCGCATGAACTACCGCGTGCCCGTGCCCGTTCCGCAGGTCATCCTCGACGACGTACGAGGGGCCCAGAAGATGCTGTCGGGCGTGTCCCGGGTGACGCCGATGGAGGGCAGCCGGCACCTCTCGGCGCTCACGGGCTCCCCCGTCCACTTCAAGTGCGAGAACCTCCAGCGCACCGGCTCCTTCAAGCTGCGCGGGGCGTACGTGCGCATCGCGGGCCTGCGCCCCGAACAGCGCGCCGCCGGGGTCGTCGCCGCCAGCGCCGGCAACCACGCCCAGGGCGTGGCCCTGGCCTCCTCCCTGCTCGGGGTCCGCTCCACCGTGTTCATGCCGGTCGGGGCCCCGCTCCCGAAGGTGGCCGCCACCCAGGAGTACGGCGCCGAGGTGCGCCTGCACGGCCAGGTCGTCGACGAGACCCTCGCCGCCGCGCAGGAGTACGCCGACCGCACCGGGGCGGTGTTCATCCACCCCTTCGACCACCGCGACATCATCGCCGGCCAGGGCACGGTGGGCCTGGAGGTCCTGGAGCAGTGCCCCGAGGTGCGCACCATCCTCGTCGGCATCGGCGGCGGCGGGCTCGCCGCCGGCGTCGCGGTCGCGGTCAAGGCGCTGCGCCCGGACGTGAAGGTGATCGGCGTGCAGGCGGCGGGCGCCGCCGCGTACCCGCCCTCGCTGCGGGTCGGGCACCCGGTGGCGGTCGAGAACCCGAACACGATGGCGGACGGCATCAAGGTCGGCCGCCCCGGCGACGTCCCCTTCGCGATCATCGGGGAGCTGCTGGACGACGTGCGGACCGTGTCCGAGGACGCCCTGTCCAGCGCCCTGCTGCTCTGCCTGGAGCGGGCCAAGCTGGTCGTGGAGCCGGCCGGGTGCAGCACGGTGGCGGCCCTGCTGCAAGAGCCGGAGCTGTACGGGAGCGGCCCGGTGGTCGCCGTGCTGTCGGGCGGCAACGTCGACCCGCTGCTGCTCCAGCGGATCCTGCGGCACGGCATGGCGGCGGCGGGCCGCTACCTGTCGCTGCGGCTGCGGGTCGCGGACCGGCCGGGGGCCCTGGCGGGGCTGCTGGCGGTGCTGTCGACGGTGGACGCCAACGTGCTGGACGTCAGCCACGTACGGACCGACCCGCGGCTCGGGCTGACCGAGGTCGAGGTGGAGCTCCAACTGGAGACGAAGGGGCCCGAGCACTGCGCGGAGGTCGCCCGCTCCCTGCACGCGGCGGGCTACCGGGTCATGGACTGACGCGGTGCGCGCCGGTTCGCCGGCGCGGACACCGTGGCGGGACGCGATATGACGCGATATGGTGCCGGTGCGCCGGGCGAGCGCCGCCCGACGCCCCTAGGCTTTGCCTGGAAAAGTCCGGAATCAAACGGCATCGCTCAGGGAGAACCCCTATGCCAGGCGCCATATACGCCGTAGGCCTGGTCAAGACCTTCGGCGACGTACGAGCACTGGACGGCGTGGACCTCGACGTCCCCGAAGGCACCGTCCTCGGCCTCCTCGGCCCGAACGGCGCCGGCAAGACGACGACCGTGCGCGTCCTGACCACCCTCCTCCAGCCCGACAGCGGCCGCGCCGTCGCCCGCTCGGCGAGCGCCTGAGCCGCCCGGCGCGCCACGACATGGGCGAGCCCCCGCCGGAACCGGTCCGGCGGGGGCTCGCGCACGGGTGTGCGTAAGGGGGTGATCAGCCGTTGAAGGGCTTGACGGCCAGGATCTTGACCGTGGCCTTCTTGCCGTTCGGCAGCTCGTACTGGGCGTCGTCGCCGACCTTCTTGCCGTTCACGCCCGCGCCCAGCGGGGACTGCGGCGAGTACGTCTCGAAGTCGGAGGACGCGTACTCGCGGGAGGCCAGCAGGAACTCCAGGGTGTCGTCCTCGTCGCCGTCGAAGGCGATCGTGACGAGGGTGCCCGGCGCGACCTCGCCGTCGGAGGCGGGGGCCGTGCCGACCTTGGCGTTCTCCAGGAGCTGCGTGAGCTGGCGCACGCGCAGCTCCTGCTTGCCCTGCTCCTCCTTGGCCGCGTGGTAACCGCCGTTCTCGCGCAGGTCGCCCTCCTCGCGGGCAGCCGCGATCTTCATGGCGATCTCCGTGCGGGCGGGACCAGAGAGGTAGTCCAGCTCGGCCTTCAGCTGGTCGTACGCCGCCTGGGTCAGCCAGGTGACGCTCTCGCTCGTCTGGGTCACGGGTGCTCCTCGTCGGTACAGGGGACTACAAAGCCGCCATCGGCGGGCGAAACCACGAGCCTAACAATTCGGGAAGAAAAGGGGGAGGAGCCGATGTGTATGAAGTGTGTCATCGGGGCCGTGGAGCGCGGACGTCCTCCCAGGCCGTGCTGGTCCCGAAGTACGTGTCGTACAGGTCCTGGACCTCCAGCAGGCTCTCCGGCGGCACCTTCCCGAACCTGATCCGCTCCAGGTGGCGGAAGTACTCGAACCGCTCCACGCCGGGGGTGATGACCACCAGCATCTCGGCGTTCTCCCCGGGCGCGGCGGCGAAGGCGTGCTGCTGCCCCGGAGGCACCACGACCAGGTCGCCGGCCTCGGCGGTGACCACCTTGTCGCCGGCCAGCAGCTGTGCCGTCCCGTCGATCATGTAGAACATCTCGGCGGACCGCCCGTGGTGGTGCGGGCGGGCCCCGTCGGAGCCCGCCCGCAGGCTCACGCGCATGGTGGAGAGGAACCCGCCGCCCGTGGAGCTGTCGGCCAGCAGTCGCAGGGAGGAGTTCGGTCCGTAGTGGATCTCCTCCGTGTCGGCGGCGCGGACGACCACGGAGTCGTTGAAATCCGGGATGAACAGTGACACGTCGGCTCCTGGGGTCCTGGTGCGCGGATGGCGGAACACCCCAGTCGATACCCCGCCCGGGGCGTGCCGCGCACCCCCCGGACGTTCGTCTGTCACCTCTACTGGCGCTCGTAGTTCGTCAGGACGCAGCCGTCGACCTGCGCCTTCTCCAGCCGGTAGCCGGCCGGAGCGGTGAATCCGGCCTCGCAGTTCAGGTACAGGAACTGGAGCTGGTACAGCCCGCGGCGGATGCTCTCGTTGTTCGTCTCCACGGCGATGTCCGTACCCACCAGCAGCTTGCTCGCGGTGGCCTTGAGCCGTCCGTCGTCCTTCAGGTCGGCCAGCTGCGCCGCCTTGGCCTTGGTCTGGAGGGTCTTCATGTCGGAGACGGTGTCCAGCCAGTTCAGGTTGTGCGCGCGCCGCTCCCCGCCGAGCTCGCCGCAGACGGCCCGCTGCTTGACGCCCCACGAGCGCGGGCTGCCGTCGACGACCGGCATGTAGTCGATCGACTGCACGTGCTCGTCGGTGACGGTCATCTTCGTGCAGTCGACCGTGTGGGGGCTGACGAGCTTCTTCAGCTCGTCGATGCTGCCGGCGCTCGGCAGGCCCAGGCTGCCGGCGGACGGCTGGCCCGGCTTCGCGCTCCCCTCGGTGGAGGGGTCGCGGACCGCCCCGCGGAAGGGGCTGCCCTGGCCGTCGGGGCTGTTGACGTAGTCGGTGAGGAAGCACCCCTCGACCAGGGCCTTCTCCTTCTTGAAGCCCTCCGGTACGAAGACGTCCGGGTTGCAGCTCAGGATGCGCAGGTCGGAGTTGGGCGGGTCGACCAGGGACACCGCGGTGGCGGTCTTGAGCGCGGTCAGCGCGAAGTCCTTGCCCACCACCATCCGGCTGGCCAGGCCGGTTTCGACGCGGCCCTCGGCGATCAGCCTCGCGTCGTGCTCCTTGACGGCCTGCTGGAAGGCCTTCATGTCCGGGGTGAGGAAGAGGACGATCTCGCCGGGCGCCTTCTTGTCCGTGCAGACGCCGCGCTCGGTGATGGACCAGTCCCCGGCGCCGATGAACCCGCTGAGCGCCACCCGCTTGTCGTTCGGGTCGGTGCTCAGGTCCTCGCAGGACGTGTACTTCCGTACGTGCGCCTGCGCCCCGGCCAGCGTGGCGGGCGCGGTGGCGGGGGAGGCCTGGGCGGAGGCCCCGGCGGACGCGGCGGGGCCCGCGGCGGGCGGGCCCGCCTTCTTGGGGTCCTCGCAGGCGGTGGCGAGGGCGGTGAGCGCGGTGAGGGCCGCGGTGGCGGCGAGTATCCGCTGGAGGCGCATGGGTGTCTTCCGTCGGCTGGACACGGCACGGGGGATGGCGTGCACATGCTAGGCCGGGGCCAACGTCATGATCAAAGACGCTGCGCCGCGAGCGGCGGGGCGCCCGGCGCAGACTGCCGCGGACGGGCCGGGCGCCGCGACGGCGAGGGCCCGAGGGCCCGAGGGCCTCAGCCCGTCGTGCCCGCCGGCTGGCAGCCGACCAGCTCCACCATCGTGGCGCGCCCCGTGGTCTTCAGGGTGACCATCTCGTCCACCCGCTTCGCGTCCTGCCCGAACGTGAAGTCCGCGCGGCCCACCTCGCCGTGCTGCTCGTCCTGGGAGCTGAGGGTGCACACACCGGTGACGGAGGCGTCCTTGCGGACCTCCAGGTGCACCTTGACCTCGCTGTCGGAGACGATCTGGAACTTGATCACCTCGGCGCTGACGCTCTGCCCGCCGACGTAGTCCCAGCCGATCCAGCCGACCACGGCCAGCAGCCCGACCCCGAGGACCGACCCCACGATCTTCAGCTTCCGGTCCGCGCGCTCGTCCGCCGACCGGCCGTACCGGCCCTCGGGGAGCCCTTCGCGCACCGCGCTCATGATCGATTCCTCTCGTCGGGGAGGGGCGGGACACCCCGGAATTTTCCAACCCCCGATTCGGTCAATATAGAGGTTGACCGTCGCGCCGAATCACAGAGGATCCTGTCTTGACCGAGCAGCTTCGACTGATGGCCGTCCACGCCCACCCCGACGACGAGTCGAGCAAGGGCGCGGCCACGATGGCCAAGTACGTGTCCGAGGGGGTGCCGGTGCTCGTGGTCACCTGCACGGGAGGCGAGCGCGGCTCCGTGCTGAATCCCAAGCTCCAGGGCGACAAGTACATCGAGGAGAACATCCACGAGGTGAGAGCCAAGGAGATGGACGAGGCCCGCGAGATCCTCGGCATCGACCAGGAATGGCTCGGCTACGTCGACTCCGGCCTTCCCGAGGGCGACCCGCTGCCCCCGCTCCCCGAGGGCTGCTTCGCCCTCGCCGACGTGGAGGAGGCCGCCGGCGAGCTGGTGAAGAAGATCCGAGCCTTCAAGCCGCAGGTCATCACCACCTACGACGAGAACGGCGGCTACCCGCACCCCGACCACATCATGACCCACAAGATCACGATGGTGGCCTTCGACGGCGCGGCCGACACCGACAAGTTCCCCGAGGCCGAGTACGGCACCCCGTACCAGCCCCAGAAGCTCTACTACAACCAGGGCTTCAACAAGCCCCGCACCATCGCCCTCCACGAGGCCCTCCTCTCCCGCGGCCTGGAGTCCCCCTACGGCGAATGGCTGGAGCGCTGGAAGGAGTTCGAGCGCAAGGAGCGGACCCTGACCACCCACGTCCCCTGCTCCGACTTCTTCGAGATCCGCGACAAGGCCCTCATCGCCCACGCCACGCAGATCGACCCGGACGGCGGCTGGTTCCGCGTCCCCATGGAGATCCAGAAGGAGGTCTGGCCCACCGAGGAGTACGAGCTCGCCAAGTCGCTCGTCGACACCTCCCTCCCCGAGTCCGACCTCTTCGCGGGCATCCGGGAGAATGCCTGACCATGAGCGCTACGCAGGCAGCAGTCACCCAGCTCCTTCCGCTGGCCGCCGACACCTTCGACAAGAACAAGGTGACCCCGGGCCTCCTCGGGTTCATCGTGTTCGCCGCCCTCGCCCTCGGCGTGTGGGGCCTGATGAAGTCCATGAGCAAGCACATGGGCCGCGTCGACTTCCAGGAGGCCCCGGAGGCGGCCCCGGCTGCCGGCAAGGCCGGAGACGCCTCCGCCGCCAAGGGCTAGGCACGCGGCCAGGCACGGCCCGCGTCCCGCCCGGCACGACCGGGCGGGACCGCGCCCGCACGTCCCGGCGGGCCGGGACGGCCTGGTCCGGCCCGCCCGCGGGCACGGGCGGCGCGGGCCGGCGACGCAGCTCCGCACCCGCCCGGCGCGGGCCCGCGCCGGAACCCGGGCTACTCCGCGCCGCGCACCGGCACGCCCATGACCTCCCGCGCCCGCAGGTTCGGGACCAGGCCCAGACGCCACGCCTGCCAGCCCTCCGCGGGATCCACCCCCCGCGCCAGCACCACCCCGTACGTCTCCAGGCAGTCCTCCAGCCGGCCGTCCCGCAGCGGATGCGGACCCGCCGCCAGCCGGGCCAGCTCCGCCCGCGCCTCCTCCACCGCCGAATCCCCCGCACCCGCGTACGGCAGCATCGTGCAGCGCAGGAACCGCGCCCAGTCCTCCCCCCGCCGGTCCCCGTACGACACGAAGAGCCGCACCGCGTCCTCGCACAGCCCGACCGCCTGCGGCACCCGGCCGTTCCCCGCGTCGATCACGGCCAGCTCCACACAGGTCCAGCCCTCCCCGTGCGCCAGCCCGATCCGCCGGAAATCCGCCCGCGCGTCCACCAGCAGCTGCCGCGCGAACCCGGAGTTCCGCAGGTTCCCCGTCTGCGCCGCCCGCTGGTCCCGCGTCACCCGCCCCGAGTGGTAACGGGCGTGCGCCAGCCCGTACACGTCCCGCATCCGCGAGAACATCGTCCGCGCCCGCTCCAGCTCCCGCACCGCCCGGTCCCGCTCACCGTCCTCCTCCAGCGCCTGCCCCAGGTAGTACAGCGTCCACGCCTCACCCCGCGCGTCCTCCGCCAGCCGGTGCCGCGCCAACGCGTCCCGCAGCCGCTCCAGCGCCGCCTCCGCATCGCCGTCCACCACCCGCGCCCGCCCCAGCTGCGTCAGCGCCCACGCCTCGCCCCGGTCGTCCCGCGTCCGCCCGTACAGGTCCAGCGCCAGCCGGAGCTCCCCCTCCGCCCGCGCCACCTCACCCGTCCGCAGGTACACCTGCCCCAGCTGGAAATGCGCCCACGCCTCACCGTGCACGCTCTCGCTCTCCCGGTGCAGCTCCAACGACCGCTCCAGCAGCGCCACCGCCTCACCCAGCCGCGCCCGGTCCCGCTCCACCGCCCCCAGCGCGTGCAGTGCCCACGCCCGGTCACCCGCCAGCTCCTCCGGCTCCTGCAGCACCAGCGCCTCCCGGATCCGCGCCGCCGCCTCCGGCAGGTTCCCCTGGTGGTGCAGCGTGATCCCCAGCGACACCAGAGCCATCCCCGCACCAGCCTCCTGCTGCGCCTCCCGGTACTGGTCCACCAGCGACGTCAGCGTCGTACGGGACTTGTCCAGCTCACCCAGCTGCCGCGCCGCGATACCCGTACGCCACTGCACCGAACGGTTCAGCCGCCCCTGGTCCACCGCCCGCGTCAGCTCGTTGATCTCACCCAGCCGGTACAGGTCCCCGCGCAGCAGACAGAAATCGCACAACGCCCCCAGCAGGTCCAGCACCGCCTGCTGGTCCACCCCCTCCGAATGCCGCAGCGCCGCCGTGATGAAGCTCGACTCCTCGTCCAGCCAGCGCAGTGCCGCGTCCAGCGACGAGAAGCCGTGCCCCCCGAAGTGGTTCGCCCGCGTCGACATCTTCCCGTCGACCATCCGGATCACCGAGTCCGCCAGCTGCGCGTAGTCCCGGATCAGCCGCTCGTGCGCGGCCGCCGCCTCCGCCCGTTCCTCGTCCGCCGCCAGCCGCGCCGCCGCGTACGAGCGCACCGCGTCGTGCATCCGGTACCGCTCCCCGCGCACCAGGTCCAGCAGACCCGCCCGCGCCAGCTCACCCAGCAGCCGTCCCGCCTCCACCCGGTCCGCGCCCGCCAGCGCCGCCGCCGCGGCCGCCCCCAGCGACGCCCGCCCGGCCAGCGTCAGCCGCCGCAGCAGCCGCCGCCGCTCCTCCGGCAGCCGTACGTAGGCCAGCTCCAGGGCGTGCTCCAGCCCCCCGCCCCCGCCCCCGTCCGACGCCCGTGCCGACCCCAGCGGAGCCAGCACCCGCAACGCCAGCGGCAGCCCCGCCCCCAGCTCCAGCAACCCGTCCAGCGCCGCCCCCTCCGGCGCCGCCTCACCCGCAGCCCGCGCCCCGGCGCGCAGCACCTCCGCCGCCTCCTCCCGCACCAGGCGCACCACCGGCAACTGGTACACCCACGCCCCCAGGTCCGCGGGCAACTCCAGCGGCTCCCGCGCCGTGACCAGCACCAGGCTCTCCGACCGCTCCGGCACCAGCGCCCGCACCTGCCGCACGTCCACCGTGTCGTCCAGCACCACCGTCACCGGGAACCCCTGCAAGTGCTGGTGGTACAGCTCGGTCAGCCGGCGCACCTGCGACTCCGCCGAAGCCCCCTCGCGGAACAGCAGCTGCTCACGCGGAGCCCCCAGCCGGTTCAGCAGGTGCAGCAACGCCTCCCGCGTCGACAGCGGCGCCTCACCCGCACCCGTGGCCCCGCCCCGCAGGTCCACCACGCACGCTCCGCGGAACTGGTCCCGCAACGCGTGCGCCGCCCGCAGCGCCAGCGCCGTACGCCCCACCCCCGGCTCGCCGTGCAGTACGACCACCACCGGCCGGGTCTCCGTACTGGCCCGAGCGGCCTGCACCCACTGCGCGATCCGCGTCAGCTCCGCACGCCGGCCCGTGAACAGCGCGTCCGCGTCCGGGAGCTGCCCGAACGACTGCTCCAGCATGCTGCGCCGCCGGGCCTCCGCGCTGCGGTCGCCCCCGCGCGCCTTCGGCGCCCCACCGCTGCCGTTGACCGGCTTCCCGTTCGCGACCCGCCCGCGCACCGGACCCCGTGCCGAAGCCGCCGCCACCGCCCGCTCCTGCTCCAGGAACGGCCGGATCCCACGCACCTCCAACGCCGTCAGCCACTGCAACCGCAGCTGTTCCGCCCCGCCCGGCCGGCCCGCCGCGCCGGCCCGCCGGTTCGCCGCCGGCACGTGCAGGGCCGTCACCTTGGCCACCGTCGCCGCCGCCCCCGCGACGCCCACGACGATCCCCGCACTGAACGCCGTCCCCGCCTCCACCCCGAACGCCAGGTCCGCCCCGACGGCGGCGGCCGCGGCCACCCCCGTCACGAACAACGAAGCCCCGGTGTTGCCCCGACGGAAGGCCTCCCCGAGCGACTGCTCCCCGGCGGCCGCCTCGTCCAGAGCCGCCACGTACGCCGCGTACTCCTCGTCGGCCGCCGCCGCGATCCCGTCCAGCGCCTCCCGCCCGCGCGCGAGCAACGCCCCGGGATCCCCCGCGCCCGCCCGCCGGACCTCCTCCTCGACTGCCCGGGCCAGCACCCGTTCGGCCTCGACACGATGGCTGTCCCGCATCGGCATCCTCCTCGGAGAGCTCCGGAAACGTGCGCCAAGTGTCCTGCGGGACAGTCCGCAGCGCGAGGAATCTGAGCTATTTCAGAGGGAGTTGGCGGCTCGACGGACATCCGCGTGCATATATGCGGGAACCCCGCCGCACCCGCCGATCCGGCGCCCCGATGGCCAGGTCGTGAGGCGAGCGCCGGACGGTGCGGCAGGATGTGGGTATGTCGAACCGCCTCGCGAACGAGACCTCGCCGTACCTGCTCCAGCACGCCGACAATCCGGTCGAGTGGTGGCCCTGGTCGCCCGAGGCGTTCGCGGAGGCGCGGGAGCGCGGGGTGCCGGTGCTGCTCAGCGTCGGCTATTCCAGCTGCCATTGGTGCCAGTGAACTCACAAACCCGGTAGTCTGCGGTGTTCACACCTCTCTGATGATCACGTGCTTCCCGCAGAGCTTCGACCAGTCGTCCCGGTCGGAGGTCAGGACGATCACGGGGGCTGGGACGCGGAGCGCGAGCGCGGCGACGAGGGCGTCGATCGCGTACTTGTGTCCGTGTAACCCGCCTGCGTCCTGAAGAAGCTTCACTGCGGTCAGGGAGTCCTCCTGACTGACCGGCTCCACCCGCAGCCGGGACAGCACCCACTTCAAGCGCGCCGGATCGGTCTTCCCGTGCACGGCTTCAACAATGGTCAGCGCGGACACGAGGACGGGAATCCCAGCCTGCCGGGATGCCTCGATGCGAGCCGCCATACCGCGGTCGTTGCGCAGGAGCAGAGAGAGCGCCTCGGAGTCGAGCACCAGCGAGCGGGCTGGCTGCTCCTTCATGCGGCGCCCCGCTCGACATCCTCGGCGTTCACATCTCCGAACAGCTCACGACGAGCGGCTTCGATCTCCTGCTCCGTGAGCGCGCCGTGCTCCTCCTCGTGGGACGCCACGATCTCGGCGAGTCCGTCCATGGCGAGCTGGTGCCTGACGGCTTCGGTGATGTAGCTGGAAAGCCCGCGGCGGCCGGTTCGGGAGCGAAGCTCGCTGACCAGCTCGGCGGGCATGGACACGGAGATGTTCTCAGTCGTCCCGGCTCGAGTCTGCTTCATACCCGAAGTGTAAGACGATATCTATTACAATGAGAAGGATTGAGGTATCGGCACCGACGAGGGGGTGGCGGCGGAGGCGCGTGGCAGTCCGGGGGTGGCCGCGCCCCTCGCCTCAGCTTCCGTATCGGCGCAGCAGCTCGATCATGTTGCGGAGCTTCGGTATCGCGTCATCGCCGGCCTTGTCCTTGTCGTTGAAGTGCATCAACTCGTTGCGGACCTCGCGCAGCTCGTCGAGGCGGGCCGCGAAGGACTTGCGGTCCAGCGGCCAGCCCAGCTTGTCCCATCGCTGCTGATTGCTGAGCACCCGCTGATAGTCCCCATACGACATCTGGCCGAAGGAGGTGATGTTGCGGAGCTTGTCCGGATCGCAGAGCGTGATCACCTCCTGAAGGTCGAGGCCTTCCGAGATGACCCGGCGCAGCTGCCGGTCGAGGTCGCCGATGAGGAGGAACGGCCGGGCCGTGGCCCCGTACTCGGCGGCCACGTCCGCGATGGTGATGATTCCAGCGACCTGCTTCGTCTGGTCCCTCACCAGGAGGAAGCCGTACTGCTCCAGGTAGGGCAGGACGTCGATCAGATGATCGGCATAGCTGACATCGTGGCGCTCCGGCACCACCGGCTCACCTGGCGCGACCTGGGCGATCGGTGCACCACTCGTTCCCATGGGTCCTGGCGCGGGTGAACGGTCGGTGGTCCAGCCTGCGGTTCCGAGGTGGCGGGGCCCCCGACCCGGCCGAGCGTGGCGGGCTCGGGAGGGTTTCGGTGCTCGGGCCAGGTGCTGTGAGAGGCTGGGCCGTATGAACCGGTTGGCTGGTACGACCTCGCCTTATCTGCTTCAGCACGCTGACAATCCGGTCGACTGGTGGCCGTGGGGACCCGAGGCGTTCGAGGAAGCGAAACGGCGTGATGTACCCGTTCTGCTGTCGGTCGGCTACTCTGCGTGTCATTGGTGTCATGTCATGGCCAGCGAATCGTTCGAGGACGAACTGGCCGCCGCCTACATGAACGAGCACTTCGTCAACATCAAGGTCGACCGCGAAGAGCGCCCCGACATCGACGCCGTCTACATGGAGGCCGTGCAGGCGGCGACCGGGCAGGGCGGGTGGCCCATGACCGTGTTCCTCACGCCCGAGGCCGAGCCCTTCTACTTCGGGACCTACTTCCCGCCCGAGCCCCGGCACGGGATGCCCTCCTTCACGCAGGTGCTCGAAGGGGTGCGGACCGCCTGGGTCGGGCGGCGGGAGGAGGTCGCCGAGGTCGCGCAGCGGATCGTGCGGGATCTGGCCGGGCGGCAGCTCGACTACGGGAAGGCCGGGCTGCCGGGGCCCGAGGAGCTGGGGCAGGCGCTGCTCGGGCTGACGCGGGAGTACGACGCCGCGCGGGGCGGGTTCGGCGGGGCGCCGAAGTTCCCGCCGTCGATGGTGCTGGAGTTCCTGCTGCGCCACCACGCCCGGACCGGGTCCGAGGGCGCCCTTCAGATGGCCGCCGACACCTGTGAGGCGATGGCCCGGGGCGGGATCTACGACCAGCTCGGCGGCGGGTTCGCGCGGTACTCCGTGGACCGGGAGTGGGTCGTGCCCCACTTCGAGAAGATGCTGTACGACAACGCGCTGCTGTGCCGGGTGTACGCGCACCTGTGGCGGGCCACCGGGTCGGAGCCGGCGCGGCGCGTGGCGCTGGAGACCGCCGACTTCATGGTGCGGGAACTGCGGACGGAACAAGGGGGCTTCGCCTCCGCGCTCGATGCCGACAGTGAGGATCCGGTGACCGGCCTGCACGTCGAGGGGGCGTACTACGCCTGGACGCCCGCGCAGCTGGCGGAGGTGCTGGGGGAGGACGACGGGGCGCTCGCCGCCGCGTACTTCGGGGTGACCGAGGAGGGGACCTTCGAGCACGGCAAGTCGGTGCTGCAACTGCCGCAGGACGGGCCGGCGGTGGAGGGCGAGAGGGTCGCCTCGATCAAGGAGCGGCTGCTCCGGGCGCGGGGCCGGCGGCCCGCGCCCGGGCGGGACGACAAGGTCGTCGCCGCCTGGAACGGGCTGGCCATCGCCGCGCTCGCCGAGTGCGGGGCCTTCTTCGAGCGCCCGGACCTGGTCGAGCGGGCCATCGAGGCCGCCGACCTGCTCGTACGGGTTCACTTCGACTCCGCGGCCGGGAGGGCCCGGCTGGCGCGGACCAGCAGGGACGGGCGGGTCGGCGCCAACGCCGGGGTGCTGGAGGACTACGGGGACGTCGCCGAGGGCTTCCTGACGCTGGCCTCCGTGACCGGGGAAGGGGTGTGGCTGGAATTCGCCGGGTTCCTCGTCGACCTGGTCATGGACCGGTTCACCGCCGAGGACGGCTCGCTCTACGACACCGCCCACGACGCCGAGCAGCTGATCCGCCGGCCGCAGGACCCCACCGACACCGCGGCCCCCTCGGGCTGGACGGCGGCCGCCGGCGCGCTGCTGTCGTACGCCGCGCACACCGGTTCGGGGGCCCACCGGGAGGCGGCGGAGCGGGCGCTCGGGGTGGTGCACGCCCTCGGGCCGCGCGCCCCGCGCTTCATCGGGCACGGTCTGGCCGTGGCGGAGGCGCTGGTGGACGGGCCGCGGGAGGTGGCCGTGGTGGGTCATCCGGAGGATCCGGCGACGGCCGCGCTGCACCGGACGGCGTTGCTGGCGACGGCTCCGGGGGCGGTGGTGGCGGTCGGGCTGCCGCGCAATGCGGACGGGAGTGGTGGGGAGTTCCCACTTCTGGCCGAGCGCACACTCGTGCGCGACCTTCCGACGGCGTATGTGTGCCGTCATTTCGTCTGCGCGCGGCCTACGACGGAACTCGTCTCACTGGCTGAGCAGTTGGGTGTGGTTCATCACTGATTGTGGCAGAGTGGCGTCAATTCCGGTTGCCGCACTGCCACGTGGAAACGTGGTTTTTATTCGAGCGGCGCCTGAGTTTCATTTTCACTGTCTAGTCTCGTGTCTTCGGGAGTGACGAGACGGCGCACTGGGGGGTGCGCGCGTGTGGGGGATGCGGGGGCGGCAGGCCGGGGGGCCGGGCCGTCTCCGGGGGGTTTTCGATCGCCGCCTGGGGTTGCGGCTCGGCTGTGGGGGACAGTTTGCTCACCTCTGTCTTTATTGCCGCCATTTCTCTGGCGCTCTTCTGGATGGCCGCGTTCACGCTGTGGTGGCAGATGCACGCCTGGCGGACGCCCGAGACGCTCGCCTCGACCCGTTTCGACAGTCCCGACGGCGGGGGACGGCTGGCCTTCTCGCTGCTGCTGCCCGCCCGCCACGAGCAGGCCGTGCTGGAGCACACCATCGACCGGCTGCTCGAATCGAGCCACGCCGACTACGAGATCATCGTCATCGTCGGCCACGACGACCCGGAGACGGCCGCCGTCGCCGAGCGCGCCGCCGTCCGCGCGCCGGAACGGGTGCGCGTCGTCGTCGACCACAACGAGACCAAGAACAAGCCGAAGGCCCTCAACACCGCCCTGCCGCACTGCCGGGGCGACATAGTCGGGGTCTTCGACGCCGAGGACCAGGTCCACCCCGAGCTGCTCGCCCACGTCGACCACGCCTTCCGCTCCACCGACGCGGACGTGGTCCAGGGCGGGGTGCAGCTGATCAACTTCCACTCCAGCTGGTACAGCCTGCGCAACTGCCTGGAGTACTTCTTCTGGTTCCGCTCCCGCCTCCACCTGCACGCCGAGAAGGGCTTCATCCCGCTGGGCGGCAACACCGTCTTCGTGCGCACCGCGGTGCTGCGGGAGGCCGGCGGCTGGGACCAGAACTGCCTCGCCGAGGACTGCGACCTGGGCGTGCGGCTGTCGTCGGTGGGCAAGAAGGTGGTCGTCGCGTACGACTCCGACATGGTCACCCGCGAGGAGACCCCGGGTTCGCTGATGAGCCTGCTGAAGCAGCGCACCCGCTGGAACCAGGGCTTCCTCCAGGTCTACCGGAAGAAGGACTGGCAGCAGCTGCCCGGCCGGGGGCAGCGGTGGCTGGCCCGCTACACCCTGATGACCCCGTTCATGCAGGCGGCCACCGGGGTGATCATCCCGGTCAACTTCGCGGTGGCGGTCTTCCTCGACGTGCCCGTGGGCATCGCGATCATCACCTTCCTCCCCATGATCACGGCGATGGTGACGTTCGTCTTCGAGATCGTCGGCCTGCACGACTTCGGCCGCCAGTACGGCCTGCGCGTGCGGTTCACGCACTACCTCAAGCTCATCGTGGGCGGGCCCTTCTACCAGGTGCTGCTGGCGGGTGCCGCGATCCGGGCGGTCTGGCGCGAGCAGCGCGGCCGCAACGAGTGGGAGCTGACCAGTCACACCGGCGCGCACCTCACCGCCGCCACCTCCTCCGCTGCCTCGGGCGCCTCCGCTGCCTCGGGCGCCTCCGCTGCCTCGGGCGCCTCCGCCGCCTCGGGCGCCTCCGCCACCTCCGCCGCCACTCCGATCCGAGAGGACAGCCTCCAGTGACCGCCACCCTGCCCACGGCCACTGATCCCCAGCCGGCTGACACCACCGACACCGCCCAGCTGCTGCCCGTACGCCGTCCGCCCGGTTCCGGAGGTGCCGGAGCCGCGGGCTCCGGTGGCCGGGGCGGCGGCCTCGGGGTGCGCCCCGCGGCGTTCGCGCGCCCGATGGTGCGCTTCCGCTCCTCCCGTCCGGACCTGCTGCTCTGCGGTGTGATCCTGCTGGCGATCGTCCTCGTACAGGGCTGGAACATCACCAACTTCCCGACGCTGAGCGACGACGAGGGCACCTACCTCGCGCAGGCGTGGGCCGTCCAGCAGGGTGACGGGCTGGCCCACTACACGTACTGGTACGACCATCCGCCGCTGGGCTGGATACAGGTCGCCGGTCTGACGTACCTGCCCGCCCTGTTCGTGCCCGACTGGATGACGGTCGCGCCGATGCGGTTCTCGATGCTGGCGGTCTCCGCGGCCGGCTCGGTGCTGATGTACGTGCTGGCGCGCCGGCTGTGGCTGCCGCGCTGGGCGGCGGGGCTGGCGATGGGGCTGTTCGGGCTGTCGCCGCTGTCGGTGGTCCTCCAGCGGGAGATCTTCCTCGACAACCTCGCCGTGATGTGGATGCTGCTGGCCTTCTGCCTCGCCGCGTCGCCCAGCCGCCACCTGTGGCACCACTTCGGTTCGGGTCTGGCGGCCGCCACCGCCGTCCTGACCAAGGAGACGATGCTGGTGGTGCTCCCGGCGCTGCTGGTGACGATGTGGCGCCACAGCCACCGCGACACCCGCAAGTTCGCCGTGACCGGGGCGATCACCGCCTGCGCGCTGATAGGGCTGTCGTACCCGCTGTACGCCCTGCTCAACAACGAGCTGCTGCCCGGCGCCGGGCACGTCTCCCTGATCGACGGCATCACCTACCAGATGAGCCGCCCCGGCTCCGGCTTCATCCTCGAATCCGGCACCGGCTCGAACGGGGTCTTCCGGTCGTGGCTCTACTACGACGCCGTCCTGCCGCTCGGCGGGCTGGCCGGCGCCGTGCTGCTGCTGGCCACCCACCGCTGGTCGGTGACCGCCCGCGCGCTCGCCGGGCCTGCCCTGGCCGTCGTGATCCTGGCCGTGGTCGCGATGCGCCCCTCCGGCTACCTCCCGGCGATGTACGTGATCCAGGCGCTGCCGTTCCTCGCCCTGGTCCTCGCCGGCGGCGCGGCCAGCATCACGCACGCCGTGCTGCGCCGCCGCCGTGCGCCGGGGGAGCACCGGGGCGTGGTGTACGCGCGCCGGGCGCTGGTCGGCGTACTGGCCGTGTCGGCCGCCGCGTACGTGCTGCCGCGCTGGTACGAGGGCAACCGGACCGCCCTCACCGTCGACGCCAACGCCCCCTACCGGCAGGCGGCGGCCTGGCTGGGCCGTGAGGTGGCCGACCCGGCGAACACCCGCGTCCTCGTCGACGACGCGCTCTGGCTCGACGCCGTTCACCACGGTTTTGCACCCGGGGACGGGGCCATCTGGTTCTACAAGGCGGACCTCGACCCGGCCGTCACCAAGACCCTGCCGCGCGGGTGGCGGGACATCGACTACGTGGTCTCCTCGCCCACCGTGCGTCGCGACGCGGCGGACCTGCCCAACGTGAAGGCTGCTCTGGAGCATTCGACCGCGGTCGCCGTCTTCGGTACGGGCGAGGACCGTATCGAGATCCGCCGGACCGACCGCGAGAGTGGGAGCTGAACCACGATGAGCGAGGACCTGTGGCCCCCGCATGCCCTGGATGATCCGGAAGTCGACGCTCCGCCGCCCCGTGCGCACGGTCACGGGGCCGACGGCAGCGTCACCCTGATCGTCCCGACCTTCAACGAGTCCGCGAACGTGGGGGAGTTGCTCGGCCGACTGCGCGCGGCCGTTCCCGACGGGCGGCCCTTCGAGGTGCTGTTCGTCGACGACTCCACCGACGACACCCCCGCCGCGATCGAGAAGGCGGCCGCCGACTGCCCCTTCCCGGTCTCCGTACTGCACCGCGACAGCCCGGACGGGGGCCTCGGCGGGGCCGTCGTCGCCGGGCTCGAACGGGTCGGCTCCGACTGGATCGTCGTCATGGACGCCGACCTCCAGCACCCGCCCCACCTGGTCCCCGAACTCGTCGGCGAGGGCGAGCGCACCGGGGCCGACCTCGTCGTCGCCTCCCGCTACCTGCCCGGCGGCAGCCGGGCCGGGCTCGCCGGCGGCTACCGGGTCGCCGTCTCGCGCGGCGCGACCTGGCTGGCCAAGGGGCTCTTCCCGCGCGCCCTGCGCGGCGTCAGCGACCCGATGAGCGGCTTCTTCGCGATGCGCCGCACGGCTGCGGCGGGTGCGGAGCTCCAGCCGCTCGGCTACAAGATCCTGCTGGAGCTCACCGTCCGCTGCCGCCCGGAGCGGCGGGCCGAGGTCCCCTTCGTCTTCCAGGACCGTTTCGCCGGGGAGTCCAAGTCCACCGCCCGGGAGGGGCTGCGCTTCCTGACGCACCTCGCGGCCCTGCGCTCCGCGAGCCCCCTCGCACGGATGATCGGCTTCGGGCTGATCGGGCTCTCCGGCTTCGTGCCCAACCTGCTGGCGCTCTGGCTGCTCACCCACACCGGGATGCAGTACCTCGCCGCCGAGGTGCTCGCCAACCAGGCCGGAGTGCTGTGGAACTTCCTGTTCATCGAGACGCTGCTCTTCCGCGACCGGCGCCGCCACCGCCACTGGGCGGACCGCCTGGGCCGCTTCGCCCTCCTCGCCAACGCCGACCTGCTGCTGCGCATCCCGGTCATCGCGCTGTTCGTGGGCCGCTTCGGCATGGAGGTGCTGCCCGCGACCGCCCTGGCGCTGGTCACCACCTTCGTCCTGCGTTTCGCCGCCACCGAAGCGCTCGTCTACCTGCCGCGCGGGCCACGTGCGGCGCGCACCAGCAGGGGTTGAGCCGTACCGAAAGGATCCACGTATGCGTAGGAAGATCCGACGGGGGGCGGGGCGCCGGGCCGCCCTGGTCGCCGTCGGCGCGATGACCGCCAGCCTGCTCCTGACCGCACCCCAGCAGGCCACGGCCGGAGCGCCGAACCTGCTGACGAACCCCGGATTCGAGACCGCCGGTCCGGCGGGCTCCGACATGCCCGCCTGCTGGTCGAAATCGGGCTGGGGCGACAACGACTTCACCTTCGCCGCCGTCGCCGACTCCCACAGCGGCACCAAGGCCATGAAGGTCTCGGTGACCCGCCGGGTCAGCGGCGACCGCAAGGCCCTGGTCACCGAGAACGCCGCCTGCGCGCCGACCGTGGTGCCGGGCAGGCAGTACGACCTGTCCGCCTGGTACAAGTCGGACACCCCTGACGTGTCGGTGACGGTGTTCCGCCACGACACCACCGCCGGCTGGCAGTACTGGACGGATCTGCAGAACCCGCCGGTCAGTGCCGCGTGGGCGCGTACGGAGGTCCGTACGCCGGCCGTACCGCCGAACACCGACAAGATCGCGTGGGGTCTGTCCGTCTACGGCGTGGGCACCCTCACCACCGACGACTACGCGCTGGAGGAGGTGGGCGCGGTCCCGCCGCAGCCCACCTGCACGGGTACGGCCGAGCAGTGCGCCAAGGGCAAGTGGGAGGTGATGGCGGCCCAGAACCCGGTGCGGTCGATGCACGCGGTGGTCCTCAAGAACGGCAAGGTGCTGCTGATCGCCGGCTCCGGCAACGACATCTCCCAGTTCAACGCCGGGACCTTCACCTCCGCCGTCTACGACCCGGTGGCGGGCACCGCCAAGACGATCCCGACGCCGGTGGACATGTTCTGCTCGGGGCACGTGCAGCTGGCCGACGGCCGGGTGCTGGTCATGAGCGGCAACAAGGGCTATCCGTCCGCCGACGGCAAGATCGGCTACCAGGGGCTGAAGGACAGTTACGTCTTCGACCCGGCGACCGAGACGTACACGAAGACCAACGACATGAACGGCGGGCACTGGTACCCGTCCGCCACCGTCCTCGGCAACGGTGACGTGATCTCCTTCGGCGGGCTGAAGGAGGACTCCACGGGCAACGTCACGGCCGAGAAGTTCTCGGCGGCGCAGAACAAGTGGCTGCCGATGAACGAGGTCAACCAGACCTGGTCGTACTGGGGCCTGTACCCGTCGATGATCCTCATGCAGGACGGCCGGCTGTTCTACTCCGGCAGCCACACCTTCGGCAACGGCACGCCCGGCTCGGGCGCCTCGGTGTACGACTACGACGCCAACACCATCACGGACGTGCCCGGCCTGCGGAAGAAGGACGAGCGGGACGAGTCGGCGAGCGTCCTGCTGCCCCCGGCCCAGGACCAGCGGGTGCTGACCGTCGGCGGCGGCAACAACGAGACCAACCCGGCCGCGAACCGGCTGACCGACATCATCGACCTGAAGAAGCCGAGCCCCGCCTACACGGCGGGACCCGACCTCCCGCAGGGCCTCGTCGACACCGGTACGGGCAAGCGCCCGCAGACCGGCGCCGAGGGCAAGATGTACGCGTCCGCGGTGCTGCTGCCGGACGGCAAGGTGCTGGAGACCGGCGGCGGCCTCCACGACCGGGCCGACCCGGTCTTCGAGGCCTCGTTCTTCGACCCGGCGAACAACACCTACCAGGCGGGCCTGGCAACCGACCCGATCCCGCGCACCTACCACTCGGGGGCGTTCCTGCTGCCCGACGGCCGCGTCATGTCGGTCGGCGACAACCCGGGCAACGGCACGTACAACCACGCGGTGTCGATCTACACCCCGCCGTACCTGTTCAAGGGGCCGCGCCCGAAGCTCACCTCGGTGATCGACACGGAGTGGGTGTACGGGGACACGCAGCGGATCACCGTCGACCGGCCGATCGCCAAGGCGGAGCTGATCCGCCCGGCGGCGGTGACCCACTCCTCGGACCCCAACCAGCGGTTCGTGGACCTGCCGATGACGGTGATCGACAACAAGACCATCGACCTCAACGTCACGAGCAACCCCAACCTGGCGCCGCCCGGCTGGTACATGCTGTTCGGGGTCGACGCCAACGGCGTCCCGTCGGTCGCGACCTGGGTCCACCTGGGCGGGGCCCCGGCGCTGGCGGCGGCCGCGAAGACGGACGGGAAGCAGCTGCCCGCCCCGCACGAGCACACCTTCGCCGACAAGCTCGCCCCGCCGAAGGCCAACCCGGCGCAGCGGGACTCGGCCCCGGTCGCCCCCACCGTGGCCGGCTGCGACCGGCACTACGGAACGGCGAGCATCTGCGTACCGGGCACCTTCCCGGCGGAGGTGAAGAAGACGACCAAGGACCGCTGCGAGTGGCTGGCCGCGCACCAGTTCCCGAAGCGGATGAAGGTCAACGGCAGCGACCCGCTGCGGCTGGACCCGGACAGGGACGGCTACGCCTGCTGAGCCGCGGGAGCGGCCGACGCCCCTTCGCCGCCCGCGCGGCGGAGGGGTCGTCGGTCAGGCGTTGCAGGCGAGGCTGACTTCGGCGCGGTTCGACTTCGTGTCGTCGCCGACGATCGTGATCTGCGCCCAGCCGCTGAACTTGTCGGGTGCCTTCTTGAGGTTGACGCCGTCCCAGTACGTCTTGGGCACGGCCTGGGTGTCGGCCGCGGTGAAGGTGAGGGTCAGCACGCCCGAGACGAAGCCGTCGCTCCGGACCCAGCGGTACTTGACGGTGCCCGGCCCCGAGGTACTGATGGTGCCGTCGAACGACGGGACGACCCCGTCGGGGAAGACGATGCAGCCGATCTCACCTTGCTTGCCCCGGTACGCCGCGGACGCGGCGGTGACGTCCGCCGTCTTCGCCTGAGGCTCTGCGGGCTTGGCCGGCGCCGCGGGCTCCTTCGGGACCTTGCTGCACGTGACGGGCGCCGTCTTCCTGTTCTGCTCCTTGACGCTGTAGGAACCGTAGGGGACGTTCTCGTCGACGTACTTCCCGTTGGACGCGACCCTGACGCTCTCGCTCGCGCCGCCGACGGAGATCGTCACGCGCGCCCCCCGGTCGAACCCGGAGAGCTTGAGGTCGTACGTGGGCTTCTTGTCCGGGCCGGGTCCGCCCTTGACCAGGGCGCAGGTTCCGGCGGGAGCCGCGGCCGCGGAGCCGGTTCCCGCGGCGGAGCCGGTTCCCGCGGCGGAGGCGTACGGGGCGGCGAGGGCCGGTGCGAGGACGCACGCGGCGACGGCGAGTGGCGCGAGGAGCGTGGAACGGTGGTGCCGGGTCATGGTGTCTGCCTCCGGTGCCTGTCGGAACGGGCCGTGGCGGCCGAACCGGACGGGCGGCAAGACGGAGTGCCGAACCGGCCGGTCGGCGGGCTCCCCTTTCGACCGTACAACGGGGGCGGAGCTCCCGCAGACCCGGCCGTTCCGCGGGGAGCGGCCCGGTACGGGGCGGTGCGGGGCGGTACCGGGCGGTAGGGGAATCGAACCCGTTTGACGGCCCGGCGTCCCACCCCGTGCGGGGGTCGGGCTCCTACGCTGGGCGCTGGTGATTTCCGGCCCGTCCCGTTTTGGTCGAAAGGTTCCGCCACCATGCCCGAGACCGCCCCGTCCGCTCCGAACGCCGCGCGCCGCAGGTGTTCCGCCGTGCTGCTGGCCTGCGCCCTGCTCGGGCCTCCGGTGCTCGTGGGGCAGGCGCAGGCCGCCGCCGATGACGTCGGGAGCATCAAGGAGTACGCGCCGCCGACGGCGGGCAGCGGTCCGGTCGGCATCACCGCGGGGCCCGACGGCAACGTGTGGTTCACCGAGAACGCCACCGACCGGATCGGGCGGATCACGCCGAAGGGCGCGATCAAGGAGTTCACCCTGCCCGCGGGCAGCTTCCCGGACGACATCGCCGCCGGCGCCGACGACCGGCTGTGGTTCAGCGAGCCCGGGCGCAACCGGATCGGCCGGATCGACACGAGCGGCAAGACCAAGGAGTTCCCGCTGCCACGGCCGGACGCCTTCCCGGTGGGGATCACCGGGGGGCCGGACGGCAACGTGTGGTTCGCCGAGAACGGTGCCGGGCGGATCGGGCGGATCACCCCGTCCGGCAAGGTCACCGAGTTCCCGCTGCCGACCACCGAGAGCGCCCCGTACCGGATCACCAACGGCCCGGACGGGAACCTGTGGTTCACCGAGCCCGCCACCAACCGGGTCGGGAAGATCACCCCGTCCGGGAAGGTCACCGGGTACGCGCTGCCGAACGCGGAGGGCGCCCCCGTCAACATCGCCGGCGGGCCGGACGGGAACCTCTGGTTCACCGACCCGACCTCCAACGCGATCGGGCGGATCACCCCCCACGGCAAGGTCAGGATGTTCCCGCTGGGCACGGCGAACAGCGGCCCGGTCGGCATCGCGGCGGGACCCGACGGGAACCTCTGGTTCGGGGAGTCCAACATCAACCGGATCGGGCGGATCACCCCGCGCGGGCAGGTCACCGAGTTCCCGGTGCCCACCCCCAACGTGGACAACACCCCCTTCCACATCGCCGCCGGCCCCGACGGGAACATGTGGTTCACGGAGCTGATCGGCAACCGGATCGGGCGCGTGAAGGTCGGGGGCCGGGCCGCCGACCTGGCCGTCCGGCTGGCGGCGCCGGTCAAGGCCCGTGCGGGCGACGCGTACACCTACACCGTGACGGTGACCAACCACGGCCGCTCCGCCGCGGCCCGCACGGTCGTACGGCTGGCCAAGCCGCGCGGCGCGTACACGGTGTCGGCCAAGCCGTCGGCCAAGCGTCCCACCGCCGACGAGCTGGCCTGGGAGGTGGGCTCGCTCGGCGCCGGGCAGACGAGGACCTTCCGCGTCACGGTGCGGCCGAAGAACGAGGGCGCCGTCGAGGCGGTGGCGAAGGTGGCGTCGGCCACGTTCGACCCGGTCACCGGGAACAACGCGGCGACCGTGCGGACGACGGTCTCCGGCCGCTGACGCGGGGCGCGCGCGGGCGCGTGCCGCTGCGCGTGCCGCTGGGGTGTGCCGGGCGCGTGCTGCTTGCGCGCGCCGCCTACGCGTGCCGGTACGCGGCCAGCGAGATGCCGACGTAGTGGGCCACGAAGGCCGCGAGCGTCAGGGAGTGGAAGACCTCGTGGAAGCCGAAGACGCGGGGGGAGGGGTTGGGGCGCTTCATCCCGTAGATGACCCCGCCCGCGCTGTAGAGCAGACCGCCGACGATCACCAGGACGAGGACGGCGATACCGCCGGTCCGCATGAAGTCGGGCAGGAAGAACACGGCCGCCCACCCCATCGCGATGTAGCAGGGGGTGTACAGCCAGCGCGGGGCGCCGACCCAGAAGACCCGGAAGGCGATGCCGGCCGCGGCCGCGATCCACACCGCCCACAGCAGGGGCTTGCCGGTGGAGTCGGGCAGCAGCAGGACCGCGAGCGGGGTGTAGGTGCCCGCGATGATCAGGAAGATGTTCGCGTGGTCGAGCCGGCGTAGGACGGCTTCGCCGCGCGGCCCCCACGTACCGCGGTGGTAGACGGCACTGACTCCGAAGAGCAGGCAGGCGGTGAGGACGTACACCCCGCAGGCGACGCGGGCCTTCGTCGAGTCGGTGAAGGCCATCAGCACCAGGCCGGCGATCACCACGGCGGGGAACATCCCGGTGTGCAGCCAGCCGCGCATCAGCGGCTTGGCCTCCGGACCTGCCGGAACGACCGTTACGGCCGACATGGCGGCGGCGTCTGAAGTCATGGTCCACATGCTACCTACGGGTCCGTAGGTTTCCGTTACTGCTCTTTACGGAAGATTGACGGACGTGGCGATGCTCACGTGAGAGGCCCCCTGGACATATGCGCACATCCACCGGATGATCAGATGAGTGCGGTCGGCACCGGATGAGCGGAGCGCGAAGCGTCCGGGTCGCAGCCCCCACGGGGCATACACCAAACAAACCCCTCAACAAGGAGCAATCGTGGCGCGCGACAACGCGGCTCCCACTTCCGGTTCGACACTCCCCACCGAACACACAGGGCTCGTCTCCTGGGTGGAGGAGATCGCAGCCCTGACCCAGCCGGACCGCATCGTCTGGTGCGACGGCTCCGAGGCCGAGTACGAGCGCCTGTGCGAGGAGCTCGTGGCCAAGGGCACGTTCAAGAAGCTCGACGAGACCAAGCGCCCGAACTCGTACTACGCCGCCTCCGACCCCTCCGACGTCGCGCGCGTCGAGGACCGCACCTTCATCTGCTCCGAGAAGGAAGAGGACGCGGGCCCGACGAACCACTGGAAGGCTCCTTCCGAGATGAAGGCCCTTTTCACCGGTGAGGGGGGCGTGGCGGGGGAGCAGGGCATCTTCCGCGGCTCCATGAAGGGCCGGACGATGTACGTCGTCCCCTTCTGCATGGGCCCCCTCGGCTCCGACCTCTCCGCGATCGGCGTCGAGATCACCGACTCCGCCTACGTCGCGGTCGCCATGCGCACCATGACCCGCATGGGCAAGGCCGTCCTCGACGAGCTCGGCACCGACGGCTTCTTCGTCAAGGCCGTCCACACCCTCGGCGCTCCGCTCGCCGAGGGCCAGGACGACGTGCCGTGGCCCTGCAACACCACCAAGTACATCTCGCACTTCCCCGAGACCCGCGAGATCTGGTCCTTCGGCTCCGGCTACGGCGGTAACGCCCTGCTCGGCAAGAAGTGCTACGCGCTGCGCATCGCCTCCGTCATGGCGCGCGACGAGGGCTGGCTCGCCGAGCACATGCTGATCCTGAAGCTGACCCCGCCGGCCGGCGAGGGCGAAGCGAAGTACGTCGCCGCCGCCTTCCCGTCCGCCTGCGGCAAGACCAACCTGGCCATGCTGGAGCCCACGATCCCCGGCTGGACGGTCGAGACCATCGGCGACGACATCGCCTGGATGCGCTTCGGCGAGGACGGCCGCCTCTACGCGATCAACCCCGAGGCCGGCTTCTTCGGCGTCGCCCCCGGCACCGGCGAGCACACCAACGCCAACGCCATGAAGACCATGTACGCCAACACCGTCTTCACCAACGTCGCGCTCACCCCCGACGGCGGCGACGTGTGGTGGGAGGGCATGACCGAAGAGGCGCCCGCGCACCTCATCGACTGGAAGGGCAACGCCTGGACCCCGGAGTCCGGGACCCCGGCCGCCCACCCCAACGCCCGCTTCGCCGTCCCGGCCGCCCAGTGCCCGACGATCGCCCCCGAGTGGGAGGACCCCAAGGGCGTCCCGGTCTCCGCGATCCTCTTCGGCGGCCGCCGCGCCTCCGCCGTCCCGCTGGTCACCGAGTCCTTCGACTGGAACCACGGCGTCTTCATCGGCTCGAACATCGCCTCCGAGAAGACCGCCGCCGCCGAGGGCAAGGTCGGCGAACTGCGCCGCGACCCCTTCGCGATGCTGCCCTTCTGCGGCTACAACATGGGCGACTACATGGCCCACTGGGTCAAGGTCGCCGCCGACAAGGACCAGGCCAAGCTCCCGAAGATCTACTACGTGAACTGGTTCCGCAAGAACGACGCGGGCAAGTTCGTGTGGCCCGGCTTCGGCGAGAACAGCCGCGTCCTGAAGTGGATCGTCGGCCGTCTCGACGGCACCGCCGAGGGCGTCGAGACCCCGATCGGCGTCCTGCCGACCAAGGCCGCCCTCGACCTCGACGGCCTCGACATCGCCGACGAGGACCTCGACTTCCTCCTCACCGTCGACAAGGAGGTCTGGCGCGAGGAGGCCGCCCTGGTCCCCGAGCACCTGAACACCTACGGCGACCACACCCCGAAGGAGCTGTGGGACCAGTACCACGCGCTCGTCGAGCGCCTGGGCTGACCGCCCGCCCGGTCCGACCCCGCCCTGACACGACAGGGCACACGAACGTGGGAGTCCCCGACCAAGGTGCTCCCACCGCTGTGGGAATCCCCGACCAAGGCTTTCCCATCGCAGCACACGCCTGACTGGCCGACGGGCCGGCGCCACTGTCCCGGCCGCCGCCCGCCTCAGGAGCGTCCTCGCTCCTCCAGATAGGCCGTGTGCGTCTGCTGACGGCGGACCTCCCTGTCCTGGAGGTCCGCCGTCAGGCGTTCCGCCTCCTGCGACAGCACCGACAGCTGCCGCTCCAAGTGCCGCTCCGGGGACTCCCCGCCCGGCGTCAGCCGCGTCCACCAGCGCGTCCGGTTGTACGTGTCCACGCATTCCGGCACGTCCAGCCGGACCGCCCGCGCCAGCGAGTGCACCGCCTCCGGGTCCGCCGCCAGCTCCTGCGCCGGCCAGCCCGGGTCCAGCAGGGCCGCGTACAGGTCCAGCAGCTCGCTCAGCTTCCCCTCCGCGGCCGGCGGCAGTTCCACCTCCGCCACGTACCCGCGCAGCCGGCCCAGGTCCTCCCGTACGAGGTCCAACTGCTCGGCGGGACCCGGGAACGGCGGCGGCAGGCTCCGGTCCGGCGGGGCGATCAGCGCGCCCGCCCCGTACAGCCCCGCGACCACCACCGGCCAGTAGGCGCCGGCCACCCCGGCCAGCGTCAGACCCAGCCCGACGAGCCCGCAGGCACTGCCCGCCAGGTTCTTCTTCGACTCCAGGTACGCCAGCGCTCTACTGGTAGCCACGGATCTCCTCGAAGGCCCCGTCGAGCGACCCGTTCCCGTCCGTCGCGTCGAAGAGCCGGCCACCGGTCAGCTCCGTGATGTGCGTCAGCTCCTTGCGGTCCGAATCCCCGAACAGCACCGCGAAGACCGGCGTGCGCTTCTGCGCCTCCGGCAGCCCGGCGTAGAAGGAGTCGAAGTCCTTCACCTTGTCCCCGCTCTGCCCGTCGGTCATCAGCACGATCGAGGTGAACGCGTCCGAGCCGCCCTGCCCCAGGTGCTGGTACGCCGCCTTCAGGCTGGCGTAGACGGCCGTCCCGCCCTCCGGGCGCAGCGACTTCACGTCACCCCGGATCGCGTCCAGGGCCGGACCCGGATTGCCCGGCTCGACGACGTGCGTCAGCACCTGCTTGACCTTGTCGCCGAAGGGCAGCAGCGTCACCTCCTCGCGGTCCCGGAACCGCTGCCCCGTCCCCGAACTCCCCGTCCCCGTCAGGTCGGTGAGCGCCGTGCGCAGCCGCCCGATCCGGTCCGCCTCCTCCATCGAGCCCGACGTGTCCAGCACGTACACCGTCCGCGAGGGCCGGCGCAGCTCGTTCTCGTACGAGGCCAGCAGCCCGTCCGCCACCGACCGGGCGCCGGGGAAGGGCAGTTCGCGGCGCACCGGGGAGTCCAGTCCGGCGGCCGGGGCCACCCCGGCCGCCACCGGCCGGCGGAACGTCTTCTCCGTGATCGCCTTCTGTGCCGCGTCGCCCCGCAGGTAGTCCGTCAGCAGCCGGCCCGACTCCCTGGCCCCCGCCGGGGCCGAGGTCAGCAGCGTCAGCGGGTAGTGCGCGGTGACCACCCCGTCCTTCGGGCGGATCACCTTCAGCGGGGACTTCGCCCGGTCGTTCATCGACAGCAGCACCGACTCGTAGTTGACCAGCGCGTCCACGTCGTCCCGCTTGGCGTACGCCGTCACGAGCCAGCCCGAGGAGCCGGAGGTCAGCTTCTGCCCCTTGAAGAACTCCTTCAGCCGCGGCCGGGCCTTCTGCACGTCCGCGTCGGTCAGCGCCGACTGCGCGCCGGACAGGCCCGAGGCCACCGAGACGAGGGTGGAGAATCCGGAGTTGGAGCGCACCGGGTCGGTCATCCCGTACGTCAGTCTCCCGGCCGCCACGGCCTCCTCGACCGCCGACCAGGTCACCTCCTCGGGCTTCCAGCCCAGGCGGGCCAGCGCCTCCGGCTTGACGCCGACGGCGACCGGAGAGGACATCACCGGGGTCTCGTTGGCGAGCTTGGCGGCGGCCTCGGGCCGCAGCCGCAGGTAGTCGTTGGAGGACAGCCAGATCGCGTCGTACTTGCCGTCGGCCTTGCCGGAGGCGACCTGCTCGGCCGCGTCCAGCGTCCCCGACCAGGTGAAGTCGACGGAGACGCCGGTGGCCGCCTTGGCGTCCTTCAGGATCTGCGCCATGTCGGTGAGCTCGCTGGAGGCCAGCACCCGCAGCCGGCCCTCCTTGTACTCCTGGGGCTTCCGGCCCCCGGCGGAGCCGCCGGTGTTCGCGGTGGGTTCGTCCGAGGTGCAGGCCGTGGCTCCCAGCAGGGTCGCGGCCAGGACCACCGTCGCGGCCAGGCGTCTGCGCAGCCGGGCAGTCGACGTACGTGTCGTCGTGTGCGCTGTCGTACGCGTTGTCGCACGCGCTGTCTTACGCGGCGTCGTGGTGCTCGGCTTCATCGGTCCCCGCCTTCCAGGGCGTTCGCGGTACGGGTGCGGGCCAGGTGGGCCGAGGCCGCCCGGAGCTCGCCCGTCAGGGACTCCACCGTCGCCGCCATGTTCTCCGTCGCCTGGACCTTGAAGGTGTCGATCGCGTCGAGGGTCTTGTAGATCTGCGCGAAGGCCGTACGGAGCGTCTCCACACCGACCGCCGGGTCGGCGGCGATCCGCTGGATCTCGCCGCTCTGGGTGGCCAGCATCTCCGCGTTCCCCCGGATCAGCTCCTCGGTGGTGCCGCGCAGGGCGTTCACCTGCTCGGCCACCTTGCGCTGGTTGTCGAGGGCCGAAGCCAGCATCACCGCGATGCGCAGCGCCGAGACGGTCGTCGTCGCGGCCCGGTCGACACCCTTGATGAGCTCCTCGTTGTTGCGCCGGACCACATCCATCGCCAGGTAGCCCTGCGCGCACACGGCCAGCTGGGTCAGCAGGTCCTGGTGCTTCTGGCGCACCGGGAACAGGACGTCGGCTCGGAGCGCGTCCGCCTGGGCGGGGTCGGTGCGTTCGGCCTCGGTGATCCGCTGCTCGACGGCCGCGTCCAGGGCCTCGGTGAGCACCGCGTACTCCTGGAGCTTGCCCATGGTCTCCCACAGCCGGGCCCGCTCGGTGTGCAGCGCGGCGTTGTCGCGGCGCAACTCGTCCTGGCCGCCGCGCAGTGCGCCGACGATCCGGTTCAGGGTGGTCTGGGAGGAGGCGTACTTGGCCACGTGGTCGCGGAACCGGTTGCCGCCCGGCAGCCTCGCCAGCAGCCTGCGGGCGCCCTTGGCGGGCGCGTCCCGCGGGTCGAGGTCCTCGACGGTGCGGCGCAGCTCGACCAGCGAGCCCGCCACCCGCGCCTGGGCGTCGCCGCCGCCGTCCGCGCCGAGGGAGCGCACGGCCCGCTCCAGCATGCGGTTGGACTGGTTGGTGGCGGTGCGCACGTCGGCGGAGCCGAGCGCGGTGATGTCGCCGATGCGGGTCGCGAACTCCGGGGAGCGGACGTCGATGCCGGCGAGCTGGCCGACGTACTCCCCGGCCCGGCGGGCCATCTCCTCCCGGACGCCGTCCTGGAGCGGTACGAGGCCGGAGGCCTGCTCGCGGCGGACGGCGGGTACCGGCTCGGGCGCTGTCAGCACCAGCGGGCCGTCCTCGGGCGGTGTCAGTGTCACGGCGTGCCCCCCTGCCCCTTGGCGCGGCCCGCCAGCGTCGTCAGGACCTTCACGGTCGGAGCGCTGACCTGGCGGATCCCGGTCAGCTCCGGGTTGAGGTACCCGGCGTACTGGTTGGTGGCGGCGGAGAACTCGGCGGTGCCCTCCTGGGGGCGGAAGCCGTGCCGCACGGCCAGCTCGCGCAGCTTCTTGTCGGTGGCGAGGAGGGTGCCGAGGTCCTTGGCCTTCTCGCCGAGCGGGACGAAGGTGTGCGGGGAGTTCACCGTGGTGTCCGGGTACAGCACGACCATGCTCGCGGCCTCTCCGGTGGCCTGCTTCTGCATCAGCAGCGCGGCGACCTGGGCCTCGTAGGCGAGGACCAGCGGCTCGCCGCTGCCGCTGATGAAGGAGCGGAACGGGCCGTCGGTGCTGGGCTCCAGGGAGCCCTGGACGGAGATCAGCTTCCGGAGGAGGGGGGTCGTGCGGTCGATGCCGGCGTCGTCGGAGACGACCGTCTTGTTGTTGGCCACGTTGGAGGTGGTTCCGATGAACAGGGCGCCGGAGTTGGAGGTGGTGGGGTCGGAGGTCTTGATGAAGACCGTCCCGGTCAGTTCGGTGTGGGCCGAGGATCCGGGGAGCTGCTGCCAGGTGCGGTCCTCGGCGGCCGCCTTGAGGAAGGGCTCCATCAGGAGGGTGCCGGTGTTCTTGCCGTTCGTCTTGGCGAGGCCGTTGTCGGCGAGGACGCGCGCCGCGTTGGCGCGGGCGATGACCACGAGGGGGGAGAAGAAGGGCTTCGCGCTCTGCGCGCCCTTCACCCCGGCCTTCGCGGCGATCTCGTCGGCGGGCTCGCTGCTGCTGGGGAAGGCGAAGTCGTACTCCTTGAGGGCCAGCTGGTCCATGGCCCAGGAGCCCGAGGTCTCCGTCTTCACGGTGTAGCCCTTGGCTGCAAGGGCCTTGACGACGTCGGGATCGCGGAAGAACTCTGACTTCTCCGACCCGATGACGCCACGCACGGTCTTCGTTGCCGTGCCCTCTGATGTTCCGGTTCTCCCGAGGACGATGACGGCGATCACGCCGCCTGTCAGGAGGACCGCCAGAGCGATTCCTAGGATGCGTCTCACGGGTGCAGCCTGCTCACGGAAACCCACATTCCGCGGGGCGTTGGGTGAACGCCGGGTGTCCAGACGGTCCCGCTTCGAAATGCTGTCCGGGTTGGCCGGTGCTGGTGGGCGGGGGCGGGCGGCGGGAGGATCGGGGCATGGCATTGAAATGGCAGGGGTGGGTGGTCGGCATGGTGGGCCTGTCCTGCCTGCTGGTCTTCGCCCCCCTGGGGCTGTACGTGTGGGCCAGCGGCGGCCCTTCCGGCCCGGCGGGCCGTGCGGCCGCGCCGCCGGAGGTACGGGTCACCGGGTGCCGGATCGACCCGCCGAGCCGGCGCGCGGTGGCGGTCCTGGAGGCCCGGGGCGAGGGCTCGTACGTCGCCACGGTCGAGTTCCGCGACCGGCCGCCGTCGCTGCCGGACGCCCGGGAGACCCGCACCCTGGTCCGCCTCCCGGGCCTGACCCCGGACGGCCCCCCGGCCCGCCCCGAGGCCGTCGGCCCGGTGTGGGCGCCGGGGGCGGGGGTGTGGTGCGGAGTGGCGGGGGTGGTGGGGGAGCCGGGGGACGTGGGGTGAGGCTCGTGGTGCGGGCGGGCCGGGGAGCGGTATCCCCTTGGGCGGTGTCAGAGCCGGTTTGGGGGTTTCCCGTCAGTCCCATCGTCCTTCCGTGTCGTGCCGGTCCCTCAAGGGCGCTCCCTGCGGTCGCGTCACTTCGTGATCGCCTTCGGCGACCCTTGACCGACCGGCCCGCCCCGGAAAGCCGAAAGACTGCCGGGAAACCCCCAAAGAAACGGCACGGTCCAGAGGAGCAGGGACGGGCCTGTCAGGGACGGACGGCGGGGCCGGGCGCCGGCCCCCGGGCATCCGGGCCCTCAAGAGTCGAGATTCCGAGCCGGGGCGCGACTACCCGCACGAGAGGTCGATCAGAGCGACTTGCGGGCCACCCGGGCGCGTCAGGTCGCTACGCGCTTCCGGGATCTCGGCGGCCTGCGGCCGGTTTGGTGGTCATGGGGCTTCGCTCCGGGTCAGGACGACCGTGCGGCCGTCGGGGTCGGTCAGGGTGTGCCGGGCCGGGGAGTCGGCCGGCGGTGCCGTCAGGCCGAGGCGCAGGTAGCCCGTCTCGGGGCGGCGGGTGGCGGGGTAGAGCTCCAGGACACTGCCGTCGGCGAGGGTCGCGGCGTAGTGGTCCGGGCCGTTGCCGTGGCGTTCCGGTACGAGGTCGAGGCCGAGGCCCGCGTAGAAGTCGCGGCACTCTTCGAGACGGTTCGTGTAGATGACGAGCAGGTCGATGGTCATGCGGCGGCCTTCTGCCGTCCGAGCAGGGCCGTGACGCCCTGGAGGGCCAGGTCGAGGCTTCCGAAGGCCGCCGACACGATCCACAGCGTGCGGTATTCGGGCTGTGAAGCCGCCAGCACGAGCGCGAGTACGAGGCTCGTGGTGGCGAACAGGGGGCGCAGGAAGGTGTTGCGGGCGAGGAATTCGAGCATCTTTTCTTCCCTCCGTCGGGCGGGGCAGCCGCCAACTCGGCCTTCACGCTGGGGTGATGCGGCACCCTCTGGTATCCCGCTCAAGGTATACATACCATTGGGGGTATGCCAAGGAAGAATGAGTCGGACGAGCTCGAAGAGCGGGACCTCGCCTACCGGATCGCCCAGGCGGTGTACGACCGGCGGATGGAACTCGGCTGGTCGCAGCGACAGCTGGCGGAGGCGGCCGGCATGAGGCAGCCGCACGTCTCGCGGCTGGAGGCGGCCAGGAGCCTGCCGAGCCTCGACGTCCTGCACCGGGTCGCCGAGGCCATGGAGACCGACCTGACCGTGCGCCTCGTGCCGCGCGAGGCGGAGAAGGCCGTCCAGGTGGTCGCTCCATGACGACCTGGCGCAGACGGGCCTCCAGGCTGCGGCACCGTCACTACGGGAACGCGCTGGAGGCGCTCGGGGTCGCCGTCGTGATCGTCGCCCTGGCGGTGACGCACGGGACGTACGCGAACTACGTGGTCGGCAGCGCCAGCCACTTCCTGCTGCTCGTCCCCCATCTGATGCGGGCCCGGCACCGGTCGGGGCCTCCGGGCGCGGAGTGCGTCATGGAGCTGCCGCTCAACCCGGCGGAATCGGCCCGGGCCGGCTGGTCGCACCGGGCGCTGGGGGTGAGCCACGTCGCGGGCGGATCGACGCCGCGGCGGATCCTGCTGCTGGTCGCGCTGCTCACCCTCCTGGCCCTGAGCCCCGGCCTGCTCTACGACGCCGTCGGCATGGACGGCGCGGCGCGCAGGTCGGACTTCTTCCTGGGCCTCGTGCTGGTCATGGGTGTCGGGATCAGCTGGATGAGCCGTACGCACAACCGCCTGGCGCCGTGGTGCCCGTACTGCGACGACGGGGACGAGGGCGAGGAGGGTCCGGCCGTCGACCCCACCGGCGGCCGGGGCCGGCCCGCGCCCGTCCGGTAGGACCTACACGCCGTGGATCCGCCACCGGTCCACCCGGGCCGATGCGGCCGCCCACTACCGCGAGCTCGCCGCGCACCACGTCTACGAGGACAGCCCGGCCGTAGCCCAGGCGTTCGAACCCTTTTAGATGGAGTTCCTGTCGATCAAGAGGCTCAGGACGTCTTGGCGATAGTTGGGGAAGTCCATGGGCACGACGCCGAAGCGGGCTCGCTGCTCACGGCTCCCAGAGCTGACCAATCAGCGGGAAATGGAATTCCCGGCGGAATCGAGCTGCGCAAGGCAGTGCGTGATCTCCGAGGCGTACGGTAAGCCGAGCTGCTAACGTTTCATTACCGTCCGCTAACGCTCTTGTCTTACCTGGCTTCGCCCGTGCGGGCCGACCGCAATGCCAGCCGGCGGCACTTGTGGAGACGTAGCAGGTCAGGGAACCTGTTCGCCATCATGGTCCATGTCCTCGGCGAGTCCGTCCGGCATGCCGGGCACGGCCGGACCGGGCTGCGCGCCGAACACGAGCCACGGATCGACCAGGAAGCCCGTGCCGCCTCCTGCGCGAAGATCGAGCAGGCCGCCAGATCGGCCGCCTCGGTCAAGCCTGGTCGCTCGCGGCTCGTCCCGCGTGAGACACCCTGCTGATCCCCTCAGCAGGTGGAGTGGAACAGCCCGCCGACCGCCTCCCCGGCCCCGGCAGGGTCCCTCCGGTCAGCCGAGCGCCTTCTCGATGGCCTCGAAGATGTCCGCGTCCGTCTGCTGCTGCCAGGACGGAAGGTCCGCCCAGTCGGCCACGTAACCCGGCTTCGGGTCCTCGAAGTGCCGGTACATCTGAGCGGTCCAGCAGGTGGCGACGAACCGGCCCTTCTGCTCCCTGGAGAGCCGTGAGGTGGTGGCGTCGCTGATCTCGACGAAGTGGCGCACCTGTGCGTATACGGCCCCAGCGGCCTCGCGCTCCCACTGGGGCGTGTCGTCCCACGGCGTCACGTAGCCGGCCTTCGGCTCACCGGGGAAGTGCTGCCGCACCCCCGCGATCCAGGCCTCCCGGAACAGTCGTGCACCTTCGGTCTGCGACATGCCAACCCCTCTCGTCACGGTGTCCTCAGCCCGGCGATCTCCGCCCCCAGCCCCGCCACGCGGTGGTCTCGGCTCATAGGGCCGAACTCGTCGCACAGGCTTCGGAGTCTACGGGCGATGTACCCAGATGATGACGCTCGGGCAAGTTCCAGCGCCTCACTCGCGTATGCGACCACCTGGTCAGGATCCCGGCGTTTGGCGCCGATCACGGCCAGGTCGGCCAGCACCGCGCCTCTTCGCCGATAGGAGTGCCCGAACGCCAGTGAGCTCTGATTCAGCGCTGCTTTCAGGGTCTCCTCTGCCAGGTCGAAACGGCCGAGTTGCACGTATCGGGCACCGCGTTCCTCTGAGAGTCGTGTGCCATCGAAGCGGAGCCACCCACCGTTAGAGCTGCCGTTGGCAAGGTGCTGAACTTCGTCGGCCCGGGCCAGGGCCTCCTCGCACCCCACCAGGTTTCCCATGCCGGCGTGTGCCTCAGCCTGGACGGACGCGACCCAGTGACGCGTTGACAGCGCCGTGTCCCCCCGGACGGCGACGCGTTCCGCTACACGCAGGATCTCGGTAGCCTCGCGGTACCGACTCTCGGAAATATCCACGTAGGCGTGACGTGTGAGTGCACAAGCCCAGAGGTCGTACGCCCCCGCCTCCCTGCTCACGGATGCAGCCAAGGCATACGAGGCTGCGGCGTCCGAATATCGGTTGGCGTCGAAGGCTACTTCACCGGCCAGCTGGAAGAGGTCGGCCGCTGCTTTGAGCAGGGGGAGAGAGTTCCCGTGCCGCCCCCCAGACAAGGCCTCGTTCAACGTAGCCAACTGGTCTCGGACGATGGGGTAGACCGTTCCCTTGGACCGGGCGAGTTGGTAGACCTGCCAGAGGTGGCTGTTCATCCGGTTGAAGTCCGCTGGATTGCCCCGGTGTACACCGTCGGCCAGTGCCTCCGCCTCGTCGAGTGGAAGGACCGTCAGCGCGCCGCTGACGGTGAGTATGCGGAGGAATTCGCGGCGGATCATGTCGTCGGGGTCTCCCGCGCTCGGGTGGTCGCTGGACTTTTGGGGTGAAGCCCCCCGCTCTGTTGTTCGTGACGGTGACAGCAGGGCTTCCAGCTCTTGGAGGCTGATTTCCAGGGCGCCCGCCAAGGATGACCGCTGATGCGGCTGCGGTGCGATCTTGCCGCTCTCCCAGCGTCCGACCGTTGTGCGGTCCACGCCAAGCAACTCGGCCAATTTCTCCTGACTGTAACCCAGGGTCTTGCGCCGTTCTGTCAATCCCATACGACCTCGTCTTGTGCCTCTGGCCCTCTTGGGTTCCGTGCACGGATCTGCATCAAGCCTGCCGCATGGATGCCGTGGAAGTTCGCGACTCTCGCCGCTTTCCTGGGTGTTGTGGCAAATGAAACGGCGACGAGACTACCGAGAGGTGCAGACATGGCAACGTCTGGTGTCGATGGGGGTTGCATGCCCAACTCGACGTTCGGCTCCTTCGACGCTCCCTTGCACAGGGCTCGGGGACTGGGCGAGCCCAGCGCGGAGCTGCTGGACCGTGCCCAAGCCGGCTGCGAGCGCTTCCTCGGCACGTTCGGGGGAGCGTCCGATGAGTGAGTGCTACGAGTACGTCCCCCACCGCCTCCTCCGCCGACGCGTCCGCGACATCGCCTCCGGCACCGAAGGCGTCCTCATGGCCGTGATCAACGAGAACGTCTCGGACACCGGCATCGAGCGCTGGATGGAGCTCGCCTACATCCGCAACGCCTCGGGCCGCGAGTTCACCACCGCCGCCACCAACGTCGAACCCGCCCTGGACCAGCCACAGACGGCTGTCAGCCGCCGAGATCAGAGGAGCGCGTAGCGATCTGCTGCGCCTGGGCGCTCCGCTTGGGCATGAGCGGGCCCGGATGCCAGGCGGGCCGACGCCCGGCCCCTCGTCTCATCGCTGAGAGACCCGTTCCTCTCCTCCTGCCCGGTGACCGTTCTTTTGGGGGCTTCCCGGCAGTCTTTCGGCTTTCCGGGGCGGGTCGGTCGGTCAAGGGTGGCCGAAGGCCATCGCGTAGCGACGCGACGAAGGAGCGCCCTTGAGGGACCGGCACGACACGGAAGGACGATGGGACTGACGGGAAACCCCCAAACCAACCCTGACACCGCCCCAGGGACTACCGCTCCCCACCCCACCGGCCCGCATCCAGGGAGGCGGGTGGGCAACCACCGCCCGGGCCCGGGGGGTCGAGGGGGAGGTAGCGGGCCCGAGCGGAGAACCCGCACCGGAACCCCGCCCTCCCGAGCGAAGCCATGGCGCCCGGTCCGGAGCCTGCGCGGTCCCGGACCGGGGCCGGTCAGTGGGCGCCGGCCCGGTCGGGGGCTTCGAGGGCGGCGGTGTGGGCGTCCATGCGCTGGGCCGCGAGGATCGCCGCGGCGGTGTCGGCGCGGGACGCGGCGACGAGCAGGGCGCGGGCGGCCAGGTCGCGGGCGCGGCGGTGGAGGGTGCGGGCGTCGGCGCCGTCGGCCAGGGCGGGGTGGGCGACGCGGGCGGGGTTCGACCCGCGCAGGCGGGTCACCTGGGCGGCGATGCGTACGGCATCGTCGTCGAGGCCGAGCTCGTCGGTGACGGCGAGCAGCGCGGCGAGGTGACCGGCGAGCTGGATGTCGAGGGCTTCGCCCCGGCTGCTCTGCGGGTACGCGACGGTGTCGGTGCGGCCGGCGTCCATCCGGTGGACGACCGACTTGGGGCGGCTCGGTTCGTACATGAGGAGGCCTCCTGCGTGGTCAGGAGGCCATCCTACATTGGAACCGGTCTAAGGTTGAGCTGAATCTTGGTAGAGCGGGAGTGGAACCGGGAGCGGAACCGGGAGCGGGAGAGCGCAACCGGGAGCGGAACCGGGAGCGGGAGAGCGCAACCGGGAGCGGAACCGCGAGTGGGAGTGGAGGGGACCGAGCGGCCCTACGGCTGCCCGTACCCGTCCAGGAAGCGGCCGATCCGGGTCACGGCGTCCGCGAGGTCCTTCGCGTTGGGCAGGGTCACGATGCGGAAGTGGTCGGGCTCGGGCCAGTTGAAGCCCGTGCCGTGCACCACCATGATCTTCTCGGCCCGCAGCAGGTCGAGGACCATCTGCCGGTCGTCCTTGACCTTGTAGACCGCCGGGTCCAGCTTCGGGAACAGGTACAGCGCGCCCTTCGGCTTCACGCACGTGATGCCCGGGATCTGCGTCAGCAGGTCGTACGCCGTGTCGCGCTGCTCCAGCAGCCGCCCGCCCGGCAGCACCAGGTCGGCGATCGACTGCCGCCCGCCCAGCGCCGTGGCCACGGCGTGCTGCGAGGGCATGTTCGCGCACAGGCGCATGTTGGCCAGGATCGTCAGGCCCTCGATGTACGACGAGGCGTGCTTCTTCGGCCCGCAGACCGCCATCCAGCCCGCCCGGTAGCCGGCGACCCGGTAGTTCTTGGACAGGCCGTTGAACGTGAGCGTCAGCAGGTCCGGGGCGATCGCGGCGGTGTTCGTGTGCGTGGTGCCGTCGTAGAGGATCCGGTCGTAGATCTCGTCGGAGCAGACCACCAGGTTGTGCCGGCGGGCGATGTCCGTCAGGCCCCGCAGCATCTCGTCGTCGTAGACGGCGCCGGTCGGGTTGTTCGGGTTGATGATCACGATCGCGCGCGTGCGGTCGGTGACCTTGCGCTCGATGTCGGCGAGGTCGGGCATCCAGTCGGACTGCTCGTCGCAGCGGTAGTGAACGGCGGTGCCGCCGGCCAGGGAGACCGACGCGGTCCACAGCGGGTAGTCCGGGGCGGGGACCAGCACCTCGTCGCCGTCGTCCAGCAGCGCCTGCATCGACATCTGGATCAGCTCGGAGACGCCGTTGCCGAGGTAGATGTCCTCGACGTCCAGGTGGATGCCCTTGGTCTGGTAGTGCTGCATGACCGCGCGCCGCGCCGACAGCAGGCCCTTCGCGTCCCCGTAGCCGTGGGCGTTGCCCAGGTTGCGGAGCATGTCCTCGAGGATCTCCGGCGGGCACTCGAAGCCGAAGGCCGCGGGGTTGCCGGTGTTCAGCTTGAGGATGCGATGACCTGCCGCTTCGAGCCGCATCGCCTCTTCGAGGACGGGTCCGCGGATCTCGTAGCAGACATTGGCGAGTTTCGTTGACTGGATCACCTGCATGACGGGAGCTTACGGGCACGTCCGCCCGCCCGCTCGACCGTTCCGGCGGAAATCCACCGAGCGATATGTCCCATTTCGCGCGATGTAGGGGTGGCGCCCCCGTCCACCCTTTGAAACGGCGGCCCGGCCCCCGTCCCGCCTGCGGATCGGATGAACGGGCCGGAGCCCTCCGCCCCATGTGTTGCGCTCGTCACCCCGGGCGGGGGCGCCGGATCGCCCCGAGTCCGCCCCCCCGCGCCGGAGATGCCCGGCACCTGGAGCCGCGCCGTCGCCAAGCGGCTGAAGCGGCGCGTCGATACGCGCCCGAGCCGCCCTGAGCGGCTTCCGGGGCCCGGCCGGGCCTGTGTCCGGGGTCACGGTTCCGGCCCGTGGACCCGGATTGACGGCAGAGGGTCTTTAGGTGAGCCTTACCTTGCTTTGGCGCGGCCGACGGAGCGGCGCCCCTCATCCCGGAGCCCGCCCATGTCCTCCCCGGCAGCCAGACTCTCCCCCCGCCCCGTCCGCCTGTACGACTCGTGGTGGACCGTGGCGGCGGGGGCCCTCTGCGCACTGGTCGTCCTGGCGGCGGGCCTGTGGTGCTCGCTCCACGTGCAGGCCGACGCGGCCATGCACTCCGCCGCGCTGTTCGCGCACCTGGCCTCGCTGGTGCTGGGCTTCGGCGCGGTGCTGTCCGCCGACTACTACGGCCTGCTGTGGGCCACCGGCCGCTGCGGCCTGGCGGAGGTCGTCACCGCGACCTCCCGCCTCCACGTCCCGATCTGGGCCGGCCTCGGCGGCCTCGTGGTGAGCGGCCTGATGCTTCACCCCGACCTGAGCTCCCCGCTGACCCTCGCCAAGATCGGCCTGGTCGCCCTGCTGACCGTCAACGGTCTCCAGGCGGGCCTCCTGGGCCGCCGCCTCGAAGCCGCCACGGGCGAAGTCGGCCGCGGCCTCCTCCTCTGGGGCGGCACCACCGCCCTGGTCTCCCAGGCCTGCTGGTGGGGCGCGGTCGTCATCGGCTTCCTGAACACCAACCGCTGAGCCGGGCCGGGGCCGTTGTCAGTGCCGCCGCCTACCGTGGGTGCATGAAGCCGCTCACGATCATTTCCGGGGACGCGACGAGTCCGCAGGCCAAGGGCCCCAAGCTGATCGCGCACGTCTGCAACGACATAGGCGGCTGGGGGAAGGGCTTCGTGGTCGCCCTCTCCCGGCGCTGGCCCGAGCCGGAAGCCGCGTTCAGGGCCTGGCACCGCGGGCGCAGCGGCAACGACTTCGGGCTCGGCGCCGTGCAGGTGGTGCGGGTGAAGCCCGACGTGTGGGTGGCCAACATGGTGGGCCAGCGCGGGATACGCACCGGCAGCGGCGGCCCGCCCATCCGCTACGACGCCGTCGAGCGCTGTCTCGGCGCGCTGGCGGCCCACGCCCTGGAGCTGGGGGCGAGCGTCCACATGCCCCGCATCGGGTGCGGGCTCGCCGGCGGCAAGTGGTCCCGTGTCGAACCGCTGATCACCGAGGCGCTCTGCGCGCGGGACGTGGCCGTGACGGTGTACGACCACGCGTGAGGTGACATCCCGAGCCTGTCGGCGGGGGACGGGGCGGGGTGTGCGTGACAGCATCGCCGCATGCGCTTCCGATACGCCGCCGAGGCCGACGCGCCCGCCATGGCCCGGCTGTTCGCCGCCAACCACCACGACGCCCTCACCGAGGAGCAGCGGGCCGCGCAGGGCTTCGTACAGGGTGCCTTCGGCATCGACACCCTGCGCGGTATGGCCCGGGACGGGGAGCTGCTCGTGGCCGACGCCGGGCACGGGCGGATCGCCGGGCTGCTCGCGCTGTCGGTCGCGGAGGACATGGCCGCCCCGCCGGAGGCGGTCCGCGGGCTGCTGCGCGCCCAGTCGGCCCTCACCTGGAGGGGCCGGCCGCTGAGCGAGGTGCCGTGGCTGCTGTACGGGCCGGTCGTGGTCGACGCCGCCTTCCGCGGGCACGGCGTGGCCCGGGGCCTGTTCGGCATGGCGGTCGAGGCCTCGGCGGGGCGCGCCGAGGTGCTGGTCGCCTTCATCGAGGCGGGCAACGCCCCCTCCTGGCGGGTGCACGTCGACGCCTTCGGCATGACCCCGCTCGGCGAGTACACCGTCGCCGGCCGCACCTACACCGCCGTCGCCGCCCCGGCCGAGCAGCCCGCCGCGTAGGACCTGCCGGGCCGAGGTCCGGCCCCGTCCGCGGAGCCGCTCGAAGCCGTCCGGCAGCAGGTCCGGCGCGAGGGGGCCGGCGGCGGATCGATTCGCCGCCGCGGAGGGCCGGGGCTGCCCGTCACCCCTCCACGATGACCAGCGGGAGCTCCCGGGGCCACGCGAGCGCCTGGTACTCCTCCAAGGGCGGCCACAGTGCCGTCAGGGCCTCCCAGTACGTCTCCCGCTCCACCTCGTCCGCCGTGCGCGCCCACGCCGTGATGGTCCGGGGGCCCACCTGGAGGCGGACCTGGGAGTGTGCGGTCAGGTTGTCGTACCAGGCGGGGTGGCGGGGCCCGCCCGAGCCGGCGGCGACGACCAGGTACCGGCCCTCGTCCTCGGCGTAGACCAGCGGCGTGCGCACCGCCCGGCCCGTGGCGCGGTCGAGGGTGGTCAGGAGCAGGGTCGGGACCCCGTGCCACAGGTGGCCGTCGGTGCCGCCGCTCGCCACGTAGGTCCGTACGTGGTCGAGCCGCGGCCCGGGGCGCGGGTCCGTCGGGTGGTCCCAGTCGACCGGGGAGACCGGGGTGACCGGGGCTGGCGGCGCGGCAACACTGTTCATCTGACCTCCGTAGGGCGTCCCCCGGAGCGCTAACGAGCCTTTACCGATTCTGGATGCGCCGGACCCGTAGCGCACGCTCGCAGGTCTGGACCAAGCTCGGGGCATGGATCTGGAGCTGAGGCACCTCAAGATCGTCAGGGCCGTCGCCGACGCGGGCAGCCTGACCCGCGCCGCCACCGCCCTCGGGCTCGCGCAACCCGCCCTGAGCGGCCAGCTCAAGCGGATCGAGCGGGCCCTGGGCGGCGAACTCTTCGCACGCGGCCGGGACGGCGTACGGACCACCGCGCTCGGCGAGCTGGTGCTGGAGCGGGCCCGGGTACTGCTTCCCGCGCTGTCCGAGCTCCAGGAGGAGGCGCTGCGCTTCGCCCGGAGCGGTGCGGCCGGCTACCGGCTCGGCGGCACCCACGGGCCGCTGCTCGGCGGGCTCGTCGACCGGATCGCCCACCAGGAGCCCGGGATGCCCGTGACCACGTACACGTCCTGGTCGGAACGGGAGATCGCCCAGGGCGTGGCCGCGGGCCGGCTGGACTTCGCGCTGGTCGGGGCCTGCGGCGAGAGCGCCCCGCCCGAGCCCGGGCGGCTCGCCTGGCTGGAGGTGGCCCGGGACCCGGTCCACGTGATGCTGGCCGAGGACCACCCGCTCGCCCACCGGGCGCGGATCGAGCTGGCGGAGCTGGCCGCCGAGGCGTGGACCGACGTACCGGGAGACGGGTGCTTCGGGGACTGCTTCGCCGCGGCCTGCGTCCGCGCCGGGTTCACCCCCGCCTGCGTCTACGAGACCGACACCGCCTCCTGCGTGCACCTGGTCCAGGTCGGCCGCGCCGTCGGGCTGTGCCGGGCCACGTTCCCCGCCACCCCCGGCGTGGTGGCCCGGCCGCTCGCCGGGAGCCCCCTCGTCTGGCGGCACCTGCTGGGCTGGCACCCGGCGGCGCCGGCCGCGACCCGGGCGCCGGGCGTACTGGCGCACGCCCGGTCCGCGCACGCGGACGCGCTGGCCAGGTCGGCGGGGGCCGTCACCCAGCCGGCCGTCGCCCTCCCGATCACCACCGGGACCAGCGGGACGTCACCGTGCCCGCCCGCGCGACCGGTGCGGACGGCGGCGATGGAGTCCACCACGTCCTGACCGCCGCTCACCGTCCCGAAGAGGCGTAGCCCCACCCGGCCGGGGCCGGGGCGGTGTGGTCCGGCGCCGGGTCGTCGGCGGTGTTGACGAAGAACCGGGCGGTCGCCGAGGACCCCGCGCCTCGACGCCGGCGGGGCTGGAGGGGGCGCGCCGCGGCCCCGGGGGCGGCCCCGGGGTCGTGGGGGTTCGGCAGCCTTCGGCCGGGCGGGCGCTACGGGAGGTAGCGCTCGATGACCTGCGGGCCCTCCTTCTCGATCAGCTTCCGCGCCGCTTCGACCCGCTCCGGAGTCGGGTCGTGGCCGGTCGCCATCACCAGGTCCTCGGGGTCGTACGCGCGCTCTCCACCCGTGAAGAGCCGGTCCGACCGGGTGGGCTGCTCGTTGGGTTCACTGTCCATCGGATACCTCCTACCGTGCCCCCCCAGGCCCCCATCCTGCGGCCCCCGCCCCATGAACGCACCTCGGGTGCCGGGGACGGCCGGCCATAACACCGGGGGAGGGGCCAACCGGGAGCTCCCGCAAGCCGGTTCGGATTCCTACGGTTTCGGTGACCCCCACTGAACCGAGGAGATCCACCATGCTCAAGCGACACGCCCGCGCGGCGTGTACCGCCCTGGCCGCCGCCGGGCTGCTGCTGGCCGGCACCACCGCCGCCGGGGCCGCCACCCCCACCGCGGACCCGGCCGCCCCGCAGAAGTCCGCGACGGCCACCCTGCGCCCCGGCGACGCACCCGCCGAGCTGCTCACCGCCCTCCAGCGCGACCTCGGCCTGACCCCCACGCAGGCCAAGGACCGGCTGGCCCACGAGGCCGAGGCGGGAGCCACCGCCGCCCGGCTGAACGCCCGGCTCGGCGCCGCCTTCGCGGGCGCCTGGGTCGAGGGGGCCGACTCCGCCACCCTGACCGTGGCCACCACCCGCGCCGCCGACGCCGCCGCGATACGCGCGGCCGGGGCGAAGCCGAAGCTGGTCGCCCGCTCCCTGGCCGACCTGGACTCCGCGAAGGCCCGCCTGGACCGGGCCGCCACCGCCGAGACGCCCGTCCGCTACGTCGACCCGCGCGGCAACGCCCTCGTCGTCGAGGAGACCCGGCCCGGCGCGGCCGCCGCGCTGCTGGCCGCCACCGGCACCGACCCCGCCCTCGCCACGGTCGTGCGCACCGCCGCCGAGAAGGCCCCGCGCCCGCTGTACGACCTGCGCGGCGGGGACGCGTACTACATGAACGGCCGGGGCCGCTGCTCCGTCGGCTTCCCGGTCACCAGGGGCACCACGCAGGGCTTCGCCACCGCCGGCCACTGCGGCCGCGCCGGCACCAGCACCAGCGGCTTCAACCAGGTCGCGCAGGGCTCGTTCCAGGCGTCCGTCTTCCCGGGCAACGACATGGCCTGGGTCGCCGCCGACGCCAACTGGACCGCCACCCCGTACGTCAAGGGCAGCGGCGGGGCGAACGTCCAGGTCACCGGCTCCGTCCTGCAGCCCGTCGGCTCCTCCGTCTGCCGCTCCGGGTCCACCACCGGCTGGCACTGCGGAACCGTCCAGCAGCACAACACCAGCGTCACCTACCCCGAGGGCACCATCTCGGGCGTCACCCGCACCACGGTCTGCGCCGAGCCCGGCGATTCCGGGGGCTCCTACATCTCCGGCAGCCAGGCCCAGGGCGTGACCTCGGGCGGCTCCGGCGACTGCACCGGCGGCGGCACCACCTTCTTCCAGCCGCTGAACCCGATCCTGTCCGCGTACGGGCTGGCCCTCAAGGTCACCGGCTCCGACCCGGGCCCCGGCCCCGGCCCCGAGGACCCGCAGCCCGGCGGCACCTGGAAGGCCGGCACCGTCTACGCCGCCGGGGACACGGTCACGTACGGCGGCGCGGGCTACCGCTGCCTCCAGGGCCACCAGGCCCAGACGGGCTGGGAGCCGTCGGTGGTCCCGGCGCTCTGGCAGAAGCTGTAACCGGAAACCGAGGCCCCAACCGCGGGGGACCCGCGAGCAGGGGGTGCCGTGACGACCAAGGGGGGCGTCCCGGCACCCCCGCACGACGTTGCCTAGAGCACGGCCGCCAGGGTGGCCAGGGCGCCGATCGCGACCAGCGCGCCACAGATCGACAGGTTCACCACCCGGTGCTCCCAGAACACCGCGACGAACTCGCGCAGCGTGGCGCTCGGCAGGAAGTAGCGGGCCGTCGGCGAGCCGACCACCTGCCCGTTGACCCCCGTCTTGCGGGCCAGCATCGCGGCCCGGAAGGCGTGGAAGTTGTTGGTGACGACCACGCACCGGTAGCCCGGCTCGTCCGCCAGCATGATGCCCTTCGAGAAGAGCATGTTCTCCTCGGTCGTCGCGGAGTTCTCCTCCAGCTTCACGTGCTCCGCCGGGACGCCCTCCGCGATCAGCCAGTCGGCCATGGCCCGCGCCTCGGAGACCCTCTCGTCGGAGCCCTTGCCGCCCGAGGTGAGCAGCACCGGCGGGCGCGAGCCGCGGGCGAGCTGGGCCTCGTAGATCTGCTTCCCCTTGCGCAGCCGCGAGGCCAGCAGCGGCGGCACCCGGTCCCCGCCGATCAGGCCGGAGCCCAGCATGACCACGTGGTCGACGTCCCCGCGCACCTTGATCCGGCCGTAGAGGAAGGCGTACCCGAGGAAGCAGAGGAAGATGAAGGCGACGTAGCCGACGACCAGGGTCAGCGTCGTGGCCATGCCGGTCAGGACGGTGGAGTGGAACATCGGGACGGCGATCAGCAGCGCGATCATCCCGAAGATGCCGAGCCCCGCCAGCATCGACAGCAGGTTGGCCGGGCGGCGCCCCTCCTTGCGGATCATCGTGACCCCGTTGGCGATCAGGAAGCCGCCGATCGCCATCGTGCCGAGCACGGGCCCGGCGAAGGCCAGGGCGAAGATCGTCAGGGCCGCCCACGGAGGCAGGGACGCCACCTTGAAGAGCAGCGCCGCCAACAGCGTGATGCAGGTCAGGCCGAGCAGTACCGCGTTGCTGAAGCGCCGGCGGTCCTTGAAGGCGCTCACGCAGAAGGCGAGGAAGAGGAGGGCGGGGAGGAGGAAGACGGCCATGCAGTTCATCGTATGTGCAGGCCGTGAACGCCCGAGGGGGCCAAAGTCCTACCCCGTGAAGGGGGTTCTGCGGACCGCCCGGCCGGCGAGGACGTCCGTCCGCTTCCCGTCCCGCATGACGAACCGTCCGTCGACCAGTACGTACGGGATCCCCGTCGGCAGCGCGCGCGGCCGCTCGTACGTGGACCCGGCCGCGACGGTGTCCGGGTCGAAGAGGACCAGGTCGGCGCGGAGGCCCTCGCGGACCAGCCCCCGGTCGGGCAGCCGCAGCCGTGCCGCCGGGCGGCCCGACAGGTGGGCCACGCACTCCTCCAGGGACAGCACGCCCAACTCGCGCACGTAGCGGCCGAGGTAGTGCGGGAAGGTGCCGTACGCGCGCGGGTGCGGCTTCGCGCCGTGCAGGATGCCGTCGGAGCCGCCGGTGTGGACGGGGTGGCGCATGATCGCCCGGACGTTCTCCTCGTGGCCGACGTGCTGGAGGACGGTCGGCCCGAGCCGGTCGCCGATCAGCAGCCGCCGCGCGGTCTCCCAGCCGTCGAGGCGCGTGCCGACGTGGCCGCCGTACGCGGGGTCGTTCGTCCCGGAGACCTCGACGGCCGCCCAGTCCACCGGCACCCCGTGGCAGCCGTCGGAGCCCTCCACCTCCAGCGCCCACCGGATCCGGGCGGCGGTGTCCTCGTCGCGCAGCCGCGCCAGCAGGGCCTCGGGGCCGCCCTCGTGGGCCCAGCCGGGGAGCAGTGCGGCGAGGGTGGTGCAGCCGGGGGTGTACGGGTAGCTGTCGAGGGTGACGTCGGCGCCGTCGGCGAGGGCCGCGTCCAGCAGGGCCAGCAGTTCGGGGGCCCGGCCCTCGTTCTCCCGGAAGTTCATGGTGGCGTGCGCCAGGTGCAGGGCGCAGCCGGCCTCGCGGGTCAGGGTGAGCATCTCGGTGTAGGCGGCGAGCGCGCCGCGCCCGTACGAGCGGTGGTGCGGGCAGTAGTAGCCGCCGTACCGGGCCACCACCTTGCACAGTTCGGTGAGTTCGGCGCCGGTGGCGTACATGCCGGGGGTGTAGGTGAGGCCGGACGACATGCCGACGGCGCCCTGTTCCAGCCCTTCGGCGACGAGCTGCCGCATCCGGTCGAGTTCGGCCGGGGTGGCGGGGCGGTCGTCCCAGCCGAGGGCGTACGCGCGGACGGTGCCCTGGGGCACGAGGTAGGCGGCGTTGACGGCGATGCCGCGTCCGCCGTGGGCGCGGTCGAGCCGGTCGAGGTACTCGCCGACGGTCCGCCAGTCGAAGTCGACGTCGTCCCCGGGGCCGTTCCAGCCGGCGATGGCGGTCCGTACGCCGACCAGGGTGCGTGCGTCGGCGGGCGCGTAGGACAGGCCGTCCTGGCCGAGGACTTCGAGGGTGACGCCCTGGGCGGCCTTGGCGGTGTGGTCCGGGTCGCGGAGCAGTGCGAGGTCGCTGTGGGCGTGCATGTCCACGAACCCGGGGGCCAGGGCCAGCCCGTGGGCGTCGACGGTCCGCCGTCCGCCGGCCGGGATCCTGCCGATGGCGGCGATCCGGCCCTCGTGCACGGCGACGTCCGCGGTGTACGAGGGCCCGCCCGTGCCGTCGACGACACGGGCGCCCCGGATGACGAGGTCCACGGCTAGAAGAACGTCCGGACGTACTCGGTGACCGTGCCGTCGGCTTCCACGACCGGGATCAGCGGCCACTTCTCGAAGATGGTGCAGGGGTGCGACATGCCGAGCGCCACCCAGTCGCCGACCTGTACGTCCTCGGCGGAGCCGGTCTCCAGCCAGGCGTGCTGGTCGGAGAGCTTGACGACGCGGATGCCGGTGGCGGGCCGCTCGGTGCCGTCGAGGGCGTCGCGGACCAGCTCGGCCTCGGGCAGCCCGAGGTCGTAGGCGATGTCGCGCTTGCCGGCGTTGACGAAGGCCTGGGTGGGGGAGGGGCGGGAGACGACCTGCGTCCAGAGCCGGAAGGCGGGGCGCAGTCCGCCTTCCTCCGGGACCCGGTTGAAGGGGGTCAGGCGGCCGTACCAGCCGTGGTCGTGGGAGACGTACGCCCCGGAGCGCAGCAGTTTCAGTACGGGCCGGGACAGCTCGGGCAGTTCCCCGAACACGTCGGCGACGGCGTCGAACCAGGCGGAGCCGCCGGCGCTGACGACGATCTCCTCGACGTCGGGGCCGAACCGCCCGGCCTTGTCGAACTCGGCGGCGAGCCCGGTGAGCCGGCGCAGCCAGGCGTGCACCTTCTCCGGGTCGGCGTCGGGCACCTCGGCCTCGTAGCCGGCGATGCCGACGAGGCGCAGGGTGTCGGTGGCGGCGACGGCGTCGGCGACGGCCCGGCAGTCCTCGTCGGTACGGGCCCCCGTGCGCGCCCCCTCGCCGGCCCCGAGTTCGACGACCACGTCGAGTACGGCGCCGCGGCCCTGGAGGGCCCGGTCCATGAGCCGGACCCCGCGTACGGAGTCGACGTAGCAGACGAACCGGAATCCGGGGTCGGCGACGAGCTCGGCGGCGACCCAGCGCAGGGCGGCGGGGTCGACGAGCTCGTTGGCGAGGAAGATGCGCGGGATCCCGAAGGCGCGGTAGACGCGGGCCTGGTGGGGCACGGCGGCGGTGATGCCCCAGGCGCCGTGCGCGAGCTGGCGCTCGAAGAGCTGCGGGGCCATGCAGGTCTTGCCGTGGGGCGCGAAGGCGAGGCCGTGGCGGGCGGAGTACTCGCCGAGCACGGTGAGGTTGTGCGCGAGCGCGTCGGCGTCGAGGGTGAGGACGGGGGTGGTGAACCCGCCGGTGTAGAGGTCCCGCCCCTGCGCGGCCAGCTCTCCGACGGTGAGGCCCGCCGGCTGGGCGTCCGGGGGCAGGCCCTTGAACCGGTGGTCGACCGGTTCGTCGGCGAGCCGTCGGACTGCGTCGCTGGCCATGGGGTCCTCCTGGGGTGGTGCGGATGCGCTGTGCGGTGTGCCTGTGGTCTAACACCCGGGGGGACGAGGGTCAACGCGGCCCCGGTTCCGCCGGGCGGTGCGGCGTCCGCTGCGCGGGGCCGTCCCCTACCCGCCCTTCCACCGTTCCCCGGGGCTCCGCCCCGGACCCCGATACCGTGCGCTCCGCGCCCGGTGCGCTCAAACGCAGCGCGGGCTGGATTCGCGCAGCGAATTTCCAGCCCCGCCGGCGTTTGAGGCGCGGGGGTGCGGGGGCGGAGCCCCCAGGAAGGGGTCTGGGGCGGAGCCCCGGGGAACGGGCGAAGGGAGGGGCGGGGAGCAAGCCCGCGCAGCGGTAGCCCGTCCTCGCGAACCGGTCGAACAGGGAGCACGCGGGGGCCGCCCCGCTGACACCATCAGCGGGGGGAATCACCCCCGTACCGATACGACCGCAGAGGACCCCTCCGTGAGCGAGAAGACCGCCGTCACCCCCGACTCCCACCCCGCCCCGCCCGCGAAGTTCTCGCACGGCGTCCGCAAGGGCAACATCCTCCAGGTGGCCGGCCAGGTCGGCTACCTGCCGCACGTCGAGGGGCAGCCGCCCACCACCGCCGGGCCGACGCTGCGCGAGCAGACCCTCCAGACGCTGGAGAACGTCCGCTCCGTACTGGAGGCCGGCGGCGCGAGCTGGGACGACGTGGTGATGATCCGCGTGTACCTGACCGACACCGGCCACTTCGCCGAGATGAACGAGATCTACAACGCCTACTTCGACGAGCAGGGCGTCAAGGTCCCCTCCGCGCGCACCACGGTGTACGTCGGCCTGCCCGCCGGTCTGGTGATCGAGATCGACGCCCTCGCCGTACTCGGCTGAGCCGCGGGCGAAGGGGGCGCCCCCCTGGCGGTGGGGCGCCCCGGCCCGGCGTGCGCGCCGGCTAGGCGCAGTACTGGGCTTCCTTGCCGATGGAGCGGTACATGCAGTCCGCGTTCTCCAGGAGCTGGAGCACCGCTTCCTTGTTGCGCGCCGTCTCGCGGTCGATGACCTCGTCGGGCGGGTAGAAGCCGCCGCCGCCGTTCGCCGGGTACATCTCGAAGGTGTAGGCGAAGATCTTCTGGTTGCCCCACAGCCAGTCGTCGATGGTGCCGTCGGTGATGTACAGGTCGCTCGACTGTTCGGGCGTGTAGCCGTTGCTCGCGGCCATGTTCGTGCCGATCTTCTTGTACGCGGCGAGGTCGTCGGCCGTCAGGCCCGGCGCGGTGTCGTTGTACGTGTAGCCGAACGGCCACAGCACCAGTTCGCTGTACGTGTGGAAGTCGATGGCGGCCGTGATCTGCTGCTTGCCGCCGACCACCCGGCTGCGGACGAAGTCGGAGACCACCTTGACCTCGGGTGCGGACTCGGCGGCCGGCCCGCGGTAGGTCTCGGAGCTCTTGCTGCTGCTGGAGCCGCCGCAGCAGCCCCACTTGTAGTTCCAGTTGCGGTTCTCGTCGGTGCCCACGTACGAGGAGCCGCTGTTGGGCTGGCGGTTCTTGCGCCAGGACCGGTAGGAGCCGGTGGCGATGTCGTACTCGCCGCCGTCCGGGTTGAGGTCGGGGACGATCCAGATCTCCCGCTGGTCGACCATGTTCGTGATCCGGCTCTCGCTGCCGTACTTGGAGCCGAACTCCTTGAGCAGGTACAGGGCCATTTCCACGGTGAGGTGCTCGCGGGCGTGCTGGTGGGCCGTGAAGAGCACCTCGGGTTCGGCCTCGTCCGTGCCGACGTTGTCGCTGATCTTGATGGCGATGAGGTCGCGGCCCTGGTACGACTTCCCGATGACCCGCTTGCTCATGATCCCGGGGTACTGGGCGATGCGCTGGTCGATCTCCGCGTTCGCCTCGGCGTAGTTGTGGTACCTGGAGTCGGCCGAGGGGAAGTCCATCGGGGCCGCCGCGACGCCGCGCTCGCTGCGGTCCGGCGGGCCGGGCAGCGGGGTGAGCGCGTACCCCAGCGCGCGCAGGCTCTTGGCCTGCATGGGGTCGGCGCTGACGACGACCGAGCGGGCGTCCACCTCGTCGATCGAGGCCCCGGTGCGCAGCAGGGCCGTGCGTTCGGCTGCCGTGGAGGGGCCCTGGATCTCGTACTGGGCGATCGCCTCGTCCTGCGTCGCCGTGGACGGGGTGGGCGGGGGTGCTGCCGTCGCGCTCAGGCCGTAGGCGGGTGCGCCGAGCGCGAGCGCCAGCAGGGCCGCCGTGACGGCGGCCCTCCGGCGGGTGTGGAGCCGCATGCGTTCTCCTGGGTGGGAGTGTGGGGGTAGCCGTGCGGACGCGCACAGCGTGCTCTCGTGGCATGTCCCGGTCAATAGCCCCGGGGGTATCCGGCGGGCTCACCGGACCGAATCAGCCACCCCCACACCTCTACCGCCTACGGCAGCCCGTGGACCTTCGGACCCACCGCGTTGGACCAGGTGCTACCCGCCTTGGCGTCCCAGTTGGTCGACCAGGTCATCGCCCCGCGCAGCGAGGGGTAGGTCTTCGACGGCTTGAAGGACCCGCAGCCCGTGCCCCTGGCCAGGCAGTCCAGGGCGTTGTTCACGACGGTCGGGGAGACGTAGCCGCTGCCCGCCCCGCTCGGCGAGGCCGGGACGCCGATCCCCACCTGCGAGGGGTCGAGGCCGCCCTCCAACTGGATGCAGGCCAGCGCCGTCAGGAAGTCCACCGAGCCCTGGGAGTAGACCTTGCCGTCGCAGCCGTTCATCGCGCCGCTGTTGTAGTACTGCATGTTCACGACCGTCAGGATGTCCTTCACGGCAAGCGCCGTCTTGAAGTAGCCGCCCTGCGTGGACTGCATGTCGATGGTCTGCGGGGCCATGGTCAGGACCAGGGAGGAGCCCGCCTTCGCCGACAGGGCGCGCAGCGCCTGCGTCATGTAGGTCGGGTTGAGGCCGTTCTCCAGGTCGATGTCGATCCCGTTGAAGCCGTACTCCTGCATCAGCGCCCAGGCGGAGTTGGCCAGATTGGCCGCCGAGGCGGAGTCGTTGACCGAGATCGTGCCCTTCTCGCCGCCGATGGAGAGGATGACCGACTTTCCGGCGGCCTTCTTCGCGGCTACGTCGGCCTTGAACTGCGCCACGGTGTAGCCGCCGAGGCCGGCCGAGTCGAGGTTGAAGGTGATGGCGCCGGGCGTGGCCGTGGCGTCGGCGAAGGAGACGGCGATGATGTCGTACTGCGCGGAGACGTCGGAGAGCTTCTGGACGGTCGCGCCGTTGTTGAAGTTCTGCCAGTAGCCGGTCAGCGCGTGCTTGGGCACCGACGGGTTCGGGTTCGGTCCGCCGCCCCCGGTGGTGGTGCCGGTGACCGGTGCCGACTTGGGGCCCTCCCCGGCCGCGTTGTACGCGCTCACCTGGAAGGAGTACGAGGTGCCGGGCGCGAGCCCGGTGACGGGCGTGGAGGTGTTCGCCGCCGTCTGGACGCGCACGCCGTCCTGGTAGACGTGATAGCCGCTCGCCCCGCTGACCGCGTTCCACGAAAGGGTGAGCCCGTTCTGGCTCTGGCCGGAAACGGCGGCCCCCGCGGGCGCGCCCGGCAGGCTCGGACCGGGGTCGGTGGGGCCGCCTCCGTCCGGGCCGAAGACGCTGAACTCGTCGACGGTGTAGGCCGGCTGGCCGTACCAGCCGTGGGTGTAGACGGTGACCTGGGTGGTGTTCGGGCCGGTGGTGAAGGTGGTCGACAGCTTCTGCCAGCCGCCGCCCGAGCCCGGCGTCCAGGTGGAGACGTCCTGGGTGCCGGTGCCGCTCGCGCCCAGGTAGACGTACGAGCCCTGCACCTGGGCGCTGAGCGTGTACGTGGAATTCGGCTTGACCGTGACGGTCTGGGCGCAGCGGGCGTTGTCCGAGCCCGCCGGGGTCGCCTTCAGGGCGCCCGCCCCGGTGTGGACGGGGGCGGAGACGGAAGCGCCGCTGCCGTTCGAGCATGACCAGTTGGCGAGGCCCGACTCGAAGCCGCCGTTGCGGACGACGTTGACGTCGGCGGCCTGGGCGGGGCCCGCCGCGAGGGCGGTGAGGCCGCCGGCGGCGAGGGTGGCGGCGAGGGGCAGGGCGAGGGAGCGTATGCGGTTCACGTGGGCTCCGTGGGGGGAGTAAGGGGAGAAGCGGAAGGGGGGAACCGTGAGGGGGAGTGGGGTCCCCGGGATCGAAAGCCGGCGCCAGCCAAGTTGGTCCAGACCAATCCCGGTGTCAAGAGTGTTTGCAATGTGGCTTGAAATGCATCAGCTCCCGATCCCTGTTGTCCGGGTTTTCCGCCTCCTGTGACATGTGCTTCCGGCACGGGAATCTTCAAGCCCCTGCCCTGCCAGGGGCGTCGCGGATATGGTGCTCGGGCAAGGGGGAAGGGCGCCGATCGTTTGCGGTCGCGCAGCATGCGCGCGTGCGGAAGTCCGGCCGACGGCCGGGCGAACGGGCGCCGCGCGGAGGGTGAACGGGGGGATTCGCGTGCCGACCGCCATCGCTGTCACCAGTGCCGATCTGGTGCTGCCGGCCCCCGACCGGCACACGCCCGGCGCCGCCGTACTGCGCCCGCCCGCCGAGGCGGGCCTGGAGGCCTCGCTCGCCGAGACCACCGCCCTGCTGGAACGGCACGGCCACCTCGTGGCCGTCGTACCGTCCTGGCTGCCCCCGGCCACCGTGCAGCGGGTGCGCACCGTGCGGGCCGTCCTGGAGACCGACCGGATCGCGCTCGTCGACGTCGGACTCCCGCCGCTGGGCACCGCCGTGCTGGTGCGTCAGCTGCGCCAGCTCACCGTCTGCGACTTCAGCCCCGGCGTGATCGCCTCCGCCGCCCGGCTGCTGTCCCACTACATCCACGCGGGCGCCCTGCTGGGCTCCGTCGCCAAGCTCGACCGGATCCCGGTCGGCCTCAAGGCGCACGCCCGCTCCTGGTCTCCCAGCGCCCAGTTCGCCGTACTCGCCCACCCGTCGCCGCACCTGGCCCGGCTCGGCACCGCCGCCACCGGGGTCATCCCGCCCGGGCCGGCCTTCGCCACCCACCTCACCTTCGCGCGCGGCCAGCTGTCCTCCGACTGGGTGGCGGCCGAACTGGCCCCCGCCTGGCAGGTGCAGGGCGTGATGGAGAACCCGCTGCCCGCCGACTCCGCCCGCTGGTGGGCCACCCCGAAGCTCATCGAGTTCGCCGCGGCCATCCCCGACGTCTCCGTGCTCTACCAGCTGGTCTCCTCGGTGCGCCGGGAGGAGTGCGGCTGGTGCGGTTTCGAGCTCATCGGCGACCGCTGCGGCTTCTGCGCCGCCCCCCTGGCCGCACCCCCGCCCGAGGTGCCCGCCGCCCGCACCGGATCCGGATCCTGACCGCCCGAACGAACGTAGAACGGCGAGGTAGTACGGCCAATGAACTCACGCCAGCGCCGCGGCGTCATCCTGCTGCTCCTGTCGGTCCTGTGCGCACTCGCCGCCTTCGCCGGGGTCCTCGTCGTGATCGGCGACGTCAACTCCAAGGTCGGCGCCGAGGTCGTCGCGTACCGCGTGAAGGGCGACATCGCACCGTACAGCGCCCTGACGGCCGGCCAGTTCGAAGAGGTGAAGGTCCCCAAGCGGTGGCTGTCGGACACGGCCGTCGACGACCTCGGCGCGCTCCAGGGCAAGATCGCGCTCACCACCCTGAAGAAGGGCTCCCTGCTCCAGAGCGACATGTTCGTCGACAAGCCGCAGCTCCAGGCCGGTGAGCAGGAGATCGCCATCATGATCGACGCGGCCACCGGCGTGGCCGGCAAGATCACCTCGGGGGCGAAGGTCAACATCATCGCCACCTTCAAGGGCGCCAAGGAGACCGACCCCTCCCGCTCGGTGATCATCGTCGCCAACGCCCGCGTCCTCGGCGTCGGCAAGCTCACCGCCCTCGACAAGGAAAGCGACCGCAAGGGCCCCGCCGAGGCGGTCCCGATCACCTTCGCCCTGAACACGAAGGACACCCAGCGCGTCGCCTACGCCGAGTCCTTCGCGGAGCACGTCCGGCTGGCCCTGGTGGCCCCCGGCACCGAATCGGCCCCCAGCCCGACCGACCGCACGTACACCCTCGACGGGGACAAGTGAGGCGCGGATGACCACTCGAATCCTCCCCGCGGCCGGCGATCCGGACGCCGCCCGCTCCATCACCGCACTGCTCAGCCAGCTGCCGGACGCCGAGCCCGCCCCGCCCGTCCCCGACTCCACCTCCCTCCTCGACATGCTCGGCCGCATGGCCGCCGAGTCCGTCGACGAACTCCCCGAGGTCGTCCTCGTCCACGAGCGGATCGGCCCCGTCCCCGCCCTGGAGCTCATCCGCGAAGTTGCCCTCCGCTTCCCGGCCGTGGGCGTGGTCCTGCTCTCCTCCGACGCCGGCCCCGGCCTCTTCTCCGCCGCCATGGACTCCGGCGCGCGGGGCCTGATCGCCCTGCCCCTCTCGTACGAGGAGCTGAGCGCCCGCGTCCAGGCCGCCGCCCTGTGGGCCGTCGGCGTACGCCGCCACCTGGGCGGCGGCGCGGAGGTCTTCACCGGCCCCGGCGGCCGGGTCGTCACCGTCACCGGGGCCAAGGGCGGCGTCGGCACCACCTTCACCGCCGTCCAGTTCGCCCTCGCCGCGGCCGCCTCGGGCCGGCGTACCGCCCTGGTCGACCTCGACCTCCAGGCCGGGGACGTCGGCTCCTACCTGGACGTGCAGTTCCGCCGCTCCATCGCCGACCTCGCCGGCATCCAGGACATCTCCCCCCGAGTCCTCCAGGACGCCGTGTACGAGGACCGCACCGGGCTGGCGCTGCTGCTGGCCCCGGCGGAGGGGGAGCGGGGCGAGGAGGTCGACGAACGGGCCACCCGCCAGGTCATCGGCGCCCTGCGCGCCCGCTACGAGCTGGTCGTCGTCGACTGCGGCACCCAGGTCACCGGAGCCAACGCCGCCGCCGTGGAACAGGCCGACGTGGCCGTACTGGTCACCACCCCGGACGTGGTGTCCGTACGGGCGGCCAAGCGGATGGTGCGGATGTGGGAGCGGCTCCAGGTGCGCAAGGCGGAGGACACCGCGGTGGTCGTCAACCGCTGGAGCAAGCACACCGAGATCCAGCCCTCGCTGATCGAGAAGATCACCAAGACCCGGCCGGTCCGTACGGCGGTCCCCGCCGCCTTCAAGGAACTCCAGGCCGTGGTGGACGCGGGCCGGGTCCAGGACCTCGACAACCGCTCGACGGTGAAGCAGGCCCTGTGGGCGGTGGCGGGCGAGCTGGGGCTCCTCTCGTCGCCCGACAAGGCCCCGGTCCCGGCACAGCCGGGCACGGGTTCGGCCCTGGCCGTCAGGCCGTCCGGCCCGGTGGCCCGGCTGCGGCGCGGCCGGGAGGGCTGACGCGTGCGCCGGGGGCGGTACCGGGGCGGGGACCGGGGGCAGGTGGCCCTGGAGTTCGTGGGCATGGTGCCGCTGATCCTGCTCCTCGTGGCGGCGGTGTGGGAGTGCGTACTGATCGGCTACGCGTTCTCCCTGGCCGGGAACGCGGCCGACGAGGCGGCGCGGGCGGGGGCGGTCAAGGGCGACGGGGCGTGCCGGGCGGCCGCCGTCGAGCACATCGGGGGCGCGTGGGGGCCCGAGGTCGAGTGCGGCCCGGCCGGGGACGTCTACCAGGCCCGGGTGAAACTCGGCATCCCGGTGCTCTTCCCCGGCCTCGACTTCGGCGAGATCGACGGCAAGGGCGGCGCGGCCATGGAGCGGGAGGAGTGAACGTGAGACGACGGGACATCCGCTCCGACCGGGGTCAGGTGGCCCTGGAGTACATCGGCTTCGTGCCGATCCTGTTGTTCGTCGCGCTGTGCGGGATCCAGCTGGGCTGGATCGCCTACGTCCACGAACAGGCGGACACCGCCGCCCGTACGGCGGCCCGGGTGGAGGCCCGCAAGGGCTCGGGCGGAGCTGCCGCCGGTCAGGCGGCTGTCCGGGACGGTCTCACGGCGGAAGTGGCCATCAGCAAGAGCTCAGACGCCGTCACCGCCACCGTGACCATCTCCATCAACTCGATTGTGCCCGGCCTGTCCGTAGACCCGGCCAGGGCAACGGCAGTGATGCCCAACGACGACCCGACCGGAGCCCGCCCATGAGCCTGCGTTCCCGGGTCAACACCCCCGACGACCGCCACAGCCCCCGCGAGGACGGCCGGCTCGTCTCCTCCTACCGCGCCAAGCTGCTGGAGGAGATCGACCTCGCCGAGATGTCCGCGCTCGCACCCGCAGAGCGCCGGGCGCGCCTGGAGCGCGTGCTCGGGCACATCATCAGCCGCGAGGGCCCCGTCCTCTCCACCGCCGAGCGCGCCCAGCTGATCCGCCGCGTCGTCGACGAGGCGCTCGGCCTCGGCGTGCTCGAACCGCTCCTCGAAGACGCCTCCATCTCCGAGATCATGGTCAACGGGCCCGACCAGATCTTCGTGGAGCGCTCCGGCCGGGTCGAGCAGCTCCCCATCCGCTTCGCCTCGCACGAGCAGCTGATGCAGACCATCGAGCGCATCGTCTCCACCGTCAACCGGCGCGTGGACGAGGCCAATCCGATGGTCGACGCGCGCCTGCCCAGCGGCGAGCGCGTCAACGTCATCATCCCGCCGCTCTCCCTCACCGGCGCGACCCTCACCATCCGCCGCTTCCCGCGGGCCTTCACCCTGCACGAGATGATCGCCCTCGGCTCCCTGGACGAGCAGATGCTGCTCCTGCTGTCCGGGCTGGTCCAGGCGAAGATGAACCTGATCGTCTCCGGCGCCACCGGCACCGGCAAGACCACCCTCCTCAACGCCCTCTCCGGCCTGATCCCGGAGGGCGAGCGCGTCATCACCATCGAGGACTCCGCCGAGCTCCAGCTCCAGCAGGCACACGTCATCCGCCTCGAATCCCGGCCCGCGAACGTGGAGGGCAAGGGGCAGATCACCATCCGCGACCTCGTACGCAACTCCCTGCGCATGCGCCCCGACCGCATCATCGTCGGCGAGGTCCGCGGCGGCGAGACCCTCGACATGCTCCAGGCCATGTCCACCGGCCACGACGGCTCCCTCGCGACCGTCCACGCCAACAGCTCGCAGGACGCCCTGATGCGCCTCCAGACCCTCGCCTCCATGTCGGAGGTCGAGATCCCCTTCGAGGCGCTCCAGGACCAGATCAACAGCGCCGTCAACGTCATCGTGCAGCTCACCCGCTTCGGCGACGGCTCGCGCCGCATCACGGAGATCTCCATCCTCGACTCCCACGGCCGCGAGCCGTTCCGGATCACCACCGTGTGCCGATACATCGCCCAGCCCATGGGGGCCGACGGGCGCGTGCACGGCTACTTCGCCTACGCCCCGCTGCCCCGCCGGATCGCGGAGCGCCTCTACATGAGCAACCAGCCCATCCCCCAGGCCTTCGGGGTCGCCCCGCCCGAGGACTACCTCGACCCGCTCACCTCCCGGACCGTGCTGTGACCAACCTCGTCCTCCTCACCCTCGGCGCCACGCTGCTGGCGGGCCTGTTCGTCTCCCTCGGCGTGCACGCGTACTCGGCCGGGCTCGCGCAGCGCGCGGCCCTCATCGACCGGCTCTCCGCGGAAGGCGCCCCCCGGGCGACCGGCCGCAGGCGCCGCTTCCAGGGCCTCGACCGGCGCCTGCGCAGGACCAAGCTGGGCCGGCGCATCGAACTGAAGCTGGCGACCACCGGCCTGGACCTCACCCCGGGCGAGTTCTTCGCGTACATGCTGATGGCGGTCGCCGGGATATGGCTGATCTCCTCCTCACTCCTCGCGCCGTTCTTCGGCCCGGTGGCCGGGCTGATCGGGCTCTGGGCCGCCAACGCCTTCCTCAACTGGCAGCGGGCCCGGCGTACGGAGCGGTTCATCAACCAGCTGCCCGAGCTGGCCCGCATCCTGGCCAACGCCACCCAGGCCGGGCTCGCCCTGCGCACGGCCATCGGGATCGCGGCGGAGGAGCTGGAGGCGCCGGCCGGGGAGGAGCTGTCCCGGGTCGCGGACCGGCTCGCGGTCGGCCACTCCATCGAGGAGGCGCTCGGGGAGATCGTGGAACGGCTCCCGTCCCGCGAGCTGGTCGTCCTCGTCTCCACCCTCGTCCTGTCGGCGCGGGCGGGCGGCGCCATCGTCGGCAGCCTGCGGAACCTGACCGTGACCCTGGAGCAGCGCAAGGAGACGCGCAGGGAGATCCGTACGCAGCTCTCGCAGGTGACGGTGACCGCGTACCTCGTCCCGGCGATCGGCCTCGGCTCCCTCCTCCTCGTCGACGTGATGATGCCGGGCGCGCTGGACCGGATGACCGGCGCCCTGATCGGGCAGACGGCGGTGCTGGTGGCGCTCGGCCTCTTCACCCTCGGGTTCGTCCTCATCCGCCGCCTGTCGAAGATCGACGTCTGAGGGGCCGGCCGCTGCGATGAACTCCTACCTCCCCTTCCTCCTGGCCCTGGCCGCCGCCCTCTCCGTCTTCGGGATCCTGTACGGCGTCCGGCTCTACCGCGCCGACGTCAAACTCCCGACCGACCTCGCCCTCGCCCTGGAGGTCGGCGCCACCCGCACGACCGCCGTCGGTTCCGTCGTCGACCGCCTCGGCATCCGCTGGGCGCCGCTGGTGCTGCGGCTGATGGGGCCCAAGCAGGTGGCCCGCAAGCGCCGCCAGATCGACATGGCCGGCAACCCGGCCGGCCTCACCATCGACCGCTACGCCGCCCGGCGCGCGGTGTACGGCTTCCTGGGCGGCCTCGGGGCCCTCGCCATGCTGATGAACGGCAAACTCGTCCCGGCCCTCCTCATGGTCGCGTTCGGGCTGTTCTGGATCGAGGCCGGTCTGTGGTCGGCGATCCGGATCCGCCGGGACAACATCGAGCGGACCCTGCCGGACTTCCTGGACGTCCTCGCCGTCGTCGTCAGCGCCGGGCTCGGCTTCCGGCAGGCCCTCGAACGCGTCGCGGGCAAGTACGAGGGCCCGTGGGCGGACGAGGTCCGCATCACGCTCCAGCAGATGGACATGGGAGTCAGCCGCCGTCAGGCCTTCGACGAGCTCCGCCGCCGCAACGACTCCGAGCAGGTCGCGCAGTTCGTCACCGCCCTCCAGCAGGGCGAGGAACTGGGCTCCCCGATCGTGGAGACCCTGATCGCGATCGCCGAGGACATGCGGCGCACGGACGCCCAGAACGCCCGCCGGCGCGCCGCGAGGGCCGTCCCGAAGGCCACCTTCGCGGTGACGATGTTCATGCTGCCCGGGACCCTGATCCTGTTGGTCTGCGGCTTCGTCTACGGCGCGAACGTCGACTTCGGCGCGCTGCTGGGAGGCGGCTGAGCCATGCGCCTGGAAGCCAACGCCCTCCAGGCCCTGTGCCGCCGGGTCTTCGCGGTACGGCTGGTCATGATCCCCCTCGGCGCCCCCCTAGCCCTGGGCCGGACGGCTCCGGGAGTACCGACGTACCTGGTGGCGGGTGCGGTGGTGGGGACCTTCACCCTCTCCTACGCCCTGTTCCGCGACTGGGAGCGCTTCGGGCCGCTGCTGCTGCGCCACCGGTGGCTGCTGGGAGCGGACATGGCGGTGGGCGCGCTGCTCCTGGTCACCGCCACCCCCGCGTCCCCTCTGGGGCTGGTGGCCCTGGGCACCCCCCTCCTCTCCGGGCTGGTGTACGGCTGGCGCGGCTCGGCGGTGTTCGCCGCGGCGCAGACGGTGGTGGTGGCGGCGCTCGGGGGCGGGCTGGTCCTGTCGTTCCTGTGCGTCCTTTCGGGGGCCGCCGGCTCCTCGGTTCGGGACTTCCTCTTCCGCCTGTCCGAGACCCGGGCGCGGCTGGCGGCGGCCGAGGCGGTCCGGGAGGAGCGGGAACGGCTGGCGCGGGAGATGCACGACTCGGTCTCCAAGACCCTGCACGGACTGGCCCTGGCCGCGGACGCGCTGTCGCGGACGTCGGACCCGGCTCTGGTGCGCACCCAGGCCGAACAGGTGGCCTCGGCGGCCCGCCGCGCGGCCTCCGAGTCGCGTGCCCTGCTGACGGACCTGCGGGGCGAGCCGGTCCCCCTCCTGCCGGCGCTGCGCGCGCTGGACGCGGAGGTCCGGGTGTCGGGCGAGCTCCCCGGCCTGCCGCCCCCGATGGCCCGGCACGTGCTGTCCATCGCCGCGGAGGCGGTGGAGAACGCACACCGCCACGCGGAGGCGAACGAGACCCTGCTCACCGTCTCGGTGACCGGCACGCACCTCACCGTCTCGGTGGAGGACGACGGCCGGGGCCTGCCGGCGCAGCTCCCGTCCGCGGGCCACTTCGGCGTGCGCGGCATGCGGGAACGCGCGACGGCGATCGGAGCCGCCCTGTCCCTCGGCCCGCGCCCGTCCGGCCGCCCGGGCACCCGTGTCCGTCTCTCGCTCCCGCTGGAGGGGATCCGATGACCCCGATCGACATCCTGATCGCCGACGACAACCCGGTGGTACGGGCCGGGCTGAGCGCGCTGCTGGCCACTGCGGGGGACCTCCGGGTGGTGGCACAGGCCCGCGACGGCCGCGAGGCCCTGCACCTGACCCGGGCCCACGCTCCGGACGTGATCCTGCTGGACGTCCGGATGCCGGGGGTGGACGGCATCTCGGCCCTGCCGCACCTGGTGTGCCTGGCCCCGGTGCTGATGCTGACGTACAGCCAGGAGGCCGACCAGATCCGCGAGGCCCTGCTCCTGGGCGCGGGCGGTTACCTGATCCACGGCGAGTTCACCGCCGACGAGCTGGTACGCGCGGTCCGGGACGTCCGCGAGGGCCGCGCGCACTTCACCCCGACGGCGGCGACGGCGGTGCTCGCGGAGCTGAGGTCCTCTTCGCAGACGCAACCTTCTGTGGCACAGTCGACGGAGCGCGTGCACAACTCCGTTGTCTTCGGGCTGAGTTCGCGGGAGGTGGAGATCATGGACCTGATCGCGTCCGGCATGAACAACCAGCAGATCGCCGGCGCGTGCTTCATCAGCGAGAAGACGGTGAAGAACCACATCAACCGCATCTTCGCGAAGCTCCAGAGCACGAGCCGCAGCGAGGCGATAGCCCGCTGGCTGGGAACCGCCCGCCCGGGGGTGGCTGGTCATGGGTAGACGCCGTGCGCAATGGGACCGTATTTGGGCCCCGGGACCCTTGGTTATCTCTCGTCACTCCCCGTACCGTCCGCAGATCGACAGCGGAACCGGACCGGGAGGGACCCCCTATGTCGAACAACACGCTGGCCGGGTTGCGGAAGCGGTACGCGGGCAAGGGTGTGAGGGATCGCGGGCAGACGGCGTTCGAGTACCTGGGGATCATCCTGGTGGTCGTGGTGATCATCGGGGCGATCGTCGGTACGGGTATCGGGCAGGCCATCACCACCAAGATCACAGGGGCGGTCGCGAGTATCACTGCGGGGAGGTGAGGCAGCAGGGGCTCCGGGACGAGCGGGGGCAGGCGTTCCCCGTCTACATCATCGTGGTGGTGGGCCTGCTCTTCGCCGCCCTGGCCTTCTTCGTTGTGGGGCAGGCAGGGGTGACGCGCAGCAATGCGCAGGGCGCTGCTGATGCTGCCGCCCTTGCCGCAGCCGGAGAGGCCAGGGACAACACCTTCTCGGGGCTCGATCTGCTCAGCCTCACGCCTGCGGACTGGGCGAAGCTCGTGCATGGTGACCTCCTCACCGGGCGAGGAGCGTGTGCCAAGGCGGCCGAGTTCGCGGCTCTGAACGATGCCGTCGCTGAATGTGAAGCGGCCATCCCGCTAGTCAGTGTCAGTGTGACCACGAACGGGACCGTCGGGGAGTCGGTGGTTCCCGGCACCGAGGGCGTTCACGGCAAGGCCAGTGCCAAGGCTCGCATCAAGTCCCGCTGTTCACTGGCTTCGGCCCCTCCGACGCCCACATCGACCCCGGACCCGACGTCGAGCCCGAGTCCGAGCCCTAGCTCCACACCGGGGCCGGGAAGCGTCAAGTTCGTCTGCGACGGGGAGCCGCTTACTTTGGATCTGGCACACCCGGGCTCACTGAGCAAGCTGGCGAAGGCGCTGTTCACGGTACGACTGGTCGACTGACGAAGACGCGAGAAAAGGAAGCTGCATAGATGAGCACTCGGCGCTCGGCGAAGATCCGTGGGGGAGCGGCTGCCGTAACCGCGGCCGTCCTGGCGCTCACGGTGGCGGGTTGCGGCGGGGGAGGCGACGACAAGCCCAAGGCCGCCCCAGGCCCGTCATCGGCGCCTCAAGGAGACGCGCCGAAGTCGCAGGCACCGAGTGGTGGTTCCAAGCCCACCCCGACGGTGGTGCTCGCCACTGCCAATGGTGAAGCCGGTATGACGTTGACCATCAACAAGGCGGCTCGTGACGCCGGTGGATTCCTGACCGTGGAAGGTCAGCTGAAGAACACCGGCACCGCTCCCTACGTCAACACGGCGCCCTGGCGAGGAAACGAACTCAACTCCAGTGGTGTTTCCGTGGCCGGCGTGACCCTGGTCGACAAGGCCGGAAAGAAGCGCTACTACGTACTTCGGGACACTGACGGAAGGTGCCTGTGCACCACGGGCCTGGCCATCATCGAACCAGGCCAGTCGGTCCCGTTCTTTGCCCAGTTCCCGGCGCCGCCTGCTGCCACCATGGAGGTGGAGATGAGTCTCCCCACCTTCGCCACGGCCACCGTCAAACTCTCCGGGTGACCCCATGACAAAACGCCACCGCGTAGCCGCAGCCACAGCCGTCGCCGCGCTCGTCATCGCCGGCACCCACCTGATCGGCGCCACCGCCGCCTACGCCGACGACCCGAAGCCATCGGTACCCCCCGGCACAGAGCCATCGGCAGCCGCACCCGTGCCCATCGACTCCAACGCGCCCGGCCTGAAGATCCCCCAGGGCGGCACCCTCGCACCCATCAAGGTCCTCGACATCGCCGAGGTCGTCGAAGACCTCGGCGGCGAGCAGCGCCGCCAGGAGACCAACCAGAACGTCATGATGGCCCTCCAGTCAGAGGTTCTCTTCCCCGAGAACAGCGCCGTCTTCAACGCCCAGGCCGCATCCCGCATCCAGGCCATCGCGCAGGAGATCAACACCCAGAAGGCCACCCGCATCCGCGTCTTCGGCTTCACCGACGACCAGGGAAGCTACGAACACGGCAAGGAACTCTCCAAGCAGCGCGCCGACGCCGTCCAGGCCGAGCTGGCCAAGACCGTCACCAGCCCCGGCGTCACCTACGACGTCCGCGGCTACAGCGAGGACTACCCGATCGCCGACAACAGCACCGAGGAAGGCCGCAAGAAGAACCGCCGGGTCGAGATCACGTTCCCCCGGGGCGCCGTCGGCTAGGACTTGTCCGGGCGATCGAGTTCGCAGCCAGGCCGGTTCGACGGTGTTGCGCTTCTTGTAGCGGTCCTGGTCGAAGTCTGGTGGCCGTCCGCCGCGTGATCCTCTGCGCAAGCATGCGGCCTGGCTTCTTTCTTCTCCGGGATGGTGTGCCGAATGCCCCGCTGCCGCAGGTACGCGGCAGGGCCCGTTGCTGTATGCCTTGTCGGCCGCCAGGCTGTCAGGCTACTCACGCGGCTTGCCCGGTCCTGTCCCGGGGACGCGGATCTTCTCCAGGACCGGCTTGAACCGGATGCAGTCCGCCCGCTGTCCCGGCGTGACGACCAGGGACAGGGGCCGGCAGCGGCGGTCGGCACTTGGGTGGAGCTTGCTGGTGAACCCGCCCCGGAGGCGGCCCAGGCCTCACCTCCGGCACCACCTTCACCAGGTGGCCGACCAGGCTCTGCCACGGTGTCTCGTCCTGGTGTTCTACCTGCTCGCCCCCCTTTGACGCGGGTGCCGGGGGCGGGTCGGCCCGAGCGCCGGCCGCATGCTGGTGAGCGCGGACGATCGTGGAGTCGACCGAGAGGTCCCAGTCGGTCTCACCGGCCCCGTCGACCGCGGCCTGGACCTGCTCGAGCAGGCGCTCCCACGTTCCGTCCGCGGACCACAGCCGGTGGCGTTCAGAGACGGTCTTCCACAGGCCGAACCGTTCGGGCAGGTCACGCCACTGAAGGCCCGTCCGCACCCTGTGCAGAATCCCGTCGATCACCTGCCGGTGGTCTCGCCACCGGCCACAGCGCCTGTCACTGACCGGCAGGAACGGCCGCAGCCGCGCCCACTCGGCATCCGTCAGGTCACCCCGCCTCATGTCCACGCCAACGACGCCGACATGAAGTGGACATGACCGACCGGTCAGTTTCTGGGGGCGGGCGTCCGATCAGGTGGCGGGGCTGGCGAAGCCGGTGTGCCTGAGTCCCGCCGGCCGGATCCGACCTAGGTTCGTAGGGAGATCAAAGGAGGCTGCCATGGCCGATCACCCGAATATCGGGGTGTTTCACCGGGCTCTGGAGGCGTTTTCGGCTGGCGATATGGAGGCGCTGGCGGAGGTGTTCCACCCGGATGTGGTGTGGCATCTCGGCGGCCACGGTCCGCTGGCCGGCGACTACCGCGGGCGCGACGCCGCCTTCGCCCTGTTCCAACGGGAATTCGAGCTGACAGGCGGCACCTACCGCCCCCAGCTCCACGATGTGCTCGCCAACGACGAGCACACGGTCGCCCTGCTCCACGTCACGGCGTCACGCGAGGGCAAAGAGCTGGACATGAACGAGACGATCACCTTCCACATCCGGGAGGGCCGGATCACCGAAGCCTGGGGGCTGTGGTCCGACCAGAAGGCGTACGACGCGTTCTGGTCGTAGAGACGCCGCCCGTTTGCCCACGCGCAGGGCCGCCCCCGGCACGGTGGCGGTCCTGTGTTCGCGGAAGTCCGGTACCCGCGCCAGGCGTCGTAGACCCGTCCAAGGTCCACGGGACGGCCTAGACTGGCAGGTGGAAGACGTCGTCCTGGATGTTCGAGATCTGCGTGTTCCGCTTGATCACGTCCGACATCTTGGTGCCCTTGATCGCGGCGACCTCCGCCGGCGTGAAGGCCGGGTCGTTCTCGAACCAGAAGCGGTCGCCGGCCCGGGTTCGGGTGAGCTGGTCGGTGATGACCGCGGTGAAGAGCGGACCGAACGGCGTGCCCGGCACGTGCGGCTCGGCCAGACCACCGATCAGCGGGTCGACCAGGCGGACGTCGCCGTACGCCGCGCTGAGCTTCGCCTGTACCGCCGGGTCCGGCGTCAGCTCGGCGAACGTGCGGCGCGCGGGTAGCCCGTACGCCTCACGGCACCGGTTGTAGTCCGGGACGCCGTGGTCGCGGGCGCGCTGGATGTCCAGGGCGACCAGGTCCAGCGGCGGCGCCCCGGTCAGCCGGATGCTGCGCATGGCCTCGATCACCGAGACGTCCACCTCCTGCATGATCTGGGACGCGAAGCCCTTGAACACCGGGCCGATGCCGTACTGGTTGACGATCCCGATGTTGAGCAGTGCCTGTGCGTGCGGCACCTTCTGCAGGAGCCGGCCGTCGTCGTCCACGATCAGCAGTTCGGGGGAGAGCATCGAATGCCCGAACCGGAACCCGAACGTCGCGAACTCGGTGCTCACGGTGGGGTCCACTTCCGGGTCGTAGCCGCCGTACGGGCCGATCGCGTTCGGCCCGAGGACCGCCGGCACGAACTCCTGGAAGGTGATCGACCCGATCAGCGCCCCGACCCACTTGCGGGCGTGCTGGTAGACCTGCTCGGGCGTGGCCGTGGGCCGCTCGGCGGCGATCAGTGCGGCCAGCCGGTTGTGCTCCCGTACGAACAGCGTGTGGATGCTCATCAGGCCGTACCCGGTGTTGGCCCGCTCGTCACCGGCCAGGAAGAAGCCTGCGGCGGGCCCGACCGTCTGGTTGAACAGTCCGGCCGTGTTCAGCGGGAGCGCCGGCCCGTCGACGCCCGTGCTGGTCTTGAGCATGCTGGTGTAGACGGATACCGGCCCGAAGCTCTGGAAGGCGCGCAGCGCCGAGGCCCGTCCCTCGTCGGGGCCGTAGACCTGGCTGGCGTCGATGTACGAGGTGAAGCTGTCGATCTGCTGCCTCGGGTTGCGCCGCCAGGTGCCGGTGGACGGGTCGTACGCGGACCGGGTGAACGGGATCTGGCTGCCCGGAGGGAACGCGGTGTCGTCGGCGGGCACGGGGATGCCGGCCGTCTCCAGGGGGTCGGAGGCCGCGATGAGGTTGATGTCGTGGTTGAGGAACTGCCCCCACATCCAGGTCAGGTCCGTCAGGCGCTGGGCGTTGAGGGTGTCGGCCTCCTGCCGGCAGACGACGTTGCTGACCACCCGGGCGCTCGGCCGGTCGGCGCCGGCCTGGGAGCTCACGCCGTCGGCGTACCCGACGGGGGCGCGTCGCAGGAAGACCGAGCCGTTGGCCCCGCGCGCCGGGTGCCTGAGGTTGTTGCCGTAACCGCTGAGAGACCGGTACACCGGCGGCTTGGGCGTCACCGTCGTGCCTCCGCCGGACTCGGCCTTGTAGTCCTCTTCCATGTCGGGGATCCTCCGGGAATGCGCCCCCTCAGATGGGGTTCGGGGGGACCATCAGGTTGTAGATCTCCACGATCTTCGTGTCGAACTGCGGCGCCCCGAGTTCCTGTGCGACGGGGAGCAGGACGTCCTCCAGGAAGCGCTGGTAGTCCTCCTCCGACTCCCACACGTCGATGACCGTCCAGCCGTCGGGGTCGCCGGGCATCGCCATGTGGGAGATGAGCCCGGCGGGAGGTTTGGCGACGTCGGGGAGGACGCGGTCGTGCAGGGTCTGGTAGAGCTCCCGGTCCCAGCCCGCGCCCGTGTTCTGCACCAGAACGGCCATGGCGGACCCCTCGCTTCCTGATCGCCCCCCCAGGCACGACGCTACGCCGCCGGGCGCCTGGCGGCGCGGTGGGCCGGGTCAGCCGTCCAGCAGGTGATCGGCCTTGCCGGCCTTGATGTCCCGGATCAGTGCGGTGAGCGCGGCGCGGCTGTCCGTGAGGGGGCGGTCTTCCTGTCCCGCGACGGCGATGTAGCCTGCGCCACCGCGACGACGCCCTCCGCCTGATCGTCTACGACGGCCACTCCGCGCACGCCCACCCCCGCCTCGCCGCCCTCTGCGAAGCCCGCCGCCGGGCCACCCTGCGGGTCTTCGCCGCGCTCGTCCGCGACCACGGCGGGGAGTGGGGCGTCGGCCCCTCCCGGGAGCCCGGCGGCGGGACGCGGACCTGGGCCACGCTGTCCTGCCGGTGGGCGTAGTGGGCGGCGGTGCTGGCGGCGCACATCGGCCCACTTCCCCCGGGATTGCCGGGGGAAGTGGGGTCGGTCGGCGGATGGTGTCAGACGTTGGCTCCCAGTGGTGAGGCGAGGCCGGGGGTGAGCCAGCGCTGGGCGTTGGTGCCGTTGCACTGCCACAGCTGGAGCTGGGTGCCGTTGTCCGTGCGGCCCTGGGGCAGGTCCATGCAGCGGTTGTTCATCGGGTTGTAGAGGCTGCCGTCGGCCTGCGGCAGCCACTGCTGGGGACCGGTTCCGTTGCAGGTCCACAGCTGGACCAGGGTGCCGTTGTTGGCGGCGTCCACACATTTGCCGAGGACGCGAATCTCGCCGTTCTCGCGGATCTCGAACTGCTGGGGGTCGCTGCCGTTGCAGTCCCAGATCTGGATGCGGTTTCCGTCGGCCGTGCCGCCGGCGCTGTCGTCCGCGCACTTGGTGCTCCTGACTCCGGAAACGAGGCTGGTGCGGGGCGCAGACGGGACGGTGGAGTGGTTGTAGACGGTGACGCCGCTGAGGCGGCCGTCGAGGAAGGCGTCGGGGTTGCCCTGGTTCTTGTAGCGGCCGATGACCAGGGGGCCGGTGGCGTTCCAGGCGTTGGCCTTGGCGTGGTGGCCGGTGGCGGCGAGGGTGCCGTTGACGTAGAGGGCGATCAGGCCGGTGGTGTCGTCATAGCTGGCGGTGAGCTGGGTCCAGACCCCGACCTGGACCTTGGCGGCGTCGTTGCGGATGTTTGTCTGGTCGTAGTTCCAGCCGTCGGAGTCGGCGCGGCCGAGGGCGAAGCGCCAGGTGCCGTCGGGGTCGGACCAGAGCATGAACCCGCTGGAGCGCTGTCCGTCCTGGCTGACGACGGTCCCGCCGGCCTTATCGGTCTTGGCCCAGGTGGAGACGGTGAAGCTGCGGGTCGTGTCGATGCCGGATCCTGCGGCCGTGATGGTGGCGCCTGTGCCGTCGAGGTCGACGACCTTGGTGGCGGTGCCGGCGACGGTGTCGTCGGCCCAGGTGGCACCGGCACCGGTGAGGGTGGCGTTGTTACGGCCGCGCACGTCGGCTGTGATGGTGCCGGAGCCTTCGTTCAGCTTCCAGGCGCCGGTGGAGATGCGGGAGTCGCCCATCGTCTGCGGGCTGCCGAAGCCGGTGACCTTGCCGCTGGTGGCGGTGCTGTTCCAGGTCAGTAGGTGGTGGCTGCTGTCGAGGGCCCACAGGTCGGGGGTGCCGTCGGCGTTGGTGTCGCCGGAGGAGCCGATGACCGGGTGGGTGGCGGCGCTGACGCCCCCGCCGATCCGGGTGCGCTTGCCGTGGTCGCCGAGGGCGGCCGGGTTTCCGGCGGCATTGGCGTACTGGTAGACCTCGCCGGTGGTGTTGTCGCGGGCCCACAGGTCGGGAAGGCCGTCGCCGGTGGCGTCGCCGGGGGCGATGAGGGTGAGGTTGTCCCAGCCGGAGCCACTGAGGACGAGCACGACCGGATCGCGCAGCGTGCCGGTCGATGCCTTGCCCTGGAGGAGGACCAGCTGCGAGCCCCCCGAGCCGTTGCCTTCGACGGTCAGCAGGTCGTTGCGCGGCTCGACGTCATGCTCGGGCAGCGCGTCGCCGACGGCGAGGATCTGCTTGACCCGGCTCCAGTCCGTCGCGTACGAGGCACCGCAGGGCCGGCCGGTGGTCGCCACCGTACAGTCCTCCGCATAAGGGCGCAGCACGGGCGTGGCATTGGCGGCGGTGTAGTAGAGGCCGCCGTTGGCGGCGAGTCCGCCCTGGGTGAGGGAGTTCCGGTAGAGCTTGAGCTGTCCGTCGCGGTAGGCCCACAGGTCGTCGATGCGGATGCCGTTGCCGCCGCGGTGGGTGGTGAGGGTGCCGTTGCCCCAGCCTTTGCCGCCGGGGCTGTTGGCTACGTTGGAGGCAATGGAGCCGCCGGATGCCGGGTCAACCGCCGTGGGGTAGACGACGAGATCGCCTGCTGCTGTGGGCGCGACGAAGTCGACGCGTTCGTCGCCGGTGATGTCTCCGAGCGTGGTCTTCGCATCCGGGTTGTCGGGCACGTAGAAGGTGTACGTCTGCTGCTGCGAGCGATTGCCCGCGCGGTCGACGGCCTGGACGCGCAGGATGTTGGTGCCCCAGGTCGTGGGTGTCAGCGGGATGGACGCGCTGCCATCTGCGGCTGGGTCGAGCCGGTTGGCTCCACCCCCAGGGATGGCCGAATTGAAGGCCCACTCGTAGTACAGGACTCCACTGGTGGAGTCGGCTGACCTGACGGTGAAGGTACCAGGCCGGCCGACGTGTCCGGCGGAGCCCGGAAGAGTGCCGGACGGCGGGTACTCGGCCGAGGTGACCACCGGGATGGACGGAGGCTGCGTGTCTACGGTGAACGTGCAGCCGTTCATCCATGCCGAGTCCGTGTCGCCGTCGTGGGCGGCGACACGCCAGCTGTAGGTGTGGCCGTCGGAGAGGTTCGTCGGGCGGACGGAGGTCCAGTGGGTGCCGGTGGCCTCGCCGACGCGGCCGCTGTCGTAGACGAGGGCATTGCCGGCGGAGTCGTTGACGTAGAAGAGTGCCGAGACAGGCTGGTTGTCCGGGTCTCCGATCCACGCGCCGATGCTCAGGCCGGAATGGGCAGTGGCGCCTACCCAGCCGCAATCGTTGCCGTTCGGGTTCTGTGGAGCGGGACTCATGCCGAGCGCCCACGGGTCGTACGGCGCACGGTTGTACTCGATGTAGAGGAACGGCAGGTTGTTCTTGTTGCGGGTGAATCGCTTGAAGGCGTTGTTGCTGCTGCTCTTGGACTCGTTGGAGGCGAAGAGGCCGTAGGTGAGGCTGCCTCGCCATTCGTTCGCGACGAGGTGGTCGCGTACGTCCCACTCGCCGCGGGTGGTCGACCCCGGGCAGCCAGGGCCGCCGGCGCTGTTGATCGCTGTGGTGCGCAGGACTTCCCAGTCGCGGGGCTGGGTGTTCCAGGTGATGTTGGACAGCAGTGGCTCGGTGGAGTGCAGGCCCACGTTGTACGTCTGGCTGCAGGTGGCGTCGGCGGCGTAGGACTGGGTGGCGAAGAAGGAGGCCTTCTTGATGCTCTTGTCCCGCAGATCGCTGGTGTCGACCTGGACGTAGTACCGCTCCAGGCCGATGCGCGTGCGCCAGTGCTGGTAGCCGACGCCGGGGTCGTAGGTGTCCCCGTAGTCGTCGTAGCTGGTCGTGGTGGGGTATGCCTCCTGTACCCAGGCCCAGTGCTGCGTGCCGCGGTTGGTGGGTTGCCAGGCCGGGTCGATGAAGACGGGGTAGGAGGTCGACGGATCGGTAAGGAAGGTGCGGTCCGGGGTGAGGGCGACGGAGTTCTCTCCGAGTTCGGTCTGCAAGCGTGTGACCTTGGCCGTGTCACCGGGGCCTGCGGCGTCGGAGACCGGTTTGGTGGCCTCCGGCACCGTGGCAGCGGGGCCGGAGTCGTCGCTGCTCTTGGCGGCTTGGGGGGACTTGGCGGGTGCGGGAACGGCTGAGGCGCTTGAGTCCCACATGGTCGGTGCCGGAGCCTGGAAGACCGTACGGCCGGAGGCGTCGGCGGCTTTCAGGTTTCCGGCGGCGTCGGCGGAGACGGTGACGCCGTTGCCCTTGAGCCCCATCGTCATCCTGGCCAGCTTCGGGTGGCGTGCCGCTTCGGCGGACTTGACCACCAGGACCTGGGAGATCCCGCCGCTCTCCTCGGCCGTGACCTTGAGGTCGGTTCCCGGGGTCACATCCCGGTAGACCGCGCTCGGCCCCTCCAGGACCGGTTCGGGGAGCTGCTCCGGCCAGCTGAGGACGAGCTGCCTGCCGTCCTGGTCCAGGGTCGCGAGCGGGCCCGGACCGCCGCCGGACAGGGCCAGGGAGCTGGACGTGGCCTTTGGGCGCAAGGTGGTGCCGCTCGGCTCCTTGACCAGGGTGGCGTCCAAGTCGGCCCAGCCGCCTCCGTGTTTCGTACGCAGCGGAACGACGCTGCGGGTCAGACCCAGTGTGCCGTCCGGGTTGGCAACCACCGTGTCGGTCTCGGTCGTCGCGGCCGGGACGGGGACGGGCTTGCCGGTGCGCCGAGCCTCGGCCAGGGCGCTGCTCTCGGCACGCTCCCGCTCGGTGGCCGGCCGTTCCGGAGGCTGCTGGGTGTTCTGCGCACCCGGTTGCCCGGCCGCGGAGGCTCCCTGCATTCCGCAGACCGAGGTGACGCTCATGACCAGTGCGACCAGCCCAGCCAGTGCGACCGGCCTCCCGGCCGGCCGCCTTCTTCTCGACATGCCCCCCACGGCAGCCTCCCCAATGTGGTTGTGACTGACAACTGGGCGCGAACGCTAACAGCTCCTGGCGACCGTCCCGCTGACGGCCCCGATGTGGAATTCGCCATTCCCGGAGGCTTATTCGAATAATCGTGATTAATCGCCTGTTGGAAACAAGTCATCGCGCGAGTGGATGAGTTATTTTCGGGCAGATTCTCGAATCTGGAGCACTCGCCAGGCGCTCCTTGTCCAGGTTGGTCCCAATTTTTCGTTGCGTGAACGGGCTAGGCTCCCGGGTCAATTGATGCTCGGCGACCGTGGGGGCATGCCGTGTCGGCACTAAGTGATCTTTTATCGGGGGCGAGAAGCCGGGCGTCCCGGCGCCACGCCGCGATTTCTCTCTTGATCATTCTGTCTTTCATCTTCAGTGCGGGAACGGCTGATGCCGCCTCCGGCTGGAAACCAAAAGATCCTCGTCGCTGGTCACCGGGGGATTTGAAAGAAACCAAGTCGGTCTCCGGCAGGAATGCAGCCAAGACCAAACCGAAGGCTCCGCCGGGTGACAGGACCGGATCTTGGAGACCGCAGGACGTGAACTGGCCTGCGGCTGCCCAGGCAGAGGTCGACTTGAGCGCGGCCCCCGCTGCGGTGCGCCCCCGCTCTCCGTTCACCACTTCTGGGTCCGGCTCCTCCGCAAGTGTCCCGGCCGTCCCCTTCCGTGATCCCAGCCGGGCCGGTGCCTCACCGGTATGGGTGACCTCGTCGGGGAAGGGCGTCCCGAGCACGGGCAAGGCGTCCGTTCAGCTCACGGACAGGGCCGCGGCCGAGCGGGCCGGCGTCCAAGGCCTTCTGCTCGCCGTCCGCCCGGTGGCGGACCCGGCCGGCGGGACCCCGGCCAAGGTATCCGTCGACATCTCCTCCATCGCTGGAGCTTTCAGCGGTGACTGGCTCTCCCGTGCCCGGCTCGTGCAGCTGCCCGAGTGCGCACTGTCCAACCCCGAGCGCGCCGAGTGCCGTACGCAGACGCCTCTGCCAACCACCAGGGACGGGGAGCGGCCCGGTCTGCTCAGCGCCGAGGTGACCCTCAACGGGGACGCGGGGGCGAGGGCCGAAGGGCAGCGATCCGCTGCTGCCGCAGGCGGAGCCACCGTCCTGGCCGCGGCCGCCGCACCCGGCGGGCCCGCGGGCACCTACACGGCCACCAGCCTGGCCCCCTCCGGCACCTGGACCAGCGGCGGCGGCACGGGAGGCTTCTCCTGGACCTACCCGATCGCCGTGCCCGACGGGCTCGGCGGCACCAAGCCGAGCATCGCCCTCTTCTACAGCTCCCAGTCGGTCGACGGCCGTACGGCGGCCACGAACAACCAGGCGTCCTGGATCGGTGAGGGCTGGGACTATGCGCCCGGTTTCGTCGAGCGCCGGTTCAAGCCCTGTTCCAAGGACGGTGAGACGGGCTCCAACGAGCAGTGCCTCGCCGGAGACAACGCCACCCTCTCCCTCAACGGCAAGTCCTCCACGCTGGTGCGCGACGACACGTCCGGCACCTGGCGTCTGGAGAACGACGACGCCTCCAAGGTCGAACGGCTGACCGGCGCCGCCAACGGCGACAACAACGGCGAGCACTGGAAGATCACGGCCGTGGACGGCACCCAGTACTACTTCGGTGCCGGCCGCAAGCCCGGCAGCTCCACAGCGCCTGCGACCAACTCGGCCTGGACGACCCCGGTCTACGGCAACAACGCGGGCGAGGAGTGCCACCAGTCGACCTTTGCCGCGTCCTGGTGCCAGCAGGCCTGGCGCTGGAACCTCGACTTCGTCATCGACCCGCGTGGCGGCCTGATCACCCACTGGTACGAGACCGAGACCAACCACTACAAGCGCGGCGCCACCGCCGCCACCCCGGACGGAACGCGCACCCCGTACATCCGCGGTGGCAGCCTCGCCCGGATCACCTACGGCTCCAAGGCAACGGACGCGGACACGGTCAAGCCGACGGCCCAGATCCTCTTCGCCACGGCCGAGCGCTGCCTCGCCGACGCCGCCTTCGACTGCGCCCCGGCCAAGCTGACCAAGGCCAACGCCACGAAGTGGCCGGACGTGCCCTTCGACCAGAGCTGCACGGCGACGGGCACCTGCGAGAACACCGCCGCCACCTTCTGGACCACCAAGCGGCTCACCACCATCACCACCCAGGTCCTGAACGGCAGCGGCGGCTACAGCAGCGTCGACTCCTACGAGTTCAAGCACGAGTTCCCCAACCCGCAAGACGGCACCGCCCCGTCCCTCTGGCTCGCCTCGCTCACCCACACCGGACACGACGGCACGGCCTCACTGCCCACACCACCGGTCACCTTCTCCGGCCGCCTGATGAACAACCGGGTCGACTCCAGCGGCGACAACAAGCCCGCACTCAACCGGCGCCGGATCGTCGGCATCACCACGGAGACCGGCAAGGTGACCGACATCGGGTACGCCGACCCCGACTGCGGCCCGGGCGCCGGGCTGCCCACCGCCCAAGACGCCAACACCACCCGCTGCTATCCGATCTACTGGAACCCCGACGACAAGAGCCCGCTCGACCCCACCCTCGACTGGTTCCACAAGTACGTCGTCACCCGCGTCACCGAGATCGACCCCTTCGGCGGTTCCCGCCCCCGGGAAGTCCGGTACGAGTACGTCGGCGCCGCCGCATGGCACCGCGACGACGAGGAGCTGACCGAGGACAAGCGCCGCACCTGGAACCAGTTCCGCGGCTACGAACAGGTCGTCTCCCGGTCGGGCACCGCCCCTGACGCCGTGTCCAAATCGGCCGCCTTCTACCTGCGCGGCATGGACGGTGACGCCAAGGCCGACGGCAGCAAGCGCACAGCCACCTTCACCGGCATCTTCGGAAACACGCTCAAGGACAGCGACCCCCTCGCAGGCAGCGTCCGCGAATCCCAGACCTTCGCCTCGGACAACGGCGAACTCGTCTCGGTGTCCCAGTCAGAGCCCTGGCTGTCCCAGGCCACCGCGACCCACAGCCGCGGCACGAAACTTCCCGCGCTCACGGCCCGGATGCAGCGCCCCGGAGCATCCCTGGAGAAGTCCCTGCGTGCCGACAAGACCTGGCAGACCACCTCGCAGGTTGCCACGTACGACACCGTCTACGGCATGCTGCTCAGGGCGCTGGACCGAGCTGACGGTCTGCCCGACACCTGCACCACCACCTCGTACGCCCGCAACACCCCGGCGTGGATGGTCGACCGGGTCGCCGAGACCGTGCAGGTCCAAGGGGACTGCTCCGCAACCCCCAGCGTGGCGAACACCCTCGTCCGCAACCGCACCTTCTACGACGGCCAGCCGCACGGCACCCTGAACGGTCCCGGTCTGGCCACCAGTACGGAGAGCCTGGACCGCTTCGAGTCCGGCCAGCCCAAGTACACCACCGCCTCCACCGTCACCTACGACGCCTACGGCCGCGTCACCAGCACCACCGACCCGGCGGGTGCCAAGACCACGACCGTCTACGAGCCGGCGACCCTCGTGCCCCCGGCCACCACCAAGGTCACCAACGCCAAGGGCTGGACCACGACCACCACGCTCCACCCGCTGCGCGGCCTCTCGGTCAGAACGGTCGACCAGAACGGCCGCACCACCGAAGCCGCGTACGACGCCCTGGGCCGCACCACCGGCGTCTGGCTGCCGGGCCGCGCCAGGGAGTCGAGCCCGAGCACGCTCTACACCTACGCGCTCTCCAACACCGGCACCAGCGCGGTCACCACGCAGTCGCTGAGGTCGGACCAGTCGTACGCGACCTCCGTCGCGATCAACGACGCGTTCGGACAGCAGGTACAGCTCCAGTCGGTCGCGCAGAACGGTGCCGCGGGCAGCCGGTTGATCACCGACACCGTCTACGACAGCCACGGCCTGGCCGTGAAGACCAACCAGACCTACGTCAACAAGGACTCCGACCCGGTCGCCGTCCGGTTCGTCGCCGACGACAACACCGTCCCGGCCCAGACCACGACCGTCCACGACGGCCTCGGGCGGCCGATCGCCTCGGTCTTCCTCTCCAGGGGGAAGGAGCAGTGGCGGACCACCACCGCCTACCCCGGAGCCGACCGCACGGATACGCTCCCGCCCATGGGGGACACGGCCACGAGCGCCATCACGGACGCCCGCGGCCAGACAATCGAACGGCGCACCTACAAAGGCGCCGTCGCGGAGGGCGAGTACGACCCGCTCCGCTACACGTACTCGACGGCGGGGCAGCTGACCCGGCTCACGGACGCGGCCGGCAATGCCTGGACGTACGAGTACGACCTGCACGGCCGCCGCACCCGCTCGACCGACCCGGACAAGGGCGTCGCCACCACCGCCTACGACCAGGCCGGACGTCCCGTCTCCTCCCAGGACGCGCTCGGCATCACCGTCTTCACCAGCTACGACGTCCTGGGCCGCCCCACCTCCCGCAGCCTGGGCGCCGTCGACGGCCCCAAGCTGGCCACGTTCGAGTACGACACCCTGCTCCCCGGCAGGCCCACCTCATCCACGAGCTGGGTGAACGGCAAGGCCTGGCGGCAGGAGACCACCGGCTACGACATCGGCTACCGCCCCACCGGCACCAGACTGACCGTCCCCGACGGCGAAGGAGCCCTCACCGGCACCTACTCGCTCTCGACCACCTACGATCCCGTGACCGGTCTGGAGCGCCGCACCACCCTGCCCGCTGCCGGGGGCCTGCCCTCCGAGCGGCTCGAAGCCGGCCGCAACATCAACGGGCTGCCGGTCTCCTACGGCTCCGACACCGTCGACTACGTCAACTTCACCGACTACGACGAACGCGGCACCGTGCTGCGGACCACCTTCGGCGACGTCCCCAGGCAGGTCAGCCTCACCACCCTCCAGGACCCGGCCACCGGCCGGCTGCTCGGCACCCGGATCGACAAACAGGACCAGACCAGTCCGGTCGAGACCACCGGCTACACCTACACCCCGGCCGGCGACGTCACCTCCGTCGACAACAACCAGGGCTCCGTACGTGACCTCCAGTGCTTCACGTACGACCACCTGCACCGCCTTACCGGCGCGTGGACCGATACCGGCACCACGACCACCCTGCCCGCTCCCTTCGTCCCCGCGATCGGCGGATGCGCCCGCACCGCCCCCGAGGCCGGCGCGGTCGGCGGCCCGGCCCCCTACCGCCAGGCCTTCACCTACGACATCACCGGCAACCGCACCTCGCTCACCGACCACGACCCCGCAGGCGACCCGGCCAAGTCCGTGACCACCACGACCACCTTCCCGGCCCCCGGCTCAGCGCGCCCGCACGCCCCGGCCTCCACGACCAGGCAGACCGGCACCGGCCCGGCAGCCACGGCCCCCGTCACCTACGACGCGACCGGAAACGCCCTCACGCGCCCCGACGGCACGGGAGGCAGCCAGACCCTGACGTGGAACGAGGAAGGCCACCTCGCCTCCGCCACCACCAAGGCGGGCACCTCCACCTACGTCTACGACACCGACGGCAACCGGCTGCTACGCCGCGACCCAGGCAGGACCACACTCACCCTCGGCTCGACCGAACTCACCCTCGACACCGCGACGAACAAGGTCACCGGCACCCGCTACTACGCCACCCCCGGCGGCACGACCATCGTCCGCACCTCCGACGGCAAGCTCTCCTACGTCGTGGCCGACCACCACAACACCGGCACCACGGCCATCGACGCCACCACCCTCCAGGTCCAGCGCCGCAGCACCAAGCCCTTCGGCGAGGAAAGAGGCACCAAGCCGGCCACCTGGCCGGGCGAGAAGGGCTTCGTCGGCGGAACCCAGGACACGGCCACCGGCCTCACCCACCTCGGCGCCCGCGAATACGACCCCCGCACCGGCACCTTCCTCAGCGTCGACCCGGTCCTGACACCGGGCTCCAGCCAGTCACTCAACGCCTACAGCTACGCGCACAACAGCCCGCTCACCACCTCGGACCCCAGCGGCCTGTGCGCCGAACTCGACTGCCCCACCCGAGCCTGCGCCACGTGCCACAACACCACCCCGGGCCACCAACCCCGTCCGGACGCCCAGCAGCCGGGCAGCGGCTCGGGCAACCCGGCAGCCCGCTCCGGCCACGGCGCGAACTACGGCAACAGCTACAGGCCTTCTCCCACCGGGGGCAGGCCCATGAACTGCAGCCTGAGCCGCTACGGCTGCGGCGGCTCCAAGCCCCCTGCCCCGCCGACCCCCCTTCCGGCTCCCCCGTGGCTGCCGACGCCGCTGCCGGTGGTCGTTCCGAAGGACTGCCGGGCGGACGACACAAGGGTTGATTGCATGGTGGATATCTCACCCGAGAAGATCCTTTACCGTCCGTTCAATGAGGGGAACAAGAAGAACGGCGCCAATGAATTGGCGTACTGGTACGCTGGAAACGCCGACAGCTGCACAAAACGAGCCCATCAATACGTATGTTTCGGCGATTCTCCGGCTGGCGATCAGCCCATCACAGTCGGGGATGTCCATTTCTATCCGCACAGCAAAGAGAGATTCGCCATCAGGCTGGACAATGAGGCCGCGCGGAGATCGAAGATGCTACCCCTGGTGGGTGCGGGGGGTGTGGATAAATTTGGGCCTGACCTGGAGCGCCATGAAGCGGTTCATTCGCAGCAATGGGCCAGGTCTGAGAGCGCTGCGGGTTTCGCTCTGAGGTACTTCCGGGAGGTGGCGGCATCCGAATATGAAGTGGGAAGTCCCGCACATGCGAATCGCTTTGAGGTGGAGGCGAATCTGTGGTGGGGAGACTACCTGGGTTGGTACCCGGCGCAGTTCGTGATACCTGGTAAAGAGCTCGAGTTCTGAAAGAGGTGAAGGTGGGACTGAAGACAGTGCGCATGGGGGCCGCCACGGCCATGGTGTCGATCACGGTCGCTGCAGCCGTCGGGTGCTCGCCCGCCCCCAAGGCGCTAATTGCCGTCGAGCGTACAGATGCGGGACGAGCTCGTGTGCTGATCGCCCCTTGCCCGAAGTACAACGCTCAAACTTTCTCCGTTTTCAGTTCGGGGGGAACTATCGGCTATAAGCGCTGGTCCCTCATCAACGACGCCATGGGCGGCCCGCTTGCCAGCGTGGAACTCTTCTCGGCGCCACTAGGGTGGAGTGTCACCCGGTCGGAGCTGAGTGACCTTAAAGGCGGCCGAGAATACACGGTGGTTCTCGACGGCGCGGTCAGAGGGCGCGGACTGGACGGAGAGATATCGTTCACGCCTGACCGCTTCGAGACCATCAAGCCGGGACAGGTCCTGGTCCGGGACGGAAAAGGTTCGAAGGTAATCAAAAAATCCGAGTTCATGAAAAAAGATGCCGAGCGTTGCACTCCGGGGTGAGGGAGCCCGTGGCCCCGCACAGTGAATCTAGCCTGCGGGGCCGCCGCCCTTCTGAAGTGACTCTCGACGGTGAAGTCCAGATTTGCCCAGCTGCTATGGCGGTCGCGGGGGTGTTCGTCATACTCCTGGCCATCGGGTTCTTCTGGAACCTGTCCAATCTGCCTCGCGCAGATAGCGCGAAGGACCGGACGAGGGCGCTACCGCCGTGAGCGGTAGCGCCCTTCCGGTCCTGCCGGACGGGGCGCGGCCGTTACGCCACCGCTTCCCCGTCCGATAGTTGATGCCGACGATCCGGCATGCCTCCCGATGACTCACGCCTTGCTGCATGAGCTGAAGGTAGGCATGCCGTTCATCCGTCAGTCGACGTGGTCCCCGGTTGACCGAACGGTCCCGGATCTTGAAGTCCATCGCACTCCCCAGGCTGGGGTGTTGCGACGAACACTAGAACTCAAGCAGGCTGGCGGGGCCGATGAGCGGGGTGTGTCAGCCGTCCAGCAGGTGATCGGCCTTGCCGGCCTTGATGTCCCGGATCAGTGCGGTGAGCGCGGCGCGGCTGTCCGTGAGGGGGCGGTCTTCCTGTCCCGCGACGGCGATGTAGCTGTTGCCGTCCTTGTCCACCCCGATGCGGTAGCAGCTCGCTCCTTCGCCGCAGAAGGCGTCTTCCCAGATGATGTCGGCCATGGTGTCCTCTCAGAGTTGTTGGGCCAGGTCGTGGATGAAGTCCCGCGACGCGGCAGGTGGGAGGCTGAGCCGCTCTGTCCAGTCCAGCTGGGCGCGGTATTTCGCCAGTTGGGCTTCGGTGTGCAGGAAGTCAGGGCCATGCGTACTGTCGACCTGCACGGTGTCGAGCTGGGGAATGGCCCCTTCCAGGTAGTTGACCGTCTGGCCTGCGCCGGGGAAGCCTCCCGCCTCGAAGGTGAGGACGCGGAGCGTGATGTTCTCCCGCTCGGACATGTGAACCAGGTACTCCAGCTGGGCCCGTGCCACCTTGCGCCCGCCGAACTGCATGCGCAGCGCCGACTCGTGTACGACGGTGGCGTACTCGGGTGCCGTTGCGCCCTCCAGGACCCGCTGGCGCTCCAGCCGGTGTGCCAAGCGCAGCGCCACCTGTTCCTCCGGGAGGGGCGGCACCACGAAGCGGAAGAGGGCCATGGCGTGCTCGCTGGTCTGTAGCAGGCCGGGGATGTGGACCGAATGCGCACAGCGCATCCGCTTCGCGTGGGACTCCAACTCGGCGATGTCGAGAACGGCAGCCGACAGGGACCCCCGGTAGCGCTCCCACCAGCCGCGCTTGCGGTTCTGCGCCATGGCGACGAGGGCGTCGATGTACTCCTCGTCCCCGCAGTCGCAGTGGCAGGCCAGCGAGCGTAGACGCTCCTCGCTGATGGTGCGGATCCCCTGCTCGATGGCGGAGACCTTGGACCGGTCGATGCCGAGCAACCCGGCAGCGGATTCGGCCGATACGTCAGCTGCGAGTCTCATCCTGCGCAGCTCGGCGCCCAGTCGCTTTTGCCGTTCAGTCGGCGAGGTCCGTGGCGGCATGAGTGCAGTCTGCCGTGTCGCGGTCCAACGGATCCACGGGGTTGCCCAATCCCGCAAGCGAGTGGTCAGTAGCCCACCTGTCGCGCTACATGTGGTAGTGCACCGCTCACGCAGGGGAGTCGAAGTGCACCGCCGCAGCATGCCTCGGCCTCGGCGACGAGCCACCCTCCCCGCCCGCGTGAGCCAGCCGTGCGCGTCGAGCTTCCGATGCCAATCCGCCGTCACCGCCGACGACTTGGGAGCCGAAGATGCTCAGCCCCTTCACCGCGAACCTGTACACCGCCCCCACCTCCTGCCCCGTCGCTCCGGAACAGCCGCCGGAGGCCGGCCCGCCCGGGCTGTCGTGCAGCGTGACGCTGCCCGCCTCCGCCCGCTCCGCGGGCATCGTCCGGCAGGTCGTGCGGGCCGCGCTGCGGGCCTGCCCCTCCCGGGAGCCCGGCGGCGGGACGCGGACCTGGGCCACGCTGCCGGTGTGAAACCCCGTCGCGGCGCGGGCGGGCCGGAGCCGATACTCCGGTGCATGACACCCCAGTTCCAGGTCCGCGCCGACTACGACGCCCGCACGATCGTGGTCTACCAGGCGTATGCCCCCGCCATCGCGGAGGCGGCCCTGCGTGCGGGGCGGTTCGTCGAGCCGTCGTTCTCGTTCCGGCGGATGACGTGGATCAAGCCGTCGTTCCTGTGGCTGATGCACCGCAGCAACTGGGGTCACAAGGCCGGGCAGGAGCGGATCCTGGGCGTGCGGATGACCCGGGAGGGGTGGGAGGAGGCGCTGGCGCGGGCCGTGCTCACCACCTCGGACCCGGATGCCGTCGCCCGGGGGGCCGTACACGTCCAGTGGGACCCCGAGCGATCCCCCCGCGGGGCGGCGCTGAACCACTACAGCATCCAGGTCGGCATCGGGCGCGGACTCATCCGCACCTTCACGGACGAGTGGATCACCGGCATCACCGATCTCACCCCGCAGGTCCGCAAGGCCGAGGCGCTGATCCGGACCGGGCAGGCCGGCAGGGCCCGGCGGCTGCTGCCGCCGGAACGGCCGTACCCGCTGCCGCCGGCGCTGGAGTCGCGGCTCGGGACCGTCATGCTCCAACGCTGACGTTTGTCACTTTCGTCCGGGCCCAACTCCATTCAGGGTGGAGGGAGATGGGGGAAGGGAGTGGGGCGCGTGACTGCGGCGGAGCGGGTGACCGGGACGGTGACGGCCGGGCCGGGCAAGGCCGGGATCGTCAGGGTGTTGGCCCGGTCGCTGGCGGAGGTGGTCGTACGGCGTCCGGCGGTGCGGGGGGTGCGGCACTCGTCCGGGGTGCGGCAGCTGGTGCTGCCGCTGGTCGCCATCGAGATCGTGACCTCGTTCCTGGTGTCCTCGATGGTCCCGCCCCCGCTCCGGCCCGCGCACGCGGTGCTGGAGGTCCTGCTGATCGCGGGCGGGCTCGCCCTGGTGGCCGCCCTGATCCGGCATCCGCACGAGGTGGACGCGGAGCGGCTGGTGCTGCGTACCGGGCTCCTCGGGGACGTGGCGCTGCCGCGCTCGGCGGTCCGGTCCGTGTCGCCGGTGATCCGTACCGTGGACGGGCGCGGGCCGCGGCCCGCGCCGGACGAGCCGGACGCGGTGGCCTGCTCGGTGAGCGACTCGCTGGACGTGGCCGTGCACCTGGACCCGCCCGTACGCCTCGACCTGGGCGCCGCCGGGGTCGTCGACGCCAGGACCGTGTACGCCACGGCGGACTCCCTCGCCGCCCTTTCCTCGGCCCTGCGGGCGGCCTGGGAATTTCCTTCGGCGTGAAAATGCGGGCGCGGAACGTTTCGGCGCATTGGGTGTTGCCGTCGAAATTCGGATCCGCCCTGCGCAGGGGTGTGGCGCAGGGCGGATCCGGTGTGCCGAGCCGTGAATTTCCGGCCATTTTCGCAGGTGGGATAGGGGGTCTGTTTTGCGCCCGGGCGGAGGTAATTGGCCAATCGCCGGTCATCGGATCATCTGCCGACTGCTCGTTCCGGGTGAAGGGGTCGGGCAACCCAATTACTCGGCCGGTGATCGCTGGTATCAATTTCCATGTGCTCGGATTCGAGCCGGATAACCCCCTCCTTTTGGCTTGAGTGAAGCACTCCTGCCTGCGTAGAGAATGGAATCCGCATCATGGCAATCGCCCTCCGCAAGACGCTCGCCCTCGCCGTGCTCGCCCTGACCGCCTCCCTCCTGCCGGCCGGTGTGGCCGGGGCAGCCGGTGCCGTCCAGCAGGCGGCCGTCCCCGGCCGGTACTGCCTCGCCAACGCCTGGGGGACCCCGGACATCTCCTCGAAGCCGTGCGACACCGCGGACCGGGGACAGCACTGGACCCTCTCGGGCCATCAGATCTCCCTCACCAACGCGCGCGGCTACTGTCTGGCCAACAACTGGGGTACTCCGGAGGTCTCGACGAAGCCGTGCAACCCCAACGACCAGGGGCAGTACTGGAACGTCGACGGCCAGAAGATCTCCCTCGCCTTCGCGCCGGGGTACTGCCTCGCCAACACCTGGGGAGCCACGACCGTCTCCTCGAAGCCGTGCGACTCCGCGGACCGCGGGCAGAACTGGGTGGTCTTCAACGACCAGATCAGCCTGGCCCTCGCCTGACCCCCGCATCCGCGCCCGGGGCCGGCCGTAACCGGCCGCCCCGGGAGCGGTACGCCCGGCTCAGTCCTCCACGCGCACCGGCATCAGCAGCGAGTACGTCTCCTCGTCGTCGCCGCGCCGGACCGTCAGGGGCGCGGTCGGGGCCCCGGCCTCCAGGACCAGGCGGTCCCGGTCGCCGGCGGCGAGGGCGTCCAGCAGGAAGGCGCGGTTGACGCCGATCCCGTCCTCGCCCGGCGCGCCGGGTCCGCGGACGGTCGCGGCGCCCGCGGGCGTCACCTCCAGCACGCTCACGTCGTACGCCGCGCCGTCCTGCTCCCGCACCTGGCTCCGTACGGCCCCGCCGCACAGCGCCTCCCGGAACGCGGGCACGTCCACCACGGCCCGGCGCCCGGCCGGCAGCCGTACGAGCCGCCGGTAGTCGGGGAAGCCGGCGCCGAGGCACCGGCCGCCCGCCTGGCGCTCCCCGGCCTCCAGGACCACCCTGTCCCCCTCGACCAGCAGCTCCGCGGACCCCTCGGCACCGAGCAGCGCCCGCATCGCGTCGACCAGCGGGGACGGTACGACGGCCTGGACGCGGGACGACCCGTCGTAGCCCTCGGAACCGGTGACGGCGGCCGCCGAGACGGCCAGCCGGTACCGGTCGGTGGCGACGACCCGCAGCGTCGGCCCCTCGACGTCGAACAGGACGCCGCCGAGCATCGGCAGTTCCGGATCGGTGCTCGCGGCGAAACGGACCGCGTCCAGCGCGGCGGCCAGCCCGGGCGATGACACGGTCAGGCGGACGGCGGTGGTGCCGGCGGTGGTCGAACTCATCGGGATCTCCCTGGCATCGAGAAGGGCACGGACCATGGAGAACTCGCCGCGCGCGTCGGAGAGCCCCCGCTCCAGCCGGAGCAGGTGCTCCGAGAGCAGCCTCAGCACGAGGGCGGTGTCCGACCCGGACCAGCCGGCCGTCACCAGCCGGATGTCGGCCAGCGGCATGCCGGCCCGCCGCAGGTGCGCCAGCAGGCGCGCCTCGTCCAGCTGCCCGGGCCCGTACCAGCGGTACCCGCTCACCGGGTCCACCCGGTCCGGGACCAGCACCCCGGCTCCGTCGTAGAACCGCAGCGCGCTCACGCCCAGTCCGCTGTCCCGGGCCATCTCGCCGATACTGCGCATCTCGTTCCCCACGCCCAGCACTCTGATCCCTCCACCAGGTCGAGGGTCAAGCCTCTCCCGCGGGCCGCCGTCATCGCAGGTCACGAGCGTCCTGTGCGGCAACCGGCCCCGTAGGGTGGGGGCATGGAGGCGGAAGCGGAAGTGGAGCGGCGGCGGGCGGTGACGGTGGGACGGCCGTTCCTCCTCGCCGTCCTGTGCGCGGTGCTCGCCGCCGTCGTGAGCTGGACCGAGCCGATCCTGGTCGTGCCCGGGTGGGTGCTGCCGCACTGGGTGGTCGCGGGGATCGCGCTGCTCACCGCCGCGCTGCTGCGGTTCCTGCGCCGTCCCCGGCCCTCCGCGCCGTGGTGGACGGCGTTCGCCCTGCCCGCGCTGGCGGCGGTGGTCGGCATCGGGCTCGGCGGGGCGGGGGACCTGGGTGCCGAGTACCGGGTGCTGGAACCGGCGGGGCCGGACGGATGCCGGGCCGTGGTGCGGGAGAACTCCTTCCTCGTGATGGGCGACGGGAGCGTGTACGCGGTGAAGGGCTTCGGGTTCGCCTTCCCGGGCAGCTCCTGGGTCGCCGACGACAACGCCCGCCCCATCGCCGCCGGTCAGTACGAGCTGAGGTGGGGCGAGCGGGCGGGGGTCCTGGAACTGCACGGCCGCGAGGGCGACCCCGTGATGCCGGCCCTGCACGGGGTCGACTGCCGCTGACGGGCCGCGTGCTCAGCCGGCCGGCTGGAACGCCGTCGTGTCGATCTCGCACGAGAAGGGGGCGGGTACCGGCAGGGGCGTGCCGAAGGAGACGGTCTTGTGGGCGCGGTAGCCCTGCGGGGAGGGGTCGGAGAAGCAGGTGATCTCATCGGCCTGCATGTCGACCACGAGGTACACGGGCACCAGTTGCCCGTACACCTGGAGCTTCTCCTGCCAGTCCGCGTCCCTGGTGGAGGTGGACGTGAACTCGGCGACGAGGCTCAGGGCCTCCCCGTCGCCGTGTCGCCCCTCGGCCAGGAAAGCGGCACGCTCGACGACGTAGAGGTCCGGCCCGTAGGCGCGGCCGACCGAGGGGAAGCTGAACAGGAACGGTGCGTGCGTGGCGACCTGCTCTGCCGGGACATGCGCCGTCAGCTGTTCCCGCAGGGACTCCATGGGCAGGAAGTAGCGAAGCCTGGACCACGGTGACACGACGATCTTCCCCCGGATGAGCTCGGCCTTGTGGCCGTCTGGTGTGTCCATCTCCTCGACCGTGCGCAGCACGTCCTCGAAGGTCCGTTCCCCCTCGGTGATCCCTATGGGCCGGGGTCGCTCGATCATGGCTGTCACCGTGGTCCTCCGGGCGGCGTCGGTGTCTCGTCACGCTGCGTGCCTGCTCCCAGGCTAGCGCGGTGCGCCGACAGCCGCCCCGGCCGCGAGGCCGCTCACCCGTTCGGGCGCGCGTCCGCCCCCAGCAGCCGCAGCGCCGCCTCGCGGGCGCGGAGGGCCGGTTCCGGGCCCGGGGTCAGGGCGGCGACGACCGTGGCGCCCTCGGCCAGGATCAGGAGCTGGTCCGCGAGGGCGGGGGAGTCGGTCAGGGTCCCCAGCAGGGCGCGCAGCTCCGCCTTGTGGCGGCGTACGACGTCCAGGACGGCCGCGGGGCCCGCGCCGAGTTCCCCGTACGCGTTGAGGAAGGCGCAGCCGCGGAAGTCCGGCTCCGAGAACCATCGCGCCAGCCAGTCGAACACCGCCGCCACCGGCTCCCCGGCCCCCGCCACCGCCTCCCGCAGACCGCCGATCCAGCGGGCGTCGCGCCGCTCCAGGTAGGCGGCGACCAGGGCTTCCTTCGCCGGGAAGACCCGGTAGAGCCGCTTCAGCGGTACGCCCGACTCCGTGCGGATGCGGTCCATGCCGACGGCCTGGATGCCCTCGGCGTAGAACAGCGCCTCCGCCGCGTCGAGCAGCCGGGTGCGGGCCTCTTCGTCGTCCATGGGGTGAAGGGTAGTCCAGAACCGCTTGCGTCGAGAACGTTCGTTCTCTACTTTGAGAACGAACGTTCTCCGAGCTGCGATCCGAAAGGAACTCCCCATGCTCAAGCCCCCGTTCACCGAGGAGACCGCCCGCGCCAAGGTCCAGGCCGCCGAGGACGCCTGGAACAGCCGCGACCCCGGGCGCGTCGCCCTCGCCTACTCCGAGGACTCCGCCTGGCGCAACCGCGACCGCTTCCTCACCGGCCGCGCCGAGATCCGCGCCTTCCTCGCCGACAAGTGGGAGCGCGAGCTGGACTACCGCCTGCGCAAGGAGCTGTGGGCGTACACCGGCAACCGCATCTCCGTCCGCTTCGCGTACGAGTGGCACGACGCGGACGGCCAGTGGTGGCGCAGCCACGGCAACGAGCAGTGGGAGTTCGACGACGACGGCCTGATGCGCCGCCGCGAGGCCAGCATCAACGACGTCCCCATCGAGGAGTCCGAACGGCGGCTCCGCCCCTGAGCGGCCGTGTCTGTTCTGTGCCATCCTGACCCGTTTCGGTAACTTGGCGTGGCGACGCGTCGGGCGGCGCGGTCAGGAGGTGCAGGCCGGTGCCGGGGTCCAAGCGCAGAGCACGGACGGTACGGGGGGCCGAGGCCCTCGACGAGCGGCTGCCGCTGGCGGAGCTCACGCGCGGGGTGCTGCGCAAGGTGTTCCCCGACCACTGGTCCTTCCTGCTGGGGGAGCTGGCCCTCTACAGCTTCGTCATCCTGCTGCTCACCGGCGTCTACCTGTCGCTCTTCTTCGACCCGTCGATGCGCGAGACCCCCTACCAGGGCTCCTACGAGCCGCTGCGCGGCGTCCTGATGTCGCAGGCCTACCTCTCCACCCTGCGCATCAGCTTCGACGTCCGCGGCGGCCTGCTGATCCGCCAGATCCACCACTGGGCGGCGATCGTCTTCCTCGCCGCCATCGGCGCGCACATGCTCCGCGTGTTCTTCACCGGCGCCTTCCGCCGCCCCCGCGAGCTGAACTGGGTGATCGGCGTGACCCTGTTCATGCTGGCGATGCTGGAGGGCTTCGCCGGCTACTCGCTCCCCGACGACCTGCTCTCCGGCACCGGACTGCGGATCGCCCAGGGCGTCATGCTGTCCGTCCCGGTGGCCGGCACCTACCTGAGCTCCTTCGCCTTCGGCGGCGAGTTCCCCGGCGACGACATCGTCGCCCGCCTCTACCCCGTGCACATCCTGCTGGTCCCCGGACTGCTGCTGGGGCTGGTCACCGTGCACCTGCTGCTGGTGTTCCACCTCAAGCACACCCACTGGGCGGGCCCCGGCCGCACCGCCCGCAACGCCGTCGGCCTGCCCTTCTTCCCCCAGTACCTGGCCAAGTCCGGCGGCCTCTTCCTCGCCGTCTTCGGCGTCCTCACCGTGCTCGCCGCCGTCGCGCAGGTCAACCCGATCTGGGTGTACGGCCCCTACCGCACCGACCTGGTCTCCGACGGCTCCCAGCCGGACTGGTACATCGGCTTCCTGGAGGGCGCCCTGCGGCTGATGCCCGGGGTCGAGACCCGGGCGTGGGGGCACACCATCTCCTGGAACCCCCTGGTGACGGCCGTCCTCATGCCCGGCCTGCTGTTCGCCGTGCTCTACGCCTACCCCTTCTTCGAACGCTGGATCACCGGCGACACCGGCGAGCGGCACCTGTGCGACCGCCCCCGCGACCGGCCCGTCCGCACGGCCCTCGGCGCGGCGGCCCTCTCCTGGTACGCGGTGCTGCTGCTCGCCGGGGCGCAGGACATCCTCGCCTTCGTCTTCGCCCTGCCCCTGCCCCCGCTCACCTGGACGCTGCGCATCGCCCTCTTCGCCGTCCCGGCAGCGGTCTTCTGGCTCACCAGACGGCTCTGCCTGGCCCTCCAGGCGCACGAGCGGGAGCTGCTGACCGACGGTGCCGAGACCGGCCTGGCGGTGCAGGGCGCGGAGGGCGCCTTCCACCCGCGGTACGGCGAACTCCCGCGCGGAGAGCGCTACACCATGCTCGCCCGGGACCTGCCCGAGCCGCTGGAGTACGACGGCGACCCCACCCGCTCCTTCCCGCGCCGGCACCTGAACCGCACCCGGGCGGCCGTCAGCGCCTGGTTCCACCGCGACCGCGTCCCGTACCCGCTCACCCCGGAGCAGCGCCGGAAGGTCGCCGCCACCCTCACCGGACCGGACCGGCCCGAGCCACCGGAGGAAGGGGCCTGAACTACTCCGGGTGGTCCAGGTTCTGGAAGGCGAAGCCGAGGACCCCCGGCAGCAGCACCCCGAAGCCGATCAGGCACAGCCACAGCCCCTGCACCACGCCCAGCCCGACGAGCGCGCTCCCGGCCGCCGTCAGCACGGGGTAGAAGCTGCGGGCCGGGAAGAAGACCCGTCGGCCCCCGGCCTCCCGCACCTCGGCGTCCCCACGGTCCTCCGGGCGCTCCCCGCCCCGCCGGTACTGCCGCCACAGGAACGCCGCGACCAGGGCCGACATCGCGAAGGACACGCAGAGCGCGGCGATGCCCGCCGGCTCGTCGGACAGCCACGCGTAGACGGCGGTGACGGCCCCGAAGAACAGGGCCGTACCGGTGAAGAGCCAGGCCTCACCTCTCAACGGGCACCTCCGGGTGGTGAAGGTCGAAGGCCGGGGATTCCGAACGGATCCGGGGCAGGGCGTGGAAGTTGTGCCGGGGCGGCGGGCAGGAGGTCGCCCACTCCAGGGAGCGGCCCCAGCCCCACGGGTCGTCGACGGTGACCCGCTCGGCGTACCGCTGGGTGCGCCACACGTTGTAGAGGAACGGCAGCGTGGACAGCCCGAGCAGGAAGGCGCCGATCGTGGAGACCGTGTTGAGCAGGGTGAAACCGTCGGCCGCCAGGTAGTCGGCGTACCGGCGGGGCATGCCCGCCTCGCCCAGCCAGTGCTGCACGAGGAAGGTGGCCTGGAAGCCGGTGAACAGGGTCCAGAAGTGGATCCTGCCGAGCCGCTCGTCCAGCATCCGCCCGGTCAGCTTGGGCCACCAGAAGTAGAGGCCGCCGAAGGTGGCGAAGACGATCGTGCCGAAGAGGACGTAGTGGAGGTGCGCGACGACGAAGTAGCTGTCGGTCAGGTGGAAGTCCAGCGGCGGCGAGGCGACCAGCACCCCGGTCAGCCCGCCCAGCAGGAAGGTGACCAGGAACCCGATGGACCACAGCATCGGGGTCTCGAAGGACAGCGAACCCTTCCACATCGTGCCGATCCAGTTGAAGAACTTCACCCCCGTCGGCACCGCGATCAGGAACGACAGCAGGGAGAAGAAGGGGAGCAGCACGGCGCCCGTGGCGAACATGTGGTGGGCCCACACCGTCGCGGACAGGCCGGTGATGGCGATCGTGGCGCCGATCAGGGACACGTACCCGAACATGGGCTTGCGGCTGAAGACCGGCAGGATCTCGCTGACCACCCCGAAGAACGGCAGCGCCACGATGTAGACCTCCGGATGCCCGAAGAACCAGAACAGGTGCTGCCACAGCAGCGCGCCGCCGTTCGCCGGGTCGAAGACGTGGGCGCCGAACTTCCGGTCCGCCTCCAGGGCCAGCAGGGCGGCGGTGAACACCGGGAAGGCCAGCAGCGCCAGGATCGAGGTGAACAGCACGTTCCAGGTGAAGACCGGCATCCGGAAGAGCGTCATGCCGGGTGCGCGCAGGCAGATGACCGTGGTGATGAAGTTGACCGCGCCCAGGATCGTGCTGAGCCCCGCCACCGCCAGCCCCATCACCCAGAGGTCGGGGCCCGTGCCCGGGGAGAACACCGCCCCGTTGAGCGGGGCGTACGCGAACCACCCGAAGGCGGCGGCCCCGTCGGCGGTCAGGAAGCCGGAGACCACCATCAGCCCGCCGAAGAGGTACACCCAGTAGGTGAAGGCGTTCAGCCGGGGGAAGGCCACGTCGGGCGCGCCGATCTGGAGCGGCATCACCGCGTTGGCGAAACCCGTGAAGGTCGGGGTCGCGAAGAGCAGCATCATGATGGTGGCGTGGATGGTGAACGCCTCGTTGTACTGCTGGTTGGAGAGGATCTGGAGCCCGGGGCGGGCGAGTTCGGCCCGCATGACCAGGGCGAGGACGCCGGCGAAGAGGAAGAAGCCGAAGGCCGTCACCAGGTAGAGGTTGCCGATGGTCTTGTGGTCGGTGGTCGTCAGCAGGCGCAGCACCGCGGAGCCCTGCCGTACCCGCCGCTCGGTCCGGGCCGCGTGGTCCACCGCTGTCATCGGGCCTCCAGGGAGCCTCGCCGTCGAGCGTGCACCCCCATGCCCTACCGCCTCACCGCCCGGCCGCCGCCGCGGCGCGCCGCGCGGACGGGCCGGGACGCGCTCACCGGCCTAATCTGGGTGAGGGGCCGACTCCCGAGGTGGTGCGCGATGTCCGACACGACGAGCAGGTACTGGGCCTCAGGGAACTGGCAGGTGCGTGCGGGCCAGGAGGACGAGTTCATCCTGCGCTGGACGGAGTTCCTGACCTGGACCCAGGGTTCCGTCGACGGCTTCCTGCACGCCCGCCTGATCCGCGACCTGAACGAACCCGCCCACTTCGTCTCCGTGTCCCGCTGGACCGGCGTGCAGGCCATGAAGGACTGGCAGGCCATGCCCGAGTTCGCGGAGCTCTTCGGCGCCTGCCGGGCCCTGTGTGAGGACATGAACAGCGGCATCTTCGAACTGGCCATGGCCGTGGACAAGTGATCCATTGACACAATGTGTGCATGGCGCAAGAAGACAAGACCAAGACAGAAGAAGCGATTCACGGCAAGGAAACGGCCGTGGGCCTCTCGGCGGGCATGTCCGTCGGCATCCTGCTCGGGCTCCTGGTGTTCGACAACATAGGTGCCGGCCTGGCCATCGGCATGTCCCTGGGACTCACCCTCCCCGTCCTCCGCCGCTCCCTCGCCGCGAAGCGCTCCGCCACCCGGCCGGGCGGTGACGGCGCCTGAGATCCCTCCCGCCCGGCCCGCCGGCGGCGGCTACGCGTCGCCGCGGTGGGCGCGGGTGATCAGGTCCGTGGCGACGTCCAGGGCCGCCAGCCGGGTCTCCTCCGGGTCCCCCTCCACGTGCTGGAGGAACATCATCCCCGCGTGCAGCGTGAACAGGGCGCTCACGCAGCGCACCTGGTCCGTCAGCGGGCCCTCGTCGTTGCGCAGCAGTTCCACCAGGGTGAACAGCCGGCGCTTGACCGTCTCGCCGATGCTCAGCTCCCGCATCGTGGCCTGGTTCTCCTGCATGAAGCGGTACAGCGGCGCGCCCGCCGCCATGGCCTCGCTGTAGCGGCGCAGGATCTCCCGCTTGGTCTCCAGCGTCTTCGGCTGCTCCTGCGCCCACTCGATCAGCTCGTCGATCGGCCGGGTGAGGTCGTCGAAGACGCTGATGATGATGTCTTCCTTGGTCTTGAAGTGGTAGTACAGAGCCGCCTTCGTGACCTCCAGGCGCTCCGCGATCTCCCGCAGCGAGGTCTTCTCGTACCCCTGCTCGGCGAAGAGCTCCAGTGCGACGTCCTGGATGCGCTGGCGCGTGTTGCCACGGCGCGGCTGCTGCGGACCGGTGCTGGACATGGCTCTCCCAGAGTACTTACTTGACGCCCGGCTAGTGACGGGTCTACCTTCCCCAGTGTAGTGAACTAGCCGGGCGGCAAGTAAGTACCCGGCGCGGTTGCGTGTGAACGGGGAGTGGACATGGCGGAGAACACCACGGCAACGGCGGTCACCGAGGAGGTGAAGCCGCGCAGCGTCCGCGTCGTCCTCATGGCACTCATGATCGCAATGCTGCTGGCCATGCTCGACAACATGATCATCGGTACCGCGATGCCGACCATCGTCGGCGAGCTCGGCGGCCTCGAACACCTCTCCTGGGTGGTCACCGCCTACACGCTGGCCACCGCCGCCTCCACGCCGATCTGGGGCAAGATCGGCGACATGTACGGGCGGAAGGGCTCCTTCCTCACCTCGATCATCATCTTCCTCGTCGGCTCCGCGCTCAGCGGCATGGCCCAGGACATGGGCCAGCTCATCGGCTTCCGCGCCGTCCAGGGCCTGGGCGCCGGCGGTCTGATGGTCGGCGTCATGGCGATCATCGGCGACCTGATCCCGCCCCGCGAGCGCGGCAAGTACCAGGGCATGATGGCCGGAGTGATGGCCCTCGCCATGATCGGCGGCCCGCTGGTCGGCGGCACCATCACCGACCACATGGGCTGGCGCTGGTCCTTCTACATCAACCTCCCGCTCGGCGCCGTCGCCCTCGCGATGGTGACCGCGGTCCTGCACCTGCCCAAGAAGGCCGACGGGGTCCGCCCGAAGATCGACTACATCGGCGCGGCCCTGCTGACCATCGCCATCACCTCCACCGTCCTCGTGACGACCTGGGGCGGCACCGAGTACGCCTGGGGCTCCGCAGAGATCATCGGCCTGATCGCCGTCGGCGTCCTGTCCGTCGCCGCGTTCCTCTACGCCGAGACCAAGGCCGCCGAGCCGGTCATGCCGCTGCACATCTTCCGCAGCCGCAACTTCACCCTCATGTCGGTGATCGGCTTCCTCGTCGGCTTCGCCATGTTCGGCGGCGTGCTCTACCTCCCGCTCTTCCAGCAGTCGGTCCAGGGCGCCTCCGCCACCAACTCGGGCCTGCTGCTCCTGCCCATGCTGCTCTCGATGATGGTCGTCTCGCTCATCGCGGGCCGGATCACCACCAGCAGCGGCAAGTACAAGGTCTTCCCGATCATCGGCGGCGCCCTCATGGTCGTCGGACTCTTCCTGCTCGCCACCATGGACACCGGAACCACCCGCCTGGTCTCCGGCCTCTACATGGCCGTCCTCGGCGCCGGTCTCGGCTTCCTGATGCAGATCACCATGCTGGTCGCGCAGAACAGCGTCGACATGAAGGACATGGGCGTCGCCTCCTCCTCGGCCACCCTCTTCCGCACCCTCGGCGGCTCCTTCGGCGTGGCCCTGATGGGCTCCCTGTTCACCTCGCGGGTCACCGACACCATGTCCGAGCGGCTCGGCCCGCAGGCCGCGCAGGCCGCCGGCTCCGCCCAGCTGGACGCGGCGAGCCTGGCCAAGCTGCCCGAGGCCGTGCGCGACGCCTACCAGCACGCCGTGGCCGCCGGCACCCACTCGGCGTTCCTGCTGGGCGCGGCGATCGCCGTACTGGGCTTCGTGCTCGCCTGGTTCGTCAAGGAGGTCCCGCTGCGGGGCGCGGGTCCGGCCCCGGCCGGCGGCGAGCCCGCCAAGGCCGCGCAGGCGCCGCAGGACTCCTTCGCGCACTGATCCGCCAGTCGTCGCCCTGCCTGCGGTGGAGGCGGGTGCGGCCCGGGTTCCCCGGGCCGCACCCGCCTTTCGCGCGTCCCGGGCAGACGCGCCCCAAGAGGTGTGACAACTGAGGTTATTGAGGACCAAAGTCCTTATTACCTGGAATTTATTGGGCAATTCGGTGGAACCCCGCCAGGTACCAAGGCGTCATGACCCACAGAACCCTTGCAAGGCCGGACGGGGAGTGGACACATGACGAGCACGCAGAAGCACAGCCTCCGGAACCGGATAGCCGTCGGTGCCTCGGCCGCCGCCGTGGCCGCCACCATCTGGGGCGTGACGGCCCTCGTCGCCACCGACGACGGCCCCGCCGCCCACCAGGCGGGTACGCAGACCCCCAAGGGCGGCAACGGGCCGGGCGCCGAGCCGCCGCAGGCACAGCCGGCCGGGCTGCCCGACAGCATCGCCCACGCCTCCGAGGCCGGCGGCAATGCCGTCAACATCACCATCGACGACGGCCCCGACCCCCGCTGGACCCCGCAGGTCCTGGACGTGCTGGCCAAGCACGACGTCAAGGCCGTCTTCTGCATGATCGGCCCGCAGGCCAAGGCCCACCCCGACCTGGTCAAGAAGGTGGTCGCGGCCGGCCACCGGCTCTGCGACCACTCCATGGACCACGACACGTCCATGGACAAGAAGCCGGTCGCCTACCAGCGGGCGCAGATCCTCGACGCGAAGAAGCTGATCGAGGAGGCCGCCGGCGGCGGCGCCAAGGTCGAGTACTACCGGGCCCCCGGCGGGGCCTTCACCCCCGACAGCCGCAGGATCGCCGCCGCCGACGGCATGCGCCCGCTCGGCTGGAACGTCGACACCAAGGACTTCGGCAAGCCCGGCACCGCCGCCATCGTCGACGCCGTCAAGCGCGAGATCGGCAACGGCCCCACGGTCCTCTTCCACGACGGCGGCGGCGACCGCAAGCAGACCGTCGCCGCCCTGGACCAGGTCCTGACCTGGCTGGAGGAGCAGGGCCGGCCCACCGGATTCCCGGTGCGCACCGCCCCCGACCCCTCCTGACACGCACCGGCACTGACACGCCGCCGGGCGGCGAACGGGTGAGGGTCGGCCGCCCGGCCCCGCCGGGGGTGTTCCCTGGTCGCGCGCGCAGCGCAGGACGCACGACCACGAACACGACCGGGAGACCCCGTGATCAAGACCGACCAGCTCACCGACCCCGCCGTCCGGGCCTTCGTCACCGCCGTCAACGCCGGCGACCAGGACGCCTTCCGGGCCGTCCTGGCCCCCGGCGCGACCATGTCCGACGACGGCTCGGACCGCGACCTGACCGACTGGGCGGACCGCGAGATCTTCTCCTCCCGCGGTCACATGTCGGTCGAGAAGCAGACCGACGACGGCCGGGCCCTCGTCGTCGCCTACCGCAACGACACCTGGGGCGAGATGCGCACCGCCTGGCGGTTCACCGTCTCCGACGGCCACATCAGCCGCTTCGAGACCGGCCAGGCCTGACCGGAGGAAAGCGCCTACAGCCCTCGCGCCACCCTGAGCACCGCCGCCGTCAGGCGCCCGTTCTCCGGGGCCAGCCCGCCCGGGAAGCCGAAACGGCGGCGCGTGTACCCGTACGCGATCCCCGTCACCGGGTCGGCGAAGCCGTTGCCGCCCGCCGCACCGCAGTGCCCGAAGGCCTCCGGGCCCACCGCCGGCTGGGTCTCGAAGCCCAGCGCGAAGTGGTCCGCCTCCGAGGTCACCCGGTCCTGCCCCGGCGTGTGCAGCCGCGCCACGTCGGCCACCGTCGCCGGCTCCAGCAGCGCCGGCATGCCGTCCAGCCCGCTGATGGCCGCCGCGTACAGGGCGGCCACCCCGCGCGCCGTACCGCTGCCGCCCGCCGAGGCCGGGCCGAGGGCCTTCACCTTCGGGTGGTTGGCGTACCCGACCAGGTCCATCGGCGGCTCGTGGTGCCAGTTGAAGGCCGTCCTCATCATCTCGGGCGGCGGGCCGCCCGCCGCGAGCAGCTCCTGCTGCGCGGGCGTCGGCAGCATCTCCAGGACCGGCTTCCAGCGGCCCTCCAGCTCCGCCGGCAGACCCATGTACAGGTCCAGCCCGTACGGCGCCCGCACCCGCTCCTCGTAGACCTGCTGGAGCGAGCGGCCCGTCGCCCGCCGCACCACCTCGCCCGTCAGCGCGCCGATCACGAACGCGTGGTAGCCGTACGCCGTGCCGGGCTCCCAGAAGGGCTCCTGCACCGCCAGCCGGGCCGCGATGAACGCGTCGTCCGCGACCTCCTCGTACGAGAAGCCCTCGTCGCTGCTGATCAGCCCGGAGCGGTGCGCGACGAGCTGCCGCACCGTCAGCCGCTCCTTGCCGTGCCCGGTGAACTCCGGCCAGTACGCCGACACCGGGCGCTCCAGGTCCAGTACGCCCTCCTGCGCCAGCAGCGCCACGACCAGGTGCGCGGCGCCCTTGGTGAGGGAGAAGACCCCGCTCAGGGTGGACCCGTCGGTGTCCTCGCCGCCCCACAGGTCCACCACGGTCCGACCGTGGTGGCGCACCGCCAGCTGGGCCTCCGGCGGGTTCGGCTCGGCGGCCACGAAGGCCTCGAACTCCTCCCGTACCGCCTCCCAGCCCGCTGCGACCGTCCCGTCGACCGTCATGCCCATGCCGTCCCCCGTGGTGGTGCGGGGACCGTTTCCCCGTTCGGGCAGAGACAACCAGAGGCGTCCGGCGCGCATTTCGGTCCGGAAGGGAATCTGTCACCTGCGCGTCCGCCGGCCGCTCCGTACGGGTGAACGCGCGCACGGCGTCGTTCCGGCCCGCCGCGGGGGCCCGTTGGTCCGGGCATGAAGCGCACTCGCACCGCCGCCCTCGCCCTCGCCGCGGCAGCCGCGGCCGTCGCCCCAGCCCTCGGCCAGACGTCCGCCACCGCTGCCCCGGGCACCGATTACCTCCAGGACCCGGCCGGGGGTGAGCACGCGATGAAGTCCGTGTGGACGGAGAACAAGAAGCACAAGCTGGAGGGCCAGGCCCGCTTCCACCCGGGGATCCGGTACTCGACGGTCTCCCGCCCGTCGCACCCCCACGACCCGAGGAGCGAGCGGCAGGTCCCCGACCCGGCCACGCTCTCCTGGCAGCCCTCGTACGAGTTCGCCTGGGCGGTCTCCGACGCCCTCGTGAACCAGGGCCTGACCACCAAGAACGGTACGCACCCGATCGTCGTGCACGCCGTGCTGCGCGACGCGAAGGGGGTCGCGCGGGCGGAGGTGGAGCGGAAGCTGACGGGGCAGCCGGCGACGGGGCGTCAGAAGGTCGCGGGAGACAAGAAGATCGCGTGCGACACCGGCGAGTACACGGTGGAGTGGTCGGTCACGCGCACCCACTACGGGACGCTGACGGGCACCCTGCGCTGGGACTCCGGCTGCGAGCGGTACCGCAAGGCGTTCTCCGCGGAGAACGGCGGGTCGTAGCGGGAGGCAGGGGCGGAGATGGGGAGGGGGAGGCCTGTCGCCCCGCGCACCTTGTGGGTGCTCGGCGGGCGACGGGGCCGCGGCCTCGGATCGAGTGCCGACAGCCATTCTGCCGTACGGGATGGGGTGCGGCAGGGAGGCGAAGGTCCCTTGTCGCAGGGGACTTTCAGTGCTTCTTCTTCGAGGCGGCGCTCGCCTTCGCGGCGATGTCCTCCAGGACGGCCTTCGGGCTGGCGCCCGGTTCGAGGGCCCGTCCGATGTTGCGCTTGATGGTGTCGCTGACCGACATCCAGGCCGGGTTGTTCACCGGGTAGAGCTGGGCGCCGCGCAGGGCGGTCAGGAACTGCTCGTCGTTCCTGTCGAGGCCGCCGCCCGAAGGGGTGCGGGAGGCCGTGACGGTCGAGGGCAGCAGGTGGTAGCGGCCCGCGAAGTCCGACAGGTTCTTGTCCTGGTAGACGAAGTCCAGGAACTTGCCGATCTCCTCGCGCTTGCCGTTCTGCTTGAAGGCCATCATCCAGTCGGCCACGCCCACGGTCGGCGGGGTCTCGCCGGTGCCGAGGTAGTCCGAGACCGGCATGGCCACGGCGCCGACGGTGATGCCCTTGGCGCGCGCCTCGTGGGAGAGGGACGGGTAGCCGTTCAGCATGCCGACCTCGCCGCGCAGGAACGCCGCGAAGGCGTCGGCGCGGTTGAGCTGCGAGGGCGGTGTCGGGCCGGTCAGCCCGGGGTTCACCATCTTGGTCTGGAGCCAGTTGAAGGCCTGGATGTTCTGGTCGGAGGCCAGGCTGTAGTTGCCGCTGCTGTCGGCGTAGCCGCCGCCGTTGGACAGCTCCCAGATCATCGCCTCCGCGTGCGCCTCCTCGGGGCCCAGCGGCAGGGCGTACGGGTACTTCACGCCCTTGCCCTTGAGCGCCTTGGCGGCGGTCTCCAGGTCCGCCCAGGTCTTCGGCTGCCAGGTGGGCGAGCCGTCCTTGGCGACGAGGCCGGCGTCCGCGAACAGCCGGGTGTTGTAGAAGAGCAGGCGGCTGCTCGCCACGAAGGGCAGGCCGTAGAGGGTGTTGCCGACCGACCCGGCCTCGGCGAGGGGCTGGAGGAAGTTCGCCTCCGCGCTGATCGAGAGCAGTTCTTCCGCGGAATACAGCTTGCCCTCGGCGGCGAAGTCGGAGTAGGAGCCCATGAGGGCCATGTCCGGCGCCTTGCCCGCGTCGACCATACGGGAGACCTCGCGGTCGATGTCGGCCCACGGGAGGAGCTTGACCTCGACCTTGATGCCGGGGTTCGCCTTGGTGAAATCGGCCGTCACCTTGTCCCAGAAAGCCTTGGAACTGGTGGCGGGGGTGTTGCCGTATTCGGCCGCGATCAGCCGCAGCGTGTCGGCGCCGCCGTCACCGGAGGAACTTCCGCAGCCGGACAGCGGTATCAGTAGACCGAACACGGCTGCTGTGGCGGCCGCGCCGAACATTCTTCGTCGCACGGGTGGATACCCCTGATTTTCTTTTGAGTCCCGTTATTACTTATGAGTTGCTCCGGGCTGGGGTGTCCCGCCGTGGCCCGTCTGGCCGGAATTCTCTCCCGAGGGCGGTCGGCTTGAACGCATTGGGTCGGCAGTTGTGTTCAATGCTCCAACCGGGGGATTTCCCGATTGTGTTTTCCGATATGGCCAAGGGATAGGCGACGCGCGTAGACATGCCGAAAAGCCCGTTTCCGGGCCGGAAACGGGCTGGGTGTGATTTCGGCTGCTAGTCGGCGAACTCGCCGGCGTAGGGGTCCGGCTCGCCCGTCTCGGGGTTGCGGCCCTCCTGCCAGCGGCGCTGGGCCTTGCGCCAGTGGACGAAGCTGAGGTGGCCGGCGTCCCAGAAGGTGATGCTCACGGGGCTCACGTCGAACTCGTCGGAGCAGAGCCGGAGCAGGAATTCGGCCATGCCGTACGGGTGGACGGCGAAGGCGTCGGCGGTGTGCCGTCCGGCGACCAGCACCGGCCACCGGTCCGGGTCGGGGTCGGTGGTGAGCCAGCACAGGATGTCGGACCCGCCGGTGACGCCCCAGGCGATGATCGACTCCGGGTCCACGTCGAAGGCCGCCCGGCCGCCCCCGGCGTCCCACAGCTGCCGGGCGTTGGCGGTCTCCTCGGCCATCTCGGCCGGGTCCCACTGGAGTCCGGGCTTGGGCAGCGGCAGCAGGATGCTGGCCTCGCCGTTGATGGAACCGGCCCCGTAACGCCCCATGAACGCCACGAAGTCGGCCGGGAACCGGGTCCCCCACACGGCCTCCGCCGCCTGCCAGTCGACGTCCTCGTCGGCGCCGTGCGTCGCCGGCATGATCTGCTCCAGCGCCTTGATCCGCGCGTTCTCCGTCATGCCGCTCCCCTGAGACCCCAGCTCAACCGCCCCAACCTACCGCCCCGTGCCGAGAGGTCGAGACGGCGACCGGGCTCCCCACGGCCAGGCCCCAGCCGGCCATCGCCCCCGCCTCGGCCTCCAGCACGTGCCGGGAGCGGAGCCGGGGCAGGCCCAGGCGGCCCGGGGGCATGGTGGTCAGGGCGATCACGCGCATCCGGCGGTCGAGGTAGGCCACGTCGATCGGGAACCGCATCCGGAAGGTGTGCACGCTCCCCGCCGGCGTCAGCAGCAGCGCCCCCTCCACGCCGTCGCGGCCGAGCAGGCCGCGGGTCCGGGCCCGGTAGGAGGCCGCGACCTCCAGAGGTACGGCCACGGTGCCGATGAGGAGGGTGCCGGGGCCGTCCTGCCAGTACGCCATGCGGGTCACCCTAGGGCTCGGCGCCGCCTCCTGGGGGCTCCGCCCCGGACCCCCGCGCCTCATACGCCGGCGGGGCCGGATTTGCCGCTGCGCGGCACCATCCGGTCCGCGCGGCGTTCGAGCGCAACGGGGTCAGGGGCGGAGCCCCCGGGGAACGGTGGAAGGGCGGGCGGGGGACCTCGCCCCGCGCAGCGGCCGCGCCCCGTCGGCGGGACGGCGGCGTTGGGTCCCGGGGCCCATCCCGCGGAGCGCCCGGCGGCCTACCGTCACCGGATGGGCGCACTCGTGATCACCCTCGCCGCCGCCGCGTACGGCGCCACCGCCGGCCTGGCGCTGCCCCGCGCGGCGTACCGCCTCTCGGTGGAACCGGGCCGGCCCTGGCGCGGGCGCTGCCCCGACGGCCACCCGCTGCGGGGCTGGCTCGGGCCCGCCCGGTGCGCCCCCAGCGCCCCCGGCACCCCCGGCGGGCCGACGGCGCGGCCCTACGGCCCCCGCACCGGCTGGACCGGCGGGATCACCGCCGGGGTGTGCGCCGCACTCGGGGCAGGGCTCGGCCCCCGGCCCGAGGCGGCCGTGTTCGTCGCGCTCGCGCCGGTGCTCGTCCTGCTGGCCGTCGTCGACCTCGCCGTGCACCGGCTCCCCGACGTGCTCACCCTGCCCCTGGCCGCCGCCTGCGCCGCGCTGCTCGGCGCGGCCGCGCTGCTGCCCGGCGCCGCCGGGTCCTGGCGGCTCGCCCTGCTGGGCGGACTCGCGCTCGGGGCCGCGTACCTCGTGCTGTTCCTGATCAACCCCGCCGGGATGGGGCTGGGGGACGTCAAGCTGGCGCTCGCCCTGGGGGTCGCTCTTGGGTGGTACGGGTGGGGGGTATGGGCGGCCGGGGCGTTCCTGGGGCTGCTCTACGGCGCCGTATACGGCCTCGGCCTTGTGCTGAGCGGCCGCGCGGGCCGCGACCAGGGGTTCGCCTTCGGCCCCTTCATGGCCGCCGGAGCCCTCACCGGAGTGCTGCTGGGCGGATTCGGAGCGTAATCGTTTTGCGGCAATGCACGCAGGACGCTTTACGAAGGGTTATGGTGGAACCCCCCCCTCGGGCCGGTCCGTATCCCCCCCACGGACCGGCCCGTTTTCTGTTCCACGCGCCCTCAGGGCAAAAGCGCAGGTCAGCCGCGCTGGGCCCAGATGTTGGTGCCGGGGGTGGACACCGCGAAGGAGTCGATCTCCTTCAGCTCCTGTTCCGTGAGCGGCGCACCCGCCAGCGCGGCCACGTTCTCCTCCAGCTGCTTCACGCTCGACGCGCCGATCAGCGCGGAGGTCATCCGCTCGTCGCGCAGCACCCAGGTCAGCGCCAGCTGGGCCAGGGACTGGCCGCGCCGGGCCGCGATGTCGTTCAGGCCGCGCAGGCGGCGCACCACGTCCTCCGACAGCAGCGCGGGGTTCAGGGACTTGCCCGCGGCCGCCCGGGAGTCCTCCGGGATGCCCTGGAGGTACTTGCCGGTCAGCATGCCCTGCGCGAGCGGCGCGAAGGAGATGCAGCCCATGCCGGCCTCCTCCAGGGTGTCCAGCAGCGCGTCCTCCTCCGTCCAGCGGTTGATCATGGAGTACGAGGGCTGGTGGATCAGCGGGCGCACGCCCATGTCCGTCAGGATCCGCGCGGCCTCCGCCGTCTGCTCCGCCGTGTACGAGGACACGCCGACGTACAGCGCCTTGCCCTGCCGGACCGCGGACGCGAGCGCGCCCATGGTCTCCTCCAGCGGGGTCTCCGGGTCGAAGCGGTGCGAGTAGAAGACGTCGACGTAGTCCACGCCCATCCGCTTCAGCGAGGCGTCGAGCGAGCCGAGGAGGTACTTGCGGCTGCCCCATTCGCCGTACGGGCCGGGGTGCATGAAGTAGCCGGCCTTGGTGGAGAGCACCAGCTCCTCGCGGTACCGCGCGAAGTCCTGGGCGAAGACCTTGCCGAAGTTCAGCTCGGCGGAGCCGGGCGGCGGGCCGTAGTTGTTGGCCAGGTCGAAGTGGGTCACGCCGAGGTCGAAGGCGCGGCGCAGGATGGCGCGCTGGGACTCCAGGGAGCGGTCGTCCCCGAAGTTGTGCCAGAGGCCCAGGGAGATCGCGGGGAGCTTGAGGCCGCTGCGACCCGTGCGCCGGTAGGGCATGGAGTCGTAGCGCGAGGTCTCTGCCCGATAGGGATTGTTATCAGTCACGATGTCCTTGCTATCACGGACTTGTGACAGACCGAGTTGGGTACCCGATCCCGGTGCGCAGTAATGTGGCGGACTCGGGGGAGACCGCAATTCGCACGGGGGCATTGCACGGAGGGGCTCGAAGATCGTGAAGCTGCGCGACCTGGTGTACAGGCTCTATGCACGCCGGGTGGAAGGCCGCCTCGACCATGACGCGTCGCCCAAGCACATCGGCGTCATCCTGGACGGGAACAGGCGCTGGGCCAAGGCGTCCGGAGGCACGACGGTGCAGGGCCACCAGGCCGGCGCCGACAAGATCTCCGAGATGCTCGGCTGGTGCACGGAGACGGACGTCGAGGTCGTCACCCTGTGGATGCTCTCCACGGACAACCTGGACCGGCCGGAGGTCGAGCTCCGGCCGCTGCTCAACATCATCGAGAACACGGTCCGGGGCCTCGCCGAGGACGGCCGCTGGCGCGTCCACCACGTCGGCAACCTGGACATCCTGCCCGCGCAGACCCAGACGGTGCTGAAGGAGGCCGAGCAGGCCACCCACGACATCGACGGGATACTGGTCAACGTCGCCGTGGGCTACGGCGGCCGCCAGGAGATCGCCGACGCGGTCCGCTCGCTCCTGCTGGAGCACGCCGAGAAGGGCACGTCCTTCGAGGAGCTCGCCGAGGTCCTGGACATCGACCACATCGCGGAGCACCTCTACACCCGCGGCCAGCCCGACCCCGACCTGGTGATCCGCACCAGCGGCGAGCAGCGGCTGTCGGGGTTCATGCTGTGGCAGAGCGCCCACTCGGAGTACTACTTCTGCGAGGTCTTCTGGCCGGCCTTCCGCAAGGTCGACTTCCTGCGCGCCCTGCGCGACTACGCCGCCCGCCACCGGCGCTACGGCACCTGACCCACCCACAGGACACCCCCCTCGGCCCCACGCGAACCCTTCACCAGGGATTCACCGAGCGTCCGTCATATGCCATGGCATGGCACCGCACGTTCGAGGGCATAACCCAGGCAGGTCGACGCCCGATCCACGGGTGTCGAGTCTCAGCGGACGGCACAGGGCCGTCCGCCCGGGAGGCCCTTTGCACCAGGACGCGCGTGCGGTTCGCACGGACGGATTGGAGGGCCGGAAGTCGGCCCTGGCACTGGCGCCGATGACCGGTCCGGTCTTCATGGCCCGACCTCTTCCGAGGGGGTACGTCCTTCCGTGGTGACCAGCACAAAGCGCCGCCTGCCCGACAGGCGGACCTACGTCCTCGACACCAGCGTCCTGCTGGCAGACCCCAACGCGTTCTCCCGCTTCGACGAGCACGAGGTCGTGCTCCCGATCGTGGTGATCACCGAGTTGGAGGCCAAGAGGCACCATCCCGAACTCGGCTACTTCGCCCGTCAGGCCCTGCGCCTGCTCGACGACTTCCGGGTCCGCTACGGTCGCCTCGACGCCCCCATCCCGCTGGGAGATCTGGGCGGCACGCTGCGCGTCGAGCTCAACCACTCCGACCCCGGCGTCCTGCCGGCGGGCTTCCGGCTCGGGGACAACGACTCGCGGATCCTCGCGGTCGCCCGCAACCTCCAGGCCGAGGGCTACGACGTCACGGTCGTCTCGAAGGATCTCCCGCTGCGCATCAAGGCCTCCTCCGTGGGGCTGCTCGCCGAGGAGTACCGCGCGGAGCTCGCCATCACCGACGCCGGCTGGACCGGCATGAGCGAGCTCGCCCTGTCGGGGGAGCAGGTGGACCTCCTCTACTCCGAGGAGCGGCTCCACGTACCGGAGGCCGCGGAACTGCCCGTGCACACCGGGCTGGTCCTCCAGTCCGAGCGCGGCAAGGCCCTGGGCCGGGTCACCGCCGACGGCAACGTGAAGCTCGTACGGGGCGACCGCGAGGCCTTCGGCCTGCACGGGCGCAGCGCCGAGCAGCGCATCGCCCTGGACCTGCTCCTCGACCCGGAGATCGGGATCATCTCGATGGGCGGCCGGGCCGGCACCGGCAAGTCGGCGCTGGCGCTGTGCGCGGGCCTGGAGGCGGTGCTGGAGCGGAGGCAGCACCAGAAGGTCATGGTCTTCCGGCCGCTGTACGCGGTGGGCGGCCAGGACCTCGGCTATCTGCCCGGAGACGCGGCCGAGAAGATGAGCCCCTGGGCGCAGGCGGTCTTCGACACCCTCTCGGCGGTCGCCGGGCGCGAGGTCATCGAGGAGGTGCTGGGGCGCGGGATGCTGGAGGTCCTGCCGCTCACGCACATCCGGGGCCGCTCGCTGCACGACGCGTTCGTCATCGTGGACGAGGCCCAGTCGCTGGAGCGCAACGTCCTGTTGACCGTTCTGTCCCGTATCGGGGCCAATTCGCGGGTCGTTCTCACCCACGACGTGGCCCAGCGCGACAATCTGCGCGTCGGCCGGTACGACGGAGTGGTCGCCGTCGTTGAGAAGCTGAAGGGGCATCCGCTCTTCGCCCACGTGACGCTGACCCGCTCCGAGCGCTCCCCGATCGCCGCACTGGTGACGGAAATGCTGGAGACCCTCTAGGAGGGAACGGGGTAAAACCCCCATAGCGGGACGGTAAGTTGGCGCCGCCCGGCAAAGGCCCAGGAGCCTAGCCGGGCGGCGCCCTGCTGCACAGGCGTTTTCCCGAATCACCGGCATCACGGCAGGTGTGACCTTTCACACGCAACGCAGAATTGCCCTGCGGCGTCGAGGTCCGGCAGAGTCTGTTCTCCGTCAGGCCCCGCATACGGCACACCTGTATCTCCGGTTGAGATACGCGCAGTACGAACAACTCCACAGCCGATGTCCGTATGCCGCCCGGTACAGCCGGCAGCCCCCGCAAGGGAGTTGCCCACGGGCCAGTGTCTCCGGTGACCTCAACACCACGGAGACCAGTGTCGAGGGGGCACTCTTGCGACCGCGCGGTCACTGCGGACGCTGCTGGAAGGACACCGTGTGAGCCGGATCTCGGTCCGGGGGTTCGCAGTGGCTTCGGCCACCGCGGTCACCACCGTCGGCGCAGTCGTGGGCGTCGCCACTGGCGATGCCGCCTCCAACGACATCGAGACGACCGCTTCCGGCGCGACTCTCCTCACCGACCTCCCGGTCGGCGAGCAGGCCCAGGTCCAGAGCGCCACGCTGGCGCAGCAGGCCGACACCATCGCCCACGCCGCCGACGCCGACGCCAAGCGCTCGGTGGAGGAGGCCGCCCGCATCCAGGCCGCCGAGGACGCCAAGTCCAAGAAGGCGGAGGCCGAGAAGGCCGAGCAGGTGAAGAAGGCGGAAGCCGACGCCAAGCTCAAGGAGCAGCGCGAGGAGGAGGGCGAGGTCGCCAGCCGTTCCGCGGCCCGCGACGCCGGCGACTTCCCGGTCCAGGGCTCCTACACGGTCGCCCAGGTCAAGGACATCGCCCGGCAGCTGGTCCCGGCGGGCCAGTTCCAGTGCTTCTCGAACATCATCAACCAGGAATCCACCTGGAACTACAAGGCCGTCAACTCCTCCTCGGGAGCCTACGGTCTGGTCCAGGCGCTCCCCGGTTCGAAGATGGCCTCGGCCGGCTCCGACTGGCGCACCAACCCGGCCACCCAGATCAAGTGGGGTCTGGGCTACATGAACGAGCGCTACGGCAGCCCGTGCAGCGCCTGGAGCTTCCACCAGGCCAACGGCTGGTACTAGAGCCCTGGCACAGGGCCCGCGCACGACCTCGGGGAACCCCGCACCGTCCGACGGTGTGGGGTTCCTCGCGTGTACGGTCGTGCGAGGTGTCACCGCTGGGCGGGGGGAAAGGAACGACATGGCGAAGAGGGCAGGCTGGCTCGGCCGGCTCGGCAGCAGACTGAGCCGGATGGAGGCGGCCCTGGACGAGCGGCGGGCCGAGGTCGAGGCCGAGACCGTCGGCGAACCGCCGCTGCCCGCTCCCGCCCCCGCCTCGGAGGCGGCGGCACGGGGTGCCGCGGCGCCGGGCGCGCCCGGGGTGCTCCCGCCGCCCGAGCGGCCCGACCCGGTGACCGTCATCCCGTGGGGGGTGCGGGTCGCCGCCGAGGCGAGCTGGCGGCTGCTGCTCCTCGCCGGAATGGTCTGGGTCCTGATGAAGGTGATCAGCGAAGTCCGCCTGGTCGTCCTCGCCTTCGCCGCCGCCCTGCTCGTCACCGCGCTGCTCCAGCCGTTCGTGGTGCGGCTGCGCAGGCTCGGACTGCCGCGCGGGCTCGCCACGGCCGTCACGGCGATCCTCGGCTTCGTCGTCATCGGGCTGGTCGGCTGGTTCGTGGTCTGGCAGGTCATGGAGAACCTGGACGACCTCTCCAACCGGCTCCGCGAGGGCATCAACGAGCTCAAGACCTGGGCACTGGACAGTCCGTTCCACGTGACCGAGAAGCAGATCAACGACATCGCGAAGAACCTCAGCGAGACCATCGGCACCAACACCGAGGAGATCACCTCCGCCGGCCTCCAGGGCGTGACGGTGCTCGTCGAGGTGATGACGGGCATGCTGCTCGCGATGTTCTCCACGCTCTTCCTGCTCTACGACGGCAAGAGGATCTGGACCTGGGTGCTGGGCCTCGTCCCGGCCGCCGCCCGCCCCGGTGTCGCGGGCGCGGGTCCGCGCGCCTGGCGCACGCTGACCGCGTACGTGCGCGGCACGGTGCTCGTCGCGCTGATCGACGCCGTCTTCATCGGCCTCGGGCTGTACTTCCTCGACGTGACGATGGCCGTGCCGCTGGCCGTGTTCATCTTCCTGTTCGCCTTCATCCCGCTCGTCGGAGCCGTGATCTCCGGCGCGCTCGCCGTGGTCGTGGCGCTGGTCACCCAGGGGCCCGTCATCGCCCTGGCGGTACTGGGCGTGGTGCTGGCGGTCCAGCAGATCGAGGGGCACGTGCTCCAGCCCTTCATCCTCGGCCGGGCCGTACGGGTCCACCCGCTCGCGGTGGTGCTCGCGGTGGCCGCCGGCGGGATGATCGCGGGCATCGGCGGGGCCGTCGTCGCGGTGCCGCTGGTGGCCGTCACCAACACCGTGGTGGTGTACCTGAGGGCGTACTCCCGCGAGCGGCAGCTCGGGGTCGTCGCCGCCACGGGTCCGGGCCCGCACGGGGCCACGGCGGTACGGGCCGCCGCGCTGGAGGCCGGGGATGATCAGCGAGCCTGAGCTCGAAGGGGAGTGGGCCGAGGCCTCCCCGGCCGAGCTCCCGGGCCCGTCGGAACGGCCCGGGGGCCGGGAGGGGCGCCGACGCGCTCCCTGGCTCTGGGCCATGGGCGGGGCCGTGCTGGCCTCCGCCGTGTGGGCGGGGGTGCTGGTGGTGCAGGAACGTTACGCCGCCGCCGGGCCGCCCCTCGCGTACCGGCACAGCGAGCAGCTGTGCGGGGAGGTCCCGCTGAAGGCCGTGGGGGCGGTGCTCGGGGGCTTGGGCGTGGGCATGCCGAGCCACGACCAGAGCGCGGCACTGGACTGGTCCCAGTGCTTCTCCGTCGGCGGGCGGGGCGACAGCCTCCCCACCCACGACGCCCTGGTGCTGGTCGAACTGCACAAGAAGACCGACCCCGATGCCGAGTTCGGCCACGGACCCACCTTCAACCTGAACCTGCGCCGCGCGTCCCTCCCGCCGGAGCAGGTCCCCGGGCTCGGGGAGCGGGCGGTGTTCCTGGGGGAGGAGGAGGCGCCCCGGCTCCAGGTGCTCGACGGCGGGGCGGTCTTCACCATGCGGGTCCAGTGGTGGCCGGGCCAGGACGGCGAGGGCGGCGACCGCGACGAGAACGCCGTCAAGGCGGCGATGGTCGAGGACATGCGCGCGCTGATGGACCGGCTGCGCAGGAAGTGACCCGGAACGCGACGTGCCCCCGCAGCCCTTGCGGGCTGCGGGGGCACGGTGGCGCGCAGGAGCACCCCGGCGGGTGACTACTCGGCGGCGAGGGCCGCTTCCGCGTCGAGGGTGACGGCGACGGCCTGGATCACCGAGGCGATCTTGAAGGCCTCCTGGACCGTCTCGCGGTCGACGCCCGCCTTGCGCAGGACCTGCTCGTGCGAGTCCAGGCACTGGCCGCAGCCGTTGATCGCGGAGACCGCGAGCGACCACAGCTCGAAGTCGACCTTCTCCACGCCCGGGTTGCCGATGACGTTCATCCGCAGGCCCGCGCGCAGCGTGCCGTACTCCGGGTCGGAGAGCAGGTGGCGCGTCCGGTAGAAGACGTTGTTCATCGCCATGACCGCGGCGGCGGACTTGGCGGCGCCGTACGCCTCCGGGGACAGCGCGGCCTTGGCCTCCGGCTCCAGCTCACGCAGGACGCGCGGGGAGCGGGCGGCGATCGCGCAGGACAGGACGGTGCCCCACAGCTGCTGCCGGGTCAGGGTGTCCTGGTTGCCGATGACCGAACCGAGGTTCAGCTTCAGGTCCTTGGCGAAGTCCGGTATGGCCGACTTCAGGGTGTCGAGGGACATCCGTCACTCACCGGCCAGCAGGGCGCCGGCGTTCAGGGTGTCGTCGCCCTTGGTCCAGTTGCAGGGGCACAGCTCGTCGGTCTGCAGGGCGTCGAGGACCCGCAGGACCTCCTTGGGGTTACGGCCCACGGAACCGGCGGTCACCATGGCGAACTGGATCTCGTTGTTCGGGTCGACGATGAAGACCGCGCGCTTGGCGAAGCCGTCCTCGCCCTCGACGCCGCAGGCCTGCATCAGGTCGTGCTTGACGTCGGCCAGCATCGGGAAGGGCAGGTCACGCAGGTCGGCGTGGTCCTTGCGCCAGGCGTGGTGGACGTACTCGGAGTCGCCGGAGACGCCGAGGATCTGCGCGTCGCGGTCCGCGAACTCGTCGTTCAGCTTGCCGAACGCGGCGATCTCGGTCGGGCACACGAAGGTGAAGTCGGCAGGCCAGAAAAACACCACGCGCCACTTGCCCTCGTAGGACTTGTGGTCGATCTGCGCGAACTGCTTGTCGGCGTCGAGGGAGACGCAGGCGGTCAGATCGTAGGTGGGGAACTTGTCACCGACAGTGAGCACACTCACTCCTTGCAGAATGGAAAGTGACCCTTTTGGGGGCTTTCCGAAGGGGTTGGACGGATCTCACATGCTGGCACAGCAGCATTGATTACGGAAATAGCTACTCTTGTGGCGGGTGATCGGAGGTACCTATCAGTGGCTGTCAGTAGTAGAGGACCGAAGCAGCCGACGCTGGCGCAGCTGCGCGCCTTCGCGGCGGTCGCCGAGCACCTGCACTTCCGCGACGCCGCCGCCGCGATCGGAATGAGCCAGCCCGCGCTCTCCGGCGCCGTCTCCGCGCTGGAGGAGGCGCTCGGGGTGCGGCTGCTGGAGCGCACCACCCGCAAGGTGCTGCTCTCCCCGGCGGGGGAGCGGATCGCGGTGCGCACGCGGGGCGTGCTCGACGCGCTGGGCGGGCTGCTGGAGGAGGCCGACTCGGTACGGGCCCCCTTCACCGGCGTACTGCGGCTCGGGGTGATCCCGACCGTGGCCCCCTACCTGCTGCCGACCGTGCTCGGGCTGTTCCAGCGCCGCTACCCCGGCATGGACCTCCAGGTGCACGAGGAGCAGACGGCCCCGCTGCTGGAGGGGCTGGCCGGCGGGCGGCTGGACCTGCTGCTGCTCGCGGTGCCGCTGGGCGTCCCCGGCATCACCGAACTGCCCGTCTTCGACGAGGACTTCGTCCTGCTGGCACCCCGCGAACACCCGCTCGCCGGGCGGCGCGACATCCCGCGCGAGGAACTGCGCGGACTCCAGCTGTTGTTGCTCGACGAGGGGCACTGCCTGCGCGACCAGGCCCTGGACATCTGCCGCGAGGCGGGACGCGGAGCCGGAGCGGACGTCACCACCACCGCGGCGGGGCTCTCCACGCTCGTCCAGCTCGTCGCGGGCGGTCTCGGCGTGACCCTCCTGCCGCGCACCGCGCTGCGGCTGGAGACCGCGCGCAACGAGTACCTGGCCACCGGCTACTTCGCCGAGCCGGCGCCCTCGCGGCGGATCGCGCTGGCCATGCGGACGGGGACGGCCCGGCAGGACGAGTTCCGGGCCATCGCGGCCGCGCTGCGCGAAGCCGTACGCCCCCTCCCGGTCTGGCCGGCCGACTAGGGCCTGTCCGGCGGAACAGGCCGTCGGGGCGGGCGTACGGCTCCGCGGGCTACTCCGTGCGCAGCCCGTCCGGGCGCATCAGCCGCAGCAGCGGCGGCAGGCTGAGCAGGGTGACCGCGGCCACCAGCCCCGCGCCGGCGCCGGTCAGCAGGAGCACCGGGGTCCACTCGACCCGGACCGGGACGTGCGCCATCCCCATCAGCACGGAGCCCAGCCCGATGCCGGCACCCGCCGCCAGGACCAGCCCGAGGGCCACCGGCAGGGCCGTCTGCCAGAGCACCGACAGGCACAGCGTCGAGCGCTTGGTACCGAAGGCGACCAGGGCGGCGAGCAGCCTCCTGCGCTCGCGCAGCTGCTCCAGCTGGCCGACCAGCAGGCTCGTGCCGATCAGGACCAGGACGCCGGCCGCGCCGAAGAACAGCCCGGCCCGGATCCCGGTGAAGGCGCGGTACTGCTGCGTGGACCGCAGGGTCATGGCCGTGGCGAAGGGGTCCGCCTTGAAGGCGGCCGTGCGCACCCGGTCCAGCGCGTCCGGCACGGAGTCGTCGAGCTGGACGTAGACCTGCGCGAACTGGGCGCGCCCCATGCCCGTCGGGGCGGCGGACGGGGTGGCCAGCACCCCGGACCGGAGCTTGCCCGTCGGGTCCTCGCGGGCGGGGACGGTGCGGACGCCGGCCGGGACGGTCCACTCGACGGTCTTCCCGCCCAGGGCGGCCGAGGCCTCCGCGGTGATCCTGACGTCACCGGCGAAGACCCGGTCCCCGGGACCGATCGCCCCCTCCAGCGGGCCGCCGCCGAGGACGAACACGTCACCGTCCCGGCAGGCGCCGAGCTCCGCGACCTCGGCGAGCGCCTGGCAGGTGCCGATGGTCAGGTCGGGCGAGCCGGGGCTCGGGACCTGCCGGGCGATGCCCACGGTGTTCAGCGGGACGGCCCGGGTGACACCGGGGGTCCCGGCGATCCGCCGGCCCAGGGCTTCGAGACCGGACTCGGTACCGCCGTGCATCATGACCGCGACCGAGGCCCGGGACGGGTCCTGCCCGGTCTCCTCGGTGAGGTCGCCCTCGACGCCCGAGAAGAGCATCTGGAGGGCGATGGCCCCGGCGACCGCCACCGCGATGCCGTTGACCAGGCGTGCGGAGGGGCCGCTGGAGACCTGGAGGCGGCGTACGGCCAGCTGCCAGGAGACGGGCCCGCCGCGCATCCGGCCGACGCAGCGTTCCAGCAGCCAGGGGAGCAGCGCGGTGACCCCGACCAGCAGCAGCACCACGCCGCCGCTGACCTGCCACTGGTTGAACCGGCCGCCGTCGAAGCCGCGCTTCGCCAGCGGCAGGAGCAGCCCGAGCCCGCCGAGCGGCAGCAGCAGCCGCCACCACACGCGGCGCCGGCGCGGCACAGCGGTCCGCAGGACGCCCAGGGGCTCGATGACGACCCCGCGCAGCGTGAACAGGGTCACGGCCACGGCCGCGACCGGCACGGCGAGGGCCACCAGGGCGACCAGCCCCGGCGCGGGGGTGAGGTCGGCCGGGAAGACGCTGCGCTGCCCGAGGGAGAGCGAGCCGACCAGCCGCCGGCCGGCCACGAAGAACGCGGAGCCCAGCAGCAGCCCGGCCACCGCTCCGGCCAGCGCCTCGCCGGCCGCGATCCGGCGTACCGTCCGCGCGTCGGCGCCGACCAGGCGCAGCGCGGCGAGCCGCTGGTCGCGCCGCTCCCCGCCGGAGCGGACGGCGGCGGCGATGAACACGACGACCGGCAGCAGCAGGGCGACGAAGGTCAGCAGGACCGTGAGCATCAGCACCGGGCTGAGCTCCGGGCGTCCCGGATCCGCGGCGAAGCCGGTGACGCGCTGGACGCGGAACTCGCCCGGCTCGGTCGCCGGGAGGCTGTCGGCGCCCCGGTAGAAGATGAGCTCGGCCGGGCCGGTCAGGCCGGCGTCGCCGACGACCCCGCCGATCCTGCCGTCGAGGCGCTCGCGCAGCAGGGCGCCGTCCGCGGACCGCAGCAGCTCCCGCAGGGCGGGGGAGACGGCCAGTTCGCCCGGGGCGGGGAAGGCCTCCAGGCCGGGCGGGAGCGGGGCGTCGGGGCCCTCCGGCTTGAGCAGCCGGCCCTCTATGTCCTGGCCGCGGTACGTCATGTCGGCCCGGCCTATCAGCAGGGTGTCGCGGCCCGGCGCCTCGGCGGTGGGGGCGCCCAGGAGGGAGCGGGCGTCGCCGCGCTGCGCGCGGGCGGTGAGCGCGCCCGGGACGGCCGTGCTGATCAGCAGGAGCGCGACGCCGAGGCCGACGCCCACGCCGGTGAACAGGGTCCGCAGCCACCCCTCGCGGCCGCCGCCGAGGGCGAACCGGACGCCCATGGCGAGGTCCCGGGACCACGTGAGGGCCCTGCCGGGCGCGCTCATACGACCGGCTCCATGTCGCGGGAGCGGCCGTCGCGCACGACGATCTCGCGGTCGGAGTACGCGGCGACGCGGGTCTCGTGGGTGACGAGGACGACGGCGGCGTTCGCGGACCGGGCGGCCTCGGTGAGCAGCTGCATCACCAGCTCGCCGTTGAGGGAGTCCAGGGCGCCCGTGGGCTCGTCCGCGAAGATCACCCGGGGTCCGGTGACCAGGGCCCGGGCCACGGCCACCCGCTGGCCCTGGCCGCCGCTGATCTCACCGGGGCGCTTGGCGGCGAGGTCCTCGACCTGGAGCCGCTCCATCCAGCGCAGCGCGGTCGCCTCTGCCTCCTTGCGCCGCGCCCCGGCCAGGCGCAGCGGCAGGGCCACGTTCTCCGCGCAGGTCAGCTCGGGGACGAGCTGGCCGAACTGGAAGACGAAGCCGAACTCGCCGCGGCGCAGCGCGCTGCGTTCGGCGTCGTTCATCGCGGACAGCTCGCGGCCGGCGTAGGTGACGGTGCCGGAGTCGGGGGTGACGATCCCGGCTAGGCAGTGCAGCAGCGTCGACTTGCCGGAACCGGAGGGCCCCATGACGGCGACGACCTCGCCGGGGTGGATGGAGAACCCGGCGCCGTCCAGGGCCTTGGTGGGCCCGTAGGCCTTGCGCAGGTCCGCGGCGGCGAGCAGGGTGCCGGCCGGGGTCATCGGCGTACCTCCCGGGCGAGCTGGTCGAGGCGGGCGGCGGTGAGCTCCAGCCAGCGCAGGTCGGCCTCCAGGTGGAACAGGGCGTGGTCGCAGACCAGTTGGTCGGCGATGTCGCCCTTGCGCTTGCGCTGGGTCAGGATGCGCATCAGCCGCAGGTGCTCGGCGCGCTGGGTGTCCAGGAGTTCGCCGGCGCTGCGGTGGGTGAGCAGGGCCAGGACCACCTTGGTGTACAGGGTGGACTGGAGGTACGGCTCGGGCTTCTCGGGCTGGGAGAGCCAGTGCTCGACGTCGGTGATGCCGGCGTCGGTGATCGCGTACCGCTTGCGTTCGGGACCGCCGCCGCTCTCGACCCCGTCGACCTCGACGAGGCCGTTCTTCAGGAGCCGGGACATGGTCGAGTAGACCTGCCCGTAGGCGAGGGGGCGGTCGTGGCCGAAGGTCTCGTCGAAGGCGCGCTTGAGGTCGTAACCGTGGCGCGGGCCGGCCTCCAGGAGGCCGAGCAGGGTGTGGCCGATGGACATGGCGGCGACTATACACGTCGTGTATACGCCTGGTGTATAGGTCATTGGCGTGCGGATATGGGCAGCGGGGAACGCCGAAGGCCCGCCGGCGGGAGGTCGGCGGGCCTGGACGGGCCTACGGGCTCACGGGTGTGCGGGATCAGGAATCGGGTGCGTTGCGGGGGCGGCCGCGCGGGGGGATCGGGGCGGCGCCGCCGGGGAGCCGGCCCGACTCGGACAGGGCCCTGCGCAGCAGGAACTCGATCTGCGCGTTCGCGCTGCGCAGCTCCTCGCCCGCCCAGCGCGCGAGGGCGTCGTAGACCTGCGGGTCGAGCCGCAGGAGCACCTGCTTGCGCGCCTGCCGTGCCGCCCGGGCGGGCTTGTCCTCGGCCGGGCCCGGGCCCGGGGCGGAACCGGAGCCGGAACCGGCCCCCGGGCCCTGGGGGCCGCCGGGGCGGGGGGCGGCGGAGGGGGTCACTGGTAGAGGGTGCCCGTGTTGATGACCGGCGTCGCCGCGCGGTCGCCGCACAGCACCACCATCAGGTTCGAGACCATGGAGGCCTTGCGCTCCGGGTCCAGGTCCACGATGTCCTCCTCGGCCAGCCGGGTCAGGGCGAGCTCCACCATGCCCACCGCGCCCTCGACGATCTGCTTGCGGGCCGCCACGACCGCGCCCGCCTGCTGGCGCTGGAGCATCGCGGAGGCGATCTCCGGAGCGTACGCGAGGTGCGTGAAGCGGGACTCGATGATCTCCACGCCCGCCGCCTCGACCCGGGTCGCCAGCTCGGCCGCGAGCTTCTCGGTGATCTCCTCGGCATTGCCGCGCAGCGACAGGCCGCCCTCGTCGTGGGCGTCGTAGGGGTACTCGATCGCGATGTGCCGGACCGCCGCCTCGGTCTGGGTCTCGACGAACTCGGTGAAGTCCTCGACCTCGAAGACGGCACGCGCGGTGTCGGAGACCTTCCACACCACGACGGCCGCGAGCTCGATCGGGTTGCCGTAGGCGTCGTTGACCTTGAGGACGGCCGTCTCGTGGTTGCGCACCCGGGTGGAGATCTTCTGACGCGAGGTCAGCGGGTTGACCCAGCGCAGTCCGTCCGTGCGGACGGTGCCCCGGTAGCGGCCGAACAGCTGGACCACCCGGGCCTCGCCGGGGGCCACGGTGTTGAGGCCGGTCATCGCGAAGAAGGCGGCGACGATGAGCAGGACGCCCAGCGGGATCAGGGACGCCTTGACCGCCGCCGCGCCCGACACTGCGGCGAGCGCCAGCAGGGCCGCGCCGCCCGCAACGCCCGCCAGCCCGAGCAGCAGGGCGGGTCCGCCGCCGACGCTGCGCGCTGTGAACTCCCGTACTCCGCCAGGTCCCGCGTCCGCTGCGTTTGCCATGGAATGCCCCCGTTTGGTCGGTTCTGTTCGGCCGTCGTCGGTCGTGCCGCTCTATCAAAGTGATATCACTTTTTGCGGACACCGCAACCCTTCCGGCATCGTGGGCGTCGGTTCCATCGGAGTGGGTGCTGATTCTCACGTCCGAATTGACCGGTATTGATCTGGGTTGATCAACCTTTGTCACAGCCTGCGGTGTTAGTTTTCTGAGCTGACGTCGGGGGGGTAATCGAGCGGAGCGGGAGCGATGGGCCGAGCAGATGCGCGACGGGCGCAGCAGCAACGCGGTGCGCGGAAAGCGCCGAGCGGGCGCGCCGGCGGGCGCCCGGGCAAGGCGGCCGGGAAGCGCAGCGGCATACGCCGCTTCCTCAACTGGAAGACGCTGCTGGGGACTTTCCTCGGCGGCATACTCCTGCTGGTGGTCGCGGGCATAGCCCTCTACTTCTCCGTGGACGAGCCGAACGACCCGAACAAGACCGCGACGCTCCAGAGCAACACGTACAAGTACGCCGACGGTTCGATCATGGCTCGCACCGGCGACATGAACCGCGAGATCGTCACGATCGACAAGATCCCCGAGGACGTCCGCACCGCGTTCATCGCGATCGAGAACAAGACCTTCTACACGGACCGCGGCGTCGACGCCATGGGTGTGCTCCGCGGCCTCGTCAACACGGTCCGCGGCAAGGGCACGGCCGGCGGTTCGACGATCACCCAGCAGTACGTCAAGAACTACTACCTGACCCAGGACCAGTCGCCGACGCGCAAGCTGCGCGAGCTGATCATCTCGCTCAAGGTCGACCAGCGGATGGAGAAGCCGGACATCCTCGCCGGCTACCTGAACACCAACTTCTACGGCCGCAACGCGTACGGCATCCAGGCCGCCGCCCAGGCCTACTACGGCGTCGACTCCGACAAGCTGACCCTGGAGCAGGGCGCCTACCTCGCCGCCGTCATCCAGGCCCCCAGCCAGTACGACTGGGCGACCGCCGGCCCCAACGGCAAGCGGCTCGTGATGATCCGCTTCAACGCCGTCCTCGACAACATGGTCGAGATGGGCAAGCTGGACCAGGCCAAGCGCCAGACCCTGAAGTTCCAGGAGCCGATCAAGCCCAAGCCGCGTCCGGGCATGGACGGCCAGAAGGGCTACCTCATCCAGGCCGCCGAGGCCGAGATGAACAAGCAGGGGATCAAGGACGCCCAGATCAACGCCGGCGGTTGGACGATCACCCTCGCCATCGACAAGAAGAAGCAGGCCGCGCTGGAGAAGGCCGTCCAGGACGAGCTGGAGTCCAAGCTCGACCGCAAGGACACCAAGAACCGGCCCCAGGACCAGAGCGTCCAGGCCGGCGCCACCTCCGTCGACGCCAAGACCGGCCACATCGTCGCGATGTACGGCGGCGTGGGCCTGACCGAGAAGTCGGCGAGCAACGCCCTGCGCAGCGACTTCCAGCCGGGATCGACCTTCAAGCCGATCGTGCTGGCCTCCGCCCTGGAGAACGGGTCCAAGACCCAGGACGGCCGCCCGATCAACCCGAGCACCCTCTACGACGGCACCAGCAAGCGCCAGGTGGTCGGCAGCGACACCCCGTTCGCCCCGCAGAACCAGGACAACGAGAACTACGGCGACCCGATGCTCTCGGTCCAGGAGGCCACCAACTCCTCCGTCAACTCGGTGTACGCCCAGATGATCGTCGACGCCAAGCCGACGAACGTGAAGAAGACCGCCATCTCCATGGGCATGATCGACCGCCCGGGCTGGCCGGCCGACAAGCCCGCCATGTCGCTCGGCACGATGAGCGCCAACACCGTCGAGATGGCCGCCGTCTACGCCACCCTCGACAACCACGGCAAGAAGGTCACCCCGACCATCATCAAGAAGGCCGAGCACAAGGACGGCGAGTTCGAGGCGGTCAACCCCATCGGCTCCCAGGTGCTCACCAGCACCACCGCCGACACCGTGACCAAGGTCCTCACCGGCGTCGTCGAGAACGGATCCGGCAAGGCCGTCCGCAGCTCCGCCTACGAGGCCGCCGGCAAGACCGGTACCACCGAGTCCAACGTGGCCGCCTGGTTCACCGGCTACACCCCGGAACTGGTCACCGTCGTCGCGATGTTCGGCGAGGACCCCAACACCCACGGCCAGGTCACCCTGACCGGTACCGCCGGCAAGGGCCGCGCGGGCGGCTCCAGCTTCCCCGCGCAGATCTGGCAGGCGTACACGACGGCCGCGCTCAAGGGCCAGACCACGGGCCAGTTCGACCTGGACGACGCCAGGATGGGCACCCCGGCGCCCTCCCGGGCCGCCACCCCGTCGACCAGCCCCAGTGGCTCCGGCTCCCCGTCGCCGACCGGCTCCGGCACCGTCCGCCCGTCCGGCACCCCGGACCCGTCGGGCAGCTCCGGCGGCTCGAACCCGCCGACCGGCAAGCCCACGCCGCCGACCGGCAAGCCGACCCCGCCGACGGGCAAGCCGACCCCGCCGACGAAGGACCCGACACCGCCGCAGCCGCCCCAGCCGAACCTGCTGGAGCGCTAGGCGCACACGAGAACGGCCCCGCAGCGATCCCGCTGCGGGGCCGTTCCGTTTCCGCGTGGTCAGCGCCGCTCGTGCGCCCCCGGCAACGGGAGCTCGAACCAGACCACCTTTCCGCTGCTCAGACGGGTCGCGCCCCACCGCCGGGCGAGCCGGTTGACCAGGAACAGGCCGCGCCCGCCCTCGTCGGTGTCCCGGGCCCGCCGCTGGCGCGGCAGCTGCGGGGAGTCGTCGCCGACCTCGCAGCGCAGCACGTCCGTGCGCAGCAGGCGCAGCGTCACCGGCCGCTCGGCGTACCGGACGGCATTGGTGACCACCTCGCTGACCAGCAGTTCCAGCGAGTCGCTCAACTCCTCCAGGCCCCAGCGGGCCAGCGCGCGGCGGGCGAACCGGCGGGCCCGGCCGGGAGCGGTCTCCTCCGGGTCCAGGAACCAGTACGCCACGTCGCTGGGCGCGATGCCCTCGAAGCGGGCCGCGAGCAGCGCGATGTCGTCGTCCCGGTCGCCCGGGCCCAGCATGTCCAGCACGTCGTCGCAGAGGGCCTCCAGCGGCGGCGAGTGGTCCAGCCCGGTCAGCTGCGCGGTGGTCGCGAGGCGCTCGCGCAGCTGCTCGATGCCCGTCCACACGTCCCGCAGCCGGGACTCCACCAGCCCGTCCGTGTACAGCAGCAGGGTGGCCCCGGCCGGGGCGTCCAGCTCCACGGCCTCGAAGTCCACCCCGCCGACCCCGATGGGGGCGCCGGGCGGGACGCGCAGCACCTCGGCGCGGCCGCCCAGGTGCAGCAGCACCGGCGGCGGGTGGCCGGCGTTGGCGATGGTGATGCGGTGCGAGACCGGGTCGTAGACCGCGTACAGGCAGGTGGCCATGCGGTCGGAGCCCAGCCGCTGGGCCTGCTCGTCCAGGTGGTGCAGGACCTCGGCCGGCGGCAGGTCCAGCTGCGCCAGGGTCTGCGCGGTGGTGCGCAGCTGGCCCATGATCGCCGCCGAGGTCATGGAGTGGCCCATGACGTCGCCGACGACCAGCGCGACCCGGCTGCCGGGCAGAGGTATGGCGTCGTACCAGTCGCCGCCCACCCGGGCCGTCTCGGCCGCGGGCAGGTAGCGGGAGGCCAGGCGGACCCCGGTGGGCTGGGGGAGGCCGTCGGGCAGCATGGTGCGCTGGAGCTCGTCGGCGATGTACGCCTCGCGTCCGTAGAGCACCGCCTTGTCGATGCCGAGCGCGGTGTGGGTGGCCAGTTGCGCGGCGACGAGGAGGTCGTTCTGCTCGAACGCGTCCCGGTCGGGGGTGCGCAGGAACACGGCCGCGCCGATCACGCGCCGGCGGCCCCGCAGCGGGGCCAGGATGGCCCGCTGGCCGCGCGGCACGGGATGGTCGGTGCCCAGCAGCTCCGGGAGCGCGTCCTTGGCCCCGGCGGCCGACCCGAAGACCGGCCGTACGCCGCGCAGCACCTCGGCGAGGGCCCCGCCGGGGCGGATCTCGCACAGCTCGGCCGCGGGCAGGTCACCCTGCGGGCCGACCAGCGGCAGCTGGCTGAAGTCGAGCTCGCCGGCGGCCCCCGCGGCCCCGGCGCCCTCGGCGGCGTCGGTCAGGTCGTCGATCGGCCGGAGCCGGTCGGTGCGGCGCAGCCTTAAAACGACCGGGCCGACGGGCCGCTCGTCGCCGACGGGCAGCGGGTCGCGCAGGTAGACGAGGATGGCGTCGGAGAACGTCGGCACGGTGGCCCGGCACAGGCCCAGCACGATCTCGTCGAGGTCGATGCCCCGCGCGATCCGGCGCGTGGCGGCGCCGACGAAGCGCAGCCGGTCGCCCTCGCGGCGGGCCACGCCGACCTCGCCGGGCCCGGAGCCCGGGCCGGATCCGGCACCCGTGCCCGCGAGCGGGACCGCCCGTACGGCCGCCGCGGCAGCCCCGTCGCCGGCCGGCTCGCCGCCCGGAGCCCCGTCGGCCGGGCCGCGCCGGCCGGCGTTGCGCGCGGCCTCGCCGTCCCGGCCGCGGGCGGAGGCCGCGGCCGTGTCCGCCGGGCCGTGCCCGGAGCCCTCCCCGGTGGTGCCGCGCGGGCGCGGGAAGTCGGCATGCGTGCGTACGGCCTCGGCGGCCGCGATGGGGGCCTTGCCGTGGCCGAGCTCATCCGTACCTCCGCCGGAGGCGACGGTGGGCTGCGGGCCCTCCTGGGAGGTGGGGTACTCCGTCACGCGTGGAATTCCGTCCGTTTGCGCTCGATGTGCGCTGCACTCAACTCGGTCAGTCGCGGTATACCCGCTCAGCGGCGGGGGCACCATCACCCCCGGGTACCGCGTCCCGCTCGTTACCTTTCGCTCGCGTCGACCTCCGGTCAAGTCCCGGTCGCCGCAGGTCATTTACGGATGCGGGACCAGTGTGGCCCCTCGTGCGCGACCTGCGGAGGACGATCCTACGTTTGAACCCCGGGGGCGCATCAAGGGTCTCATGAGGTCATATGCGCCGGGGTGCGGTCCCAGTCCTCGGGCAGAACCGGAACTCCCCAGGCCGGATCGGGCCTCCAGTCCTGCCATCCGTCGCAGAACGGAGCCCCCCAGGCCTTGACGACCTCCACCGCCGCGCGCCCCGCGTCCACCACCCGGCACGCCTGGTCCTGGTCCATCAGGCCGATCCGCTGCGCCTGCGCGAACTCGTCCTCGTCCAGCCACTTCCAGCTGCGGTCCGGGTAGACCGCGATGTCGAGGAAGTGGTCCACGGAGTCGACCCCGCCGGCCCACCGGGTGCGGGGCTCCTCCAGGTTGACGTACCAGTTCCGCAGGTGCCAGTCGTCGTCCCAGAACAGCCAGACCGACCACGGCTCCCCGGGCCGGGCCAGCTTCAGCACGCCCCCGCCGAACCAGCGCGAGCGCGCGGTGGTGCGCGGCGCGGTGTACCGGGTGGCGAGCGGCTCCCGGTGCACCGGACTGCCGTCGGCCAGCACGGGCTTGACGCATTCGGTGCCGGGCGCCATCCACACGGCGAGCAGTTCGTCGGTGTCGCGCACCACCGTCACCGGGCGGGCGATGTGGAACGGGCCGGCCGGCCCCGGGGCGTGGTCGCGGTAGCGCCAGAGGATCTGCTCCCCGGGCGCCCAGTGCTGCTCACGCGTCCCGTCCCCCGCGGCGGGCCGTACCGCGCCGCCCCCGGGCCCCCCGTAGGTACCTGTCATGCGCAGATCTTAGGGCGGCGGCCCCGCGAGATGCTGCGGTGCAGGTCACGGTGGGGTCCGGGGACGGTAAACGACCGGATTCGGCCCATGTCCGGAACCGGTTTCAGGGCCGGGTCATCCGCAGTACGTCGAGCGCCTCGTCCAGCTGCGCGAGGGTGAGCGCGCCCCGGTCGACGTAGCCGGACTCCAGCACGACCTCCCTGATCGTCTTCCGCTCCGCGAGCGCCCGCTTGGCCACCTTGGCCGCCTCCTCGTAGCCGATGTACCGGTTGAGCGGGGTCACCACCGACGGCGAGGACTCCGCGTACTCCCTGGCCCGCTCGGAGTTGGCGGTGATTCCGTCCACGGTGCGGTCGGCCAGCAGCCGGCTCCCGTTGCCGAGCAGGCGGATCGATTCGAGCAGGTTCCGGGCCATGACCGGGAGCATCACATTGAGCTCGAAGTTGCCGGCGGCGCCCGCCACGGCGACCGTCGCGTCGTTCCCCATCACCTGCGCGGCGATCATCAGCACGGCCTCGGGGACGACCGGATTGACCTTCCCGGGCATGATCGAGGACCCCGGCTGGAGATCCGGCAGATTGATTTCGGCCAATCCGGTGCGCGGGCCGGAGGCCATCCAGCGCAGGTCGTTGCAGATCTTGGTGAGCGAGACGGCGATCGTACGGAGCGCCCCCGAGGTCTCCACCAGCGCGTCCCGCGCCCCCTGCGCCTCGAAGTGGTCGCGCGCCTCGGTCAGCGGGAGCCCCGTCGCGTCGGCCACCTCGGCGATCACGGCCGCCGAGAACCCGGGCGGGGTGTTGATGCCGGTGCCCACCGCCGTACCGCCCAGCGGCAGTTCGGCCAGCCTCGGCAGCGCGGCCCGCAGCCGGTCGACGCCGTAGCGGACCTGGGCCGCGTACCCGCCGAACTCCTGGCCGAGGGTGACCGGGGTGGCGTCCATCAGGTGCGTGCGCCCGGCCTTGACCACCTCGGCGAACTCGGCCGCCTTGCGCTCCAGGGCGGCGGCGAGGTGCTCCAGGGCCGGGATCAGCTCGCGGGAGACGGCGGCGGTGGCGGCGATGTGGATCGACGAGGGGAAGACGTCGTTGGAACTCTGCGAGGCGTTGACGTGGTCGTTGGGGTGGACCTCGCGCCCGAGCCGCTCGGTGGCCAGGGTGGCGATCACCTCGTTGGTGTTCATGTTGGACGAGGTCCCGGACCCGGTCTGGAACACGTCGACGGGGAAGTGCTCGTCCCAGCGCCCCTCGGCGACCTCGGCCGCGGCGGACCGGATCGCCTGCGCCACGTCCTCGTCCACCACCCCCAGCTCGGCGTTGACCAGGGCGGCGGCAGCCTTGATCCGGGCGAGGGCCTCGATGTGGGCGCGCTCGATGCGCTGCCCGGAGAGCGGGAAGTTCTCCACCGCGCGCTGGGTCTGCGCGCGCCACTTGGCGTGTGCGGGGACCCGTACCTCGCCCATGGAGTCGTGCTCGGTCCGGAACGCCTGCGGCTGCTGATCGTCAGTCATTTTCGTAGCCTCCTCAGAAACTTGAGCAATTGTCTTGTTCGAACTGTTCCCAACTCCCCTACCGGCCAGTAAATACCGGTGGTAACACCGATATCGGGGAGGCATTCATGGCACGTGCCCGTACGAAACCCAGGCTCAGATGTACCTTCGCCGCCGTCGCGGCGTTCGCGGCCGCCCTCGGGGGCGTCACCGCCGTCACCCCCATGGCCCAGGCCGCACCCGCCGCGTCCGGCTCGATCACACCCCTCCCGCCGGAGCTGGAGGCCGTACGCGCAGCCGAGGCCACCAAGATCTACGGGGACCCGGCGATCCGGCCGCTCGCCGAACGCAAGACCGGCCTCATCTCGCTCGGCGACAGCGAGATCTCCGGCGAGGGCGTCGGCACCTACGACCCCGCCACCAACACCGCGTCCAACCAGTGCCACCGCTCACCCGACGCGGCCATCCACCGCACCGGCATCCCCGCCGACCTCACCTTCAACGTCGCCTGCTCCGGCGGCTACACGGGCAACATCCGCATCGGCGGCAGCAAGCAGTACGCCGACGAGCTCGTACAGAGCGACAGCCTCGCCGTCAAGGCCCGCAACACGAAGATCAAGATGGTGCTGCTCGTCGCCGGAGCCAACGACGACCTCCAGTTCGGCCCCGTCATGACCGACTGCGTCACCCGCTGGGTCCTCAGCCAGGGCACCTGCGAACCCAAGTACGGCCCCGGCTGGCAGGCCCGCGTCGACGGCCTCAGGCCCAAGGTCGAAGCCACCGTCGCCGACCTCAAGACGGTCATGCGCGACGCCGGCTACGCGGACTCCGACTACAAGCTCGTCGTCATGGGCTACCCCAGCCCCATCGGCCCCGACTTCAACGACAACCCGAACTTCCCCGGCAAGCTCCCCGGCGGCTGCGCCGGCTACGACTCCGACGCCACCTGGGGCCGCAACCACGCCGTGCCCGCCTTCGAGAAGGGCATGCGTGCCGCCGCCCTCGCCTCCGGCGCCGTCTACCTCGACAACTCGCGGCTCTTCCACGGCCACGAGGTCTGCATGGAGGACACCTGGGCCCGCGGCCTCTACCTCGACCTGGGGGACCACTTCCCCTGGGACGAGAACACCGCCCGCCAGTCCTTCCACCCCAACTACCGCGGCCACGGCGCCTTCGCGTCCTGCCTGACCCAGCTCTACGCCTCCGGCCTGCGCGAAGCCTCCTGCGCCGACCCCGCCAGCACCGGCACCCCCGTACTCCAGGCCGGCGCCTGGGACTCCCTCTACAAGCCCCTGAAGAACGAGGCCACCGGCAACTGCCTCGACTCCTTCGGCGGCTCCAGCGCCAACGACACCAAGGTGGTCGGCTGGGACTGCCACGGCGGCCGCAACCAGGGCTGGTGGTACGACTCCGCCAAGAAGTCCCTCCACGTCGAGCTCACCCACGACCGCTGCCTCGACGCCCCCGGAGCCAACTACGGCGCCGGCACCGGGCTGATCCTCTACAACTGCCACGGCGGAGCCAACCAGCAGTTCGTCCGCGACGGCGCCACGCTCCGCCCCGCCGCCGCGACCGGCATGTGCCTCACCGTCGCCGCCGCCCACGACCCGCTGCGCCTCCAGCCCTGCAACGGCTCGGCGAACCAGCGCTTCGCGTAGGGCCCTCCCGCACCGCCACCGCACCCCCCACACCCGGCCGGACCATCCCGGCCGGGTGTTCCCACGCCGGAGGCCTCCTACAGGCCCTCCAACTGCTCCCGCACCTGACGGGGCCGGTTGGTGATGATCGTCTCCACCCCGAGCCGCACGCACAGCTCCACGTCCTCGGGCTCGTCCACGGTCCACACCCGCACCCGCAGCCCCTTCGCCCTCAGACGCCCCACCAGCCCCGGATCCCTGCGCACCAGGTCGATACCGGGACCGGCGTGCCCCGCGAACGGCGGCCGCGGCGGCCGCAGCCCCCGCTCGATCAGGTACACGGCCGGCAGACCCGGCGCCAGTCGGTGGATCCGGGTCAGCGCGTTGCGGGAGAAGCTCATCACCTCGACGCGGCCGTCGGAGCCGTCGGCGAGCCCGTGCTCCTTCAGCACCCGCACCAGCTCGGCCTCCAGCCGCCCGCCGGCCCGGGTGGGGTGCTTGGTCTCCACCGCCAGCCCGACCGGCCGGTCCGCCGCCAGGGCCTCCTTCAGCAGGTCCTCGAAGAGCAGCACCCGCGCCCCCCGGTGCTCCGCGCCCTTCCAGCCGCCGAAGTCGAACGCGCACAGCTCCTCGTACGTCAGCTCCGAGACCACCCCGCGCCCGTCGGAGGTCCGCTGCACGGTCCGGTCGTGCACGCACACCAGCCGCCCGTCGCGGCTCAGGCGCACGTCGCACTCCAGGGCGTCGGCCCCGTCGGCGATGGCCTGCCGGTACGCCTCGACGGTGTGCTCGGGGTGCTCGTGCGAAGCCCCGCGGTGCGCGACGACCCGCGTGGTGCGGGCGGTGCGGAGGGAGGGAGTCGTCGCTGTCATACGGGGATCCTTGCGAACCGGGGTGAACGGCCGGGTGCGGGCCGGTGACTCCGACGTTAACCGGCGACCCGGCCCTACTGCTTCGCGGGGATCGGGGCCAGTGGGGCGGGCGTGATCTTGAAGCCGCCCTTGACGACCTCCGTGAAGGGGGCCGGGGCCATGCAGGTGCCCACGCGGGGCTCGGAGACCGAGCCGTCGGCCTTCACGTCGACGTTGGCGACGCCCCAGGAGAAGCCCACCCGGTCCGGCGCCCCGCGCTCACCGTCCTGGACGCTGATCCCGATCCGCTTGTCCTCCCAGCCGTCGACGTTCGAGGTCTTGACCACGGCGGTCAGGGTGGCGGTCTTGCCGCCCGTGACCAGGCAGTCCACCTCCGCCTCGGCGGTGCCGGTGAAGCCGGTCTCCGTGAAGTGGTGGGAGATCGTCACCCGGCCCCGCGCATCCGTCGGCAGGCCCTTCTCCAGGCCCGGTGCCTGATGGGGCTTGGTCCACGGGGCCGACTCGGCGTCGACCGTGAAGCGGATGTCGTCCTTGGGGGAGTAGGGGAAGTGGATCGCGCCGCCCCCGTGCACCGAGGCGACCTCGGATGCGACCGGCGCCGCAGGGGCGGGGCTCGCGAGGGCCAGGGCCGCGAGCAGGGCGGCGGTTCCGGCGAGGGCGAGGGCGCGCGTACGGGTCTTCATGGTGAACTCCCTTTTCAGGTAGGCCGTTCGGGTACGGGACCAGCCTCGCCCGGAGCCCGCCGGTAGGGCATCTGCCGATCGGCCGACATGCACGAGGGCCCCTCCCCCGTTCGGGGGAGGGGCCCTTGGAGCCACGTACTACAGACCCGGGCCGCGCACCGGGATGTGGGTGAACGTCGGCTCCGGGGCGGGGTTCTGGAAGAAGTCGTTGCCCTTGTCGTCGACGACGATGAAGGCCGGGAAGTCCTCGACCTCGATCTTCCAGACCGCCTCCATGCCGAGCTCCTCGTACTCCAGGACCTCGACCTTCTTGATGCAGTCCTGCGCCAGGCGCGCCGCCGGGCCGCCGATCGAGCCGAGGTAGAAGCCGCCGTGCGAGCCGCACGCGTCCGTCACCTGCTGGGAGCGGTTGCCCTTGGCCAGCATGACCTTGGAGCCGCCCGCCGCCTGGAACTGCTCGACGTAGCTGTCCATGCGGCCGGCCGTGGTCGGGCCGAAGGAGCCGGAGGCGTAGCCCTCGGGGGTCTTCGCGGGGCCGGCGTAGTACACCGGGTGGTCCTTGAGGTACTGCGGCATGCCCTCGCCCGCGTCCAGCCGCTCCTTGATCTTGGCGTGCGCGATGTCGCGGGCCACGACCAGGGGTCCGGTGAGGGACAGGCGGGTCTTGACCGGGTGCTTGGTCAGGGTCGCCAGGATCTCGTCCATCGGCTGGTTCAGGTCGATGGAGACCACGTCCGCGGACTCGTCCAGGTGGGAGTCCGTGGTGTCGGGCAGGAAGCGCGCCGGGTCCGTCTCCAGCTGCTCCAGGAAGACGCCCTCGGCGGTGATCTTCGCGACCGCCTGGCGGTCCGCCGAGCAGGAGACGGCGATCGCGACGGGGAGGGAGGCGCCGTGGCGGGGGAGGCGGACGACGCGGACGTCGTGGCAGAAGTACTTGCCGCCGAACTGCGCGCCGATGCCGATCTTCTGGGTGAGCTCGAAGACCTGCTGTTCGAGGGCCTCGTCGCGGAAGCCGTGGCCCAGTGCGGAGCCCTCGCGCGGCAGCTCGTCCAGGTAGTGCGCGGAGGCGTACTTCGCGGTCTTGAGCGCGTGCTCGGCCGAGGTGCCGCCGACCACGATCGCCAGGTGGTACGGCGGGCAGGCCGCCGTGCCGAGCGAGCGGATCTTCTCCTCCAGGAACTTCATCATGGAGGCCTCGTTGAGGACCGCCTTCGTCTCCTGGTAGAGGAAGGACTTGTTGGCGGAGCCGCCGCCCTTCGCCATGAAGAGGAACTTGTACGCGCCGCCGTCGGTCGCGTACAGCTCGATCTGCGCGGGCAGGTTCGAGCCGGTGTTCTTCTCCTCCCACATGGTCAGCGGGGCCATCTGCGAGTAGCGCAGGTTCAGCTCGGTGTAGGCGTCGTAGATGCCGCGCGAGAGGGCTTCCTCGTCGCCGCCCTGCGTGAGGACGTTCTGGCCGCGCTTGCCCATGACGATCGCCGTGCCCGTGTCCTGGCACATGGGCAGGACGCCGGCCGCCGCGATGTTCGCGTTCTTCAGGAGGTCGAGCGCGACGAACTTGTCGTTCGAGCTGGCCTCCGGGTCGTCGACGATCCGGCGGAGCTGCGCGAGGTGCGCGGGGCGCAGGAAGTGCTGGATGTCGTGGATGGCCTCCGCGGCGAGCTTGCGCAGTGCCTCGGGCTCGACCTTGAGGAACGTACGGCCGTCGGCCTCGAACGTCGAGACGCCCTCCGAGGTCACCAGCCGGTAGGGGGTGGTGTCCTCGCCCAGGGGCAGCAGGTCGGTGTACGCGAACTCCGGCATTTGGGTAGCCATTCCTCACTCGGCAGACACGCTGGCGACCAATTGGCAGCGCGGACATCAAGCGTAGGACCTCTCGCGGCGGCTGTGTCTGTGAGGTAAGGCTCACCCAGCAGTATCGCGATCTATCGTGTCTGGCTATGCTGGGTGGCGTGGACATGGAAAAGCACCCCGCCGCCCCTGCTCCCGCGCCCGCCGAGCCGGCTGCCGGGCCCTCCGGGCTGCGCGCCTCCGACGCCGACCGGGACCGGATCGCGCACATCCTCTCCGACGCCCTGGCCGAGGGCCGGCTGACCTCCGAGGAGCACTCCGAGCGCCTGGACACCCTGTACGCCGTCAAGACGGTCGGCGAGCTGGACCTGCTGGTCCGCGACCTCCCGGCGGCCTCGGGCGGCCACCGGCCGGCCGCCGCGCCCGAGGCCGTGGCGGCCACGGCCGCCGCCGGGCCCGTCGAGACGGTGGTCGCCGTGTGCAGCAGCTCCGCCCGCAAGGGCCGCTGGCGCCCCGGGGCGCGCACCCGTGCGGTATCGGTCATGGGCGACATCACCATCGACCTCACCGAGGCCGTGTTCGAGCAGCAGGTCACCGAGATCACCGTGACCAGTGTCCTCGGCAACGTCGAGGTCCTGGTCCCTGAGAACGTCACCCTGCGCGGCTACGGCAGCGGCGTCCTCGGCAACTTCGAAGTGCGCGGCGAGGGCGTCGCCGCAGACCCGCAGGCCCCCGTGGTGATCGTCCGCGGCTTCGCCCTGCTCGGCAACATCGAGGCCCGGCCCAAGCGCGGATCCCGCCTCGTCGACCTGGCCGAGAAGCTCCGCAAACACCTCGACTGAAACCCGACCGGGCTGCGTCCGGTTTCGGACGAACCAGGTCGCCCCGGTGGCACGCGGTGCATAGCGGCACGCGCAGCGGGTAGGGACTGGTGCATCGTCTCTCGCTCGCGTATACGTCGTCAGGAGTAGACCGTGCCGCATCCGCCGCATCAGTCCCTGCAGGCAGCCGCCGTCCAGAGTCTTCCGACGCGCCCGGCAGCCGTGCCGAAGCCGCGGGTTCCGGCCAGGGAAGAGGACGGCCCATGGCACGCCGAGGCCGTCTGCCGCAGGGACGAGGCGGGACTCTTCTTCGCACCGTCCAAGGAGCCGACCGCGGCCCGGCTCGCCCGCGAGGAGGCCGCCAAAAGGGTCTGCGCCCGCTGTCCGGTGATGGTCGCCTGCCGCGAGCACGCCCTGCTCCAGCCGGAGCCGTACGGGGTCTGGGGCGGGCTCACCGCCGCCGAGCGGCGGGTGGTGCTGGGCCGCAGGCGGCGCCGGGCCGCCGAGCTGCTCCCCGGCGCTCCCGGACCGGTCGCCGCGGCGGGCTGACCGGCGCGCGCGGCGCCGTGGACGTGCCGAAGGGGCGGCCCCCCGCACAGGGGCCGCCCCTTCGCCGTGCCGTCGCCGGCCGGACCGCTCCTACTGGGCGCGGTCGAAGTCGATGTCGCTGTAGGCGCGCAGCTTCGACAGGCGGTGCGTGGAGTCGATCTGCCGGATCGTGCCCGACTTCGAGCGCATGACCAGCGAGGACGTGGTCGCGGTCTCGGAACGGTAGTGGACGCCGCGCAGCAGCTCGCCGTCCGTGATGCCGGTGGCGACGAAGAAGACGTTCTCGCCGGACACCAGGTCGTTCGTGGTCAGGACCCGGTCCAGGTCGTGGCCCGCGTCGATGGCCTTCTGGCGCTCGGCCTCGTCCTTGGGCCACAGCTTGCCCTGGATGACGCCGCCGAGGCACTTTATGGCGCAGGCGGAGATGATGCCCTCGGGGGTGCCGCCGATGCCCATGAGCAGGTCGACGCCGGTGCCCTCGCGGACGGCCATGACCGAGCCGGCGACGTCGCCGTCCGAGATGAACTTGATGCGGGCGCCGGTCTCGCGGATCTCCTTGACGATGCCCTCGTGGCGGGGGCGGTCCAGGATGACGACCGTGACGTCCTCGGGGGCGATGCTCTTGGCCTTGGCGACGCGGCGGATGTTCACCGAGACGGGGGCGTTGATGTCGACGAAGTCGGCGGCCTGGGGGCCGGTGACCAGCTTGTCCATGTAGAAGACCGCGGACGGGTCGAACATGGTGCCGCGGTCGGCGGCGGCCAGGACGGCGATGGCGTTGGGCATGCCCTTGGCGTTGAGCGTGGTGCCGTCGATCGGGTCGACGGCGATGTCGACCTCGGCTCCGGTGCCGTCGCCGACGCGCTCGCCGTTGAAGAGCATCGGGGCTTCGTCCTTCTCGCCCTCGCCGATGACGACCACGCCGTTCATCGAGACGGTGGAGATCAGGGTGCGCATCGCGTTGACCGCGGCGCCGTCGGCGCCGATCTTGTCGCCACGGCCGACCCACCGGCCCGCGGCGAGGGCCGCGGCCTCGGTGACCCGTACGAGTTCCAGGGCGAGGTTGCGGTCAGGCGAATCGGGAGCGACTTCGAGCTGGGGCGGCAGGTTGTGCTCGGTCATCGGAGCGCACCTTTCTGTACGACGACGGCCGGGATGTGAGGGTGCTGGAACTCTATCGGTTCATCGACATATTGAGCAGACCGGGTCACGTATGAGCGGAATATCGGTCATGCCGTACGGCTGAGCGGACATCGTGTGCTCCTGGCGGGACGGCCCCGTTCCGCGCCACTCCCACCCCCGCCGGTGATCGCCGCGGGTGATGCGGGACGATGGTGCGGTGGCAGGTATGAAAGGCAAGCAGACGGTCTGGGACATGGTCCGGTCGCTGGCGGTGATCGGCGTGGTCGTGGCGGGCATCTACATATTCGTCCCCCATGACGAGGATGCCGACCCGACGCGCACGGTGGACTACCGGGTGGAGACCATCACGGCCCGGCGCGCGGCGCCGTACCCGGTGGCGGCCCCGGTGGGCCTTCCGGAGCAGTGGCGGGCGACCTCGGTGACCTTCGAGCGCAAGAACGCGAACGCCTGGCACCTGGGCTTCCAGGACCCGGACAAGCAGTACGTCGCGGTCGAGCAGTCCACCGACGCCTCGGCCAAGAACGTGGCCAAGCTCACCCAGCAGGCGAAGGCCACCGGCCAGACCCAGCAGGTCGGCGACCGGGCGTGGGAGCGCTGGGACGGCGAGAAGTACGACGCGCTCGTCCGGCAGGAGCAGGGCTACGTGACCGTGGTGACGGGCACGGCCGACTTCGAGCGGCTCGGCGCGATGGCGGCGGCGCTGGAGTTCAAGCAGGGCCCGCAGACCCCGTAGCGGCCGCGCCGCGTGCGCGTACCGGCTGAAGGCATGACGAAAGGCCGCCCGCCCCGGAACCCCGGGGCGGGCGGCCTTTTCGTCGTACGTCGTGTCCGTGCCGGTGCTCAGGCGGCCCGGGCGGCTCAGACGGTGGTGATGACCTGGTCGATGTCCAGGCGCGGGGAGCGCGGGAACCAGGCGTTCTCGCCCGGCTTGCCGATGTTGACGACCATCAGCGGGGTGTGGTCGGCGTCCAGGAACTCCTTCTGGACACCGGCGAAGTCCAGACCGGTCATCGGGCCGGCGGCCAGGCCGGCGGCGCGGATGCCGATGATGAAGTAGGCGGCCTGGAGGGCACCGTTCAGCACGGCGGCCTGCTCACGGACCGGGCGCTCGGAGAAGTAGGCGTCCTTGGCCTGGGGGAAGTGCGGCAGCAGCTGGGGGAGCTCCTCGTGGAACTCGTTGTCCGCGGAGAGGATCGCGACCAGCGGGGCGGCGGCGGTCTTGGCCTGGTTGCCCTCGGCCATGTGCTTGACGAGGCGCTCGCGGGCCTCGGGGGAGCGGACGAGGGTGACGCGCAGCGGGCTCTGGTTGAAGGCGGTGGGGCCGAACTTCACGAGGTCGTAGATGGCCTGGACCTGCTCCTCGGTCACCGGCTCATCGGAGAACGAGTTGGCGGTGCGGGCCTCGCGGAACAGCAGGTCCTGGGCAGCGGCATCGAGCACGAGAGACATCGGTAAGCCTTCTTCTATGCGGAGGTGAAGCGGTGGCTCCGACTCTACGGCCAAAGTAGATGAAATTTCAACTACTAACTGGGCGGGTGGTTCGGGTGGTGGTGCGGATCACTCCTCGCGGCCGTCCCCTTCGCCGGCCGCCGCTTCGCGGGCGGCCAGTGCCGAGTCCAGCCGGGCGCGGGCCCCTTCGAGCCAGTGCCGGCAGACCTTCGCCAGCTCCTCGCCGCGCTCCCAGAGCGCCAGGGACTCCTCCAGGGAGGTGCCACCGGCCTCCAGCTTGCGGACGACCTCGACGAGCTCGTCCCGTGCCTGTTCGTACCCCAGCGCCGTATCGGTGTCGGTCATTCCTTGGGTCCCATCGTAGGTGCGTGCTGCGCCTGATTGGCGTAGAATGTGTCAGTTTTCGAGGCGGTCTGGACCAGCGGTCGAGCCCGCCTCCACCGTCGGCTCCGGGACCTGCGGCGAAGCCGTTTCCGGGCCGGTCTCCGCGACCGCCACCGTGAACTCGCCCGCCGCCACCCGGGCCCGCAGCACCTCGCCCGCCACGACCTCCCCGGCCGCCCGCACCACGTGCCCGTCGGCCCGCTGGAGCACCGCGTACCCGCGCTCCAGGGTGGCCGCGGGCGACAGCGCGACCACCCGGGCGAGGGTGTGCTCCAGCTCCGAGTCGGCCCGGTCCAGCAGGTGCCCGAGCGTGCGCCGGCTGCGGGCAAGCAGCGCCTCCAGCTCGGCCTCCCGCGCCTCCACCATGCGCTGCGGGTGCACGAACACCGGACGCGCCAGCGCGTGCGCGAGGCCCCGCTCCTCCCGGTCCAGCAGCCCGCGCAGCGCCCGCAGCCCCCGGCCCTGGAGCTGGCGCACCCGCTCCAGCTCCTCCCCGACGTCCGGGACCACCTTCTTCGCGGCGTCCGTGGGCGTGGAGGCCCGCAGGTCCGCGACCAGGTCCAGCAGCGGGGAGTCCGGCTCGTGCCCGATCGCCGAGACCACCGGGGTGCCGGCGGCCGCCACCGTCCGTACGACCTCCTCGTCGGAGAAGGGCAGCAGGTCCTCCACGCTGCCGCCGCCCCGCGCCACGATGATCACGTCCACGTCGGGCCGCGCGTCCAGCTCCTTGACCGCCTCCACCACCTGGGGCACCGCGTGCACCCCCTGCACCGCCACGTTGCGCACCTCGAAGCGGACGGCCGGCCAGCGCCGCCGGGCGTTCTCCAGCACGTCCCGCTCGGCCGCCGAGGCCCGCCCGACCACCAGGCCGATCAGCTGCGGCAGGAACGGCAGCGGCTTCTTGCGGTCCAGGGCGAAGAGCCCCTCGGCCGCCAGCGAGCGCTTCAGCCGCTCCAGGCGGGCCAGCAGCTCCCCGATCCCGACCGGGCGGATCTCGGTCACCCGCAGGGACAGCTGCCCGCGCGGGGCGTACCACTCAGGCTTGGCCAGTACGACGATCCGCGCGCCCTCCGAGACCACGTCCGCGACCTCGTCCCAGACCTGGCGGAAGCAGGTCACGCTGACGGAGATGTCGTGCGACGGGTCGCGCAGCGTCAGGAACACCACCCCGGCCCCCGGCCGCCGGGACAGCTGCGTGATCTGCCCCTCCACCCACACCTGGCCCAGGCGGTCGATCCAGCCCCCGATGAGCCGGGACACCTGACCGACCGGCAGCGGCGCATCAGCCGACGTATTCAGACCCATGCACGCAGGCTAACCGCAGCCGCTGACAGCGTCTCAGGCCCAGGCCGTGTCTTTCGGATCATGCGGGGTCCGCGCCCCCGCGCCCGCGCTGCACGAGGAGCACCCCGAGCCCCGCCAGCAGCCACACCGCCCCCACCAGCTGCGCGGTCCGGGAGGCCTCCACGATCACCGCCACCGTCACCGCCGCCCCCAGCACCGGAACCACCAGGTGCTTCCACCACACCGGCGCCCCCTCGCCCCGCCGGACCACGAACCACCCCACCACCGACGCGTGCAGCAGGGTGAACGCCACCAGCGCCCCCACGTCCACCACGGAGACCAGGTGGTCGAGGCCGTCGTCCCGCCGGGCCGCCCACACCGCCGCCACCAGCGTCACCGCGGCCGCCACCAGCAGCGCCGCCCTCGGAGTGCCGCCCGAGGTGCGCGCCAGCGCGCCCGGCAGCCGCCGTTCCCGGGCCATCGCGAACAGCAGCCGCCCGGCCGCCGCCTGCCCGGCCAGCGCGGCGAAGGCCGCCCCGACGGCCTTGCTCGCCGCCACCAGGTCGTGCAGCCAGGGCCCGACCGAGGCCTCGACCGCGTCGTAGAAGGCCGGCCCCTGCCGCCCCGGGTCGGCCGCCAGCTCCGCCGAGGACACCGGGGCCAGCAGCGCCGCCAGGTAGGTCTGCGCGACGAACAGCACCCCGGTCAGAGCCAGGCAGAACAGCACCGCCCGGGCCACCCGGGCGCTGCCGCCGGTGACCTCCTCCGCGAAGGAGGCGATGGCGTCGAAGCCCAGGTACGACAGGACGGCGACGGACACCGCTCCCAGCACCGCCGCCGCCGAGAAGCCCAGCGAGCCGTCCCCGGTCAGCGGCGAGAGCCAGCCGCGCCGGGCCCCGCCCTGGGCCAGCACGGTCACCGCCGCCACCAGGAACACCAGCAGCACCACGATCTCCATGGCCAGCACGGCGAAGCCCACCCGCGCGGCGGCCCGTACGCCCCACAGGTTCAGGGCGGTGGTGACCACCACCGCCAGCGCCGTCCACACCCACCGCGACACCTCCGGGACCAGCGCGTTCATCGCGATTCCGGAGAACAGGTACGCCACCGCCGGGATCAGCAGGTAGTCGAGCATCGCCATCCAGCCCGCGATCAGCCCCGCCCCCTCGCCGAGCCCCTTGCGGGCGTACGTGAAGACCGAGCCGGCCTGCGGGGCCACCCGCACCATCTGCGCGTACGAGAAGGCCGTGAAGGCCATCGCGACGGTCGCGACCACGTACACGAGGGCGACCGCGCCGTGCGACTTCGCGTCGAGGGTGCCGAAGACCCCCACCGGGGCCATGGGGGCGATGAAGAGCAGCCCGTAGACCACCAGGTCCCGGAAGCCCAGGCTCCGGCGCAGCGCCGCGGGAGCCGCCGTGGCGGGATCCGTAGCGGATGCCATCGATCCTCCGGGGGACGGTCGGTACGTACGTTCGGCCAAGTCTGTGCCGAACGGGCGACGTCCGGCCTGCTGGAGACCCCCGTACGATGGAGCACATGACTGCTCCCGCCCCTGCTCCCGCCTCCCGCCGCGTCCTGCTCGCCGCCCCCCGCGGTTACTGCGCGGGCGTGGACCGTGCCGTGATCGCCGTCGAGAAGGCCCTGGAGCAGTACGGTGCTCCGGTCTACGTCCGCCACGAGATCGTGCACAACAAGTACGTCGTCCAGACGCTTCAGAAGAAGGGCGCCGTCTTCGTCGAGAAGACGGAGGAGGTCCCGCCGGGCAACATCGTGATGTTCTCCGCGCACGGCGTGGCGCCGGTGGTGCACGAGGAGGCGGCCGCCGGCCGGCTCGCGACCATCGACGCGACCTGCCCGCTGGTCACCAAGGTCCACAAGGAAGCCATCCGCTACGCCAACGAGGACTTCGACATCCTCCTCATCGGCCACGAGGGCCACGAGGAGGTCATCGGCACCTCCGGCGAGGCCCCGGACCACATCACCATCGTCGACGGCCCCGACGACGTGGCCAAGGTCGAGGTCCGCGACGAGTCCAAGGTCGTCTGGCTCTCCCAGACCACCCTCTCGGTCGACGAGACCATGGAGACCGTCGACGCGCTGAAGACGAAGTTCCCGCTGCTCGTCTCCCCGCCCAGCGACGACATCTGCTACGCCACCTCGAACCGGCAGGCCGCCGTCAAGGTGATGGGCGCCGACTCCGACCTCGTCATCGTCGTCGGCTCCAAGAACTCCTCGAACTCCATCCGCCTCGTCGAGGTCGCCCTCGACGCCGGTGCCAAGGCCGCCCACCTCGTCGACTACGCGAGCGAGATCGACGAGGCCTGGCTGGACGGCGTCACCACGGTCGGCCTGACCTCGGGCGCCTCCGTGCCGGAGGTGCTGGTCGAGCAGGTGCTGGAGTGGCTCGCGGAGCGCGGCTTCGCCGACGTGGAGATCGTCAAGACGGCCCAGGAGTCGATCGTCTTCTCCCTGCCCAAGGAGCTCCGCCGCGACCTGCGCACGGAGGCCGCGGAACTGGTCGCCGAGAAGTAAGTCCTTTCGTACCGTATGTCCATGCAGATCTTCGGTGTGGACATCGGCGGTTCAGGCATCAAGGGCGCTCCCGTGGACCTGGCCCGCGGCGAGCTGGCGCAGGAGCGCCACAAGGTACTCACCCCACAGCCGGCCACCCCCGACGGGGTGGCCGGCTGTGTCGCGGAGGTGGTCGGCGCGTTCTCCTGGGACGGCCCGGTCGGCGTCACCTTCCCGGGCGTGGTCACGGGCGGCATCACCCGTACGGCGGCCAACGTCGACCCGGGCTGGGTCGGCGTCGACGCGGCGGCCCTGCTGTCCGCCCGGCTGGACGGCAGGCCGGTCACGGTCCTCAACGACGCCGACGCGGCGGGCGTCGCGGAGATGACGTACGGGGCGGGGCGCGGTGTCCCGGGCACGGTGCTCCTGCTCACCCTGGGCACCGGCATCGGCAGCGCGCTCTTCCAGGACGGGCGGCTCGTGCCGAACACGGAGCTGGGCCACCTGGAGCTCAAGGGGCACGACGCGGAGACGCGGGCCTCGGTCAAGGCCAAGGAGGACGGGGACCTCACCTGGGAGCGCTGGGCGCACCGGCTGCAGAAGTACCTGGCCCACGTGGAGATGCTCTTCTCCCCGGACCTGTTCATCCTGGGCGGCGGCGTCAGCCGCAAGCCCGAGAAGTTCCTGCCGCTGGTCAAGGGGATCCGGGCGGAGATCGTCCCCGCGAAGCTCCAGAACAACGCGGGGATCGTCGGCGCCGCGATGGCCGCCCGCGACCGGGCGGACGGGACCGGCAAGGCCGACGGCGCTCAGTAGGCGGCGCCGGCCGTCCTGCGCTGCTGCCGGGCGGCCCGCTTGCGCCCGCTCAGGGCGGCCCGGCGCACCAGCGCGATCAGTCCGGCGGCCAGCGTGCCCGCGTACAGCCACCCGGCGTGCAGGGACAGCGCGGACACCACCCCCATGAGCTGCCCGCCGAAGCCGCCGGAGCCGCCCGAGACGGGCCACACCCCGGCGGCGAAGGCGATGGGGGCCGAGATCGGAGCGGTGACCAGGTCCGCCGGCCGCACCCATACGCCGATCGCGGCGGCGACGGGCAGGAAGAGCAGCCCGTACGCGAAGAGGGAGGAGCCGAAGAGGAGCCGGCAGACCCCCGCCACCAGCAGCATCGCCAGGCAGGCGAACAGTCCGGCGCCGAACCCGGTCAGCATGGGCCGGGGCATCCGGCGGGGCGCGACGGGGCGCCGGGACTGGGCGGGCACCCCGGCGGGCACACGGGCGGGCACCTGCGGGTGACGTACCGAACGCATCCTGTATTGCTCCACCCCACCAAACTAGGCGGGAAGGGGCCCGGATCCCCGCCCGGACACGCGTACAACCAGTGCCGCTCATCGGAAAGTAAACTGTCCGGTGGCCCACCTCCGGGCCGCCGCCCCCTCCAGCTACGGGAAGTCGCCAACGTGTCGCTCACGATCGGAATCGTCGGCCTGCCGAATGTCGGCAAGTCGACCCTGTTCAACGCCCTGACCAAGAACGACGTGCTGGCGGCCAACTACCCGTTCGCCACCATCGAGCCGAACATCGGCGTGGTCGGCGTCCCCGACCCCCGCCTGGCCAAGCTGGCCGAGATCTTCGGCTCGCAGCGCGTCCTGCCCGCCACGGTCGACTTCGTCGACATCGCGGGCATCGTGCGCGGCGCCTCGGAGGGCGAGGGCCTGGGCAACAAGTTCCTGGCGAACATCCGCGAGTCGGACGCGATCTGCCAGGTCATCCGCGCCTTCAAGGACGAGAACGTCGTCCACGTCGACGGCAAGGTCTCGCCCAAGGACGACATCGAGACGATCAACACCGAGCTGATCCTCGCCGACCTCCAGTCCATCGAGAAGGCCGAGCCGCGCCTGACCAAGGAGTCCCGTCTCCAGAAGGAGAAGGTCGCGGTCCTGGCGGCGGTCGTCGAGGCCAAGAAGATCCTCGAAGCCGGCGACACCCTCTTCTCCAAGGGCATCATGAAGGGCACGGAGCAGGGCGACCTCCTCCACGAGCTGCACCTGCTCACCACCAAGCCCTTCCTCTACGTCTTCAACGTGGACGAGGACGAGCTGACGGACGAGGCCTTCAAGGCGGAGCAGGCCGCCCTGGTCGCCCCGGCCGAGGCGATCTTCCTGAACGCGAAGCTGGAGGCGGACCTCGCGGAGCTGGACGACGAGGAGGCCCTCGAGCTCCTCCAGTCCGTCGGCCAGGACGAGCCCGGCCTCGCCACCCTCGGCCGCGTCGGCTTCGCCACCCTCGGCCTCCAGACGTACCTGACGGCCGGCCCGAAGGAAACCCGCGCCTGGACCATCAAGCAGGGCGCCACCGCCCCCGAGGCGGCCGGCGTGATCCACACCGACTTCCAGCGCGGCTTCATCAAGGCCGAGGTCATCTCCTTCGCGGACCTGGTCGACTGCGGCTCGGTCACCGAGGCCCGCGCCAAGGGCAAGGCCCGCATGGAGGGCAAGGACTACGTCATGCAGGACGGCGACGTGGTGGAGTTCCGCTTCAACGTCTGAGCGGATGAAATAACACCACGTTGCTGACGTGGCAAACATGCAGGTCAGAAGGGGTCGGACTCTGTCGAGTCCGACCCCTTCGCCGTCACCGTGCTGGATGGGTGCTGGATATTCTGACGTGGGGTCAGCGGCGATCAGGTCTCGTAAACGGTGGACCGGTGTCCGACATGAACGACCCAGACCACCAGCTCTCCGTTGTCCAGGGTGTAGACGACGCGGTAGTCGCCGACGCGCAGGCGGCGTCGCTCGGGCTGGGACACGAGTGCGGTGGTGTTGAAGCCGAGAGGGTCGGTCTCCAGCTCGGTCAGCTTGGCCAGGATGCGCAGCGCCATGTCACGAGGGATCTTCCGAAGCTCGGCCTGCGCCTCAGGTCGGAAGACGGTTCGGTACTCACTCACCTCGCGCCAGCGTCTCCCTCATGATGTCCTCGATCGGGATGCCGGGTGCCGGGTTGGCCATGCGCTCGTCGATGATCCGGTTGATCTCGCGCTCTTCCCACTCCTGATACTTGCGCAGCACCTCGATGGAGACGACGGCGGCGACTTCCTTGCCCCGACGCGTGATGACCGTGGGTACGTCGTCGCGGTCCGCACGCTCCACGACTTCCGCCAGGTGGGCGCGCACGTCGCGGATGGACTCTATGGGCAGCGGCTGCGTCATATGCTCAAGCGTACCGAGTGTGCCATGTGTACACAACCGTGGTTCGGCCGTGGTGCCGGATGTGCCGAGTGAGCTCGCACCGTGCTGGATGGGTGCTGGATAGCCACTTTCAGGGCTGTGTTTCCGCAGGTCGGAGCGCTGCGTTGAACGTTCCGCTTCAACGTGTAGTCACTTCGTTACTGCATGTTGGCTAGTTTCGCCAAACGTGCAGCGGCGCAGGACCTCGTTCTCCTGTTCCAGCAGCTTGATCCGCCGGCGTGCTTCGCGTAGCTCCGCGTTCTCCTGACTGCTCACTCCGGGCTTGGCCCCGTCGTCGATGTCCGCCCGGCGCATCCACTTCCACAAGGTCATCGGGTGGACCCCGAAGTCGGTGGCGACCTGCTCGACCGTCACACCCGGGCCGCGGTTCCTCGCGACCCGCACGACGTCCTGGCGGAACTCTTCCGGATAAGGCTTCGGCACAGCGACATCCTTCCCACCCGCCCCACGGGGCAAGCCAGATCAGATGTCACCCGATCGTGCGGCAGACCCCCTTGGTTTTTTCCCGTGCCGGGGTGGTGCTGGGATGGCTGGCAGCCCCTCAGGCGCCTCTCCCTTCTGGGCGGCACCGAGAGTGGTACGTTATTAGGTACCACTTGAGGGAAGGGGTCAGGTCATGTCCATAACTGCGAGCGAAGCCCGCAAGGAACTCTTTCCGCTGATCAAGAAGGTCAACGAGAACCACGAGGCCATCGAGATCGTCTCGAAGCACGGCAACGCCGTGCTCGTCTCGGCCGAGGACTACGCGGCGCTGCGCGAGGGCTCGTACCTGCTGCGCTCCCCGGCGAACGCCCGCCGGCTGCTCAAGGCGTACGAGAACGCCCTGGCCCACGTCAATGTGTCGGAGCGGGAGCTGATCGATCCGGACTCGGTGGACGCTGGTGCGGGTGCCGCGTGAGGCTTGTCTTCGAGGATCAGGGCTGGGAGGACTACACGTCCTGGCTGAAGAACGACCGCAAGATGCTCGCCCGGATCAACAAGCTCATCGAGGACGTCAGGCGTGACCCGTTTTCGGGGATCGGCAAGCCCGAACCTTTGAAGTACCACCTGCCTGGTGCGTGGTCGCGGCGGATCGACGACGAGCACCGCCTCGTCTACCTGCTGACCGACAAGGAGATCGTCATTCTCGCGGCTCGGTACCACTACTGACCGACCGTGCCGGGATGGTGCTGGGAGAGGCCCCTCAGGAACGACGTTTCCGCAGGTCGCAGCTCTGCACTCCACGGTCCGCTTCAACTTCTGAGCGCACACCCGTAGACGGCCTGACCTGCGAGAACGCGGGTCAGGCCGTTGTGCTGTCCGCAGCGGTCCGCAACACCTGGAGCGGCTACGTGTCGTAGACCGTGGGGCGGTGTCCGACGTGTACGACCCACGCCACCAGTTCCCCGTGGCTCACGCTTGCGGCCGCAGCCGAGTCGCGCCCGGGACGTGGATGTCCCGGCCGCCTTCGAGGGCCAAGCTGTGGCGGGCCCACCTGCGCCGGTCGTCGTTGTCGATGGCGATGGGCGCCCCGGCGTCGTACAGGTAGGGGATGTTCACGCGGCCGGGGCCCCGGAAGCGCCGAGGTGTTCCGCGTCGGCGGCGGCCATATCTCGCAGACGTCGCTGTATTCGTGGGTTAGCTTGATCGTTCACGTCCGCAGTGGGGAGGGGTGCCGTGATGAGCACGGCGGAGGCGGCAGAGGCCCGCATCGAGGACGGGGGCAACGTCCTGGTCGCGCCTTCGGCGCTGCGGGACGACGACCTGGTCAGGGAGTTCTTCGGGTCCGTGATCACGCCGGAGGAGCTCGCCCAGGTTCCGTCCGGAGGCCTCGCGGGGAAGACCGTCTACCTGTGCGGTGACGTGTCCGCGATCAGCTCCGGCCGACTGGACGGGGCGGACCGGGTGTTCGCCGTCCGGGAGCTGTCGCACGGTTACCGCGAGGACGCCGGCGGGGCGTGGACCGCCGTGGGCCTCGGCCGGGTGCCCGTCCGCGTGCACGGCGCCGGCGTGTACTACCGCCGGTTCTTCGACCCCGGCGCCGACCACTTCGGGCGGATCGGCGCGGAGCACGAGTTCCAGTCCCTGACCGAGTCCACCAAGCCCGGAACGGCCCACCGCAGCGGGATCTACCTGACGCCCGTCACGCGGGACGGCGACGAACTGCACTTCCGCCTGCTGCGGTGCTCCACGAACCTCTCGGGGCCGACCGAGGGCTTCGGCCCGACCGACACGGAGATCGTCGAGGCCCTGAACCGCGAGGCCGCGGCAGTGTTCCGCGACCACGCGCCCTTGAACCACGTCCTCGCGCAGATCTACCCCAACACCCTTGCCACGGCCGGGCGCAAGCAGGCCAAGGCGAAGATCTCCGCGCACGCGGACAAGACCAAGGACATGCCCGTCAACGGGGTCATGGCCTTCTGCACCTTCTACGACCGGCTCGACCGGCTGCAGCCCCTCGACGAGGACCCCTTCGACCACGGCGTGAAGGGTGCCAGCGGGCTGACCAGCCTCCGGTTCCGCCTCAAGGAGCCGGTCGGGGAACGCGACGGGGTCGCGCTGCCCGCGCGGTTCACCGTGACCCTCCACCCCGGCTCGGTGTTCTTCATGCCGCTGTCCACCAACCGCCTGTACACGCACGAGATCCGGCCCTCGGGGCTGGACGCCGAACTGCTGCCGACCCGGCTGGGATACGTGGTGCGCTGTTCGAGCGCCGAAGCCGTTCACAAGGACGGCGCCACGTTCCTCAAGAAGGCCGGCGGTCCGGTGAGACTGGGGCCGCCCACACCCGAGGGCATGGACGAGCTGCGCAGGCTGTACGCCGAGGAGAACAGGACCTCGTCCTTCGTCGACTACGGCGACGCGTTCCTCTTCAGCATGAACACGGGAGACTACGTTGCCCCTCGGATCTAGGATCCCGGACGAGATCCTCTCCTACGCCCTGCCGGCCGGCGAGGACCTCTTCGCGGAGCTGTCCGGGTCGGTCCGGTGGGAAGAGCTGGGGAAGGGCCGGCGGGGCGCCGTGCTCACCAGGGCCGACGAGGCGGACGGTGTGCCCCTCGTGCGCACCACCACCCGGTACGGCAGCCCGGCGCAGCGTTTCCGGGCGGTGCACGAACGGCTGGCGCGGCGGATCCAGGAGCGTGCGGCGCTTCCGGCCGGCTTCAACAACGCCCTCATCGAGCGCTACACGAACGCCTACCGGACCATGGGCGGCCACTCCGACCAGGCGCTCGATCTGGCCGAAGGGTCGTTCATCGCCGTCTTCTCCTGCTACCGGCATCCCGAAGCGGGTCCGCCGCGGAAGCTGGTCTTCGAACCGAAGGGGGACGGCGGGCAGGGGTTCGAGATACCCCTCGACCACAACGGCGTCGTCGCGTTCTCCGTCGACTCGAACCGGCGGCTCAGGCACAGGATCATCCTGGACGCGCCCGCCCCGGCGGCGGACAACGAATGGCTGGGCGTGACCTTCCGGACCTCGAAGACCTTCGTCCGGTTCCGCGACGGACACCCCCACCTCCCCGGGGGCGCGCGCCTCGTGCCGGCCGACGACGAGCAGCGGCGCGAGTTCTACCGGCTGCGGCGCCGCGAGAACGACGAGACGGACTTCACCCACCCCCCGCTGACGTACACCGTCAGCGAGAGCGATCTGGAGCCGCCGTGCTGATCCTCCTCGCCGCCTTCCTGCTACTGGCCGCCGCCTCCGCCGTACGCACCACGGCGGGCTTCGGCTTCTCCCTGGTGGCCGTCCCGCCCCTGGCGCTGCTCATCGACCCGGCGAGCGCGGTGGTGGTGGCCGGGACCATGGCCGCCCCGCTCAGTCTGTGGATCGCCGTACGCGACTGGCGGTACGTCGACCGCAAGGTCATGGCGGCCACCCTGCTGTCCGGGCTGGCCGGCGTGCCGTTCGGCGTGTGGCTGCTGGCCACGCTCCCCTCGCGGGTGCTGCTGTTCGTCATCACGGCGGTGGTCCTGCTGAGCACGTTCATCGTGTGGCGGAAGATCACCCTGGGCGGCGGCATGAAGATGGTGATGGCGGTGGGGATGCTCTCCGGAGCCTCCTTCGCCGCCACCGGCATCGACGGGCCGCCGATGGTCGCCGCGTTCCAGAGCATGCGGCTGGAGCCCCGTGTGCAGCGCGCCACGCTGGGCGTGGTGTTCTCCGGCACCAGCCTCGCCGCGCTCGCCGGCTTCGGGATCAGCGGGCAGCTCACCGCGACCGTCGGGCAGATGCTCGTCGTCGGGGTGCCGGCGCTGCTCATCGGGACATTCGTCGGCGAGAACGTCTTCCACCGCCTGAACGCCGAGCGCTTCCGACGCGTCGTCCTCGGCCTGCTGGTCGTCAGCTCCCTTTCGGTGGTCCTGCGCGTGGCCGCCGCCTGACGCCGGCCGCCTGACGCCCGACGCCGCCGCCCCGCCCCGGGCGGTCGACGGCTCAGCCGGCCTTGAGGGCCGCGAGGAAGTCCAGTCTGGCTTCCAGGCGGCCCAGGTCGGTGCCGGTCAGTTCCTCGATGCGGGCGACGCGCCGGCGCAGCGAGTTGACGTGGAGGTGCAGCCGGGCGGCCGTCTTCGTCCAGGACCCGTCGCAGTCGAGGAACGCCTCCAGCGTGGCCAGCAACTCGCTGCGGTGGCGGCGGTCGTGGTCCCGCAGGGGGCCGAGGTGGCGGGCTGCGAAGGTCCGGCGGGCCTCGGCCGGGATGAGCGGCAGCAGCGACAGGATGTGCGCGGTGAGGTCGTCGGGGCCGCGCACGGCCACCCGGGCCGGGCCCTCCCGGGCGACCCGCAGCGCGTTGCGGGCCTCGGCGAGGGCCCGGCGCGCGTTCCCGGGGTCGGCCACCGGAGAGCTGACGCCTACGCAGACGCGCTCCGCGGGACCGAGCCAGCGCGTCAGGGCAGCCGAGAGCCTGCGCCGGAGGGCCGGGTGGTCGAGGGCCTCCTCCGGGGCCAGGACGAGGAGCACCACCTCGTCGCCGTCGACGGTGGCGGCGATGTCCTCCGACGACACCGGCACCGGGCCGTCCGGCTGGATCAGCGCCTCCTCCAGGAGGACGCGCAGCGCCGGCGCGGGGACGCCGCCGGCGACCACGTACTGGCAGCGCGGCCAGTCGACCACCCCGCTGATGACGGACTGCGCGGTACTGCGCAGCCGTACGGGGATCTCCTCGCCCGGGACGGTGCCGCGCACCAGGTCGAGGGAGCGGCGGGCGAGGTCGCGGCGGGCCGCCTTCGCCTGCTCGTGCGCACCCCGCGCGTCGGCGAGCAGTTCGGCGACCCGGTCGAGGAGTTCCGCGTCCGACGCGGTCCAGTGGGAGGTGTCGGCCTCCGTGACGACCAGCCAGTCACCCAGTTCGGCGGCGTCTCCGGTGCCGCCCGGGACCGGCATCAGGGTGTACAGCCGCTCCCCGACCTCGACCCGGTACGGCGCGGCCCCGCCGGCGCGGCGGGCCGCGAGGTACCGGGCGGCCAGGGCCGCCGCCGTCCTGGGGTGCGGCGCGGGGCGGGCCCCGGCGATCTGGCGCCCGGTCGCCGACAGCACGCGCACGTCGAGGCCGAGGCTCTGCCGCAGCAGCTCCAGTACGGAGTCCGGCGCGGCCCGGTCGGCGAGCAGCCGCCGGTGGCGTTCGACCACGGCGGCGAGGCTGCCGACGTCCCGGCGGTGCAGACGGTGCAGGACGTGCTCGGTGATCGCGGCGAACGAGGTCTCCGGCGGCACCGCCACGAGCGGCAGGCCGTGCAGCCGGCAGGCCCGTACGAGGTCGTGCGGCACGAGCCGGTGCTCGACCTCGCCGGCCGCCAGGGCCGTGACGCCCGCCCGCGCGAGGACGCGTACGAACGCCTCGGCGTCCCCGGCACCCCGCCACCAGGCGAGCCCGGTGAGGACCAGCTCCCCGCCGGTGAGGAAGCGGCCGGGGTCGGCCAGGTCGATGGTCGGGACGGAGCGGACGGCGCGTTCCAGTACGCCGTCACCGGAGTCCCGGCCCACGAGCAGACGGAGCCCCAGCTCGTGGGTGTCGAGGAGTTCGCGCAGCCGCATGGCCGTCACCCTCTCACGGCACGCACCTTCCCGGGGCCGGATCGCCGCAGCTCACAGAGGTGGTGCGGTGGGAACGCACGGTCGTCCACAGCCCGCTGGGAACCCGGTTCTGACGGATCGGTGACTGCCTCGAGCCCCCGGGCCCTGTGTGTACTGCTCTGCGTGCGGCCGACAGCGGATTCGGCCACGCGGGAGCCGGATGCCGCGCACGGGGGTCGCGGCACCGGCACGTCACGGAGAGAGGCGGTCCGAACATGGCCGGCACCACCAGCGGTATCCCCACCAACGTCACCCAGGGCTCCCGGACCAGGGGCGGCATCGGCGAGTCGACGCTGCGCCCGGACGGCACCCTCAAGGTCACCGGTGAGTTCGCGTACTCCTCGGACATGTGGCACGAGGACATGCTGTGGGGCCAGACCCTGCGGTCCACGGTCGCGCACGCCGAGATCGTCTCCATCGACGTCGCCGAGGCCCTCGCCGTCCCCGGCGTCCACGCGGTCATGACGTACGACGACCTGCCGGCCCCCACGAAGTACTACGGCATGGAGTTCCTGGACACCCCCGTCCTGGCCCACGGCAAGGTGCGCCACCACGGCGAGCCGGTGGCCCTGGTGGCCGCCGACCACCCCGAGACCGCCCGCCGCGCCGCCGCGAAGATCAAGGTCGAGTACCGGGAGCTGCCGCTCGTCACCGACGAGGCCTCCGCGCTCGCCCCGGACGCCGTACTCGTCCACGAGGACCGCGACGACCACCACTCCGCCCACGTCCCGCACCCCAACATCGTCCACCACCAGCCGATCGTCCGCGGCGACGCCGACGCGGCCGCCGCGCGGGCCGACGTCATCGTCACGGGCGAGTACACCTTCGGCATGCAGGACCAGGCCTTCCTCGGCCCCGAGTCCGGCCTCGCCGTGCCGTCCGAGGACGGGGGCGTCGACCTGTACGTCGCCACCCAGTGGCTGCACTCGGACCTCCGGCAGATCGCCCCCGTCCTCGGCCTGCCCGAGGAGAAGGTCCGCATGACGATGGCCGGAGTCGGCGGCGCGTTCGGCGGACGCGAGGACATCTCCATGCAGATCCTCGCCTCCGTGCTCGCCCTGCGCACGGGCAAGCCGGTGAAGATGGTCTACAACCGCTTCGAGTCCTTCTTCGGCCACGTGCACCGCCACCCGGCGAAGCTGTACTACGAGCACGGCGCCACCCGCGACGGCAAGCTGACGCACATGCGCTGCAAGATCGTGCTCGACGGCGGGGCGTACGCCTCCTCCACGGCCTCGGTCGTCGGCAACGCCGCGTCCCTCTCGGTCGGTCCGTACGTCATCGACGACGTGGACATCCTGGCGATCGGCCTCTACACCAACAACCCGCCCTGCGGCGCGATGCGCGGCTTCGGAGCCGTCCAGGCCTGCTTCGCGTACGAGGCCCAGATGGACAAGCTCGCCACCGAACTGGGCATGGACGCGGTGAAGTTCCGGCAGCTCAACGCGATGGAGCAGGGCACGGTCATGCCCACCGGGCAGGTCGTGCACCACCCCGCCCCGGTCGCCGAACTGCTGCGCATGGTCAAGGAGCGCCCGCTGCCGCCCGTGCGCCAGTGGGAGACCGCCGGCGGCCCGGCCGACCTGCGCGCGCTGCCGGGCGGCCTGTCCAACACCACGCACGGCGAGGGCGTCGTCCGCGGGGTCGGCTACGCGGTCGGCATCAAGAACGTCGCCTTCTCGGAGGGCTTCGACGACTACTCGACGGCCAAGGTGCGGCTGGAGGCCGTCAACGGCGAGCCCGTCGCGATGGTCCACACGGCCATGGCGGAGGTCGGCCAGGGCGGTGTCACCATCCACGCGCAGATCGCCCGCACCGAACTCGGCGTCCAGCAGGTCACCATCCACCCCGCCGACACCCAGGTGGGCTCGGCGGGCTCGACCTCCGCGGGCCGCCAGACGTACATGACCGGCGGTTCGGTGAAGAACTCCTGCGAGCTCGTCCGGGAGCGGGTCCTGGAGATCGGCCGGCGCAGGTTCGGTGCCCAGCAGGCGGCGTGGGCGTCCGACGGGCTGCTGCTGGAGGGCGGCAAGGTGGTCACCGCCGGCGGGGAGGTCCTCGCCGCCCTCGTCGACGTCCTGGAGGACGAGCCCGTCGAGATCGAGGCGGAGTGGCGGCACTTCCCCACCGAGCCCTTCGACCGGGTCACAGGCCAGGGCAAGGGCCACGTCCAGTACGCCTTCGCCGCGCACCGGGCGGTGGTGGAGGTGGACACCGAACTCGGCCTGGTCAAGGTCGTGGAGCTGGCCGTCGCGCAGGACGTGGGCAAGGCGCTGAACCCGCTGTCCGTCATCGGCCAGATCCAGGGCGGCACCGTTCAGGGGCTGGGCGTCGCGGTGATGGAGGAGATCATCGTGGACCCGAAGACCGCGAAGGTGCGCAACCCCTCCTTCACGGACTACCTGCTCCCGACGATCCTCGACACCCCGACCATTCCGGTCGACTACCTCGAACTGGCCGACCCGGAGGCCCCGTACGGCGTCCGCGGCATCGGCGAGGCCCCGACCCTGTCGTCCACCCCGGCCGTCCTCGCGGCCATCCGCAACGCGACGGGCCTGGAGCTGAACAAGACCCCGATCCGCCCGGAGCACCTGACGGGCCTCTGACCACCGGTGCCCGGGGCGTCACGAGCGGCCCCTCCCCGGGCACCGGTCACCCGTTGCGGGGCGGCGTGAGCTTGTCGAGGTCCAGGCCGATCTCGAAGGGCACCGGGCGCCGGAGGGCGTTCCGGAAGATGCCGGCGGGCGCGTAGGCGCCCGTCGGCCCGTCGAGTTCGTAGACGTGGACCACGGCCGACCCGTCCTCGTCCTCGATGCACCAGTAGTGGGGGATGCCCGCCTCCGCGTACTTGCGGAGCTTCACCGTGCGGTCGCGGTGGGCGGATTCGGGGGAGACGACCTCGATGACGAGCTTCACGTCTTCGGGGGCGAACCAGGTGCGGTCAGGGTCGTAGGGCAGGTCCGTCAGCAGCAGGTCCGGCTCAGGACGGTTGCGGGAGTCCAGGCGGATCGTCATTTCCCGCTCGACCTCGGTGGCGCGGTGCCTCGGGGAGGCGGTCCAGGTCCTCCGCGAACCAGCCTTCCGCGCGCGGCGGGCGCATCCACTCGGGCAGTGCGGTGATGGCTTCACGGTAGCGGCCCGGGGCCCCGGCCGTCACAGGCCCTGGACCGCGGCCACCGAGAAGGTGGTGGGGGTGCCCGTGGAGGGGGTGATCGGGCCGCCCTTGTCGAACTGGGAGCGGACCACCAGGGTGCGGCCCGGGGTGTGGGCCAGGGTGGTGGGGATCTGGAGCGACGGGTCCGTCAGGGTGCGGGTCAGGCGGGCCCGGGTGCCGTCCGGGGTGAGCTGCCAGCGGGTCAGGGTGTCGGTGATGTTGTGGGCCGCCCGGAGGGTGCCCGTGGGGGAGAGCTGGAGGCCGTCGGCGGCCTTGAGGTCGCCGCCCGTGAGGGCGACCCGGCTCAGGGCTCCGGTGCGCAGGTCGACGCGGTGGAGTTCGCCCGCGGTCATGTCGACCGTCAGCAGGTAGCGGCCCGCCCGGTCGGCGGTGATGCCGTTGAGCGTGAACTGCCCGGGCGGCGGCGGGGTGACGTGCCCGCTCAGGTCGTACGCCACGGTCAGCGGGCCGGAGCCGGCGCGCAGCTGCCCGGGGGTGACCCGGTAGACCACCGCGCGGACGCTGTCCGTCAGGTAGGCGGTGCCGTCCGGCGTGATGACCAGGTCGTTGACGAAGTGGGGGACGGAGGCGTCCGCGTCGAAGCGGGCCAGGCGGGTGCCCGTCGCCGTGTCGTACACCGCCACCCCGGCCGTGGAGTCCGTGACCCACAGGCGGCCCCGCGCGTCCACGCGCAGCCCGTTCGCCGTGCGCCGGCCGTCGGTGCCGGACGGGAGGAACACCTCGGCGGTACGGGCCCCGGGGCGGGCGCGGTACACCGTGCCGTCCGCGTACGAGCCGACGTACACCGTGCCCGTGCGGGGGTCGGAGGCTATGCCCTCCGGGTAGACCTTCGAGCCGGGGAGGGTGAACGCCGTCCCGACGGAGGAGGCGGACTCGGCGGCGGGTGCGGGGGCGGCCGCCGTGGTCAGGGCCGCGGCCAGGGCTACGGCCGCCGCGATGACGACGTTAGAGTACTTGCGCATGGGTGGACCCTTCTTGATCGGCGTGTCCGCAGAGTAATTAGAGTTCTAATGACTGGCAAGGGTCATAGGATGCCGCAATGACCTCCATGCCTCCCGAGGAGCGCATCGGCGCGCACATCAAGCGCGCCGAGCAGGCGCTCCTCGCGGCGAAGAACGCCGCATGCAAGCCGGCGGCAGTAACGGTTCCGCAGTACGCCGCCCTGCTCTGGCTCGCCGAGAAGCCGGGCATCTCGGCGGCCGCCCTCGCCCGGCTCTGCGGGGTCACGCCGCCCACCATGAACACCGTCCTGAAGAACCTCCACGAGCGCGGCCTCATCGAGCGGACCCCCCACGAGTGGCACCGCAACGTGCTGGAGACCCGGCTCACCCCGGAGGGCCGCGCCGCGATGGAGCGGGCCGACACCGGCGCCGTCCGTGTCGAGACCGCCCTCGCCGCCGCCCTCACGGAGCAGGAGCGGGCGCAGCTCATCGAGTTGCTGGGGCGGTGCGCCGAGGTGCTCGACACCTTGAGGTGAGCCGCCGGAAACCCGATGTTCCGGCCGGATTCCCACGAGGTCCCGGAACTTCTCGCGGGATCCGCGCATCAGGAGTAGGGGGGCGTCCACCCGCACTGTCCCGCCCGGGGCAGGCCCGATCGTTCGGAGCGAAGTCCGTGCACGAGTACCCGCAGCAGCCGTCCGGCCACGAACCCGACCGGGGCCAGGGCCGCAGGAAGTCCCGGCGCGCGATGTGGACCGGCGGGGGCGTCGTCTGCGCGCTGCTCCTCGGCGCGGGCGGCTTCGCCGCCTACGGGAAGGACTGGTTCTCCGGCAACGGCGGGGCCGCCGCCCTCGGCAAGCCCAGCCCGCCCGCCGCCGGCGCCACGGACCCCACCACAGGACCGGACGGCGGCGCGAAGACGGCGGAGCCCTCCGCCCCGCCCGGCCCGACCGGTGACCCGGACGTGCGGCTGCCGTCCGGACCCAGGTCCGACTTCAGGCGGACCGCCGAGCTCGACGACGGCACGGTCATCGCCAAGACCCGCCTGGCCGGCGCCAAGTCCGGCTTCGAGGGCGACGTCTGGGTCTGGACCCCCAAGGAGTACGAGGACCCGAAGTACGCCAAGAGCGCCTTCCCGGTCCTCATAGCCCTGCCCGGCGGCAACGGCTTCCCCACCAACTACTGGGCCGACCGCAGCCTCGGCCTCCAGAAGGCCGTGTCCGAGGGCGTCCGGGCCGGCACCAGCCTGCCCTTCATCCTGGTCATGCCGGTGCTCAACCCGGACGACAAGTACTACTACGACGGCGCCGACATACCCGGCCGGCCCAAGATGGGCACCTGGATGGCCGAGGACGTCCCGGACTTCGCCCGGACCCACTTCCGTACGTACAGGTCCCGCGACGGCTGGGCCTTCATGGGCTCCTCCTCGGGCGCCTTCGTCGGCATGAAGACGCTCCTCCAGCACCCGGACAGGTTCAAGGCCGTGATCGCCAGCGGCGGCGAGATCACCCCCGACTCCCCGCTCTGGAAGGGCCACCAGGCGGAGATGGACGCGAACAACCCCGAGAAGCTCGCCGAGAAGCTGATCGCGAGCGGCGGCCCGGACGTCTACATCAACTTCCAGGTCGGCACGAAGGAGCCGGGCAAGGACCGGATGGCGAAGTTCGTGCAGCAGTACGGCAAGGGCCCGGTCAAGACGACCATCCGCGACATCCAGAACGGCGAGCACAACGGCTGGCACTACGTGCGCGGCATGAAGGAGGGCTCGCTGGAGTGGATCAGCAAGGTGATGAAGGGGCCCAGGCCCGAGGTCGGCTGACCGGCCGACCGGGGCCCCGTACGTTCGAAAACCCTCCCGTTCCCGCAGGCCGGACGCCTTCGCCGACCCGTCGCCGGACTCCGCCACGTGGCCCTCACCACGTCGCCCCGGTCCCAGGCAACCCATACGGTCGTTCACACCTCTGTACAGGTGTTAAGGGGGACCAATCGGTCCGACCCGCGCCCAACCAGGGCGCCGGAGAAGGAACGGGAACGAATCCGTGCAGTATGACCACCAAGGCGACGGCGGCCCCACGACCAAGGGCGGCCGTCGCCCCCGGCGCCCTCGAAGGCGCCAGATCCTGATCGGCGGCGGACTCGCGCTCGCCCTCGCCGCCGGGGGCGGCGCGGCGTACAAGGCGGGCCTCTTCTCGGACATAGGGGATCCGGTCTCCTTCGGCAAGATCCAGGAGTCGGCCGCCGCCGAGGACATCAGCCCGGGGGTGCTGATGCCCACCGGCCCCAAGGCCGAGTTCACCCGCACGAGCCGGCTGCCGGACGGCACGCAGATCGCGATGACCACCCTGACCGGCCGGAAGTCCGGGTTCACGGGCGACGTGTGGGTGTGGGTGCCCAAGGAGTACGACGAACCGAGGTACGCCAAGAGCGCCTTCCCCGTGCTGATCTCTCTGCCCGGAGGACGCGGCTACCCCAAGAACTACTGGGGCACCGGTCCCGGCCTCGGGCTCCAGCAGGCCGTGATCGACGGGGTCAAGGCGGGCACCAGCCTGCCCTTCATCCTCGTCATGCCGGTGATCAACGCGGACACCAAGCACCACTTCGACGGATCGGACATCCCGGGCCAGCCGAAGATGGGCACCTGGATGGCCGATGACGTCCCGGATTTCACGAAGGCCAATTTCCGCACCTTCACCTCCCGCGACGGCTGGGCCTTCATGGGATCCTCCTCGGGCGGCTTCGGCGCCTTCAAGCACGTTCTCAAGTACCCCGAGCGCTTCAAGGCGGTCATCGCCAGCGGCGTCGACATCGTCCCCGACTCCCCCCTCTGGAAGGGGAACAGGCAGGCCATGGACGAGAACAACCCCGAGAAGCTCGCCGAGGAACTGATCAAGGAGGGTGGTCCGGAGGTCTGGATCAACTTCCAGATCGGCACCAAGGAGAGCGGCCGCGACCTGGCGGAGCGGTTCATGCGCGAGTACGGCAGGGGCCCCGTGCACACCCGGCTCCAGGTGATCCAGGATGGTGAGCACAACGGGAAGTCGTACGTACGCGGAATGAGGGAGGGCTCCCTGGAGTGGATCAGCAAGGTGATGCAGGGACCGACACCCGACCCCGCCGTGCGATGAGCCCCAGGGTGAAGGGGGCCACGGCGGCCGCCGCCGCGGGGCTCGCGATGGTCTGCGCCGTCGCGTTCCTCAAGGCGCCCGGCGAGCGCCCGGTGCACCCCTTCCCCACCGTCGGCGTGCTCATGGCCAACGGGGAGCACTGGTGCACGGCGAGCGTCGTCGACAGCCCCGAGGGCAACGTCGTCGCGACCGCCGCGCACTGCGTCGCCCCGGCGGGCGAGGACGGAGTGCCCGGCGAGGTCGCCCACGACGGCCTCGCCATCGGCGAGCTCTCCTTCGCCCCCGCCTTCTCCGGAGAGGGCTCCGGCACCCAGCCCCTCGGCGTGTGGAAGGTCCGCTCGATCCACGTCGACGAACGCTGGACGAAGTGGGGCGACGACACCGCCGACTTCGCCTTCCTCACCATCGAGCCCGACGAGGACGGCCGCAGCGTCCAGGACGCCGTCGGTGGCAAGGGCGAGGCGCCCGCGCCCGACTGGACCTCCGGGTACGAGCGCGAGGTCACCGTCGTCGGATACCCGGAGTCCGAGCACAACCCGCAGAACAAGCCCGTGTCCTGCACCACCCAGACCCGCCACGACCTCGACGACCCCGACATGCTGTACATCAGCTGCTCGGGCTTCTGGACCGGCACCAGCGGCAGCCCCTGGATCGCCGACCGCGGCGGCACGGGGCAGCCGGGCCGGCTGATCGGGGTGCTCAGCGGCGGGGACACGGACGTGGACTCCACGGCCGCGCTGTACGACGAGAAGGCCAAGGCCCTCTACGAGCGGGCGGCCAGGGGCTGAGCGGAGCTACTTCTTCCGGCGCTCGGTGCTGACGATCACGCCCACCGCCGCCACCACGATCGCGCCGCCCAGCACGATCGGCAGGGTCAGCTGCTCGTCCAGGATCAGCGCGCCCAGCGCGACGGCCACCACCGGATTGACGTACGCGTACGTGGCCACCAGCGACAGCGGCGCCGCCTGGAGCAGCCACGCGTACGCGGTGAAACCGACGACCGACCCGATCAGCACGAGGTAGACCAGGGCCGTCCACGAGGCGGCGGAGAAGGAGCCGACGTCAAGGCCGTGCTGCTCGCCGCGCAGCAGCCCCACCACCACACCGGCGGCCCCGCCCGCCAGCATCTGGTACGCGGAGCCGGTGAACGGGTTCTCCGGCATCGGCAGCCGCCCGGCCGAGAACGAGCCCAGCGACCACAGCAGCGCGGCGCCCACCACCATCAGCACCCCGGCCAGGTGCACCTCCCCGCTCAGCCCCGGGCTGGTCAGCACCGCCAGCCCGGCGAGCCCCACCAGCACCCCGGCCAGGGTGCGCAGCGGCGGCCGGTCCCCGGTGACCGCCCGCAGCACGACCACCCACATCGGCACCGACGCGACCAGCAGCGCGGCCAGCCCGGACGGGATGGAGGTCTCGGCCAGCACCACCAGGCCGTTGCCGCCCAGGATCAGCAGCAGGCCGACCAGCACCAGGGAGCGGGCCTGCGCGGCCGTGACCCTGAGTGCGGCCGGCCCGTACCGCAGGGCGACGATGCCGGCCAGCACCAGGCCGGCGGTGATGAAGCGGGCCCCGGCGGACAGGAAGGGCGGCATGGTCTGCACGACGATCCGGATACCGAGGTAGGTCGAGCCCCAGACCACGTACACGAGCGCGAGCGCGAACCACACGGCCCCGGTGGTCCTGCGGCGCGGCGGCGTGTCCGCGGTCGTGCCCGTGCTGTCTATCGGAGTCGAGGTGCCCATGGCCGGATCCTACGGTCGGTGCCGCATGCACGCTTCTCGGTATCTCAGCCCTTGAGCAGGGCGTTCAGCTCCCCGTACGGGAGGGCCCCGGCGAGGGAGCCGTACGTGCCTCCGGCCAGCAGTTCCTCGGTGGCGCGGCGGACCACGGCGTACGCCGCCTCGGCCACCCAGGAGCCCAGGCTGACGCGGGCCACGCCGAGGCCGCCGAGCTCGGCGACGGAGGGCGCGTCCGGGCCGACGAGGACGTTGAGCGGGGCGTCGATGCCCTTGGCGAGCTCGGCGACGGTGGCCGGGTCCGTGACACCGGGCACGAAGACGCCGGTGGCCCCGGCGGCGAGGTAGGCGGCGGCGCGGGACAGGGTCTCGTCGAGGCGGGTGGCGCTCTCGCCGAGGCCGAAGAGGTACGTGTCCACGCGGGCGTTGATGTACAGCGGCACCCCGGCCGCGTCGGCGGCGGCGCGGGCCGCGGCGAGGCGCTCCGCGTGCTCGGCGGGGGCGCGGCGGCCGTCCTCGATGTTGATGCCGACCGCCCCGGCGGCCAGCACCCCGGCGACGGTCTCCCCGACCCCGGCGGCGTCGGCGGCGAACCCGCCCTCGATGTCGGCGGTGACGGGCACGGAGACGGCCGAGGCCACCCGGGCGATCAGCTCCAGCGCCCGGTCCCGCGCGAGGGCGTCCCCGTCGGGTGCCCCGAGCGACCAGGCGACCCCGGCGCTGGTGGTGGCGACGGCCGCCGCCCCGGCCGCCTCGACGAGACGCGCACTGGCGACGTCCCAGGCGTTGGCGAGGGCGAGGGGGGCGGCGGGGGTGTGCAGCGCGGTGAAGGCCGCGGCCTGGGCGGCACGGTCAAGGTTGGTGGTCATGGGCCCAGTTCACCAGACCGCACGGCTGTGCCGCTGGCGGTTTTCCGACGCCTACGGCCGGGCCAGGCCCGTCTTCGCGCCCGCGCCGCACAGGGGGAGGACCGCCGTGCGGCCGCGGAGGGGGCCGCCCGGGGCGGTGGGGGCCACCGCCGCCCAGCAGGCCGCCGCCGTCGGCTCCACGAACAGGCCGCGCCGCGCCAGGTCCCGCTGGGCCTCGCGCAGCCGGTCGTCCGGGACCGTCAGGAAGGTGCCGCCGGACTTGCGGACCGCCGCCAGGATCTGCCGTGCCCGCGGCGGGGCCGGGATCGCGATGCCCTCCGCCGCCGTCGGCAGCTGCGGCACCGCCGCGGCCTCCTCCGCGCCCGCCGCGAAGGCCGCCGCCAGCGGGGACACCGCCTCCGCCTGCACCCCGATCAGCGCGGGCGGCCGCACCCCGTGCCGGGCCAGCTCCTCGACCGCCAGCGCGGCGCCCAGCAGCAGGGTGCCGTTGCCCACCGGTACGACCAGCGCCTCCGGGAGCCGCCCGCCGAGGGCCTCCCAGATCTCGTACACGTACGTCTTGGTGCCGTGCAGGAAGTACGGGTTGAAGACGTGGCTGGCGTAGAAGACCCCCGGCTCGTCCGCCGCCGCCCGCGCGGCCCGCGCGGTGGCCTCGCGGCCGCCCGGGACGACGCGTACGGAGGCCCCGTGGGCCCGCATCTGCTCCGTCTTCTTCTCCGAGGTGCCCTCCGGCACGAAAACTTCACAAGTCAGCCCGGCCCGCGCGCAGTACGCCGCCACGGAGGTGCCCGCGTTGCCGCTGCTGTCGGCGACCACCCGCTCCGGTGCCAGCCGCCGGGCCAGTTCGGCGAGCATGACCGCGCCCCGGTCCTTGAAGGACAGCGTCGGCATCAGGAAGTCGAGCTTGGCGTGAATCCGCTCCGCCAGCGGCACCAGCGGGGTGTGCCCCTCGGAGAGCGTGACCGAGAACGCCCCCGGCAGCGGCAGCGCGGGCGCGTACCGCCACAGCGAGTGGGGTCCCGCCGCCGGTTCGAGCGGGATGGCCGGATCGGGTGTGAAGTCGAGGTCCCAGGGGCCGCCGCACAGGGGGCAGCACCAGGGCGCCGTCCGCACGTCCGCGTGCGTGCCGTCCTCGGGGCAGACGTAACCAGGAAGTGCGTGCGTCATGTGCTGAGCACCTTTGCTCGTTCATGGCCGTTGTATGGCACGGATGTTACGCGTCCGTGGTGCGTCCGTTGTGCTCTTGTGGGATGGCGGGGGGTGGGTCAACCTTTCGGGGACGGCGGCCCGTTGGGACGGGATTCGTTGTCATGGACATGCTTAAAAACAGTTCGTCCGCGTGTCCGCGCACCGCCGCACGGCACCCGCAGCCCACCCCCTACGAGGAGGACCCCCCACATGTCCGTGATGCGTCACACCCGCCGGAGGATCGCCGGCGTCAGCGCGACCGCCGTCGTGGCCCTCGCGCTCGGCGCGGCCGCCGCCTTGCCCGCCTCCGCGGCCGACGGCGGCCCCCAGGGCGTCATCGAGAACGCCGGCGTCGCCGGGGCCGTCCCCGGCAGCTACATCGTGACCCTGGAGGACTCCGCCGCCCGCTCCACCGCGGACAGCGGCAGGGCCGTCGCCAAGCGGTACGGCGCGAAGATCGCCCGGACCTACAGCGCGGCCCTCAACGGCTACTCCGTCGAGGTCTCCGAGGCGCAGGCCAGAAAGCTCGCCGCCGACCCGGCGGTCCGGTCGGTCGTGCAGAACCGGACCTTCACCGTCGACGCCACCCAGCCCAACCCGCCGTCCTGGGGCCTGGACCGCATCGACCAGCGGGCCCTCCCGCTCGACCAGAGCTACACCTACCCCGACAAGGCCGGCGAGGGCGTCACGGCGTACATCATCGACACCGGCGTCCGCATCACCCACCAGGACTTCGGCGGCCGCGCCTCCTACGGCTACGACGCCGTCGACAACGACAACACCGCCCAGGACGGCCACGGCCACGGCACGCACGTCGCCGGCACCGTCGCCGGCGGCGCGTACGGCGTGGCCAAGAAGGCGAAGATCGTCGGCGTCCGGGTCCTCGACAACAACGGCTCCGGCACGACGGCCCAGGTGGTCGCCGGCATCGACTGGGTCACCCGCAACGCCGTCAAGCCGGCCGTGGCCAACATGTCGCTCGGCGGCGGCGCGGACTCCGCGCTCGACACCGCCGTACGCAACTCCATAGCCGCCGGCATCACCTACGGCGTCGCGGCCGGCAACGAGTCCACGGACGCCTCCAGCAAGTCCCCGGCGCGCGTGGCCGAGGCCATCACCGTCGGTTCGACCACCAACACCGACGCGAAGTCCAGCTTCTCCAACTACGGCAGCATCCTGGACATCTTCGCGCCCGGCTCCTCCATCACCTCTGCATGGGGCACCGGCGACACCGCGACGAACACCATCTCGGGCACCTCGATGGCCACCCCGCACGTCGTCGGCGCGGCGGCCCTCTACCTCTCGCAGAACCCGGCGAGCACCCCGGCGCAGGTCCGCGACGGCCTCGTCGCGGCGGCCACCCCGAACGTGGTGACCGGCCCCGGCACCGGGTCCCCCAACCGGCTGCTGAACGTGGGCGCGAGCACCACGCCGCCGAACCCGGGCACCAAGTTCGAGAACACCGCCGACTACGCGGTCAACGACAACGCGACCGTCGAGTCGCCGGTCACCGTCAGCGGGATCTCCGGCAACGCCCCGGCCGCGCTGAGCGTCTCGGTCGACATCAAGCACACCTACATCGGTGACCTGAAGGTCGACCTGGTCGCCCCCGACGGCACGGTCTACAACCTGCACAACCGCAGCGGCGGCAGCGCCGACAACATCATCCGCTCCTACACGGTCAACGCCTCGTCCGAGGTGGCCAACGGGGTCTGGAAGCTGCGGGTGAACGACAACGCCAACATCGACACCGGCAAGATCGACTCCTGGGCGCTGCAGTTCTGACGCCGGGCGGTTCCGACGCCGGACAGGGCACCGAGGTCCTCCGCCCGGGCGACCGGGTGGCGAGGGGCGCGATAACAGGCTGGATCGCGCGATGAACGCGGGGGCGACCGAGTAGTCGGTCGCCCCCGCTGCGTACTATTTCGCGCATTCGTTCGCGCCGCCCCCGATGGAGCACTCACCCGGTGAGCACCCCGCCCCCGCAACATCCCCCCGCCGGTCCGGGCCGCTCCTGGCCCCCGCCGCCGGTGTGGGGGCCGCCGCCCGCGTACGCGCACCCGCCCGCGCTCAACGGATTCGCGCTGGCCTCCCTGCTGGTCGGGCTGCTGTGCTTCCCGCCGCTCGGGATCGTCTTCGGCGCCGTGGCGCTGGTGCAGATCGCGCGCAAGGGGGAGCGGGGCCGCGCCCTGGCCGTCGTGGGCCTGGTGGTCTCGCTGCTGGCGACCGCCGTCCTGGTCACCGGTGTCACCCGGTACGCGGAGCACTTCGCCGGCGCGCTGGGCGGGGCCGCCCGGGAGCCGGAGGAGGTCGAGGGGCAGCTCACGGGGATGGACGAGCTGCGCGTGGGCGACTGCTTCAACGTCCCCGGCGGCGACCTCCTCGACGAGGCCCGCTTCACCTACCGGGTGGGCTGCGACCGGGTGCACGACGCCGAGGTGACCTCCGCGACGCAGCTCGGACCGGGCGCCTATCCCGGCCAGGGGTCGCTGAAGGAGACCGCCACGGACACCTGCTGGAAGGCGCAGGACGCGTACGCGATGGACTCGTGGGCGCTGCCGGCGTACGCGGAGATGTACTACTTCACCCCCTCGCCGGACAGCTGGCAGACCGGCGACCGGCGGCTCCTGTGCCTCGTCGGCACGTCGACGGAGGACCACAAGGGCAGTCTGCGCAAGGATGCGGGCATGCTGACGCCGGACCAGGTGACCCTGCTGAGCGCGCTGAACACGGTGGACCAGGCGCTCGGACGCGCCCCCGACCGCGACCTCGACGAGGCGCTGCCCGAGCACCAGAAGTGGGCGCGCGGCGTGGACGAGGCGCTGGCCGCGGAGGAGCGGATGCTCCAGGGCGTCGCCTCGCGCCAGGACACGGGCCCGGCGGCGCGGACGCGGCTCAGGGAGGTCGCGGCGGCGCGCAAGGAGTGGCAGCGGGCGTCCCGGGCGGCGCGGCCGGCCGACTTCCAGCGGGCGTGGGACGCGGCGCTGGCGGCGCTGTCGGTGGACACGGAGAAGACGCTGCGCGGCGCGTACGGGCTGTCGACGCGGGTTCCGGAGTGGCGGGAGACGGGTCCGGAGGGGCCGGGGGCGGGCTCCGGGCGGGGGCCTTCGTCGGAGTCGGTCTGAGGTCCTGTGGGTAACGCGCGGTAAGGGGTTTGAGTGACCTGGGTTCATCACATCGAGTGAAACTCTGGCCCGTGCTTGCGCTGCTCAACCGTGGGTTGCCAGGGTGTAGCTGTCTGTCAACCTGATGGGAGTGGCTCGTGACTTTCGGTGAGCAGCCGGCCTATCTCCGCGTCGCCGGGGATCTGCGACGGAAGATCGTCGATGGGTCCCTGCCCCCGCACGCCCGGCTCCCTTCCCAGGCCCGGATCCGCGAGGAGTACGGGGTCTCCGACACCGTGGCGCTGGAGGCCCGCAAGGTCCTCATGGCCGAGGGGCTGGTGGAGGGCCGCTCCGGGTCGGGTACGTACGTGCGCGAGCAGCCCGTGCCCCGCCGGGTCGCCCGCTCCGGCTACCGCTCGGCCGGGGCGTCGACGCCGTTCCGCCAGGAGCAGGCGGAGGCGGGCGCGCGCGGCACGTGGGAGTCCAGCAGCGAGCAGGCGGCCGCGCCGGAGCGGATCGCGGAGCGCCTCGGCATCGAGCCGGGGGACCGGGTCATGCGCACCCGGTACGTCTTCCGCGACGCGGGTGAGGCCATGATGCTCTCCACCTCCTGGGAGCCCCTGGCCGTGACCGGCCGGACCCCGGTGATGCTGCCGGAGGAGGGCCCCCTGGGCGGCTCGGGGGTGGTGGACCGGATGGCCGCCATCGACGTGGTCGTGGACAACGTGGTCGAGGAGGTCGGGGCCCGGCCGGGCCTGGCCGAGGAGATCATGTCGCTGGGCGGGGTCCCGGGGCACGTGGTGCTGGTGGTCAGCCGTACGTACTTCGCGTCGGGCCGCGCGGTGGAGACCGCGGACGTGGTCGTGCCGGCGGACCGCTACCGCCTCTCGTACCACCTGCCTGTCCGGTAACAGGGGGCACGCGGGGTTTTCGGTCGTTTCGCAAGGGTCCGGGGCGTACCCCGGGCCCTTGTTCGAGTTGTGCCCGCGCGGCGCCGCGGCCGCTCCCACGTCCCCCACCCGCCGGTGCGCTCCGTGCGCCGGGCCCGGACCGGCGCGCACGGCCCGCTCGTACGCCTGGCCGGATGCGTACGCCCCCCAGGTACCTCTTCGTGAAAAACCGTATCCGCTCAGTAAAGGTCGGGCGTAAGCTCCGGCATATGCGCAATGCGGTTTCCTGGGCAGGTACAGCGGCGGAGGGTGAAGCGCGATGACCGACAGCGGTGCCCTGCTTCCATGGCTGGTCATACGTCAGGACGACAACGGCAACCGCTACCGGGTGGGGCGCTACCCCTCCCGGGCCGAGGCCCAGAAGGTCGTCGACAGCCTCGACGACCACGGACACAAGCAGCTCTACTGGGTCGAGCGGATCGGACAGGAAAGCCAGACCGCCACCAACTGAATCGGCTGAAGGCGCTGGCATAGGCTCCGTCCATGACTGTACGAGTGGTCGTGGGCGGAGCCCTCTGTCATGACGGGTGCCTGCTGGCCGCCCGGCGCAGCGCGCCGCCGGAGCTGGCCGGCCGGTGGGAGCTCCCGGGCGGCAAGGCCGAGCCGGGCGAGACCGTGCCCGAGGCGCTGGTGCGCGAACTGCGCGAGGAGCTCGGCGTGGAGACCGAGGCGCTGGAGCGGATTCCGGGGGAGTGGCCGCTGAAGCCCGGCCTGGTCCTCCACGTGTGGACCGCCCGGCTGGTCTCGGGGGAGCCCGAGCCGCTGGAGGACCACGACGAGCTGCGCTGGCTGGCGCCGCACGAGCTGGATTCGGTGGACTGGCTCGACCAGGACCGGCCCTTCGTCGAGGAGGCCGGCCGCCGGCTGCGCGCCGGAGCGGCCGCGGGGTAGGGGCCGGGCGGGTCGCGGGACAGGCGGCGGGACGGGCGCCGAGTCGCACGGCGGGGCGCACCGGGGCGCGTGACGCTCCCGCTCTAGGCCGTCTGCGCCACAGTGCGCCGGTGCGTGGGGGATCGGGTGGTACGGCGCCCCGAATATCGGGTATGTCGCTATTAGTCCCTATCTCGTCCCCCTTTCGTCCCGACGAACCTGACTGGGGTCGCTGGTGGCCCGGGAAGTGGTCGGCGTGATCGACACAGACGGTGAATGCGCCGAGTGGGCCTTCCCCGCCGAGCCCGGTGCCGTCCGCACCGCACGCCACGCCGTGCGGGGCGCCCTCCGCTCCTGGGGCCTGGACTCCGTCGGCGACGTGACCGTCCTGCTGGTCAGCGAGCTGGTCACCAACTCCCTGCGGTACGCCTCCGGCCCGATCGGGGTCCGGCTGGTACGGCGCAATCCGGCCGCGCCGGACCTGGCCGGCGGCCCGGCCCTACTCGTGGAGGTCTCGGATCCGCTTCCGGATCCGCCCCGCGAGCGCATCGCCAAGCCGGACGACGAGGGCGGGCGCGGCCTGCACCTCGTCGCCGTCTCCGCGCGCCGCTGGGGGACCCGGCACGGGAAGACGGGGAAAACCGTGTGGTTCGAGTTGGCTCTTCCTGGTGAGTAACAAGGAGAAGGGCGGCAGTGGGTCTCCCGGGCGGCGTCTGGGGAGACCACCGGACGTGGCCGGAAAACAACGGGACCCTTTTGTGATCGTGAACGCCGTGCCGTACGGGGCCGTGGTGCTGAATACTTCGGTCATGGCCGGTCCGGTTGCGGTGAGCTGGAGGGGACGGTCGCGTGAGCGAGATACCTGCGCAGACACATCAGGCCCGCGTGCCCGGGGAGCCTTTGCACGACTCCCTGTGGCACAGCAGTCCGCCTGGCTCGATATACGACTACATAAAGGTCGCGTCCTTCTCGATCGGCCCTGACGGGCTCATCGACCAGTGGAGCCTGCGCGCCGAGGAGCTGTTCGGGCTCGGCGCGGCGCAGGCGGTCGGCCGCGACCCGGTCGAGGCCTTCATGCCGCCCGAGCTGCGCGAGGGCGGGCACCGCAAGGTCGCCGAGATCCTCGACGGCAAGGAGTGGACCGGCCTGATCCCCTTCCGCATCCCCGGCGGCGAGGGGGCCCACGGGGTGGCCGAGATCTATGTGATGCCCACCCAGACCGAGAGCGCCGAGCGGGCCGCACTGTGCGTGGTCGTCGACGTGCGCGCGCTGCGCCGCATCGAGTCCGACCTCGCCGCATCACAGGCCATATTCGGCCAATCCCCCTTCGGGTTCCTGCTCTTCGGCACCGACCTCACCGTCCAGCGCGCCAACCGGCGCTTCGCGACCGTCTTCGGCGGAGCGGTCGAGGAGCACCGCGGCCGGACCGTCCACGACTACCTGCCGCCCCACGAGGCCGACCGGATGGCGGAAGCCCTGCGCCGGGTCCTGGAGACCGGCGAGTCCGTAACCGACCTGCGGATCACCGGCGCCACCCCCCGCAGCCGGGACGACCGCCACTGGTCCATCAACCTCTACCGGGTGCACGACGGCACCGGCCGCCCCATCGGCGTCGCCGGCCTCGGCACCGACGTCACCCGCCGCCACCTCGCCGCCCGCGAGGCCGCCGGGGTCCGCCGCAACCTCGCCCTCCTCAACGAGGCCGGGCACCGCATCGGCAACTCCCTCGACCTGGAGACCACCGCCCGCGAACTCCTCGACGTCACCGTCCCCGGCTTCTGCGACCTGGCCGCCGTCGACCTCTACCAGGGCCTGCTGCTCGGCGACGACGACCGGCCCGCCCGTCCCCAGGGCCCCGGCATGCCCTCGCTGCCCGACCAGGGGGCCCGCCGCGCCCCCTCCGCGAAGCTGCGCAGGGTGGCCTTCGCCTCCGCCGTGTCCGACGCCCCGCTGTCGGGGCCCGGCGCACTGGTCGCCGTGGGGGAGACCCACCGCTACCCCGCCGCCTCCCCCGGAGCGATGGTCCTGCGCACGGCACGGCCCCGACTCGTCGACGCCGAGGGTCCCGACGACCTCGTCCAGTCCACCCTGATCGTCCCGATGGTCGCCCACGACACGGTGGTCGGCCTCGCCCAGTTCTCCCGTACGAAGGGCAGCGAGCCCTTCGGCGAACGCGACCGGGCCGTCGCCGTGGAACTCGCCGCACGGGCCGCCGTCTGCATCGACAACGCCCGCCTCTACCGGCGCGAGCACGAACGGGCGCTGATCCTCCAGCGCAGCCTGCTCCCGCCCGGCGACCCCGAGGCGGCCGGCCTCGACATCGCCTGCCGCTACCTGCCGGGCAACGCCGCCACCGAAGTCGGCGGCGACTGGTTCGACGTCATCGAACTCCCCGGCCACCGCACCGCCCTCGTCGTCGGCGACGTCATGGGCCGCGGCCTGCGCGCCGCCGTCGCCATGGGCGAACTGCGCACCGCCGTACGCACCCTCGCCCTGCTGGACCTGGAACCAGCCGAGGTGCTCACCGCCCTGGACGAGGTCGCCCGCGGCCTCGGCGCCCCCGGCGGCGCCCAGCAGGCCTCGCGCGCCGCCCTGCACTCCCGCGACGCCGACCGCTCCGAGGTCTACCTCGCCACCTGCGTGTACGCCGTCTACGACCCCGTCACCCGGCGCTGCACCATCGCCAACGCCGGCCACATGCCGCCCGTACTCGTCGAACCCGCCGAGGACGGCGCCGAACCGCGCCCCGGGCTGCTGCTGGAGATCCCGACCGGGATGCCCCTCGGGGTGGGCGGCGAACCCTTCGAGGAGGTCGAGGTCGAACTCCCCGAGGGAGCGCTGCTCGCCCTCTACACCGACGGGCTGGTCGAATCCCGCGACCACCCCCTGGAGGAGGGATTGCGCGGGCTGCGCGGGGCGGTCGCCGACCCGTCCCGCCCCCTGGAGGAGGTCTGCGACCACGTCCTGAACACCCTCCACACCCGCCACGGCGAGGACGACATCGCCCTGCTCATGGCACGGGTCCAGGGGCTGCCCGCCGGCGCCGTCGGCGACTGGCAGCTGCCCCGCGAGGCCCGCTCGGTGGGCCGGGCCCGGGAACTGGCCCGCGCCAAGCTGCCCGGCTGGGGCCTGGAGGGCCTGCTCGACACCACCGAACTGCTGGTCAGCGAGCTCGTCACCAACGCCCTGCGGTACGGGGAGGGCGAGATCCGGCTGCGGCTGCTGCTGGACCGGACCCTGGTGTGCGAGGTCTGGGACGGCAACCTCGCCCAGCCCAGGCGCCGCCGCGCCCGGGACACCGACGAGGGCGGCCGCGGCCTCCAGCTCGTCGGCCTGCTCTCGGCCGGCTGGGGCACCCGCCGCACCCACCGGGGCAAGACCGTCTGGTTCGAGCTCCCGCTCCCGATGCCGGGCGGCGCACCTGGAGAGGCGGTCACCGAGCTGTCGGCGGAACAGCTGCTGAGCATGTACGGCTGAGGGGGCCTATGCCGCGCGGGCTTTGAGGGCGGCCAGGCGGGCCTCGATCTCCGAGGCCTTGCCGAGGTCGTCCAGGGCCTCGAACTGGGCGTCCAGGGAGGAGGCCGCCAGCTCCGACTTGCCCATGGCCATCGCCTCCTCCCGCCGCACCTTCTCCTCGAAGCGGTTCAGGTCGCTCGTCGGGTCCAGCACGTCGATGTCCTTGACCGCGTCCAGCATCGTGTTCTGCGCCCGCGCCGTCTTCGCCCGCGCCACCAGCTCGTCCCGCTTGGCCTGGAGCTCCGTCAGCTTGACCTTCATCGAGGCCAGGCCCGCCTTGAGCTTGTCCACCACCTCCGTCTGGGCGGCGATCACCGGCTCGGCCGTCGCCGCCTCCTTCTCCGACTGCAACTGCCGCCCCAGGGCCACCTTCGCCAGGTTGTCGAAGCGGTCCGCGTCCGCCGCCGACCCGGACGCGCGCAGCCCGTCCGCCTTGCGGCTGGCCGCGAGGGCCTTGCCGCCCCACCCGGCCGCGGCGTCCACGTCCTCCTTGTGGTCGGCCTCCAGCATCCGCAGGTTGCCGATGGTCGTGGCCACCGCCTGCTCCGCCTCCGAGATGTTGTTCGAGTAGTCGCGGATCAGCTGGTCGAGCATCTTCTGCGGGTCCTCGGCCTGGTCCAGCAGCGCGTTGATGTTCGCCTTCGCGAGCTGGGTGACACGGCCGAGGACGGTCTGCTTGCTCATCGGGGTCCTTCCTGGTGGGTGGGGGTCCGGTGGCTCGTCGTTCAGAAGCGGCCGCCGCCGCCCATGCGGCCGCGGGTGCCGCCGCCCCCGTAGGAGCCGGGCCCGCCGCCGAAGCCGCCGCCGAAGCCTCCGCCGCCCCCGCCTCCGCCGAAGCCGCCGCGGCCGCCGCCCCGGAGGATCTCGCCGAGGATGATCCCGCCGAGCACGGCACCGCCCCGGCCGCCGCCGGCGCGCTGCCCCGCGTACGGGTTCCGGTACGCCCGTACGTCCTCCTCCGCCAGCTGCTGCGCCTGCCGGGCGAGCGAGTCCGCCTGCTGCGCCTCCGCCAGCGCGCCCGCCGGGTCCTGGCCGGCCAGCGACGCAGACCGCTCCAGGTGCCGCTGCGCCTCCGCCAGCCGGGTCCGGGCCTGGCTGCCGACGGCGCCCCGGCTGGTGGTCACGTAGTCCGTCGCCGCGCCGATCGCGCTGCGGGCCGACAGCTGGGCCTGGTCCAGCAGCGCCGCCGCCCGCCGCCGCCCCGACTCCTGCTCCCGCGCCCCCGCCAGGGCCTCGTCCAGGGCCGCGTCCGCCTCCTCGACCCGGCGCAACGCGTCGATCGGGTCGAACCGGCCGGCCGCCTGCTCCCGCCGCACGTCGGCCAGTACGGACTCCGCCCGCCCGATCCGGCCCCGCAGGTCGCCCGTGGCGGAGCCCGCCTGCGTACCGGACAGCAGGCCGCGCGCGTCGGCGAGGTCCGTCTCCGTCTCGGTGAGGGCGCCCGGCAGCTTCCCGGCCGCCTCCGCCAGCTCCTGCGCCCGCCGCTCGACCGCGTCCACCAGGGTCGCCGCCTGGTCCACCGCGCCCTCGGCGGCCCGCACGTGCACGGCGGCCCGGCCGTTGTCCCCGGCGCCGAGGGCGGCCCGCGCCTCACCGAGGCTGGTCGTCGCGAACAGCAGCCGGTCCCGGGCCTGTTCCGGGTTGGAGGCCACCGGCGCGGCCGCGGAGTCCGCGTAGCGGCCCGTCAGCGCTGCGAGGGTCGCCCCGGCGGTCGTCGCACGGCCGGTCAGCGCGCGGAAGTGCGCCTCCACCGTGGCCAGGGCCTGCGGCGCGTTCTTCTCCAGGTCCCGCAGCCGGTCGAAGTCCGCCGACTCGGCATCGAGCCCGCGGTTCGCCTCCGTGCAGCGGGCCACGATCTCCTCCAGCATCCGCCGCCGGGTCGCGTCGTCCTCCGGGTAGGCGTCGTCCAGCTGCTGGCGCAGCCGGAAGGCGTGCGTCAGCTCGTCCTTGGCGTACGCCACCGCCGCCGTGAAGGTGCCGACCGCGTCGTCGCCGAACTGCGCGGTGGCGAAGCCGAGCTCCTCGGTACTGGTGCGGACGGCGTCGTCGGTCTCCACGAGGAGGGCCTTCGCCCTGGCGTCGAGCTCGGGCAGCGGGGTGGGCTCGGCCCGCCCCCCGTCCCAGCCGGCGTGGGCGGTGGTGGTCCCCCGTCCCGTCCCGTCGCGCTTCCTCCGGCGGCGGTACGCGTACACCCCGAGCGCCCCGGCCGCGCCGACCGCGACCACCGGCAGCACGAAGTCCCCGGCCCCGCTCGCCCCGTCCGCCGCGCCGCCGGGGTCGGCCGGACCGGGGGTGACGGCGGGCACGGGCACCGGCTTCCCGCCGAGCACGGCGTCGTAGCCGTTCGCCGCGCCGATGGCGGCACCCGCCCAGTCGTTCTGGCGCAGGGCGGGCTCGATGGCGGTACGGGCGACGTCCGCGAGCTGCGCCTCGGTGAAACCGGAGTCGACGTCGGCCGAATAGGCGTACTGGCGGTCGCCGGTCGCCACCGCGAGCAGCAGGTCGTCCCGGCCGAGGCCGTTCCGCTGGGCGGTGGCGTCGGCCCAGCTCTGCGGGGCGCGGCCGGAGAAGTCCCGGACGTACGCCACGAAGAGCTGGACCTTGCGGTCGGCGTAGAGCCGCTCCAGCGCCGCGGACACGGCGGGCGCCCGGTCGCCGAGGGCACCGACGCGGTCGGTGACCTGCCCCTGCCGTGAGAGCGTGACGGGATCCTCGGCGCGGGCCGGCGCCGTCGGCCCGCCGAGCGTGAGGAGCCCGGCGGCGACGACGATCAGGGCCCGGAGGGCGGCGGTGCCTCTCAGCGGATACACATTTGGGAGGCTATGGGGCCCCGCACGCTCCCGCACCCGGTACGCCGCTGCGCGGGGCCGGGGAGGCCGACCGCGGCCGAGCCGTGCGAGCGGCGCGTCAAGAGGGGAGCGCCAGCGCCCGCAGCGTCGGCCGGGCGTGGAGCAGGGCGTCCGACGCCACCACCGGGGACGGGCCGTCGGCCGGGTGGTCCCAGTGGCCGCGCGGCTTGCCCGTGTTGACGTCCAGGCCCGTCACGAACGGCAGGGCCGTCCGCCCCAGCAGCCCCCGCCGACCGCCGTGCGAGGACTTCACGTACAGCACCCCCCGCCGCACCCCCAGCAGCTCCAGCACGCACGCCGTGCCCTCGCGCCGCGTCACCGGCCGCTGCCACCGCACGGCCCCGCTCTCCGCGTCGAGCGCGAACACCACGTCCCAGCCCTGCCCGGCGCGGTACGCGGCCACGTACACCACCCCGTCCTCGACGAGCAGCCCCGCCGCCGGCGTCCCCGGCTCGAAGCGCCACAGTTCGTAGCCCTTGCGCCGGTCCAGGGCACGCAGCACACCGCCGTCCAGCACGTGCACCGGCCCGCCCGAAAGGTGGTCGGGGGCCGGCCGCGCGCCGGCGTCGTAGCCGCGCGGCCACGACCACAGCGGGGTCCCGCTCGGCAGGTGCAGCGCCCGGAGCCGGCCGCCGTCCGCGAGGACCAGGCATTCGCCCGCGACGGTCAGCGCCGCCCCGCCCGGCAGCGGATGCCGCCACACCGCTTCCCCGGCGGCCTTGTCCAGGGCGGCCAGCTCACCCTCCGCCGCGTGCAGCAGCAGCCCCGGCACCGGGGTCAGCGCCGCCGCCTCCGCCAGATCCCGCCACCACCGCACCCGCCCGTCCGCCGGATCCCGGACCACCAGCCGCCCGCGCGAACCGCCGCCCGACCCCACGACCACGCACACGGTGTCCGCGTCGGCCGCGCACCACACCCGCTCCGGCTCCGGCAGCGGCCGCGCCCGCACCCCCTCGTCGGCGTACGCCGTCCAGCGCCCGGCCCCCGTCGCGGCGCCCGCGCAGCCCACCCCGGCCCCCGCCGTCCACACCACCCGCTCCCCGGCGGCGTACAGCGCGTCCGGCCGGTCCCCGGTGTGCCACCCCGACGACGGCCGGGGCCCGGCCGTGTCGGGCCGCAGCGTCACCCCGCGCGGGGGCGGGGTGCCGGGGTCCGCCGCGGCGGCCGCCAGCCAGGGCGCTCCCGCCGTGCAGTCCCGGGCGATCCAGGCCAGCTCCCGGCCCCGTTCGGCCGGTTCGCCGAGCCCCCGCGCCGCGGCCGCGCGCTCCCCGGCGACGGCCGGGTCCAGTACGGACCGGTGGCCCCGCGCGCTCAGGTCCCGGGCGGCGGCCAGGTCGGCGCGGGCCCCGTCCAGCTCCTCGTCCCCGGTGTCGGCCAGCGCCTGCTCCGCCAGGGCCAGGGCCTCGGCCGCGCCCGACCGGTCCCCGACGGCGGAGCGTTCGCCCGCCACCCGGCACAGCGCCCGCACCCGGGCCCCGCCGCCCGGGATCCGCGCGGCCAGCCGGAGCGCGCCGGGCAGGTCCTGCCGGGCGACGGCGGTGACGGCCTTGGACTCGGTCGCCGCCCGTACCACCGGGCTCCGGATCAGGGACAGGTACCCCTCGGCCCGGGGGAGGTCGGCCGGTGCGCTCGCCAGTGCGGCCCGCGCGAGCACGGCCTCCTCCGCCGGGCCGCCGGCGAAGTACCGCCGGGCCAGCCGGACCCCGCGTTCGGGGGCGACCGCCGCGAGCTCCTCCGCGACCTTGCGCAGCCGGGCCGTCCGTTTCGGGTCCGGCACCGGGAAGAGGGCCTGCTGCGCGTCGGTCAGCACCCGTTCGGTGCGGGCGGGGGCGTCCCGCGAGATCCGCCGGGCGAGCCCGGTCAGCAGCGCGGCCACCCGGGCGCCGTCGCCGTCCCCGTCGGTCCAGGCCCAGAGCTCGGCGTCCGCCAGCAGCCGGCCGGCGAGGCCCGCGTCGAAGCGCGCGGCGGCCTCCGCCGCGAGGGCGAGCCCCTCGGTGCGGGCCTCGCCCGCCCCGGGCGGCAGGGAGGTCAGCGTCTCCTCGGCCTCCAGCAGCAGTTCCCGTACGAACTCCCGTACGGGCCCGGGAACGACGCCCGGCTCCGGCTCCGGGAGGGGCTCGGCCTCCGCCTCCGCGAGGGCCTCCGGCTCCCGCGGCGCGTCGTCCGCAACGGGAGCGGGGCTCCGCACCTCGGCGGGACCCCCCTCCGGAACCGGGCCGGCCACCCCGCCGGCCGGGCCCCGCAGCGCCGCCGCCACCCGCTCGGCCGAATCCGGCCGGTCCCGCGGGTCCTTCGCCAGCAGCGCCAGCACCAGCCGGCCCAGCTCCTCCGGCACCCGCGGCGCGGGCAGCGGCACCGGCGGGTCCTCCACGTGGCGGCGCATCAGGACGTACATCGGCTCCGCCGACCCGAAGGGCGGCTCCCCGCTCAGCAGGGCGTACAGCACGCACCCCAGCGCGTACAGGTCGCAGCGGGCGTCCACGTGCTCGCCCCGCCACTGCTCGGGCGCCATGTACGGCGGGGTGCCGAACATCCGCCCGGTCACCGTCCAGCCGGCCGTCGCGTCGGCGGAGTGCGCTATGCCGAAGTCGCAGATCTTGAGGCGGCCGCCGGGCAGCAGGAAGAGGTTCTGGGGCTTCAGGTCCCGGTGGACCACGGCCTGTTCGTGCGCGGCGGCCAGCGCCTCCGCCGTCTGCGCGGCCAGCTCCACCGCCTCGGCCACCGGCAGCCCGCCGGGAGAACGGGCCAGCCGCGCCCCCAGGTCCTCCCCGGAGAGCAGCTCCATCACGATGAACAGGCGCCCCTCGTGCTGCCCCACGTCGTGCACGACGGTGATGCCCGGGTGCTGGAGGCGCGCCCCGATGGTGGCCTCCCGCCGGAACCGGGCGATCAGCTCCCCGCCGGTCGCCGCGTCCAGCAGCACCTTGACCGCCACCGCCCGGTGCAGGGCCCGGTCGTGGCCCCGCCACACCTCGCCCATGCCGCCGGCGCCGAGCCGTTGGTCCAGCCGGTACCGGTCCGCCAGTACTTCCCCCACCCGCACCGCGAAGCCCCCTGAGATCACGTCGTCCGACGGTCATCCAGGGGGCATTGTCCACCGCGAAGTGAACTAACGGGGGTCGGAGGCCGAACGGCGCCGGATCTTGTTCCCCAGCCATACCAGGGGGTCGTACTTGCGGTCCACGGCCCGCTCCTTCAACGGGATCAGGGCGTTGTCGGTGATCTTGATGCCCTCGGGGCAGACCTCCGTGCAGCACTTGGTGATGTTGCAGTAGCCCAGCCCGTGTTCCTCCTGGGCGGTCCGCTTGCGGTCCAGGCCGGCGTCCGCGGCCGCGTCCAGCGGGTGCATGTCCAGTTCCGCGACCCGCATCAGGAAGCGGGGGCCCGCGAAGGCGGTCTTGTTCTCCTCGTGGTCGCGCACCACGTGGCAGGTGTCCTGGCACAGGAAGCACTCGATGCACTTGCGGAACTCCTGCGAGCGTTCCACGTCCACCTGCTGCATCCGGTACTCGCCCGCCGCGACCCCCGGCGGGGGAACGAAGGCAGGGACCTCGCGGGCCTTGGCGTAGTTGAAGGACACGTCCGTGACCAGGTCGCGGATCACCGGGAAGGCGCGGAGCGGGGTGATCGTGACGGTCTCGTCCCGGTCGAAGACGGACATCCGCGTCATGCACATCAGCCGCGGCCGGCCGTTGACCTCCGCGCTGCACGAGCCGCACTTGCCCGCCTTGCAGTTCCAGCGGACCGCGAGGTCGGACGCCTGGGTGGCCTGGAGCCGGTGCACGATGTCCAGGACCACCTCGCCGTCGTGCACCTCGACGGTGAAGTCCCGCAGCCCGCCGCCCTCCGCGTCGCCCCGCCAGACCCGGAAGCGTGCGTCGTATGTGGTCACCCGTACAGCTCCTCTTCGGCGAGGTACTTGGCCAGCTCTTCCTTCTCGAAGAGCGCGAGCAGGTCGGGGCGGATCGGCTCGGTACGGACCCGCTCCAGCGCGATCCGCGCCGCGGCGGGATCCACGGGCGCCGGCTCCACCGGGCGGCACAGCAGGTTCACCGGCCGCCACTCCCGTTCCATCGCCGGGCAGTCCTCGCGGGTGTGCCCGCCCCGGCTCTCGGTGCGCTCCAGGGCCGCGCGGGCCACGCACTCGCTGACCAGCAGCATGTTGCGCAGGTCCAGCGCCAGGTGCCAGCCCGGGTTGAACTGCCGGTGCCCCTCGACCCCGGCACGGGCCGCCCGTACGCGCAGGGCCGCCAGCCGGTCCAGGGCCTCGGCCATCTCCCCCTCGCGGCGGATGATGCCGACCAGGTCGTTCATGGCCGTCTGGAGCTCCTGGTGGAGGGTGTACGGGTTCTCCGCGCCCTCGTCGGCGCGGAACGGGGCCAGCGCCTCGGCGGCGGCCGCGTCGATCTGCTCCTGCGGGACCGCGGGGCGCTGCCCCGGGAGCGCCGCGTACCCGGCCGCGTGCAGCCCGGCCCGCCGGCCGAAGACCAGCAGGTCGGAGAGGGAGTTGCCGCCGAGCCGGTTCGAGCCGTGCATGCCGCCCGCGACCTCGCCCGCGGCGAACAGGCCCGGTACGCCGACGGTGGCGGCGGTGTCGGAGTCGACCGCGATGCCGCCCATCACGTAGTGGCAGGTCGGGCCGACCTCCATGGGCTCGGCGGTGATGTCCACGTCCGCCAGCTCCTTGAACTGGTGGTACATGGAGGGCAGCCGGCGTTTGATCTTCTCGGCCGGCATCCGGGTGGACACGTCGAGGAAGACCCCGCCGTGCGGGGAGCCGCGGCCGGCCTTCACCTCGGAGTTGATGGCGCGGGCCACCTCGTCGCGGGGCAGCAGCTCGGGCGGGCGCCGGTTGTTGTCGGGGTCCTCGTACCAGCGGTCGCCCTCCTCCTCCGACTCGGCGTACTTCTCCTTGAAGACGTCCGGGACGTAGTCGAACATGAACCGCTCGCCCTCGCTGTTGCGCAGCACCCCGCCGTCGCCGCGCACGGACTCGGTGACGAGGATTCCCTTCACCGAGGGCGGCCAGACCATGCCGGTGGGGTGGAACTGCACGAACTCCATGTTCAGCAGCGGGGCGCCGGCGAGCAGGGCCAGCGCGTGGCCGTCGCCGGTGTACTCCCAGGAGTTGGAGGTGGTCTTGAAGGACTTGCCGATCCCGCCGGTGGCGAGCACCACCGCGGGGGCCTCCAGGACGAAGAAGCGGCCGGTCTCGCGCTCGTAGCAGAAGGTCCCCGAGACCCTCTCTCCGTGTTTCAGCACGCGCGTGACCGTGCACTCCTGGAAGACCTTGAGGCGGGCCTCGTGGTCCCCGTATTCCTTGAAGTCCTCCTGCTGGAGCTGGACGATCTTCTGCTGGAGGGTGCGGATCAGCTCCAGGCCCGTCCGGTCGCCGACGTGCGCGAGGCGCGGGTACTCGTGCCCGCCGAAGTTGCGCTGGGAGATCCGTCCGTCGGGCGTGCGGTCGAAGAGGGCGCCCCAGGTCTCCAGCTCCCAGACCCGGTCCGGTGCCTCCTTGGCGTGCAGTTCGGCCATCCGCCACTGGTTGAGGAACTTGCCGCCGCGCATGGTGTCGCGGAAGTGCACCTGCCAGTTGTCGCCCTCGTTGACGTTGCCCATGGAGGCGGCGATCCCGCCCTCCGCCATCACCGTGTGGGCCTTGCCGAAGAGGGACTTGCAGATCACGGCCGTACGGGCGCCCCGCTCGCGGGCCTCGATCGCGGCCCGCAGCCCGGCACCGCCCGCGCCGACCACGACCACGTCCCACTGCTGCCGTTCCACTTGAGCCATCTCAGAAGATCCTCGGGTCGGTGATGGTGCCGCTGGCCAGCAGGTACACGTAGAAGTCGCACAGGGCCACGCTGATCAGGGAGGCCCACGCGAGCTGCATGTGGCGGGCGTTGATCCGGCTGACCCAGCCCCACAGGCGGTAGCGCACCGGGTGCCGGGAGAAGTGCTTGAGGCGGCCGCCCATGATGTGCCGGCAGGAGTGGCAGGACAGCGTGTAGGCCCAGATCAGCACGATGTTGGCCAGGAAGACCAGCGTTCCGAGGCCCATGTGGCCCCAGGCGTAGTGCTCGTCGCGGAAGGTCAGCACGGTGTCGTACGTGAGGATGCCGGCGACCGGCACCGCCGCGTAGAAGAAGTACCGGTGCAGGTTCTGCAGGATCAGCGGGAAGCGGGTCTCACCCGTGTACGAGGCGTGCGGCTCGGCGACGGCGCAGGCGGGCGGCGAGGCCCAGAAGCCCCGGTAGTAGGCCTTGCGGTAGTAGTAGCAGGTCAGCCGGAAGCCGAGCGGGAAGACCAGGATCAGCAGGGCGGGGGACAGCCCCCACCAGCTGCCGAACAGGTCGAGGTTGGGGCCGCCCCGCATCGTCTGGCAGTTCTCCGCCAGGCAGGGTGAGTAGAACGGGGAGACGTACGGGGCCGCGTAGTAGTGGTCGTTGGCGAAGGCCCGCCAGGTCGAGTACGCGATGAAGGCGAGCAGCCCGGCCGCGGTGCCGGCGGGCGACAGCCACCACCGGTCGGTCCGCAGGTGCCGGGCCGTGATCGCGGCCCGCGAGGGGCCGTGCACGCCGCCGGGCCGCTGCTGGGGTGGTTCCGTGCCTGTGGCCAAGGGGAACTCCGGGTGGAGTGGTCGAGGGGTGGCCCAGGAGGCCCGGCCGCCGGAGCGGCCGGGCCAGATGGGGGTGCTGCGTACGGACGGGCGGTGGGCTCTAGGGGGCGCGGCGGTCGCGGGCGCCGAGGCCCTCGTCGTCGGTGTCCGTCCACAGCGCGTTGTCGTACGGGGTGTCCGGGATGGTCACCATCCCGGATTTCTCCGGCGGCCTGGAGCCGGCGGCCGGTGCCTCCCGGGCGACGTCCTTCTCCAGCTGCTCCACCGAGCGGACCAGCTCGTCGAGACTGCGCCGTACGGCGGTCAGATCGTCTTGCAGGGACATGACTTGCCCTCACTTCCGCAGGGTGCGGTGGCAACGCTCACGGGCGCCTGCGAGTGTCGCGCCTCCCGTCCCCGGTTGTGAAGGGACGTGCAGCGATTCCGGGCGCGCAGGCGCAAACCGTGCGCCCCTCCCTGCTCCCATTTTCATCCCTCGAACGAGGGAACGCGCGCCTTGGGCGCGGAGCCCGGCGGCAGCCGGGGGCGGGGGGCGCGCCCGGGGGCGCAAGCTGGATTGGTCCGCACGGGTGGGGTTCGCGGCGTGGCGAGGGGCCGCTGCGGAGGACGCGGGCGGTGGTCGATTTCAGTGGGTTTCCACACCGGTGTGATCAGCTCCATATACCGCCGAACGTGATCAAGACCCTCTTTCCCGGCCCTCGCGCCCCGCCCCGGAGGTACCACGCATGACCAAGAGAAGGCGCAGGTCCTTGGCGCTCCTCACCTCGGGAGTCCTCGCACTGCCGCTCCTCGCGGGCTGCGGGGCGGGTGAGGACGAGGGCGGCCCGGCCGCCGCGGGACCGGACATCGCGACGACCGTCCGCGAGCAGGTCGCCGACGGCGGCGTGCTGCGCTGGGCCGTGGACTCCCTGCCGGAGACCCTGAACACCTTCCAGGCCGACGCGGACGCCACCACCAACCGGATCGCCGGCGCGGTCCTGCCCCAGCTGTTCACCCTGGACGCCAAGGGCCGGCCGGTGGCCAATCCGGACTACCTGGAGAAGGCCGAGGTCGTCGAGCGCGAGCCCAAGCAGGTCGTCCTGTACAAGCTGAACCAACAGGCGGTGTGGAGCGACGGGCGCGAGATCGGCGCCGCCGACTTCGTCGCCCAGTGGCGGGCCCTGAACGGCAAGGACTCGGCGTACTGGACCGCCCGCAACGCCGGCTACGACCGGATCGAGAAGATCGAGCGCGGCAAGACCGACCTGGAGGTCAAGGTCACCTTCGTCAGGCCGTACGCCGACTGGCGCTCGCTGTTCAGCCCGCTCTACCCCAAGCAGGTCATGGGCACCCCCGAGGCCTTCAACGAGGGCGCCCGCGGCGCCCTCAAGGTCACCGCCGGGCCCTTCGGCCTCGGGGCCATCGACAAGAAGACCGGCACCGCGGCGCTGACCCGCAACCCGCGCTGGTGGGGCCGGCCCGCGAAGCTGGACACCCTCGTGCTGGCGGCGGTGCCCAGGGCGGGCCGCCCGGCGGCACTGGCCGCCGGGAAGGTCGACCTGGCCGAGATCGACCGCTCCGGCGCCGACCGCATCGCCCTCGCCCACCGGGACGCCGGCCGGGTGGACGGCACGCACGGCCCGGGCGCCTCCCTCACCCCCGCCCAGGCCACGCTCTCCTGGGCGCTGGCCCACGGCGCCGACGAGGCCAGGGCGAAGGAGGAGCAGGAGACCCGCCAGAAGAACGCCGACGCCGTCAAGAAGTACGCGGAGGAGCAGTCGGCGCTGCGCGGGTTCACGGTCCGCAAGTCGCTGGAGGCCGCCTACACGCAGCTGGCCATGAACGGGGCCTCCGGCCCGCTCTCGGACGAGCGGGTCCGCCGGGCCGTGGCCCGCGCCCTGGACCGCAAGACCCTCGCCGAGATCGTCCTCAAGCCGCTCGGCCTGCCGGCGAAGCCGGTCGGCAGCCACCTGGCACTGGCCGGGCAGCAGGCGTACGCCGACAACAGCGACGCCCTCGGCGGCCAGGACACCCAGGCGGCGCAGGCCCTGCTCGCGGACGCCGGCTGGCGCAAGGGCGGCAAGCTGAACGAGCCGGCCGGGGCGAAGGCCGGGGCGGAGAGCGCCGAGAGCTCGCTGGACGACTCGAAGACCCCGGCGGGCGCCAAGCCCGGACCGGGCGACGGCACCGGCGACGACGGCCTCTACATCGTGGGCGACGACGACGGGCGCAACGGCGACCTGCGTTCGGCCACCGCCGACCTGGGCATCCGCCGGACCCGCCCGGGCCTGCCCGGCGCACCCGCCGCGGGGCTGCGCGTGCTGCCCGAGGGGCCCGTACGCGGCTTCGGGGCGGACCCGGCCGACGGCCTCGCCACCTTCGGCCGTACCGACGGGCCCTCGCCGGCCCTGGCCCCGGCCCCGCTCGCCGCGCAGCAGGAGCACGTACTGCTGGCCCAGGCGGAGGCCCTCGCCAAGGCCAAGGCCCCGGAGGCGGGCGACGACGCCAAGGCCCCCGCCGAGGGGGACGGGGCCGCGGAGGGCGACGACGCCAAGGAGCCCGCGGCCGCCAGCCCGGCCCCCGTCCCCGCCAAGCAGGCGCGCACCTCCGGCGCGATGCTCGCCAAGGACGGCAAGCCCCTCAGCCTGCGGTTCGTCCTCCCGGCCGGCCCCGGCTCGGAGGCCCTGCGCTCGGTCGGCGAGCGGATCTCCCAGATGCTCCAGAAGATCGGCATCAGCACCGAGATCAAGAAGGTGGCCGACGAGAGCTTCTTCAAGGACCACATCGCCTCGGGCCAGTACGACCTGGCCCTGTACTCCTGGCCCGCTACGGCCTTCCCGGCCACCGACGCCCGCCCCATCTTCGCCAAGCCGGAGCCGGCCGCCGACGGCTCGCTACTCGTCGAACAGAACTACACCCGGGTCGGCACCGACCACATCGACCAGCTCTTCGACCAGGCGGCCGGCGAGCTGGACGAGGCTCAGGCCCGCGAGCTGATGCGCAAGGCGGACGCCCGGATCTGGGCGGCGGCCGGCTCCATCCCGCTCTACCAGCGCCCCGAGCTGGTCGCCGTCAAGCCGGGCCTGGCCAACGCCGGCGCCTTCGGCCTGGGGGCGCCCCGCTACCAGGACATCGGCTGGAAGAAGCCGCCGGCCGCCAAGGACACCAAGGACGGCAAGAAGAAGTAGCGCGGACATCGGATGAAAAAACGGGGCCTGTCAGGTTGACCCACGGGTAGCAAGCTCAGAAGTGACTCAAGTTCCTTGCCCGCCGGATCCCCGGCGGGCAAGGTCGTAAGCACCCATTGACCCGCATGAACACAGGCCGCACCCCCCGCCGGGACCCCCCACCCGAAACCCGGCGTTCCTCAGTCGTCCGGCCTCTTGACAGACCCCCCGGCAGGCGGTTCCCGCCACTCGACGTACGATGGGGTAAGGCCGTGGCAGGTTTCCGCCCGGCAGAGGCTCGCGTGCCAGGCCGTACGCGACGCCATCCACGATCCCGGGAGAAGCGCCGAAGTGCCCACGCGCCACGACATCCGTAACGTCGCCATCGTCGCCCACGTCGACCATGGCAAGACGACCATCGTCGATGCCATGCTCAAGCAGGCCGGTGCCTTCGCCGCCCACCAGCAGCTCGACGACCGCATGATGGACTCGAACGACCTGGAGCGTGAGAAGGGCATCACGATCCTCGCCAAGAACACGGCGGTGAAGTACCACCCCAAGGACGGCGGGGCCCCGATCACGATCAACATCATCGACACCCCCGGCCACGCCGACTTCGGTGGCGAGGTCGAGCGCGGTCTGTCGATGGTGGACGCCGTCGTCCTCCTGGTGGACGCCTCCGAGGGTCCGCTGCCCCAGACCCGCTTCGTGCTGCGCAAGGCCCTCCAGCAGCGCAAGCCGGTCATCCTCTGCATCAACAAGACGGACCGTCCGGACTCCCGGATCGACGAGGTCGTCAACGAGACCTACGACCTCTTCCTCGACCTGGACGCCGACGAGGACCAGATCGAGTTCCCGATCGTCTACGCCTGCGGCCGTGACGGCATCGCCTCGCTGACCAAGCCGGAGGACGGCACCGTTCCCGCCGACAGCGAGAACCTGGAGCCGTTCTTCTCGGCGATCCTGGAGCACGTCCCGGCCCCGGTGTACGACGAGGAGGCCCCGCTCCAGGCCCACGTCACCAACCTGGACGCCGACAACTTCCTCGGCCGCATCGCGCTGCTCCGCGTCGAGCAGGGCGAGCTGCGCAAGGGCCAGACCGTCGCGTGGATCAAGCGTGACGGCACGATCTCCAACGTCCGCATCACCGAGCTGATGATGACCGAGGCGCTCACCCGCAAGCCCGCCGAGGTCGCCGGCCCCGGTGACATCTGCGCCGTCGCCGGTATCCCCGACATCATGATCGGCGAGACCCTGGCCGACCCGGAGAACCCGGTGGCGCTGCCGCTGATCTCGGTCGACGAGCCGGCGATCTCCATGACCATCGGCACCAACACCTCCCCGATGGTCGGCCGCGGCGGCACGGGCAAGGGCGCGGACGCCAAGGCCGCGGTCAAGGACCGCAAGGTCACCGCCCGCCAGGTCAAGGACCGTCTGGACCGCGAGCTGATCGGTAACGTCTCGCTGCGCGTCCTGGACACCGACCGCCCCGACGCCTGGGAGGTGCAGGGCCGCGGTGAGCTGGCGCTGGCCATCCTGGTCGAGCAGATGCGCCGCGAGGGCTTCGAGCTGACCATCGGCAAGCCGCAGGTCGTCACGCAGGAGATCGACGGCAAGACGCACGAGCCGGTCGAGCGCATGACCATCGACGTGCCCGAGGAGCACATGGGCGCCGTCACGCAGCTCATGGGCGTTCGCAAGGGCCGCATGGACAACATGTCGAACCACGGCTCCGGCTGGGTCCGCATGGAGTTCGTCGTTCCGTCCCGCGGCCTGATCGGCTTCCGCACGGAGTTCCTGACCAACACCCGCGGTACGGGCATCGCCCACTCGATCCACGAGGGCCACGAGCCGTGGTTCGGCCAGCTGGTCACCCGCAACAACGGCTCCCTGGTCGCCGACCGCTCCGGCGCGGTCACGCCGTTCGCGATGATCAACCTGCAGGAGCGCGGCGTCCTGTTCACCGAGCCCGGCACCGAGGTGTACGAGGGCATGATCGTCGGCGAGAACTCGCGCTCCGACGACATGGACGTGAACATCACCAAGGAGAAGAAGCTCACCAACATGCGTGCGGCTTCCGCGGACAACACGGAGAACGTGATCCCGCCCCGCAAGCTCTCCCTGGAGCAGTCCCTGGAGTTCTGCCGCGACGACGAGTGCGTCGAGGTGACCCCGGAGGCCGTCCGCATCCGCAAGGTCGTCCTGGACCAGAAGGAGCGCTCGCGCACCGCGTCGCGCGCCAAGTCCGCCAAGTAGTACGCGAGTCGGACTCCGGCCGAAAGCCGTAGGCTGACGACGGCCCCTCCCCGCACCGGACCGGTGCGGGGAGGGGCCGTTCGCGTTTGTCAAACGGATTGATGAGCGCCGATGTCCGCATACCGACCGTGACACTCCGGATGATGAGCTAACCGTCCGTTTCGCACGTGTCTGTCTCCTATCCGTTTGTCCGGATTTCGGGTTTTCGCCATGCGGTGATGTTGTGAAAACGAGACCACTTAAGTGTGGTTTACGGCCTGGGAGTCCCTGAGGATTGGCTCCATTGAGCTCGGGTCAATGGGTCACACGCTGTGGGGAGCGTCGACTCACGAGCACACACGATGGGACCGGATTTCGCTGTCAGGGGTGTCAGCGGGAACCGGGTCCTTCACGAATCGACAGTGACTCCTGAGGAGGCAAATACCCATGCGCGGAGCAACGAGCGCCAAGTGGGTCGCGGGTGCCGTGATCGTGGCCATGGCCGCGACGGCCTGCAGCACCGGTAGCAACGACGCCGGTGGCAAGGGCGGCAACATCACGGTTGTGCTCGGCGAGCCGCAGCACCGCCTGATCGGTCAGGACACCGCCGAGTCCGAGGGCTCCGAGGTCATGAACGCGGTCTTCAGCGGTCTGGTCAAGTACGACACCAAGACCAACGAGCCGAAGCTCGACGTCGCCGAGTCCATCGAGAGCACGGACTCGAAGACCTGGACCATCAAGGTCAAGGACGGCTTCACCTTCCACAACGGTGAGAAGGTCGACGCGCAGTCGTTCGTCCGCGCCTGGAACTGGGGCGCCAACCAGGAGAACGTGGCCGAGGCCATGCCGTTCTTCGCCAAGATCGAGGGCTCCGACGAGCTCGCGCCGGGCAAGGACAAGAAGCCCACCGCCAAGGAGCTCAAGGGCCTCAAGGTCGTTGACGAGAAGACCTTCACCGTCACGCTGAAGGAGCCCTTCTCCCAGTTCAAGACCATGCTGGGCTACAACGCCTTCTTCCCGCTGCCGAAGGCCTTCGAGACCATGGACTCGAAGAAGTTCGGCGAGAACCCGATCGGCAACGGCCCCTTCCAGATGGACGGCGCCTGGGAGCACAACAAGCAGATCAAGGTCAAGCGCTTCGACAAGTACCCGGCCGAGGGCCGTGCGAAGCTCGCGGGCGTCACCTTCAAGATCTACGACAACATGGACACGGCGTACAACGACCTGCGCGCCGACAACATCCAGATCGTCGACAAGCTCCCGATCTCGGCGATGGCCACCGTCTCCCAGGAGTTCGGCGACCGCTACATCTACAAGCCCGAGTCGGCCGTCGGCTACATCGGCCTCCCGCTGGAGACGAACCCCGAGGCGTTCGGCAAGCTGGAGATCCGACAGGCCATCTCCATGGCCATCGACCGGGACACGCTGACGAAGACCATCTTCAACGGCACCCGCAAGCCGGCCGACGACTTCATCAGCCCCATCATCCCGGGCTACCGCAAGGGCGCGCTGGGCGAGTTCGGCCAGTACAACCCGACCAAGGCCAAGGAGCTCTTCGAGAAGGCCGGCGGGGTCCCCGGCAACAAGATCGAGCTCGGCTACAACGCCGACGGCGGCCACAAGGAGTGGATCGAGGCCGTCGCCAACCAGCTGAAGGCGAACCTCGGCATCGAGGTCACCGCCAAGCCCTACGCCAAGTTCGGTGACATGCTGGACGACCTCGGTGCGGCGAAGTACAAGGGCGCCTTCCGCATGGCGTGGTCGATGGACTACCCGGCGGCGGAGAACTACCTGCGCCCGGTCTTCTCGAAGGTCGCGATCGAGCAGGGCTCCAACTACGGCCACTACCGCAACGACGAGTTCGAGAAGGTCATGTCGGAGGCCGACAAGGCCACCGACGCGGCCGAGGGCCTGAAGCTGTACCAGAAGGCCGATGACATCATCATCCGCGACCTTCCGTACATCCCGGTGTTCACGTACATGTCCTCCGCGGCCTACTCCAAGTCCGTGAAGAACGTCGAGGTCGACGCCCAGGGCCAGATGGACCTGGCGAACGTCGAGCGCAACTAACACCCCTCGTCACTTAGGGGAGTTCCGGGGGGCGGGCAGACGGAATCAGGTTTCCGTCTGCCCGCCCTTTCCCCCTGTTCTTTGCTGGAGGTCTGATGGGCCGCTACCTCATCCGCCGACTCATACAGGCGATCCCTGTGCTGATCGGCGCCACGTTCCTGATCTACCTGCTCACCTTCGCGATGCCCGGCGCTGACCCGATTCAGCTCCTCGCCGGCGAGAAGAAGGCTGACCCGCTCGTCGCCGCCATGCTGCGCGAGAAGTACCACCTGGACGACCCGTTCCTGCTGCAGTACTGGAACTACATCACCGGTGTGTTCCAGGGTGACCTCGGCGAGACCCTCACCGGGCGCAAGGTCACCGACCTGATCGGCGAGGCGTTCCCGTACACGGTGAACCTCGCCATCTTCGCCTTCGTGATCGAGGCGATCGTGGGCGTCGCGGCCGGCATCATGGCCGCCCTGCGCCGCGGCAAGTTCCTCGACCAGCTGGTCCTCATCTCCACCCTGATGGTCATCTCGATCCCCGTCTTCGTGACCGGTTTCGTCCTCCAGCTGACCCTCGGCGTCCAGCTGAAGAACAGCTGGGGCATCGAGCTCTTCTCCGTCTCCTTCAACGAGAACGACGGACTCCAGGCCTACCTCCTCCCGGCCTGGGTGCTCGCCTCGACCTCGCTCGCGTACGTGGCCCGACTCACCCGTACCAGCCTGATGGAGACCATGCGCGCGGACTACGTCCGCACCGCGACCGCCAAGGGCCTGCCCCGCCGCCGCGTCGTCGTGAACCACGCGCTGCGCAACGCGCTGATCCCGATCGTCACCTTCCTCGGCGCCGACCTCGGTGCCCTCATGGGCGGTGCGGTCATCACCGAGCGCATCTTCAACATCCACGGCCTCGGCGGCCTGCTCGCCCAGTCCGTCTACCTCAAGCAGGGTGCCGTCGTCGTGGGTGGTGTGACCCTCCTGGTCCTCATCTACCTCGTCGCCAACCTCCTTGTGGACCTGCTGTACGCCGTGCTCGACCCGAGGATCCGCTATGCGTGACACGAATACGGTGGAGGACTCGATGACCGACACCCAGACGGCCGCGGCCACCTCCGGGGGCAAGCAGGCCGGCAAGGTCCAGGACAAGAAGAAGGACCGCGAGGCCAGCCTCTGGTCCGACGCGATCGACGACCTGCGCCGCAACCCGATCTTCATCATCGGTGCAGTGCTCGTGGTGTTCCTGCTGATCGTCGCCGCCGTGCCGCAGCTGTTCACCGACGGCAGCCCGTTCGACGCCGGCGCCTGCAAGCTGGAGGACTCGCTCAAGACCCCGAGCGCGGCCCACTGGTTCGGCTACGACATCCAGGGCTGCGACGTCTACACGCGTACCGTGTGGGCCGCCCGCAACTCCGTGATCGTCGGCGTCGTCACCACCACGCTCGTCCTGCTCGTCGGCGGCGCCCTCGGCCTGATCGCCGGCTGGGTCGGCGGCTTCGTGGACAGCATCCTGTCCCGCTTCACCGAGATCTTCTTCGCCATCCCGCTGCTGCTCGGCGGCATGCTGATCATGTCCGCCATGCCCGGCAACGCCTGGACCGTCTCGCTGGTCCTCGCGGTCCTCGGCTGGCCGCAGATCTTCCGCATCATGCGGTCCTCGGTGCTGCAGAACAAGAACAACGACTACGTCGTGGCCGCCCGCGCCCTGGGCGCCGGGACGATGCGCATCACGATCCGCCACATCCTGCCGAACGCCGTCGCCCCGGTCATCGTGGTCGGCGCGATCAGCCTCGGTGTGTACATCTCCGCCGAGGCGGCCCTGTCGTACCTCGGCATCGGTGTCCAGCCCCCGGAGATCTCCTGGGGCCTGATGGTCAGCGACGCCTCGGCCCGCTGGCTCCAGGCACCGCACGTGCTGCTGTTCCCGTCCATCGCGCTGAGCGTCACCGTGCTCGCGTTCATCATGGTCGGCGACGCGGTACGCGACGCCCTCGACCCGAAGCTGCGCTGAGGAAGGGCGTAACGTTGACCACCATCGACAAGACCTCGAACGTCCCCGCGCCCCGCTCGGCGCCGGAGGGCACCCCCCTGCTCGAAGTGCGCGACCTGCACGTCGAGTTCCACACCCGCGACGGTGTGGCCAAGGCCGTGAACGGCGTCTCGTACTCGGTGGACGCCGGCGAGACCCTCGCCGTCCTCGGCGAGTCCGGCTCCGGCAAGTCCGTGACGGCGCAGGCCATCATGGGCATCCTCGACATGCCGCCCGGCAAGATCCCGTCCGGCGAGATCCTCTTCCAGGGCCAGGACCTGCTGAAGCTCCCGGCCGAGGAGTACCGCAAGATCCGCGGTTCGAAGATCGCCATGATCTTCCAGGACGCCCTGTCCTCGCTGAACCCGGTGCACACCGTCGGCGCCCAGCTCGGCGAGATGTTCCGCGTCCACCGCGGCATGTCCAAGAAGGACTCGCTGGCCAAGGCCGTCGAGCTCATGGACCGGGTGAAGATCCCCGCCGCCAAGGCGCGCGTGGGCGACTACCCGCACCAGTTCTCCGGCGGCATGCGCCAGCGCATCATGATCGCCATGGCGATGGCCCTGGAGCCCGACCTGATCATCGCCGACGAGCCGACCACGGCCCTCGACGTGACGGTCCAGGCCCAGGTCATGGACCTGCTCGCGGAGCTCCAGCGCGAGATGAACATGGGCCTGATCCTGATCACCCACGACCTCGGCGTCGTCGCCGACGTCGCGGACAAGATCGCCGTCATGTACGGCGGCCGGATCGTCGAGACCGCCCCGGTCCACGAGATCTACAGCCGCCCGGCACACCCGTACACCCGCGGCCTGCTCGACTCGATCCCGCGCCTGGACCAGAAGGGCCAGGAGCTCTACGCGATCAAGGGCCTGCCGCCCAACCTGCTCGCCATCCCCTCGGGCTGCGCCTTCAACCCGCGCTGCCCCAAGGCGCAGGACGTCTGCCGCACCGACGTCCCGGTCCTGCACCAGGTGACCGAGCAGGACGGCACCGCGCTCGCCGGCCGCGGCAGCGCGTGCCACTTCTGGAAGGAGCAGATCCATGGCTGACCTCACCAAGCCCAAGGGTGAGCCGATCCTTCAGGTGCGCAACCTGGTCAAGCACTTCCCGCTGACCCAGGGCATCCTGTTCAAGAAGCAGATCGGCGCGGTCAAGGCCGTGGACGGGATCTCCTTCGACCTCTACCAGGGCGAGACCCTCGGCATCGTCGGCGAGTCCGGCTGTGGCAAGTCCACCGTCGCCAAGCTCCTCATGAGCCTGGAGAAGGCCACCGCCGGCGAGGTCTTCTACAAGGGCCAGGACATCACCAAGCTGTCCGGCGCGGCCCTCAAGGCCGTCCGCCGCAACATCCAGATGGTGTTCCAGGACCCGTACACCTCGCTGAACCCGCGCATGACGGTCGGCGACATCATCGGCGAGCCGTACGAGATCCACCCCGAGGTGGCCCCGAAGGGCGACCGGCGCCGCAAGGTCCAGGAGCTCCTGGACGTCGTGGGCCTGAACCCGGAGTACATCAACCGGTACCCGCACCAGTTCTCCGGCGGCCAGCGCCAGCGCATCGGCATCGCCCGCGGCCTCGCGCTGAACCCGGAGATCATCATCTGCGACGAGCCGGTCTCCGCGCTCGACGTGTCGGTGCAGGCGCAGGTCATCAACCTGATGGAGAAGCTCCAGGACGAGTTCAACCTGTCCTACGTCTTCATCGCGCACGACCTCTCCATCGTCCGGCACATCTCGGACCGCGTGGGCGTCATGTACCTGGGCAAGATGGCCGAGATCGGTACCGACGCCGAGATCTACGACCACCCCACCCACCCGTACACCCAGGCCCTGCTGTCCGCCGTGCCGGTGCCGGACCCGGAGGCCCGTGAGGGCCGCGACCGGATCATCCTCACCGGTGACGTCCCCTCCCCGGCCAACCCGCCGTCGGGCTGCCGCTTCCGCACCCGCTGCTGGAAGGCCGAGGAGAAGTGCTCCACGGAGGAGCCGCTGCTGGCGATCCCGACGCGCTTCCAGGGCTCCGACAGCCCGGCCGCGCACGAGTCGGCCTGCCACTTCGCGGAGGAGAAGGCCGTCCTGGCCGGCTGACCTCCCCGTACGGCGTACGCGTCCCAGGGCGCCCGGGACCGGAGCACCAGCTCCGGCCCCGGGCGCCCTCCGCGTTCCCCGCCCGTCCCGGCCCCGGAGGTCCAAAGTCCGTTGCGGCCGCCCCCCGAGGCCGCCGACAGTGGACGGATGACCACCGAGACGCTGACCGTCCGCCCGGCCGGGCCCGGGGACGCCCGGGACATCTGCGCACTGCTCAACGCCGTCGACGTCATCGAGATCGGCAGACCCGAGACCGACCTGGGCACCGTCGAGGCCGACCTCAACCACCCCGACGTGGACCTCGCCGCCGACTCCTGGCTCGCCTTCCAGGACGGCCGGCTCGTCGCCTACGCCCTCGTGTGGGCCGACTCCGGACCCGGCCGCATCGACGGCGACCACTACGTCCTGCCCGGCCACGGCCGGGCCGCCCTGGCGCTGCTGCGGCGGGTGGAGGACCGGGCCCGCGAGATGGCGGCCGGCACCGGTACCGACGCCCGGCTCCGCATCCAGCTCAACGTCCGGCCCACCCTCGACCTCACCCTCCTCACCGGCCGCGGCTACCGCAGCGTCCGCCGCTACCAGGTGATGACCCGCCGCCTCTCTCCCGCCGCCGACCTGCCCCCCGCCCCGCCCGAGGGCCTGGTCCTGCGCGACTGCGCCGCCGACGAGGCCGACCGGCGGCGCGCCCACGCCCTGGTGGAGGAGACCTTCGCCGCCCACTTCGGGCACGCGCACCGCCCGTACGAGGCCTGGCTCGACCACATCGACGGCCGCGGCCTCGACTGGTCGCTCGTATGGATCGCGAGCCTGCCCGGCAAGGGCGACGCGGCCGTCCTCGTCACCCGCGACGACCGCACCAGCATGGGCTGGATCAGCCACCTCGGCGTACGCGAGGACCTGCGCGGCCGGGGCATCGGCGCCCACCTGCTGCGGCACGCCTTCGCCGGCTACGCCGCACGCGGCCGCGACACCCTGGGCCTCGGCGTGGACACCCTCAACGAGAGCGGCGCCCTCGCCCTGTACGAGGCGCACGGCATGGCCCTGCACTACGCCGTCGACACCTGGGAGCTCATGTTGCACCCCCAGGGGTGACAGGCGGGGGACGCGAGGGTGCAATCGGGCCAACCGAGAGTGCGCGAGCACCCACATGCGGTGACATTGCCCCTAAGTGAGTCTCGGTACCCCTAGGAGGCAGTCCATGCGCGGAGCCACCCACGCCAAGTGGGCCGCATGTGCGGTGGCCGTCGCCCTCGCGGCGACGGCCTGCGGCGGCGGGAGCGACAGCGGCGGGGGCGGCGGCGCGGCCGGGATCGTCAGCTCCTCCTGGGGTGACCCGCAGAACCCGCTGGAGCCCGCCAACACCAACGAGGTGCAGGGCGGCAAGGTACTCGACATGCTCTTCCGGGGCCTCAAGCGCTACGACGCGAAGACCGGCGAGGCCAGGAACATGGTCGCCGAGAAGATCGAGACCACCGACAGCCAGAACTTCACCATCACCCTGAAGGACGGCTGGAAGTTCAGCAACGACGAGCCCGTGACCGCGCAGTCCTTCGTCGACGCCTGGAACTACGCGGCGGACGTGCGCAACAAGCAGAACAACGCGCCCTTCTTCGCCGACATCGTCGGCTACGCCGACCTCCACCCCGCCTCCGGGGACCCCAAGGCCAAGACCATGTCCGGACTGGTCGTCAAGGACCCGAAGACCTTCACCGTCGCCCTGAAGTCGAAGTTCTCCACCTGGCCCGAGACCCTCGGCTACCAGGCCTTCGCCCCCCTGCCCAAGGCCTTCTTCACCGACCACTCCGCCTGGCTCGACAAGCCCGTCGGCAACGGCCCGTACACGGTGGACTCGTACACCAAGGGCACCGGCATGAAGCTGCGCAAGTGGGACGGCTACCCCGGCGAGGACAAGGCGCAGAACGGCGGTGTCGACCTCAAGGTCTACACCGACAACAACACCGCCTACACGGACCTGATCTCCGGCAACCTCGACCTCGTCGACGACGTCCCCGCCCAGCAGCTGAAGAACGTCAAGAACGACCTCGGCGACCGCTACATCAACCAGCCGGCCCTCATCATCCAGACCCTCACCTTCCCGCTGTACGACCCCCAGTGGGGCAAGGAGGGCATGGAGAAGGTCCGCCGCGGCATCTCGATGGCCATCAACCGCGACGAGATCACCCAGCAGATCTTCCGCGAGACCCGCACCCCCGCCAAGGACTGGACCTCCCCGGCCCTCGGCGACAAGGGCGGCTTCAAGTCCACCCTCTGCGGCGACGCCTGCAAGTACGACCCCGCCGAGGCCAAGAAGCTCATCCAGGACGGCGGCGGACTGCCCGGCGGCAAGATGACCCTCACCTCGAACGTGGACACCGGCTCGCACCGCGACTGGATGGACGCCGTCTGCAACAGCGTCAACAACGCCCTCGGCGAGGGCCCCGTCTGCACGGTCAACCCGGTCGGCACCTTCGCCGACTTCCGCAACCAGCAGAGCGCCTACAAGCTCACCGGCCCCTTCCGCTCCGGCTGGCAGGCCGACTACCCGCTGATCCAGAACTTCCTCCAGCCGCTGTACTACACCGGAGCCTCCTCCAACTACGGCAAGTTCAGCAGCCCGGACTTCGACAAACTCGTCGACCAGGCCAACCAGGAGACCGACGCCGCCAAGGCCACCGGCTTCTTCCAGGACGCGGAGAAGATCCTCGCCGAGCAGATGCCGGCCATCCCCCTCTGGTACCAGAACGGCAGCGCCGGCCACTCCGAACGGATCTCCGACGTCGCCCTGAACCAGTTCAGCGTCCCGGTCTACAACGAGATCAAGGTCAGCTGACCCCTCCGACGGATCGATCCTGGAGCAGTCCATGGGACGTTACGTGATCCGGCGGCTGCTCCAGATGATCCCCGTGTTCATCGGCAGCACCTTCCTGATCTTCATCATGGTCTACGCGCTCGGCGACCCGGTCGCGGCCCTCTTCGGCGACAAGGCCCCCGACCCCGCCACGGCCGCCCGGATCCGCAAGGACCTGTACCTCGACCGCCCGCTGTGGGAGCAGTACGTCCACTACATGGGGCAGATCTTCAAGGGAGACTTCGGCACGGCCTTCAACGGCCAGCCGGTCACCGAGCTGATGGCCACGGCCTTCCCCGTCACCCTGCGCCTGACCCTGGTCGCCATCGTCATCGAGATCCTCGTCGGCATCACCCTCGGCGTGGTCAGCGGACTGCGCCGGGGCAAGGCGATCGACACCAGCCTGCTCGTCCTCACCCTCGTCGTCATCTCGGTGCCCACCTTCGTCACCGGCTACCTGCTCCAGTTCGTCTTCGGCGTCAAATGGGGCTGGGTACGCCCCACCGTCTCCCCGGACGCCCCCTTCGACGAGCTGATCCTGCCCGGCATCGTCCTGGCCCTGGTCTCCCTCGCGTACGTCACCCGGCTCTCGCGGACCTCCATCGCGGAGAACGTCAAGGCCGACTACGTCCGCACCGCCGTCGCCAAGGGCCTGCCGCGCCGCCGGGTCATCACCCGCCACCTGCTGCGCAACTCCCTGATCCCGGTGGTCACCTTCATCGGCACCGACATCGGCGCCCTCATGGGCGGCGCCATCGTCACCGAGCGGATCTTCAACATCCACGGCGTCGGCTACCAGCTCTACCAGGGCATCCTGCGCAACAACTCGCCCACGGTGGTCGGCTTCGTCACCATCCTCGTCATCGTCTTCCTGGTGGCGAACCTGCTCGTCGACCTGCTCTACGCGGTCCTGGACCCGAGGATCCGTTATGCCTGAGCCCGAGCACACCGAAGGCCCCGGCGGCCCCGGAGGCTACGACCCGGTGGGCCCCCGCCCCGGCGAGGCGATGTCACCCACCGGCCAGGGCGGGGCCATGGACCTGGCCCTCCAGGAGGCCGAGAGCGTGGAAGGCGCCGCCGTCGCCCAGGAGTCCGGCCCCGCCGGCCCCGCCGGACCCCGGGAGAAGGCCCGCTCCCTGTGGTCCGACGCCTGGCACCAGCTGCGCCGCAACCCCGTCTTCATCGTCTCGGCGCTGCTCATCCTCTTCCTCGTCACCATCTCCGTCTGGCCCCAGCTCATCGCGAGCGGCGACCCCCTCCAGTGCGACCTGTCCAAATCGCAGCAGGGCTCCGCCCCCGGACACCCCTTCGGGTACGACACCCAGGGCTGCGACGTCTACACCCGCACCGTCTACGGCGCCCGCGCCTCCATCACCGTCGGCGTCTGCGCGACCGTCGGCGCCGCCCTGCTGGGCTCCGTACTCGGCGGGCTCGCGGGCTTCTTCGGCGGCTGGGGAGACTCCCTGCTCTCCCGCGTCGCCGACATCTTCTTCGGGATCCCCGTCGTCCTCGGCGGCCTGGTCTTCCTGTCCGTGGTCACCAGCACCACCGTGTGGCCCGTCGTCGGCTTCATCGTGCTGCTCGGCTGGCCGCAGCTCGCCCGCATCGCCCGCGGCTCGGTGATCACCGCCAAGCAGAACGACTACGTCCAGGCCGCCAGGGCCCTCGGCGCCGGCAACGGGCGCATGCTGCTGCGCCACGTCGCCCCCAACGCCGTCGCCCCCGTCATCGTCGTCGCCACCATCGCGCTGGGCACCTACATCGCCCTCGAAGCCACCCTGTCCTTCCTCGGCGTGGGCCTGCGCCCGCCCACGGTCTCCTGGGGCATCGACATCTCCAACGCCGCCACCCAGATCCGCAACGCCCCCCACATGCTGCTCTGGCCGGCGGGCGCCCTGAGCCTGACCGTGCTCGCCTTCATCATGCTCGGCGACGCGGTGCGCGACGCCCTCGACCCCAAGCTGCGCTGAGGAGTGTGAGCCGCCAGATGCTGCTCGAAGTCCGGGACCTGCACGTCGAGTTCACCACCCGCGACGGAGTCGCCAAGGCCGTCAACGGCGTGAACTACTCGGTGGACGAGGGCGAGACCCTCGCCGTGCTCGGCGAGTCCGGCTCCGGCAAGTCGGTGACGGCCCAGGCCGTGATGGGGATCCTCGACGTCCCGCCCGGCCGGATCGCCGGCGGCGAGATCCTCTTCAAGGGCAAGGACCTCCTGAAGACGAAGGAGGAGGAGCGCAGGAAGATCCGCGGCGCCGAGATGGCGATGATCTTCCAGGACGCCCTGTCCTCCCTCAACCCCGTCCTCAGCGTCGGCGCCCAGCTCGGCGAGATGTTCGAGGTCCACCGCGGGACCTCCCGCAAGGACGCCCGGGCCAAGGCCGTGGAGCTGATGGACCGGGTGAAGATCCCCGCCGCGAAACAGCGCGTGGGGGACTACCCGCACCAGTTCTCCGGCGGCATGCGCCAGCGCATCATGATCGCGATGGCGCTGGCCCTGGAACCCTCCCTGATCATCGCCGACGAGCCCACCACCGCCCTCGACGTCACCGTCCAGGCCCAGGTCATGGACCTGCTCGCCGAGCTCCAGCGCGAACTCAACATGGGCCTCATCCTGATCACCCACGACCTCGGCGTCGTCGCCGACGTCGCCGACAAGATCGCCGTCATGTACGCGGGCCGGATCGTCGAGTCCGCCCCCGTCCGCGAGATCTACAAGGCACCCGCCCACCCGTACACCCGGGGCCTGCTCGACTCGATCCCGCGGCTCGACCAGAAGGGCCAGGAGCTCTACGCGATCAAGGGCCTGCCGCCCAACCTGCTGGCCATCCCGCCCGGCTGCGCCTTCAACCCGCGCTGCCCGATGGCGCAGGCCGTCTGCCGGGCCGAGGTCCCGCCGCTGGCCGACGTCGCCCCGGACCGGGCCAGTGCCTGCTTCTTCTGGAAGGAGTGCCTCGGTGCCTGAGCCCATCCTGGAGGTCCGCGACCTCGTCAAGCACTACCCGCTGACCCGGGGCATCCTCTTCAAGAAGCAGGTCGGCGCGTTCAAGGCCGTCGACGGCGTCTCCTTCTCCCTGGCGCCGGGGGAGACCCTCGGCATCGTCGGCGAGTCCGGCTGCGGGAAGTCCACCGTCGCCCGGATGCTGGTCAACCTCGAACGCCCCACCGCCGGCGCGATCTCGTACAAGGGCGAGGACATCACCAAGCTTTCCGGGCGGGCCCTGAAGGCGGTGCGCCGCAACATCCAGATGGTGTTCCAGGACCCGTACACCTCGCTGAACCCGCGCATGACGGTCGGCGACATCATCGGCGAGCCGTACGAGATCCACCCCGAGGTGGCCCCGAAGGGCGACCGGCGCCGCAAGGTCCAGGAGCTCCTGGACGTGGTCGGCCTGAACCCGGAGTACATCAACCGGTACCCGCACCAGTTCTCCGGCGGCCAGCGCCAGCGCATCGGCATCGCCCGCGGCCTCGCCCTCCAGCCGGAGGTCATCGTCGCGGACGAGCCGGTCTCCGCGCTCGACGTCTCCGTCCAGGCCCAGGTGGTCAACCTCCTGGAGCGGCTCCAGGACGACTTCGGTCTCTCGTACGTGTTCATCGCGCACGACCTCTCCATCGTCCGGCACATCTCCGACCGGGTCGGGGTCATGTACCTGGGCCGCGTCGTCGAGATCGGCACCGACGCCCAGATCTACGACCACCCCACCCACCCCTACACCCAGGCCCTGCTGTCCGCCGTGCCCGTACCCGACCCCGGGGCCCGCGCCCACCGGGAGCGGATCATCCTCACCGGCGACGTACCCTCCCCGGCCGACCCGCCGTCGGGCTGCCCCTTCCGCACCCGCTGCTGGAAGGCCGAATCCCGCTGTGCGACGGAGGTCCCCCTGCTGGCCGTCCCCTCGGCCCTCCCGCCCGGCCCGGCGGCCCACCCCTCGGCCTGCCACTTCGCGGCGGAGAAACGGGTGGTCCCGCCGCCGGGAGAACTCCCGCCCCCACCGGCCCCCCTGACGAAGGAGTAGCGGGCACTTTCGGACGCCCGGGTGAGCGATCATTTCCAGCCACCCCGCGCATGGATGACCGGTCGGGTCGGCTTTGACCCAACACGCTTAACACAGGGGCAACTTGACCGTTTCTGCCCCGAGATCTGGGGCATGCAGTCTGGGCCGTGTGCGGCCGTGCGGGTGCCGACAGCCGGCCGGGAGGGCGTACAGCCCTCCCGGCCGGCCTTCGTGTGCCCCCGGCCGTGCGCGGCATGCGCCCCCCGTGCTGCCGGAATTCGATCGATGCGCTGGTACGGATAGTTATGATCCGTAGCGCACGGTGGGTATGGATTCGCCGAGCACGAGTACGCATACCGATGTCCGCTCGACGTGGAGGTGAAACGCCGTGGCACTCTCGATCTCGGCCGTGGTGCTGCTGGCGATCGTCGTCTTCCTTCTGGTCCGGAAGTCGGGTCTGAAGGCGGGGCACGCGTTCGTCTGCGTACTGCTCGGGTTCTACCTGGCGAGTTCCACGGTCGCGCCCACCCTCAGCCAGCTCACGTCCAACGTGGCGAGCATGATCAGTGGCCTCAAGCTGTAGGGGGTGTCCCGCGGGCCAGCCCGGGCTCGCGGCCTGCGAGACACCCCCACGGCGCAGCTCTTAGGGTGGACCCATGAACGGTCTTCCCGCCCGTCGGCTGCTCCTCGTGCACGCGCACCCGGACGACGAGTCGATCAACAACGGCGTCACCATGGCCAAGTACGCGGCCGAGGGCGCCCACGTCGCGCTGGTGACCTGCACCCTCGGAGAGGAGGGCGAGGTCATCCCCGCCGAGCTGGCCCACCTGGCGCCGGACCGCGACGACGCCCTCGGCCCCTTCCGGGTCGGCGAGCTCGCCGCCGCCATGAAGGAACTCGGGGTCGCCGACCACCGCTTCCTCGGCGGCGCCGGCCGCTTCCGCGACTCCGGGATGATGGGCGCCCCGCAGAACGCCCGCCCCGGCTCCTTCTGGTCGGCCGACCTCGACGAGGCCGCCGGGTACCTCGTCGAAGTGATCCGGGAGCTGCGCCCGCAGGTCCTGGTCACCTACGACCCCGACGGCGGCTACGGCCACCCCGACCACATCCAGGCCCACCGGGTCGCCACGCGCGGCGCGGAGCTGGCCGCCGATCCCGCGTTCCGCCCCGATCTCGGCGCCCCGCACGCCATCGCGAAGCTCTACTGGAACCGCGTCCCGGCCTCGGTCGTCGACGAGGGCTTCGAGCGGCTGCGCGCGGCCGGCGCGGCCTTCCCGGGCCTCGCGACCCCGGACGACGTGCCGGGCGTGGTCCCCGACGAGCGGATCACCGCCGAGATCGGCGACGAGGGCGACGCGACCGTACTGGTGGCGGCGAAGGCGGCCGCCATGCGGGCGCACGTCACCCAGATCGCCGTCGACGGCCCCTTCTTCGCCCTCTCCAACGACCTGGGCCAGCCCCTGTTCGCCCGGGAGTACTACGAGTTGGCCGCGGGCCGCTCCGGCGCCCCGGCCGGCGAGCGCGAGCGCGACCTCTTCGCGGGGGTGGAGGCGTGACCACCGCGCTGACCCCCGGGCGGATCGCCGCCCTGTTCGGCCTGCTCGTGCTCGGCGCGCTGACCGGCGCGGCCGGCTGGCTCGTGGTCGACCTGTGGTTCCCGGCCGGGCTGCTGCTCGCGCTGCTGGCCCTCCTCGGGCTGTTCCTCGCCGGCCGGCTGACGGTCGGCGGGGGCCTCGGAGTGGGCGCCCCGGCGGCCGGCTGGTTCCTGTCCTACGTCCTCCTCGGCGTCCCCCGCCCCGAAGGGGACTTCCTGCTCGGTTCCTCCGGAATCGGCATGTACGCATACCTTTTGGGGGGAAGTGCGGCCGCTGTGATCTGCGCCACGATGCGCGGTCCCGCGCAAGGGCCCGTTTCGGCCTCCAAGTCCCGCGGATGACAGGCCGCTGAACTCCCGCATCCGCCGATCGGGGACGGGTTGCGGGGGTTTGACGGACCCTCGCCCGGGGGCGCACGGAAGCAGAAGAGGAACCTGTGATTCCTGGCCGACAGTTGCGCCCGGGCGGCGGCCAGTATGGTGGACGGGCCGCCGAGCTGCCCGAGCACGGAATGACGGGCGGCGGAGCCAACCGGGAGAACCTGCCTTGAGTCGTCAAACCGACAGTTCGTCCCCCGGGCCCCAAGGGCACGGTGGAGCCGCCTACCCCTCGGGTACGCCGCCGTATGGAACCGGCCAGTATCCGTCCGTGCCACCCGGTCCCGGCGCCGCGACCGTCCCGGAGGAGAACCCTGTGACCTCGAACCCGTCCAAGCCCGACACCGACACCGACGGGCCGAAGACCGAGACCCACCTGACGACCCGGATCCGGATCAACATCCCCGGATCCCGGCCGATCCCGCCCGTGGTCGTGCGCAAGCCCGTCAAGGACGGCGCCCAGGACGCGTCCCCGGCCGCCGGGCCGGTCCCGGACACGGCCCCGCGCACCCCCGAGCGGCGCCCCGCGCCGGCACGGCCCGCGGCCTCGGCCCCCGCGCTCCCCGCGGCACAGGCCCCGGCCCCCGCGCCGGCCGCGCCCGCGCCGGCCCCCGCGCCCGCCGAGGAGCCGACCAGCAACTGGTTCGCCCCGCGCAAGGCGGCGACGCCCCCGCCGACCGCCACGCCCCCGGCCGGCGTGCCCGTGCCCCCCGCCGGTCCTGGCGCGCCCGCCGGCCCCGGCGCGGGCTACGGCTCCGGCGTGCCCGGCACCGGCGCGGGCTTCGCGCCCCCGGCCGAGCCCGGACGCCCGCAGCCCCCGGCCGCGTACGGCAGCGGAGCCGGCTTCGCACCGGCCCCCGCCGTCGGCGGACCCGGAGTCGGCGCGCCCCAGGGGTACACCGGGTACGACAACGGCCCCGTCACCGAGCCCTTCCCCGCCTTCCCGGAGCCCGCCGGGCCGACCGGCGGACCCGTGCTGGGCACCGTACCCGTCGGCGCCGAGGCGCCCCCGAGCTGGCCCGGCCCCGAGGCCTTCGACACCCCGGCCCCCGCGCCGGTGCCGTCCCCCGGCCCCGCCGCCCCGCCGCCGGGCCCGCAGCCGCCGCGCCAGACGCCGCCGCCCGCCCCCGCGGGCAAGTCCGGCAAGGCGGCCCCGGCCGGCAGGCCCGCCAAGAAGAAGGGCCGCTCCAAGCTGGTCCTGCTCGGCGGAGGCGTCGTCGTCCTCGCCGGCGTGGCCTACGGCGCCGGACTCCTGATGAACCACTCCGACGTCCCCAAGGGCACCACCGTCCTCGGCGTCGACATCAGCGGCAGCCGCGACGACGCCGTCGCCAAGCTCCAGACGGCCTTCGGCAAGCGCGCCTCCGCCCCGCTCCTGCTCAGCGTCGGCGGCAAGCAGGTCGAGCTGAAGCCCGAGAAGGCCGGCCTGACCCTCGACAGCCAGACCACCGTCCGCAACGCCACGGGCAGCGACTACAACCCCGTCACCGTCATCGGCTCCCTCTTCGGCGTCGAGCGCACGGCCACCGCCGTCATGCCGGTCGACGAGGAGAAGCTGCGGGTCTCCCTCCAGGAGCTGGCCGGCGCCGCCGGCTCGGCCTCCGAGAGCACCATCAAGTTCGACACCGGCAAGGCCGTGGCCGTGCCCGGGAAGGCGGGCGAGGGCCTCGACGTCGAAGGCTCCGTGGACAAGGTCACCAAGGCCTTCCGCGAGCTCGTCGCCAACGGCAAGTCCCCGACCGTCGAACTCCCCGTCGCCAAGAAGGAGCCCACGGTCACCCAGGTCGAACTGGACCGGGCCATGAAGGAGTTCGCCGAGCCCGCGATGTCCGGCGTGGCGACGGTCAAGGCGGGCACCAAGTCCATCCCCTTCGGCCCCAAGTCCCTGCCGAAGATCCTCAGCATGACGGCCGTGGACGGACGCCTCGTCGAGAAGTACGACCTGGAGGCCCTCAAGGCCACCTACGGGAACGCCTTCGACGGGGTCCTGATCACCCGGGGCACCGGCGCCAAGACCCCCGTCACCCCGCAGGACGTGGCGGGCGCCCTCGGCAAGGCCCTCGTCGGCAAGACCGCCGCCGAACGGACCGTCACGATCGACACCAACGCGAACTGACCGGCCCGAGGCCGCACCGCGAAGCCCCTCCCCGAACCCCGGCGAGGGGCTTCGCCGCATCCCCCGGCACCCCGCCCCACCAGGCGCGTCACCCGAAGCGCATGACATCCGTCATGCGGGAGTCACGACCCGCGACACTGCCGCGCCCACCCCCGTACGGGCGAACCTTGGGCCATGACGACGACGACCGCGGCACACCCCGCCGCCCCGGGCCCCGCAGACGGATCCGGCGACACCGGCACCGTGGTGTCCTTCCGGAACGTGACCAAGAGCTACGGCAAGGTCCGGGCCGTCGACGGCCTCTCCCTGGAACTCCACCCGGGCGAGACCGTCGCGCTCCTCGGCCCCAACGGCGCCGGCAAGTCCTCCACCCTCGACCTCCTCCTCGGCCTGCGCCCCGCCGACTCCGGCACCGTCAGCCTCTTCGGCACCACCCCCCGCGAGGCCATCGCCTCCGGCCGGGTCGGCGCCATGCTCCAGAGCGGCGGCCTGATGGAGGACGTGACCGTACGCGAGCTCGTCGCCCTCGGCTGCGCCCTGCACCCGCGCCCGTACCCGGTCGACGAGGTGCTCAGCCGGGCCGGCGTCGAGGAGATCGCCGGCCGGCTCGTCAACAAGCTCTCCGGCGGCCAGGAGCAGCGCGTGCGCTTCGCGCTCGCCACCGCCGGCCGGAACGACCTGATCGTCCTCGACGAGCCCACCACCGGCATGGACGTCACCTCCCGCCAGGCCTTCTGGGCCACCATGCGCGAGCAGGCCGCCCAGGGCCGCACGGTCCTGTTCGCCACCCACTACCTGGAGGAGGCGGACGCGATCGCCGACCGCGTCCTCGTCCTCAACAAGGGCCGGCTGCTCGCCGACGGCACCGCCGCCGAGATCAAGGCCAAGGCGGGCGCCCGCAAGGTCGCCTTCGACCTCGACGGGCCCGTCGACGAGCAGGCGCTGCGCGCGCTGCCCGGCCTGACCGCCTTCGACCTCACCGGCCGGTCCGTACGCCTCCAGTCGCGCGACGCCGACGACACCGTGCGCGCCGTGTACGCGCTCGGGCTCCACCCCCGCAACCTGGAGGTCGCGGGCCTCGGCCTGGAGCAGGCCTTCATCGCCCTCACCGAGGCCGAGGAGGCCACCCGATGACGAACACGGTCAACACCGGCACCCTGCGGCTGGTCAAGCTGGAGATCTCCCGCGCCCTGCGCAACAAGAAGTACCTGTTCTTCACGGTCATGTACCCGGCCGCGCTCTTCCTGATGCTCGGGGGCACCCTGGACGGCACCACGAAGGTCATGGGCACCGAACTGACCATGCCCGCCTTCTACATGGTCGCCATGGCCTCCTTCGGCGCCCTCACCGCCGTGCTGATGGGCAACAGCGAGCGGATCGCCAAGGAGCGCGAGAAGGGCTGGGTGCGCCAGCTGCGCCTGACCGCCCTGCCCGGACACGGCTACGTCCTCGCCAAGACCGCCAGCGCGGGCGTCCTGTCCCTGCCCTCCATCCTGGTCGTCTTCGCCGTCGCGGCCGCGGCCAAGGGCGTGCGCTTCGACGCCTGGCAGTGGTTCGCCCTCACCGGCGCGATCTGGGCCGGCAGCCTCGTCTTCGCGGCGCTCGGCGTGGCCATCGGCTACCTCGCCAGCGGGGACAACGTCCGCCCCATCACGATGCTGTTCTACTTCGGCCTCTCCATCCTCGGCGGGCTGTGGATGCCCACCGCGAACTTCCCCCAGTGGCTCCGGAACATCTGCGAGTGGCTGCCGACCCACGCGTACGCCGGCCTCGGCCAGGCCATCGAGCTCGGGGGCGCGCCGCACGCCAAGGACGTGGCGATCCTCGCCGTGTACTTCGTATTGTTCACCGGTGCGGCCGCCTGGCTGTACCGCAAGGACTCACTGAAGGCCTGAGGAAGTGGCGCTGACGCAGGAAGCCGACGGTCTGCACCGGATCGGCCAGGCACCGGAGACCACCACCCACAAGGTGGTGAAGAGCCTGTGGATCGGCATCTGGCTCTTCTACCTCAGCGCCCCCGTCACCGACCTGGTCAGCGGCGGACACAGCACCGGGGCCCGGCTGCTCGGCGGCCTGGGCCTGCTGGCCTTCACCTGCTGGTACCTGGTGCTGGTCTTCCGCACCGTCAGGATGATGCCGGTGGCCCGGGTGCTCGTCTCCCTGGCGGTGCTCGCCACGCAGGCCACCGTGCTGTCGCTGACCCTGGGCCGCGAGTGGCTGGTGCTCTTCGTGTACGTGTCCATCTCCTCCGGCGCCGCCCTGCCCGGGGAGGTGTCCCGCTGGACCGTCCCGGGCGCGACCGCGCTGCTGACCGCGGTGGCCCTCGCGGTCCCGGGCGGCACCCAGTACCTCGCCGGGCTGGTGGTCCCGGCGCTGATGGGCGGGTTCGCGATGGTCGGGGTCCGGGCGATGATCCGGACCACCATAGAGCTGCGCCAGGCCCGGGCCACGGTGGCCGAGCTCGCCGCCAACGAGGAGCGCCTGCGGATGGCGAGGGACCTGCACGACCTGCTGGGCCACTCCCTGTCGCTGATCACGCTCAAGAGCGAGCTGGCGGGCCGGATGCTGCCCGAGCACCCCGAGCGGGCCGCCCAGCAGGTGGCGGACATCGAGCGGGTCAGCCGGCAGGCGCTGGTCGACGTACGGGAGGCCGTCAGCGGCTACCGGCGGCCGACGCTGCCCGGCGAACTCGCGGGCGCGCGCACGGCGCTGGCCGCGGCGGGCGTGGCGGCGGACCTGCCGGCCGACTTCGACGAGACCCCGCTCCCGGAGGAGACGGAGTCCGCGCTTGCGTGGTCGCTGCGCGAGGCGGTGACGAACGTGGTCCGGCACAGCGGCGCCCGCCGCTGCACGGTCACCCTCGCCACCCGCCAGTCCCTCGCGGGCCCGGTCGTCGAACTGACCGTGACCGACGACGGCGCGGGCGGCCCCGCGGTCCCCGGCAACGGCCTGACCGGCCTCACCGAACGCCTGGAGGCCGTCGGCGGCACGCTGTCGGCCGGCCCGGCGGGCAGGACCGGCTTCCGCCTGGTGGCGCGGGTCCCCCTAGGATCCGGGTCATGAGCGAAGCCGGCGACGCCCCCATCCGGATCCTCCTGGCGGAGGACCAGTCGATGGTCCGGGAAGCCCTCGCGGCCCTCCTCGGCCTGGAGCCGGACATCGAGGTCCTGGCCCAGGTCGCGCGCGGCGACGAGGTCCTCGCGGCGGCCCGGGCGCACGACGTGAACGTCGCGCTGCTCGACATCGAGATGCCGGGCATGACGGGCATCGAGGCCGCCGCGCAGCTACGGGCCTCCCTGCCCGCCCTCAAGATCGTCGTCCTGACCACCTTCGGCCGCCCCGGCTACCTCCGCGGGGCGATGGAGGCGGGCGCCTCGGCCTTCCTGGTCAAGGACGCCCCGGCCGCCCAACTCGCCGACGCGGTGCGCAAGGTCCTGGCGGGGGAGCGCGTCATCGACCCCACCCTCGCGGCGGCGGCCCTGGCGGAGGGCGCGAACCCCCTGACGGACCGCGAGCGGCAGATCCTGCGGGCGGCGGAGTTCGGCGCGACCAACGCCGAACTGGCGGCCCGCCTCAGCCTCTCCCAGGGCACGGTCCGCAACTACCTCTCGACGGCCATCCAGAAGCTCGCGGCCCGCAACCGCGCCGAAGCGGTCCGCGTGGCCCGCGAAAAGGGCTGGTTGTAGCAAGCCGGCCCCGCCGGCGTTTGAGGCGCGGGCGTCGGTAGCGCCGTCTAGTGAGCCGCGCCGGCGACTGAGGCGAGAACGGTTGAAGGGCGGGTAGGGGACCGGCACCGCGCAGCGGCCCCCGACCCCGCCGGGGGGAACCGGCTAGTTCAGCAGCGCCCGCGCGGCGGCGGCCTCGCCGCGGATCCGGGTCGCGGACTCGGGGTCGACCGCGTCCATCACCACCGCGTACGAGTCCATCTCCGCCGCACCCTCCTGGAAGGAGCCGCGTTCCACCAGCAGCCGCGCCCGCTCGTAGCGCAGGGCCGCCGGGTGGGAGGGCAGCAGCAGGGACAGGTCCAGGGCCCACAGGGCGACCGCCGAGTGCTCCGGGCGGGAGGAGGCCCAGACGCGGATGTTGTTCAGGATCCGCAGCACGATGTCCAGGGTGCGGGCCGGGGTCTTGGGGGAGGCCGCCAGTTCCGCCGGGCCCGCCCCCAGCGAGGCGCCGCCGGCGAAGGGGTCCACCACCACCGAGTCCTCCGGGTCCCCGAAGCCCACCACGAAGTGCCCCGGCAGCCCCAGCCCGTACACCGGCGCGCCCGCCCGCCGGGCCACCTCCAGCCACACCACCGAGAGGAGGATCGGCAGGCCCCGCCGGCGCAGCAGCACCTCGTGCAGGAGGGAGGAGGAAAGCCGGTCGTAGTCCTTCGGGGTGCCGTGGAAGCCGAGCCGGCCGCCGAGGAGCTCCGTCACCGCCGCCGCCCACGACCGGGCGTCCCGCAGCCCGTACGGGAGCATCCCCGCGAGCCGGTCCAGCTCGATCTCGGCCCGGTCCATGGCGTGTTCGTCCAGCTCCGGATCCGCCTCCGCGGCCAGCAGCAGGCACAGCCGGGCCAGATCGGGCCGCTCCGCGCGGGCCTCCGCCGCGAACAGCTCACGGGTGTTCATCGCGCCGCCCGGAAGTGGTGGTACGCGTGGTGCGTGGCGAAGCCCATCCCGTCGTACAGGGCCCGCGCCGCCGGATTGTCCGTCTCCACCTGGAGCCACGCCGCCGACGCGCCCTCCTCCAGCGCCCGCCGGGCCAGCGCCGTCATCACCGCCGTCGCGAGCCCCCGCCGCCGGTCCTCCGGGGCGACGGTGACGGCCGCGAAGCCGGCCCAGCGGCCGTCCACCACGCAGCGCCCGATCGCCCGGCCGCCGTCCAGGGAGGCGAACCACACCGACGGGCCCTCCACCAGCATCCGCCGGGCGAGCTCCGGGTCCCGGACCCTGCCGTAGCGCCCCAGCCACTGCTCGTCCGGCTCGCGGGTGAGGCGTACCGCCGCCACGTCCGCGTCCAGGTCGCCCACCGGGGCCAGCGCCCCGACGCGCACCTCCGCCGAGACCTCGTTCGCCCAGCCGCGGCGCTCCAGCTCCGCGCAGAGCAGCTCCTGCGTCCCGGCGGCGCCCGTCGCGGCCTGCACGTACGCCGGAAGGTCGCGCTCCGTGTACCAGGAGGTCACCCGCGCGAGTGCTTCGTCCAGGGGTATGCCCGGGTCGCCGAGCGGGAGCACGGAATTGGCGCGCCGGGTGAACCCGGCGGCGGCCCGCAGCGTCCACTCGCCGAGCGGCTCGCTCTCCAGCGGCAGCCAGGCCCGCGCCGTGACCCGCGCGAGCTCCTCGAAGGAGGCCGCGGGCCCCCTGCGCCGAGCGGGCGCGGGGGGCACGATCTTGCCCGCCACCAGCGACGATTCCGGGATGTGGACGGTCACGCCGTCCTTGCGTGTGATCGTCAGCACACCCCCGGTCCAGGATGTGAGCACCCCGACCACGTCCGCGAACACCGGGGCACCGCTCCTGCCGCCCTCCACCCGTCGTACAGAGACCCGTTTACCCACGTCAACCGGGGTAATACGGATCTCCAGCAGCCCACCGGCAGTGATTTCCACAGCTCTGTCCGCCCCTCCTGTTCGGATCGTGCCCGGGAACGGAGATACTAGGTGCGGGCATCGACGACGCCGCGCTCCCGCGCGAATGGACAGCCCTACCGAGGAGGAACGAGAGCGTGACCTACGTCATCGCGGAGCCTTGTGTCGACGTCAAGGACAAGGCCTGCATCGAAGAGTGCCCCGTCGACTGCATCTACGAGGGCCAGCGGTCCTTGTACATCCACCCGGACGAGTGCGTCGACTGCGGCGCCTGTGAGCCGGTCTGCCCCGTCGAGGCCATCTTCTACGAGGACGACACTCCGGAGGAGTGGAAGGACTACTACAAGGCGAACGTCGAGTTCTTCGACGAGCTCGGTTCGCCCGGTGGTGCCTCCAAGCTCGGCCTGATCGAGCGCGACCACCCCTTCGTCGCGGCGCTGCCCGCCGACATCAACGCCGGCGAGCACTGACCGTTCACGGCAGACGCGCCCCTCGGTCCCGTACGGCACTGCTGCCGCGCGGGACCGAGCCGTTTCCCCGTACGACACAGCCCCGCACCCCACAGAGAGCAGAGAGCACCGTGGCCGCAGTTTCCGACCGTCTTCCCGCCTTTCCCTGGGACAAGCTGGAGCCGTACAAGGCCACGGCGGCGGCCCACGCTGACGGCATCGTCGACCTGTCCGTCGGCACCCCTGTGGACCCGGTGCCCGACCTGATCCAGCGCGCCCTCGTCGCCGCCGCGGACTCCCCGGGCTACCCCACCGTGTGGGGGACGCCCGCCCTGCGCGACGCGATCACCGGCTGGCTGCGGGGCCGCCTCGGCGCGAGCGCCGCCGGACACCGCAACGTCCTGCCCGTGGTCGGCTCCAAGGAGCTGGTGGCCTGGCTGCCGACCCAGCTGGGCCTGGGCGCCGGCGACAAGGTCGCCTACCCGCGGCTGGCGTACCCGACGTACGAGGTCGGCGCGCGGCTGTGCGGCGCCGAGGCCGTGGTCTACGACGACCCGACGGAGCTGGACCCGGCGGGCGTGAAGCTGCTGTGGCTCAACTCCCCGTCCAACCCCACCGGGAAGGTCATCCCGAAGGAAGACCTCGTCCGGATCGTCGCCTGGGCGCGCGAGCACGGCATCCTGGTCTTCAGCGACGAGTGCTACCTGGAGCTGGGCTGGGAGGCCGAACCCGTCTCCGTCCTGCACGACGACGTCTGCGGCGGCTCCTACGAGGGCCTCGTGGCGGTCCACTCGCTCTCGAAGCGCTCCAACCTGGCCGGCTACCGTGCCGCGTTCATCGCCGGTGACGCGGCCGTCCTCGGCGAGCTGCTGGAGATCCGCAAGCACGGCGGCATGATGACCCCCGCCCCGGTGCAGGCGGCCACGGTGGCGGCCCTCGGCGACGACGCCCACGTCGAGGAGCAGCGCGGCCGCTACGCCGCCCGCCGCGAGGCGCTGCGCACGGCCCTGGAGGCGCACGGCTTCCGCATCGAGCACAGCGAGGCCAGCCTCTACCTGTGGGCGACCCGCGACGAGCCCTGCTGGGACACCGTCGCGCACCTCGCCGAGCTCGGCATCCTGGTCGCGCCGGGCGACTTCTACGGCGAGGCCGGCGCGAACTTCGTCCGGGTGGCCTTCACGGCCACCGACGAGCGGGTCGCCGCCGCGGTCAAGCGCCTCGGCTGACCACCGCCGCCCGCGTGAAACGGACCGAGGGGGCCGGGAGCAGCAGCTCCCGGCCCCCTCGGGCGTTCGCGGGTCCGGCGCGGAGGTCAGCCGCCCAGCGGCAGGCCGCCCAGCGGCAGCTGGCCGACCGGCAGCTGGCCGGCGACCGGCAGGCCGCCCAGCGTCTGGCCGGCGGCCCCGGCGCCGCCGACGGCCTCGGTGGCCTGTCCGGCGACGGGGGCGGCGGCCGGGAGGGCCTCGGTGGCGGTGTGCGCGGCGTCGGTGGCCGCCCCGGTGTCCGGGGCGGTGAGCGTGTTCAGCTTCGGCAGGGACTCCAGGCCCACGGCGTCGGCCGCGCTGGCGGCGCCTGCCGCACCGACCACGGGAGCGGTACCGGCTGCGAGGAGAAGCGCGGCGCGGGCGATCCGACGGGTCAGGGGGAGGGTCATGATGCTCCTAAGCGGTAGCGGCTGAGTACGCCGTGTACAACCGCTCCCGGGGTGCGGGGAGTTGCGGACCCGCCGGGTAAAGGATCGGTAACGCATCGTTTAATCGGCTTCCGTGACAAGAGCACCGCACCCGTGCCGACCTGCGGTTCTGTCCGCCTTCCGGGTGTACGGGCCGAACGCGTGGACACCCCTCCCGGGTGACGGGCCGTACGCCTGACCGTGCCGCCGGGGTGCCGCGGCCGGGCGCCCGCGCGCCGGGGGCGTACGCGGGCCGTGGCGCCGCTCAGCGGGCGGTGGCGCGGGCCATGAAGATCCGTACCTCGCCCGGAGCCGCGTCGTGCGGGTCCCCGGCACCGGCCTTGCGGCCGCCGCCGCCCTTGCCCCGCCACGCGCCGCCGTCCCGGCCGGCCACCCACGAGGAGCCGTCGTACGACACCCGGCCGATACCCAGCTCCTTCGACCGGGCCACCGCCCAATGGGCCATCGCCCGCCCGCGCCGCGCCTCCGCCGGACCGCCGCCCTCCTTGAGCCGCAGCCCGACCTCCGCCTCGGCCACGGACCCGCCCGACGCCGGCCGCGCGGCCGGAGCGCCCGCCCGGCCCGCGCCCAGCGCCTCCCGCGCCGGCGCCCCGAAGGCCCGGGCCAGCTCCGCCCGCACCGTCTCCGGGTCGCCCGCCGCGGGCGCCGGACCGGAGCAGGACAGGGAGGCCGGCGTGCCGCTCTCGCCGAAGGCGGCCGTCAGGACCGTCGCGTCCGGCTCGTGCTTCGCGTACGCCTGCGGGAAACCGCTGAGCTGGACCTTCTGAGCCGCCACCGTCAGCGGCAGCCGGGTGTAGCCCTTGATCTCGGCGAGACGGTCGTAGAAGATCCCCGCCGAGTACACCGGGTCCATGATCTGCTCCGGCGTGCCCCAGCCCTGCGAGGGCCGCTGCTGGAACAGCCCCAGCGAATCGCGGTCCCCGTGGTCGAGGTTGCGCAGCGCCGACTCCTGCATCGCCGTCGCCAGCGCGATGGTCACCGCCCGGTCCGGCAGCCCCTTGGAGATCCCGACGGCGGCTATCGTCGCCGCGTTCGCCGCCTGCTCCGGGGTCATCTCGTACGTCTGGACGGTCCCCGCACCCGCGGAACCCGCCGCCCCGGTCGCCGAAGCCGTGCAGTACGAGGCGCCGTTGTTGGAATCCCGCTGGACGACGAAGTACCCGATCACCCCGAGCAGGACGACCAGGCCGACGGCCTTGCGGAACGGCCGGCGGCGGCGGGGGCGGGAGCGATCGGTCTCGGACACGCGGCCCACCGTACTTGAGGCCGATAAACCGTCCACCGGCCGGACGCTCCCGCTTCCCGCCCATCCCGGGGCGTTAGGGTCAGTTCCATGTCCGAATCCGAGCTGGACCTCACCCTGGACGCTGCCGAGCTGACCGCCCGGCTCGTCGACATCCCCTCCGTGAGCGGCGACGAGAAGGTGCTCGCCGACCTGGTGGAGGCCGCGCTGCGCGCCCTCCCACACCTCACCGTCGACCGCCTCGGCAACAACGTCGTGGCCCGCACGGACCTCGGCCGCGCCGAGCGCGTCGTACTGGCCGGCCACCTCGACACCGTGCCGATCGCCGACAACGTCCCGTCCCGCCTGGACGAGAACGACGTCCTGTGGGGCTGCGGCACGACGGACATGAAGTCCGGGGTCGCCGTACAGCTGAGGATCGCGGCGACCGTCCCCGAGCCCAACCGCGACCTCACCTTCGTCTTCTACGACCAGGAGGAGGTGGCCGCCGACCTCAACGGCCTCGGCAAGGTCGCCGACGCCCACCCCGACTGGCTGGCCGGCGACTTCGCCGTACTGCTGGAACCCTCCAACGCCGAGGTCGAGGGCGGCTGCCAGGGCACCCTGCGCGTACTGCTGCGCACCAGGGGCGAGCGCGCCCACTCCGCGCGCAGCTGGATGGGCTCCAACGCCATCCACGCCGCGAGCCCGATCCTGGCGAAGCTGGCCGCGTACGAGCCCCGCAAGCCCGTCATCGACGGACTGGAGTACCACGAGGGCCTCAACGCGGTCCGCATCGAGGGCGGCGTCGCCAACAACGTCATCCCGGACGCCTGCACGGTCACCGTGAACTTCCGCTACGCCCCCGACCGCAGCGAGGCCGACGCGCTGGCCCACGTCCGGGAGGTCTTCGCGGACTGCGACATCGCCGAGTTCGTGGTCGACGACTCCTCCGGCGGCGCCCTGCCCGGCCTGTCCCACCCGGCCGCGGCGGCCTTCATGGAGGCGGTCGGCGGCCGCCCGATGCCCAAGTTCGGCTGGACGGACGTCTCCCGCTTCAGCGCGCTCGGCGTCCCGGCGGTCAACTACGGGCCGGGTGACGCGCTGCTGGCCCACAAGGTCGACGAGCGTGTCGAGACGAAGGCCATCCTGCACTGCGAGGAACGACTCCGTGCCTGGCTGACCTCCTGAATTCCACCTCCCGTCACTTTTGTGCGCCTAACCTGATCCAACGATCAGCAGGAGGGAGCACATCATGGGCAACCCCGAAGGGTCCCGCCGACGGCCCGAGGAGCAGCAGCTCGGGCCGGTGCTGCGCAGGCGGGGCCAGGTGCAGGCGGGCAGTACGACGGACCAGCGGCTGCTGGACTCCGCCGGGCCCTCCGAGTGGGTGCACACCGATCCCTGGCGGGTCCTGCGCATCCAGTCGGAGTTCATCGAGGGCTTCGGCACGCTGGCGGAGCTGCCGCCCGCGATCAGCGTGTTCGGCTCGGCCCGCACTCCGGTGGACTCGCCGGAGTACGAGGCCGGCGTACGGATCGGCAGCGCGCTCGTCGAGGCCGGCTTCGCGGTGATCACCGGCGGCGGTCCGGGCGCCATGGAGGCGGCCAACAAGGGCGCCCGCGAGGCGAACGGCATCTCCGTGGGCCTGGGCATCGAGCTGCCCTTCGAGCAGGGGCTCAACCAGCACGTCGATCTCGGGCTGAACTTCCGGTACTTCTTCGTCCGCAAGACGATGTTCGTGAAGTACAGCCAGGGCTTCGTGGTCCTGCCGGGCGGACTCGGCACCCTGGACGAGATGTTCGAGGCGCTGACCCTGGTCCAGACGCAGAAGATCACCAGGTTCCCCATCGTGCTGTTCGGCACGGAGTACTGGGGCGGCCTGATCGAATGGCTGCGGAACACGGTCATCGCCCAGGGCAAGGCCTCGGAGAAGGACCTCTACCTCTTCCACGTCACGGACGACGTGGACGAGGCCATCGCGCTGGTGACGAAGGAAGTCGGCAAGTAGCGGCGCGGGCCACCGCCCACCGGCCCCCGGGCCGGTGGGCGGTGGCCTCACGGGGTTCGCTAGGCCAGTCCGCGGCGGGCGACCGCCGGCGGGCGGTGCCCCTGGATCGAGCGGACCATGTCGAGGACCTGCTTCGTCTCCGCGACCTCGTGGACGCGGTAGACCTGCGCGCCGAGCCAGGCCGAGACGGCCGTGGTCGCCAGGGTGCCGAGCAGGCGCTCCTTGACCGGCTTGTCGAGGGTCTCGCCGACGAAGTCCTTGTTGGACAGGGAGACCAGTACTGGCCAACCGGTTTCGGTCATCTCCGCGAGCCGGCGGGTGGCTTCCAGTGAATGCCGGGTGTTCTTCCCGAAGTCGTGGCCCGGGTCGATCATGATCGACTCCCGGGACACGCCGAGGGCCTCGGCCCGCTCCGCGAGGCCGACCGTGACGCGCAGGATGTCCTCCATCACGTCCTCGTACGAGGTCCGGTGCGGCCGCGTGCGCGGCTCGACCCCGCCCGCGTGGGTGCAGACGATGCCCGCGCCGTAGCGCGCGGCGACCTCCGCCAGCTTGGGGTCCACCCCGCCCCACGCGTCGTTCAGCACGTCCGCCCCGGCCTCGCAGACCGCCTCCCCGACCTCGTGCCGCCAGGTGTCCACGCTGATCACCACGTCCGGGTGGCGGCGGCGCACCTCCGCCACGAAACCGACCGTGCGCCGGGCCTCCTCCGCCGCGTCCACGTGCTCGCCGGGGCCGGCCTTCACCCCGCCGATGTCGATGATCGCCGCGCCCTCGGCCACGGCCTGCTCCACCCGGTCGAGGGCGGGCTCGTCGCGGAAGGTGGCGCCCTGGTCGTAGAAGGAGTCCGGGGTGCGGTTCACGATGGCCATGATCACCGGCTCGTGGGTGTCGAACTCGCGCCTGCCCAGTCGCAGCATCCTGCTCTTTCCTCCTTCGGCGACCCTCGCGCCTCGTCTGCGACCTTAACCTGAGGGGCAGGAGTCTCTCAGGGGAGTTGATCGTGTTCTGGTTCTTGCTGATCGCGCTGGTCGTGGTGGTGGCCGCGGTCACCCTCGCGGTCGTCGGCGGAGGTGCCGAGGCCGTGCTGCCCGAGGCCGAGCCGGACCGGGTGGCGGACGCGCTCCCGGAGAGCCGGCCGGTCGTACGGGCGGACATCGACGCGCTCCGGCTGCCGGTCGCGCCGCGCGGCTACCGGATGGCCGAGGTGGACGACGTACTGGACCGGCTCGCGGCCGAGCTGGCGGAGCGGGACGCGCGGATCGCGGAGCTGACGGCCGCGCGAGCCCAGCCCGCCCCGGCGGACCGGGTCGACCTCACGAAGGACGAGCGGTGAGCGGCGCGGGACTGGCCGCGGGCCCGGACGGCGGGCTGCGCTGTCCGTGGGGGCTGTCCACGGAGGACTACGTCGTCTACCACGACACCGAATGGGGCAAGCCCGTCCACGGGGACGACGCCCTGTACGAACGGCTGTGCCTGGAGGCCTTCCAGTCCGGCCTGTCCTGGATCACGATCCTGCGCCGCCGCGAGGGCTTCCGCAAAGCCTTCGCGGACTTCGAGATCGCGGCGGTCGCGGAGTTCGGCCCGGCGGACGCCGAGCGGCTGATGGGCGACGAGGGGATCATCCGCAACCGGGCCAAGATCGAGGCCACCCTCGCCAACGCGCAGGTGCTGGCCGGCTGGGGGGCGGGGGAGCTGGACGAGCTGATCTGGTCCCACGCCCCGCAGAAGCCGGGCCGGGCCCCGAGGAGCACCGCCGACGTGCCGGCGGTGACCCCGGAGTCCACGGCCCTGGCCAAGGCCCTGAAGAAAGCGGGCATCCGCTTCGTCGGGCCGACCACGGCCTACGCCCTGATGCAGGCGTGCGGCCTGGTCAACGACCACCTCGCGGGCTGCGTCTCCCGCGAGGGGTGAGGCGTCAGCGGCCCAGGTACCGCGGCGGCTGCTTCGCGAGGAACGCCTGCACGGCGATGGAGTGGTCCTCGGAGGCCCCCGCGCGGGTCTGGAGGACGTCCTCGCGCTCCAGGGCCTCGGAGAGGGAGTGCGAGGCCCCGTACGCCAGGGACTCCTTCAGGGCCGCGTAGGCCACCGTCGGGCCCGAGGCGAGGGCGCGGGCCACCTTCTCGGCCTCCGCGCGCAGCGACTCCGCGGGCACGAGCCGGTTCACGATGCCGAGCTCGTACGCCTCCTGCGCCTTGACGGAGCGGGGGAACAGCAGCAGGTCGGAGGCCCGGGAGGCGCCGATCAGCCGGGGCAGGGTCCAGGACACCCCGGAGTCGGCGGTCAGCGCGACCCCGGCGAACGAGGTGTTGAAGGACGCGGTCTCGGCGACGACGCGGAAGTCCGCGGCGAGCGCGAACCCGAAGCCGGCCCCGGCGGCGACGCCGTTGACCGCGGCCACGACGGGCTTGGGCATCTCCGTCAGGGCCCGCACGATCGGGTTGTAGTGCTCGGAGACCGTGCTCATCGTGAGCGTCGAGCCGTTCTCACGGTCGGCGGCGAGGTTGCCGATGTGCTCCTTGAGGTCCTGGCCCACGCAGAAGGCCCGGTCCCCGGCGGCGGTGAGCAGGACCGCCCGTACGGCGGTGTCGGCGGCCGCCGCCTGCACGGCGTCGCGCAGGGCGACCTTGGCCTCCGTGTTCATGGCGTTCATCGCGTCGGGCCGGTTGATCGTGACGGTCGCGAGTCCGTCGGTGACTTCGTAGAGCACGCTGTCGGCCATGGCGGGGGTCCCCCTTCGTCGCGGGCTTGGCTACCGGCCGGTACCGGCCGGTGCAAGGGCCAGCATGGCGGACGGGACCGGGGGCGGGCATGTGATGTGCGTCAAACAAAGAGGGGGCCCATCCCCGGGGGCGGCGGCGAAGTATCGCAGGCGGATCCCCGAAATGAGTGGTTTTGGTCGAGCGCGTTGCGCAAGCGTTCCCTTCCGATGTTGGTCATCGGGTCCTGACATGCGGGATAATGGCTGGGAAGCAATGTGTTCGATGCCGGGTACTAGGCGCCTGAACGGGGCCGTCGGCTGACGATGAGCTGGTTTCAGGAAGGGGAACGAGCATGGCGGCCATGAAGCCGCGGACGGGCGACGGCCCGCTCGAGGTCACCAAGGAGGGGCGAGGCATCGTCATGCGCGTACCGCTCGAAGGCGGCGGTCGACTTGTCGTCGAGCTGACGCCGGACGAGGCGGACGCCCTGGGTGACGCCCTGAAGAAGGTCGTCGGCTGAGCCTCGGCCACTTGATCTTGCCCCGCCCCTGCCGCCCACCGCGGCGGGGGCGGGGTTTTTTTGACGCGCGGCACCATCCGGCCTCGCCGGTGTTCGAGGCGCGGGGTGTGGGGCGGAGCCCCGGGGAACGGGCGAAGGGTGGGGCGGGGAGCAGCCCGCGCAGCGGTGACCCCGGGCGACGGCTACCGCCGCACCGCGCAGAGGAGCCCGTCGCCGACCGGCAGCAGTGCGGCTTCCAGCGCCGGGCTCTCCCGCACGCTGCGCAGCAGCTCCCGCACCCGGATGACCTCCACCGGCTGGGCCGCCGAGTCGACCGTACGCCCGTCGGCGAAGACCCCCTCGAAGCACACCAGCCCCCCGGGCCTCAGCAGCCGCAACGATTCCGCGAGGTAGTCGAGGGACTCGGCCGGGTCGCCGTCGCAGAAGACCAGGTCGTAGCCGCCGTCCGCGAGCCGCGGCAGCACGTCCAGCGCCCGCCCCGGGATGAACCGCGCGCGGTTGCCCGCGAAGCCGGCCGCGCGGAAGGCCTGGCGGGCGAAGGCCTGCCGGTCGGGTTCGGGGTCCACCGTGGTCAGGACCCCGTCCGGCCGCATCCCGTGCAGCAGGTGGATCCCCGAGACGCCGGTCCCGGTGCCGATCTCGGCGACGGCCTTGGCGTCCGCGGTGGCGGCGAGCAGGCGCAGCGCGGCCCCGGTGCCGGGGGACACGGACCGCAGGCCCGCTTCCCTGGACCGGTCTCGTGCCCATCGCAGGGCTTCGTCCTCGGCGACAAACGCGTCGGCGAACGCCCAGCTCGTCTGCCGGTTGCCGCTAATGACCCTCTCCTGTCCCCATAGTTGGCGCAACGGTGACTGTATCCGCTGACGTCGGGAACCCGCAGATGGGACCGGGCGTTGGGAGGGTGAGAGGCGGGATAGAGGGGACGGCTTCGGGCAGATCGGCGGTCCGGACCCCGAGGCCCGTGCAAAGTTACTGCAAAAATGCTTATCCAGAGCTGACGGGAGGGGTGGCTATGGTAGGGGCTCCACTGGACACCACCAGAGCCGACAGGGGAGGTGCGGCTGCGCCTGTGGATCGTGGAGGCGTTCTCAGACGTCTCTTCTGGTCGGCGGGTGAGCCGAAATCCGTGACCTACACTGCTGACCGCTTCCACACCGCCCACACCGCGACCACCGCGACCTTTGCCGCCGATGCGGGCTCCCAGGCGTGGACCCCTCCCTCATGGGAGGAGATCGTCAGCACGCACAGCGCGCGGGTCTACCGCCTCGCCTACCGCCTGACGGGCAACCAGCACGACGCCGAGGACCTGACGCAGGAGGTCTTCGTCCGCGTCTTCCGCTCGCTGTCCACCTACACTCCCGGCACCTTCGAGGGCTGGCTGCACCGCATCACCACGAACCTGTTCCTGGACATGGTGCGCCGCAAGCAGCGGATCCGCTTCGACGCGCTCGGCGACGACGCCGCCGAGCGGCTGCCGAGCCGCGAGCCCTCCCCCCAGCAGGTCCTGCACGACACCCACTTCGACGCCGACGTGCAGCAGGCGCTGGACACCCTCGCGCCCGAGTTCCGCGCCGCCGTGGTGCTCTGCGACATCGAGGGCCTGTCCTACGAGGAGATCGCCGCCACGCTCGGCGTGAAGCTCGGCACCGTCCGCAGCCGCATCCACCGGGGCCGCTCGCACCTGCGCAAGGCGCTCAAGCACCGCTCTCCCGAGGCCCGCGCCGAGCAGCGCGCGCTTGCGGGCGTGGCGGTGGGCGCGCCGGGCGCCGGGGGAGAGGGCGGAGCCGAGTGAGCGGAGCCAGTCCCTCCCCCGCCGAACAGCACCTGGGCGACCGGCTCGCCGCCCTGGTGGACGGGGAGTTGAAGCACGACGCGCGCGAGCGGGTGCTGGCGCACCTGGCGACCTGCGCCAAGTGCAAGGCCGAGGCCGACGCGCAGCGCCGGCTGAAGACCCTGTTCGTGGAGAGCGCACCGCCGCCACTGTCGGCCGGGCTGCTGGCCCGGCTCCAGGGGCTGCCGGGGGCGGGCCCGGACGGGCCTGCAGGGCCCGCCGGGCCCGCCGGGCCGACCGGTGGACCGGGGGCTCCGCTCGCGCCCCCGGCCCCGGGCGTCGACCCGTTCTCCTCGTTCGGGTACTCCGCTCCGGCCGCCCCGCGCGAGGGTTTCCGCATCCACGAGGTGGGCCGTCCCCGACGCCGCTTCGCCTTCGTGGCGGCGGGAGCCGTGTCGCTGGCCGCGATCGCGCTCGGCGGCACCCTGCCGCTGGACGGGATCGAGCCGAACGCCCGGGGCGAGGCGCCCGCGACCAGGCCCGGACCCGCGGTGCCGTTGACCGACGCCTTCGTGCGCGACCGGGTCCCGACCCCCGGCGTGACGACCGGCCCGGTCCCGGTGGGACAGCTGCCCACGGCGGCCTCCTCGGCCCCGGCGACGGCGCAGCCGGTGTCCCTCTCCCGCTGACCCGGGCCCCGAGGGGCCCGGGTACCTGGTTGAATCTGCGGCACACGCGCCGCCCCGCGGTGCGCCAGGCCCGCGGGGGAGCGCCCATGTCCGACAGTCAGCAGAACGGTCCGGCTCCGACGTGGTGGAGCCGGCCCGCGGCCATCCCGGAGCCGGGCCCGGAAGCGGACACGGTCCCGGACCCGGCGGCGCCCGGTCCGGACCCGGACCCCGGCTCCGCTCCCGGCCCCCGCTACGACCCCTGGGCCGCCGGCCCGCTCCAGGTCGTCGACCAGGGCAAGGCGCCGCGCGGCGCGCCCGCGCTGTGGCAGCTGGCGGTCGTCGGCGCCGTCATCGCCCTCCTCGCGGGCTGCGCCGGCGGCTACCTCGGCATCCTCTCCGAGCGGCGCACGAGCACCCGCCTGGAGCTCCCGCAGGCCGCCGCCGACAACAAGGGCCGGGCCCCCGACAGCGTGGCCGGCATCGCCGCGACCGCACTGCCCGGCGTGGTCACCCTGCACGTCAGCGGGGGCGGCGGCAGCGGCACCGGGACCGGCTTCGTGCTGGACGAGCAGGGCCACATCCTGACGAACAACCACGTCGTCGCCGACGCCCGCGACATAACGGTCACCTTCAGCACCGGCGAGAGCGTCACCGCCGAGCTGGTCGGCCGCGACGGCGGCTACGACCTGGCCGTGGTGAAGGTCAACGGGGTCCGGGGCCTGCGCCCGCTGGCGCTCGGGAACTCCGAGAACGTCCGCGTGGGCGACCCGGTGGTGGCCATCGGCGCCCCCTTCGACCTCTCCAACACGGTCACCTCGGGCATCATCAGCGCCACGGGCCGCCCCATCACCGCCGGCGGCGGCAAACGCGACGGCAGCGACATCAGCTACGTCGACGCCCTCCAGACCGACGCCCCCATCAACCCCGGCAACTCCGGCGGCCCGCTCCTCGACTCCCGCGCCCACGTGATCGGCATCAACAGCGCCATCCGCGGCGCCGACAAGGGCGAGGACGGCGACGACCCCACCCGCCAGAGCGGCAGCATCGGCCTCGGCTTCGCCATCCCCGTCAACCAGGGCAAACGGGTCGCCGAGGAACTCATCCGCACCGGCCGCGCCACCCACCCCGTCATCGGCGTCACCCTGGACATGGAGTACAAGGGCGACGGAGCCCGGGTCGACGCCAAGGGCGAGGACGGCAAGCCCTCCGTGGTGGCCGACGGGCCCGGCGCCCGCGCCGGGATCCGGCCCGGCGACGTGATCACCAAGGTGGACGGCGTACGCGTGCACGGCGGCGACGAGCTGATCATCAAGATCAGGGCCCACCGGCCCGGCGACCGCCTGGGCCTGACCGTGCTGCGCGACGGCAGGGAACGCACCCTGGACGTGGTCCTCGGCTCGGCGAGCGGCTCCTGAGACGCCCCGGCCGGGCCCCGGGACGGGCCCCGGGCGGCCGCTCCGCCACACGAATACCGGATGACGCCCGGGTGAATCCGTGAACGCTCGTGCACCGGCGTAGGGGAGCGCAGGGAACGCCGGGTACCGTTGACCGGGCCGGATGTGGAGAGAGCCGAGGAGCGGCAAGGTGTTCAACGACATAGGCGCACTCGAGCTGGTCACCATCGTGGTGCTCGCCATCCTCGTCTTCGGCCCCGACAAGCTGCCGAAGGTGATCCAGGACGTCTCCGGCTTCATCCGGAAGATCCGCGCGTTCTCGGACAGCGCCAAGCAGGACATCCGCTCCGAACTGGGCCCCGAGTTCAAGGACTTCGAGTTCGAGGACCTGAACCCGAAGACCTTCATCCGCAAGCAGCTCACCGAGAACGAGGACCTCCAGGACCTGCGCAGCAGCTTCGACCTCCGCAAGGAGCTGAACGAGGTCACCGACGCGGTGAACGGCCGGGAGGCCGACGCGGCCCAGGCCGCCGCCGCGCCGTCCGCCACGCCCGCCGCGGGCACCGGTCCGGACCTGCTGAAGAAGCCCGCAGCACCGGCCCAGGAGCCCCGTACCCCCTTCGACGCCGACGCCACCTGATCCGCAGCCTGCCCGTCGATCCGGGGCCGGATGGCTATCCTCCATCTGTCCGGACCGAGGACGCCCGAGGGTGGGGGTCCCCCCAGCCAAGCGAGGGGGAGGGCCGTTCCGGACCCCACGGAACGAGAGGCCGCCCATGGAGACGACGAGCAGCAGCCGTGTAGGCGCGCAGCCTGCCGAAGCCCCCGAAGACGCACCACCCGCGCAGACCGAGCCCCCGGAACATACCGGCGGCCAGGCCGCCCCGGGCCAGCCCCCGGAAGCCGCCGCACCGTTCCCGAAGGCCCGCCGGGGGGCGGCGGGCTACCTGAGCGCGGAATTCCCCTGGTACGGCCTGGACGGGGCCTTCACCGGCCCCCGCTGGCTCATGCAGGTCGGCACCGGCGCCGACGGCAGCGTGGAGCACGGCTCCACCGGCCACGGCGACGAGCCGTCCGCCCGGGGCGAGATCGCCACCGGCGAGAAGGACCGCTTCGCGGTGGTGGTCACCGTCGCGGGCAACCCCCTGCGCCGCAGCGGCGACGGCACCGGCGTCCTGGAGGCCACCTCGGTCTCCTCGGCGGCCTGGCTGGCCGGGTCGGGGCTGCTGTCGTACAGCTGGCCGCCGCAGATGGACCACACCCGCCGCGACGACTGGCTCGACCAGCAGACCGAGGCCGCCTGGGAGCTCGCCGACGACCTCGCGGGGCCGGACTGGTCGACGCTGTCGCTGCCGGTGGACGGGGAGCCGACGCCGTTCCACTACCGGGAGTCGGAGTTCGGGTGGGTGCTGGCCGGCTCCACCGGGAGCGGGGTGCACCTGGGCGCGTACGGGCGGGGGATGAGCGCGTACGGGCTGGGCTTCTCGGCCATCGCGGACCTCGCGGCGTACGAGTAGGTACGGGAAAGGGCACCGCCCGGCGGCGGTGCCCTTGCGCTGCGCGAACCCCGCGGGTCGCCGCACCTTCCCCTAGAACTTGTTCCGCGGCGTGATGCCCAGGCTCATGCCCGAGAGGCCGCGGGCGCGGCCGCCCAGCTTGCCGGCGATGGTGCGCAGGGCCGCGCCCGCCGGGGAGTCCGGGTCGGACAGGACGACCGGCTTGCCGTCGTCGCCGCCCTCGCGCAGCCGGACGTCGATCGGGATCGTGCCGAGCACGGGGACCGTCGCGCCGACCGTCTTGGTCAGGCCGTCGGCGACCTTCTGGCCGCCGCCCGAGCCGAACACGTCCACCATCTCGTCGCAGTGCGGGCACGGCAGGCCCGACATGTTCTCGACGACGCCGACGATCTTCTGGTGCGTCTGCACCGCGATCGAGCCGGCCCGCTCCGCGACCTCCGCGGCGGCCTGCTGCGGGGTGGTCACGACGAGGATCTCGGCGTTCGGCACCAGCTGCGCGACCGAGATGGCGATGTCGCCGGTGCCCGGCGGCAGGTCCAGCAGCAGCACGTCCAGGTCGCCCCAGAACACGTCCGCCAGGAACTGCTGGAGCGCCCGGTGCAGCATCGGGCCGCGCCACACCACCGGGGCGTTGCCCGGGGTGAACATGCCGATGGAGATGACCTTCACGCCGTTCGCGGACGGCGGCATGATCATGTTTTCGACCTGGGTCGGCTTGCCCTCCACGCCGAGCATCCGCGGCACGCTGTGGCCGTAGATGTCCGCGTCGACCACGCCGACCTTCAGGCCGTCGGCCGCCATCGCCGCCGCCAGGTTGACCGTGACGGAGGACTTGCCGACGCCGCCCTTGCCGGAGGCGACCGCGTAGACGCGGGTCAGCGAGCCCGGCTTGGCGAAGGGCACCTCGCGCTCGGCGGTGCCGCCGCGCAGGGTGGCCGCCAGCTCCTTGCGCTGCTCGTCGCTCATCACGTCCAGGGAGACGGCGACGGAGGTGACGCCCGCGACCTTCTCGACGGCCTCGGTGACGTTCTTGGTGATGGTCTCGCGCATGGGGCAGCCCGACACCGTGAGGTAGACCGTGACGGCGACGGCGCCGCCCTCGCCGATCTCCACCGATTTGACCATGCCGAGCTCGGTGATCGGCCGGTGGATCTCGGGGTCGTTGACCGTCGCCAGCGCGTCCAGGATCGCGTCCTGCTCCGGCACGGCGGCGGAGGGTGTCTCGGTAGCCATGTCCCCGATGGTACGGCTCGGCAGCAGCGCTCAGGTAAGCCGATCAGCGGTCGCCTTCGTCACTTTCACCGGGGAATAGGCGCCGCTCGTCCATCTCCTTGATCAGGTCCTGGAACTCCGAGCGGATCCAGTCGCGGGTGGCGACCTCGCCCAGGCCCATCCGCAGCGCCGCGATCTCCCGGGTCAGGTACTCCGTGTCCGCGATGGAGCGCTCGTTCTGCTTGCGGTCCTGCTCGTGGGTGACCCGGTCCCGGTCGTCCTGCCGGTTCTGAGCGAGCAGGATCAGCGGGGCCGCGTACGAGGCCTGGAGGGACAGCATCAGCGTCAGGAAGATGAACGGGTACTGGTCGAAGCGCAGCGAGTCCGGCGCGAAGATGTTCCACAGCACCCACACCACGATGACCAGGGTCATCCAGACGATGAACCGGCCCGTGCCGAGGAACCGCGCCACCCGCTCCGACAGCCGCCCGAAGGCCTCCGGGTCGTACTCGGGCAGCAGCTTGCGGCGAGCCGCGCGCGGCTGGTCCAGCCGTACGCGCGACCGCGTCAGCGCGCTCGCCCCCGCGGGCGCCGCGCTCCTCGCCCGTTCGGCGGAACGTTCCGTCCGCTCGTTGCGGAGCCGCTCGGCGGCCTCCTCCAGCCGCTCCGACAGCCCCTCCCGGGCCTGCTCGCGCCTCTCCCGGCGCCGCTCGCGCGCCGCATCGCCGCGCCCGCGCTCAGTGCCCACGCAGGGCCTCCTCGGAGTGGAAGTCCGTCTCCCGCCAGTCGTCGGGCAGCAGGTGGTCCAGCACGTCGTCCACGGTGACCGCGCCCAGCAGCGAACCGCTCTCGTCGACGACGGGCGCCGCGACCATGTTGTACGCGGCCAGGTAGCTGGTCACCGCAGGCAGCGAGGCGTCCGGGCGCAGCGGCGGCAGGTCCGCGTCCACCAGGGAGCTGACCAGGGTGAACGGGGGGTCCCGCAGCAGCCGCTGGAAGTGCACCGTCCCCAGGTACTTGCCCGTCGGCGTCTCGTCCGGCGGCCGGCAGACGTAGACCTGCGCGGCCAGCGCCGGCGACAGGTCGGACTTGCGCACGCGGGCCAGCGCGTCGGCGACGGTGGCGTCCGGGCGCAGCACGATCGGCTCGGTGGTCATCAGACCGCCCGCGGTGTTCTCCTCGTACGACAGCAGGCGCCGCACGTCGGCCGCGTCGTCCGGCTGCATCAGCGTCAGCAGCCGCTCCTTCTCCTCCTCCGGCAGCTCGGAGAGCAGGTCGGCCGCGTCGTCCGGGTCCATGGCCTCCAGGACGTCGGCGGCGCGCTCCTCCTTCAGCTTCCCGAGGATCTCCACCTGGTCGTCCTCGGGCAGCTCCTCCAGGACGTCCGCCAGCCGGTCGTCGTCGAGGGCGTTGGCCACCTCGGCGCGCCGCTTCGGCGTCAGGTGGTGCAGGACGTTCGCCAGGTCCGCCGGGCGCATCTGCTCGAAGGTCGCGACCAGGTTCTCGGCACCCTGGCCCTCCTCCTCCAGGGAGAAGCCGGTGACCGCCGACCACTCCACGGTCAGCGTCTCGCCGCGCCGGCGCAGTGCGCCGCCCTTGCCCTTGCGCACGAAGATCCGGTCGATCTCCCAGTCCCGGCGGGCCGGCAGCTGCTGGATGGCCACGTCCAGGACGGTGACCTCCTCGCCGCCGTCCACGAGGCGCACCCGCCGGTCCAGCAGCTCGCCGAGGACCAGCCGCTCGGTGGGGCGCTGCTCGAACCGCCGCATGTTGACGACACCGGTGGTGATGACCTGGCCCGACTCCACGCCCGTCACCCGGGTCATGGGCAGGAAGATCCGGCGCCGGCTGACGACCTCGACCACCAGGCCCAGCAGCCGGGGCGGACGGCCGCCGACCCGCAGCATCGCGACGAGGTCGCGGACGCGGCCGACCTGGTCGCCGTTGGGGTCGAAGACGGGCACACCCGACAGATGCGAGACGAAGATCCGCGGGGCGCCTGCAGCCATCCGTGCGCCTCCTAGAGCGTCCATCAACAGTCGTGCCGTGCCTCAGGCTAGCCCGTGGCGGGGGAAGGCGTCCTGGTGGGGCCGTCCGGCCGGGGTGTGTCCGGGGGTCCGCCGGGGCCGCGCCCCCGGACGGGTACGCTGCCTGCTGCCGCAGACCCCCGACGGAAGGCACACGCCCGTGACCGCCCACACCCCCGCCGTACGGCTGCGCCGGGCCGCCTTCATCGGTGCCCTCTGCGCCGGCCTCGCCGTCGCCGGGACGGGCTGCGCGGAGAAGACGGACCCCGACAAGGGCACGAACGGCGTCGGCAAGCTCGCCGCCGACAAGATCGAGGGCCAGGCCAAGGCGGCCGCGACCGCGGCGAACTCGGTCCACCTGGCGGGCACGCTGGTCACCGGCGGGAAGACCTTCACCCTCGACATGCGGCTGAAGGCCGACGGCGGTTCCGGCGAGGTGAAGTCGGCCGAGGACACCTTCCAGCTGCTGCGGGTCGGCGAACAGCTGTACCTGAAGGCCAGCGCGGCCTTCTGGGGGAAGTCGGACTCGGCGGGCAAGCTCGGCGACAAGTACGTGAAGGTGCCCGAGGCCGACCCCTCTTACAAGCAGTTCCGCGGGTTCACCGACATGCACGTCCTGCTGGACGGGCTGCTCGGCCTCCAGGGCAAGCTCACCAAGGGCGCCTACACCACCGTCGGGCACACCCGCGCGGTCCCCGTCTCCGCGGACGCGGGCAAGGGCGGCAAGCTGTCGGTGTCCCTGGAGGGGACCCCGTACCCGCTGCTGATGGAGCGGGCGGGCGGCGCCGGCCGGGTGGAGCTGTCCGAGTGGGGCAAGCCCTTCCCGCTGGAGGCGCCCGCACCGGACCAGACCGTGGACTACGGCAGCCAGCTGCCGACCACCAAGGACGGCAAGGGCACCGCCCCCGGCGCATCCCCGGCGCCCTCGAAGTCCTCCGGCCAGGGCGCCGACCCCACGGGCTGAGCCCCGACGGCCGGGACGCCCCCTAGCGCTTGGCCTTCTTCCGCTTCAGCAGCAGCTTCGGCAGGCCCGCCGGGATCGGCCTGCGGGTGACGGCCGGGGAGCCCACCGGCCGCGCCGCCAGCGAACCGGTCGGCAGTCCGTCCGCCACGGCCACCGGCTCCAGGCGCAGCAGCCGGCACTCGCGGGCCCAGCGCTCCGTCATCCGCTCCGAGTCCGGCGCGTTCAGCCGCTTGCCCTTCAGCTCGGCGACGGCGGCCTCCCAGGACTCGCTGCCGGGCACGAGCTCCCGTACGTCCGCGGTCCAGGCCACGAGCCGGCCGCCCTTGTCCTTGCTGCGTACGGTCACCTCCGCCGAGGTGCCGTCGGTGAGCCCGGGGAAGGGCTGCTCGCCGGGGCCGTCGCCGAGCACGTGCGCGGCGCCGTCCACCCAGGCGTGCCACAGGGCCCGGTCGGCGCCGGTGCCGCGGACCCAGATCAGGCCGGACTTCTTGGAGGCCTCCTCGACGAGGGCCAGGTCGAGCGCGCTGAGAGTCATGCGCACAGCGTAGGCGGTGCGCTCCCGCCCGCTACAGCCAGCCGTTGCGCCGGAGGGTGCGGTGGATGGCGAAACAGCTGCCGACGATCGCGGCCATCACCAGGGGATAGCCGTACTTCCAGTGCAGCTCCGGCATGTGGTCGAAGTTCATCCCGTACACGCCGCAGATCATCGTCGGCACGGCGATGATCGCCGCCCAGGAGGTGATCTTGCGCATGTCCTCGTTCTGCGCGACCGAGGCCTGGGCCAGGTTCGCCTGGAGGATCGAGTTCAGCAGCTCGTCGAAGCCGATGACCTGCTCGTGCACCCGGGCCAGGTGGTCGGCCACGTCCCGGAAGTACTTCTGGATGTCCGGGTCCACCAGCCGCATCGGCCGCTCGCTCAGCAGCTCCATCGGCCGCAGCAGCGGCGACACCGCCCGCTTGAACTCCAGCACCTCCCGCTTGAGCTGGTAGATCCGGCCCGCGTCGCCGCCCCGGGCGACGCCCTTGGCGGGGGTGGCGAAGACCGCGCTCTCCACCTCGTCGATGTCGTCCTGTACCGCCGCCGCGACCGCGATGTACCCGTCGACCACGTGGTCGGCGATGGAGTGCAGCACCGCCGACGGGCCCCGCGAGAGCAGCTCCGGGTCGTCCTGGAGGCGGTGGCGCAGGCTCCGCAGGGAGCCCTGGCCGCCGTGCCGGACGGTGATCACGAAGTCGGGGCCCGTGAAGCACATCACCTCGCCGGTCTCCACCACCTCGCTGGTCGCGGTCAGTTCGGCGTGCTCCACGTAGTGGATCGTCTTGAACACCGTGAAGAGGGTCTCGTCGTACCGCTCCAGCTTCGGCCGCTGGTGCGCGTGCACCGCGTCCTCCACGGCGAGCGGGTGCAGCCCGAAGGTGGCGGCGATCCCGGCGAACTCGTCGTGGGTGGGCTCGTGCAGTCCGATCCAGGCGAAGCCGCCGTCCTCACGGACCCGGCGCAGGGCCTCACGGGGCGTCAGGCAGTCCCCCTGGGCGCGCCGGCCGTCGCGGTACACGGCGCAGTCGACCACCGCACTGCTGGCCGAGGGGTCGCGGGTGGTGTCGTAGCCGGGCTGTACGGGGGTGGACTTGCGCAGTGCCGGACGGACGGCGGCACGGAGGTAGGGCAGCATCGACATGGCAGGCTCCTTCTCGCGCACGGCTGCGGACCGTACGGGTGGGAGGCCCTCTGCGCACCGGGGGCGGGCAGCCCGGGGCCGGCGGAGGGAAACAGGACGGGAGGACAAAGTTCTGCCGTCGCTCTTCTGCTGATCAGAAGATCAAAGGTGGCTGGAGCCGCCCTTGACGGACGCCGAAGAGCGATTGGTACTGCACGATCGACTTCGGTCCATCGCAGCCCCACCTCCTCCGGCCGGTCCCCCGTGAGGGACGTCCTGTCGCCGGAGCCCTGAAACAACTCTTCTGAGTGCGGCCCCGACCAGCTGTCAACACTATCAGCCGACGGATGGTCAAGACCCGCCCTTTACCCGGCGGATACGAGTTCTATGCTCGCTGCATGGCAGAAATTCTGGCCCTCGTCGAAGCCCGGCTGCGCAGCACGCTCGGTGAACCCGACGCCCGCGCCTCCGTCACCTTCCTGGGCACCGACCGCATCGAGGTCCTCCGCTTCACCGACGGCGACCTCGTCCGGTACGCGACCCTCGGCATGTCCGCACACCCGATGACCGACCCCACCGCCGTCGTGGCCGACCCGGTGCGCGGCCCCCGTGCCGAACTGGTGCTGACCGTACGGGCGGGGCTCGCACCCACCGACAAGCTGCTGCGGCCGCTGGCGGTGCTGGCGGCCTCCCCGATGGTCGAGGGGCTCATCGTCGCCCCCGGAGCCTCGCTCGACGTCGGCGAACCGCTGTGGGACGGCGCCCCGTTCAGCTCCGTACTCGTCGCCGAGCCCGGCGGGCTCGTCGAGGACCTGGAGCTCGACGAGCCCATGGATCCCGTCCGCTTCCTCCCGCTGCTCCCGATGACGGCGAACGAGGCCGCCTGGAAGCGCGTCCACGGAGCCGCCGCGCTCCAGGAGCGCTGGCTCGCGCGCGGCACGGATCTGCGGGACCCTCTGCGTACGGCCGTCGCACTGGACTGAGCCCGGACGGGTGATCGCGTCTTGACGACGCCCCGGGCGGGGAGGAGCGTGCTTCTTATGAGGGGCGAACCGAGTTGCCCGAAGTGCGGTGGCCGGGTCCGTGCGCCCGGCCTCTTCTCCGACTCCTGGCAGTGCGCGGTGCACGGCGCCGTCCACCCGCTACAGCCTGTGATCCCGCCCAGCGTCGAAGGGCTGGAGGTCGTCGTCAACCGGGCGAACGTGCCCGTGTGGATGCCGTGGCCGCTCCCGGTCGGCTGGCTGTTCACCGGCGTCGCGAGCGCCGGTGACGACCGCAGCGGAGGCCGCGCCACCGCCGTGGCCTGCACCGGCCCGGGGCCGCTCGGCGGCCTCGGGGAGCTGCTGCTGGTCGCGGAGGAGCTCGGAGTGGGCCTCGGCTCCCGCTTCGCCGGCATCGACGCCCCCGATCCCGGCCCCTACATCAACGTCTCCGCCCCGCCGCACGCCAAGGTCGTCGCCGCGGGCCGCCCCACCCCGCTGTGGCACGTCAAGGGCGCCCCGGACGACCGCGCCGTCTTCGCGGGCGAGGCCCGCGGCCTGTGGCTGTGGGCCATCGTCTGGCCGGAACAGACGGGCCTCCTCATGTACGACGAACTCGTACTGACGGACCTCCGCGACGCAGGCTCGGAGGTCGAGCTCCTGCCGTGCGGGGCGCTGAGCCCGCGGATCCTGGGGTAGGGGGCCGGGGCTCGCGGCGGCGGGCCCGCCATCTCCCCCTCGACGGGGTGGGGGCCGGGCGGGGCTTGCCCACCGGCCCCCTCGTCTGCGGGCCGGTGGGGTGGTGAACGGGATCCCCTTGGGCGGGAGCAGGGAGGGGTTGGGGGTTTCCCGTCAGTCCCATCGTCCTTCCGTGTCGTGCCGGTCCCTCAAGGGCGCTCCCTGCGGTCGCGTCACTTCGTGATCGCCTTCGGCGACCCTTGACGGACCGACCCGCCCCGGAAAGCCGAAAGACTGACGGGAAGCCCCCAAAGGAACGGTCACGGGGGAGAGGAGCGAGAAGCGGCCGCGTCAGCGACGAGACGAGGGGCCGGGCGCCGGCCCACCGCGCATCCGGGCCCTCAGATGTCGTGGCCACCTACGACGTCGCCCGTGGGACCGCGCGCCAGGCCCTCGGCGTGCTCCAGGACGAAGGCCTCGCCGAGGCGCGGAAGGGTGCGGGTGTCTTCGTCCGGGCCTTCAGGCCTCTTCGGCGGCACGGCATCCAGCGCCTCGCGCGGGAGCAGTGGGGTTCGGGACGCTCCGTCTGGTCGACGGACAGCGAAGACCGAGAGGTCGTCGTCGATCAGGTCGAGGTGCGTGAAGAGCCGGCGAGCGGCGAGATCGCCGCAGCTCTCGGCGTTCCGGACGACTCTCCGGTCTGGTCGCGCAGCCGCCGGTTCGTGCTGGACGGCAAGCCGGTGCTCTTCGCGACGTCGTATCTGCCGTCGGAGGTCGTGGCCGACTCGGCCATCACCCGACCCGACACCGGGCCTGGTGGGACGTACGCGAGGCTGGCCGAACTGGGCCACGAGCCCGTGCACTTCCGTGAGGAGCTTCGGTGCCGCATGCCTTCCGCCGACGAGGCTGAACGGCTCACCCTTTCCATGGGGACACCCGTCATCCAGATCGTCCGCACCGCGTTCGCCGAGGACGGCCGGGCTGTCGAGGCCAACGAAATGACCCGGGACTCCGCTTCCTACGTCCTGGAGTACGACTTCGACGCCTAGGCCAAGGAGGGTGCGCACCAGGCGCGGGGGAGCGCCACCGAGGCGAACGACCACCGTCCACTCCGTTGCGCGTACTGTCGGCCGGATGACAGAGCACCACGCCCTCACGGTGAACGGCGTCCGGCTGGCGTACCAGGTGGCCGGCCCGGCCGACGGCGACCCGCTGCTCCTGCTGCCGGCGCTGGGCGAGACCGCGGACGACTGGGCCCTCGTACGGGACGCACTCGCACGGGACCGCCGGGTGTACGCCCTGGACCTGCGGGGGCACGGCCGGAGCGAGCGGACCGACGCGTATTCGCCGGAGCTGATGCGCGACGACGTGCTGGGATTCCTGGACGCCGTCGGCCTGGACCGCGTGGACCTGGTCGGCCACTCGATGGGCGGCGTGGTCGCGTATCTGGTCGCGCAGCACAGCCCGTGGCGGGTGGTCCGGCTGGTCCTGGAGGACGCCCCGCCGCCGCTCCCCCGCGAACCGGTCGCTCCGGTGCGGCCCGAGGGGGAGTTGGCCTTCGACTGGGCGATGGTGCTCGCGGTCCGGCCTCATCTGGACCGGCCCGACCCGTCCTGGCTGGAGGGCCTTTCCCTGATCACGGCCCCGACCCTGGTGGTGGGGGGCGGGCCGGACAGTCACATCCCGCAGGAGGCCCTCGCCGAGCTCGTCCGCCGGGTCCCGGACGCCCGGCTCACCACGATCCCGGTCGGCCATCTGGTGCACGCTGCCGCTCCGGAGGAGTTCACAGGGGCCGTCACCGCGTTCCTCGCCGACGTACCGGACGGCGAGATCGCCCGGCGCTGGCTCGCCGAGGACTGCATCACACAGACCGGGCCGGACGCCTGGTACGACGCGGAGCCACCCGCCGAGAACCTGACCGGGGAGGACCTGTGCAACGGGCTCGGTTCGATGGCCTTCACCGACGAAGGACTCGACCTGGCGGGCAGGTTGCGGGTGGCGCTCGGGCTGATGGACCTGCTCGGCGGTCACACCCTGGTGACCGGACAGGTCCATTCGGCGCATCTCGGGCCCGAGGGACCGCTGCCTGCGGAGCTGCTCTGGGGCGGCTACCGCCGGAGGCTCGAAGCCGTCCGGGAGTACCCGGCGATCACCGACTCGCTCTGGTTCGACTGGTTCGAGGTTTGGCATACCGCCGAGGAAGCCTTCGCCGAGGTGCTCGGCAACGACCGCGACCGGCTGCTGCCCGGCGCCCCGGAGCCTCTGCTGCGCCGGGCGCGCCGCGTCCTGGAGACTTCCGGCCCAGTGCCGTGGAAGGCCAAGGCCGCCACCTACGAGGCGGCGAGCCGGGTACCCGCCTTGCACCCGGCTGTCTTCCGGGCTCTGCTGACGAGCTACCACGACCTGTACGGGCAGCTCGAACCGGAGCCCGCGCTCGCCCTGCTGGACCGGCTGGACCTCCCCGCCGACACCGAGCACCTGGCACCGCTGAGGCGGGTTCTCGCCGCGGGACATCGCAACCACTACCGCAGCCCCGAGGCCTGGCGGGCGGAAATGGCGCGGAGTCCGCGGACTTGAACGCCCCGTCGTCCTGCTGGTCGGACGCGTAGCGATCCGACCGCACCCATCCCCTTCCTGGGCTGCTCTGATCAACCTCCGGTGCGGGTATCCGCCCCGGACGGCCGTCGGACGCTGAGACATGGGGAGCGCGTGGCGATCCGGTGCGTCCGGGTGGTCTGCTGGGGGCTCTGATGAACCTCTCGTGCGGGTCGCCGCGCCCCCGGCCCGGGATCTCGACTCTTGAGGGCCCGGATGCCCGGCCGGCCAAGGCCCGGCCCCTCGCCTCATCGCTGAGGGACCCGCTCCCCTCCTCCTGCCCGGTGACCGTTCCTTTGGGGGCTTCCCGTCAGTCTTTCGGCTTTCCGGGGCGGGGCGGTCGGTCAAGGGTCGCCGAAGGCGATCACGAAGTGACGCGACGAAGGAGCGCCCTTGAGGGACCGGCACGACACGGAAGGACGATGGGACTGACGGGAAACCCCCAAACCGACTGTCAGGCCGCCCGAGGGGACACCGCTCCCGGCGGGACCGTCGCGCGTCCCGTGGGCGGTACCCTGGAGTGTCCCCCGTCCGCGTGAACCCTGGAGTCCGGCTGTGCGCATCGACCTGCACGCCCACTCCACCGCTTCGGACGGCACCGACACCCCCGCCGAGCTGGTGCGCAATGCCGCCGCGGCCGGGCTGGACGTGGTCGCGTTGACCGACCACGACACCGTCGGGGGATACGCCGAGGCGATCGCCGCCCTGCCCGCCGGGCTGACGCTGGTCACCGGCGCCGAGCTGTCCTGCCGCCTCGACGGCGTCGGGATGCACATGCTGGCGTACCTGTTCGATCCCGAGGAGCCCGAGCTCGCCCGCGAGCGGGAGCTCGTACGGGACGACCGCACCCCCCGCGCGCAGTCCATGGTGGGCAAGCTCCAGGCGCTGGGCGTGGACGTCACCTGGGAGCAGGTGGCCCGGATCGCGGGGAAGGGCTCGGTCGGCCGCCCGCACATCGCGACCGCGATGGTCGAGCTGGGGGTCGTCCCCACCGTGTCCGACGCGTTCACCGCGGACTGGCTCGCCGACGGCGGCCGCGCGTACGCGGAGAAGCACGAGCTCGACCCCTTCGACGCCATCCGCCTGGTCAAGGCGGCCGGCGGGGTCACCGTGTTCGCGCACCCCGCCGCCGTCAAGCGGGGCGAGTGCGTGCCCGAGTCCGCGATAGCCGCGCTCGCGGCCGCCGGCCTCGACGGCATCGAGGTGGACCACATGGACCACGACACCGCCACCCGCGCCCGGCTGCGCGGACTGGCCGGGGACCTCGGTCTGCTGACGACCGGCTCCAGCGACTACCACGGCAGCCGCAAGACCTGTCGTCTCGGGGAGTACACGACCGACCCCGAGATCTACGGCGAGATCACGCGCCGCGCGGCGGGGGCCTTCCCCGTGCCCGGCGCCGGTGGAGACGCCCGCGCGTAAGCGCCGCGCCCACACGTCCCCCTCCCGCTTTTGGTAACACCCCTCACTGCAAGGCATCACTGTGTTTGATTTCGCCGTCTTCGGATCCCTTTTTCTCACGCTTTTTGTGATTATGGACCCCCCGGGGATCACGCCGATCTTCCTCGCCCTGACCTCCGGCCGTCCCGCGAAGGTCCAGCGCCGCATGGCCTGGCAGGCCGTCTGCGTGGCCTTCGGTGTCATCGCCGTCTTCGGCCTCTGCGGCCAGCAGATCCTGGACTACCTGCACGTCTCCGTCCCGGCGCTGATGATCGCCGGTGGTCTGCTGCTCCTGCTGATCGCGCTCGACCTGCTCACGGGCAAGACCGACGAGCCCAAGCAGACCAAGGACGTCAACGTGGCGCTCGTCCCGCTGGGCATGCCGCTGCTGGCCGGTCCCGGTGCGATCGTGTCCGTCATCCTGGCCGTGCAGAAGGCCGACGGGTTCAGCGGCCAGTTCTCCGTCTGGGCCGCGATCGCCGCCATGCACGTCGTGCTGTGGCTGACGATGCGCTACTCGCTGGTGATCATCCGGGTCATCAAGGACGGCGGCGTCGTCCTGGTCACCCGCCTCGCCGGCATGATGCTCTCCGCCATCGCCGTCCAGCAGATCATCAACGGCGTGCTCCAGGTCGTCCGCGGCGCCTGAGCCCCGCCGGCCCGTACGGCAGGCGAACGCCCCCGCACCGGATCGGTGCGGGGGCGTTCGCGAAATCGTCAGGAGGACGCACTCTCGGCCGGTCGGATCAGGATGCGCTGGCCGATGGCGGCCGCCTGCTGCACGATCCGGTTGACGGAGGCCGCGTCCACGACGGTGCTGTCCACGGCGGTTCCGTCGACGTCGTCCAGGCGCAGAATCTCGAAGCGCACGGCTTCTCCCTTCGTCGGTGTTCTCCTTGCACAGGGGTCAACAGGGGCCGCACCAGAAACATTCCCTACGCTAAGGAAATTTTTTCCTTAGCTAACTACCGGCCGCTCAAGGATCGCCAGAAGCCGACTAGGGCACCCGCCGTGACCTGCGGGTTCTCTGCGTTGGGGGAGTGCTCGGCGCCCTCCACCACCACGCGGGAAGCAGCCAGCCGGACGGCCATCTCGTCCATCAGCCGCACCGGCCAGGCGTAGTCCACGACCCCGGACAGCACCAGCTTCGGCAGCGGCACCGCCGCGAGCTCCGCCACCCGGTCGGGTTCCGAGATCAGCACCCGCCCGGTCGTGATCAGCTGCTCCGGAACGGTGCGCAGCCAGCGCTCGTGCAGGAACGCGGCCAGCTCGGGGGAGTCCGGCTCCGCGTCCGCCGGGTCCTGGGCCCGCATCGCGGCCCACACCGTTTCCATGCATGTGGCGGGCGCGGTCTCCCGCAGCTCCTCCAGCGCCATGACCAGCAGCTTCGTACGGGCCTGCTGGTCCTCGGCGATGGCGGCGGGCCCGCTGCTCAGCAGGGTGAGGGAGGCGAAGGGGGAGGCGTCGCGCAGCACCGCGGCGCGCGAGACCAGCCCGCCGAGGGAGTGCCCGACCAGGTGGAGCGGGCCGGAGTCCAGCGCCGCGGCCTGCGCCAGCACGTCGAGGGCCAGCTCCTGGAGTTCGTACGCGGCCTCCTCGTGCGGGCCGGGGCTCTCGTACTGGCCGCGCCCGTCCACGGCGACCACCCGGTAGCCGGCGGCGGCGAGCGGCTCCAGCAGGGCGATGAAGTCCTCCTTGCTGCCCGTGAACCCGGGGACCAGCAGGGCCGTTCCGCGTACGGGCCGACCCGCCTCGTGCACGGCGAACTCGCCACGGGTGGTGGTCAGGCGGTACGCACGGGCGACGGACGGCAGGGTGAGGCGCGGCGGCTTGCTCATGGCCCGAGGTTACCGGTCCGTAGCGGGCGTCCGGGTACGGGAACGGCCCCGGCCCCCTCGAAAGGGGACCGGGGCCGTCCTGCGGGCGTGCGCCCGGCCGGGTCAGCGGAACCGGCGGGTGGTCCGGGCCGGCTCCGACGGCGGGGCCATCTGGAAGTCCGGCTCCGGCACGGCGGCGACGGCCGGCTTGCGGGTCCGGGTCCGGCGGGGCGCGGGCGCCTCGGCGACCGCACCGCGGACCACGTCGGGGATCGGCGTGGCCACGGGCTTGCGGGTCGGGACCCGGCGCGGCTTGACCGGCGCCGCCTCGGCGGCGGCGACCGGAGCCTCGGCCGCCACGGCCTCGGCCGCGGGGGCCTCCACCACGGCGGCGGCCTTGCGGGTCCGCGTCCGCTTCGGCTTGGCCGGGGCCTCCTCGGCCACCGGGGCCTCGGCGACCGGCGCCTCGACCACGACGGCTTCGGCGGTCTTGCGGGTCCGGGTGCGCTTGGGCTTGACCGGGGCCTCCTCGACCACGGCCGGGACCTCGACGACGACCTCCGCGACCGGCGCCGCGGCGACGGCCGGGGCCTCGACCACGGCGGCCTCCGCCACGGCGGCGACGGCCGAAGCGGTCACCCGGGTCCGGCGGCGGCGCGGCCGACGCGGCTCGTCGTCGGCGGGAACCTCGACGGCCGGTGCCTCGGCCACGGCCGGGGACTCGACGTCCGCCTCGGCGCCCAGGTCGGCACCGCCACGGGTGCGGCGGCGCTGGCGCGGCGTACGGGTACGCGCGGGGCGCTCCTCCGTCACCACGGCGGCGGCAGCGGCGCCGCGGCCGCCACGGCCACCGCGCCCGCCGGTCTCGCCCAGGTCCTCCAGCTCCTCGGCCTTCAGGCCGGCCCGCGTGCGCTCGGCGCGCGGCAGGATGCCCTTGGTGCCGGCCGGGATGTTCAGCTGCTCGAACAGGTGCGGGGACGTGGAGTACGTCTCCACCGGGTCGTGGAAGTCCAGCTCCAGCGCCTTGTTGATCAGCTGCCAGCGCGGGATGTCGTCCCAGTCGACCAGGGTGACGGCGGTGCCCTTGTTGCCCGCGCGGCCGGTGCGGCCCACGCGGTGCAGGAAGGTCTTCTCGTCCTCGGGCGTCTGGTAGTTGATGACGTGGGTCACGCCCTCGACGTCGATGCCGCGCGCGGCGACGTCGGTGCACACCAGCACGTCGACCTTGCCGTTGCGGAACGCGCGCAGCGCCTGCTCGCGGGCGCCCTGGCCCAGGTCGCCGTGGACGGCGCCGGAGGCGAAGCCGCGGCGCTCCAGCTGCTCGGCGATGTCGGCCGCCGTGCGCTTGGTGCGGCAGAAGATCATGGCGAGCCCGCGGCCCTCGGCCTGCAGGATGCGGGAGACGAGCTCCGGCTTGTCCATGTTGTGCGCGCGGAAGACGTGCTGCGTGATGTTGGCGACGGTGGCGCCCTCGCCGTCCTCGGAGACGGCGCGGATGTGCGTCGGCTGCGACATGTAGCGGCGGGCCAGGCCGATGACCGCGCCCGGCATGGTCGCCGAGAACAGCATCGTCTGGCGCTTCGCGGGAAGCAGGTTCATGATCTTCTCGACGTCGGGCAGGAAGCCCAGGTCGAGCATCTCGTCGGCCTCGTCCAGGACGAGGGCCTTGACGCGGGACAGGTCGAGCTTCTTCTGCCCGGCCAGGTCCAGCAGGCGGCCCGGGGTGCCGACGATCACGTCGACGCCCTTCTTGAGGGCCTCGACCTGCGGCTCGTACGCGCGGCCGCCGTATATGGCGAGGACGCGGACGTTGCGGACCTTGCCCGCGGTCAGGAGGTCGTTGGTGACCTGGGTGCACAGCTCGCGGGTCGGAACCACCACGAGGGCCTGCGGGGCGTCGGTCAGCTGCTCGGGCTTGGCCCGGCCGGCCTCGACGTCCGCGGGGACGACGACCCGCTCCAGCAGCGGAAGGCCGAAACCGAGCGTCTTGCCGGTTCCGGTCTTCGCCTGGCCGATGACGTCCGTGCCGGAGAGGGCGACGGGGAGGGTCATCTCCTGGATCGGGAAGGGGGACACGATGCCGACGGCTTCCAGGGCCTCGGCGGTCTCGGGAAAGATCCCGAGTTCTCGGAACGTAGTCAGGGTGCTGCCTCTTCTGTGAGACGCGGCGCGAGGCGGCGAGGGGGGTCCTACCGTGCCGGGCTTGCAGTACTGCTGTGTACATACAAAGCTGCGCGGGACCACTGGCCTTCGCTCAAGCGCTTCTGCCGCTGAGGGGGCCCCTCGTGCGGACCGGTGCGCATGGACGCACCACCACACAGAGGGCGGTCGGGTGGAGCCGATCGGGCCACCGACCGGGCATCCTCATTCGGATGGCCCGCCGAGTATTCGGCAGGCGCATTACCACTGTACCCCGGAATCGCGCAGGTGTGTCGGGTGAATTCACCGGGTAGGCGTGTTTACGGGGGCCGACGGTGCTCAGGTGTGGTGACTTGTGCGGCCTTTCGGCGGGCTATTGTGCGGAGCATGTCGACCGTAGAAAACGCATCTCCCGCCGACGACGACGCCCAGGAGCAGCCGCAGGGCATCGCCGCCCAGGACTGGGCGACGGCCTCCGCCTCCCCCCAGTACCGGGCCGCCGTCGTGGACCTGCTCGGCGCGCTGGCGTACGGGGAGCTCGCGGCCTTCGAGCGCCTGGCGGAGGACGCGAAGCTCGCGCCCACCCTGGGTGACAAGGCCGAGCTGGCGAAGATGGCCTCCGCCGAATTCCACCACTTCGAGCGGCTCCGGGACCGCCTCGCGGCCATCGACGCCGAGCCGACCGCCGCGATGGAGCCCTTCGCCAAGGGCGTGGACGACTTCCACCGCCAGACCGCCCCCTCCGACTGGCTGGAGGGCCTGGTCAAGGCCTACGTCGGTGATTCGATCGCCAGCGACTTCTACCGCGAGGTCGCCACCCACCTCGACACCGACACCCGCGCCCTGGTCGTCGGCGTCCTCGACGACACCGGCCACGGCGGCTTCGCCGTGGAGAAGGTCCGCGCCGCGATCGAGGCCGACCCGCGCTGCGGCGGCCGGCTCGCGCTGTGGGCCCGCCGGCTGATGGGCGAGGCCCTCTCGCAGGCGCAGCGCGTGGTCGCCGAGCGCGACGCGCTGTCCACCATGCTGGTCGGCGGCGTCGACGGGATGGCGGCCGGCTTCGACCTGGCGGCCGTCGGCGAGATGTTCACCCGGATCACCAAGGCGCACACCAAGCGCATGGCGGCCCTGGGCCTCGCGGCCTGAGTCCCGCCCCGGCGTTCACGGAGGCACGCGGGTCGGGGGCGCTTCCCCCGGCCCGTCCGCCGCACCGCGGGGGCGTACCGCTCCAGCGGGGCGCGAGGTCCGCTCAGCTGCCCGACGAGAGCGAAAACGGAGCGCGCCGGGGAGACCTCCCGGAACCCGCGGCGGGTCGCAGCAGCAGCGACAGCACGACGGCGGAGACACCGACGCCGCCCAGCAGCGTCGCGAACAGGGTGTTGTGCCCCGGACCCAGCGACATGTGCGTCAGGTATGCCCCGAACAGGGCGCCGACCACCCCGCTGACCAGCACCGTTCTGGTGGAGGGCAGCCGCTTCGCGAGGAGCCGCGAGGCGGCGGCGGCCAGTGCGAGGCCGAGCAGACCGGAGCCGAGCGCCTCCATCAGCAGCATCTGGTCACTCCCATGCGTCAGGGCAAACCGGGTCACTGCGGTCCTACCCGAAGCGGAAGAAAGGGAAACGGCCCGGCGGAACCATCCGCCGGGCCGTTTCCTTCGTTGCTCGGTGCCTCGAAGAGCGTCAGAGCGCCCCGAAACCGACCTTGCGCACGCTCGGCTCGCCCAGGTCGACGTACGACAGGCGGTCGGACGGCACGAGGACCTTGCGGCCCTTGATGTCGGTCAGGCTCAGCAGCGGCGCCGTACCGGACAGCGCGGCGGCCACGATGGCCTCCAGCTCCTCGGCGCTCAGGTCGCTCTCCAGCACGATCTCCCGGGGTGCGTGCTGCACGCCGATCTTGACCTCCACGGCTTTGTCCCTCCGACGGTCCGGTTCGCGCGATCAGCCGCGCCGTACCCGGTCCACATTAGCCCGGAGAGGGGACACGATCGGCTCACGGCGGACACGCTCGCAGCGAACAGCGCCGGTCAGGCCTCCGTGCCGTGCAGCGGGAAACCGGCGATGCCGCGCCACGCCAGCGAGGTCAGGAGCCCCACCGCCGTGTCACGGGCCACCGGGCTCTCGCTGGAGAGCCAGTACCGGGCCACGACCTGCGAGACCCCGCCCAGACCCACCGCCAGCAGCATCGACTCGTCCTTCGACAGGCCGGTGTCCTCGGCGATCACGTCCGAAATGGCCTCGGCGCACTGCAGCGAGACCCGGTCGACGCGCTCGCGCACCGCCGGCTCGTTCGTCAGGTCCGACTCGAAGACCAGCCGGAACGCCCCGCCCTCGTCCTCGACGTACGCGAAGTAGGCGTCCATGGTCGCCGCCACGCGCAGCTTGTTGTCGCTGGTGGACTCCAGCGCACCGCGTACCGCCTGGAGCAGGTTCTCGCAGTGCTGGTCCAGCAGGGCCAGGTAGAGGTCGAGCTTGCCCGGGAAGTGCTGGTACAGCACCGGCTTGCTGACGCCGGCGCGCTCGGCGATGTCGTCCATCGCCGCCGCGTGGTAGCCCTGCGCGACGAAAACCTCCTGGGCCGCGCCCAGCAGCTGGTTGCGCCGGGCACGGCGCGGCAGCCGCGTACCCCGCGGACGCGCTGCCTCGGTCTGCTCGATGGCTGTCACGCCGCCTCCCACTTTCTCTAAGAACACAGTGCGCTCTGCGCCGCGCCGCCATCGTACTTTTCGGTAACCGAATCTGGTGGGTTCAAGCCGAGTTTTCTCGCGGTACGGACCGCCCGGACACACGCCTGACACGCTGGTCAGCGCCCGTCGGGGCGGGGCGGCGGCGGTCAGCGGTAGTCCTCCTCGTCCAGGGGGACCACCCGGGCCTGCTCGGCGGCGTCCGCCTCCGGAGCCTCGCCCGGATCCAGGCCGACGAGGAGGTCGTCCTCCTGCGGCTGGATCTCGATGTGCTGCTCGGCGGCGTCCGCCTCCGGAGCCTCGGCGCCCAGGGCGTCCCGGAACCGCTCCCGGAAGGTGTCCGGCTCCGCGGGGTCGACAGTCATTCCGCTCCCCTCGCCTTCGCTCGTACTCACTACGAGCCTAGGAGGATCGGGAGTGCGACGCCAGACGGTCCTGTGACCGCGAACACAAGAGAACGCAAGGGGCCGGGCGTGATCGTCTCGTAACATTGGCCCATGTCTTCGACCGAGCCGCCGGGCGTCCGGTCCACCGCCGGAACGGCCTCCCAGGTGGGTGCCGTCCGGGTGGCCGAGGGGGAGCAGCTGCGCACCGTCGCGCTGCCGGGCCTGGAAATGAACGTACGTTTCCGGCCACCGCTGCGCGAGGGCCTGCCGCCCGCGCTCTTCGTGCACGGACTCGGCGGCTCCTCCCAGAACTGGTCGGCCCTCATGGAGCAGCTCGCCGGCGACGTCGACGGCGAGGCCGTGGACCTGCCCGGATTCGGCTGGTCCCCGCCGCCCTCCGACCGGGACTACTCGGTGACCGCGCTCGCCCGCGCCGTCATCCGCCACCTCGACGCCGCCGGGCGCGGCCCGGTGCACCTCTTCGGCAACTCCCTCGGCGGGGCCGTCTCCACCCGCGTCGCCGCCGTCCGCCCCGACCTGGTGCGGACCCTGACGCTCGTCTCGCCCGCGCTGCCCGAGCTGCGCGTGCAGAGGTCGGCCGTGCCCACCGCCCTGCTGGCGCTGCCGGGCGTGGCCGCGCTGTTCGGGCGCCTCACGGTCGGGCTGACGGCCGAACAACGCACCCGGGGAGTGACGGACCTCTGTTACGGGGACCCCTCACGGGTGACGGCGGACGGCTTCAGCGCCGCCGTCGAGGAGATGGAGCGTCGCATGGCGCTGCCCTATTTCTGGGACGCGATGACCCGTTCCTCGCGGGGGATCGTCGACGCGTACACCCTCGGCGGGCAACACGGACTGTGGCGCCAGGCGCAGCGCGTGCTCGCGCCGACCCTCCTCGTCTACGGTGGGCGCGACCAACTGGTCTCGTACCGTATGGCGCGCAAGGCCGCCGCGCACTTCCGCGGCTCGCGGCTGCTGAGCCTGCCCGAGGCCGGGCACGTGGCGATGATGGAGTACCCCGAGGTGGTCGCGGCGGCCTTCCAGGAGCTGCTGCGCGACACCGCCGGGCGGGAAACCGACCGAAGTACCGAAGACGGCAAGGGCTGAGGACGTGGGACGACATAGTCGCAAGGGCTCGGCCCCGGTCCGTCCGCAGCCGGAGCCCGAGGACACGCAGGCGCCGTACGAGCCGCAGGGGTACGCGGCCGACCCCTTCGGGGACGGGCTGTACACCCCCGACCCGTACGAGCCGGCACCCTCGTCCCACGCGCCCGGCCCGTACGCCGACCCGTACGAGCCCGCTCCGTACGAGGAGCCCTGGCCCGGTGACGCGCGCCGGGCAGGCGAGCCGACCGTCGTCCACCAGGGGTACGCGCCCCCGCGCGGCGCCCGCCCCGGCGGCCACCCCGAACACCGGGAAGCCGGCGGCGCCTGGGGCACCGCCCCCGCCCCGGCGCCCGCCGCCGTCTACGGGGACTGGCGCGGCACCTCCCGGACCGACGCCCCCCGGACCGACGCCCCCCGTGCCGCGGCCGCCCACGCCACCGCGGCGCCCGAGCCGGAGGCCGCCCCGCGCGACCCCTTCACCTCGACCGGTTCGCACCGCCGGGTGCCGGGACCCCGCAAGCCCGAGGCGGCCGCCGCCGCGCCCGCGAGCAGCCGCGGCACGAAGATCCGTACGTACACCGGGATGGCCGCGGCCGCCGTCACCACCGTGCTCGCCGTCGTCGTCGCCGGACAGGTGGCCGCCGACGGGGACTCCGGCACCGCCGCCCGCGCCGCCGGGGACGACGCCCCGCAGCGCACCCAGACCGACAGCTCCCCGGCCTCCCGCTCCGACGGCCGCCCCACCCCCTCCGTCCCGCCGGCCGCGGCCCCGGCCGCGCAGCCGGCGACGTACGAGCAGCAGATGGCGCAGCAGCTGCCCATCGACGCGAAGCTCACCGGCCCGGGGACCTTCGACACCGTGCCCGGCGTGGCCAAGGCCCCGGGCAAGGGGAAGCGGGTGCGCTACCGGGTCGACGTGGAGCAGGGCCTCGGCATGGACGCGCAGCTGTTCGCCGACGCCGTGCAGCGCACCCTCAACGACCCGCGCAGCTGGGCCCACGGCGACGCGATGACCTTCGAGCGGGTGCCGGGCGGCGAGGCCGAGTTCGTGATCACCCTGGCCAGCCCCGGGACCACCGGCGTCTGGTGCGCCAAGTCGGGGCTCGACACCACGATCGACAACGTCTCCTGCGACTCCGCGTCCACGGAGCGCGTGATGATCAACGCCTTCCGGTGGGGCCAGGGGTCGCAGACCTACGGCGCCGACCAGATGCTCGCCTACCGGCAGATGCTCATCAACCACGAGGTCGGACACCGGCTCGGGCACGGGCACGTCAGCTGTCAGACCCCGGGCGCCCTCGCGCCGATCATGCAGCAGCAGACGAAGTCCCTCGACATCGACAACATCCGCTGCAAGGCCAACCCCTGGGTGTACCCCGGGAATTGACCGACCGGTGTCGGCGGGCGGCCTGTTCCGAACGCCAGGAGGCCTTCGCGTAACGCCCTTCTTAGCGTGCTCGAACGCGAACCGTACGGGAAAGTTACGACTCTTCACCCCTTCCGGTGGCGCGACGGACAACCGTCCGTCGCGCCACCGGCGCATCCGCTTGAGTTCTCCCGCGGCGGGTCGCCGGACCGACGGCGACCGCCTGGAACGGGAGATCGGGGGTGCCACTCGTGCGGATCGGACTGGTCACGGAAGGTGGTTATCCGTATGCGGCGGGCGAGGCGAGGCTCTGGTGCGACCGGCTCGTGCGCGGGCTGCCCCAGCACGAGTTCGAGCTCTACGCGCTGAGCCGCACCGCCGGGCAGGAGGAGGGCGGCCGGGTCACGCTCCCGCCGCACGTCACCCGCGTGCGCACCGCCCCGCTGTGGGCCCCCGCGGACGACGGGCGCACGTACTCCCGCCGCGAGCGCCGGTACTTCACCGAGTGCTTCGCCGAGCTGGTCCGCGGGATCTGCGCCGGCGAGCCCGACGCCTTCGCCGCCGGACTGTACGGGCTCGCCGAACTCGCGCGGGACCAGGGCGGGATGTACGCGGCCCTGCGCTCCGAGACGGCCGTGCGGGCGGTCGAGGCCGGCTGCCGCGCCCCGGGCGGGGGCCGCGCCGTACAGGCCGCGCGGGTCCCCGACCTGCTGGAGTTCGTGGACGAACTGGAGCGCGCGCTGCGGCCCTTGTCGCTCGACTGGTACGAGGACGAGGACGAGGGCCTCGGCCGCGCCGACGTCTGCCACGCCGCCGCCGGCGGGGTCGCGGCCGTCCCCGGACTGCTGGCCAAACGCTTCTTCGGGGTCCCGCTGCTGGTCACCGAGTACGGCGTCCAGCTCCGCGCCCACTACCTGGAACAGCGCGAGGACACCCGGCCCGCCGTCCGCGCCCTGCTCGCCGCCTTCCACATCCGCCTCGCCGGGGAGATCTACGCCCGCGCGGACCTCCTCACCCCCGGCAACGCGCACGCCCGCCGCTGGCAGGAGCGGTGCGGGGCGCCCCGGGAGCGGCTGCGGACGGTCTACCCGGGCATGGAGGCGGACCGATTCGCCGCCGTCGGCGAGGACCCCGACCGCGGGGACCCCGACACCCTGGTGTGGGTCGGGCGGATCGAGCCGGCCAAGGACCTGATCGCCCTGCTGCACGCCTTCGCGGAGGTCCGCCGGGGCGCCCCGCACACCCGGCTGCGGATCTTCGCCTCGGCGGCCGCCCCCGGTTACCTGGCCGACTGCCGCTCGCTGGCCGCGCAGCTCTTCCCCGACGAGGCCGCCGACGCGCGGACCGTGGGGGAGAGCCCCGTCACCTTCGAGGAGATCGGCGGACCCGAGGCGCCCACGCCGGCCGACGCGTACGGGGCCGGGCGGATCGTGCTGCTGTCCTCGGTGATCGAGGGCTTCCCCATCACCCTGGCCGAGGCCATGTTCTGCGGCCGGGCCACCGTCTCCACCGACGTCGGCGCTGTTCGCGAGGTCATCGGCGGCACCGGGCTCGTCGTGCCGCCGCGCAACCCGCGGGCGCTGGCCGAGGCCTGCCTCGCGCTGCTGGAGGACCCCGAGCGGGCCCAGCGGCTGGGCGCGGCGGCGCGGGCCAGGGCGCTGGAACTGTTCACCGTCGAGCAGAACGTGGAGGCCTTCGGGGAGAGCTACTTGCGGCTGCTGGCCGGTGGTTCCGCACGGGGGGCGGGGGACGTGCCGTTCGCCTGGCCGGCGGAGGCGAGGGTGGCCGGGCCGTGGATCGGTCACGCGGGGGATGCGGGGCCGGCTCCCGCCTCGGCTACGGAGGTGCGGGCATGACCACCTCGGACATCGCGGGTGCGGCGCCGCTGCCGGGGGCTCTGCCCCCGGGCCCTCGCGCCTCCGACGCCGGCCAGGCTGGATTGGGCGGGGCCGAATTCGCCGGCGTCGGCGCTGACAGCGCTGGATCCGGCGGGGCCGGAGCCCGCCCCGCGGAGAAGCCGCGGCGGAAAGCCGCGGGGGATCCCGTCAAGGCGCTGTTGCACCGGCATCGGGAGCTGTGCGAGCGGGCCGTCGATCCGTTGGAGATCGCCGCAGGCCTGGAGGCGCACGGCATCACCGACCGGACCGCCACGCGCTTCCGGCACCGGGACGTGTTCGGCCTCGCCGAGGAGCTGTACGCCCGGACCCCGCGCGGCGAGGCCCCCGACGCCGCGCCCGTGCGGCCCCCGGCCGGGACCCGGGTGGTGCGCGGCTTCGGGTACGCCCTGCTGCCCGGCGCCCTCGCCCTCGGCGCGGCCGCCGCCGGGACACCGGGGGCCGGACCCCTCGCGGCGCTCCTCACCGCCGCCGCGCTCGTCTGGCCCGGCCGGAGCGCCGGGGGGCGCTTCCCCTGCACCGCCCACCTGCTGGCGGCGGCCGCCGTCGGCTGGGCCGTCCACCGGCACGGCCCGGCCCTCGGCGCCGCCCTCGCGCTGGCCGTCGCCCCCGGACACCTCGCCGGGGTCCTCTACGCCGCCCGGGCGCGCCGCCGGCTCGCCGGGAGCCGGGCCCTGGAGGACTTCGCCGCCGGGTCGCGACCGCTGCTCGCCGGGGTCCTCCTGCTGTTCACCGCGGCCGCCACGGGGGCGGCCGCGGTCACCGCGGCCTCCCCGGGGACGGCGGTGCCGTTCGCGCTGCTGCTGTTCCTGGCCCGGCTGCTGCTGCGGCACGGCGCGCACCGCACACCGGTGGCCGCAGCCCTGGCGCTCGCCCTGGTCCCCGACCCGGCGGCGGTCCTCGCGGCCGCGGCGGGACTCCTCGTACACGCCTTCCTCGCGCTGTCCCGTGCCTCCGCACACGCGCGTCACCGGCCCCACCGAAACCAAGGAGAAACAGCATGACCGGCCAGCCAATCGACCAAGGGGTTGCGCGATGAGGGTGCTGCTGATCGGAGCCAACGGATACCTCGGGCGCTACGTCGCGGACCGGCTCCTCGCCGACCCCGCCGTGCAGCTCACCGCGCTCGGCCGCGGCGACGACGCCGACGTCCGCTTCGACCTCGCCACCGGGAGCCCCGGCGCGCTCACCCGGTTCCTGGACGCCGTCCACCCGGGCGTGGTCATCAACTGCGCGGGCGCCACCCGCGGCGGCGCCCGGGAGCTGACCCGGCACAACACCGTCGCCGTCGCCACCATCTGCGAGTCCCTGCGCCGCAGCGGCTGCGGCGCCCGGCTCGTCCAGCTCGGCTGTGCCGCCGAGTACGGGCCCAGCCAGCCCGGCTCCTCCACGGCCGAGGACGCCGTCCCGAGACCCGGCGGACCGTACGGCGTCAGCAAACTCGCCGCCACCGAGCTGGTCCTCGGCTCCGGGCTGGACGCCGTCGTGCTCCGGATCTTCTCGCCCGTCGGCCCCGGCACCCCGGCCGGCTCCCCGCTGGGCCGGCTCGCCGAGGCCATGCGGCGGGCCATGCAGTCCGGGGACGGCGAGCTCAAGCTCAGCGGCCTCGGGGTGCAGCGCGACTTCGTCGACGTACGGGACGTCGCGCGGGCCGTCCACGCGGCCTCCCTGTCCGCCGCCCAGGGCGTCGTGAACATCGGCACCGGCCGCGCGGTCCGGCTGCGCGACGCGGCGGCCGTCCTCGCCCGGGTCGCCGGGTACGGCGGCGCCCTGCACGAGCTGGACGTACCGCACGGCGCCGACCGGCACGGGCACGGGCACGGCGGCCGGCCGCAGGGCCTCTCCGCGATCGGCTCTCCCCGCTCCGAGGCCACCCCCGAGCAGCTCGCCGCGACCCCCCAGCCGTACCCCTACCCCGACGGCTGCGGCGCCTGGCAGCAGGCCGACGTGCGCACCGCCCGGGACCGGCTCGGCTGGCGGCCCCGGATCAACCTGGAGGAGTCCCTCGCGGACATCTGGATGGAGGCGGCGTGCCGTATCTGACCACCCCGCCGGGGGCCACGGCGGCCGCCGCGACCGAGGCCGGCCGGCTCGGCCTGGGCATCCCCGGCTACGCGCACCCGCTGGTCGCCCCGGTGGAGTGGGCCGAGCTGACACGCCCCGGGACCCCGCTGCACTGGGCGGTGCTCAACATCACCGACGGCCCCGGCGGCCGCCCGGACCCGCACTGCACCGAGGCGGCGGCGAAGCTGCGGGGCGCGGGCGGCACGGTCCTCGGGCATCTCGCGATGCGGGACGGTTCCCGGTCCTTCGGGGAGCTGGTGTCCGACGCGCACCGCTTCCGCGACTGGTACGGCGTCGGCGGCTTCTACCTGGCAGGCGCCCCCGCCGGCCGGGCGGAGCTGCCCGCCGTGCGCCGGGTGACCGACGCCCTGCGGGGGCTCGGCGAGGGGCTGCGGATCGTGCTGGGCCACGGCACGCACCCCTACGAGGGCTATGTGGAGGCCGCCGACCAGCTGGTCACCTTCTCCGGGGCCTGGGCCGACTACCGCTGGTCGCAGGTGGCGGAGTGGACGGCCGACCACCCGCCGGAGCGGTTCTGCCACCTCGTCCACGGCGTGCCCCGCACCCACCTGGAGGAGGCCGTCCGCGTCGCCCGCTGGCAGGGCGCCGGAACCATCTGGTTCACCGACCGCCGCGGGACCCCGGACCGGGACCCCTGGGCGTCAATGCCCGCGTACTGGGACGAAATCGTCTCACGTATCGGACCGGGTGTCTCGGAATGAAGAAGGGCGTGGCAGTGTTACGGGAAGAACCACCGTTCAGACTTACCCATCTACGGAGTCCCCGTGTCGCTGCCACCCCTGGTAGAGCCAGCTGCTGAGCTCACCGTTGACGAGGTCCGTCGGTACTCCCGCCACCTGATCATCCCGGATGTCGGGATGGACGGCCAGAAGCGCCTGAAGAACGCCAAGGTGCTGGCCGTGGGCGCGGGCGGCCTCGGCTCGCCCGCCCTCATGTACCTGGCCGCGGCCGGCGTCGGCACCCTGGGCATCGTGGAGTTCGACGAGGTCGACGAGTCGAACCTGCAGCGCCAGATCATCCACAGCCAGTCGGACATCGGCCGCTCCAAGGCCGAGTCCGCCCGTGACAGCGTGCTGGGCATCAACCCGTACGTCAACGTGGTCCTTCACGAAGAGCGGCTCGAGGCCGAGAACGTGATGGAGATCTTCAGCCAGTACGACCTCATCGTCGACGGCACGGACAACTTCGCCACGCGCTACCTGGTCAACGACGCCTGCGTGCTGCTCAACAAGCCGTACGTGTGGGGTTCGATCTACCGCTTCGACGGCCAGGCCTCCGTCTTCTGGTCCGAGCACGGTCCCTGCTACCGCTGCCTGTACCCGGAGCCCCCGCCGCCGGGCATGGTCCCGAGCTGCGCCGAGGGCGGCGTGCTGGGCGTGCTCTGCGCGTCCATCGGCTCGATCCAGGTCACCGAGGCCATCAAGGTCCTCACCGGCGTCGGCGAGCCGCTCGTCGGCCGCCTGATGATCTACGACGCCCTGGAGATGCAGTACCGCCAGGTCAAGGTCCGCAAGGACCCCGACTGCGCGGTCTGCGGTCCGAACGCGACCGTCACCGAGCTCATCGACTACGAGGCCTTCTGCGGCGTCGTGTCGGAGGAGGCCCAGGAGGCCGCCGCCGGCTCCACGATCACTCCGAAGCAGCTCAAGGAGTGGATCGACGGCGACGAACCGATCGAGATCATCGACGTCCGCGAGAAGAACGAGTACGAGATCGTCTCGATCCCCGGCGCGAAGCTGATCCCCAAGGGCGAGTTCCTGATGGGCACCGCCCTCCAGGACCTGCCGCAGGACAAGCGCATCGTCCTGCACTGCAAGACGGGTGTCCGCAGTGCGGAAGTCCTCGCGGTGCTGAAGTCCGCGGGCTTCTCCGACGCGGTGCACGTCGGCGGCGGCGTCATCGGCTGGGTCCACCAGATCGAGCCCGAGAAGCCGGTCTACTAGAAGTGCCCTGCGAAGTGCCCTGAAGGGGGCCGTACCCGCCCGGCGGGTACGGCCCCCTTCCGCGTGCCCGGCCCGGCTCAGGCCGCCGTGCAGACCGTGCCGGCGCCCGGCACCTTCCCGTCCAGCAGGTACGCGTTCACCGCGCCCTGCACGCACTTGTCGCCGCTGTTGTACGCGCCGTGCCCCTCGCCCTTGTACGTCAGCTCCACGCCCACGCCCTTGCCCAGCCGCTCGGCCATCTTGCGCGCGCCCTCGTACGGGGTCGCCGGGTCACCGGTGTTGCCGATCACCAGGATCGGGGCGGCCCCGGGGGCCGACACGTCCGGGGTCTGCCAGGCGCCGGGCACCGGCCAGTCGGTGCAGCTCAGCATCGCCCAGCCGAGGAACTCCCCGAAGACGGGCGAGGCCGAACGGAACTCCGGCAGCCGGGCCTTGGTCTCCTCCAGCGTGTAGCGCTCCTTCGAGTCGGCGCAGTTGATGGCGGTGTTGGCCGCGCCGATGTTGCTGTAGCGGCCGTTCTGGTCGCGGCCGTTGAGGGCGTCGGACAGGGCCATCAGCAGCTGCCCCTGACCGCCTTCGGCCTCGTCCAGGCCCTGTTCCAGCAGCGGCCACAGCTCCTTGGAGTAGAGGGCCTGCGCGATGCCGTTGGTCGCCTGGGACTCGGTGAGCCGCCGGTCCCCGATGCCGGCGATGGGCTTGGCGGCCAGCTCCTTCTGCAGCTTGATGACGTTGGCCTCGATCTCCTTGGCGGTGCTGCCCTGGATCCGGCACTGGTCGCCGCGGTTCACGCAGTCCTGGGCGAAGTTGCCGAGGGCCAGCTGGAAGCCCTTCGCCTGGCCCAGCGCGCCCTGTTCGGCGTCCTTGGTGGGGTCCACGACGGCGTCGAAGACCGCCCGGCCGACGTTCTTCGGGAACAGGTGGGCGTAGACCCCGCCGAGTTCGGTGCCGTAGGAGATCCCGAAGTAGTTCAGCTTCTCGTCGCCGAGGGCCTGACGGATCCGGTCCAGGTCTCGGGCGGCGTTCTCGGTGCCCACGTACGGGAGCACCTTGCCCGAGTTGGCCCGGCAGGCCTGCTGGTACCTGCGGATGCCGTCGACGAAGGCCTTCTCCTCCTCCGGGGTCGTCGGGGAGGAGTCCTGCGCGTAGTAGGCGTCGAGCTGCTTGTCGTCCTCGCAGCGGACGGGGGCGCTGCGGCCGACCCCGCGCGGGTCGAAGCTCACCAGGTCGTACCGGGTGCGCAGGGCCTCGTACTCCTTGGCGGCGCCGGGCAGCGTGGAGATCCCGGAACCGCCGGGCCCGCCGAAGTTGAACACCAGCGAGCCGAGCCGCTTGGACTTGTTGCGGGCCTTCGCGCGGATCAGGGCGATGGGGATGGTCTCGCCCTCGGGTTCCGCGTAGTCGAGCGGTACGTCGAGCGTGGCGCACTGCCAGTCCTGGCCGGGCGCCTGCCCGCCGCCCTCGGCGGCCGTGGGCGCGTCGCACCCGCCCCAGGACAGGGGCTTGACCGGCTTGGCGGCTCCGGTACCGGTTCTCCGCCCTCCGCTGTCGCCGCCGTCGGAACAGGCGCCGGTGGTGAGCAGCGTGGCGGCGAGCGCGGCGGCGGTGGTGGCCCGCAGGACGTTTCTCGGCATGCCCCCATCCTGTGGGCGCGCCCCCGCCCCCGCCCCCGCGCTGACCCGTTCGGGGGGTCCGGGGACGGGCCGGCTCAGGCCCCGCCGACGGCCCGCCGGGCCGCGGCGCGGCCGGTGGCGACGCAGGCGGCCACGCCCACGCCCTCGTACGCCGCGCCGCACAGGGCCAGGCCCGGGAGGTTCCCAGCGGCCTCGCGGACCCGGGCGACCCGGTCAAGGTGGCCCACGCCGTACTGGGGCAGGCCCCGGTCCCAGCGGGTCACCCGGGCGGCGTGGGGTACGCCCGTGGCGCCGACCGCCTGGCGGAGTTCGGCGGCGACCGTACGGATCAGGTGCCGGTCGGGGCGCTCCAGCAGGCCCGCCTCGCCGATCCGGCCGACGGAGGCGCGCACCACGAACTCCGAGGGCGCCGCGTCCCGCAGCCAGGCCCACTTGTTCGACAGGAACGACGCCGCCTTCAGGGTGCGCCCGTCCGCCGGCGGGACCAGGAAGCCGTTGCCCTCCGGGAGGGCGTGGGCCCGTCCGCGGGAGAACACCAGCGTGACGACCGCCGTCGAGGCGTACGGGACCGCCGCGAGCTCCTCGTGCGCGAGCGGCGAGTGGGTGGAGTGGACCACCTTGTCGTGGCTCCACCGGTCCCGGTAGAACGCCTCGGCGGCCCGGCCGCCGGTCCGGTGCACCGTGCGCAGGTCGTCGGAGACCTCGGCGCGGGTGAAGAAAACACCCGCCCTGACGAGCGAATCGACGGCTGAATCGACGGAATCACGCGCGTTCAAGGTGACCCTCCAGGCGACCGGAAACGGAGTGGGTGGGGCGGTCCCGGAAAGCCGGACCACTCGTCGACGCTACGCCCGCGGCAAAGTCCCGGCGGGCGGCAAGGGTCCCGGGTAGGGGTGACCGACTTCCGCACTTCACCGGGCCGAGTGGCCGGGAATTGCCGGAATCGAATCACGCGGAAAAACTCCGCTTTGAATGCGTGGGAGGTTCGCTTCCATGGCTCGCAGGCGAATCTGGCGGAACTGGATCCCGGACCAGCACGGGGCGTGGGCGATGCTGGTGGTGCCGTTCCTCGCGGGCACCCTCCTCGCCCCGCACCCCGGGTGGACGCACGCGGTGCTGCTCGCCGCCTGGCTGCTCGGGTACGCGGCGGTCTTCCACGCCCAGCAGTGGCTGCGGCTGCACGCGCGCGGCCTGCGCTCGGCGGGACGGCACGTCCGGCCGGCGCTGGTCCTCGGCGGGGCGTGTGCGGCGGCCGCGCTGCCACTGGCGGTGGCGCACCCCTGGCTGCTGCTCGCGGCCGCGGCGGCGCTGCCCTTCCTGGCGGTCAACACCTGGTACGCCCGGCGGGGCCGGGAGCGGGCGCTGGCCAACGGCCTCGCGGCGGTGGTCCCGGCGTGTGGGATGGCGCTGGTCGCGGCCCGGCTCGGGGGGCTGGGCCCGGGCGGGGCGTGGCCGGCGGCGGTGGCGTGCCTGCTGTACTTCGCGGGGACGGTGCCGTACGTGAAGACGATGATCCGGGAACGGAACTCGCGGGCCTACCGGCGGGGCTCGGTGGCCTACCACGCGGCGGCCGTCGCGCCGGCCGTGCTGCTCTCCCCGTGGCTGGCGCTCCCCTTCGCCGGCTACCTCGCCCGCGCCGCCGCCCTCCCGGGCCGTGGCCTGCGGCCGGCCGTCGTCGGCGCGGTGGAACTCTCCTGCGCGGCCGCCCTCCTGACGGTGCTGCTGATTCCTTCCTGACGCGCCGCTCGCGCGGCTCGGCCGCGGCCGGCCCCACCGGCTTCGCGCCGCTGCGACAGCCTCCGGCCGCCGGACCCGGGGCGGGGCCGGTGCGGGCGGCCGGGGCCGGTGGGCCGCTGCGCGGGGCCTGGCCCCTCCCCGCCCGCCACCCGTTCTCGCCTCAAACGCCGTCGAATTCAGCCCCGTCGGCGATTGAGGCGCGGGGCTGGGGCGGAGCCACGGGGAACGGGCGAAGGGCGGGTGTGGGGACTCCGCCCCGCGCAGCGGCCCACCCACCCCGGCCACGGCGGGACCGGCGGAACCTGCGGAGCTAGATGGCTTCCTTGCGCGTCAAGAAGTTGAACGACACCCACCCCGGCAGCACCGGCAGCCAGAAGGTCATCAGGCGGAACAGCAGCACCGCCGAGATCGCGACCTCCTTCTCCAGCCCCGCCGCGATCAGACCCAGCGTCAGGGTGGTCTCCACCGCACCCATGCCGCCCGGCGTCGGCGCCGCCGAACCCAGCGCGTTGCCCGCCAGGAACACCACCGCGATGCTCGCGTAGCTGATGGCCTCGCCGCCCCCGAAGGCGCGGATCGACGCGTCCAGGCACATCACGAAGCAGCCGGTCAGCAGCAGCATCCCGCCGATGCCCGTCACCAGCTTCTGCGGCCGCTGGAGCACGTCCAGCATGCGCGGCACCACGCCCGCGAACAGCGCCCGCACCCGCGTCACCACGAACTTCCGCAGGAACGGCACCGCCGTGACGACCAGCACCAGCACCGCCACCGTCAGCAGACCCGCGATCACCGTCCTCGACGGGGCCATCTCCGGGGTCTTCTCGGTACCCGTCAGGTAGCCGAAGGCCAGCAGCAGCAGGATGTGGCTGGCCAGCCCGAACAACTGGGACGCGCCGACGCTCGCCACGGCCAGCCCGGGCCGGACCCCGGCCCGCTGGAGGAAGCGGGTGTTCAGCGCGACACCGCCCACCGCCGCCGGGGCCACCAGCTTCACGAAGGACCCCGCGACCTGCGCGACCACCGTCCGCAGGAAGGGGACCCGTTCCGGGACGAAGCCCAGCAGGCTCATCGCCGCCGCGAAGTACGTCAGCACCGAGAACGCCAGCGCCGCCCCGACCCAGCCCCACTGCGCCTCGCCGATGATCGTCGCGAAGTCCACGTGGGCCAGCTGCGTGAGCAGGAAGTACGCGCCGAAGGCACCCGCGATGAAGGACACCAGGGTGCGCGGCCGGATCCGTTCCAGCCGGGCCGGCTCCACCGGCGCCTGCGGGCGGATCAGCAGCACCTGCTGGCGGATCTGACTCAGCAGGTCCTCCTCCCGCGCCCCCTCCAGGGCGTCGTCCAGCGCCCTCTTCTCGGCCTTGCGGTCCGCCGCGGCGGTGGCCGCCGCGGGTTCGGAGCCCGCCTCGCGCGCGGCCTTCGCCGCACGCGAGGACTCCAGTACGGCTTCCCGCTGCCGGTCGGCCCGCTCCCGGGCCAGCCGGCGCAGGGTCGCCCGGGTGGAGCGGCTCAGCGCGATCGGCTGGAGCAGCGGCAGGCAGTCCGCCACCGTGTCCGGCCCGAGCACCGACACCGCCGAGGCCACCGACCGCTCCGCGCCGACCCGCAAGCCGAGCGTGGTCAGCAGCTGTGCGATGTCCATCCGCAGCACCAGGTCGCCGGCCGCGATCTCACCGCCCCGCAGGTCCGTGAGGATCACCTTGCCGGAACGATCCACCACCAGCGCGTCCCCCGTGAGCCGGCGGTGCGCGATGCGGCGCGACTGCAGGGCACGCACCTGCTCCCACGCGTTGCGGCTCAGCCCGTCCGTGATCTCCTCGTCGGCGAGCGCGTCCAGGTTGCGGCCGCCCAGGTGCTCGTAGACGAGCATCACGGCGTCCGGACCCAGCTCGGAGGTGGCGATCAGCTTCGGCGCGTTCGCCCCGGCCGCGATCGCCGCGTACGCGAGCAGGGCCTCCTGTTCGAGGGCCTGGCGCAGCGACTGGATGCTGCGCCGGGTGGTGATCCCGCGCAGGGTCATCCGCCGCCAGACCCGGTAGAAGAAGCCCTGCGCCTGCTGTTCGCGGTCGACGACGGTGACGTCCAGCGGCGGCCCGTCCTCCAGCGTGACGTGGTACCGGCGGCCCCGGTCGCCGGTCTCGGTGCTGTCCCCGTCCGTGGGCTCGGCGCGCATCGCGCTGACCGGCTGGAAGCCGACGCGGCGCAGGCCGGCGAGGAGGTTCTGACCGGTGGGCCGGACGTTCGGCGAACCGACGGCGTACAGGGTTCCGTACGCCACGCTCCACCCGATCAGCACGGTCAGGATGATGGAGAACGGCGTGGTGTAGCCGCTGACCAGCATGGCGAAGGCGTCCAACAGCAGCACCACCCACAGCGCGACCCGCCAGCGGGGCCGCCGGGTCATCCCGACGGCGGTCATGTACGCGATCACGGGCGCGAGGTACCCGTGCACCGGGTCCGTGGAGCCGGCCGTGCCGGTGGCACGGGTCAGGGCGTCCTGGATGGTCTCGGGGGCGCCCTGCGACACCCACAGGTCGGTGGCCAGGGTCACCCCGTGCGCGAGCACGGCCGCGAGGACGCCGTCGGCGATGCGCAGCCCGTCGCGTTTGATCAGCCGCTCGATGGCGAAGGCCACCGGCACGAGCAGCACGGCGATGCTGGACACCAGCCCCGCGACCTTGATCAGCAGGGCCGGCGCCTGGCCGGTGCCCTGCGTGATGTCCTGCTCCAGGCCCGCGGTGGTGCCGTGGGCGAAGGCGGCGATGCCGAGCACGACGGCGATGCCCAGGATCCCGGAGAGCAGGCGTACCAGGTCGGAGGGCCGGTGCACGCGGGCGGCGAGCAGCGGCTCGTCCACCTCGACGCGGTCGGCCGCCGTCGGCGTGTGGCCGGGCGGGTCGTCGGGGTGCGCCTCGTCCGGGCGCGCGTCATCGCCCCTCGCCGCGCCGTCCGGAGGGCTCACAACCCGCTCCTTCGCCGTCACATCCGTCTCTTCTTGATCACGTATCACCAGTCACCGCCCGGAAGATGGTGGCACGGACGGGCGGTCGTGCGGGGCAGCAGGGTGCGCGCCGGTACGGAAGGAAAGCTTCCACCGGACCGGCCGGAGCATCCGGCACCATGTGCCGAATGAGCGAAGAGCTGCCCGCCTACGCGGAGCGGGTACTGGAGCTGGCCGAGCGGATTCCGCCCGGCCGGGTGATGACGTACGGGGACGTCGCCGAGTGGCTCGGCGAGGGAGGACCGCGCCAAGTCGGGCGTGTCATGGCCCTGTACGGAGGAGCGGTGCCCTGGTGGCGGGTGGTCCGGGCGGACGGCGTACCACTGCCCGGCAGCGAGCGGCGGGCCCTGGAGCACTACCGGACCGAGGGCACCCCGCTGCGCGAGACCCCCTCCGGCGAACCCCGGCTGGCCATGCGCAGGGCGCGCTGGGACGGGCGCGACGAGGGGGCCGGAGGCGACGAGGCTCACACCTGACAGCTTCCGGCATACGAGACGCGGGCGGAGGGTCGAAGGCCCGTACGGGGGAGGATGCCGCAGACCTCCCGGGCGACTTCCGCACCCCGCGGGACGGACTGCGGCAGCCGGCGAGGTTGGCGTAGCGTTGCCTCTTCGGCGTACGCGGCCGCGGTCCCCCCGACCTCCGCGGCCGCCGGCCAGACCGCAGCAACCGCAGACCCACCAGGACCGGCACCCCACGTGATCACCTCTCCCCCCGGCCGCTCGGAGCGGCGTACGCGCACGCCTGACGCGTACCGCCTGGTGCGCACCGGGCCGGTCCAGGTGGCTCCCCCTGTTCTGGACGCAGCCCAGCAGGCGGTGGTTGATCACACCCGCGGACCGCTCCTGGTCCTGGCCGGCCCCGGCACCGGCAAGACCACCACCCTCGTCGAGGCCGCCGCAGCCCGGGTCGAGGCGGGCACCGACCCCGCCCGGATCCTGATCCTCACCTTCAGCCGGAAGGCGGCCGTGGAGCTGCGCGACCGCGCCGCCCTGCGGCTCGGCGGCGCCCGCGCCCCGCAGGCCACCACCTTCCACTCCTTCTGCTACGGCCTGGTCCGCGCCCACCAGGACCACGAGCTCTTCGCCGACCCGCTGCGGCTGCTGTCCGGCCCGGAGCAGGACGTGATGGTCCGCACGCTGCTGGAGGGCCAGCGGCGGCTGCGGTCCATCCGCTGGCCGGACGACCTGCGGGCCGCGCTGACCACGCGCGGGTTCGCGGACGAGGTCCGCGCCGTCCTCGCCCGCGCCCGCGAACTCGGCCTGGGCCCGGAGGCCCTCGCCACCTTCGCCGACCGCATCGGCCGCCCCGACTGGAAGGCGGCCGCGGCCTTCCTCTCCGAGTACCTCGACGTCCTCGACCTCCAGGGCTCCCTGGACTACGCGGAACTCCTGCACCGCGCCGTCCTCCTGGCGGAGACCACCCCGTCGCTCGCCGCCACGTACGACGTGATCCTCGTGGACGAGTACCAGGACACCGACGCCTCCCAGTTGCGGCTGCTGCGCGCGCTGAACGGGCCGGCCGGGACGCTGGTGGCCTTCGGCGACCCCGACCAGTCGATCTACGCCTTCCGCGGCGCCGACATCAACAACGTCCTCGACTTCGAGTCGGCCTTCCCGGGCGCGGAGGTCCGGGCCCTGACGGTCGGCCGCCGCTCGGGCTCGAACCTGCTGGCCGCCACCCGCCTCCTCACCACCCGCATGCCGGTACCGCGGCTGCCCGCGGCCGCCGTCCGGGCGCACCGGGACCTCACCCCGGCCCGGGAGGGCGGCAGCGTGGAGGTGTACACGTACCCGACGGCCGGCGCCGAGCTGGACAACATCGCCGACATCCTGCGCCGCGCCCACCTGGAGGACGGCGTGCCCTGGCGGGACATGGCCGTCCTGGTCCGCGCGGGCGGCCGCACCCTCCCGGCGATGCGCCGCGCCCTGATCGCGGCCGGAGTCCCGGCGGAGACCGACGCGGCATCCACCCCCCTCCGCCACGAACCCGCCGTCTCCCCCCTCCTGACAGCCCTCCGCCTCACGGCCACCGCAGCCCTGCCGGGCGGTGACGGGGAGCGCTCCGTCCTCCCGGCCGCGGCCGCCCTGCCGGGCGGGGAGCCGGATGGCGCCCGGCCGGTGGCCGCAGGCGCCCCGTCGGGCGGGGCCGTATCCGCCGCCGCCCTCCCGGGCGTTGCCGCGGTGTCGGCGGGGCTGCCGGAGGCCGCCGAGACGGCAGGCTCCGCGGCGTCCGCGACGGGTGCCGCAGGCGCCGGGGTGCGCGAGCTCGCTCGCGACTTCGGGGCGGGTGGGCGGGACCTTCCCTCCGGCGCCGAGGCGGGATCCGACGCCCCGGGGGGCGACCCCGAACCCCCCGCGACCGCCGGAGGAACCGGCCCCGCCGAGGCGGGATCCGACGCCCCCGGGGGCGACGCCGAGACCCCCGCGACCGCCGGAGGCGAAGGGTGGGTCGGGGTCGAGGGGGCTGCCGTGCTGCTCACCTCGCCGCTCGGCGGGATGGACGCCGCCGACCTGCGCCGGCTCGGGCGGGCGCTGCGCGACGAGGAGCGGGCAGCCGGCGTCGCCGTGCCCGCGCCCTCCGACGTACTGCTGGCCCGCGCCCTCGCCGAGCCCGAGCGGCTCACCGCCCACGACCCCGCCTACGCCCGCGGAGCGCAGCGCCTCGGCCTGCTGCTGCGCAAGACCCGCGAGCTGCTCCAGGGCGGCGGCACCGCCGAGGAGGCCCTCTGGACCCTCTGGGACGGCACCCCCTGGCCGCAGCGCCTCGAACGCCAGGCCCGCCGCGGCGGCACCGCCGGCCGCAACGCCGACCGCGACCTCGACGCGGTCTGCGCCCTCTTCGACAACGCCGCCCGCGCGGAGGAACGCACCGGCGGCCGCGGCGCGCTCAACTTCCTCGAACAGCTCGAGGCCGAGGACATCGCCGCCGACACCCTCACCGGCAAGGCGCTCCGCACCGACGCCGTGCGCCTCATGACCGCCCACCGCTCCAAGGGCCTGGAGTGGGGCCTCGTCGTCGTCGCCGGGGTCCAGGAAGGGCTCTGGCCCGACCTGCGCCGCCGCGGCTCCCTCCTCGAAGCCGACCGCATCGGCCGGGACGGCCTCGCCGAACCCCTCACCCCCGGCGCCCTCCTCGCCGAGGAGCGGCGGCTCTTCTACGTCGCCGCCACCCGCGCCCGCCACCGCCTCGTCGTCACCGCCGTCAAGGCCCCCGCCGAGGACGGCGACCAGCCCGCCCGCTTCCTCACCGAACTCGGCGTCACCCCCAAGGACGTCACCGGCCGCCCCCGCCGCCCCCTCGCCGTCACCGCGCTCGTCGCCGAGCTCCGCGCCACCACCGTCGACCCCGACGCCTCGCCCGCCCTGCGCGACGCCGCCGCCCGGCGCCTGGCCCGGCTCGCCGCGCTCACCGACGACGAGGACCGCCCCCTGGTGCCCGCCGCGCACCCGCAGCGCTGGTGGGGCCTGTACGAGCCCACCGCCTCCGCCGTGCCGCTCCGCGACCGCGACCGGCCCGTGGCCCTCTCCGGCAGCGCCCTGGACCAGCTCGCCAACACCTGCTCCCTCCAGTGGTTCCTGGGCCGCGAGGTCAAGGCCGACACCCCCTCCACCGCCGCCCAGGGCTTCGGCAACGTCGTCCACGTCCTCGCCGACGAGGTCGCCTCCGGCCGCACCCCCGCCGACCTCGCCGTCCTCATGGAACGCCTCGACTCCGTCTGGGACGCCCTCGCCTTCGACGCCCCCTGGAAGTCCCGCCAGGAGAAGGACAACGCCCGCGCCGCCCTGGAGCGCTTCCTGCGCTGGCACACCACCGACCGCGGCGGCCGGGCCGCCGTCGCCACCGAGCACGACTTCGACGTCACCCTCGACGCGGGCGAGTACGCCGTACGGATCCGCGGCTCCATGGACCGCGTGGAAGCGGACCCGCAGGGCCGCGCGTACGTCGTCGACTTCAAGACCGGCAAGGGCGCCCCGACCAAGGACGAGGTCGCCCGCCACCCCCAGCTCGCCGTCTACCAGCTCGCCGTCCGCGAGGGCGCCGTCGACGAGGTCTTCGACGGCCGCCGTCCCGAACCCGGCGGCGCCGAACTCGTCCAGCTGCGCCAGGGCGCCGCCAAACGCGACGGCGGCGACGAGGTCCCGAAGATCCAGGCGCAGGAACCGCTGTCCGGCGGAGGCTCCGGCGAATGGGTCGGCGACCTGCTGGCCACCGCGGCCGGACGGGTCCTCGACGAGCGCTTCGCCCCCGCCACCGGCGAACACTGCACCCGCTGCACCTTCCGCAGCGCGTGCAGCGCCCTGCCCGAGGGACGCCAGACCGTCGAATGACCGGCCGGCGAGACGGCGGCCGGGAGTGTCGGCGGCTCCGGCTAGCCTTTTGAGGTGACCGCGTACGTGTCCGGGCGCGCCCCCGTCCTCGACGATCCCGAGCAGCTCAAGGAGCTCCTCGGGATCCCGTTCACGCCCGAACAGCTGGCCTGCGTCACCGCCCCCGCCGCTCCCCAGGTCATCGTCGCGGGCGCCGGCTCCGGCAAGACCACCGTCATGGCCGCCCGCGTGGTCTGGCTGGTCGGCACCGGCACGGTCGCCCCCGAGCAGGTCCTCGGCCTGACCTTCACCAACAAGGCCGCCGGCGAGCTGGCCGAGCGCGTCCGCAAGGCCCTCGCCCGGGCCGGCGTCACCGACCCCGACCCTTCCCCGGCCGACGTGGCGGCCGGGACGGCCGGCGGCGAGCCCCGCATCTCCACCTACCACGCCTTCGCCGGGCAGCTCCTCAAGGACCACGGCCTGCGCATCGGCCTGGAGCCCAGCGCCCGCCTCCTCGCCGACGCCACCCGCTTCCAGCTCGCCGCGAAGGTGCTCCGCGAGGCCCCCGGCCCCTACCCCTCCCTCACCAAATCCGTCCCCGACCTGGTCAGCGACCTCCTCGCGCTCGACGGGGAACTCTCCGAGCACCTCGTCGAGCCGGACGCACTGCGCGCGCACGACACCGGGCTGCTCGACGGGCTCGCCGTCGCCAAGCTCACCAACGACGACCTGCGCAAGGTCCCGGAAGCGGTGCGCGGCCGCTTGGAGCTGCTGGAACTGGTCTCCCGCTACCGGGCCGCCAAGCGCTCCCGAGACCTCTTCGACTTCGGCGACCAGATCGCCCTCTCCGCGCGGCTCGCCACCACCCGCCCGGAGGTCGGCGGCCTGCTCCGCGAGGAGTTCCGGGTGGTCCTCCTCGACGAGTACCAGGACACCTCCGTCGCCCAGCGGCTGCTGCTGTCCGGCCTCTTCGGCGGGGGCACGGGGCACGCGGTGACCGCCGTCGGCGACCCCTGCCAGGCCATCTACGGCTGGCGCGGCGCGTCCGTGGCCAACCTCGACGACTTCCCCGAGCACTTCCCGCACGCCGGCGGCACCCCCGCGACCCGCCTCTCCCTCAGCGAGAACCGGCGCAGCGGCGGCCGCCTCCTCGACCTGGCCAACGGCCTCGCCGCCCCGCTGCGCGCCATGCACGAGGGCGTCGAGGCGCTGCGCCCCGCCCCGGGCGCCGAGAGCGACGGCGTGGTCCGCTGCGCCCTGCTGGAGACGCACGCCGAGGAGCTGGAGTGGCTGGGCGACTCCGTCGCCCACCTGGTGCGCACCGGCTGGGAGCCCGGCGAGATCGCGGTCCTGTGCCGCTCGGCCGCCGACTTCGCCCAGATCCAGGACGTCCTGGTCGCCCGGGACGTCCCGGTGGAGGTCGTCGGCCTGTCCGGCCTGCTGCACCTGCCGGAGGTGGCCGACCTGGTCTCCGTCTGCGAGGTGCTCCAGGACCCCGGCGCCAATGCCGCACTGGTCCGCCTCCTGATCGGCCCCCGCTGGCGGATCGGCGCCCGGGACCTGGCCCTGTTGGGGCGTCTGGCCCGGCAGCTGGTGGCCCGCCCCGACGCCTCCGACGGGCCCGACGGCCGGCTCGCGGCGGCGGTCGAGGGCGTCGACCCGGCCGAGGTCGTCTCGCTGGCCGACGCGCTGGAGACCTTCCTGGACGGTTCGACCCCGGAAGGCCTGCCCTTCTCGGCGGCCGCCCGGGTCCGCTTCGCGCACCTCGCGCAGGAGCTCCGCGACCTGCGCCGCTCCCTCGCCGACCCCCTGATGGACGTCCTGCACCGGGTCCTGGCCACGACGGGCCTGGACGTGGAGCTGTCGGCCTCCCCGCACGCCCTGGCGGCCCGCCGGCGCGAGACCCTGTCCGGCTTCCTGGACGTCGCGGCCGGCTTCGCGGCCCTGGACGGGGAGGCGACCCTGCTGGCCTTCCTCGGCTTCCTGCGCACCGCCGCCCAGTACGAGAAGGGCCTCGACCACGCGCTCCCCGGCGGGGAGAACACGGTGAAGGTCCTCACGGCCCACAAGTCCAAGGGCCTGGAGTGGGACGTGGTCGTCGTTCCCGACCTGTGCGCGGGCTCCTTCCCGAAGGAGAAGGCCCCCGAGGCCTGGACCTCGTACCCGAAGGTCCTCCCGTACGCCCTGCGCGGCGACGCCGGCACCCTGCCGGCCGCCCCGGAGTGGACCTCGGCGAGCCTGAAGTCCTTCAAGGCGGCCCTGAAGACCCACAAGCAGACCGAAGAGCTCCGCCTCGGCTACGTGACCTTCACCCGGCCCCGCTCCCTCCTGCTCGCCTCGGGCCACTGGTGGGGGCCGACCCAGAAGCGCCGCCGGGGCCCCTCGGCCTTCCTGACGGCCCTCCACGACCACTGCGCGGCCGGCTTCGGCGAGATCGAGGCCTGGGCGGAGGAACCGGCCCCCGACGCCGAGAACCCGGCCCTGGCCGCCGACGCGGCCCCGGACCACTCCTGGCCCCTGCCCCTGGACCCGTCCTCCCTGGCCCTCCGCCGCCAGGCGGCCGCCCTGGTCGAAGCCCACCTCACCCCCGACCCCCCGGCGGACGACCCGTACCTCTGGCCCCCGGACTGCGAGGACCCGTCGTACGACGACGAACCCCCTCCTCCGCCGGACGACCTGTGGGCCGGCGAAGCCGTGCCCGAGCGGCCCGGCGCAGCCGGGGACGGGTCCCCCGGGGTCCGGGGCGGAGCCCCGGTTTCGGGAAGGGGCGGGGTGGGGGAGCAGAACCTCCGTCCCGGCCCGGCCGGGGGGCACCGGCGCGAGCCCGGCGCCGTCGACCCCGGCGACGACCTCTGGGCGGGAGAGCCCGTGCGGCCCGCCGCAGGCGACGGGCTCACCCCCGAGGAGGCCCGCACCATCGCCTCCTGGGACCGGGACCTCGACGCCCTGGAGGGCGAGCTCCGCCGCGCCCGCGCAGCCGTGCGGGACGTCGAGTTGCCCTCCGCCCTGTCCGCGAGCCAGCTCCTGCGCCTCGCCGCCGACGAGCAGGGCTTCGTACGCGATCTCGCGCGCCCCATGCCCAAGCCCCCGCAGCCCGCGGCACGCCAGGGCACCCGTTTCCACGCCTGGGTCGAGTCCCGCTTCGACGAGCTGCCCCTGCCGCTCCTCGACGACCTCCTCGACCCCGCCGCCGACCTGCCCGGCTCCGACCAGGAGGTCGCCGACGAGGCCGACCTCGCCGCGCTCAAGGCCGCCTTCGAGCGCAGCGAGTACGCAGAGCGCACCCCGTACCGGATGGAGGCGCCGGTCCAGCTCACCCTCGCCGGGCGGGTGATCCGCGGCCGGATCGACGCCGTGTACCGCAACCCCGACGGCTCGTACGAGGTGGTCGACTGGAAGACCGGCCGCACCACCCAGGCCGATCCCCTCCAGCTCGCCGTGTACCGCCTCGCCTGGGCGGAAGCCACCGGCACCCCCCTCGACCGGGTCTCCGCCGCCTTCCTCCACGTCCGCAGCGGCCGCGTCGTCCGCCCCCGTGACCTGCCCGGACGGGAGCGACTTGAGCGGATCCTCCAAGGCGAATCGGGCACGGACGGCGCCCCCCGGGCGGACGGCTAGGCTCGTGGCCATGAGCGAAACCCCGGACAGCGTCGTCCGCACGTACATCGGCACCCACCGCGCCGCCTTCCTCGACGACCTCGCCGAGTGGCTGCGGATCCCCTCGGTCTCGGCCCAGCCCGAGCACGCGGACGACGTACGCCGCAGCGCCGACTGGCTCGCCGCGAAGCTCAAGGAGACCGGCTTCCCCGTCGCCGAGGTCTGGGAGACCGCCGAGGGCACCGGCGCCCCCGCCGTGTTCGCGCACTGGCCGGCCGCCGACCCGGCCGCCCCCACCGTCCTCGTCTACGGGCACCACGACGTCCAGCCCGCCGCCCTCGCGGACGGCTGGCACACCGAGCCGTTCGAGCCGGTCGTCAAGGACGGCCGGATGTACGGGCGCGGCGCCGCCGACGACAAGGGCCAGGTGTTCTTCCACACCCTCGGCCTGCGCGCGCACCTCGCCGCGACCGGTGCCGAGGCCCCCGCCGTGCACCTCAAGCTGCTCATCGAGGGCGAGGAGGAGTCCGGCTCCCCGAACTTCCGCGCACTCGTCGAGGAGCGCGCCGCCGAGCTCGCCGCCGACGTCGTGATCGTCTCCGACACCGGCATGTGGTCCGAGACCACCCCGACCGTGTGCACCGGCATGCGCGGCGTAGCCGACTGCGAGATCGAGTTCCACGGGCCCGACCAGGACATCCACTCCGGCGCGTTCGGCGGGGCCGTTCCCAACCCGGCCGCCGTCGCCGCCCGGGTCGTCGCGGCCCTGCACGACGAGGACGGGCGCGTCACGATCCCCGGCTTCTACGACAACATCGCCGAGCTGACCGAGGCCGAGCGCCGGCTCATCGCCGAGCTGCCCTTCGACGAGGAGGAGTGGCTGCGCACCGCCAAGTCGTACGCGGCCGCCGGCGAGGCCGGCTACTCCACCCTGGAGCGCGTCTGGGCCCGCCCGACCGCCGAGGTCAACGGCATCGGAGGCGGCTACCAGGGCCCCGGCGGCAAGACCATCGTGCCCGCCTCCGCCCAGCTGAAGCTGTCGTTCCGCCTGGTCTCCGGGCAGGACCCGCACGAGGTCGAGGCCGCCGTCCGGGAGTGGGTCGCGGCCCGCGTCCCCGCCGGGATCCGGCACCGCATCGTCTTCGGCGCCCCCACCCGGCCCTGCCTCACCCCGCTGGACCACCCCGCGCTGCAGTCCGTCGTCCGCGCCATGGGCCGTGCGTTCGGGCAGCAGGTCCGCTTCACCCGCGAGGGCGGCTCGGGCCCGGCGGCCGACCTCCAGGACGTGCTGGACGCGCCGGTGCTGTTCCTCGGGATCTCCGTACCCTCCGACGGCTGGCACTCGCCGAACGAGAAGGTCGAGCTCGACCTGCTCCTCAAGGGCGTCGAGACCACCGCCTACCTGTGGGGCGACCTCGCCGGGAACTGGTCGCCGAAGACCGCCGCGCCCACCGCCACCACCGCCTGAAACACGTTCCGTACGCCTGCCTTGTCCCACCACCGGGGGAGTTGGAAGTACCAGTGAGCACCCATACCGAGCGTCCTCTCTCGCTCACCGCGCCCACCGACATCGACCGCGCCGCGCACCACCGCCTCGACGAGGCGTGGCTCGCCGCCGCCTGGAGCCACCCGACGACCCGCGTCTTCGTCGTCTCCGGCGGCCAGGTGCTGATCGACGACACCCCCGACGGCGGGACGGGCATCGTGATGACCCCCGCCTTCGAGGCCCCGGTCACCGAGACGCACCGGTACTTCCTCGGCACGGACGAGGACGGCGTACGGTACTTCGCGCTGCAGAAGGACTCCCTGCCGGGCCGCATGGACCAGTCGGCCCGCCCGGCCGGACTGCGCGAGGCCGGGCTGCTGCTGAACCCGCGCGACGCCGGGCTGATGGTGCACGCGGTGGCACTGGAGAACTGGCAGCGCATGCACCGCTTCTGCTCCCGCTGCGGCGAGCGCACCGTCGTGGCGGCGGCCGGCCACATCCGCCGCTGCCCGGGCTGCGGCGCCGAGCACTACCCGCGCACCGACCCGGCCGTGATCATGCTGGTCACCGACGAGCAGGACCGGGCGCTGCTGGGCCGCCAGGTGCACTGGCCGGAGGGCCGCTTCTCGACGCTGGCGGGCTTCGTGGAGCCTGGCGAGTCGATAGAGCAGTCCGTGGTCCGCGAGGTGTGGGAGGAGGCGGGGGTGCGGATCGGCGAGGTCGAGTACGTCGCCAGCCAGCCCTGGCCCTTCCCGTACAGCCTGATGCTGGGCTTCAACGCCCGCGCGGTCAGCTCGGAGATCACGGTCGACGGCGAGGAGATCCAGGAGGCCCGCTGGTTCTCCCGCGAGGACTACCACGCCGCGATCGAGGCCGGCGAGGTCCTGCCCCCGGCGGGCATCTCCATCGCCGCCCGCCTGGTCGAGCTCTGGTACGGGCAGCCGCTGCCCAAGGGGCCGTCGGCCGTCTGAGCCGCCGCGCCCCCCCCCGTGGACGCCGAACGGCCCCCGCCGCGGCGGGGGCCGTTCCGGGAGCGCGCGGGTCAGACGGCGAGGGCCTGCTTGACCTGGGCCAGGCTCGGGTTCGTCATGACGGACTCGCTGCCGGCGGCGGACTTCACGAGCACGGTCGGAACCGTCTGGTTGCCGTTGTTGGCCTTCTCCACGAACGCCGCGGACTCCGGGTCGAGCTCGATGTTGATCTCGTTGTACGCGATGCCTTCCCGGTCCAGCTGGGTCTTCAGCCGACGGCAGTAGCCGCACCAGGTGGTGCTGTACATCGTGACGGTGCCGGTGTCCTGCATGCTCGCTCCTCTGTGAGGTCTCGGTGGATCGCGGTGCCGGTTCATGGTCCGAGGTCCCGCTCGAAGATCCGAGGAGTCGAACGTCCCGCCCCGCCGGGCCATTCCCGCCGGACCGCCCGGTGTGACCGATCCGACTGCCGGCCGGACCGCTCCCGGGGCGCCCCCCGGCCCGCCCTTGCGGCGCCTGCTGATCCACCCGCGCGTCCGGTACGCGTCCGGTATGACGTATGCCGCGGGCCTGTGGACGAGTTTCCCGTCCGGCCCACCGGACCTGGCAGCATGGCGGGGTGACAGCAGCAACGCACTCCTCATCCGTACCGGCCGGCGGCGGCGCGCCCGACGTCGACCCCGACGCCGTGCTCCAGGGCCTCGACCCTGAGCAGCGCGAGGTCGCCACGACCCTGCGCGGCCCGGTGTGCGTGCTGGCGGGCGCCGGTACCGGCAAGACCCGCGCGATCACCCACCGCATCGCCTACGGAGTCCGCTCGGGCCAGCTCATGCCGGCCAGCGTGCTCGCCGTCACCTTCACCAACCGCGCCGCCGGCGAGATGCGCGGCCGGCTCCGCGCCCTCGGCGCGGGCGGCGTCCAGGCCCGCACCTTCCACTCCGCCGCCCTGCGCCAGCTCCAGTACTTCTGGCCCCGGGCGATCGGCGGGGAGGTGCCCCGGCTCCTGGAGCGCAAGATCCAGTTCGTGGCCGAGGCCGGCGCGCGCTGCCGCGTCCGACTCGACCGCAACGAGCTGCGCGACGTCACCGGCGAGATCGAGTGGGCCAAGGTCACCCAGACCGTCCCCGCCGACTACCCGGCCGCCGCCCTCAAGGCGGGCCGCGAGGCCCCCCGCGACATGGCGGAGATCGCCCAGATCTACGGCACGTACGAGCAGCTCAAGCGCGACCGCGGCATGATCGACTTCGAGGACGTGCTGCTCCTCACCGTCGGCATCCTCCAGGACCGCCACGACATCGCCGAGCAGATCCGCACCCAGTACCAGCACTTCGTGGTGGACGAGTACCAGGACGTCAGCCCGCTCCAGCAGCGCCTGCTGGAGCTGTGGCTCGGCGACCGCGACAGCCTGTGCGTCGTCGGCGACGCCAGCCAGACGATCTACTCCTTCACCGGCGCCACCCCCGACCACCTGCTGAACTTCCGCACCCGCTACCCGCAGGCCACGGTCGTCAAGCTGGTCCGCGACTACCGCTCCACCCCCCAGGTGGTCCACCTCGCCAACGGCCTGCTGAACCAGGCCCGCGGCCGGGCCGCCGAACACCGGCTGGAGCTGGTCTCCCAGCGCGAGCCCGGCCCCGACCCGGTCTACGCCGAGTACCCCGACGAGCCCGCCGAGGCCGAGGGCGTGGCCCGCCGGGTCCGCGACCTCATCGCGGCCGGGGTCCCGGCAGGCGAGATCGCCGTGCTCTACCGCATCAACGCCCAGTCCGAGGTCTACGAACAGGCCCTCGCCGACGCCGGCGTCCCCTACCAGCTGCGCGGCGCGGAGCGCTTCTTCGAACGCGCCGAGGTGCAGAGGGCGGTGCTCGCGCTGCGCGGAGCCGCCCGCTCCGCGGGCAACGACCCGCTGCTCGACGACGTCGTCGAGCTCGGCGCCCAGGTACGGGCCGTGCTCAGCTCCACCGGCTGGACCGCCGAGCCGCCGGCCGGCTCGGGCGCCGTGCGCGACCAGTGGGAATCGCTGGCCGCGCTGGTCCGCCTCGCCGAGGACTTCGCCCGCTCCCGGCCCGGCGCCGGGCTCGCGGAGCTCACCGTCGAACTGGACGAGCGCAGGGCCGCGCAGCACGCCCCGACCGTCCAGGGCGTCACCCTCGCCTCGCTGCACGCCGCGAAGGGCCTGGAGTGGGACGCCGTGTTCCTGGTCGGCCTCACCGACGGCATGATGCCGATCACCTACGCCAAGACCGACGACCAGGTCGAGGAGGAGCGCCGGCTGCTGTACGTCGGCGTCACCCGCGCGCGGCTGCACCTGACCCTCTCCTGGGCCCTGTCCCGGGCTCCGGGCGGCCGGGCCTCCCGTCGCCCCAGCCGGTTCCTGAACGGCCTGCGGCCGGGCTCCGCGGCCCCCGCCGCCCGGCCGGGCGGCCCGGCCGAGGGCGCACCGCGCAAGCGGGGCCGCCGGGGTCCGGTGCTGTGCCGGGTCTGCGGCCGGACCCTGACGGAGGCCGGGGACATCAAGCTGATGCGCTGCGGCGACTGCCCGTCGGACATGGACGAGGGCCTCTACGAGCGGCTGCGCGAGTGGCGCGCCGGGCAGTCGAAGCTCCAGGGGATGCCCGCATACTGTGTGTTCACGGACAAAACCCTCATGGCGATCGCCGAGGCCGCGCCCTCCGAGCCGGGAGAGCTCTCGATGATCTCCGGAGTGGGCGGCCGCAAGCTTGACCGTTACGGGGCCGATGTCCTGGCCATCTGTACTGGTCAGGGGACTGACGGTGAGGATCCTGACGACGCGTAGAAACTCGTCGGAAAAATAGTTTGCACATGCCCGGCGAAGCCCCATAGGTTCTTAGCAACGGAAACGGTGGCTTCTCCGAAGCTCCGGATCCGTGCTGTACTTATCCGAATACATGGGACAGGCCTCCGGGCCCGGTCCCCGAGACGCCGAGAGGAGGCGAGACCAGTGACCAGCTTCATGACCTTCACCAAAATGACCGATCGCTCGGTCGACGCTTCCTGCCTGCTCGGTTCCGTCTCCCTCCTGGGCACCGGTCTGTCCGCGATTTCCGCTGACAGCCCCGCCCTGCTGGCGACCCTTCCGGTCAGCGAGCGCAATGAGCGACCGACCAAGGCACTGGTGGCAGTAGCGGAAGCCCGGAAGGCGCATGGCGCCTATGGCTTCGCGGCCGCAGCCGGTGCCGGATCCAAGACGCAGCAGACGCAGCAGCACCACCTGATGTGGGCCTTCCGCGGGCTCGAACCCTGGAGTGATCCAGCCTGATCGCATGATCAGGCCGGCGCCTTCAGGGCCGCGGAACCCCACCCGGGATCCGCGGCCCTTCTGTTTGTCCCCGAACGGGGATGACGGAGCGAAGGGGCCTCGGGACTGGCAAGACCAGGTACCACAGCCGCCACCCGGCCGACCGGCCGGAACGACTAGCCGACCAAGACGAGGAAGAAAACACCGTGCAACTCGAAGCGCACGCCCCGTCCGTACCGCAGACCCAAACGATCTCCCCGCCCGCAGTCCCGGAGGACCCCGCCTTGACCCCCCTCACCGCGCTCACCGCGCTCGACGACGCCATCGAGAACCTCGGCGTCCCCGTACCGTGCCGGACCTTCGACCCCGAGGTCTTCTTCGCCGAGTCCCCGGCGGACGTCGAGTACGCCAAGTCCCTCTGCGGCACCTGCCCGCTGGTCGAGGCCTGCCTCGCCGGCGCCAAGGAGCGCCGCGAGCCCTGGGGCGTCTGGGGCGGCGAGCTCTTCGTCCAGGGCGTGGTCGTGGCCCGCAAGCGGCCCCGTGGCCGTCCGCGCAAGAACCCGGTTGCAGCGGCATGACCGCCATCGGAACCATCGACCGCCCCCTCACGCACGACCCCTTGAAGCAGGCCCCCATGTCCCCCCACGCCACCACGAGCGAGCAGCCGCACGGCTCCGCCACCGCAGACTTCATCACCGCAGGCGCGATCACCTCGCGTCAGAACAGGACCCGCGAAATGCAACTCATCCCAGAAGCCCTGGCCCGTGCCCATATGGACGACCGCATGCGCGAGGTGGACGCCGAGCGTCACGCCCTGCGCCTGGTCGCCGCGCGGCGCATGCAGCGGAAGGCCGAGCGCGTCTCCATGCGCGCCCGGCGCGCGCTGGCCATGGCCGTCATGCACTGAGCCCGCGACGGGCCCCGACCGGGCCCGAACGCGGCTCGAAAGCGACTTGAACACCGCCGGAGCCGGCTGAACACGGCCGGCGACGGCAGCGCCCGGGGGGACCGGTCCGAACGGACCGGTCCCCCCGGTGCGTTGCGGGGCCCCGCACGGGCCGGCGGGGATATCGTCTGGTGGTGGACCAGCCGACCCCCCAACCCACCCCGCCGGGGCCCGAGGCCCAGCCCGTCGTCTGCGCGCGCTGCGGTGCCCGCTCCCCGGAAGGCGCCCCACCACCGCCCACCTGGACGTGTTCGGTGGAGAACGGCACCAGACAGTACTTCTGCGTCGACTGCGCGCGCGCCAACCTCCGCGCGATCGAGGGACGGCTCGACTCCTCCTGGTGGTGACGCCCGCCCGGATCAGTCCTCGGGCAGGAACCCCGGCAGCCACGACTCCAGTTCGTCGCGCAGCCGCACCGTCGCACCCAGCTGGCACAGCACGCCGATGGTGCTCAGCGTCACCCGGTGGATCAGCAGGTAGGACGGCGGCAGGTTGATCTGCCGCCCCAACTGGTGTGCGGGGGAGCGGGGATCGGCGATCCGCGCCGCCTGCCCGCGCAGCCACGGCCGGGTGAAGGTGAACTCGTCGGCCTCGGCGGGCTCGATGATGGGCTTGAGGTAGTCCAGCACCGCGTCCGGGTCGAGTTCGACGCTCTCCCTCACGAACCCCTCGGCGCACAGGTGCCCGTAGACCCCTTCCGCGTCCCCGTCCAGGGTCATCCGCAGCGACCGGCCGATGGGCTTGGGCCAGCCGCCCGGCAGCCGGTCCACCGTGCCGAAGTCCAGTACGCCCAGCCGCATCCGGCCGTCGGCCCCCGCCATGAGACGGAAGTTGCCCGGGTGCGGATCGGCGTGCAGCAGCCCGGTGCGCGCGGGCCCGGAGAAGAGGAACCGGGCCAGCAGCTGTCCGGCGCGGTCGCGTTCCTCCCGCGTCCCGTCGGCGATCACCTCGGAGAGCGGGGTGCCCTCCAGCCACTCGGTCACCAGCACCTGGTCACCCTGGTGCACGACGTCCGGGACGACCACGTCCCCGTCGTCGTCGAAGGCGTCGGCGTGGGTGCGCTGCGCCTCGGCCTCCAGCTCGTAGTCCAGCTCCTCCGCGACCCGGTCGCGCAGTTCGGTGATCAGGGGCTTGATGTCCATGCCCGGAACCAGCGGACCCAGCAGGCCCGCGAACCGGCTCAGCTGCTTGAGGTCCGACAGCAGCGCCTCCCCGGCCCCCGGGTACTGGACCTTGACCGCCACCTGCCGGCCGTCGTGCCACACCGCCCGGTGCACCTGCCCGATCGAGGCGGCCGCGGCCGGCTTGTCCTCGAACTCCTCGAACAGCTCCCGCCAGTCCTCGCCGAGCCGCTCCGCCAGCACCTCGTGCACCCGCGCCGCCGGCAGCGGCGGGGCCGCCTCCTGAAGCTTCGTCAGCGCAGCCCGGTAGGGTCCGGCGACCTCCTCGGGAAGCGCCGACTCGAACACCGAAAGGGCCTGCCCGAACTTCATCGCGCCGCCCTTCAGCTCCCCGAGCGTGCGGAACAGCTGCTCGGCGGTGCGCTGCTGGAGTTCGCGGGCCACGATCTCGGCCGACTTGCCGCCGATCCGCTTGCCCAGCCCCCACGTGGCCCGTCCCGCGATGCCGAGTGGCAGCGCGGCCAGCTTGACGGTGCGCGTGACCGCCTTCCGGGGAAGATCAGACATGAGCCCCTCCAGTTTCCGGACTGCTCTGCCGCGAGCGGCGGTTCGAGGCGCGGCTCGGCCCCCGTCGCATCCTGCCATGACCCCCCGAGCCCCCGGACCGGGGCACCCGCCCCGGCTCCGTCGGGAGTCCGGCGGCTCACGACCGCACCGCCCCGGAGCCCGCCCCCGCCCCGGAGCCCGCCCCCGCCCCGGAGCCCGCCCCCGGGCCGGCGGCCACCCCCGGGCCGGCGGCCGCCCCCGGGTCCGCGGCCGCGCAGGGACAGTCCGGATGCGGGCGCAGCGCGGTGTGCTGCCAGTGCAGTCCGGGCAGGGCGGCCTCCCAGCGGGCGGCCGTCGAAGCGGGCAGCTGCCCGTCGAGGAAGGCCAGGGCGTGCGCCGCGGCCAGGCCGGCCACCGCCGTGGACAGCCCCAGGTCGCAGGCCCCCGCACCGCGTCGGCGGTGCGCCGAGCGCCACTGGACCAGCATGCGCGGCCAGGCCGGATCCCGGTCCACGCGGTCGCGCTCCATGCACCCCGCGCACGCCGTGGACCCGGGCAGCACCAGGGGCCCGACCAGCCCCGTCCCCTCCAGCACCCCCGCGTACAGGTGCGGGGTGCCCGTCGCCACCCAGTCGGCGGCCGTCGCCGGATCGGGGGCCCACGCCTGGAGGCCGTCCCGGGGTGCGAGGACCACCAGGGCCGGCTCCGGTCCGGGCCCTCCGGGATCGCCCGCACCCGGAGCGCGCCCCGGCGCCGCCTCCCGCACCAGCGCCCCCGCCGCCTCCGCCCGCGGCCGGCCCACGCTGCCCGGATCCAGCCCGCCCGGAGCCACGTCGGCCGCCTCCACCCGGCCCCCGTCGAGCACATCGACCCGGCCGACCCCGGCCCCCGCCAGCACGGCGGCGATCACCGCCCCGACCCGGCCGCTCCCGCGCACCTGGACCCGTAACGCCCTCCGCGCCGCGACGCCCCGCAGGTCCCCGCCCGGCTCCCGGTGCACCAGCGAGAGCGAGCCCAGGTCGGGCCCCAGCCGCTCCAGCACCTCCGGCCTCCTGCGCACGGCCTGCGCCCGCGGCCCTCCGGCTGTGAGGTCGTCGAGCAGCCCGGCCCCGGCGAGGTGCCGGACCAGCCCGTCCACCTGCCCCTCCGGCAGCCCCATCCCGGCGCCCTCGGCCCGCAGCAGCTCCATGCCGCGCGTCCCGTCGATCCGGTCGATGAGCGACCCGGTCGCCGTGTCCAGCGGCCCGAGCACCACCGCGTGGGCGGGCGTCACCCCGAACTGCACCGTCTGCAGGTCCCGCCACGCCCGCGCCAGCGCCGGCTTCACCTTCGGATACATCGCTGCCTCCCCGTTCGCGTGTCCGTCTTCCGCGTTTCCGCGTTTCCGCGTTCCTGCGTTCCTGCGTTTCCGTCTTTCCTGCGTTTCCGTCTTTCCGCCACGATGCCCGGCCGCCCGACCGCGTGCACGGGTTTGTCCACAGGCAAGGGGTATTGGGCATATGAGATGAACGGAGGGTGTCCGTGACGCTCCGGGGAACCGATCATGCTCGAACCTCGGACGCGCGGGATTTCCGCCGCGGCGACCGGGTACCGTCGTGGCGTGCCAGCCGACCCGCCACAGCGCGCCGTCGAAGTACGCCGGAGCGCGCGCCGCCGCAGGACCGTGTCCGCCTACCGCGAGGGCGAGCGCACCGTCGTCCTGATCCCCGCCCGGATGTCCGAGGCGGAGGAGCGGCGCTGGGTGGGCGTCATGCTCGACAAGCTCGCCGCCCAGGAGAGCAAGCGCACCCTCGGCGACGCGGAACTGATCGCCCGTGCCGAGCGTCTGTCCGAGCAGTACTTCAGTGGCCGCGCGCGTCCGCTCTCGGTCCGCTGGGTCACCAACCAGAACACCCGCTGGGGCTCCTGCACTCCCGCGGAGGGCAGCATCCGGCTGTCCCACCGCATCCAGGGAATGCCGGAGTACGTCGTCGACTACGTGCTGCTGCACGAGCTGGCGCACCTCCTGGTGCCCGGCCACGGCCCCCGGTTCTGGGAGCTGCTGGAGGCCTACCCGAGGACCGAGCGGGCCCGCGGGTTCCTCGAGGGGGTGTCCGCGGCGGAGCGCATGCCCCGGGTCCCGGCCGCCCGCGGGGAGTGACCTCCCGTCACGGAAGGCGGACGCGCACGGGGTCGGATCCGGGTCGGCACCTGGTGCCGGAACCGGGTCGGAACCGGGTCGGGACCGGGTCGGAACCGGCTTGGCCGGATGTCGGCAGGAGCCGTTAGCCTGAGCGGCACATTATCGAGCAGTCGAAGTCGGGATGGGGGACGGTCGGACACATGGCCAGGGAATTCCAACGCGGCCACAAGGCCAAGATCAGTGATCTGACGGCGGGCACCGATCTGTACGTGGGCGTCCAGATCGCGGGGCCCGGGCTCACCTTCGACATCAGCTGCTTCGGCCTCGATGCCGACGAGCGGCTCTCGGACGACCGCTACTTCGTCTTCTACAACCAGCCGAAGTCGCCCGAGGAGTCGATCCAGCAGCTCGGCCAACAGGCCGGGGACACCGAGTCCTTCCGGGTGACCCTCGACCACGTGCCCGCGTCCATCCACAAGCTGTCCTTCAGCGCCACCCTCGACGGCGCCGGCCAGATGTCGCAGATCGGCCCCGGCTACATCCGGATCGTGGCCGGCGGCGAGGAAGTCGTCCGGTACTCCTTCACCGGCTCCGAGTTCAGCACCGAACGCGCCCTGATGATCGGCGACTTCTACCGCAAGGACGTCTGGCGCTTCGCCGCCGTCGGCCAGGGCTTCGACGGCGGCCTCGCCGCGCTGCTGGAGCACTTCGGCGGCGAGGTCGCCGAGGACGAGCCGCAGCCCGAGCCGCAGGCCCCGGCGCAGCCGCAGGCCGCCGCCCCCGCGTTCGCCCCGCCGCCGCAGGCCGCCGCCCCGGCCCCGTCCTTCGGCGCCCCGGTCCAGCAGCAGCCGCCCGCCCCGGCGCCCGCTCCCGCGCCGTACGCCCCGCCGCAGCAGCAGCCCCAGCAGCAGCCCCAGCAGCCGCAGCAGCAGCCCCCGGCCCAGCAGCCCCCGGCGCCCGCGCCCGTGCACTCGGCCCCGACCATGGTCGCCCCGCTCGGCGCGCCCGCGGCCCCGTACGGCCAGCCGCCCCACCCGCCGCAGCAGCCCGGCCCCCCCTCGTACGGCCAGCAGCCGCAGCAGTCCTACGGCGGCCAGGTCCCGCCGCCGGCCCCGGCCCCCGCGCCGTACGGCCAGCAGCCGCAGCCCTCGTACGGCCAGGTCCCCGGCCAGCCGGCCGCCCCGCAGGCCCCCTACGGCCAGCAGGCCCCGTACGGCCAGCAGCCCCCGGCCCCCTACGGCCAGGCCCCGCAGGCCGCCGCGCCCGGTGCCGGCCTCGCCGCCGCCCTCCAGCCGTACAAGGAGGCGCCCACCGGCGCCCGCTGGACCCCACAGAACCAGCAGCTCATGCGGGTCGACCTGTCGATGGGCGGCCAGGCCGTCCTCGCCCGCCAGGGCAGCATGGTCCTCTACCAGGGCAAGGTCGACTTCAGCTACAAGGGCGCGGGCTTTGCCGGCCGCATCGTCGGCAACGCCACCGGCCAGGAGATGCAGCTGATGCGCTGCACCGGCCGCGGCCAGGTCTTCCTCGCCGAGAACGGCGCACACCTGCACGCCATCGAGCTCCAGGGCGACGGCATCTGCGTCTCCGCCGAGAGCGTCCTCGCCTTCGACGAGTCCCTCCAGCACGAGGTCCGCCGCATCGAGGGCCACGGCATCCCCGGCGGCGCCCTGTTCACCATGCTGTTCCAGGGCTCCGGCACCGTCATCGTCAAGACGCACGGCGTGCCCGTCGTCCTGCCGGTCACCCCGACCACCTTCGCCGACAGCAACGCCATCGTCGCCTGGTCGGCCGCCTCCCAGGTGATCATTTCCAGCCAGGTCCGGCTGCGCCGCAACGCCTACCCGGGCCACAGCGGGGAGACCGTGAACCTCCAGTTCCGCGGCGCCCCCGGCAACTTCATCGTCGTCCAGCCGTACGAGGTCTGAGGGAGCCCCACATGAACGCCATGAACGCAATGAACCAGCAGCTCGCGGGCTACGCCCCGACCCCCGTCACGGCCCGCATGGAGAACCACGGCCGGGCCATGCTCAAGGTCGCCATGCAGAGCGGACAGGACCTCTTCGCCCGCACCGGCTCGATGGTCGCCTACGAGGGCTTCGTCCAGTACGAGCCCAACCCGCCCGCCGTCCGCCAGATGGCCTCCCAGTGGCTGACCGGCGAGGGCGCCCCCCTGATGAAGTGCACCGGCGACGGCCTGCTCTACCTCGCCGACTACGGCGCGGACGTCGTCTGCATCAACCTCAACAACGACGCCCTCTCCGTCAACGGCACCAACCTCCTCGCCTTCGACGCCCACCTCCAGTGGGGCGTGGAGCGCGTCAAGGGCATGGCGAAGTTCGCCGGCCAGGGCCTGTTCAACGTCCAGGTCGCCGGCACCGGCTGGGTCGCCATCACCTCCCGCGGCACCCCGATCGTGGTCGACTGCGGCCGCGGCGAGGACGAGACGTACGTCGACCCGGACGCGCTCGTCGCCTGGTCCCCGAACCTCAAGGTCAAGGGGAAGCGCAGCTTCAAGGCCTCGTCGATGATCGGCCGGGGCAGCGGGGAGGCCTACCAGATGGCCTTCTCCGGTCAGGGCATCGTCGTCGTACAGCCCAGCGAGGACAGCACCGACCGGCTCCGGACCCGGGGCTGAGGGGGAGCGGACACATCATGCAGAGCTCACTTTTCGGCCACGCCGAGCAGCAGTCCCAGGACCGCTACGCCATCCAGAACCCCCAGCTCCTGAGGGTCACCCTGACCGGCTCCGACGACGTCCTCGCCCGCAAGGGCTCGATGGTCGCCTACCAGGGCATCGTCGACTTCGACGGCGAGTACCAGAGCGGCAACCAGCGCAATGCCCGGCGCCGCACCGGCGAGGGCCTGGACCTGATGCGCTGCTCCGGCCAGGGCACCGTCTACTTCGCCAACCTCGCCCAGTACGTCCACGTCCTCGACGTGGACCACGACGGCCTCACCGTCGACAGCAGCTACGTCCTCGCCATGGACTCCACCCTGCACAGCGAGGTCATCGCCGTCGACAGCCAGTACGGGATCTCCGGCTCCGGCAAGTACCAGCTCAACCTCTCCGGCCGCGGCAAGGTCGCCCTCATGACCTCGGGCCAGCCGCTGATGATGCAGGTCACCCCCGACAAGTACGTCAACGCGGACGCCGACGCCATCGTCGCCTGGTCCACCTCGCTGCGCGTGCAGATGCAGGCCCAGACCCACTCCACCGGCGTGTGGCGGCGCCGCGGCAACACCGGCGAGGGCTGGGAGCTCAGCTTCCTCGGCACCGGCTTCGCGCTGGTGCAGCCCAGCGAGGTGCTGCCCCCGCAGAACGCCCAGCTCGGACAGGGCGTCGCCGCGCAGTACGGCGTGGGCCAGCACGGCGCGCACGCCCAGAACCAGAACAACGCCTGGAACTGACCGGCACACCGGCACCGGGCCGGCACACGGGGAAGGGGCGGACCCGCACGGGTCCGCCCCTTCGCCGAATCGCCACGCCCTCAGCGCATCACGCGCCGAGCCGCGCCCGGGTGGCCTCCAGCAGCCGCACCACCGAGGTGTCGGCGACCTCCGCCACCTCCTCGTACGCGAACCAGCGCAGGTCCAGCGACTCGTCGCTGATCTCCGCCTCCGCGCCGGCCGGGGCCAGCACCGCGTACTGCACGTCCAGGTGCCAGTTGCACGGCGCCGGGATCGGATGCCGGTCCAGGCGCACCGGCCCGCCCGCCACCAGCGTCAGCCCCGAGCCGATGCCCGACTCCTCGACGGCCTCGCGCATCGCGGCCCCGGCGAGGCTCGTGTCCCCGGGCTCGCAGTGCCCGCCCATCTGGAGCCACATGCCGAGCTTCTTGTGCAGGGTCAGCAGCACCCGGCCGCCGACCGGGTCGATCACCAGCGCGCTGCCCGTGACGTGCCCCGCCGTACAGGGCTTGTAGACCCCGTCCGGGTGGACGGCCAGGTGGTCCAGGTAGACCCCGCGCAGCTCCTCCTGCTGGCCGTCCGGGCCCTCGTACTCCTTCAGGACCCGGACCGCGTCGTCGTACAGGCTCACTTCTTGTCGTCGCCCTCTTCGTCACGCCGCTGGGCGGCCTCGCCGAGCATCTTGTCGATCTCCGAGAAGTCCAGCTGCTCGCGGTGCACGAACCCGTCCGGGTCGTCCAGGTCGGAAGCCGTCGGCAGCATGTCCGGGTGCTCCCACAGCCCGTCGCGGCCGTCCACGCCGCGCGCGTCCGTGAGCGAGGCCCACAGCCGCGAGGCGTCCCGCAGCCGCCGCGGACGCAGCTCCAGCCCGATCAGCGTCGCGAAGGTCTGCTCCGCCGGGCCGCCCGAGGCACGCCGCCGGCGCATGGTCTCGCGCATCGCGTCCGCCGAGGTCAGACGGGGCTTCGCCGCCTCGTGCACGACCGCGTCCACCCAGCCCTCGACCAGCGCGAGCGCCGTCTCCAGACGGGCCAGGGCGGCCTTCTGCTCCGGGGTGTCCTGCGGCTGGAACATTCCGCCCTGAAGGGCCTCCTGGAGCTGCTCCGGGTTCGACGGATCGAGCTGGCCGACCACGTCCTCCAGCTTCGAGGTGTCCACCTTGATGCCCCGCGCGTAGCCCTCGACCGCACCGAACAGGTGCGAGCGCAGCCACGGTACGTGCGCGAACAGGCGGGCGTGCGCCGCCTCGCGCAGCGCCAGGTACAGCCGCACCTCGTCCGAGGGGACGCCCAGGTCCTTGCCGAAGGCCTCGATGTTCAGCGGCAGCAGCGCCGCCCGCCCGGCCGGGCCCAGCGGCAGCCCGATGTCCGTCGAGCCGACGACCTCGCCCGCGAGCGTGCCCACGGCCTGGCCGATCTGCTGGCCGAACATGGCCCCGCCCATGGAACGCATCATCCCGAGGAGCGGGCCCGCCATGGCCTGCATCTCCTCGGGCAGCACGCTGCCCATGGCCGCGCCGACGCGCTCGGCGACCGGGTCCACCAGCTCCTTCCACACCGGGAGGGTCGCCTCGACCCACTCGGCGCGGCTCCACGCGACGGCCGCGTTGGCACCGGACGGCAGCGAGGTCACGCCGTCGAGCCACAGGTCGGCCAGGCGCACGGCCTCCTCGACCGCGGACTTCTCCGCGATGCCGACGCTCGCGTCCTTGACCCCGTCCGCGGTGCCCTGCGCGACGGTCTGGCGGGCGATGTCCTTGGCCATGTCCCAGTTCACGGGACCGCCCTCGTAGCTCAGCATCTGGCCGAGCTGCTGGAAGGCGGCACCGAGGTCGTTCGGGTTCATCGAGCCGAACATCGCGGCGAACGGATTCTCCGCACCGCCGGGGAAGCCGCCGGGAAGGCCGCCCGGGCCGAACCCGAACGGATTGGCGGGACCTCCCTGGCCGCCCTTCTTGCCATTGTCGCCGTCCTCCGGCTCCTCCGGCGGAAGGCCGAATCCGAATGGGGTGTCGCTCACGGGTTTCCTCGGCTCGTAGGGCCGTCGGCGGGTGCCGACGGGCGATGGTCCGACAACACCACCCAGCGTAGACACCACTCCCGCTTCCGGGCTCGGTGCTCCGCCGGGTCCTGGGCTGCGGCAGGATGGACATCACCTGGTGGGTACGCGTCACAGCGCGTCCCCACTGAAGACAACCGCTGGAGACGCCCGGTGAGTTCCCCAGATCCGCAGGCTCGCGCGCCGCACGACGCCGAAAACCGCCCTGAGCACGACGACAGCGCCCCCGGCGTTCGCCAGCCGCGAAACCCGGCCGGTCCCCGCCGTCGCAGCCCCGTGATCGCGGTGACCGGAGCCGCCTCGGGGGTCGGCGCCGCCCTGGTGAGCCGCCTCGTCGAATCCGACGAGGTCAAGCAGGTCGTGGCCATCGACGAGCGGCGCGGGGACTGCGCCGCCGCCCAGTGGCACGTCCTGGACGTACGGGACCCCGCGATCGCCGAGAAGCTGCGCGGCGCGGACGTCGTCGTCCACCTCGCGCTGGACCTCGACCTGGAGACGGACCCGGCCGCCCGTACCGCGTACAACGTGCGCGGCACCCAGACCGTGCTGACCGCCGCCGCGGCGGCAGGCGTGCACCGGGTCGTGCTGTGCACCTCCGCGATGGTCTACGGGGCCCTGCCGGACAACGACATCCCGCTCTCGGAGGACTCCGAGCTGCGCGCCACCGCCGAGGCCACCGGCGTCGGCGACCTGCTGGAGATCGAGCGCCTGGGCCGCCGCGCCCCCCGCGCCCATCCCGGGCTGAACGTGACCGTCGTCCGCCCCGCGGTCCTGGTCGGCGGCACGGACACGGCCCTGACCCGGTACTTCGAGTCCCCGCGCCTGCTCGTCGTCGCAGGGTCCCGGCCCACCTGGCAGTTCTGCCACGTCGAGGACCTGGTCAGCGCCCTGGAGTACGCCGCCCTGGAGAAGGCCGAGGGAGAACTCGCCGTCGGCTGCGAGGGCTGGCTGGAGCAGGAGGAGGTCGAGGAGCTCAGCGGGATCCGCCGCATGGAGCTGCCCTCCGCCGTCGCGCTGGGTGCCGCGGCCCGGCTCCACCGCATCGGTCTGACCCCGTCCCCGGCCGGGGACCTCGCGTACACCATGCACCCGTGGGTGGTCAGCGTCAGCGGGCTGCACGCGGCGGGCTGGCGGCCCCGCTGGACCAACGAGGAGGTGCTGGCCGAGCTGCTCCAGGAGGTCGCGGGCCGGCACACCGTCGCGGGCCGCCGCCTCGGCCGCAAGGACGCCGCCACGGCCGCCGGCGCAGCCGGTGCCACGGTCGCCCTGCTCGGCGCGGCCGCCGCCGTACGCCGGGCCCGGCGCCGCCGCGGGCTCTGACCTGCGGGGCCCCGCCCCGGACCGGCCCGGTCCGGGGGCGCCCGGCTCCTGTAGGAGGCTCCCAACCGGCGCGCCGCGCCCCGGGCGAAACGGCTATTCCACCGGGTCGGCGGCTAGGGCACGATGGGGAACATGGCACCGCACTTCGACCACCCCGGCGAGCAGGCCGCTCAGGACCCCATCCGGCTGCTCGAGATCCGTGAGACCCCGCTCTCCCTCGACGAGGTCTTCAAGGCCGTCGGCGACGACGCCACCGGAGGCACCACCCTCTTCGTCGGGACGGTGCGCAACCACGACGGCGGAGCCGACGTCGACTCGCTCGGCTACTCGTGCCACCCGACGGCGGAGGCCGAGATGCGCCGCGTCGCGGACCGCGTCGTGGCGAAGTACCCGGTCCGCGCCCTGGCCGCCGTACACCGCGTCGGCGACCTCGCCGTGGGCGACCTGGCCGTGATCGTCGCCGTCTCGTGCCCGCACCGCGGCGAGGCCTTCGAGGCCTGCCGCATGCTGATCGACGACCTCAAGCACGAGGTCCCGATCTGGAAGCACCAGACCTTCTCCGACGGCACGGAGGAATGGGTCGGCGCCTGCTGAGGCGGGCCGGGACGGGGGCCGGGCGCGGGGTCCTCACGGGCGGGGGGTAGCGTCACCCCCGTTCGGCCGCGCAACACGCCCTCGATTTGCGTAACCCCCCTCCGGGCACGAGCGTTGAAGCCACCAACGACACGCACTTTCGGGGCAGGGAGGCACGTTCATGGCATCACTGGTGTGGCTGCTGATTCCGCTGTTCGCCGCGATCGGAGCGGCGATATGGGGCAGCTGGGCGGCCCGCGACCGCACCCAGGGCGACATATCCGAACTGGCCGGCTACGCCAGGTTCCGCGAGGCCATGGACAGGGCCGACCGGGCCGGGACGAACGAAAAGGCGCACTCCGGTTCCGACGCCGTCTGACGCGTCCCGGGAGCCCCCTCCCCGTCCCCCTCAAGAGCCCGAATCCCGTCCCCCGCAGCCCCCCGACCAGGCCCCGGCTGAGAATCCGCTGAGAGTTCCGCCCGCGGGCCCCGTACGGACCGGCCCCACGGGCCGCCCGGTCGGGCCGTCCCGTACTGTCGATCCATGCCACGCCGCACCGCGACGATGCTCGCCTCCTTCCTCGTGCTGTTCGCGCTGCTCTGCGCGGGGGTCTTCATCAAGGTCCCGTACTCCGAGATGAGCCCGGGTCCGACCGTGAACACGCTGGGCGACTCGCGCGGCGAGCCGGTGCTGAACATCTCGGGGCACAAGACGTACCCGACCAGCGGCCACCTCAACATGACCACGGTCCGCGTCACCGGCGCCGACTACGACATGAACCTGCTGGAAGCGGTCTACGGCTGGGCGGCCGGCGACAACATCGTCGTACCGCACGAGAACCTCTACCCGAACGGCAAGACGGACAAGGAATCCACGCAGGAGAACGCCGAGGAGTTCAGCCAGTCGCAGGAGAGCGCCAAGGTGGCCGCCCTCAAGCAGCTCGGCATCCCGGTCACGGCCCGCGTCGTCGTCTCCACCGTCGTCAAGGGCAGCCCCTCCGAGGGCCGGCTGCACGCCGGGGACGTGATCAAGGCGGTGGACGGCGCCCCCGTCACCGCCCCCGGGGACGTCGCCAAGCTCGTGACCAAGCACAAGCCCGGCGAGCCCGTCGAGTTCACCGTCGTGCCCGCCGCCGAGGCGGCCGAGGCCGAGAAGGCGAACCGCGAGCCCACCGGCAGCGCGAAGATCACCATCACCGCGGGCAAGGCGGAGGACGACGGCCACGCCATCGTCGGCATCCGGGCCGGGACCGACCACACCTTCCCGTTCCCGATCGACATCAAGCTCGCCGACGTCGGCGGCCCGAGCGCCGGCCTGATGTTCGCCCTCGGCATCGTCGACAAGCTCACCCCCGAGAACCTCACGGGCGGCAAGTTCATCGCGGGCACCGGCACCATCGACGACGAGGGCAAGGTCGGACCCATCGGCGGCATCCAGATGAAGACCATCGGCGCCCGCAAGGCCGGCGCCGAGTACTTCCTCACCCCGGCCGAGAACTGCGCCTCGGCGGCCCAGCACACGCCCGAGGGCCTGACCCTGGTGAAGGTCGCCACCATCGGCGACGCCACCAAGGCGCTCCAGAGCATCGGCAAGGGGGACACGGCCGGACTGCCGAAGTGCACCGCGTCCTGACCGCGCCCCGCCCGCGCCCCCGCCCCGCCGCCGACGGGCCCTATCCCAGGAAGGTCGCCGCCAGCGCTTCGGCCAGCCCCGGCACCAGGGTCGCTCCGGTCAGCACCTCGCTGGAGGAGTCCTTCTCCCGCAGCCGTACCGCCGACTCGCGCGAGCCGTCGCGCAGGACGCCCACCGTCAGGCGAACCTCCTGCCGCTCGGGGTGGGCGGCGACCCACTTGGTCAGCTGCTTGTCGTTCAGCCCGGCCGGTACGGAGGCCTCCGCGGACGGCGGCAGCATCAGCCGCTCCACCGTCAGGGCGCAGCCGACGACCGCGTCCGGCCAGGCGATGGTGCCCAGGAACTTGTCCAGCGGGGTCCCGGCCGGCACCTCGTCCTGCTCGATCGGGGTGAGCTGGCTCTTGCCGGCGTCGTCCTGGTCCAGGCCGAGCTGCCCGGCGAGCCGGGGCTCCTGCCTGCGCAGCCGGGCCGTGTCGACCAGGGCGAACAGCCGGGCCGGCTTGTCCCAGCCGAGGGTGGAGGCGTACTCGTCGATCTCGAGGACGGCGCGGGTCAGCGGGCTGGCCGCCATGGGGGTGCCGGGGGAGGGCGAAAGGTTGGACATGGACAACATCCTGCCTCCTTTCCCCCCGATACCGGGAACTGACTAAAGCCTCAGTAAGTTGCATGGGTGGGCCCTACGATCGTGGGCCCAGGACCAGACCCAGCGACTTTCGAGGTGCGCACCTTGGCTTTCCAGATGCCGGACCGCGGCGGAGGCCCCTCCGGGCCACGGATGAGAGTCGGCCGCCCCTCCCGGCGAGCCCGGACTCTTCTGACGACCTTGGGCGTCCTTGCCGTCCTGGCCATGGCGTTCATCATGTTCGCCGGGTTCTGGACGGACTGGCTCTGGTTCCGCTCCGTCAATTACTCCTCCGTCTTCACCACGACCCTGTGGACCAAGATCGGCCTCTTCGCCGTCTTCGGCCTGCTGATGGCCGGTGCGGTCGGCCTGAACATCTGGCTGGCGTACCGGCTGCGGCCGCCGCTCAGCGCGATGTCGATGGAGCAGCAGAGCCTCGACCGCTACCGGATGAGCGTCGCCCCGTACAAGAAGTGGCTGCTCCTGGCCATCGCGGCGATCGTCGGCCTGATCGCGGGCGCCTCGGCGGCCGGCCAGTGGAAGACCTGGCTGATGTACGTGAACGGGGTGCCCTTCGGGCGCAAGGACCCCCAGTTCCACCTGGACGTGTCGTTCTACACCTTCGACCTGCCCTGGTACCGCTTCCTCCTCGGCTTCGGCTTCGCAGCCGTCGTGCTCTCGGTGATCGCCGCCGTCGTCGTGCACTACCTGTACGGCGGACTGCGCGTGACCAGCCCGGGAGCCCGGGCCACCGCCGCGGCGACCGGGCACCTGTCGGTGCTGCTCGGCCTCTTCGTCACCTTCAAGGCCGTCGCGTACTGGCTCGACCGGTACGGCCTCGCCGTGAAGTCCAGCGACTTCAAGGCCGCGGACAACTGGACCGGCCTGCGCTACGTCGACGCCAACGCCTACCTGCCGGCGAAGACGATCCTCGTCGCCATCGCGGCGATCTGCGCGGTGCTGTTCTTCGCCACCCTGTGGCGGCGCACGTGGCAGCTGCCGGTCATCGGCTTCGGCCTGATGGTCCTCTCGGCGATCCTGATCGGCGGGCTGTACCCGGCGATCGTGCAGAAGTTCCAGGTCCAGCCGAACGAGCAGGCCAAGGAATCGCCGTACGTCGAGAAGAACATCAAGGCCACGCGCGACGCCTACGCGATCGACGGCGCGGACGTGAAGGACTACCCGGGCGTCCCCCAGACCGAGGACCGCACCAAGCTGCGGTCGGTGGCCGACACCACCGCCAGCCTGCGCCTTCTCGACCCGAACATCGTCTCCCCGGCCTTCCAGCAGCTCCAGCAGGTCAAGGGCTACTACGGCTTCCCGTCCACGCTGGCGGTCGACCGGTACTCCGGCCAGGACACGGTCATCGGGCTCCGCGAGCTGAACATCGGCGGCATCCCGAAGAACAACTGGATCAACGACCACTTCAAGTACACGCACGGCTACGGCGTGGTCGCGGCCAAGGGCACCACCGTCAAGGACGGCGCCCCCGACTTCACGCAGTCCGACCTGCCCTCCAAGGGCATGTTCGGCACGGACTTCGAGCAGCGCATCTACTACGGCGAGCAGACGAAGCAGTACTCGATCGTCGGCGGTCCGCAGAAGGAGCTCGACTACTCGGACGACAAGGGCGAGAAGGAGACCAGCTACAAGGGCGACTCCGGGGTCAACCTGGACAACCCGGTCAACCGGGCCGCGTACGCGCTCGCCTTCAGCGAGCCGCAGATCCTCTACTCCGGCGCCATCGGCGACGGCTCGCGGATCCTGTACAACCGCACGCCCAAGGACCGCGTCGAGGCCGTCGCGCCCTGGCTGACCATCGACGGCGCCCCGTACCCGGCCGTCGTCGAGGGCCGGATCAAGTGGATCGTCGACGCCTACACGACGACCAACGGCTACCCGTACGCCTCGCGCACCACGCTGGGCCAGAGCACCGCGGACTCGCTGACCAACAGCCAGCGCGCGGTGGTCGCCCAGGAGAACCAGGTCAACTACATCCGCAACTCGGTGAAGGCCACCGTCGACGCGTACGACGGCACGGTCGACCTGTACCAGTGGGACACCAAGGACCCGGTCCTGAAGACCTGGATGAAGGCCTTCCCGGGCACGGTGAAGCCCAAGAGCGAGATCTCCAAGCCGCTCATGGACCACATGCGCTACCCGCAGGACCTCTTCAAGGTCCAGCGCGAGCTGCTGACCCGGTACCACGTCACGGACCCGCAGACCTTCCTCAGCGGCAGTGAGGCCTGGGCCGTCCCGGACGACCCGACGACCAAGGCCGGCACGGCGGTCCCGCCGTACTACCTGTCGATGAAGATGCCGGGCCAGCCGGAGAAGGACCAGGTCTTCTCGCTCACGACGACCTTCACGCCGAACGAGCGGCCCAACCTGAGCGCCTTCATGGCGGTGAACGCCGATCCCGGGACCCCGGACTACGGCAAGATCCGAATCCTCAAGATGCCGACGAGCAAGCCGCCGGACGGCCCCGGCCAGGTCCAGAGCAAGTTCCAGTCGGAGCCGAAGATCGCCGAGTCGATCCGGCTGCTCCGCGGCGGCGACTCGGAGATCGAGTACGGCAACCTGCTCGCGGTCCCGATGGACGGCGGAATGCTCTACGTGGAGCCGGTGTACGTGCGCAGCTCCGGGCTGAAGTACCCGCTGCTGCGCAAGGTGCTGGTGACCTACGGCGGCCAGACGGCCTTCGAGGACACCCTGGAGAAGGCGCTGAGCGTGGTCTTCGGAGCCGAGGCCCCGACCACGCCCACCACGCCGACGCCGCCCACCACGCCCACGAACCCGAACACCCCGCCGACCGCGCAGGACCCGACGGTCAAGGCGGCCCTCTCCGACGCCCAGAAGGCCGTGGAAGAGGCCGACAAGGCGATGAAGGCGGGCGACTGGGCCGCGTACGGCAAGGCGCAGAGCGACCTGCAGGCGGCGCTGAAGCGGGCGATCGACGCGGAGGCGAAGCTGACGGCGCCGAAGCCGGCCGGCTAGGCGGTGCGGATTACCCCGTAATGGCTCTGTCCCGCGTCGTGGTACTGTTGTTTCACCGACGCGGGGTGGAGCAGCTCGGTAGCTCGCTGGGCTCATAACCCAGAGGTCGCAGGTTCAAATCCTGTCCCCGCTACTGAAGACGAAGGCCCGGATCCAATGGGATCCGGGCCTTCGTCATGTCCGGAGCGCCGAAAAAGGTGCTGTTGGGAGACACGGGGTCACTGGGGCGGGTGAGTTGGGGGGCGAGCGTGTTTGACTTGTCTCTCTGTGGGCATGTCGACAAAACGCTGTAGTGACCTCACTGGCTGCGACATACCAGGTGTACGCGGGTAGCAGGTGATGCGACGATGGGATTTATGGGGGACAGGTCAACTCTGCTGGAGACAGGGCGGTTTGTGAGGGCGGAGGCCGAGTCGGGCGCGGGAACGGGCGAGGCCGCTCCGACCGTTAACGCGCAGACCGCACTGACCGATGCGGATTTCGCGGCAGAAGCCTTCGGGGACGCCGAGGGCGCCACCGACGCCGAGCTGGAGGCCCGCCACCGCGTGGCCGCCGACAAGGGCGACGCGGGCGCCATGAGCGTGCTCGGCGCCCTGCTGCTGCGCCGCGGCGACCTGGCCGGGGCCGAGCCCTACCTCCGCGGCGCCACCGGAGCCGGCGACCGCGCCGCCGCCAACAACCTCGGGGTCCTGCTCCTCCAGCGCGGCTACCCCGACGAGGCCGCCGTCTGGTGGCGGGTCGCCGCCGTCGCCGGTTCCGCCCCCGCCGCGCACGCCCTGGGCCGCCACTACCGCGAGCGCGGGGACGAGCCCGCCGCCGAGTACTGGCTGCGCCAGGCGGCCGAATCAGGGCACGCCCTGGGCGCCTACGGGCTGGCCGACCTGCTGGAACACCGCGGGGACAAGGGCATCGAGCGCTGGTTCCGGGCCGCCGCCGAGCAGGGGCACCGCGAGGCCGCGTACCGGCTCGCCCGCCACCTGCGCAAGGGCGACCCCGCCGAGGCCGAGCAGTGGTACCGCCAGGCCGCCGCGCGCGGGCACCGCCGCGCCGGCCTGCACCTGGGCGCCCTGCTGGAGGCCCGCGGCGAGCTGAAGGAGGCCGGCCGCTGGTACCTCAGCTCGGCCAAGCAGGGGGAGGCCCGGGCAGCCTGCGCCCTCGGCTTCCTGCTGCGCGATGCCGGTGACGAGGACAGCGCGGCCGCCTGGTGGCACCGCGCGGCCCAGGACGGCGACGGCAACGCGGCGAACGCCCTCGGCGCGCTGCACGCCGCCCGCGGCGAGACCCAGACGGCCGAGAAGTGGTACCGGGTCGCGATGGACGCCGGCGACCACAACGGCGCCTACAACCTCGCCCTGCTCTGCGCCGCCCAGGAGCGGACCGCGCAGGCCGAGCAGTGGTACCGCCGGGCCGCGTACGCCGGCCACCGCGAGGCCGCCAACGCGCTGGCGATCATGCTGCTCCAGGCCGGGGACGCGGCCGGGGCCGAGCCGTGGTTCTCCAAGGCCGCCGAGGCCGGCAGCGTCGACGCCGCCTTCAACCTCGGGATCCTCTTCGCCAGCCGCGACGAGGACCGCTCCGCCCTGAGGTGGTACGAGCGGGCCGCCGCCGCCGGGCACACCGACGCGGCGCTCCAGGTCGGGATCGCCCTGGTGCGCGACGGCGAGGAGCGGGCCGCCGAGCGGCACCTGCGCTGCGCGGCGGGCGGCGGCAGCGCGGAGGCGGCCTTCCGGCTGGCCGCCCTGCTGGAGTCGCTGGCCCCGCCGCCGGAGCCGGTGGCCCTCGGTGAGCCCGTCGGCGGAGCGGCCCGTACCGAGAGCGAGGAGTGGTACGCGCGCGCCGCCGAGCAGGGCCACCGCCGGGCCCAGGTGCGGGTCGGCATGCTCGCCGCCGCCCGGGGCGACCTCACGGTGGCCGCCCGGTGGTACCGGGAGGCGGCCGAGTCCGGCTCGCGCAACGGCGCCTTCAACCTCGGGCTGCTGCTGGCCCGCGAGGGCAACGAACCCGAGGCGGCCCTGTGGTGGACCCGGGCGGCGGTGGCCGGGCACGGCCGGGCCGCCCTGCGGCTGGGGCTGCTCGCGGCCCGGCACGGGGACCTCGCCGAGGGGCAGAAGTGGTGCGTGCGGGCCATGGAGCTCGGCCCGGCCGAGGTGTCCGAGCGCGCCGCCCGGCTGCGCGACGCCCTGGCGGAGGAGCTGTCCGCGTAGGTCCCGTACAAGTGATTTGCATCTGCCGGGTGGCCTCCCGTAGAGTCGTGTTTACCGACGCGGGGTGGAGCAGCTCGGTAGCTCGCTGGGCTCATAACCCAGAGGTCGCAGGTTCAAATCCTGTCCCCGCTACTGAAGGCCCGAGGCCCGGATCCCATGGATCCGGGCCTCGGGTCGTTTTCCGGGTCGTTCCTGAACGCGAAGAAGGCCGGGAGCCCAGGGCTCCCGGCCTTCTTCCGTGGAACTTCAGGCGCCCGCGCAGTTCGGGCACACCCCGCGGTACGTCACCTCGACCGCCGAGACCACGAAGCCGAAGCGCTCGCCGTCGGGCAGGTCGGCCAGCGGGTCGCCCGCCGGGTGGACGTCCCGGATGGCGCCGCACTGGGCGCAGACCAGGTGGTGGTGGGGACGGTGGGCGTTCGGGTCGTACCGCTTGGCCCGCCGGTCCGTCGAGACTTCCAGGACCTCGCCGAGGGATACGAGCTCGCCCAAGGTGTTGTAGACGGTCGCTCGAGAAATCTCGGGCAGTTTCGTCACAGCGCGTGCGTGCACCTCGTCTGCCGTCAGGTGAACGTGGTCACCGTCGAGCACCTCGGCCACGACGCGGCGCTGGGCGGTCATGCGCCAGCCGCGTCCGCGAAGTCGTTCCAGCAGGTCACTCATACACGCCAGCCTAACAGTGGGGAATCGGTGTAGATCCCGAACCGATGTGGACTTGGATGCTTACTTGACTTAGACAAAGTCCATCGTAGGATCGATTACGGCAAACGCCAAGGACAGGACATGCAGGAATGACGCAGGAGGCGCACGTGACGCAGGGACCGCTCACCACGGAGGCCGGGGCTCCGGTCGCCGACAACCAGAACAGCGAGACGGCCGGCGTCGGTGGTCCGGTCCTGGTCCAGGACCAGCTCCTGCTGGAGAAGCTCGCGCACTTCAACCGCGAGCGCATCCCGGAGCGCGTGGTGCACGCCCGCGGCGCCGGCGCCTACGGCACCTTCACGGTGACGGCGGACGTCACCCGGTACACCCGCGCCAAGTTCCTCTCCGAGGTCGGCAAGCAGACCGAAACGTTCCTGCGCTTCTCCACGGTCGCCGACAGCCTCGGCGGCGCCGACGCGCGCCGCGACCCGCGCGGCTGGGCGCTGAAGTTCTACACCGAAGAGGGCAACTACGACCTCGTCGGCAACAACACGCCGGTCTTCTTCATCCGGGACGCCATCAAGTTCCCCGACTTCATCCACACCCAGAAGCGCGACCCGTACACGGGCTCGCAGGAGCCGGACAACGTCTGGGACTTCTGGGGCCTGTCGCCCGAGTCCACCCACCAGGTGACCTGGCTGTTCGGCGACCGCGGCATACCGGCGTCCTACCGCCACATGAACGGCTACGGCTCGCACACGTTCCAGTGGAGCAACGAGGCCGGCGAGGTCTTCTGGGTCAAGTACCACTTCAAGACCGACCAGGGCATCAAGAACCTCACCCAGGCCGAGGCCAACCGGCTCGCCGGCGAGGACCCGGACTCCCACCAGCGCGATCTGCGCGAGTCCATCGAGCGCGGCGAGTTCCCGACCTGGACCGTGCAGGTCCAGATCATGCCGGCGGCCGACGCGGAGAACTACCGCTTCAACCCGTTCGACCTCACCAAGGTGTGGCCGCACGCGGACTACCCGCCGATCGAGATCGGCAAGCTGGAGCTCAACCGCAACCCGGAGAACGTCTTCGCCGAGGTCGAGCAGAGCATCTTCTCCCCGGCGCACTTCGTCCCCGGCATCGGCCCCTCCCCGGACAAGATGCTCCAGGGCCGCCTCTTCGCGTACGGCGACGCCCACCGCTACCGCGTCGGCATCAACGCCGACCACCTGCCGGTGAACCGCCCGCACGCCACCGAGGCGCGTACCAACTCCCGCGACGGCCACCTGTACGACGGCCGCCACAAGGGCTCCAAGAACTACGAGCCCAACAGCTTCGGCGGCCCCGCCCAGACCGGCCGCCCGCTGTGGGAGTCCACCCCCGTCGCCGGCGGCACCGGCAACCACGCCACCCCCTCGCACTCCGAGGACGACGACTTCGTCCAGGCGGGCGACCTCTACCGCCTCTTCTCCGAGGACGAGAAGTCCCGTCTGATCGAGAACCTGTCCGGCTTCATCGCCAAGGTCTCCCGTGACGACATCGTCGACCGCGCCGTCGACAACTTCCGCCGGGCGGACGCCGACTTCGGCAAGCGGCTCGAAGCCGCGGTCCAGGCCCTTCGCGGCTGACACCCCGCTTTGCGGCCGAACCGCCGCCGCTCTCGCGGAGGTGGTTGCGCGCCGTAGGGGAACCTCAATTGACGGTTGCTCGCCGAGAGTCGAAGGGCCGGTCCCCGCCAGGGGGCCGGCCCGACGGCTTTCTACGCGGGCACGGCCCGGCGGGCCGGTACCCAGCAGCGGATGACGTCGCGGACGGAGACGATGCCGACCGGGCCGCCGTCCTCCAGCACGATCAGGTGCCGGAACCCGCCGTGGACCATGGCCTCCGCGGCCTCCTGCACGGTCGCGTCGGGGGTGCAGAAGACGACGTTGTTCGTGGTGTGCGCGCCCACGGACTCCCGGTCGGGGTCGTGGCCGGCGCCGATCGAGTTCAGGATGTCGCGCTCGGTCAGGATGCCGATCCCGCTGTGGTCGGGGTCGAGGACGACGGCCGCGCCCACGCGCCGGCCGGACATCAGGCAGGCCGCCTGACGGAGGGAGTGGGCGGGTCCGAGGGTGAGGATCACGGTGCTCATGGCGTCGCGGACGAGCATGGAGAGAGCCACCTCCTGGGTGAGCCCCCGCCTGGGTGGGGTGCGTCGCGTGAACGGCCTCCACTTAGAGAAGGAATTCACAAGCGCACAAGCGGGGGGATCCTCAGATTCCCACGGACACGGAAAGCCATCAAGAGGGCACGCTCGGCGCGCGAGGGCGCCGGGGGGAAGGGCGTCAGGCCTTCCGGTTCAGGTACCCGAGCATCTCGTCGTGCAGCAGGCCGTTCGAGGCCGCCGCGTTGCCGCCGTCCACCCCGTCCACCCCGTCCAGGCTCGTGAACCGGCCGCCCGCCTCCTGCACCACCACCGCGATCGCGGCCATGTCCCACAGGTTCAGCTCCGGCTCGGCGCACAGGTCCAGCGACCCCTCCGCGACCATCATGTACGGCCAGAAATCCCCGTACGCCCGCGTGCGCCAGCACTCGCGCGTCAGCTCCAGGAAGCCCGGGAGCCGGCCCTGCTCCTCCCAGCCGCTCAGCGAGGAGTACGCGAACGAGGCGTCGCCCAGGGAGGCCACCTTCGACACCGAGACCGGCCCGGCCGGCTCGCCCAGCGCGCCGCCCGCGAAGGCCCCCCCGCCCTGCGAGGCCCACCAGCGGCGGCCCAGCGCCGGGGCCGAGACCACGCCGACGACCGGACGGAACACCCCGTCCGCGTCCCCCTCCATGAGGGAGATCAGCGTCGCCCAGACGGGAACGCCGCGCACGTAGTTCTTCGTGCCGTCGATCGGGTCCACGACCCAGCGGCGCGGGCCCTCGCCCTTGAGCCCGTACTCCTCGCCGAGGATCGCGTCGTCGGGGCGTGCGGCCTGGATCCCGGCCCGGACGACCTCCTCGGCCGCTTTGTCGGCCTCGCTCACCGGCGTCATGTCCGGCTTCGTCTCGACCTGGAGGTCGAGGGCGCGGAAGCGCTGCATCGTGGCGGCGTCCGCCGCGTCGGCGAGTTCGAGGGCGAGGCGCAGGTCATCGGCATACGTGGACATGGCCGAACAGTAGCGGGACACGCCGGGCCCGGCGAACGAGGTCCACAGTGCGGCCGGGACGCGCCCTTGACGGGATCTGGCGACCCGTCAACCCTGGTGGGGAAGCGCGGCCGGCTAACCCAGCGGGGAGGTGGCGATGCCGACGGCCCGTGAGTCCCTGCTGCAAGCGGCCGAGGCCGCGCTGGCCGCCCGGCCCTGGCCGGCCGTGCGGATGGTCGAAGTCGCGGCCGCCGCCGGGGTGTCGCGCCAGACCCTCTACAACGAGTTCGGCGGCAAGGCGGGCCTGGGCCGGGCCCTGGTGCGCCGCGCCGCCGACTGGTACCTCGACGGGGTGGAGCGGGCGCTGACCGCCCCGGCCGCGCGCGGCTCCGCCGAGCGGCTCGCCGCCGTCGCCGACTGGACCGTACGGGCTGCCCGCGCCCGGGTCCTCGTACGGGCGCTGCTGACCGGCTCCTGGGGGCCGGGCCTGCCCTCGCCGCCCCCGGCGGGGGGCCGGCAGGCGCTCGGGCCGGGGGAGCTGACCCGGGCGGCGCGAGACCGGGCCGCGGCCGCGCTGCCGCAGGAGCCGGCCCGCCGCTGCGAGCTCGCCGTACGGCTCGCGCTGTCCTACGTGGTCGCGCCGGGGGAGCCGGGCCAGGAGCCGGCGGCGGCGGAGCTGCTGCGGCTGCTCAGTGCGCCGACCCGGAGAGCTGGAGGCCGATGACCCCCAGGATCACCAGCGTGATCGAGACGAGTTTGAGAGTGGAGACCAGGTCGCCCAGGAACACCATGCCGTAGATCGCCGTCCCGGCCGCGCCGATGCCCGTCCACACCGCGTAGGCCGGCCCCACGTCCAGCTTCTTCAGGGCGAGGGTCAGCAGCCCGAAGCTGCCGAGCGCGAAGCACGCGAAGGCGATCGTCGGCCACAGCCGGGTGAACCCGTGCGACAGCTTGAGGCAGACCGCGAAGCCCGTCTCCAGGATCCCGGCGACCACGACCAGCAGCCACGCCATGGCGTATGCCTCCCCGCGTCAGGTGACTCGGCGTCACTTGGTGCGATTATGCATTTACCAGACATGGCCGGTGGCAAACCCCGCCGGACGATCAACCTGCCGCGGTCCGGCCCGCCACCGCCCTCGGTCAGTCGCCCTCGCGGCGCTCGCGCGTCTGGAGCAGCCGCCGCAGCGAGTACAGCCGCGCGGGGTCCGCGTGGCCCTCCTCCACCCACCGGTCCAGCGCGCAGTCCGGCTCGTCGTGGCTGCACGCGCGCGGGCACTCCTCCGTGCCCGGCACCAGCTCCGGGAAGGCCAGGACCACCCGGGACGGGTCCACGTGGTGCAGGCCGAAGGAGCGCACGCCCGGGGTGTCGATGACCCAGCCGTCCCCGGAGGGCAGCGGCAGCGCCAGCGCCGAGGTGGTGGTGTGCCGGCCGCGGCCGGTGACGGCGTTGACGTGCCCGGTGGCCCGCTGGCGGCCCGCGCCGACCAGAGAGTTCACCAGCGTCGTCTTGCCGACGCCGGAGTGGCCGACGAAGGCGGTGATCCGGCCCTCCAGGCGCTCGCGCACCCGCTCGGCGGCATCGCCCGTCGCCAGCTCCTCGCGGTTGGTGACCACGTAGTTCAGCCCGAAGGTCGAGTAGACCTCCAGGATCTTGTCGGCGGAGGTCAGGTCGGACTTGGTGAGCACCAGCAGCGGCTCCAGCCCGGCGTCGTACGCGGCCACCAGGCAGCGGTCGATCATCCGGGGCCGGGGCTCCGGGTCGGCCAGCGCCGTGACGATGGCCAGCTGGTCGGCGTTGGCGACGACCACCCGCTCGTACGGGTCGTCGTCGTCCGCGGTGCGCCGCAGGACGGACTTGCGCTCCTGGATCCGCACGATCCGCGCGAGGGTGTCCTTCTTGCCGGACAGGTCACCGACGAGCGACACGTGGTCGCCGACCACCGCGGCCTTGCGGCCCAGCTCGCGGGCCTTCATCGCGGTGATCTTGCGGTCCTCGACCAGGCAGGTCAGCCGGCCCCGGTCCACGGTGAGGACGAAGCCGTCGGCGGCGTCCTCGTGCTTGGGCCGGATGTTCGTCCTGGCCCGGTTGCCCTTGGGGTTCGGGCGCTGGCGGATGTCGTCCTCGTCGGTGTGCTTGCCGTACCTGCGCATGACCGGGCCCCTACGCTCCCGCTCCCGCATCCGCTCCCGCGAGCATGTCCGTCCACATCTTCGGGAAGTCCGGCAGGGTCTTCGCGGTCGTCGCCACGTTCTCGATCTCCACGCCGGGCACGGCCAGGCCGATCACCGCGCCGGCCGTGGCCATGCGGTGGTCGTCGTACGTGTGGAACACGCCGCCGCGCAGCTTGCGCGGGCGGATCCGCAGGCCGTCCTCGGTCTCGGTGACGTCGCCGCCGAGGCCGTTGATCTCCGCGGTCAGCGCCGCCAGGCGGTCCGTCTCGTGCAGCCGCAGGTGCGCGACCCCCCGCAGGACCGACTCCGAGTCCGCCAGCGCGGCCACGGCCGCGATGCCCGGGGTCAGCTCGCCGACCTCGCTCAGGTCCACGTCGATCCCGTGGATCTTGCCGGTGCCGGTGAAGACCAGGCCCGCCTCGGTCAGCTCGCAGGAGCCGCCCATCGCGGTGAAGATCTCGCGCAGCGCGTCACCGGGCTGCGTGGTGCGCAGCGGCCAGTCCGGGATCGTGACCGTGCCGCCGGTGATCAGCGCCGCGGCCATGAAGGGCTGGGCGTTGGACAGGTCCGGCTCGACGACCATGTCGCGGCCGAGGAGCGCGCCGGGCGCCACCCGCCACACGTCCTTCTCGCCTCCGGCCTCGGGGGTGTCGACCTGGGCGCCCGCCGCGCGCAGCATGTCCACGGTCATCCGGATGTGCGGCATCGACGGCAGCCTGCCGCCCACGTGCCGGACCTCGACGCCCTGGTTGAAGCGCGGCGCGGACAGCAGCAGCGCCGAGACGAACTGCGAGGAGTTGGAGGCGTCGATCTCGACCGTGCCGCCCTCCAGGGCCCCGCCGCCCTGGACGGTCATGGGCAGGGCGCCCCGGCCGTCGTCGTCGATCCGGGCGCCGAGGGTACGCAGCGCGGTGATGACCTGGCCGAGGGGGCGCTCGTAGGAGCGCGGGTCGCCGTCGAAGCGGACGTCGCCGTCGGCCAGTGTGGCCACGGGCGGCAGGAAGCGCATGACCGTGCCCGCGTTGCCGACGTCGACGGTGGCCGGGCCGTGCAGGGCGGCGGGGATGACCCGCCAGGCCTCGCCGCTGTCGCCGTCGGCGGAGCTGGAGGAGACGGTCTCCTCGATGCCGACGCCCAGCGCCCGCAGGGCGTCCGACATCAGCTGGGAGTCGCGCGAGCGCAGCGGGCGGCGCACCCAGCCCGGCTCGGCCGCGAGGGCGGCGAGCACGAGGGCGCGGTTGGTGACCGATTTGGACCCAGGCACGGTGACGGTGGCGTGGACGGCCCCCTCCGCGAACGGAGCGGGCCAGAGGTCGTGGAGCGCGGGGGTCTCGGTCATGGCCCTTACTTTAGTGGCTTCCCACGGCCCCGGATCTGGATCGCGGCCCCGTCTCAGAGGGCGAGCAGCCAGCGCCCGCCGCCGATGAGGCAGCACAGGGTGACCGTGTGGAACAGGAGCAGCCAGGCGACGGGATGCACGTGGGTGAGCCGGCCCAGCTGGTCCGCGTCCGACTCCGGCGCCGCGCCGCCCCGGCGCTGGGCCTGGAGCTCGAACACCGGCCGCACCGAGCCCAGCAGCAGGAACCACACCACCGCGTACGCGAACGCCGCCTGCACCGCCTCCGGGGCCTTCCAGGACACCAGCAGGAAGGCCGCGCCGGTCAGCACCACCGTCAGCAGCCCGTACGCGTTCCGGATCATCACCAGCATCACCAGCAGCAGCGCGGTCGCCACCCACAGGAGCAGCGTGATCCGGTGCGCCGCCAGCAGGGCCGCCCCGCCCAGGCCCAGCAGAGCGGGCGCCGTGTAGCCGGCGGCGAGCATCAGGACCATCCCGATCCCGGTGGGCTTGCCCCAGCTGAGGGTGACTCCGCTGGTGTCGGAGTGCAGCCGGATCCCGGTGAGCCGGCGGCGGGTCAGGACGGCGAGCAGCCCGTGGCCGCCCTCGTGCGCGATGGTGATCGCGTTCCGGGCCACCAGCCACACCGGCCGCGGCGCCACGACCGCGAGCGCGGCCAGGCCGGTCGCCACCACCAGCCACCAGGAGGGCGGGGTCTGTATTCCGGTGAGCCGGTCCCAGAGGCCGGCCGGCGTGCTGATGTTCATGGAGTGGCGGACTCCTTGCGGTCGGGGGTCGGGTCCATGGCAGTGTGTCAGCCATGTGCGGAAGGTTTGCGGCGAGTCGGACGCCCCAGGAGCTGGCGGGGATATTCGGGATCGAGAGGTGGGAGCCGGAGGAGACCCTGGCCCCCGACTGGAACGTGGCGCCGACCAAGGAGGTCCACGTCGTCCTCGACCGTCCCCTCAAAGACGCGCGGGACCCCCGTCCGGTTCGCCAGCTGCGCGTGCTCAAGTGGGGCCTGGTCCCCTCCTGGGCGCAGAACCCCGAGGGCGCGGCCCGGATGATCAACGCCCGGTCCGAGACCCTGCACGAGAAGCCGTCCTTCCGCCGCCCCTTCGCGCAGCGCCGCTGCATCGTCCCCGCCGACGGGTACTACGAGTGGGTCACCGAGCACGACGAGCGCCAGCTGGAGGTGGAGGGGAAGAAGAAGCGGGGCCGCAAGCAGCCCTATTTCGTGCTCCCCGCCGACGGCTCGGTCCTCGCGATGGCCGGGATCTACGAGTTCTGGCGCGATGCCACCCTGCCCTCCGACCACCCGGCGGCCTGGTGGGCCACCTGCTCGGTGATCACCGCCGAGGCCGAGACCACCCCGCTGGGGGTGGCGCCCGCCGAGGGCCCGCGCTCGCTCTCCGAGATCCACCCGCGCATGCCGCTGATGCTGCCCCCGGACCGCTGGGACGCCTGGCTGGACCCCGCCCGCACCGACGAGAACGGCCTGCGGGACCTGCTGGCACCCCCGCCCGGCGGGCTGATGCGGGCCTACCCCGTGGCCACGGCGGTGAGCAGCGTGCGCAACAACGGGCCGGAGCTGCTCCAGGAGCTGGAGGGCCCGGAGGAGGCGACGCTGTTCTAGGCCGTGTCCCAGCGGCGGAGCGGCCCCCGCAGCCCGGCAGGATGGGCCCATGAGCACCCGTACCGAGAGCGTGGACACCCCCGTCGGCGAGGCCCGGATCACCTGGCACAGCGCCCGCGCCGCGAAGCTGGTGCTGGCCCTGGGCCACGGCGCCGGCGGCGGCATCGAGGCCCGTGACCTCCAGGCCCTGGCCGCGGCACTGCCCGCCCGGGGCGTCACCGTGGCCCTGGTCGAGCAGCCCTGGCGGGTGGCCGGGAAGAAGGTCGCCGCCGCGCCCAAGGTGCTGGACGAGGGCTGGCGGGCCCTGTGGCCCGCGCTGGAGCGGCCCGGCCTCCCCGTGGTGGCCGGCGGGCGCAGCGCCGGGGCCCGGGTGGCCTGCCGGACCGCCGCCGGGCTGGGCGCGGCCGGGGTGCTCGCGCTGGCCTTCCCGCTGCACCCGCCGGGCAGGCCGGAGAAGTCCAGGGCCGAGGAGCTGCTGGGCGCCGGGCGGCCCGTGCTGGTGGTGCAGGGTGGACGGGACGCCTTCGGGCGGCCGGACGAGTTCCCCGAGGGGGAGCACCAACTGGTGGAGGTGCCCTTCGGCGACCACGGGTTCGCCGTGCCGAAGAAGGCGGACCTGACCCAGGACGGGGCCCTGGAAGTGATCACCGGCGCGGTGGCGCCGTGGCTCGCCCGGCTCCTCGGCTGAGCCCCGGAGGGCTCCCGCGGGCCCGGACGATGCCCCGGACGGCCCCGCGCCGGTGCCGGGGCGGCCCGGACCTGACAGATTCCGGCGTGACCCCGCTCACCCGCCCCCGCCAGGCCCCCGGAACTCCCGAAAACCCTTGGCGCACCGGGGAATGCGCTGCCCCGGCCGCCTGTTGTGGGGAGTGTCGGAACGCAGGGAAAAGAACGTCGGAGGAGAGGGAGCGCATGACCCAGGTCATCAGCCAGAACCGCCCGCAGGCCGCTGACCTGGACTGGACGGTGCTGCCTGCCCCCAAGCGCGGTTCGCTTCGGGCGGCGGAGGGCCGGGATGGTCGACTATTCTCCGATTCGAGCGGATCCGCTTTCGGAGCCGCCACGCTGTCGGAGGAGGTGGGTCCTGTCGCTGGGACCGACGAAGGCCAGGCACAGGAGACGACCGCTGAGCGCAATGCGCGTTTCGAGCGGGACGCCCTCGGCTACCTCGACCAGATGTACTCCGCCGCGCTGCGCATGACGCGCAACCCGGCCGACGCCGAGGACCTGGTCCAGGAGACCTACGCGAAGGCGTACGCGTCCTTCCACCAGTTCCGCGAGGGCACCAACCTCAAGGCGTGGCTCTACCGCATTCTGACCAACACGTTCATCAACTCCTACCGCAAGAAGCAGCGCGAGCCCCAGCGCAGCGCCGCCGAGGAGATCGAGGACTGGCAGCTGGCGCGCGCCGAGTCGCACATGTCGACCGGTCTGCGTTCCGCCGAATCGCAGGCGCTCGACCACCTGCCCGATTCGGACGTGAAGGAGGCGCTCCAGGCCATTCCGGAGGAGTTCCGCATCGCGGTCTATCTTGCCGACGTAGAGGGCTTTGCGTACAAGGAGATCGCGGACATCATGGGTACACCCATCGGTACGGTCATGTCGCGGCTGCACCGTGGGCGCCGTCAACTCCGCGGAATGCTGGAGGACTATGCCCGTGAGCGCGGGCTGGTCCCCGCCGGCGCGGGAGAGTCGAACGACCTGAAAGGCTCGGGCTCATGAGCTGCGGAGAGCCGCACGAGACGGAGTGCGCCGAGGTCCTGGACCATCTGTACGAGTTCCTGGACCACGAGATGCCCGACAGTGACTGCACGAAGTTCGAGACGCACTTCGGCGAATGCAATCCCTGTCTGGAGAAGTACGGGCTGGAACAGGCCGTGAAGAAGCTGGTCAAGCGCTGCTGCGGATCGGACGACGTGCCGACCGATCTCCGCTCCAAGGTCATGGGACGGATCGAACTGATCCGTTCGGGTCAGGCCGTGCCCGAGGGCGACATCACCGCCGGGCCCGCGACCGGCTGAACAGCCCGGTCCCCGTTGAACCGCCGCCCCCGGAAGCCCACTTCGTTCACTCGAAGGTGCTAATCCGGGGGCGCCCGTACGGCGCAATGCGAAAATGTGCCCCGCTCCGTTCGGGGGCCGACCTATTCTCCCCTCGCGGTACCGCTCACGTCCGGTACCCGGTTTTCCCGGCCCCTGGGGAGGAGAGCGCCATGCGGGTACTTCCGCCGATGGCGCGCGCCTGCGTCCTGGCCGTCGTCCTCGCCGCCTCGGCCTGCGCGGCCCCGGCCCTCCTCGCGGGCTCCGCGACGCCGTGGCCCACGGTGGCCCTGCTGGCCCTCCTCTGCCCCGGCTGCGAGTCGGCACGGAACCTCCCCTTCCTGGGCCGCCGGGTCCCCGAGGGCATCGGCTCCTTCTTCCCGGTGGTGATGGCCGCCGTCTTCCTGCTGCCGCCGTCGGCCGCCGCCCTCGTGGCCGTGCCCGGGGGACTCGCGCAGAGCGTCGTGCGGCGGCCCGCCCCGGTCCGGCGGATCTGGCACGCCGCCCAGCAGGCGACGGCCGCGTGGGCGGCCGGGCGGGTCTACGGGCTCCTCGGCGGCCGGGAAGCCCTCACCGGGCGGCCCGCAGCGGACGGCGAGCCCGCCGCCCGGGTGGCCGACTTCCCGTACGTGATGCTCCCCGCGGCCGTCGCCGCCGTCGTCTTCTGCCTGGTGCTCACCGTCCTCGACGGCGCCGTCCTGGCCGCCGCCGAACACCGCCCCGCCGCCACCGCCTTGCGGGGCCTGGCGGCCGCCCCGCTGGCCCCGCACTGCGTGCACGGGCTCGCCGGCCTGATGATGGCCGTCATGTGGCGTAGCCCGTACGGGGTTCCGGCCGCCCTGCTCGTCCTGCTGCCGATGTACATCTCCTGCTGGGTCTTCGCCCAGTACCACCGCGAACGCGCCGCGCACCGGGCCACGATCCGCGCCCTCGTGCAGGCCGTCGACATCAAGGACCGCTACACGCGCGGGCACAGCGAACGCGTCGGCCAGGCCTCCGCCATGATCGCCCGCGAGCTGGGCATGGCGGACGACCGCCTCGAAGTGGTCCGGATCGCCGGGATCCTGCACGACGTCGGCAAGCTCGGCGTGCCGACCCGGCTGCTGCGCAAGGACGGGCCGCTCACCCCGGAGGAGCGCCGGACCATCGAACTCCACCCCGAATACGGGCACGAGATGGTGCGGGGCATCGGATTCCTCGGCGAGGCGAGGTCCGCGATCCTGCACCACCACGAGCGGGTCGACGGCACCGGCTACCCGTACGGGCTCAGCGGCGAGCAGATCCCGGTCCTGGCCCGCGTGGTGGCGGTGGCCGACTCCTTCGACGCCATGACCTCCACCCGCTCCTACAGCCGGGCCCGGCCGGTGGCGACCGCCCTCGCGGAGCTGGAGCGCTGCGCCGGGGCGCAGTACGACCCGGCGATGGTCCGGGCCCTCGTCGCCGCCATCGGCCGGCACGGCTGGCACCCCGTGGTCACCTCGGACGAGGACCTCCAGGTGATCCCCGCCGCCCCGGCCCCGCCGCGGCCGGGTCCGGCCCCGGACGACGAAGCGGGTGCCGGGGGCGGCGGCGCAGGGCCGCGGACCGCCGACCCCGCCGGGCGGGCCGGCGGCGGCCGGTGAGGGCCCTCGCCGGCTGGGCCGTACGCGCCGCCGCGGGCGTGCTCACCGCCGCCGGGCTGGGCCACACCCTGTGGACCGGCGTCGTCGAGCCCGGCACCGCCCTCGCCTTCGGCACCCTCGTCGCCCTCGGCGAACTCGCCCGCCGCGACCACCGCCCGGACCGCGCCGGCGACGGGGCCGGGCCCGCCGGGCACAGCCGGCCCGCACCGCTCGGCTCCGCCGGAGCCCTCGCGTACGCCCTGCTCGGACAGAACGCCGGGCACCCCACCCACCACGGGGTGCTCCAGACCGTCGCCGTCGTCGTCGCGGCCGCCCTCGTCGGCACCGTCCCGCACATCGCCCGGGGCCACGGCCCGGCCCTGGACCACGTGGCCCGCCGGGTGCTCACGGTGGCCTTCGCCGCCGCCTGCTTCCAGCCGCTCCACAACTCCGGGCGGCTCGGCGACCGGCTCGGGCAGGGCCCGTACCCCGTCCTGTTCCTGCTGCTCCTGCTGGGCCTCACCGCCCTGTGCGACGCCGTGCTCGCCGCCGTCACGGCCGGGGCCTGCACCGGCTGGCCGTACGGCCCCCTGCTCCGCGACGAGCTGCGCGCCCTGCCCGGCGCCGGCTCGGCGATCTGCGCCACCGGCGTCGTGATGGCCCTCGGGGTGGCCGTGGCCGGCCCCTGGGCCCTGCCGGTCCTCTGCGTACCGCTGCTGCTGACCCAGATGTCCTTCCACCGGATCGCCGCCGTCCGCACCACCTACCGCCAGACCATCACCTCCCTCGCCCGGGCCACCGAGATCGCCGGGTACACCGCCCCCGGGCACGCCCGCCGGGTCGCCGCCCTCAGCCGCGCCGTCGGCCGCGAGCTGGGCCTGTCGGAGCGGGAGCTCACGGTCCTGGAGTACGCCGCGCTGATGCACGACATCGGCCAGCTCTCCCTCGTCGACCCCGTCCCCGACGGGGCCACCGCCTCGCTGCCCGCCGCCGAGGCCCGCCGGATCGCCGAGCTGGGCGGCGAGGTGGCCCGCCAGACGGGAGTGCCGGCGGAGGTCGCGGTGATCGTGGAACGGCAGGCGGATCCGTACCGTGAGCAGCCCGTCGCCGCCCGGATCGTGCGCGCGGTCAACGCGTACGACGACCTGGCGGGGAGCGGCCGTCACCCGGGCGGCTCACTGGCCGCCCTCGAACAGCTGCGCCTGGGCACCGGGCACGACTACCAGCCGGAGGTCGTGGAGTCCCTGGCGAGGGTTCTGGCCAGGGGCGGACGCGGCAGAGTCGTACCCGTTCCGCCGGGGTAACCCATGGGTAATGAGCGGCCGTCCGAGCGGGCATGGTTGGATGCAGTAGGAGTGTCCGTGAGGGTGTGCGCAAGGCAGCACCTGTCCCCCAGCCACCGCTGGGGGTGCCCCCAAGCAGGCGGGAATCGTGAGGATCTTCGGGAAGGTACGGCATCGGCCCTCCGCTTCGTGGCGGCAGGCCACCGACCGCGCGTTCACGCTGATCGGCGACGGTCGGTACGAGGACGCGGGCGCGCTGCTGACCAGGGCTGCCGACCTGGAGCCCTGGCTGTCCGAGTCCTGGTTCAACCTGGCACTTCTCCACAAGTTCCGGCACGACTGGGAGCAGGCCAGGGCCGCCGGACTGCGTGCCGTGGCCCTGCTCGACCGGGAGACCGGAGCCCCGGACTGGTGGAACGTCGGCATCGCCGCGACCGCCCTCCAGGACTGGCCGCTGGCCCGCCGGGCCTGGCAGGCGTACGGGCTGAAGGTGCCCGGGGACCCGCACAGCACGGCCGGCACGGGCGAGCCGGTGGGCATGGAGCTGGGCAGCGCGGCCGTACGGCTGTCGCCCGAGGGCGAGGCCGAGGTCGTGTGGGGCCGCAGGCTCGATCCAGCCCGCATGGAGGTCCTGTCGATCCCGCTGCCCTCCTCGGGGCGTCGCTGGGGCGAGGTCGTCCTGCACGACGGGGTGCCGCACGGCGAGCGGATCACCGCGGCCGGCCCCTCGTACCCGGTCTTCGACGAGATCGAGCTCTGGGCCCCCTCCCCGGTGCCGACCTGGGTGGTGCTGCTGGAGGCGGCCACCGAGGCCGACCGTGACGCCCTGGAGCAGCTGGCCTCGGACGCCGGCTTCGCCGCGGAGGACTGGTCCTCCTCGGTGCGCCTGCTGTGCCGGACCTGTTCGGAGAGCGCGATGCCCAGCGGCGAGGACAACGGCGACCACCTGGACCCGCACGACCACAGCGAACCGGGCCACCCCGGCCCGCTGGGCCACCGCACGGCCGGATCCGGCTCCCTGTGGGTACCCGAGCGCGAATGCGGCATCGCGGCCCCGGCCGGTCTGGTGCGCGGGCTGCTCGACGGCTGGGTCGCCGACAGCCCCGACAGCCGTGAGTGGCGGGATCTCGAGGAAGTCTGCTGAGCCAGGGCCGTAGGCTGTACGGGCACACCACGGACTTGAGGGAAGGCGTACGGCGGACATGGCGCAGCAGGAGAACCAGGTGACCCCGATCGACGACGAGGGCTACGTCGTGGACACCGAGGACTGTGAGGCGCGCGAGCTCGCCTACCGCGAGCGCGGTACGTCCCGCCCGATCACGGTGGTCGGCAACCCGGTTCTGCACAGCGAGTGCAAGGACGTCACCGAGTTCGGCGACGAGCTGGCGCGGCTGATCGACGACATGTTCGCCAGCCAGAAGACCGCCGAGGGCGTGGGCCTGGCCGCCAACCAGATCGGCGTGGACGCGAAGGTCTTCGTCTACGACTGCCCGGACGACGACGGCGTGCGCCACACCGGCGTCGTGGTCAACCCCAAGCTCGTCGAGCTGCCGGCCGCGGCCCGCGTGCTGGACGACTCGAACGAGGGCTGCCTCTCGGTCCCGACCGCGTACGCCTCGCTGGCCCGCCCGGACTACGCCGAGGTCACCGGCCAGGACGCGCAGGGCAACCCGATCAAGGTCCGCGGCACCGGCTACTTCGCCCGCTGCCTCCAGCACGAGACCGACCACCTGTACGGGTACCTGTACATCGACCGCCTCTCGAAGCGCGACCGCAAGGACGCGCTGCGCCAGATGGCGGAGAACACCCCGCGCTACGAGGTCGTCCCGAACGACTGATCCCGCGCGCCGCACGCGTACGAAGGCCCCGCTCCGGAACCGGAGCGGGGCCTTCGTGTGTGGGGGGAGTGCGGCCGGCGCGCCGTGCGGGGCGCGGCCGGTGCGTTCGGATGACATCACCGCCGCCGGAGCCGGGCCAGACCTGCCCCGCCCGAATGTCAAGTCACCGTCGATTACCGGCCGTTGGTCGGCGGTCAGGCCACCGCGCGGGGTCCCCGGAAGGCGCGGCGGAAGGCGTTCGGGGTGGTGCCCAGGGTCCGCAGGAAGTGGTGGCGCAGGGCGGCCGCGGTTCCGAATCCGCTGCGGCCGGCGACGGCGTCCACCGTGTCGTCGGTGGCCTCCAGCAACTCCTGCGCCAGCAGCACGCGCTGGCGCAACACCCACTGGTACGGGGTGGTCCCCGTCTCCTGGAGGAAGCGGCGGGCGAAGGTCCGCGGCGACATGTGGGCCCGCTCCGCGAGCCGCTCGACGGTGATCTCCTCCTCCAGGTGCCGGGCCATCCACCCGATCACCTCTCCGACCGTGTCGCAGGCGGTGCGGGGGAGCGGCCGCTGGATGAACTGGGCCTGGCCGCCGTCGCGGTGGGGCGGTACGACCATCCGCCGGGCGATGGTGTTGGCCACCTCGGCGCCGTGTTCCCGGCGGACCACGTGCAGGCAGGCGTCGATGCCCGAGGCGGTGCCGGCGGAGGTGATCACCGGCCCCTCGTCGACGTAGAGCACGTCCGGGTCGACCCGGGCCGCCGGATAGCGGCGGGTGAGTGCCGCGGCGTGCATCCAGTGCGTGGTGCAGCGCCGTCCGTCCAGCAGCCCGGCCGCGCCGAGCACGAAGGCGCCGCTGCACACGCTGAGCACCCGCGCGCCCCGGTCCACGGCCCGGCGCAGGGCGTCGAGGAAGGGCTCGGGGTACTCCCGTACCGGCGCCTGCCGGTCGGCGGGCAGGCAGATCAGATCGGCCTCCTCCAGCCGCTCCAGTCCGTGCGCCGGAGCGATGGTGAAGCCGACGTCCGCCATGGTGAGCGGACCGTCCTCGGCAGCGCACACCGCGAAGTCGTACACGGGCAGCCCCTGCTCGCTCCGGTCGATCCCGAAGACCTCGCAGAAGATCCCGAACTCGAAGGGCGCCACTCCGTCGACGAGGGCCACGGCCACGTTCTTCAGCATGGACCCAGTGTGGCAGTAATCCGCTCTTCCATGACAGTCCTGCCACTGTCCGGTTCCGGCGCCGCGGGCGATCTTGGAGTCATGAACACGTTCCTCGACTACCTCATCGTCCTCGCCGTGGCCGCCCTCCTCCTCGCCCCCGCCCTGTACGGCGCCCTGCACGAGCGCCGCACCGACCGCGAGCTCGCCGCCGCGGCCCGCCGACACCCGACCGCACCCCGCCCCGCAGCCGCTCCCCGCCGGGCCGGCACCCGCTCCACCGCCTGGCGCCGGGGCGGCGTCGCGCACTGAGCGCGGGCCCCGCGTTCGACACGCGCCCCCGGACGGGCCAGCATGGAAGTGACGCACGCCGCGAACTCGCCGAAGGGGAGGGGTACGCGGAAGGACCATCATGAAGCGTTGCCTGCGCGTGGCTGCCGTTCTGCCCATGGCCGTCGGACTGGGTCTGTCGTACGCCCCGGTCGCGGTCGCCGACGGTGATGTGTCCATCACCTCGGCAGAAGTCTCCGGCCCGCTGACTCCCGGATCCACGGCCAGTGTGAAGGTCGTCGTGACGAACACCAAGGCCCCGGCCGGCCAGAAGTCGTGCACGGAGATAACGATGGAGGGCGGCGGGGGTGTCAGCTGCTTCGACCTCGGCGCCGCGGGCACCGCGGTGACCCACAATGCCCTCCTGGTGGTCGAGAAGGACGCCAAACCCGGTGCCCGGACGATCACCGTCAAGCTCATCCCCCGCACCATCGACGGGGTGGGCAAGGACGTGAAGACCATCTCCGGCACGGTGGGGGTTGCGCCTCCCGCCTGTGACCTGATGAAACTGCAGAAGGACGCCTTCGCACTGGGCCACAGCGAGGGCCTCAAGGACGGCCGGGCCGACGGCTTCGCCGACTCCTACCGCCAGAGCTACGACGACGCGTTCAAGAAGAAGCCCGGCCTCACCGCCGACCAGTGCCAGGAATTCGGGCTCAAGGCCTTCCAGGACGGCTACGGCAGGGGCTACGAGACCGGCTTCAAGGAAGGCCAGGCCAAGGGCGGCAAGGTGGGCGAGAAGGAGGGCAAGGAGGACCAGCGCAAGGGCAACACCTCCCGCAACGTCGCCATCCGCGATCTGGAGGTCAGCGTCACTCCCGCGAGCGGCGAGGTCAACTGCGCCGAGGGCGTCAAGTTCACCGCGATCCTGGTGGGCTTCGGCAGTGGCACCGTCCAGTACCACTGGGAGCGGACCTCCGGAAAGGTGCCGGGGACCATCGAGTTCTCCGTCCCGGAGGGCGAGATCAAGAACGTGACCGACCAGGCGGCCGTTCCGGCCGGCGCGGCGACCGCCACCGTCACCCAGAAGTTCGTGATCGACAGCGGCCCCTCGAAGGGCAAGACGGCGCAGGCGACCGCCAACCTGACCTGCAAGAAGTAGCACCGCCACAGCACGACGTCCCCGCCCCGTGGCTCCACGGGGCGGGGACGTCCGTACGGCGAACGGCGGCCGGGACTAGAAGTCCTCGTCCAGGTCGACCGTGCCCTCCACGGCGACCTGGTAGGCCGACGGGCGGCGCTCGAAGAAGTTCGTCAGCTCCTGGACGCCCTGGAGCTCCATGAACGAGAACGGGTTCTGCGAGCCGTACACCGGCGGGAAGCCGAGGCGGACCAGGCGCTGGTCGGCGACGCACTCCAGGTACTCGCGCATCGAGTCGGTGTTCATGCCCGGCAGGCCGTCACCGCACAGGTCGCGGCCGAACTGCAGCTCGGCCTCGACGGCTTCCTTCAGCATGTCGGTGACCTGCTGCTGGAGGGCGTCGTCGAAGAGCTCCGGCTCCTCCTTGCGGACCGTGTCCACGACCTCGAAGGCGAAGTTCATGTGCATGGTCTCGTCGCGGAAGACCCAGTTGGTGCCGGTCGCCAGACCGTGCAGCAGGCCGCGCGAGCGGAACCAGTACACGTACGCGAAGGCGCCGTAGAAGAACAGGCCCTCGATGCACGCGGCGAAGCAGATCAGGTTCAGCAGGAAGCGGCGCCGGTCGGCGGCCGTCTCCAGGCGCTCGATCTTCTCGACCGAGTCCATCCACTTGAAGCAGAACTGCGCCTTCTCGCGGATGGAGGGGATCTCCTCGACCGCGTCGAAGGCCGCCGCGCGGTCGTCCGGGTCGGGCAGGTAGGTGTCGAGCAGCGTCAGGTAGAACTGGACGTGCACGGCCTCCTCGAACAGCTGGCGCGACAGGTACAGGCGCGCCTCCGGGGAGTTGATGTGCTTGTACAGCGTCAGCACCAGGTTGTTCGAGACGATCGAGTCGCCCGTCGCGAAGAACGCGACCAGACGGCCGATCATGTGCTGCTCGGCCGGCGTCAGCTTCGCGAGGTCGGCGACGTCGGAGTGGAGGTCGACCTCCTCCACCGTCCAGGTGTTCTTGATCGCGTCCCGGTAGCGCTCGTAGAAGTCCGGGTAGCGCATCGGGCGGAGCGTGAGCTCGAAGCCCGGGTCCAGGAGGTTCTTCTTGTCGGTGGAGCTCATTACTGGCAGGCCTCGCAGGACTCGGGGTTCTCAAGGGAGCAGGCCAGCGCCTCGGCGTCGAGCGCCTGGGGCAGCTGGGCCGGGGTGGCGGCCGGGACGGCGGCGGCGCCGGACGCGGCGCGGGCGATCTTCGTCGCCGGGCGCGAGCGCAGGTAGTACGTGGTCTTCAGGCCCTGCTTCCAGGCGTACGCGTACATCGAGCTGAGCTTGCCGATGGTGGGCGTCTCCAGGAACAGGTTCAGGGACTGGCTCTGGTCCAGGTACGGCGTACGGGCCGCCGCCATGTCGATCAGGCCGCGCTGAGGGATCTCCCACGCCGTGCGGTACAGCTCGCGGACCTCCGCCGGGATCCAGCCGAAGCCCTGGACGGAGCCGGAGGAGTCGCGCAGCGCCTCGCGGGTCTGCGCGTCCCACACGCCGAGCTGCTTGAGGTCCTCCACCAGGTAGGCGTTGACCTGGAGGAACTCACCGCTGAGCGTCTCGCGCTTGAAGAGGTTGGAGACCTGCGGCTCGATGCACTCGTACACGCCCGCGATCGAGGCGATCGTCGCCGTCGGGGCGATGGCGAGGAGCAGGGAGTTGCGCATCCCGGACTTCGCGATGCGGGCGCGCAGGGCGTCCCAGCGCTCGGGCCAGTGGCGCTCGGTCTCGTAGTGGTCGGGGTGCAGGACGCCCTGGGCGGTACGGGTCTCGGCCCAGGCCGGGAGCGGGCCGGAGCGCTCGGCGAGGTCGCAGGAGGCCTCGTACGCGGCCAGCATGATCCGCTCGGAGATCTTCGTGGACAGGGCCTTCGCCGCGGCCGAGTCGAAGGGCAGGCGCAGCTTGAAGAAGACGTCCTGGAGGCCCATCGCGCCCAGGCCCACCGGACGCCACTTGGCGTTGGAGCGGCCGGCCTGCTCGGTCGGGTAGAAGTTGATGTCCACGACGCGGTCGAGGAAGGTCACGGCGGTGCGGACGGTCTCGTCCAGGCGCGCCCAGTCCATCTCGCCGTCGGCGACGAACGCGCCGAGGTTGACCGAGCCGAGGTTGCAGACGGCCGTCTCGGCGTCGTTGGTGACCTCGATGATCTCGGTGCAGAGGTTGGAGGAGTGGACGACGGTGCCGGGCAGCGCGGTCTGGTTCGCGGTCCGGTTGGAGGCGTCCTTGAAGGTCATCCAGCCCTGGCCGGTCTGCGCGAGGGTGCGCATCATGCGGCCGTAGAGGTCGCGGGCCGGCATGGTCTTCTTGGCGAGGCCCGCCGCCTCGGCCTTGACGTAGGCGGCGTCGAACTCGTCGCCGTAGAGGTCGACCAGCTCGGGGACGTCGGCCGGGGAGAACAGCGACCAGTCGGCGTCGGCGTTCACGCGGCGCATGAACTCGTCCGGGATCCAGTGGGCGAGGTTGAGGTTGTGCGTACGGCGCTGGTCCTCGCCGGTGTTGTCGCGGAGCTCCAGGAACTCCTCGATGTCCGCGTGCCAGGTCTCCAGGTAGACGGCGGCGGCGCCCTTGCGGCGGCCGCCCTGGTTCACGGCGGCGACGGACGCGTCGAGGGTCTTCAGGAACGGCACGATGCCGTTGGAGTGGCCGTTGGTGCCGCGGATCAGCGAACCGCGGGCGCGGATGCGGGAGTACGAGAGGCCGATGCCGCCGGCGTGCTTCGACAGGCGCGCCACCTGGTGGTAGCGGTCGTAGATCGAGTCCAGCTCGTCCAGCGGGGAGTCCAGCAGGTAGCAGGAGGACATCTGCGGGTGGCGCGTACCTGAGTTGAACAGGGTCGGCGACGACGGCAGGTAGTCGAGCCGGCTCATCAGGCCGTACAGCGAGGCGACTTCCTCGACGGCCTGGACGCTCTCGTCCTCGGCGAGGCCGCAGGCCACGCGCAGCATGAAGTACTGCGGGGTCTCGATCACCTGGCGGGTGATCGGGTGGCGCAGCAGGTAGCGGCTGTGCAGGGTGCGCAGGCCGAAGAAGCCGAAGCGGTCGTCCGCGCCCTCGGCGAGCGCGTGCTCGACCAGCGCGTTCAGACGGGCGGCGTGGGCGGCGACGAACTCGGCGGTGCGGTCGGCGATCAGGCCCTCGCGGTGGCCGACGGCGACGGACTCGGCGAAGGAAGTCGCGCCCTGGCCGGCGGCCTCGTCGGCGACGGCCAGCGTCAGCAGGCGGGCGGCGAGGCGGGAGTAGGCGGGGTCCTCGGAGATCAGGCCCGCCGCGGCCTCGGTGGCCAGCCCGCGCAGCTCGGCCTCGTCGGCGGAGGCGCTGCGGCCGCGCAGGGCGGCGGCGGCGACCCGGCCGGGGTCGGTGTCGGGGAGGTCGGCGGTCAGCTCGGTGAGAGTACGCAGCAGCGCGGCCCCCGGGCCTTCGGTGGTGTCGCCAGAAACGGACTCGGCGCGCGGTGCGGAAGGCGCGATGGTCACGGCGGGAGCTCTCCCTCGCTCGGCCCGGTCATCGGCGGGTGGGGCGCGGGGAGGCGCATGCGGGCGCGACGGGATCGCGTACACACCGCATGGCGTCCACCGGCCCAACCGCGAGGCCCGGACGTGTCGGCACCCGGTTCGGTCGATCCGGGCGCACTGTCGGCAGGTCCTCGGACTTTTCATACCGTTGCGGGACAGTTCCGGATTCGCACCGGATTCCCCTGCGGCGACAGCGAGGATGAGCATACATGTGGTGGGCCGGGTCTGTGTGACCCCCTAGATGTTGTGTCGCCCGCGACTCCGCGTCCCTCTGACGTACCTCTCCGCTATCGTCGGAGACAGCACCGTCGAGGAAGGCGAGCGAGGCATGACCCTCATGACCGACCATCCCCACATGACGACCGAAGCGTTCGAGCACCTGGCACGGATAGCGGCCCGCGAGGAGGAGGGGCTGCGGCTGGAATTCATCGGTGGGGTGCTGAGGAGCAAGGCGATGCCGGACGGGGACCATGGGCGGATCATCGTGTGGCTGTCCCGGATCTGTATCCAGCACCGCCCAGGGTTCTGGCTGCACGCGGGGCAGGGGATCAAGGCCGAACAGTACCGGGGCGGGCGCGCCATTCCGGATGGAATCCTGGCGCATGAGGACGCGTTCGTCGGGCAGGGCGACTGGGTGGATCCGGGCCCGATCCTGATGGCCGTCGAGGTGACCTCGTGGGACTCCGACACCGAACGGCGCGACCGGGTCGAGAAGCCGCGCGCGTATGCCGAGACCGGCATCCCCGTCTACCTGCTCATCGACCGGCTCAAGTGCCAGGTTCTCGTCCACAGTGACCCGGACGGCACATGCTACGAGAGCGTACGCACCGTTCCCTTCGGTAAGGAAGTCACGCTCCCCGACCCCGTCGGCATCACCCTCCAGACCGAGCCCCTCAAGGACTGGGTGCGCTGACCCCGGCTGCGCCGAAGGGCCCCGCCGGAGGTCCGGCGGGGCCCTTCTGGTTCCTCAGCAGCAGCGGAAGCCCTCGCGGGGGTCCGCCTCGCGGGCGTCGGTGCGGGCCCGCTCGAAGGCGCGCCGGGTCAGGACCTCGGCGTCCGGCTCGTGGGAGCGGGCGTGCGCGACGTAGCGGTCGTACGCGGCCTCGCCGGAGAACTCCCGTACGTAGAACCTGGCCTTCGCCAGCGCCCCGCGCACCCCGCTCACGCGACCGGCTCCTTGGCCTTGCCCCCGCTGCCGTCGAGGCCGGCGGCGGCGAGTTCGGCCTTCTCCCCGGCGGTGGCGATCAGCCCGGCCGGGGCGATGATCTTCGATTCGGTCCACGGCACCTCGGAGAGGCGGACCGACCCGGGGTCGGCGACGGCCTTGAGGCAGACCCGGGCCGCGTCCACCAGCACGATGATGATCAGGACCGCGAACAGCGCCGACAGGACCCCGTCGACCGTGGCGTTGGTGACCACGGTGTGCATGTCGTCCATGTTCTTGGCGGGCGGCAGCACCTTCCCGGCGTCGATGCCGCTCTGGTACTTGTCGCGCTGCGCGAAGAAGCCGACCTTCACGTCGTCGGAGAAGATCTTCTGGTAGCTCGCGGTGAGGGTGACGGCGACGTCCCAGGCCAGCGGGACGCCGGTGACCCAGGCCCACTTGAGCCGGCCGGACTTGACCAGCAGCGTGGTGCAGACGGCCAGCGCGACCGCGGCGAGCAGCTGGTTCGCGATGCCGAACAGCGGGAAGAGCTGGTTGATGCCGCCCAGCGGGTCCTTGACGCCGACCCACAGGAAGTAGCCCCAGCCGCCGACGACGATGGCGCTGGCGAGCCACACGCCCGGCTTCCAGCTGACGTCCTTGAAGGACTTGTGCACGTTGCCGAGGGTGTCCTGGAGCATGAACCGGCCGACGCGGGTGCCGGCGTCGACGGTGGTCAGGATGAACAGGGCCTCGAACATGATGGCGAAGTGGTACCAGAAGGCCTTCATCCCGGCGCCGCCGATGACCGACGAGAAGATCTCCGACATCCCGAGTGCGAAGGTCGGCGCACCGCCCGTGCGGGACAGCAGGCTGGCTTCCTCGACGTCCTTCGCGGCCTGCGCGAGGGCCTCCGGGCTGATGGCGAAGCCGAAGTCGGTGACGGCCTTCGAGGCGGTCTGGACGGTGGCGCCGATGACGCCGCCGGGGGAGTTGACCGCGAAGAAGAGGCCGGGCTCGATGATGCTCGCCGCTATCACCGCCATGACGGCGACGAAGGACTCGGTCAGCATGGCGCCGTAGCCGATGACCCGGACCTGGGTCTCCTTCTGGATCATCTTCGGGGTGGTGCCCGAGGAGACCAGGGCGTGGAAGCCCGAAAGGGCCCCGCAGGCGATGGTGATGAAGACGAAGGGGAACATCGACCCGGCGAAGACCGGGCCGTCGCCGCGGGCGGCGAAGTCGGTGACCGAGGGCATCTTCAGCGTCGGCATCGCGATGACCACGCCGACGGCCATCAGCGCGATGGTGCCGACCTTCATGAAGGTGGACAGGTAGTCGCGGGGCGCGAGCAGCAGCCACACCGGCAGCACCGAGGCGATGAAGCCGTACACGACCATCCAGATGACCAGCGTCTCCTTCTCCAGGGTGAAGGTGCCCGCCCAGGAGGAGTCGGCGACCCAGCCGCCGGCGACGATGGCGAGCAGCAGCAGCGCGACGCCTATGACGGAGACCTCGGTGACCCGGCCCGGCCGCAGCACGCGCAGGTAGACGCCCATGAAGAGGGCGATCGGGATGGTCATGCCGATGGAGAAGACACCCCAGGGGGAGTGCGCCAGCGCGTTGACGATGACCAGCGCGAGCACCGCCAGCAGGATGACCATGATGACGAACACGGCGACCAGGGCGGCGGCTCCGCCGACGGGGCCGATCTCGTCCCGGGCCATCTGGCCGAGCGAGCGGCCGTCGCGCCGGGTGGAGAAGAAGAGGGTCACCATGTCCTGGACGGCGCCGGCGAAGATGACGCCGGCGACGATCCAGATGGTGCCCGGGAGGTAGCCCATCTGCGCCGCCAGCACCGGGCCGACCAGGGGGCCGGCGCCGGCGACGGCGGCGAAGTGGTGGCCGAAGAGCACGCGCCGGTCGGTGGGGTGGAAGTCGACACCGTTGTCGAGGCGTTCGGCGGGGGTGGCCCGCGTCTTGTCGAGCTTCAGGACGCGGGTGGCGATGAAGCGCGAGTAGAAGCGGTAGCCGATGGCGTAGGAGCCCAGCGCGGCGGCGAGCAGCCAGGCGGCCGAGATCTCCTCACCCCGGGACAGGGCGAGCACGCCCCAGCCGAGGGCTCCGACGAGGGCGACGCCCACCCAGACGGCGATGGACTGGGGGGAGGTCCTGCCCGAAGGAGGGGGCGAGTCCGGACCCGCCGCTCCTCCCGCTGTCGGAGCCCCGTCCGTTCCTGTTGCTTCCGGTTCCGGCATGATCCTCGTCCCCTCGTTGATCATCTGCTTAAGCGCAGGGAATCTACGGGGGGTTACCGCTGGATGTAAGCCCCCGTCCGCATAGCGGTACGAGCGTCCACCCAGGTCGGAGGGGGAGTCAACCGGTGATCACGTGGCAGGTCGCTGGAGACGGGCAACGAACTTGTAACGGTCGCCGCGATATACCGATCGCACCCATTCGACCGGTTCCCCGTCGGCGTCAAGGGAGTGCCGCGAGAGCATCAGCATCGGCAGGCCCACGTCGGTGCCGAGCAGTCCGGCCTCACGCGGAGTGGCGAGGGAGGTCTCGATGGTCTCCTCGGCCTCCGCGAGCCGGACGTCGTACACCTCGGCGAGGGCGGTGTAGAGAGAGGTGTACTTGACGAGGGAGCGGCGCAGCGCGGGGAAGCGCTTGGCCGACAGGTGGGTGGTCTCGATGGCCATCGGTTCGCCGCTGGCCAGGCGCAGCCGCTCGATGCGCAGCACCCGCCCGCCCGTGGCGATCTTCAGGAGGCCCGCGAGGGTGTCGTCGGCGGTGACGTACCCGATGTCCAGCAGCTGGGACGTGGGCTCCAGGCCCTGGGCCCGCATGTCCTCGGTGTAGGAGGAGAGTTGCAGCGGCTGCGAGACCTTGGGCTTGGCGACGAAGGTGCCCTTGCCCTGGATGCGCTCCAGCCGGCCCTCGACGACGAGCTCCTGCAGGGCCTGCCGGACCGTGGTCCGGGAGGTGTCGAACTCGGCCGCGAGCGTACGCTCGGGCGGCACGGGGGTGCCGGGGGGGAGGGTTTCGGTCATGTCGAGCAAGTGCCGCTTGAGTCGGTAGTACTTGGGCACACGCGCCGTGCGAGTGGCTGCCCCGCCTTCCGGCTCCGTGGTCGCCCCTTCGGTGGCCATCGCCGCCCGCCTTCCCGACTCCAGTTTCGCTGCCGTCACCGGCTCCTCCGATATGTGCGGTCACATGGTGACACGGGCGGGAGGGCAGGCCTCCTCCCCTCCCCCAGGTGTCGGTCCGGTAACGGACCGAGCACCCGCTCATTAGACCCTTGACACCCCTAAAGGTCTAGGCCAAGCTCCCGGTACTGGTCTAAACCAATGTGGATCAGATCCCGGCCCCACGGCAGTACTTGGTACGTACGTCACCGCGGCGGGCGAGGGAAGGTGCAAAGCAGCAGCATCCCTGAGGAGGGTGGCGTGAAGCGCAAGCTCATTGCGGCGGTCGGTGTCGTGGGCATGATGGTCGGTGTCGCCGCGTGCGGCAACGGCGGCGACGACAAGCCGGAGTCCGGCGCGTCGGGTGGCGCCAAGGAGATCACCGTCTGGGTGATGGACGGTTCCGCTCCGAAGGCCTGGATCGAGCAGGTCAACAAGGAGTTCTCGGCCAAGCACCCCGGTGTCACGGTCAAGGTCGAGGAGCAGAAGTGGACGGGCATCCAGGAGAAGGTCACCACCGCCCTCTCCGAGAACACCCCGCCGGACGTCATTGAGCTCGGCAACACCCAGACCGCCGGCTACGCGGTCACCGGCGGCCTCGCCGACCTCACCAAGGACAAGGCCAAGCTCGGCGCCGACGCCTGGCAGAAGAGCATGCTCGCCTCCGCCGAGGTCGAGGGCAAGCTCTACTCCGCCCCCTGGTACGCCGCCAACCGCGTCGTGGTCTACGACAAGAAGGCCTACGAGAAGGCCGGCGTCACCCCGCCGAAGACCCGCGACGAGTGGATCGCCGGCCTGGAGAAGCTGAAGGCGTCCGACCCGTCCGCGCAGCCGATCTACCTGCCCGGCCAGAGCTGGTACATCCTCGCCGGCTTCATCTGGGACGAGGGCGGCGAGCTCGCCGTCAAGGACGGCGGCAAGTGGAAGGGCCAGCTGGCCACCCCGCAGGCCGCCTCCGCGATGGACTTCTACAAGAAGCTCCAGTCCTTCTCCACCGCCCCGAAGGACAAGGACGAGGCCACCCCGCAGCAGTCCACCGACATCATCCCCAAGGGCGGCGTCTCCTCCTGGATCGGTCTCGGCTGGGAGGCCGGCGGCGCGGAGAAGGCCCTGAAGGACGCGGGCAAGGAGGCCGACTTCGGCTACTTCCCGATCCCGGGCAAGACGGCCGACAAGTCCGGCACCGTCTTCCTCGGCGGCTCGAACCTCGCGGTGGCCGAGCGCTCCAAGAACAAGGAGCTCGCCAAGGAGTGGCTGGCCCTCGCCACCGGCAAGGACCAGATGACCAAGTACGCCGCCGAGGTCAAGGGCGCGCTGCTGCCGAACCAGGTCGGCGCGAACTTCGCCCCGGCCGCCGGCTCCTTCGCCGAGGCCATGGCCAAGGCCGGACTCAACGGCAAGATCACCCCGGTGACCGCGGGCTGGGCGAACGTCGAGACCGAGCCGAACCCCGTCAAGGAGTTCATGACCAAGGTCCTGAAGGGCGAGGACGCCGCCAAGGCGGGCGCGGAAGCGGACAAGGAAATCGCGAACCGCATCAACAAGTAACGGCCCCACCCAGCAGTACCCGCACAGCCCAGCAGTGTGAACGCACCGGGGGGTGGGGGGGGGGGGCAGCCGCCCGCCGCGCCCCCGGTCGCGCATTTGACTCCACAGTCAACCGCGAGGAAGCCAAGCCATGACCGTGCACTCCCAGGGAGCGACGACCAGCGCTCCACAGGACGCACCACACAAGTCCGCCGGACGGCCGCCGAAGGCACCCACAGCCGGCACCGGCCCCAGTGATACGTCTCCTCGCGGGGGCAGAAGGCCGCTCCCCTCGGGGTGGCTGCCCTACCTGCTGGTCCTGCCCGCCGTGGCGAGCCTCGCGCTCCTGCTGCTGTACCCGCTGATCAAGAACGTGATCCTGTCCTTCCAGGACATCAACAAGATCGAGTTCATCCAGCGGAAGTACCCCTTCGCGGGACTCGGCAACTACACCCAGCTGCTCGGCGACTCGGCCTTCTGGACCGTCGTCCTCCGCAGCTTCGCCTTCACCCTCGCCAACGTCGTGCTGATCATGGTGATCGGCAGCCTCATCGGCATCCTGCTGAACCGCCTCGGCAAGTGGATGCGCCTGGTCCTGTCGATGGCGCTGGTGATGGCCTGGGCCATGCCGATCGTCGCCTCCGTCCAGGTCTTCTACTGGCTGTTCGACGAGCAGTTCGGCGTCATGAACTGGGTGATGCGCACCCTCGGCTTCTCCGGCTACGAGCAGCACAACTGGTTCGAGAGCGGCCTCTCCACCCTGACGATCATCACGCTCCTGGTGGTCTGGGGCTCCATCCCCTTCGTCGCCCTCAACATGTACGCCGGCCTCACCACGGTCGGCGCCGAGCTGTACGAGGCCGCCCGCATGGACGGGGCCAACGGCTGGCAGACCTTCTGGAAGGTCGTCTTCCCCAACCTGAAGCCCTTCTTCCTGGTCACCACCTTCCTTGAGGTGATCTGGGTCTTCAAGGCCTTCACCCAGGTCTACGCGATGAACAAGGGCGGCCCCGACCGCGGCTCCGAGATCCTCCCGGTGTTCGCCTACGTCGAGGGCCAGAGCCAGGCCCACTACGGCCTCGCCGCCGCGATCTCCGTCCTGACGATCGTGATCCTGCTGGTCGTCATGTCCTTCTACTTCCGCCTGATCCTGAAGCAGGAGGAGGAGCAGTGAGCGCCACCACCGCCCCCAACGAGCCCGCACAGCAGCTGCGCACCCGCAAGCCGCTGCGCCCCGCGACCGTCGCCAAGAACCTCGGCGCGGTGCTCCTGGCCCTGGTCTTCGTCTTCCCGGTCTACTGGATGTTCTCCTCGGCCCTCAAGCCGAACAGCGAGATCCTCACCAAGGACCCGGTCTTCGTCTTCACCCCGACGATGGAGAACTTCTCCAAGGCCACCGGCGTCGACAACTTCTGGACGTACGTCACCAACAGCCTCGTGGTCACCGTGGGTGCCGTCCTGCTGGCCCTGCTGGTCGCCCTCGCCGCGAGCTTCGCCATCGCCCGCATGAAGTTCAAGGGCCGCAGGGGCCTCGTCCTCGGCGTGATGATGGCCCAGATGGCCCCCTGGGAGGTCATGGTCATCGCGATGTACATGATCATGCGTGACGCCGAGATGCTGAACAACCTCGCCGTACTGACCGCGATCTACTACGCGATGGTCCTCCCCTTCACCATCTGGACCCTGCGCGGCTTCATCGCCGCCGTCCCGGTGACCCTGGAGGAGGCCGCCCAGATCGACGGCTGCACCCGCGGCCAGGCCTTCCGCAAGGTGATCTTCCCGCTGCTGGCCCCGGGTCTGATGTCCACCTCGCTCTTCGGCTTCATCACCGCCTGGAACGAGTTCGCGATGGTCCTGATCCTCAACAAGGAGAAGACCGCGCAGACCCTGCCCCTGTGGCTGACCCAGTTCAAGACCGCCTTCGGCAACGACTGGGGCGCCACCATGGCCGCGTCCTCGATCTTCGCGATCCCCGTCCTGGTGATCTTCATCTTCCTCCAGCGCAAGGCCGTCGGCGGCATGACCTCCGGCGCCGTGAAGGGATAACGGACCATGACGATCCTTGCGCACCGCCCGGACACCCTCACCCGCGACGCCCTCGCGGTCCTCCAGCCCGGCTTCGAGGGCACCACCGCCCCCGCCTGGCTGCTGCGCCAGGTCGGCGACGGGCTCACCGCCGTCGGCCTGTTCGGCCGCAACATCGCCTCGCCCGAGCAGCTCGCCGCGCTCACCGCGCAGCTCCGGGCGGTACGGGAGGACGTACTCGTCGCCATCGACGAGGAGGGCGGCGACGTCACCCGCCTGGAGGTCCGGGGCGGCTCGTCCTTCCCCGGGAACCTGGCGCTCGGCGCCGTCGACGACACCGCCCTGACCCGCGGGGTCGCCCGCGAACTGGGCCGCCGCCTCGCCGAGTGCGGGGTCAACCTCAACTGGGCCCCGTCCGCGGACGTCAACTCCAACCCCGACAACCCGGTCATCGGCGTCCGCTCCTTCGGCGCCGACACCGCGCTCGCCGCCCGGCACACCGCCGCGTACGTCGAGGGCCTCCAGGCCGCCGGCGTCGCCGCCTGCACCAAGCACTTCCCGGGCCACGGCGACACCAACGTCGACTCGCACCACGCGCTGCCCCGCATCGACGTCGACCTGGACACCCTCCAGGCCCGCGAGCTGATCCCGTTCAAGGCGGCCATCGAGGCCGGCACCAAGGCCGTGATGAGCGCCCACATCCTGGTGCCCGCCCTCGACCCGACCCGCCCCGCCACCCTCAGCCCGCAGATCCTCACCGGCCTGCTGCGCAAGGAGCTGGGCTACGAGGGCCTCATCGTCACCGACGGCATGGAGATGAACGCCATCGCCGGGACGTACGGCATCGAGCGCGGCTCGGTGCTGGCCATCGCGGCCGGCGCCGACGCCATCTGCGTCGGCGGGGGCCTCGCCGACGAGGCGACCGTGCTCGGCCTGCGCGACGCGCTGGTCGCCGCCGTACGCGAGGGCGTGCTCCCGGAGGAGCGGCTCGCCGACGCCGCCGCCCGGGTGCGCGCCCTCGCCGAGTGGACCCTCCGGTCCCGCCCGGACGCGCCGCGGGAGGGGAGCGGCGCGTCCGGCATCGGCCTGACGGCGGCCCGCCGCGCGGTGGCCGTGACGGGCCGGACGGCTCCGGCCTCCGACGCGTACGTGGCCACGCTCGCGCCCGTCGCGAACATCGCGGTGGGCGACGAGACCCCGTGGGGGGTCGCCGCGGAGCTGGCCGAGCTGCTCCCGGGGACCGGCTCGGGCGTCTACCCCGAGGGCTCCGCCGCCGGCGACGTGCTGGCGGCCGCGGGGGACCGCACCGTCGTGGCGGTGGTCCGCGACGCGCACCGGCACCCGTGGATGACGGAGGTCCTGGACGCCCTGGTCGCGGCCAGGCCGGACACCGTGGTCGTGGAGATGGGCCTGCCGCGCGCCGAGCCGCGCGGGGCGCTGTACGTCGCCACGCACGGCGCCGCCCGCGTGTGCGGGCGGGCCGCGGCCGAGGTCATCGCCGGACGCGCCTGAGACCGGACGCGCCTGAGACCGGACGCGCCAGGGATATGAGAAGGCCGGGCCCCCGTGGAGGGGGGCCCGGCCTTCTCGTGTGCCGTAGGGCTCTTACAGGCCCTGCCAGGACGGCTTGGCGGCGTAGGTCTGGCGGAAGTAGTCGGCCAGCTTCAGCTTGGAGGCGGCCGCCTCGTCCACGACGACGGTCGCGTGCCGGTGCAGCTGGAGCGCCGAGGCCGGGACCAGGGCGGACAGCGGGCCCTCGACGGTCTGGGCGACCGCCTCGGCCTTGCCCTCGCCGGTGGCCAGCAGGACCAGGTGGCGGGCGTCGAGGATGGTGCCTATGCCCTGGGTGATGACGTGGTGCGGCACCTGGTCCATGTCGTTGTCGAAGAAGCGCGCGTTGTCCACGCGGGTCTGCTCCGTCAGCGTCTTGATGCGGGTGCGGGACGCGAGCGAGGAGCAGGGCTCGTTGAAGCCGATGTGCCCGTCGGTGCCGATGCCCAGCAGCTGGAGGTCCACCCCGCCGGCGGCGGCGAGGGCCCGGTCGTAGGCCTCGCAGGCCTCCTGGACGTCCTCGGCGGAGCCGTCGGGGCCCATGAAGGAGGCCTCGGTCAGGCCGAGGGGCTCGACGACCTCGCGGAGCACGACCGCGCGGTAGGACTCCGGGTGCCCGGCCGGCAGGCCGACGTACTCGTCGAGCTGGCAGATCCGGGCCGCGGAGGCGTCGACCTCGCCGGCCGCGACCTTGGCCACGAGGGCTTCGTAGACGGGCAGCGGGGTAGAGCCGGTCGCCACGCCGAGCAGGGCGTCGGGCTTGCGGCGGACCAGGGCGGCCATGGCCTCCGCGATGAGCTCGCCGCCTGCCTTGGCGTCCGGGACGATGACAACTTCCACGCTGGGCCTGCCGATCTGAGAGGTGTGGGCGCTTGTGGTATAGACCAATCTAGCAGAGCGTGCCCGCCCCCGGCGGCCCTCCGCCACATCCATCGTCACCCCGTTGGCCCCTGCCCGCCGGTCGTGCCGGAGCCGCTGCGCGGGCTGCTCCCCGCCCCGCCCTTCGCCCGTTCCCCGGGCTGCGCCCGGACCCCCTGCGGGGGGCTCCGCCCCCGCGCCCGCGACGGGGTCAGGGGCGGACCCCCTGGGAACGGTGGAAGGGGGATCGGCCCCGCAGGGCCCCGCGCAGCCGCAGCAGCCCCGCCCGGGGCCTACAGCAGTGCCAGCTGGAGGCCGCCCGTGGCGTCCAGGTGCTGGCCGGTGACCCAGCGCGAGTCCGGCGAGGCCAGGAAGGCCACCACGTCGGCGACCTCCTCCGCCGTGCCCACCCGGTTGAAGACCGACCGGGAGGCGGCGTGCGCCCGGGCCGCCGGATCGGCCAGCCAGGCCGCGTTCAGGTCGGTCTCCGTGATGCCGGGGCCCACCGAGTTCACCGTGATCCCGCGCGGCGCGAGCGCGGCGGCCAGCGACACCGTCAGCGCGTTCACCGCGCCCTTGGCCATGACCGTGGCCAGGATCGCCGGCAGCGCGATGTCCGGGGTGCCGGTCACGTTCACGATCCGGCCCCCGTCCGCCATCCGCTCCAGTCCGTGCTTGATCACGAAGAACGGCGCCTGGGCGTTGAGCGCCTGGACCCGCTGGAAGGTCTCCTCGTCCGTCTCTCCGATGCCCGCGAAGGTCGCGGCCCCGGCGTTGTTCACCAGGACGTCCACTCGCCCGGTGTGCGCGGGGTGCGCCTCGTACGCGGCCCAGAGCGCCTGCGCGTCCCCGGGCACCCCCAGCTCCGCCCGGATGGCGAAGGCCCGCCCCCCGGCCGCCTCGATCGCCCCGACGGTCTCCTCCGCCGCCGCCTCGTTGCGCCCGTAGTGCACCGCGACCAGCGCCCCGTCCCGCGCCAGCCGCTCGGCGACGGCCCTCCCGATGCCCCGGCTGCCGCCCGTGACCAGTGCCGTCTTCCCCTTGAGCACGCCCATGACGCGCCCCCCTCCATCATTCGCTAGCGATCGATGCAGAAAGGGACCGTACCAGATTCCCTAGCGCCCGCTATAGAATGACGCGCATGGTGACAGGACAGCGCGGCAGACCCCGCTCCTTCGACCGGGCCGCCGCCCTCGACAAGGCGATGCTCACCTTCTGGGAGCAGGGCTACGAGACCACGTCCATCGCGGACCTGACCCGCAACCTGGGGATCGGCGCGCCCAGCCTCTACGCCGCCTTCGGCGACAAGCGCAAGCTCTTCGACGAGGTCGTGGTGGTCTACGGCAGCCGGTACGGGGACTTCGCGAGCGTGGCGCTCGCCGAGGAGCCCACCGCCGCCGCGGCCATCGGCCGCATCCTGCGCGAGGCCGCCGAGATCTACACCGACCCCGCCCACCCGCCGGGCTGCATGGTGATCAGCGCGGCCGCCAACACCACCTCGGAGGAGGTGGCCGAGGCCCTGCGCGAGCGCCGCAACGCCAACCTGGAGCTGTTCGAGAGCCGCATCAGGGCCGACATCGCGAGCGGCGAGCTGCCGGCCGGCACGGACGCGCGGGCGCTGGCCCGCTTCGCCGGGGCGGTGCTCCAGGGGATGTCGCAGCAGTCGCGCGACGGGGCGAGCCGGGAAGAGCTGGAAGCGGTCGCGGAGCGGGCGCTGCTGGCCTGGCCGCGATAGGGAAGCGGAATCCGCGCGGGGGAATCCGCCGGGGGGAATCCGCACGAGAGGCGATTTCCTCTGGGCCACGGTGCAGGGCGGGACCCTCAACCCGCCCGGCACCGTAGCCCGGAGTACTCACGGCCGTAGGGTGTGCGGTGCCCGGCGGCCGTTTGGGAGGTGCCTGCGCGGTCAGGGCAGAACGCGTGGCCACCTCGCTCCGTCCTCCTGTGCGGGGAGGGCGGAAGTCTGAAACCCAATTGTGGACTAGACCAATCTGTCCTGTCCATCCAAGTGCGGGGTCTACTGACCCGTCACTTCCTCCAACAGTACGCGGAGTGTGCCCTTCCTGGATACTCCTGAGTATTCGTGGTGGGGAAAGTCATCCCCGTACCCGGGGTACGCTCGCAAGGTGCCCTCCATGAACGACCTCGTACGCCAGCACACCGCTCTCGGTGAAACCGACCTTGAGTGGTTGCACCTGCTGGTCTCGGAGTGGCAGCTGCTCTCCGACCTCTCCTTCGCCGACCTCGTGCTCTGGGTCCCCACCCTCGACGGCACCCGGTACGTCTCCGTGGCGCAGATGCGGCCCAACACCGGCCCCACCTCCTACCAGGACGACATGGTCGGCCACCTGGTCCCGCGCGGCCGCCGCCCGCTGCTGGACGCCGCCCTCGACGAGGGCCGCATCGTGCGCGAGGGCGACCCGGAGTGGCGCGAGGAGGTGCCGGTCCGCGTCGAGTCGATCCCCGTCCGCCGCGAGGGCCGGGTACTGGGCGTGATCGCGCGGAACACCAACCTGCTCACTGTGCGTACACCGAGCCGGCTGGAGCTGACCTACCTCCAGTCCGCCTCCGACCTCGCCCAGATGATCGCCGCGGGCGCCTTCCCCTTCCCGGGGCAGCAGGTCGACATGGACGCCTCCCCGCGCGTCGGCGACGGCCTGATCCGCCTGGACGCCGACGGCGTCGTGACGTACGCGTCCCCCAACGCGCTCTCCGCCTACCACCGCCTCGGCCTGGCCGCCGATCTGGTCGGCCAGCACCTGGGCACCACCACCGCCGAACTCGCCCCCTCCCGGGGCCCGGTGGACGAGGCCCTCGTCAAGCTCGCCAGCGGCTGGGCCCCGCGGGAGACCGAGGTCGAGGGCAACGGCGGGGTCATCCAGCTCCGCGCCATCCCGCTCAAGCCCAAGGGGACCCGCATCGGCTCCCTCGTCCTGTGCCGCGACGTCACCGAACTGCGCCGTCGCGAACGTGAACTGATCACCAAGGACGCCACCATCCGGGAGATCCACCACCGGGTGAAGAACAACCTCCAGACCGTGGCCGCCCTCTTGCGGCTCCAGGGCCGCCGGATGGACTCGCCCCAGGCGCGCGAGGCGCTCAACGAGGCGGTGCGCCGCGTCGGCTCGATCGCGATCGTGCACGAGACCCTGTCCCAGAACCTGGACGAGCGGGTCGAGTTCGACGAGATCGCCGACCGCGTGATCGCGATGGTCGCCGAGATCTCGCCCGGCCGGGTCGAGTGCCGGCGCCTCGGCCGGTTCGGGATCCTGGACGCGGAGGTCGCCACTCCGCTGTCGATGGTGCTGACCGAGATCCTCCAGAACGCCCTGGAGCACGCCTTCACCCACGGGGAGGGCGGCACCGTGGAGGTGTCGGCCAGTCGCTCCGGCAGCGGCCGCAACGACGCCCGGCTGCTGATCACGATCGTCGACGACGGCTGCGGCCTGCCCGAGGGCTTCGACCCCCAGCGGGCCGGAAACCTCGGGCTGCAGATCGTACGGACCCTCGTGGAGGGCGAGCTCGGCGGCACCTTCGACATGGTCCGCGCCGAGCCGCGCGGCACCCGGGTCGTCCTCGACATACCCGCCAGCCCGCAGAAGTAGTACGAACGGCCCGTCACTCAGTGTGACGGGCCGTTCGGGCGCACTGTGGCGGCAAAGCACTGAGCCCCGGACCGAGGGTGATCGGTCCGGGGCTCAAGAGCACGTTGCTGAGCGCTTATATGGGTACTACGCGCTGCGGCTCGAGGCTCGAAAGTCGATGTCAGGCGGTGGCGTTACGCGCCCGATTGCGAGCGGCGCGGCGCTTCATGGCGCGGCGCTCGTCCTCGCTGAGACCGCCCCAGACGCCGGAGTCCTGGCCGGACTCGAGCGCCCACTGCAGGCACTGCTCCATGACGGGGCAGCGGCGGCAGACGGCCTTGGCTTCCTCGATCTGCAGCAGCGCAGGACCGGTGTTGCCGATGGGGAAGAAGAGTTCCGGGTCTTCCTCGCGGCAAACGGCGTTGTGACGCCAGTCCATGGCTGCTCCATCTCCTTGTATTGCGGGCAGGTTGCTTGTGAATGTGAACGCTTTCACGAATCCCCCCGTGAGGGAAGGGCCGACGCCCAGTTGCCTGGTGCGGTCCGAAGATTCGTGGTGGGGTTCTGGCGGTCTGTGTGGGTGCCGGGTTCTGCGGGCTGTCCCGATCGCCATGTAGAGATTCGCAAACCTCGGACGGGGATACAACCCCTTCCGGAAAGTTTTTTTGGATTCGTCGGTGTCTACTAGGTCACAGCCCTAGTTCCTGGGGGTGGACTGGCGTGTAAACGTTCGACTGAAAGGACTTTGGGCCCTTCCACTCACACAATCACACGCAGTGCACGGCGTACGCCTGTGAACCGAACGCTGGTGCGCAGTCCGAGGTGATCGCCGTCCATCTGGAATGGGAGCGGAACCTTCGAATGCAAGGTGAAGTCCGTCAGATCGTGCAGAGACACCGCATGCTTGCCGTGCGGACCGCGCTCAGGAGTCGAGGTCAGGAGCTGTGTCGCGTACCTGGCCACGGCCGGAGTTGACAAACGGTCGAGCGCCAATACGTCAAGTGCGGTATCGAACGACGCCTCCGGAGAGGCATAAAGGGGCTTGTTCCCCAGATACGTCCAGGGCGAGGTGTTGCAGACTATCGACAGCACCAGATCCGTCACCGGATCCGCGCCGGGCTGCTCCAGCGTGATCGTGCCGTGCCGCCGGTTGGGCTCCTCCCAGAACTGGCGCATCAGCTGCCGCACGTACAGGGCGTGGGTCGAACGCTTGCCGCGCTCGCGCTGCTGCTCGACCCGCCCCACCACTCCGGCGTCGAAGCCGAAGCCCGCGCAGAACGTGAACCAGCGCTCCGGCACCGACTCGTCCTCGGTCCCCGGGACGCCGGACGCCAGCCCCAGGCCCACCGTCCGCTCGCGCCTCTCCCGCAGTGCGTCCAGCAGGGCACCCGTCGCCTCGACCGAATCGTTCGGCAGCCCGAGCGCGCGGGCGAACACGTTCGTGGAACCGCCCGGAACCACGGCCAGCCCCGGCAGCCGCTCCGGATCGGGGCCCTCGTGCAGGAGCCCGTTGACGACCTCGTTGACCGTGCCGTCGCCGCCGAGCGCCACCACCAGGTCGACGCCCTCCCGCGCGGCCCTGCGCCCGAGGTCGCGCGCGTGCCCCCGGTACTCGGTGGTCACCGCCTCCAGCTTCATCTCGCTGGCCAGGGCATGGGTCAGGACGTCGCGCGTGCGCGCACTGGTGGTCGTCGCTGCAGGGTTGGCCACGAGGAGAGCACGCATGGTCGCCAGAGTACCCACCCCTCCATATGCGGCCCATACCGACCGTACCGTCCGGGCCCTCCGGCCCGCGGCTACCCTGCTGGGGTGAGCAAGAAGCCGAGCCCCCAAGCCCCCGCCGCCCCCGAGCCCGCAGCGCTGCCGGGCCGGCTGACCGCCGCCGCCGCACTGACCGCGCTGGAGGGCCTGGCCCTGGCCGGGCTCGGCGTCTACATGCTGTTCGTCGGCATCGCCGGCGACCCCGACTCCCCGCAGCAGGCCGAGACCGGCGGCATCACCTTGCTCGCCCTCGCCGCTCTCCCGCTGATCGCGGCGCGCGGGCTGCGCCTGGGCCGCCGCTGGAGCCGCGGCCCGGCGCTGATCACGCAGCTGATGGCGCTGCCGGTGGCCTGGACCCTGTGGACCACCGGCGGGGCGATGACCGCCGCCGCCGTGGCCCTCGCCCTGGCCGCGGTGGCCGTCGCCGCGCTGCTGGTGAACCCGACGGCGACCGAGGCGCTCGGCATCGGACCGGGGGGCACCCCCTAGTTCCGACGGATCCGGCGGCCCGGGGCCCGACCGGAGCCGGGTCCTCCTTCTCCTCCCCGGCTACTCCTCGACGAGGAGCTTCTCCCGGAGCTGGGCCAGGGTGCGGGCCAGCAGCCGCGAGACGTGCATCTGCGAGATGCCGACCTCCTGCGCGATCTGCGACTGGGTCATGTTGCCGAAGAAGCGCAGCAGCAGGATCCGCTTCTCCCTCGGCGGCAGCCCCTCCAGCAGGGGCTTGAGGGACTCCCGGTACTCGACGCCCTCCAGCGCCTCGTCCTCGGAGCCCAGGGTGTCCGCGACCGCCGGCGACTCGTCGTCGGTGTCCGGCACGTCCAGGGAGAGCGTGCTGTAGGCATTGGCCGACTCCAGCCCCTCCAGCACCTCCTCCTCGGAGATCCCCAGCCGCTCGGCCAGCTCGTGCACCGTCGGGGACCGGCCGTGCTGCTGGGACAGCTCCGCCGTGGCCGTGGTCAGCGAGAGCCGCAGCTCCTGGAGCCGCCGGGGTACGCGTACCGCCCAGCCCTTGTCGCGGAAGTGCCGCTTGATCTCGCCCACCACGGTGGGTGTGGCGTACGTGGAGAACTCGACCCCGCGGTCCGGGTCGAACCGGTCCACCGACTTGATCAGGCCGATGGTGGCGACCTGGGTCAGGTCGTCCAGCGGCTCGCCGCGGTTGCGGAACCGCCGCGCCAGGTGCTCGACCAGCGGCAGGTGCATCCGGACCAGCCGGTTGCGCAGCTCCGCCCGCTCGGGTGATCCCTCGGGCAGCCGGCGCAGCTCGAAGAACAGGGCCCGCGCGCCGCTGCGGTCCCGCGGATCCGGCACCGCCAGGGGCGCGGCCGGCGCCTCCGGGGCCTCTGCCTCCGGGGGCTGTGGTTGTTCGTGCTGGTTCTCGCTCATAGGGCCCGCCCGTCGCTCCGCCGAGTCCAAAAAGCCGTCTTCCGCATCCGCGTCAGCCGGGTGCGGCCGGGCGTGCTGCTGCTCCGGGATGCCGCCGTCGACCTCGTGCCTCACCCGGGGCCGATCCCCGCCCCGCACCGGGATCTCCCCGCCGCTCACGCCGGGCCTGGCCCCGCGCCGCGCTGTTTGTAGAGGCTGATGCTCACTGTCTTGTTCTCCTCGACCGTCGCCTCGACCTTGCCGGCCAGGGCCGACAGGACCGTCCACGCGAACGTGTCGCGCTCCGGCGCCCGCCCGTCCGTGGTCGGGGCGGAGACGGTCACTTCCAGCGAATCGTCGATCAGCCGGAAGACGCAGCTGAGGACGGAGCCCGGCACGGCCTGCTGGAGCAGGATCGCGCAGGCCTCGTCCACCGCGATGCGGAGGTCCTCGATCTCGTCGAGGGTGAAGTCCAAACGTGCCGCGAGGCCGGCCGTGGCCGTTCGCAGCACCGACAGGTAGGCACCCGCAGCCGGCAGCCGGACTTCCACGAAGTCCTGGGTCCCGGGCTCGCCTGCGATCTGGGACACCCTCACCTCCAAGGTGGTACGAGCTCTGTTCGCCGGTGACGCTATCGCGATCCGGGCGATCGTGTCGCGGCACCCCTCATGGCGCCCGCTTGGAGCGACCGGGCCGACCCCGCCAAGTGCGGTGACTGATGGTAAGCCCATGAGTACGCACAGTGGCTAGAGGTCTGCGGGCCCAATTCGGGGGAACCGGCGGAGGGTTGACCTACCCCGCTGCCGCCGATCGAACCGTCGTCCCGGGAAGATCCAATCCGGGTCTTCAGACGAGGGAACCGTCGACGAAACACCAGCGCCAGGTTTCGCCCGGTTCGAAGCTCCGCATCACCGGGTGCCCGCTCTCGTGGTGGTGGGCGGTGGCGTGCCGGTGGGGGGAGGAGTCGCAGCACCCCACGTACCCGCAGCCGAGGCACATCCGCAGCTGTACCGGATGGCTCCCGAGCACCTCGCATTCCGGGCAGGTCAACGCATGCGGGACCGGCTCGGGGCGCGGCAGTTCGGCAACGTGGGTGCACTCGCTCATGATGGCCAGGTTACGGCCGGGGTGCGGGCGCGACGACGGTGACGACGGATGGGGATGGATCTTCGATGGAGGTATTGCCGCTGGTGGCGCTGATCGCCGGGAGCGCCGCCGTGGCGGGTGCCGCCCGGCGCACACCCGTGCCGGCGCCGCTGCTGCTGGTCGCCGCGGGGCTGGTCGCGGCGTACGTGCCGGGGGTGCCCTCGTACGCCCTCGACCCGCACATCGTGCTGCCGCTGCTGCTCCCGCCGCTGCTGCACACGGCGGCGGTGGACAGCTCGTACCTGGACCTGCGGGCCAACGTGCGCCCGATCGCGCTGCTGTCGGTGGGCTACGTGCTCTTCGCGACGCTCGCCGTCGGCTACGTCGCGTACCTGGTGGTGCCGGGACTGTCGCTGCCGGTGGCGCTGGTGCTGGGCGCGGTGATCGCGCCGCCGGACGCGGTCGCGGCGACGGCGATCGCGCGGCGGCTGGGGCTGCCGAACCGGATGACGACGATCCTGCAGGGCGAGTCCCTGGTGAACGACGCCACCGCCATCACCGCCTACAAGGTGGCGCTGGCCGCGGCGGTCGGCGTGGGCGCCGGCTGGGCGGGCGGGGTCGCGGAGTTCCTGCTGGCGTCGGTGGGCGGGGTCGGGGTGGGCCTGCTGCTGATGGTCCCCATCCACTGGCTGCGCAAGCGGCTGAAGGAGCCGCTGCTGCAGAACACCCTGTCCCTGCTCATCCCGTTCGTGGCGTACGCGGCGGCGGAGCGGGTGCACGCTTCGGGGGTGCTGGCCGTGGTGGTCGTCGGGCTGTACCTCGGCCACCGCAACTGGCAGGTCGACTTCGCGACGCGGCTCCAGGAGGAGGCCGTGTGGAAGGTGGTCGCCTTCGTGCTGGAGTCGGTGGTCTTCGCGCTGATCGGGCTCCAGCTGCCGGTGGTGCTGAAGGGGCTCGGGGAGTACGAGGGGGCGGCCGCGGCCTGGTACGCCCTCGCGGTGTTCCTCGCGGTGGTGGCGGCGCGGTTCGTGTGGGTGTTCCCGGCGACCTTCGTGCCGAGGTGGGTGTCGGAGCGGATCCGGCACCGGGAGCCCGAGACGGACTGGAAGTCCCCGACGATCGTGGGATGGGCCGGCATGCGCGGCGTCGTCTCGCTGGCGATCGCGTTCTCCGTGCCGATGGACGTGCCGCACCGGAACCTGATCCTGTTCCTCACCTTCACCACCGTCATCGGCACCCTGGTGGTGCAGGGCCTCACCCTCCCGCCCCTGATCAGGTTGCTGAAGCTGCCGCCGCGGGACGCGCAGGCGGAGACCCTCGCGGAGGCGCAGGCGCAGAGCGAGGCCTCGCGGGCGGCGGAGGAGCGGCTGGCGGAGCTGCTGGAGGACCCGGAGAACAGCACCCTGCCGCCGCCGCTGGCGGACCGGCTGCGGACGGTCCTGGAACGGCGGCGCAACGCGGTCTGGGAGCGGCTGGGCGAGGTCAACCCGGTGACGGGGGAGTCGGCGGACGACGTCTACCGGCGGCTGGCCCGGGAGATGATCGAGGCCGAGCGCGAGGTGTTCGTCTCCCTCCGCGACCGCCGCCGCATCGACGACGAGATGCTCCGCGCGCTGCTGCGCCGCCTGGACCTGGAGGAGGCCGCGGCCTACCGGGAGGAGTCGGGCTGACCTTCCCCGGCCGGGCGGCCGGTGACGACGGCCGTCAGGGTGGTGCCCCGGGGGAAGGCGCCGGCGGCGGTGAGGGCGTGCAGGGCCCAGAGGAGTTTCGCCACGTAGATCCGCTCCACCGGGAGCCCGTGCCGGGAACCGAAGTCGGCGGCGAAGGCGTCCAGGGCCGCCGGGACGCGGGCGTAGCCGCCGTGGTCGTAGCCCTCCGCCAGGGTCCAGTCGCCGGCCGGGCCGCCGAAGGCCAGCGCCTGGAGGGAACGTATCTCCGCGCCCAGGAAGCCCCCGGCCAGCACCGGTACGCCCAGCGCCCGCTGCCCCGGCGCCAGCCCCGCCGCGAGGCCGGCCAGGGTGCCGCCCGTACCGCAGGCCACCGCCACCACGTCGGAGGCCCCGCGCAGCTCGCGGCCCAGTTCCGCGCAGCCGGTGAGGGCGAGGGCGTTGCTGCCGCCCTCGGGGACCACGTACGCCCCCGTGGCCCCGGCGGCGTCCAGGAGGCGGTCCCGGGTGTCCGGGTCGGCCTTGCGGCGGTACTCGGAGCGGGTGGCGAAGTGCAGCCGCATGCCGTCGGCGGCGCAGCGGGCGAGGGAGTCGTTGAGGGGGCGGTCTGCCAGCTCGTCGCCCCGGACGATGCCGACCGTCTCCAGGCCGAGCAGCCGGCCGGCGGCCGCGGTGGCCCGGAGGTGGTTGGAGTAGGCCCCGCCGAAGGTGGCGAGCCGGCCGTGGCCCCCCTCCAGCGCCGCCCGGAGGTTCGGCGCGAGCTTGCGCCATTTGTTGCCGGGCAGCTCCGGATGGACCAGGTCGTCCCGCTTGAGCAGGAGCCGCACCCCGTGCGCGGCGAAGCGATCGTCGGCCGCCTCGACGAGGGGGGACGGCGGGCGGGGGCGCAGTTCGGGGTGGGTCACCCGCCCATTGTCAGGGCGGGCGCGGGGTGATGTGGGGGACGGTGACCCCGGGCGGGAGGTGCCGCCCGGGGTCGGTGAAGCCCCGGTCGAGGGCGAAGCGCCGGGGCGGGGGCGGTCGACCGGTTCGTCACTTGAGGCGGTCGGCGACGCGTTCGCGCAGCCAGTCCATGGTGAAGCCCCTGGGGTCGATCTTGCCGGGCTGCCATTCGCGGTGGCCGATGACCGAGCGGGCGCTCCAGCCGTGGACCCGGCAGACGGCGGCCGCCGCGCGGGCGATGGCGTCGAGCTGGGCGGGCGGCCAGGGGTCCTCGCCGTCGCCGAGGTTCTCGCACTCGAAGCCGTAGAAGTACCGGTTGCCGTCGGTGTCGGCGTGGTGGTCCGGCGGCAGCCGCTTTTCGGCGATCACGGCCGCCAGGACGTCGGAGTCGCCGGCGCCGGCGTGGTTGGTGCGGCCGTGGCCGACGAGGTGGACCCGGCCGTCCTTGGTGATGACGCCGTGGCAGAGGGGGCCGGGCAGGGCGGAGTCGCCGTCGCGGCAGAGCTCCACGGTGTACGCGGTGCCGTGCGTGACGGTGTGGTGGACCATCACCCCGTGCACCGGCCCCCAGGGGCCCTTGTGGTTCCGGTTGTGGGTGCGCCAGGCGCCCACTTCCACGACGGTCAGGCCTTCGGCGCGCAGCGCCTGGATGAAGCGGTCAGCGGACATGGGTGCGGACACGACCGCCTCCTTTCACCGTGTGTGTTCGTACGGTCACTTAACGGTGTAGTGGAGGCGGCCCTTCCGGGGCTAGGGCGTCTTTCGGCCAGCCGTCACGCCGAGGCCAGCCACAGGTCGGGGCCGAAGACCTCGTAGTGGATGTCGGAGGCCGGGACGCCCTTGGCGATCAGCTGGGCGCGCACCGACCGCATGAAGGGGAGCGGCCCGCACAGGTACGCCCGGGTGCCGGGCGCGACCGGGACGGCGCCGAGGTCGACGAGGCCGGTGGAGTCGCCGGCCTCGGCCCCGGCCTCGTACCAGAAGCGGGCCGTGGCGTCGGCGAGCTTGTGGGTCAGCGCGCGGTGGTCCGGGCGCAGGGCGTGGTCGGCGGGGCTGCGGTCGGCGTGCAGCACGGTGACCGGGCCGGTGTGCCCGGTCTCGGCCAGGTGCTCCAGCATCGACAGCATCGGGGTGCAGCCGATGCCCGCCGAGGCGAGCAGCACGGGCGAGTCCGGCTCCCGGAGGGCGAGGTCCCCGTACGGGGCCGAGACGCGCAGGGTGTCGCCGGTGTGGACGCGGGCGTGGAGGTGGTGGGAGACCTCGCCGTCGGGGCCGCCGCCGGCCGCCGCGCCGTGGACCCGCTTGACGGTGATCGCGCGGACGGGGGAGCCGGGGGAGGCGGAGAGGCTGTACTGGCGGATCTGGCGGGCGCCGTCGGGCAGTTCGACCTGGACCGAGACGTACTGGCCGGGCTTGGAACCGGGGGCGGGGGCGCCGTCGGCGGGGGCCAGGTGGAAGGTGGTGCAGTCGGCCGTCTCCTCGATCCGCGCGGCCACCGTCCACTCCCGCCAGACGTCCCCGGCGAGCACCTGCTGTTCGGCGTAGAGCCGCTCCTCGATGGCGGTCAGGGCGTTCGCCATCAGCCAGTACACCTCGTCCCAGGCCTGGGCGACCTCGGGCGTGACGGCCTCGCCGAGGACCTCGGCCATGGCCTCGAAGAGGTGCCGGTGGACGACCGGGTACTGCTCGCGGGTGACGCCGAGGGAGGCGTGCTTGTGGGCGATGCGGTTCAGCATCACGTCGGGGCGGGTGTCCGGGTGCTCCACGAGGTGGGTGGCGAAGGCGGCGATCGAGCCGGCGAGGGCCTGCTTCTGGAGTCCGGCGTTCTGGTTGCCGCGGTTGAACAGGTCCTGGAGCAGGGCCGGGTGGGCCGCGAAGAGCTTCGAGTAGAACAGCTCCGTGATGTCCGTGATGGCGGCCCCGACGGCGGGCAGGGTGGCGCGTACGGTCGCGGTCGACTTCTCCGACAGCATGGCGGCTCCTTGCTTAATTGGTATTGCAGATTCGTATTAAAGAGTTCGCGGCGGCCCGCCGCCATGCGGAGATCCGTTCGAAGGCGGGTCGGGGGGTGCGTCAATCGGCCACTCGGCCGCCGCCGCTCGAAATGCCCAGGAGCAGGGGCCCCGTGGGGGCCGCCACCAGCTCGTTCACCGTGAGCGGGTCAAGTGCGGCGAAGAACGCCTCCTGGGCCCGGCGCAGCGCGCCGCGCAGTACGCACGCCCCGCGCAGCGGGCACGGTGTGGCGCCCTCGCAGTCCACGACGTCGCCCGCGCCCTCCAGCTCGCGCACCACCCCGCCCACCGAGGCGGCGCGCCCGGCGGCGGTGAGCGCGAGCCCGCCGCCGCGGCCCCGCCGGGCCTCGACCAGTCCGAGATGCTGCAGCCTGGCGACCACCTTGGCGGTGTGGGTGTACGGGACCTCCATGGTCGCCGCCACCTCTCGGGTGGTGGGGAGGTCCGTGTCCTCGACGGCCAGGCGCATGAGCACGCGCAGCGCCAGGTCGGTGAATCGCGTCAGCCGCATGACCCCAGCGTAGAAAACTGGCATCTCAGATACAAATTAAGAGCGGCGGGGCGTGCGGGATGGCCGAAACAGGTGAGGTCCGCGGGAGGAAATGTGAAGCAGTTGAACCTTTGAGCATGCCCAGGCCCCCGGGGAGCAGTCCCACCCGTTCGTGTAGTGGTCCGGTCACTCGGCGCACTGGAAGGCTTCCCTCCCGCAGACCATGGAGTGATCGGAAGGAAAGACATGTCGGTCCAGGCAGGTTCCGAAGCCGAAACCCGGACACCGCAGAGCAGTCTCGGGACCGCGGCCGCGCGGAACTTGGCAACCACGACCAAGTCCGCGCCGCAGATGCAGGAGATCACCTCGCGGTGGCTGCTGAAGACGCTCCCGTGGGTCTCGGTGCAGGGCGGTGCCTACCGGGTCAACCGCCGCCTCAGCCACACCGTCGGCAACGGCGTCGTGGAGTTCGTCAAGACCGGCTCCCGGGTCCAGGTCATCCCGGCCGAACTCGGCGAGCTGCCGCTGCTGCGCGACTACGAGGACGCCGAGGTCCTCGGCGAACTCGCCGCGCGCTGCCGCCAGGTCGACTTCCAGGCCGGAGAGGAGCTCACCTCCTTCGGCAGCCCCTCCGACGAGGTCTTCCTGCTCGCCCACGGCCGCGTCGAACAGATCGGTCCCGGCCCCTACGGAGAGGACGCCGTCCTGCGTACCGTCGCGGACGGCGCCTACTTCGGCGAGGCCTCCCTCACCGACGGGGCGGCCATCTGGGAGTACACCGCCCGCGCCGCCACCCCCGGAACGGCCCTCGTACTGTCCCGCCAGGACTTCCTGCTCCTCGCGGACCGGGCCGACTCGCTGCGGGCGCACGTGGACCGCGTACGCACCCGGCCGGAGCGGCACACCAACCCGTACGGCGAGGCCGCGATCGAGCTCTCCGCCGGCCACGTGGGCGAGGCCGTGCTCCCCGGCGCCTTCGCCGACTACGAACCCCGCCCGCGCGAGTACGAACTCTCCATTGCACAAACGGTCCTGCGCGTCCACACCCGCGTCGCCGACCTCTACAACCACCCGATGAACCAGACCGAGCAGCAGCTGCGGCTCACGGTCGAGGCGCTGCGCGAGCGCCAGGAGCACGAGATGCTCAACAACCCGGAGTTCGGCCTGCTCCACAACGCCGACTACGACCAGCGCATCCAGCCCCACGACGGCGCGCCCACCCCGGACGACTTCGACGCCCTGCTGAGCATGCGACGCGACTCCAAGCTGTTCCTGGCGCACCCCGAGGCCATTGCCGCCTTCGGCCGCGAGTGCAACAGGCGCGGCCTCTACCCGGAGACCGTCGACGTCGCCGGCACCCGGGTGACGGCCTGGCGGGGCGTGCCGATCTTCCCGTCCACCAAGATCCCGATCAGCGCCTCCCGTACGACCTCCATCCTGTGCATGCGCACGGGCGAGGAGGAGCAGGGCGTCATCGGCCTCCACCAGCCCGGCATCCCCGACGAGATCGAGCCGAGCACGTCCGTGCGCTTCATGGGGATCGACGACCGGGCGATCATCTCCTACCTGGTCACCGCCTACTTCTCCGCCGCCGTCCTGGTGCCGGACGCGCTCGGCGTCCTGGAGAACGTCGAGATCGGCCGCTGGGACCGGTGACCGCCGACACCGTCGTCGCGGGCGAGGGCCAGGAAGCGGCGGCCCTGCTGGAAGCGACGAGAGAAACGGTCAACCCGGAACTGCGCCGGGCCGTCGAGGGCCTGCCCGGCGCGATGCGCCGGGTGGCGATGTACCACTTCGGCTGGGAGCACGAGGACGGCAGTCCGGCCGCGGGCGGCGCGGGCAAGGCCATCCGGCCCGCCCTCGTGCTCGCCTCGGCACAGGCCCTGGGGGCGACCGGGGAGGCCGTCCGGGGTGCCGTACGGGCGGCGGCGGCCGTCGAGCTCGCGCACAACTTCACGCTGCTCCACGACGACATCATCGACCGGGACGTCCGCCGCCGCGGGCGGCCCACCGCCTGGACCGTCTTCGGGACCCCGCACGCGATCCTCGCGGGCGACGCCATGATGGCGCTCGCCCTGCGGCTGCTCGCCGAGGACCCGCACCCGGCCTCGGCGCGGGCCTCGGCCCGGCTCGCGGCCTGCGTCGTCGAGCTGTGCGAGGGGCAGCAGGCGGACTGCGCCTTCGAGGAGCGCACCCACGTCTCGCTCGACGAGTGCCTGACCATGGCGGCGGCCAAGACCGGGGCGCTCCTGGGCTGCGCGTGCGCGCTGGGAGCGCTGTACGCGGGGGCCGGGCCGGAGGAGGTCGAGGCGATGGACGCCTTCGGGCGGGAGGCGGGGCTGGCATTCCAGCTGATCGACGACCTGATCGGCATCTGGGGCGACCCCGGGCACACCGGCAAGCCCGCCGGGGCCGATCTGCTCGCCCGCAAGAAGTCCCTCCCGGTCGTGGCCGCCCTCACCTCGGGCACCGGGGCCGGGGAGGAGATGGCGCTCCTGTACGCGGGCCCGCTGAAGGAGGACGACGTGCCGCGGGCGGCCCGGGCGGTGGAGCGGGCGGGCGGCCGCGACTGGGCGCAGGCCCACGCCGCCGACCGGATGGGCCGGGCGGTGCAGGAACTGTCCCGGGCGGTGCCCGACCTCGCGGCGGCGGGCGGGCTGCTGGCGCTCGCGGAGTTCGTGACGCGGCGCACCAAGTAGCGGCCGGCTCCCTCCGGGGCCGCGGAGCGGTCTGTTCCGGCGCTGCGGGGCGCCGGAACAGGCCTTTTCGCGGGCGGGAGGCGGGAAGCGCGCGGGGCAACTCTAGGATCACTCGCGGTAGTTGACATGTGAGTGAAGGGTGTGACCCGTGGTGCTGGAGATACGTCAGGCGGATCAGTCGGACCGGGACGCCGTCGCGCGCCTGCTGGACGAGGCCTTCCGCAGCGACCCCGTGAGCAGCTGGGTCTTCCCGGACCCGGAGCACCGGGCCGCCGTGCACGGCAGGTTCCTCGGGGTCTTCGTGGACGTCGCGCTGGCCGAAGGCCGGATCGACTACGCGGTGGACGGCTCGGCCGCGGCGCTGTGGCTGCGCGTCCCGGCGGGCGAGCCGGAGGGGGAGGACGAGGTCCCGGCGAAGATGCGGGCGGTCGCCGACCCGGACAACGAGCGGTGCGAGCTGGTCGGCCGCCTTACGGGGGAGGTGCACCCCACCGCCGAGGAGCACGAGTACCTGCTGATGATCGCGGTGGCGCCCGGCCGGCAGGGGGAGGGGCTGGGCACCGAGCTGATGCGGCCGGTGCTGGAGCGCTGTGACCGGGAGGGGGTCCCGGCCTACCTGGAGGCGAGCAGCGAGCGCAGCAAGGTCCTGTACGAGCGGCTGGGGTGGGAGTTCACTGGTGAGGCGGTACGGCTGCCGGGGGGGCCGCTGATGTGGCCCATGTGGCGCAAGCCGCGGGGGTGAATCCGCGCCCCCGCGAATTGGGGGTTGGCAAAGCACTTCAGGTGAAGTACTTTCACTGACGTGCCCCGGAGCGGCGGCACCCCCGAACGGAAGAGAATCGCTTGCGCAAGCTCACGTACTTCATCGCCACCACCGTCGACGGCTTCATCGGAGCCCCGGACGGCGATGCCGATTTCATCTACGGCTACGTCGACCCCGAGTTCGTCGGCCACCTGACGGCCGAGTACCCGGAGACGATCTCCCGCGGAGGACGCGAGCAGCTCGGCATCGAGGACGCCGCGCCCAAGCGCTTCGACGCGGTGATCATGGGCCGCAACACCTACGAGCCCGGCCTCAAGGCCGGCATGCCCAGCCCCTACGGCCACATGCGCGAGCAGTACGTCGTCTCGCGCAGCCTCACCGTCCCGCCCGACCCGCAGGTGCGGCTCATCAGCGGCGACCTCGTCGCCAAGGTGCGGGAGATGAAGGCGCAGGACGGGCTCGGCATCTGGCTCTGCGGCGGCGCCGACCTGGCGGCCCAGCTGGCGGACGAGATCGACGAGTACATCGTCAAGACCTACCCCGTCGTCGTCGGGACCGGCATGCCGATGTCCCGCGCCGGGTTCGGAGTGCGCCCCCTGGAGCTGACCGGCTGCACCGCCCTCGGCGGCGGCCAGATCGTCACCTCGTACGACGTCAAGCGCTGACCGACCACGTCACGACGCGCGAAACCGGCCTACCGTGGAGGTATGGCCGGTGAAAAGCAGCAGCACGAGCGTGAGCGCGGGACGGTCGCCCCGCGGGCCGGACACGAGCAGCAGACGTGTCCGGCCTGCGGGCGTGCCGTGGAGACGGTGCTCCGACGGCGCAAGTCCCTGGGGATCTTCGTCCCCGAGTGGAGCCCGGGTCCCTGCCGGAACCCGGACTGCACCCTCTACAACCCCGTGGGGTAGCCCCTAGCCCTTGGCGTCCAGACCCGAGGCGACCAGGCCGTTGGCCCACAGCTGGTTGACGCGCGACCGCTCGGCGCTGTTCGGGGTGGCGTTCGTGCACGAGGTGCCCGGGCCTCCGCCCGACATCAGCTCGCTGCACGGACCCGAGTAGTGGTCCGGCAGGCCCAGCACGTGGCCCGTCTCGTGCGCCGTCACACGGGTGGAGTCGTACTGCTGGTTCTGCCGGTAGTCCAGGAAGATGTAACCCCGGCCGTGGCCGTCCGTGCTCGCGTACGAGCCGCGCGAGTCATTGCCCTCGCGGTACGAGAAGTTCCCGCCCGAGGACACCTCCTGGAGCTTCACGTTGGAGACCGAGCTGTTCCAGATGCGGGTGGAGTTGGCTATCTGGGTACGGAAGCTCGGCGCGTTGCGCGTGTTGTAGGTGACGGTGACGGCGAGCGCGCCCGGGTTGGCGGCCCGCTGCTCGGCGATCGAACGCTTCACGGCGTCGAAGAAGGCCCGGTTGGCGGCCTCGTTCTCCTGCGAGCGCTCGTACGCGGCGTAGCTCGCCGGGCTGCCGGCGGGGGCGCTGGTCGCGGCCCCGGCGGAGGGCACGACACCTCCGATGGCGGCGGCGACACCGAGGCCGACGGCGGCGGCGGACAGCATGTTCCTGCGGGAGTGGCGCATGTGGGGGGCTCCTACTCAGCCGGTGCGGTGGGGGGTGGATGGGTCATCCGGTACCGGAGTCTGCGGGAGCCGAACGGGCCCGGGGATGATGTCAGGGCCCGATAGCGCGGAGCTATCGGGCAGGTTTCGGCAAGATTCACCTCGGTCAACTGGCGTGAGAATGGCGGGATTCGGGGGGCTATCGGCGGCTGGTGCGGTACGCGGGGCCCGCCTACCCTCGGGTCATGGAGCTCGAGGTGAGGCACCTGCGCGCACTGTGCGCCATCGAGGACGCCGGAAGTCTGCACAAGGCAGCCCGGCAACTCGGCGTGAGCCAGCCCTCCCTGACGACGCAACTACGGCGCATCGAACGCGCCCTGGACGGCGAACTGTTCCTGCGCGAGCGGACCGGCTGCCGGCCCACCCCCTTCGGACGCACCGTGCTGGGGCGCGCCCGGCCGCTGCTCGCGGACATGGCCGCGCTGGTCGCCGAGGCGCGGGCGGCGGCGAACGGGCCGCGGCTGCGCATCGGTTCGACGGCGAGCCGGGCCCTGCCGGGCTGGCTGAGGCGGCTGCACCGGCGCGCACCGGAGACGGAGACCTCGCTGGTGGTCGACGTCTCGGCGAACGCGCTGCTGCGGATGGCTGCCGGCGGGCAGCTGGACGTGGCGTTCGTGCACGAGGTGGAGGGCAGCCCGCTGCGCGTGCCGGCCGGGCTGGAAGTGCGGGTGCTGATGGAACGCGAGCCGCAGTTCGTGTCCATGTCCCGGGACCATCCCGCCGCGCGGTCGCCGGTGGTGGCGTTAGAGGACCTGGCCGGGGACCGCTGGGCGGTGGACCCCTCGGTCGACGGTGAATGGGACGGCCTCAGAAGGGTCTTCGCCGGGGTGGGGGTCGACCCGCCCGTGCTGCACGCCGACTACCACACGGCGGCCTCGCTGATCGTCTCCGGCGAGGCGGTGGCGCCGTGCCAGCCGACGTCCGGGCCGCGGGACGACATGGCCATCCGGCCGCTGTCGGGGGACCCGCTGGCGGTGCGGCTGCTCCTCGCGACCCGGCCGGGGGAGCACGCGGAGGTCTTCGAGGACCTCCGCGACGCCTACCGCGAAGCCGCCCTCCGCACCCCGCCGTACCGCGCCTGGCTCCGCCGCAGCGGAAGCCCGCTGCTGGTGGCGTAGCCCCTGCCGCTGCCCTGGCCGGGCCCTTGCCGTGCCGCCTCCCCGGCGGGGCCGGTGGTGTGCCCTTGCCCTGGCCGGGGTGGTGGCGTGCCGCCGCGCGGGGCCTGCCCCTCCCCGCCCTTCCACCGTTCCCCGGGGCTGGGCCCCGGACCCCCTGGGGGCCTCCACCCCCATTCCCTCCCCCAGCTGCCGCTGGGAGGTGCCCCAGCGCCTCTGCCGCCGGCGGGGCTGGAGGGTGCCCGCCTTTCCGGCCCCGCCGGCGTTTGAGGCGCGGATGCGGGCGGAGCCCGGGGAACGGTGGAAGGGAGGGTCGGGGACCTCGCCCCGCGCAGCGGCCGACCACCCGCACCCGGGCCACCGGCCCCCGCCACCCGCACCGCCCCCGCCTCCGCCCCGCGTCCGACGGTCGGAGGCGGCGCGTCCGGAAGGAGTTGCTTGACTTCGATTCACCGCGATATATCGTGTCTACAGAAGACGCGATATGTTGCGTGCGTCAGCCTGAGGAGGAGCAGCACATGACAGAGCAGATGACGTGGTCCGTCGCCGCACCGCAGAAGCTCACCTTCGAGCAGCCGGTCCACGACCTCCGCGTACGCGTCGTCGGCGGCACGGTCAACGTGGTCGCCGCCGAGGAGGGCCCGGCCGGGCTGGAGGTCGCCGAGGTCGACGGGCCCCCGCTGCACGTGGTCCAGGACGGCGGCACCCTCACGCTGTCCTACGAGGACCTGCCCTGGAACGGCTCCCAGGGCTTCCGGAAGTGGATCGAGGGCAAGCCGTGGAAGGCCTGGGCCGGCTCCTCCGCGGACGGCCGCAAGGCGTGGGAGCGCAGCGTCACCGTGACGCTGACCGTCCCCGCCGGCACCCGCGTCCAGCTGGCCACCGTCAGCGCCGCCGCCTTCGTCTCCGGGATCTCCGGCGGGACCGAGGTCAACGGGGTCTCGGGTGACGCCACGCTGGTCGGGCTCTCCGGGCGGGTGGAGGCGCGGACCGTGTCCGGCGGTGTCGAGGCGCAGTCCGTCACCGGTGAGTTCGGCTTCCACTCCGTCTCCGGCGGTCTGACGGTGGTCGACGGCGCGGCCGGCAGCGTACGGGCCGACTCGGTCAGCGGCGACATGCTCATCGACCTCGTCCCCGACCCGGACGCCGCCAAGCCGGTGGACATCTTCCTGAACTCCGTGTCCGGCCAGGTCGCCATCCGCCTCCCGCACCCCGCCGACGCCAAGGTCGAGGCCAACACCGCCACCGGCAGCGTCTCCAACGGCTTCGCGGACCTGCGGGTCACCGGCCAGTTCGGTGCCAAGCGGATCACCGGAACCCTCGGCACCGGAACCGGCACCCTGCGCGCCACCACCGTCTCCGGGGCGATCGCCCTGCTGAGCCGCCCGCAGGCCGCGGCCGCTCCCCTCCAGCTCGACAAGAAGGTGCTCTGACATGCCGCCCGTCTTCGCCCACGGCCGCCTCCGCCTCTACCTCCTCAAGCTGCTGGACGAGGCGCCCCGCCACGGGTACGAGGTGATCCGCCTGCTGGAAGAGCGTTTCCAGGGGCTGTACGCGCCCTCCGCGGGCACCGTGTACCCGCGGCTGGCCAAGCTGGAGGCCGAGGGGCTGGTCACGTACGCCACCGAGGGCGGGCGCAAGGTGTACTCCATCACCGAGGCGGGCCGCGCCGAGCTGGCCGACCGGGTCGGGGAGCTGGCCGACCTGGAACTGGAGATCCGGGACTCCGTCTCCGAGCTGGCCGCCGAGATCCGTGACGACGTCCGCGGCGCCGCCGGCGACCTGCGCCGCGAGATGCGGGCCGCGGCCTCCGCGACGACGACCCACTTGGAGGACGAGTCCTGGAAGGTCGCCAAGGAGGAGTTCCGCAAGGCCAGGCAGGAGTGGAAGGAGCAGGCCCGCCGGGCCAAGGACGAGAGCCGCCGGGCCCGCGAGGAGGCCCAGCAGGCCAGGCACCAGGCCAAGGAGGCCCAGGAGCGGGCCCGCGAGGAGGTGCAGCGGATCGCCGCGCAGCTCCAGGAGCAGTTCGCCAAGTCCGGCGGGGTCCTCGGCAGCCTGGCGGGTGCCTGGCTGGGGAACGGCCACACCGCCCCCGCCCCCGAGGCGTCCGCGGCCCCCGGGCCCGCGGGCTCGGGCTGGGCCGAGGACCTGACGCCCACCGCCGACCCGGCGCGGGACCTGGACCGGCTGCTGGACCGCTTCCGCGACGACGTCCGCGACGCGGCCCGCGACCACGGCGTGACCCCGGCGCAGCTCGCCGAGGCCCGCGCCCACCTGGCGGCCGCCGCCGCCCGCATCGCGGCGGGCCTGAAGGGATAGGGGTGTCCCGCTAGGCCGCGAGGCCGGTCTCCGCCGTGGCATAGGTGACTCCGTGGTCCGCGAGGACCTCGGAGACCGGGCCGGGGCGGGAGACCAGGGCCAGGAGCAGGTGAAGGGTGCCGATGTGGCGGTCCTTGCGGCCCAGCGCGATGCGCAAGGCCTGTTCCAGGGTCTTCTTCGCGCCCTCGGTGAAGGGGAAGTAGCGTCGGTCGGGGTCGGGGCGCCCGAGGGCCTTGCGGAGCGAGGTGCCCAGCCCCCGCTTGCGGGGCGCGGGGGCCGCGAGGGCGCCCGCGCCGTGGGTCTCCTCGATGCGGGAGACGATCTCGGAGAGGTCGATGCCGAGGCCCGCGAGCGCCTCCTCGTCCGCCCGGGACATCCCGCCCCGGCGGCGGGCGGCCTCGAGGGCGGCGGAGAGGGCGGGGACGTCCACGTTCAGGCGGTCCAGGGCGCCCAGGCCCAGCAGGGACAGCAGCAGGTGCTCCTCGGTCACGGTGCCGGCGCCGGCCGCGCGGGCCTCGGCCACCGCGCCCGTCACCGCGTCGCGGGCGTCCCGGGTGAAGCGTTCGAACATCACAGCCTCCCGTGCTTCTTGTGGACGGCCTGGCGGCTGACGCCCAGTTCGGCCGCGATCTCCTGCCAGGACCAGCCCTGCGCGCGGGCGCTGCGCACCTGTACGGCCTCCAGCTGCTCCAGCAGCCTGCGGAGGGCGGCCACGGCACGCAGGCCCACGCGAGGGTCCCGGTCCCCGGCCCGCGCGGCGAGGTCGGTTGCTTCGGTCATGCCTGTCAATTTAGGTTGACGCGGGAGGGGCGTCAACCCTGATTGACGAGGGCTCGGTTCAGGTCGTGAGGACGATCTTGCCGAAGAGGTCTCCCGATTCGAGCTTCTCGAAGCCCTCGCGGGCGCGGTCCAGCGGGAGGACCTGGTCGATGACGGGGCGGATGCCGGTGGCCGCGCAGAAGGACAGCAGGTCCTCCAGCTCGTCCTTGGTCCCCATCGTCGAGCCGACCACCTTCAGCTCCAGGAAGAAGATCCGGTGCAGCTCGCCCGACGGCGGGGTGCCGCCGCTGGTCGCGCCCGAGATCACCAGGGTGCCGCCGGGGCGCAGGCTCTTGACCGAGTGCGACCAGGTGGCGGCGCCCACCGTCTCGATGACCGCGTCCACCCGGTGCGGGAGCCGCGCACCCGGCTCGTACGCCTCCACCGCGCCCAGCTCCACGGCCCGCTTGCGCTTGGCCTCGTCCCGGCTGGTGGCGAAGACGCGCAGGCCGGCGGCCTTGCCCAGGACGATCGCGGCGGTGGCGACCCCGCCGCCCGCGCCCTGGACGAGCACGGAGTCGCCGGGGCGGACCCCGGCGTTGGTGAAGAGCATCCGGTACGCCGTCAGCCAGGCCGTCGGGAGGCAGGCGGCCTCCTCGAAGGACAGCTCGGCGGGCTTGCGCAGCACGTTCCAGGCGGGGACGGTCACCTGCTCGGCGAAGGTGCCCTGGTAGCGCTCGGTCAGGATCGAGCGGGGCTCGTCCGGACCGACCCCGTGGCCGCTCTGACCGATCACGGAGTGCAGGACGACCTCGTTGCCGTCCTGGTCGGTCCCGGCGGCGTCGCAGCCGAGGATCATGGGCAGTTTGTCCTCGCCGAGGCCGACTCCGCGCAGCGACCACAGGTCGTGGTGGTTGAGCGAGGCGGCCTTGACGTTGACGGTCACCCAGCCGGGGCGGGCCCCTGGGGCCGGGCGCTCGCCCAGCTCAAGGCCGCTCAGCGGCTGGTCTCGGTCGATTCGGGCGGCATAGGCAGCGAACATGGCGCCAGACGCTACCGGTCGGTAGGCCGTCCTGGCCAGGGGCGGGTGATTGCGGGCCGGTCGGAGCGGAAGTACTGATTCGACGCTCAACTACCCGCCGTACCAGGTGGTTTGTGCCTGACATAGGACTAACCGGAACGTCGAGATCGGTCCCGCAGGGGGGTAGGATTCAGGCCATGCGGCGCGCTCGTCATGAGCCTGTCATTCCCGTCGCATTCTCGCTTTGCGTTCCCGCGTTCTCTCGCGCGCCCGGCAAGGAGGGCGGAACGACCCCTCCCGGTTCGGGGGCGGGGAGGGTGCGTTCCTGCGGGGGGACGACGCGCACGCGAAGAGGCCCGGCCGGACGGATCCGGTCGGGCCTCTTCACATGGAACCGTTACTCAGCGTGGCGCTCAGGCCAGCCGGGCCACCCCGTCGGCCTTCGCCGCCGCGGCGACCGCGGCCGTGACGGCCTCGGCGACGCGCTCGTCGAACGGCGAGGGGATCACGTAGTCGGCGGCGAGCTCGTCACCCACGACACCGGCGATGGCGTCGGCGGCGGCGATCTTCATGCCCTCGGTGATCCGGGTCGCGCGGACCTTCAGGGCACCCGCGAAGATGCCCGGGAACGCCAGCACGTTGTTGATCTGGTTCGGGAAGTCCGAACGGCCGGTCGCCACGACGGCCGCGTACTTGTGCGCGACGTCGGGGTGGACCTCCGGGTTCGGGTTGGCCATGGCGAAGACGAAGGAGTTCTTCGCCATCGTGGCCACGGCCTCCTCGCCGACGGTGCCGCCGGAGACGCCGATGAAGACGTCCGCGCCCGCGAGGGCCTCCTCCAGCGTGCCGTTCAGGCCGGTCTTGTTGGTCAGCCCCGCGATCTCCGCCTTGACGTCCGTCAGGTCGGAGCGGTCCGAGGAGACCACGCCCTTGCGGTCGGTGACGCAGACGTCGCCGATGCCCGCGTCGACCAGGATCTTGGCGATGGCGATGCCCGCCGCGCCGGCGCCCGCGATCACGGCCCGCAGGTCGCCGAGGGTGCGACCGGTGAGCTTCGCGGCGTTGCGCAGGGCGGCCAGCGTCACGATGGCCGTGCCGTGCTGGTCGTCGTGGAAGATCGGGATGTCCAGCGCCTCCTGGAGGCGCCGCTCGATCTCGAAGCAGCGGGGGGCGGAGATGTCCTCCAGGTTCACCCCGCCGAAGGACGGCGCCAGACGGATGACCGTCTCGACGATCTCGTCCGTGTCCTTGGTCGCGAGCGCGATCGGAACCGCGTCCACACCGCCGAACTGCTTGAAAAGAATCGCCTTGCCCTCCATCACGGGGAGGGAGGCCTCGGGACCGATGTCACCGAGTCCGAGCACGGCCGTACCGTCGGTGACGACGGCGACCACGTTCGACTTCCAGGTGTACTCGTTCACGAGCTCCGGCTGCTCGGCGATGGCGGTGCACACCTTCGCCACGCCGGGGGTGTACGCCAGGGACAGGTCGTCCTTGTCGTTCACCGGCACCGTGGCCTGGATGGCCATCTTGCCGCCCCGGTGCAGCGCGAACACCGCATCGGGGTTGTTGTCCGTCGCACTGTCGCTGCGAGGGTTGACGATCTCCGCTGCCACTTCGTGTGACCCCTTAAGTCCTTGAATCGTTGAGGGTGGCCACTCCTGGTTAAGGGGTGGGCGGGCACCGCGTTCGTACTCCGCATCGACGGTTGGACCGTCTCCGCGGAGGGGAGGTTCGTACGCGCGGGCGCGCCGCACGCGCGCCCTGAGCCCCGGATGAGGGGTGTAAGGATCTGTTCTACCCGAAGAACACTCGCCCAGACGAGTCGATTCCGGACTGATCGTAGGGTCCTTGCCCCGGTTTTGGCTAAAAGTCCAAATCTCTCTGTCCAGCAGGCGAGACGCACCGTAAATAGTGAGGTGAAAACGCCAGGTCACGGGGGTTTGTGCGGCTCCGATGGCCCTTGCCCGCAGTCCTGTTGGGTAGTCGGGGGCGCCCGTTATCTGATTTTGACCTGACGGGCACCCTGAATGCGTCAGTCCGAATGGCAAGATGCCGTAATCACACAAGGTCGCGACACTCGATGGTGCGTGCCGACCTTCTCTCGGATGCTTTTCCACCCCTGTCGGAGGAACCGCTCATGACCGCAAGCACCACCCGTCGTACGACCGCCGCCCGGTCCCGGATCGCCGCGGTCGGCGCGATCGCGGTCGCCGGCGCCCTGATCCTCACCGGATGTGGCGACCAGACCGAGGGCAACGGCTCCTCGAACTCGGGCAAGACCGACAGCAGCGCCCCGCTGTTCTCGAAGCTCCCGAAGAAGATCCAGGACGCGGGTGTCGTCAAGGTCGGCTCCGACACGGCCTACGCGCCGATGGAGTTCATCGACGGCGGCAAGACCGTCGGTGTCGACCCCGACATCGCCGAGGCGCTCGGCAAGCAGCTCGGCGTGAAGTTCCAGTTCACCTCCGGCACCTTCGACGGCCTGATCACCTCCCTGGAGACCGGCCGCCAGGACATCGCGATGTCCTCGATCACGGACAACAAGGAGCGCCAGGAAGGCCTCGACGACAAGGGCCAGAAGATCGGCAAGGGCGTCGACTTCGTCGACTACTTCTCCTCCGGCGTCTCGCTCCTGGTCAAGAAGGGCAACCCGGACAACATCAAGTCCCTCGACGACCTGTGCGGCAAGACGGTCGCCGTCCAGCGCGGCACCACGTACGAGAAGACCTTCAAGGAGCAGGCCGAGAAGTGCGGTGACAAGAAGCTCACCATCGAGGCCTTCGACACCGACGCCGAGGCGCAGACCCGCGTCAAGGCCGGCGGCGCCGTGGCCGACCTGAACGACTACCCGGTCACCGCGTACACCGCGAAGACCTCGGGCGGCGGCAACGACTTCGAGGTCGGCGGCCAGCAGTCCGGCGTCGGCCTCTTCGGCATCGCCGTCTCCAAGGAGAACACCCAGCTGCGCGACGCCCTCAAGGAAGCGCTCGACGCCATCATCAAGGACGGCTCCTACGCCAAGGTCCTGGAGAAGTGGAACGTGAAGGACAGCGCCGTGCAGTCCGCCACGATCAACGCCGGCAAGTGATCCGAGAGCTCCACTGAAGGGCAGTCATTGTGACTGACAAGATCGACAAGGGTCCGGCCGCCACTCCGGCCGGGCCCGGCGCCTCGGGCAACCCCTACGAGGCGATCAAGGCCATCCCCGTACGGCACTACGGCCGCTGGATCAGCGCCGTCGTCGTCGCCGTCATCCTGGCGTGGCTCGTCTACGCCTTCTCCCAGGGCAAGATCATCTGGGGCACGGTCGGCGACAAGCTGTTCGACCCCGCGGTCCTCAGCGGCCTCGGCAACACCATCATCATCAGCATCTCGGCCATGGCGCTCGGCCTGGCGCTCGGCATCCTCTTCGCCGTGATGCGGCTGTCGAAGAACCCGGTCACGAGCTTCGTCTCCTGGCTCTACATCTGGTTCTTCCGCGGCACCCCGGTCTACGTGCAGCTGCTGGTCTGGTTCAGCCTCCCGCTGATCTTCCAGTACATCAACCTGGGCCCGATCTACAAGAACGAGACCGTCGACGTCATGACGCCGTTCATGGTCGCCCTCCTGGGCCTCGGCCTGAACGAGGGCGCCTACATGGCGGAGATCGTCCGTGCCGGCATCCAGTCCGTCGACGAGGGCCAGACCGAGGCCTCGCACGCGCTCGGCATGACCCAGACGCAGACCATGCGCCGCGTCGTGCTGCCGCAGGCGATGCGCGTGATCATCCCGCCGACCGGCAACGAGTTCATCAACATGCTGAAGACCTCCTCCCTGGTCTCGGCGGTGCAGTACACCGAACTCCTGCGCGCCAGCTCCAACATCGGCAGCACCGCCGGCGCGGTCATCGAGATGTACTTCGTGGCCTCCATCTGGTACCTCGCGCTGACCAGCGTCTTCAGCGTCGGCCAGTACTACCTGGAGCGCCGCTACGCCCGCGGCTCGCTGCGCAGCCTGCCGCCCACCCCCTTCGAGCGGCTCAAGGCCAACCTGAACATGTTCCGCCGTACGGAGGTGGCGAAGTGACCGCCCAGCCGATGGTCAAGGCCGAAGGCGTCCACAAGTCCTACGGCGCCGCCCACATCCTGCGCGGCATCGACCTTGAGGTCGCCCCCCGCGAGGTCTTCTGCCTGGTCGGCCCGTCCGGCTCCGGCAAGTCCACCTTCCTGCGCTGCATCAACCACCTGGAGCGCATCAACGCCGGCCGGCTCTCGGTCGACGGCCAGCTGGTGGGCTACAAGCAGAAGGGCGACAAGCTCTACGAGCTGAAGGACAGCGAGGTCGCGGCCCAGCGCCGGGACATCGGCATGGTCTTCCAGCGCTTCAACCTCTTCCCGCACATGACGGCCATAGAGAACGTCATGGAAGCCCCGGTCATGGTCAAGGGCGAGAGCAAGGCCGTCGCCCGCGAGCGCGCGGTCAAGCTCCTCGACCGCGTCGGCCTCGGCACCAAGGGCGGGAACTACCCGTCCCAGCTCTCCGGCGGCCAGCAGCAGCGCGTGGCGATCGCCCGCGCGCTGGCCATGGAGCCGAAGCTGATGCTCTTCGACGAGCCCACCTCGGCCCTCGACCCGGAGCTGGTCGGCGACGTCCTCGACGTCATGCGGGACCTGGCCGAGTCAGGCATGACCATGATCGTGGTGACCCACGAGATGGGCTTCGCCCGCGAGGTCGGCGACAACCTCGTCTTCATGGACGGCGGCGTCGTGGTCGAGTCCGGCAACCCGCGCGACGTGCTGGGCAACCCGCAGCACGACCGGACGAAGGCGTTCCTGTCCAAGGTGCTCTAGCTGTTCTGTCGCGGGAGGTTGTGGACGGGTGATGCAGGTCTCGGTTAAGGGATCTTGAAATGGGTGAGGGCCTTCTGGCTCGGTGTGGATTGCGACATCTGCACCGGCGACCAGAAAGGCCCTCATGCCCCACCGTAATGCACCCCTGAGCGAGACCGGACGACTGCGGCTGGCCCGCTGCGTGGTCGTGGACGGCTGGCCCCTGCGGCGAGCCGCCGAGCGCTTCCAGGTCTCGCCCACCACCGCCCAGCGGTGGGCCACCCGCTATCGCGCCATGGGCGAGGCGGGCATGGAAGACCGCTCATCGCGTCCCCGTCACAGCCCGCGCCGCACCCCGACCCGCACCGAACGCCGGATCATCAAGGTCCGCGTCACCCGCCGCTGGGGACCGGCCCGCATCGCAAGCTTCCTGGACCTGGTCCCCTCGACCGTGCACCGGGTCCTGACACGCTTCGGCCTGGCCCGTCTCAGCCACCTGGACCGGGCCACCGGCCACGTCATACGCCGCTACGAACGCGACCGGCCCGGCGAACTCGTCCACGTCGACATCAAGAAACTCGGGAACATCCCCGACGGCGGCGGACACAAGACCCTTGGCCGCCAGGCCGGCCGCAGGAACCGCTCCAGCGCCGGCTACAGCTACATCCACACCGCCGTCGACGACCACTCCCGCCTCGCCTACAGCGAGATCCTCGAGGACGAGAAGAAGGAGACCGCCACCGCCTTCTGGCAGCGGGCCCAGGCCTACTTCACCAGCGTCGGGATCACCGTCGAACGCGTCCTCACCGACAACGGCGCCTGCTACAAGTCCCACACCTGGCGCGACGCCCTCGCGGCGGCCGGGATCACCCACAAGCGAACCCGGCCCTACCGGCCGCAGACCAACGGCAAGGTCGAACGGCTGAACCGCACCCTGCTGGACGAGTGGGCCTACGCCCGCCCATACCGGTCAGAGCAGGAACGACGCGCCGCGTTCCCCGCCTGGCTGCACTCCTACAATCACCACCGCGGACACACCGCGCTCGCAGGCAAACCACCCGCCAGCCGCGTCCCCAACCTCACTGGACAATACATCTAGCGCTCCGCGGGAACCTGTGGGAGAGCTGCGGGGCCGTCCCTGGCCGGTCGCGCGGTTCCCCGCGCCCCCGATGGGGTGCGGAAGGGGCGGTACGGGCATCCGTACCGCCCCTTCGCGCTGCCACCGGGAATTCCTACTTGAGGCCTAGGACCAGCGCGTCCGAGGGGGAGCGCCAGACCGTACGGGCCTCCGCGAAGCCCGCCTCCCGCAGGGTGCGGGCGTGCCAGAACTCGTCGGGGGTGTCCCCGTCGGCGTGCTCCCCGTAGATCACGAAACGGGCCTGCACCGGCTCGGCCAGCACCGGGTCGGCGGCGGCCAGCGCCCACCAGTCCCGCCAGTCCAGGACCCCGGCGGCCTTCGCCCGGTCCATCCCGGCGTGCCGCTGCGCCCGGTCGGCGGCGTTGATCAGCGGGGTGGAGGCGTCGGGCATGTGGTCGGCGTTCATGAACACACCGCCCGGGCGGACCAGGGGTGCGATCTGGCCATACAGGACCGCGAGCTCCTCGCTGTGCAGCCAGTGCAGGGCGGTCGCGGTCAGCACGGCGTCGTACGAGTCGTACGGGAGGGCCGTGCGCCAGTCCGGGTCCTTGAGGTCGGCGGTGACGAAGGAGACCCGGTCGTCGCCGGCGAAGTGGCCCCGGGCGATCGTCAGCAGCGCGGGGTCGAGATCCAGCCCCGTAACGGTCGCCTCCGGGAACCGCCGCAGCAGCCGGTCCGTGATACTTCCCGTACCGCAGGCGAGGTCCAGGACCCGGGGGGAGGGGCCCACGAAGGCCTCCACCATGTCGAGCATCACCCGGAACCGCTCCTCGCGGTCGGGCATGTACCACTCCTGCTGGCGGTCCCAGCTCTCCTGCCAGGCCCGCCAGTCCGTACCGAACGAGCCAGTCACAGCGTCCGCCATCCCGAACCCCTCCACACGTAATACCCTCGAAGGCAAAACAGCCGTTACCCGGCTGATGCAGACACTAATCCGCAGCCGTAAGGACTACAAGTGGAACTGGCCCATTACTCGGACTTCGCCGTGCGCCTGGTCAACACCGAGGAGCCGGCCCGCAACAAGGACGCCCTCACCTCCGTGGACGACGTCCGCGCCCTCTTCGGCGCCAGCGTCCAGATGGCCCGCCGGGTCACCGACACCGACGTCACCCGCTTCCGCAACGTCCGCGGCCGGCTCCGCGCCGTCTTCGAGGCCGCCGACGGCGGCGACCACGCCCTCGCCGTCGACCTCCTCAACTCCCTCCTCATGGAGTTCCCCGTCAGCCCCCAGGTCACCGGGCACGACACCGTCCGCGAGGACGGCAGCCCCGACTGGCACATCCACCTCGCCGAACACCCCTCCAACGCCTCCGCCGGCTACGCCGCCATGGCCGCCATGGGACTCGCCTTCGCCCTCACCGAGCACGGCCCCGACCGCCTCGGCCTGTGCCAGGCACCGCCCTGCCGCAACGCCTACCTCGACACCTCCACCAACCGCTCCCGGCGCTACTGCTCCGACCGCTGCGCCACCCGCGCCAACGTCGCCGCCTACCGCGCCCGCAAACGGCTGGAGGCCGAGACGTCCGCCCGCAGCGGCCGCACCGCCGACAGCGCCCAGGCCAGCCGCGCCCTCAGCGAACGCTGACCCTCCGGCCACGGCCGCAGCCGCAGGAAGGCCACCGCCAGCACCAGCTCCTCGGGGACCGCGCCGTAGTCGGTGCTGTCCCCGGTCTCGTTGAACGGGTTGTCCCCGAGCACCCACCAGCCGCCCGGCCGGCGCTCCGCCGCCCGCTTCACCACCAGCAGGTCCTGCTGGAGCGGATGCCGGAACACCACCACGTCACCCGGCCGGACCAGCGCCCCGTACCGGACCAACAGCTGGTCCCCGTGCACCAGCGTCGGCGCCATCGACGGCCCCGTCACCTCGGTGATCCCGACGCGCACCCGCGCCCGCCTGCTCCGCACCATCTCCGGCCTCCTCATCGCTCCCCGCATGCTGCCGTACGGCCCCGTACGTTCGCGCACCCCCGGTCGGCCGGGGCTGGACTTTTGTCCTAAGCCCATGGGGGCGCCCGCGATTTCCGGATTCTCAGCGAGTAATCTCCACCCTTGAGAAGACGATCACGAGGAGGACCCACTCCAATGCTTTCCCGCTTCTTCGCCCCCAAGGTGAAGGTCTCCGCCCACTGCGACCTGCCCTGCGGCGTGTACGACCCGGCCCAGGCCCGCATCGAGGCCGAGTCCGTCAAGGCCGTCCAGGAGAAGTACCAGGCCAACGAGGACGCGGACTTCCGCGCGCGCGCCATCACCATCAAGGAGCAGCGCGCCGAGCTCGCGAAGCACCACGTCTCGGTGCTGTGGAGCGACTACTTCAAGCCCCCGCACTTCGAGAAGTACCCGCAGCTGCACACCCTGGTCAACGACACCCTGAAGGCCCTCTCGGCCGCCAAGGCGTCGAACGACCCGGCAACCGGTGCCAAGGCCCTGGAGCTCATCGCCGAGATCGACCGCATCTTCTGGGAGACCAAGGCCGCCTGATCTTGGGCGCCCGAGGGATTTCCCTGCGCTGCTGGTCAGAGCGCACATGACAACGGCCCGACCGCTTCGCGCGGCCGGGCCGTTGGGCTCTCAGAAGATCATTCGGGAGACGCTTGGGAGATGAGAGTGGATCACGGGGCCTGCGACCACTCCTTCCGTGACGTCCCGCTCGTCTCGCCCCTGAGGGCCGTCTCCCACGTCCACTGGAGCCCCCTGGCGATCCCGCGCTCCATGGCCGGGGACGTGTGCGAGCAGGTCCCCTCCAGGCCCTGGAGGCGGCGCCCCAGCCGCTCCTCGACCGCGACGCGCGCGTGGCCCTGCTTTCCCGAGCGGATCGAGTCAGGGGGCTGTCGTGGCGGAGCTTCGATCCGCGGCGATTTCGAGCACCATCGCCTTGTAGAACGGGGCGTCCTCCCACGGATGGGACGTCCCGACCGGCCGGTACCCCCACGCGGCGTACGCCGTCCGGGCAGGAGCGGCCTCCGGCTCCGGCCGGACGGTGAGCGTGACCCGCTCCACGGCGAGGCCGTCGAGGAGGGCGGCGTGAAGCGCCGCGGCGACACGTCGGCGGCGCCAGGGCTTGCGGACCGCCAGCTCCAGGATCACCCACGTACGGGCGCCGTCCTCGCGAGTGAAGTCCTCGGGCAGCTCCCTGTCCAGGTTGCCCCACCATCCGGTGTCAGCCGAGAGGAGGTACCCGTACGTGAAGCCGATGACCTCCTCGCCCTCCCGGGCGATGACCAGCCGCATCCTGGCCCGCTGGACGTGGACCAGGTAGCTGTCGATGAACGCGGCGACGTCGCTGGGCCCTTCGCTGTAGGGCGGCTCGGCGTACACCTCCTCGTAGGCCGGAAGGAACACCGTTCGGGACGGCCTACAGCAACTCGGGGCTCCTGCGGCTCCGCGTCGACACCTCGGGAACGAAGGCGCAAGGAGCCTTCATCGGCGAGTCCTCGTACATGTGGATCCGCTCGGAGCGGCCGACCGTCGACCTCCAGGTCCCGGAGGAGTCGACCAGCCGGAAGTCGCCTATCGATCCCGCGCAGGTTCTGGGGGCGGGAGGCCTCCAGGACTTCGCCATCGGCCTCCAGGTCCCGGACGTCTCCTACTCACACCGCGGGGAGGGCGACGACCGGCAGGTCCAGTTCGTGGATGAGACCGGCACGTCGGCCACGATCGTCCGCTACGGCGACTGGTGGGAGGAGGACGCCGTCCGCTCGTGGGGACCACGCGATCTCTGGGCGGAGGTTACCGCTGCGTACACCTGGTACGAGTTGCGGGGCCGACCGCACATCACCCGCTTCGGTTGCACGGTCGACGGGTCCGGTCAGTACGCATGGCTGGACGACCCACGTCAGCTCGTCGGTTCCTGAGCAGTAGCCCCGGCCGGGTCCGCCCCGGCCGGCCGCTCGCTTGAAGCCTGGCTGAGGCGCCTCGACGCCGGGTAGGGCGCAGGCGCTTTTCCGCCAGGCGGGGACCACGCCGTTCCGCGTTGCAGCTGGCCAGGGGAGGCCCTCCGGAGGCGGTGATTCCCCCCTGAGTGGGAAGCGCCGCCTGATCCGGGCCCTCCCCAGCGGCACACGACCGAGGGGCCCGACCGCACGCGGTCGGGCCCCTCGGTCGTGCGTACGCGCTGCTCGGACTACTCGTCGTCCTCGTCCTCGTCGTCCAGCCGGGCCAGCCAGGTCGCCAGGCGTTCCACCGGGACCTCGAAGTCCGGGTTCAGGTCGACGAAGGTGCGGAGCTGCTCGGCGAGCCACTCGAAGGTGACCTCCTCCTCGCCGCGCCGCTTCTCCAGCTCCTCGATGCCGCGATCGGTGAAGTACAAGTCGGGCTCCGTGCCGTGTGGTGGTGAGTGGGGGTGTTTCCCGCCAGGATAATCCGCTTACCCCCGAGGCCCTCCCGCCCGCCGGTCACCCGGCGCTACCTTGGACGCCCTTCACGGGGCGAGCGGGGGAGGGGGGACCAGAGATGCCGGACGGGCGCACGGCCGGATCCGCGCGCGCCTTCGAGCTCCTGGAACCCCTCGTCCGGGCCGCCACCGTACGCGTCCACGCGCCCCCGGACGGGTATGAGAGCCCTGGGACGGGGCCGACCTGGGGGAGCGGGTTCTTCATCGCCCCGGGCTGGGTCCTGACGTGCGCGCACGTGGTCGGCGAAGGGGGTGCTGCCGTGCGGTTGGCCGGGCGTGAGGTCGGCATCACCTTCTTCTCCGGGGGCTCCGGGGGCGACGGCGCCACCGGGACGGTCACCGGCCGGGTGGAATGCGTACTGCCCGAACGGCTCGACGAGCGGCGACCCGGCCGGCGCGCCCTGTGGGACTTACCCGACCTGGCCCTCGTCCGCGTCCTCGCACCCGTCACCCACGCCTGCGTCTGGCTCACCGACCGGGCCAGACCCCGCCTCGACGAGGCCGCCTACTTCGGCTGCACCGAGGAACTCGGCTACCGCGAGATCACGGGGCGCACCACCCGGCTGCGCGGCATCGCCGCGGGCGGAGCCGCGATCCGCCTCGGCGACGACGACGAGATCGAAGCCGGCATGTCCGGCGGGCCCGTCGTCGACCTCGCCCGCGGAGAGGTCGTCGGCGTCGTCAAGGCCCGCCGCAACGGCGCCGGAGGCGGCCTCGCCGTGTCCGTGGCCCAGCTGCGGACCCTGCCCATGGCCGCCACCGGCCAGACCGGCCTCTACCGCAGGGTCATGCAGGCCCACGACCTGTACCACTACGACCGGCACCTGAGCGACCTCGACAGCCGCAGGACCTGGACCGACGTGCACGACGAACTGCCCGCCGGCGACGGCGACCCCCACGGCGGCCGCGGCCGCCTCACCCCCGGCGAGCGCACCACCCTGTGCGGACTCCTCGCGGAACTGCCGCCGCCCGGTTCGTCGGAGGCCGTACGGGAGCTCGCCGAGCAGGCCAGGGGCGAGGAACCCGACCCCGCCCTGCCCGCCCCGCTCAGCTGGCGCGACGGCCTCGGCCTGCTGCACGACCCGCCGGGCGCGGGCGGCGAGGCCGCCGCCATGCTCCGCTACGCGACCGGCGTCAGCGTGGCCGACTACCGAGAGCCGCCCGCCCCGGGCGCCGACGAGGAACTGTGGGACTGGGTACGGGCCACCGCCGAGCGGCTGTGGCGCCCCCTCCGGCGGGAACTCGGCGAGCGGCACGAGCGCGGCCTCGCCGACCGGGAACGCCGCAGGCGCGCCGCCGCCGGCCGGGAGGCGCACGGCCCCGCCCGGCGCCCCGCCGGACTGCCGCCGGGCCCCTCGGTACTGCTGGAGGCCTGGGCGCACGGCTGGGAGGACGTCTACGACTGGCGGGTGTCCGTCCTGGCCGGCCCCGCCCGCCCCGACCGGATCACCCCCGTCGCCGCCGGCGTACGCGCCACCCTCGCGGCCCTGCCCGAGGCACTGCGCGCCCCGCTCGCCGAAGGGTTCCGGCGGTGCGACACGCACGAGGCGGCCGCACTCCTCGAAGTGGCCGTCGCACCCGAACTGTTCGGCCTCGCAGTCGACGAATGGAACGTGTCGGGCGGAACACCGGTCGGAGTGCAGCGGCCGGTGGTGTTCCGCTCCGGCGGAGCCGTCTCCGCCGGGCGGTGGGCGCGCGTCCAGGCCGGCCCGCTGCTGGACCAGCGGGCCGACTGCCTGCGCGGCCGACCCCGCAGCCCCTCGCCGGGCTGGCTGGCCGGGCTGCTCGACAACACCGTCCCGGTGCTCTGCCGTACACCGGCCGCCGAACCGACCCTGGGCGCGCTGCACTCCGTACGCGACGCCGGCTACGGAGTCGTGGTCTGCCGCAGGCCCCCGGCCGACCCGGGGGCCTCCTGCGCCCCCTTCCACCGGGGACTGCGGGAGGAACTGGCCGAAGCGGCCCGGGGCGCGGTGCTGCCGCAGCGCCTCCAGGCCCTGCGGCAACGGGCGTACGGGGCGGACCCCGACGCCTACTGGGCAGCCGGACTGGCCCTCGTCTGGGACGACCCGGCACGGGCGCTGCCCGAGGAAGAACCGCTGCGGGGGGACCTGTGAACCGGGCCGGAGCGGGGTACGGGGTGTACGGGCTGTGCGGGAGGGAGCGGGCGTGAACGACGAATGGCTCATCTACCGGGGCGTGGGCGAACCCCACGACGGGATCGAGGCCCTGCCCGAACCGCCGCCCTGGCGCGACTTCGACGGCGGCCCCGCCGTGGAGCCGGGCGGGCCCGCCGCGGCCGCCGACGGGAACGTCGCCCGCCGCCTCGGCGCCCACCGGCAGGCCGCCGAACTGCACCGGCCCGAGCCGGAGGAACTGGAGGCCGTCAACGCCGCCCTCTACCTGCGCCGGCCCCTCCTGGTCACCGGCTACCCCGGCACCGGCAAATCCACCCTCGCGCACGCCGTAGCCCACGAGCTGAAACTCGGCCGGGTGCTGCGCTGGCCGGTGGTGTCGCGGACCGTGCTCCAAGAGGGCCTCTACCGCTACGACGCCCTCGCCCGGCTCCAGGACGTGCAGATCGCCGCCGGAGCCGGCGCCGCGGGCACCACCGGCGCGCCCGGCATCGGCAGGTACATCCGGCTCGGCCCCCTCGGCACCGCGCTGCTGCCCACCGAACGCCCCCGGGTCCTGCTCGTCGACGAACTCGACAAGAGCGACATAGACCTGCCCAACGACCTGCTGAACGTCCTGGAGGAAGGCGAGTTCACCCTCCCCGAACTCGAACGCGTCGCCGACTCCGAACCCGAGGTCCAGGTCCTCACCGACGACGGGGCCAAGGTCACCGTCCGCGACGGCCGCGTCCGCTGCCGCGCCTTCCCCTTCATCCTCCTCACCAGCAACGGCGAACGGGACTTCCCCGCCGCCCTGCTGCGCCGCTGCATCCAGCTCAAGCTCGGCCAGCCCGGCGAGAAACGGCTCGCCACCATGGTCCGCGCCCACCTGGGCGAGGAGGCCGCCCAGCTCGGCGCCGACCTGATCCGCGAGTTCCTCACCCGCTCCCGCTCCGAACTGGTCGCCGCCGACCAGCTGCTCAACGCCATCTACCTCACCCACTACGCCGCCCCGCCGAGCCGGGACGACCTCGCCGACCTGCTCATCCAGCGCCTCGACCGCCCGAGGTGAGCCGCGGTGCCCCAGGAACCCGCCCACCCCGACGGGGCCGCGGCCGCGGACATCCGCGCCCTCGCCGGCCTGCTGCGCGCCGCCGGACTCGACCCGACCGCCGAGGAGCTGGCCGACGCGCTCTGGCTGGCCGCCAGGGCAGGCAGCGCCGCGGCCGGGCGCGCCCCGGCCGTCCCCGGCCCCGGCACCGCCGCGCCCGGAGAGCCGCCCGGCCCGACCGGGCCCGCCGGCACCGCCGAGCCGCCGGAGCCGCCGCAGGAGGAACCGGACCCCGAGGACCCCGTCAGCCTCTACCCCGCAGGGGAACCCCAGGCCCCCGACACCGGGGCGGCCGCCGAGATCCCCGTCGCCGGCGGGGTGCCCGTACGCGTGCCCGGCGCGGCCGCCCTGCCCCGGATCCTGGAGATCCAGCGGGCCCTGCGCGCCCTCCAGCGCCACCGGCCCCCCGGCCGCCCCACCCGAACCGTCCTCGACGAGGCCGCCACCGCCGAGGCCAGCGCCCGCGCCCTCGGCCTGGTCATCCCGGTGTTCCGGCCGGAGAGCCGGCGCGAGGCGACCGTACGCCTGGTCATGGACGCCTCGCCCTCCATGGCGGTCTGGCGGGAGATGTTCGAGGAACTCCGCTCCGTGTGCGAACGCCTCGGCGCCTTCCGGGACGTCCAGGCCCACCACCTGCACCGGCTCCCGGACGGCACAGCCGCCGTCGGCCGCGGCCCCGCACCCGGCCCCGGACTGCGCTCCGGCGACCAGCTGCGCGACCCCACCGGGCGGGCCCTGACCATCGTGGTCTCCGACTGCGCCGGGCCGCTGTGGCGGGAGGGCGAGGCCCAGCGGCTCCTGCACCGCTGGGCCGAGTGCGCGCCCTGCGCCGTCGTACAGCCCCTGCCGCAGCGGCTGTGGAGCCGCAGCTGGCTGCCGACCGAGCGGGGGGTGCTGGAACGCGCCGGCGGGGGCGGGGGAACGGGCGGCGGCGGGACGAGGCTGAGGTTCCGGCCCGAGCGGCCGCCCCGGCCCGGGCGGCCCACCGGCGGCCTCACCGTGCCCGTACTGCCGCCGAACGCCATCGCCCTCGGGGCGTGGGCCCGGCTCGTCGCCGGACTCGGCACCGGGCCCGTCCCCGCCGAGGTGGGCCGCGTCCTCGCCCGCCACCCCGCCGCCCCCGTACCGCTGCCGCCCACCGCCCGGCCGCCGCGGGAACTGGTGCGCCGGTTCCGCTCCTCCGCCGCGCCCGGCGCCGTCCAGCTCGCCGTGTACCTCGCGGCGGCCCCGCTGACCCTGCCCGTGATGCGGCTGGTGCAGCGCACGATGCTGCCCGACTCGGAACCCTCCGACCTGGCGGAGGTCCTGCTCAGCGGACTGCTGCGGCGCAGCGGGGAACCGCCCGGACAGTGGTACGAGTTCGTGCCCGGCGTGCAGGAGGTGCTGCTCGGGCCGCTGGGGCGGGACGAGGCCGCGCTGGTGCTCAAGCACTGCTCCGAATACGTACGGGCCCACTTCGGCCGGGGCGTGCGCAACTTCCCCGCGCTGGCCGTCGCCCAGCTCACCGGAGAACCCGCGGCGGAGCCGGACACCGCGCCCGCGCCCGGACCGGACGCCGGGTGGGACGGCGGCCGGGTGCCGCCCGGGCAGCTCCCGCAGGCCTTCGCGCGGGTCTCCGCCAAGGTCGTGCGCCGCTACCTGCCCGGCCCGCCCGAGGAGGCCCCGGCACCCCCCGCGCCGCCCGTCCCGGTCCCCGTCGCCGACCCGCCGCCCGGCCGCGGCTGGGCGGTCCGCGCCGCCCGGGAGCGGCTCGCGGCGGGAACGCCCGACCCCGACGCACGGCCCCTGTACGAGTCCGCCGCACTGCTGCGCCGGGCCGTGGCCGCCCCGCCCGGCCCCGACGACCCCCCGGAGGAGGCCGAGACCGAACTCGCCGGGGTACTGCTGCGGCTGTGGGCCGTCCAGCGGGACCCCGAACTCCTCGACGAGGCCGAACGGGCCGTCACCGGGCTCGGCACCCCGGCCGGCCGGGCCGCGCTGGGCCGGGTGCTGTACGAGCGGGCGGTGGCGTCGGGCGCGGCGCCGGAGCTGCTGGCCGCCGCCGACCGGGAGTTCGCCGCCGCGGCCGCCGACCCCGCCCTGCACCGGGACTGCGCCGTACTGCGGGCCCGCACCCTGCTCCGGCTGGGCGCGCTGCGCGACGACGCGGGGCCGCTGCACGAGGCGCGGGCCGCCCTGGAGCCGATCGCCTCCGGCGCGGGGGCGGCGGACCCGGAACTCCTCCTGACCCTGGGCCGCGTCCTGGTGGCCCTCCTCCCGCGCACCCCGGACCCGGCCGCCCGCACCGCCCTGGCGGAGCGGGCGGCCGACACCCTGGCCGCAGCCCTGACGGCCCTCCTCGCCGCGCCCCCCGCCCCGGACGCCGCCGCCCCGGACCCCGGCCCGGACGCCCCGCAGCCCGCCCCCGCCCCCGCCCCGGACCCCGGACTCGCCGCACGGGTACGCGTCGAGCTGGGCGCGGCCCTGCGGTACCTGCCCGCACGGCTGGAGGAGGCCGCCGCGCAGCTGGCGACGGCCCTGGAGGAGGCGGCCGGGGACTCCGGGCTGCGGCTGGCCGCCCTGCTGTGCCTGGCCCGCGTACACCGCGCCCGGTACGCCCGCGACGCGGACCCGGCCGCCCTGGACGAGGCGGCCGAGGCGTACGCCCGGGCCCGGCGGCTGATCCCCCGGGACGGCGAGGCCTTCGGGGAGCTGCTGCCCGAATGGGGCGACGTACTCCTGGACCGGGCCCGGGCCGCGGACGGGCGGCGCCTCGCCTCCACCGCCGTACGCGTGCTCCGCGAGAGCCGCGCCGCCGTGCCCCAGTCCGACCCCGGGGCGGCGTACCGGCTGCTGCGGCTGGCCGCCGGGCTGCGGCTGCGGCACGCCTACGAAGGGGACCTCGTCGACCTGCGGGAGGCCGAGTACCTGCTGGAGCTGGCCGTGCGGCAGAGCCACGGCCCGCTGGAACGGGCCCGCGCCTGGCGGGAACACGGGGACGTGCAGCAGGAGATCCACGCCCACACCCGCACCGCCGACCGCCTCGACCGCGCGGCGGACTCCTACCGGCGGGCCTGGCGCGCCGCACTGGAGGCCGGCCCGGACGAACGGGCCGGCACGGCGCTGCCGCTCGCCGCCCGGGTCCAGGAGCTGCGCGGGGAGGTCCTCGAACGCCTCGCCCGCCCCCGCGCCGCCCTGGACGCCTACCGGGCCGCCCTGGAGCTCTGGCGGCGCCTGGGCGACCCCGACGGCGAACGGGCCCGGGCCGTCCGGACCCGCGTACGGGCCCTGGAGGCGGGCAGCTGAGCCGTTTCCCCCCGCCGGGCGCAGGGAAAGGGCAGTGGACCACACACGACAAGGGGACGGGCAGCCCATGGTGACCGGACGTCAGGAAGCGGCAGCACCACCACCGGCCCGCCCGTGCCCGGGGCCGCGGCCCGGCCTCCCGGACCTCACCGGGATCGACCTGGCCGCGCTGCGCGGGATCGACCACCCCGTGCTCGCCGAGGTCATCGACGGCCTGGTCGACCGGGTCACGCACCCGGCCGAAATCCTCAACGCGTTCGACTCCGGCGTCGCCTGACCGCCGCCGCCCCGCGCCGGAGTTGACCACTTTCCGCCGTTAGCCGGGCCCCCGCGGAGGGCAGGGATGGACCGTCCGCAGGGGAGAGGTACAGGCGATGAGCCAAGCGATCACGAGCGGTCCCGTGCTGCCCGCGCACCGGACCCTCGCAGGTCACGCCCGCCACGCCCACTGGCCGTACGCCCGGCTCGACGTCCCCGGCCTGCGCGCCGCCGGCCACCGCCCGCAGCCGATCCGGCAGTTCGTCCTCAAGACGCACAGCCGCTGCAACCTCGCCTGCACCTACTGCTACGTGTACGAGATGGCCGACCGCAGCTGGCGCACCCGCCCCGCCGCCATGACCCCCGCCACCGCCCTGCGCGCCGCCGAGCGGATCGGCGAGCACGCCGCCGCCCACGAACTTCCCCGCGTGGACCTCGTCCTGCACGGCGGCGAACCCCTCCTCGCCGCACCCGCCGCACTGGCAGCCCCCGTGGAGGCGGTACGGGCCGCCGTGGCCCGGCACGCGCCCCGCACCCGCGTCACCGCCGCCGTACAGACCAACGGCACCCTGCTCACCGCCGGCCGGATCGCAGCCCTGGCCGCCGCCGGGATCCGGGTCGGCGTCAGCCTCGACGGCGGCCTGCCCGCCCACAACCGGCGCCGCGTCGACCACACCGGCCGGCCCGGCTTCGACGCCGCCGCGCGCGGACTGCGGCTGCTCGCCCGCCACCCCGACAGCTATGCCGGGGTGCTGTGCGTGGTGGACCTCGCCCACGACCCCGTCGAGACGTACGAGTCCCTCCTCGCCTTCGCCCCGCCCAGCATCGGCCTGCTGCTGCCCCTGGCCAACTGGAGCACCCCGCCGCCCGGCCGGACCGGGCACGGCACCCCGTACGGCGACTGGCTCCTCGCCGTCTTCGAACGCTGGTGGCACGACGGCGCGCGGCGCACCAGGATCCGCATCTTCGAGGAGGTCATCGCACTGCTCCTCGGCCTGCCCGCCGCCACCGAGACCCTGGGCCTGGCGCCCGTCACCACCGCCGTCGTCGAGACCGACGGCAGCATCGAACAGGCCGATTCGCTGAAGTCCGCCTACGAGGGGGCCGCCTCGACCGGCATGACCCTGGACCACCACAGCTTCGACGACCTCCTCGACCACCCCGGCTTCGCCGCCCGCCAACTCGGCCGGGACGCCCTCGCCGCCGACTGCCGCGCCTGCGAGCTCGTCGAAGTGTGCGGCGGCGGCCACTACCCGCACCGCTACCGGGCCCGGGAGGGCTTCCTCCAGCCCTCCGTGTACTGCGCCGACCTCCAGGCCGTCATCCGGCACATCGCCCGCGCCCTGCACGCCGCCGCCACCGCCGGGCGGGCCGCCTCATGACCCACGGCACCGACACCGGCACCGGCACCGGCACCGGCCTCCCCGCCCAGCGGACCGGCCACGAGGCCCCCGGGACACCCGGGAGCCACGGCACACCGGGGCAGGACCTCGCCCGGTTCGCCGTCAGCTCCCACACCCTGCGGGCCCTCGCCTCCACCGAACCCTCCGACGAGGGCACCCGCCTCGTGCACGACGTACGCCGCTCCAAGCGGCTGCTCCTGCTGCGCGCCGTGCTCGACGCCGCACCCGGCGGGGAGACCGCCGAGCACTGGGCGCTCCTGGAGGAAGCCGAACGCCAGGACCCCGCGGCCGTCCACGACGTACTGCACTACCCCGCCACCGGCGTCTGGGCCGAGGAGACCCTGCGCCGCCTGCACGCCCCGCAGGGCCCCCCGCCCGACCTCGGCCACCTCGGAGCGCTCGCCGCCGCCGCCGCGCTGCGCGCCGGAATCGGCTTCAAGACCACGCTGCGCCCCGTCAACGGCCGCCTCGTCCTGCCCACCCTCGGCCTGCTCCGCCCCCACGGCCCCGGCCGGCTCGCCCTGACCGAACGCTCCTGGGACACCGCCGACGCCCTCCCGCTGCACACCCTGCCCGGCCGCGCCCGCACCTCCCTCGACGACCTCGACCCCTACCGGGCCGCCCCGCCCCCCGGCCCCGCCACGGGCCCGGCCGCCGTCCGCCCGGCCCGCCGGCTCACCCCCAAGGGGCACAAGCGCTGGGACATCCAGTGGTCCGGCGCGCACACCCTGCTGGGCCGCTACGACTCCGCCCGCGCCGAGGAGATCGGCCTGCTGCTGCGCTCCGTGGTCCCCCTCGCCGGCGGCTCCCGCTCCAGCGGCGCCACCCTGCCCGCCGCCGCCGGCTCCGTCCTGGCCCGCGCCCAGGCCCCGCCCGCCCTGGCCGCGACCCTGGTCCACGAGGTGCAGCACGGCAAACTCGCCGCGCTCGCCGACGTCCTCACCCTGCACACCGCCGACCGCACCCCCCGCCACTGGGCCCCCTGGCGCGCCGACCCGCGCCCCCTGGAGGGGCTCCTCCACGGCACCTACGCGCACCTCGCCCTCGCCGGCTACTGGCAGCACGCCGCCCTCTACGGAGCCCGCGGCGCCTGGGCCCAGCACGCCCGGATCCGCGCCCAGGTCGCCGCCGTCCTCCCCGCCCTGCGCGCACACCCCGCGCTCACCGTCACCGGACGGGAGTTCGTCGACGGCATGGCCGCCGCGGAACGCGCCATGGACGCCACCCCGCCGCCCGGCGACCAGCACGCCGGAGCCCGCCGCACCCTGGAACGCGAACGCCGCGCCTGGTGCGAGGCGCACCCCGAACTCGCCCCGTTCGTACGGGTATGACGCCCCGTCCGCTGCGGTACCTTTCAAGCCGAACCGCCCCGCACCCCGTCCATCGCACGGACCCCAGGGAGACGGCCGCATGACCGGTACCGCCATGCGTCACGACCGAGACGGAGCCGCCCCCGCGCAGCGCTTCGTCATCAGCTTCGCGGGATTCAACCGCCCCTGGGCGGTGTGGATCGCCCACAGGCTGGAGGAACACGGACACCGCGTCGTCCTCCAGCGCTGGGACCCGCAGAGCAGCCACGGCGGGCTCACCGAGGCCCTCGACGACCTGGCCCGCGCGGGCGGCAGGATCCTCGTCGTCCTCAGCGAGCGCTACTTCTCCGCCGGCACCCACACCGACGAGGAGTGGAACACCGCCCTGCGCACCGTCACCGCCTCCCACCCCGGCCGGTTCGCCGCCGTCTGCCTCACCGACGCCCCGCTGCCCAGCGCCGTCGCCGCCCTGGAGAAGACCGACCTGTGGGGCCTGGACGCCTACGAGGCCGAATACCGCGTACTGCGCCGCCTGGAGCTGCCCACCGACCGGATCGGCACCGAGAGCGGCCGCCGAGGACCCCGCTTCCCCAACGACCCGCCCGAGATCTGGGGCCGCGTCCCGCGCCGCAACCCCCGCTTCACCGGCCGCAACGACGTCATCGGCAGGCTCCGCGCCGCCCTCACCGAAGCCCCGCCCGGCGCCTCCACCGTCACCCTGCTCGGCCTCTCCGGCGTCGGCAAGACACAGGTCGCCACCGAGTACGCGTACCGCTTCGCCTCCGAGTACGACGTCGTGTGGTGGGTGCCCGCCGAGGACCGGCCCACCCTCCGCGAACGCCTCGCCGACCTCGCCCCCGCCCTCGGCCTGCCGCGCGGCGCCGGCAGCTACGGCGAGCAGATCCGCTCCGTCCTGGAGGCGCTGCGGCGCGGGTCCCCGTACCACCGCTGGCTGATGGTCTTCGACGGCTGCGACAACCCCGACGACCTCACCGACCTGCTGCCCTCCGGCGCCGGCGACGTCATCATCACCTCCCGCAACCGCGAATGGGCCGCCCGGCACACCAGCCTCGTCGAAGTCCCCCTCTACGCCCGCCCCGAGTCCGTCACCTTCATCCGCCGCCGCGCCCGCCGGCTCACCGGCGACGAGGCCGACCAGCTCGCCGAAGCCCTGGAGGACTACCCGCTCGCCCTCGACCAGACCGCCGGCTGGCTCGCCGACTCCCCTCTCGGCGTCGGCGAGTACCTCACCCTCCTCCAGCACCGCCTCGACTCCCACGAGGCCGTCACCCTCTCCGACGACTACCCGCTGCCCTTCCCGACCGCGCTGGCGATACTCCTCAACAACGTCCGCGAGAACTTCCCCGACGCCCTCGCCCTGCTGCGGCTGTTCGTCTTCTTCGCCCCCGGCCGCGTCCCCCTGCGGCTGCTGCGCGAATTCCCCGCCGACGGCGTCCCCGAACACCTCGCCGGGATCCTCAACGACCAGATCCGCTGGAACGCGGCCCTCAACAAGCTCGTCCAGTTCTCCGTGGTCCGCCTGGAATACTCCGACCTCTCCGTCGAGGAGGGCGGCGGCCTGGAGACCGTCCAGCTCCACCGCATGGTCCACAACATCGTTCGCGAGAACCTCGCCGAGGAGGAGTCCGACCAGCTCTCCCGCGCCGTCCGCCAGGTTCTCGCCGCTGCCGACCCCGGCCGCCCCACCGACTCCCGGCTCTGGCCCCGCTACGCCGAACTCATCCCGCACCTGGACCACGCCGGGGTCCTCACCAGCGGCAACCCCCGCATCCAGAACTTCCTGCTGCACTGCCTGCGCTACCTGATCCTCGCCGGCGAGTACCGCACCTGCCTGCGCCTGTCCGAACAGACCGACGGCGTCTGGCGGGCCATGCTCGGAGACGACCACGACCAGGTCCGCGAGCTCAGCTACCACTACGGCGGCGCTCTGCGCATGCTCGGCCACTTCCGGCAGGCCGAGACCCTCGCCCGCTCCGTCGCCGACCGGCTCCTCGCCGAACGAGGCGACCGCGACCTGGAAACACTCCGCGCCACCAGCACCTACGCCGGCGTCCTCCTCAGCACCGCCAAGTTCGACGAGGCCCGCGAACTGCTGGAGCACGCCTTCGCCACCTACCGCGAACTCCTCGGCGAGGACGACTCCACCACCCTCGGCGCCCAGAACAACGTCGCCGTCGCCCTGCGCCTCCTCGGCCGCTACCAGGAGGCCTACGACACCGACCTCGACACCCTGCGCCGCCGGGAACGCGTACTGCGGGTCCGGCACATCGCCACCCTCTCCTCCGGCATCGGCTGCGCCATGGGCCTGCGCCTGATGGGCCGCTACCGCGAGGCCCTCGCCCGCCAGGAACAGGGCCTCAAACTCCACGTCCAGGTCCTCGGCGCCAACCACCCGCAGACCCTGCGCGCCGAACACAACCTCGGCCAGTGCCTGCGCCGCACCGGCGACATCCCCGGCGCCGGATCCCGGCTGCGCAGCGTCCTGGAACGCTCCACCCGGGTGTTCGGCGCGGAGTTCCCCTGGACCCTGATGGTCGCCTCCGACTACGCCACCTACCTGCGCGAGTACGGGGACATCGAGGAGGCCCGCCGGATCTCCGAGGAGGTCGTACGCGGCTACCAGTCGCAGCTCGGCCTCGCCCACCCGTACAGCATCGGCACCGTCGGCAACCTGGCCCTGGTGCTGCGCGCCCAGGGCGAACGCACGGAAGCCCTGAACCTCGCGGAACAGGCGCTGGTCGGCATGCGCGGCGCCCTCGGCGACCACCACCCCTGGACCCTGGGCTGCGCCCTCAACGCCACCGGCCACCGCAACATCACCGGCCGCCTGGAAGCCGCCCTGGACCTCAGCCGGGACACCCTCCGGGCCACCGAACGGGTCCTGGGCCCCGACCACCCCATGGCGCTCAGCGCCCAGATCGCCCTGGCGGCGGACCTCCGGTCGGTACGCGAGGACGCGGAGGCCTCGAAACACGAGGACGCCGGCCTCAAGGCCCTCACCCGCACCCTCGGCCCCCAACACGTCCACACGGTCTCGGCCCGCCAGCAGACCCGCCCCTACTGGGACTTCGAACCCCAGCCGTAACGGCCCCGCCGGCGTTTGAGGCGCGGGGTCCGGGGCCGGGCCCCGGCAGCGCCGGGAAAGCCGGAAGGCCCGGCCCCCAGGTGGGGGGCCGGGCCTTCCGCCATGTGCGGGTCGCGTCAGCGACTAGGCCTCGAAGACCTCGTTCATCAGCAGCTGCTGCTCCGCCTGGTGGCGCTTGGCGGAACCCACCGCCGGCGAAGAACCGTGCGGACGCGAGACGCGCCGCAGGCGCTCGCCCGCCGGGATGTCCGCGCCGACCGCCAGGTCGAGGTGGTCGATCAGGTTCAGCGCGATGAACGGCCACGCACCCTGGTTCGCCGGCTCCTCCTGCGCCCAGATGTACTTCGCCGCGTTCGGGAACTTGGCGATCTCCGCCTGCAGCTCCGCACCCGGCAGCGGGTACAGACGCTCGATGCGGATGATCGCGGTGTCCGTGATGCCGCGCTTCTCCCGCTCGGCCTCCAGGTCGTAGTAGACCTTGCCCGCGCAGAAGACGACCTTGCGGACCGCGTTCGGGTCCACCGTGGTGTCGCCGATGACCGGACGGAACGAACCGCTCGTGAACTCCTCCGCCTTCGACGCCGCGGCCTTCAGACGCAGCATCGACTTCGGGGTGAAGACGATGAGCGGCTTGTGGTGCGGGTTGTGGACCTGCCAGCGCAGCAGGTGGAAGTAGTTCGACGGCAGGGTCGGCATCGCGACCGTCATGTTGTCCTGCGCGCACATCTGCAGGAAGCGCTCCGGGCGGGCGGACGAGTGGTCCGGGCCCTGGCCCTCGTAGCCGTGCGGCAGCAGCAGCGTGACGCCGGAGGTCTGGCCCCACTTCTGCTCGGCCGAGGAGATGAACTCGTCGACGACGGTCTGCGCGCCGTTGACGAAGTCACCGAACTGGGCCTCCCAGAGGACCAGCGCGTCCGGACGGGCCAGCGAGTAGCCGTACTCGAAGCCCATGGCCGCGTACTCGGAGAGCAGCGAGTCGTAGACGTTGTAGCGGGCCTGGTCGTCCGACAGGTACAGCAGCGGGGTGTAGTCCTCGCCGGTCTCCCGGTCGATGAGGACCGCGTGGCGCTGGCCGAACGTGCCGCGGCGGGAGTCCTGGCCGGACAGCCGGACCGGGGTGCCCTCCATCAGCAGCGAACCGAAGGCCAGGGTCTCGCCCATGCCCCAGTCGATGGTGCCGTCGTCGATCATCGCCGCGCGGCGCTGCAGCTGCGGCAGCAGACGCGGGTGGACGGTGACGCCCTCGGGGATGTTGACCTGCGACTCGGCGATCCGCTTCACGACGTCCTGGGAGATCGCCGTGTTCACGGCGACCGGGAAGTCGGCCTGCGGGGCCGGGGCCGGCGCGGCGACCGCGGGCTGCGTGGCGGCCTCGCGGACCTCCGCGAAGACCTTCTCCAGCTGGCCCTGGAAGTCCTGGAGCGCCTGCTCGGCCTCTTCCAGGGTGATGTCACCGCGACCGATGAGGGACTCGGTGTACAGCTTGCGCACCGAGCGCTTCTTGTCGATCAGGTCGTACATCAGCGGCTGCGTGAACGCCGGGTTGTCGGACTCGTTGTGGCCGCGGCGGCGGTAGCAGATGAGGTCGATGACCACGTCCTTGTTGAACGCCTGGCGGAACTCGAAGGCGAGCCGCGCGACGCGGACCACGGCCTCCGGGTCGTCACCGTTCACGTGGAAGATCGGCGCCTCGATCATGCGGGCCACGTCGGTCGCGTACATCGAGGAACGCGAGGACTCCGGGGCGGCGGTGAAGCCGACCTGGTTGTTGATCACGACGTGGACGGTGCCGCCGGTGCGGTAGCCGCGCAGCTGCGACATGTTCAGCGTCTCGGCGACCACACCCTGGCCGGCGAAGGCCGCGTCGCCGTGCAGGGCCAGCGGGAGGACGGTGAAGTCCGTGCCGCCCTTGTTGATGACGTCCTGCTTGGCGCGGGCCACACCCTCCAGGACCGGGTCGACCGCCTCCAGGTGCGAGGGGTTCGCGACGAGCGAGACCTTGATCTGCTCCCCGTCCAGGCCGGTGAAGGTGCCCTCGGCGCCCAGGTGGTACTTGACGTCGCCGGAGCCGTGCATGGACTTCGGGTCGAGGTTGCCCTCGAACTCGCGGAAGATCTGCGCGTACGACTTGCCGACGATGTTCGCCAGGACGTTCAGGCGGCCGCGGTGGGCCATGCCGATGACGACCTCTTCGAGGCGGGCCTCGGCGGCCGAGTCGATCACGGCGTCGAGCAGCGGGATGACGGACTCGCCGCCCTCCAGCGAGAAGCGCTTCTGGCCGACGTACTTCGTCTGCAGGAAGGTCTCGAAGGCCTCCGCCGCGTTCAGGCGGCGCAGGATGCGCAGCTGCTCCTCACGCTCCGGCTTGGTGTGCGGGCGCTCGATGCGGTCCTGGATCCAGCGGCGCTGCTTCGGGTCCTGGATGTGCATGAACTCGACGCCGGTGGTGCGGCAGTACGAGTCGCGCAGCACGCCGAGGATGTCGCGGAGCTTCATCATCGACTTGCCGGAGAAGCCGCCGACCGCGAACTCGCGCTCCAGGTCCCACAGGGTGAGGCCGTGCTCGGTGATGTCGAGGTCGGGGTGCTTGCGCTGCTTGTACTCCAGCGGGTCGGTGTCGGCCATGACGTGGCCGCGGACCCGGTAGGAGTGGATCAGCTCGAAGACACGGGCGGCCTTCGTGACGTCGTCGTCGTGCGAGGCGTCGATGTCGCGGTTCCAGCGGACCGGCTCGTACGGGATGCGCAGCGACTCGAAGACGTCGTCGTAGAACTTGTCCTCGCCGAGGAGCAGGTTCGCGACGATGCGCAGGAACTCGCCGGAGGCCGCGCCCTGGATGACCCGGTGGTCGTAGGTCGAGGTCAGGGTCATGACCTTGGAGATGCCCAGCTTGTTCAGGGTGTCCTGCGAGGTGCCCTGGAACTCGGCGGGGTAGTCCATCGAGCCGACGCCCATGATGACCGACTGTCCGGGCATCAGGCGGGGCACGGAGTGGACGGTGCCCAGGCCGCCGGGGTTGGTGAGGGAGCACGTCACGCCGGTGAAGTCGTCCATCGTCAGCTTGCCGACGCGGGCGCGGCGGACGATGTCCTCGTAGGCCTGCCAGAACTCGAAGAAGTTGAGGGTCTCGGCCTTCTTGATGCCGGCGACGACGAGCTGGCGGTCGCCGTTGGGCTTCACGAGGTCGATCGCGAGGCCGAAGTTCACGTGCTCCGGCTTGACCAGGGTCGGCTTGCCGTCCTTCTCCGCGAAGGAGTGGTTCATGGACGGCATGGCCTTGATGGCCTGCACCATCGCGTAGCCGATCAGGTGCGTGAAGGAGATCTTCCCGCCCCGGGCGCGCTTGAGGTGGTTGTTGATGACGATGCGGTTGTCGAACAGCAGCTTCACCGGGACGGCGCGGACGGACGTGGCCGTCGGCACTTCCAGCGAGGCGTTCATGTTCTTCGCCACGGCGGCGGCGGGTCCGCGGAGCGTCACCAGCTCGGGGCCGGCGGGGGCCTCGGTGGCGGGCGCGGCCTTCTGAGCCGGGGTGGTGGCGGCCGGAGCCTGAGGGGCGGGCGCGGCCGGTGCGGCGGCCGGGGCCTGGGAGGTGACAGTCACAGCAGGGGCACCAGAGGGGGTGGCAGGAGCAGGGGCAGGAGCTGACACAGGTGTGGGCGCGGCGGCGGGCGCGGCCGGCGCCGCCCCCGTGGCGGCGTCGACGGCCTGAGGGACCCCGGCAGTGGCGGTGGCGGCCTGTGCGGAGGCGCCGTCCGTCGTCGGGGTCTTGATGGGTTCGGCCGCCTTCACCGGGGCGGCAGCGCCCCCCGGCTTGTAGTCGGCGAAGAAGTCCCACCAGGCCCGGTCGACCGAACTCGGGTCCTGGAGGTACTGCTGATAGATCTCGTCGACGAGCCACTCATTCGCGCCGAAGCCTGAGGCGGGGTTCTTCCCGCCCTCTGCTGCGTCGGTCGTGGTGCTCGGGTTACTGGGGGACTGTGGCGACACGGCGGCAACCGCCCTCTTCCGCTTCACAAGGTATGGACAGCGGGGATAAAGGCTACGCCTCCCAGGGCGTGTGATGCAGGCCGGGCGGGACTTCCGTCGTGCAGGTCACACCGAACGGCGGGTTTCGCCCATCGGAATGGCGGGAAACAAGCGTGGTTCGGGTAGGGGGCAGCCAGGTTGCGACCCCCTAGGCCTCGCACCCCTGACGACCCCGGGCACGTGTGGCCGAGATCATGTCCTTCCCACTCGAACCCTACGTCAAGACGACACCTGTGAGCTGCCCGGAAGGGTGACAAGGATTCGGCAACCCCGTGACGATTCGGCCACGCCGATGTCGCCCCCGTGCAGGCCGACCGCCCACCGGGCGATGGCCAGCCCCAGACCGGTGCCCCCGTCGCCGCCCGCGTCCCCGCCACCGGCGGAACCCCGGTTGAACCGCTCGAAAACCCGGTGCCGCTCCGCCTCCGGGATTCCCGGGCCCTCGTCGACGACCTCCAGCTCCAGGCTCCCCGGCGCCGCGCCGGCCCGGGCCCGGACCGTGACCCGGCCGTGCGCGGGGCTGTGCTTCACCGCGTTGTCGATCAGGTTCGCCACCACCTGGTGCAGCCGCTCCGCGTCCGCGTACGCGGCCAGTTCCGGAGGGTGAACATCCAGGTGAAGGTGCACGTCATTGCGGGTGTGACCACCAGAACCGGAAGCCAGTCCCGGTCGCCCGGAGGCCGCCAGCCCCGACTCCTTCAGCACCCCCGACAGATACGGCCACACCTCGAACCGGCGCGCCTTCAGCGGCACCACCCCGTTGTCCACCCGCGACAGGTCCAGCAGGGTGTCCACCAGCCGGCCCAGCCGCTCGGCCTGCTTCAGCATCGTCCGCATGGTCTCCGGATCGGCCTCCGAGACCCCGTCCACCACGTTCTCCAGCACCGCCCGCAACGCCGCGATCGGAGTCCGGAGCTCGTGCGAGACGTTCGCGACCAGCTCTCGACGGTGCCTGTCCTCGGCCTCCAGATCATCGGCCATCCGGTTGATCGTGGAGGCCAGATCGCCCAGCTCGTCCCGGCGCCCGGCACCGCTCACCCGGCGCGTGTAGTCCCCGTGGGAGATCGCCCGGGCCACCGTCGTCATCTCGTCCAGCGGCGCCGTCAGACCGTGCGCCACGAACTGGGTGATCAGCATCGAGGCGATCACCGAGAAGACCGTGATGAACCGCAGCTCCGTCGCCGTGCGCAGGGCCACCATCAGCAGCCCCGTCGTGATGAACACCGACACCACGACGAGCGTGCCCAGCTTCGTCTTGATCGAGAACGGCGAATAGGGCCGCAGCCCCGGCCCGCGCGGCGGCCCGCTCACGACTGCGCCGGGGTCTCCAGGGCGTACCCGACGCCGTGGACCGTACGGATCCGGTCCGCGCCGATCTTCCGCCGCAGGGCCTTGATGTGGCTGTCGACCGTACGGGTCCCCGACGCGTCGGCCCAGTCCCACACCTCCGCCAGCAGCTGCTCCCGCGAGAGCACCGCGCGCGGCGTCCCCGCCAGGCACACCAGCAGGTCGAACTCGGTCGGCGTCAGGTGCACGTCCTCCGCCTGCACCCGCACCCTGCGCTGCGCGTGGTCGATCTCCAGGTCGCCCAGGCGCAGCGTCGCCCCGCGCGGGGCCGTCGCGGCCTGCGTGGCCCGCTCCACCCGGCGCAGCAGCACGTGGACCCGGGCGGCCAGCTCGCGCATCGAGAACGGCTTCGTCATGTAGTCGTCGGCCCCGACCCCGAGGCCCACCAGCATGTCGGTCTCGTCGTCCCGCGCCGTGAGCATCAGCACCGGGACGGGCCGCTGCGCCTGGACCCGGCGGCACACCTCCAGCCCGTCGAAGCCGGGCAGCATGACGTCCAGCACCAGCAGCTCGGGCTGCCAGCTCTCGGCGGCCGCGACGGCGGCAGGCCCGTCGTACGCCGTCTGCACCTGGAAGCCCTCGGCCCGCAGCCGGGCCGCGATGGCGTCGGCGATGGTGCGGTCGTCCTCGACCACGAGCACGCGCCGCTGGGCACCTGGAGTGGCCGCGGCGACGCTGTGGGTGGTGTGTGTCTGTTCCATGTCCCGCCCCTGAAGATCCCGCGTGATGGGGTGCAGCGTAGAGGAGGCACCGGCCTGCGGCTATGCGGGGTTCGGACAGGACCCGGGGACATCCGGAATCAGAGATTCATCCCGTCGCGTCGAATCCGGGCAGCGCGTCCAGCACCTTCCGGAGCCCCGGAGCCAGCTCGGTCTGGTCGGCGGCGACCTCGAAACCACCGTGTACGAAGGCGTACGTGAACCCGTCGTAGACCGGTGGATCGGCCGTGGCCACCCGGGGCAGGTGCGCGAAGTCCGCCTCCCGGAGCGCGGTGCGCAGGGCCCCCAGCCCGGCCGCGTCCAGCTTCCCGGAGCGCAGGTCGCGGGCCTTGCCGTCGAGGAGGGTCCAGGAGCCGTCGCCCTTGACGATGACGGTCCGGGTCTGGCCCGCGAAACCCCCGCTGCGGGTCACGCGGACGAGGGTCTGCGCGGCGGCCACGGTTGCCGTGGGGGCGGGGGCGGGGGTGGCGGGCGGGGTCGCCACGGGTGTGGTTGTGGGAGTGGACGGGGTCGCCGTCGCCGTGGGCGTCGGCGCCGCCGTCGCCTCCTGGGGCCCGCCGGACCCGCCGCCGCAGCCGGACAGGACCAGCACCGCGCCCAGCAGCACCACCGTCGCGGCCCCGGCCGCTCGGATCGCTCGCACACCCACCTCCGCAGGTACTCCGACCGAACACCGAGTATGGGGTGCCCGCCCCGCAACCGAAAGCACCCGGAGGCCGCCATCCGCCGCATCACCCCATGGCGCGCGCTGCCCCCGCTGACCGCCGTGCTCCTCGGGCTGTGGGGCCTGCCGCGCGGTGCGGGCGGCGGGAGCATGTGGCGCGACGAGTCCACAACCTGGCAGGTGGCGCACCGTCCCCTCGGCGGGCTCCGGGAGCTGCTCGGGCAGGTCGACGCCGTGCACGGCCTCTACTACCTGCTGATGCACGGGGTCTTCGGCCTGTGGGACGGCGGCCTGTGGGCGCTGCGGCTGCCGTCCGTGGCCGGCACGGCCCTCGCCGCCGCCGGAGTGGCCGCGGTGGCGCACCGGCTGGCGGGGGAGCGGGCCGCGCTGATCGCCGGCACCGCGTACGCCGTGCTGCCGCCGGTGCAGGCGTACGCGCAGGAGGGGCGCTCGTACGCGCTGGTCGCGGCGGCCGTGGCCTGGGCGACGTACCTGATGCTGCGCGAGCGGTGGGCGGCCTACGCCGTGGTGCTCCTGCTGGGCTGCTGGCTGCACGAGTTCGCCGTACTGGCCGTGCCTGCGCACGCGTTCGCCGCGTGGCGGGCGCGGGGCTGGCGGTGGGCGGCGGGGGCGGTCGCCGTCGGACTGCTGCCGCTGGCCCTCGTGAGCGCGCGGCAGGCACAGGCGCAGCTGGGGTGGCTCGGCCGGCCGTCGTGGCAGGACTGGGCGGCGTACGCGGCCCTGGTGGCGGCGGTGGCCCTGCTGGCCCGGGGGACCGCCGACCGGGAGGCCGTACGGGTCGCCGTACCGCTCGCACTGCTGCCGCCGGGGGTGCTGATGGCCGTGTCGCTGGCGCACCCCCTGTACGTCGACCGGTACGTCCTCTACGCACTGGCGGGCCTCGCGGTGCTGGCGGGGGTGCGGGGGCGGCTGCCGCTGCCGTGGGTGCTGGTGGGGGTGCTGCTGCTGCCGGTCGGGGTGTGGTCGGCGTGGCTGCGGACCCCGGAGGCGCGCAAGGACGACGCCCTCGCCGTCGCGGCGGCGGTGCGGGAGCGGGCCCGGCCGGGGGACGCGGTGCTGTTCATGCCGTCACGGCGGCGGGAGTGGCTGCTGTCGTCGCCCGGGGTGTACGGCTCCGTCCACGACGTGGCCCTGTCCCGCAGCCCGGCCGCCTCCGGCACCCTCCAGGGCACGGAGCAGCCGCCGGACGCCGTCCGGGCGGCGGTCCTGGCCTCCCCGAGGGTGATCGCCCTGCTGGACCCGCCGGACCAGCCGCTGGACGCGTACCCGGCGGAGGCGGCGAAGCGCGAGGCGCTGGCGGCGGGGTTCGAGCGCTGCTCGGTGACGTCGGTACGCGGGGCACGGGTGGCGGTGTACGCCCGCCCGGGCACGTGCGGCTGAGGCGGGGGGCCATTGCCCACCCCGCCCCCTTGCCTGCGGGCCGGGGGCCGGTGGGCGGGGTCCTGACGGGAAACCCCCAAACCCTCTCTGATCCGGGCCCGCTGGGACTCCGGCGTCGTGGGGCCCCGGGCGGCCGGCCCGTTCCTCCAGGCGAATCCCGTTCCTGGCCCCGCCCGACCCCCCCGACCCACCCCGACCCGCCCCGCGCACGCATGGGCCAGGATGGGGCGCAGACCGTGTCCGATGCCGCCTCCGGAGGCCCTCGTATGCCCGTACCCGAGATACCCGGCCCCCTCGTCGGCAGCACCTGGCTCGCCGAGCACCTCGGTGACGTCGTGGTGTTCGACGCCTCCGTCGGGGCCCACCGCCGGGCGCCCGTGAGGATCCCCACCGCGCGCCCCTTCGACCTCGACGGCGCCCTCTCCGACCACGCGGCGGCGGCCCCGCACACCATGCCCTCCGCGGACGACTTCGCCGAGGCGCTGCGCGGGCTCGGCGTCGACGACTCCGACGCCGTGGTCGTGTACGACGGCGCCGGGATCTACTCCAGCGCCCGCGCCTGGTGGATGCTGCGCGCCATGGGCTTCGACCGGGCGGCCGTGCTGGACGGGGGCCTGCCCGCGTGGGCCGCCGCCGGGCTGCCCGTCGAGGCGGAGGCGGCGGCGTACGAGGGGCCGCGCGGCGGTTTCACCGCCCGGCCCCGTCGCGGGCTGCTGGTGGACTCCGGCACCGTTGCCGCCGCGCTCGCCGACCCGGCCGCCGCCGTGTTCGACGCCCGGACCCGCGAGCGGTTCGCCGGCGCCGCTCCCGAGCCGCGGCCCGGGCTGCGCGGCGGGCACATGCCGGGCGCGCTGAACCTGCCGTTCGGCGAACTGCGGGGGCCGGACGGCCTGATGCGGCCCGCCGGGGAACTCCGCGAGGCCTTCGGGGCGTTGGCCGGGGAACGGGAGCGGTTCTACTTCAGCTGCGGTTCGGGCGTCACGGCCTGCGTGCTCGCGCTGGGGGCGACGCTGGCCGGGTACGGGGAGACCGCGGTGTACGACGGCTCGTGGAGCGAGTGGGGCCTGCCCTCGGAGCTGCGGCCGGTGGTGACGGGGCCCTGAGGGGGGTGGGGCTAGCCCCACCCCGGTTTCGGGTACCTGCACCAGGGTGCGCCGGCCCCCTGGTCGGCAGACTCGTCGGCATGGAATCCCAGGCCCTCACCCGCACCGGCCGCACCGCTCTCGCCGCCACCGTCGCCGCCTCGGCCCTGCTGCTGTCGGGCTGCTCCTTCGTGGATGAGGCCAGGCTGAAGACCGCCGGGGCCGACGCCACCGTGACCGAGGCCGTCACGGCGGTGGAGCTGACGGGCCTTCGCCGGGGGTCGGTGGTGGTCACCCCGGGCAGCGGTTCCGGCGTCACCGTCCGCCGGGTCGTGCACTACCGGGGCGACACCGCGCCCGTGCCGGGGCAGCGGGTCTCGGGCGGGGTGCTGGGCTTCACCCACGGCTGCAGCGGCGACGGGGACAGCTGCTGGGTGGACTACCGGCTGGAGGTGCCGGCCTCGGTGAAGCTCAAGGTGGGCAGCAGCAGCGGAGACATCACGGTCACGGGCGTGGCCTCCGCCGAGCTGGACTCCTCCTCCGGCGACGTCCGGGCCGAGCGGATCACGGGCCCGCTGAAGATCCGTACCTCGTCCGGGGACCTGACGGCGGCCGACCTGTCCGGCCCGGAGTTCGAGTTCCGTACCGGTTCGGGCGACTCGACGGTCGGCTTCGCGAAGGCCCCGGCCTCGGTGTCCGTCACCACCGGCTCGGGCGACGTCACCCTGAGGGCGCCGCAGGCCCCGTACCGGGTGTCGGCCGACACCGCCTCCGGCGAACGGGACGTCACCCTCGGGGACGCACCCGGCGCCCCTTCCCGCATCGCGGTCCGCACCACCTCCGGCGACATCCGGCTTTCAGCGGCCTAGCCGCCGATCACCGCGTCGACCTCCACCTCCACCAGCCAGGCCGGGTCGATGAAGCGGGACACCTCGACGAAGGTCGTCACCGGGCGGATCGCGGCGAAGCGCTCACCGTGGGCCCGCGCGGCCTCCTCCCAGGTGGCCATGTCGGTGAGCATGATCCGGGTCCGCACGACGTCGGCGAGCGAGGCGCCGGCCTCCTCCAGGGCCCGCTCCGCGATGTCCAGGCAGCGCACCGTCTGGGCGTGGACGTCGCCCGGGCCGGCGGTGGAGCCGTCGTCCCCGATCGGGGCGGTGCCCGCGACGGCCACGTAGGGCCCCGTGCGGACCGCGCGGGAGAAGCCGATCCGGGGTTCCAGCGGGGAGCCCGAGCTGACGGTTCGTCGTATGTCTGTCATGGCGTCATGGCGTCATGGCGTCATGGCGTCATGGTGCTACGAGGGGCCCGCCGGAGGTGTTCGCCCCCGGCGAACGGGCGTTGGGGAACATTGCCGGACGCAGAAGCATTGAGTCGGCATAGCTCAACTTCACTGCCGGAGGGAAGATCATGGCTTCGACGTCCGTAACGCTCACCCTGCCCGTACTGCCGCTCGACGACGAGGTCGTGCTGCCCGGGATGGTCGTTCCCCTGGACCTGTCCGATGCCGAGGTGCGCGGAGCCGTGGAGGCGGCGCAGGCGGCGGTGGGCGGCGGGAAGCCCCGGGTGCTGCTCGTGCCGCGGGTCGACGGTAAGTACGCCGGGATCGGCGTGCTCGGGACCGTCGAGCAGGTCGGGCGGCTCTCCGACGGGGATCCCGGGGCGCTGATCCGCGGGCGCGGCCGCGTCCGGATCGGCGCCGGGACCACCGGGCCCGGGGCGGCGCTCTGGGTCGAGGGGGAGACCGTCGACGAGAAGGTGCCCGAACCGCTGCCCGGGGCGGTCGCCGAGCTCGTCAAGGAGTACAAGGCTCTCGCCACCAGCTGGCTGAAGAAGCGCGGCGCGTGGCAGGTCGTGGACCGGGTGCAGCAGATCGAAGGGGTGTCGGCGCTGGCCGACAACTCCGGGTACTCGCCGTTCCTGAGCGTGGCCCAGAAGGTCGAGCTGCTGGAGACCATCGACCCCGTCGCCCGCCTCCGCCTCGCCGTGAAGGCGCTCTCCGACCACCTCGCCGAACAGGACGTCGCCGAGTCCATCGCCAAGGACGTCCAGGACGGCGTCGAGAAGCAGCAGCGCGAGTTCCTGCTCCGCCGCCAGCTGGAAGCCGTCCGCAAGGAACTGCGCGAGCTGGGCGGGGAGAAGGAGGGCGAGGAGTCCGACGACTACCGCGCCCGCGTCGAGGCCGCCGACCTGCCCGAGAAGGTGCGGGAGGCCGCGCTCAAGGAGGTCGACAAGCTGGAGCGGTCCAGCGACCAGAGCCCCGAGGGTTCCTGGATCCGCACCTGGCTGGACACCGTGCTGGAACTGCCCTGGACCGAGCGCACCGAGGACGAGTACGACATCCAGGGCGCCCGCGCGGTCCTCGACGCCGAGCACGCCGGGCTGAACGACGTGAAGGACCGCATCACCGAGTACCTCGCCGTGCGCAAGCGGCGCGGCGAGCGCGGGATGGGCGTCATCGGGGGACGGCGCGGGGGTGCCGTGCTCGCGCTGGTGGGCCCGCCCGGCGTCGGGAAGACCTCGCTCGGCGAGAGCGTGGCCCACGCCATGGGCCGGAAGTTCGTCCGCGTCGCCCTCGGCGGCGTACGGGACGAGGCCGAGATCCGCGGCCACCGGCGCACCTACGTCGGCGCCCTGCCCGGCCGCATCGTGCGGGCGATCAAGGAGGCCGGGTCGATGAACCCGGTCGTGCTCCTCGACGAGATCGACAAGGTCGGCTCCGACTTCCGGGGCGACCCGGCGGCGGCCCTGCTGGAGGTCCTGGACCCGGCGCAGAACCACACCTTCCGGGACCACTACCTGGAGGTGGAGCTCGACCTCAGCGACGTGGTCTTCCTCGCCACGGCCAACGTCCTGGAGGCCATCCCCGAGGCGCTCGCCGACCGCATGGAGCTGGTCCGCCTCGACGGCTACACCGAGGACGAGAAGGTCGTCATCGCCCGGGACCACCTGCTGCCCCGCCAGCTGGAGCGCGCCGGCCTGACCGCCGGGGAGGTGGTCCTGGAGGAGGACGCGCTGCGCAAGCTCGCCGGCGAGTACACCCGCGAGGCCGGCGTGCGGACCCTGGAGCGGTCCATCGCCCGCCTCCTGCGCAAGGTGGCCTCCCAGCACGAACTGGGCGAGCGCGAGTTCCCCTTCGCCATCGGCGCGGGCGAGCTGCGCGGCCTGATCGGCCGGCCGCACCACGTCCCGGAGTCCGCCCAGGACCCCGCGGAGCGGCGTACCGCGGTTCCCGGCGTGGCCACCGGCCTCGCCGTGACCGGGGCGGGTGGCGACGTCCTGTTCGTCGAGGCCTCCCTCGCCGACCCGGAGACCGGCGCCGCCGGGCTCACCCTGACGGGCCAGCTGGGCGACGTCATGAAGGAGTCGGCGCAGATCGCCCTCAGCTTCCTGCGCTCGCACGGCGCGGAGCTGGAGCTCCCGGTCGCCGACCTGAAGGACCGGGGCGTGCACATCCACTTCCCGGCGGGCGCCGTCCCCAAGGACGGCCCGAGCGCCGGCATCACGATGACCACCGCGCTGGCGTCCCTGCTCTCGGGCCGCCAGGTGCGCACGGACGTGGCCATGACCGGCGAGGTGTCCCTGACCGGGAGGGTGCTCCCGATCGGCGGGGTCAAGCAGAAGCTGCTCGCCGCTCACCGGGCCGGGCTGACCACCGTGATCATCCCGAAGCGGAACGAGGCGGACCTGGACGACGTCCCGGGCGAGGTGCTGGAGGGACTGGAGGTGCACCCGGTGACCGACGTGCGCCAGGTCCTGGAGCTCGCCCTCGCCCCGGCGGTGGTGTCCTTCACCGAGGCCGCCTGATCCGGAAGGCGCACACGTCCACCGAGGGCCCGGAGTCCCCCATCGGCGGGGCCCCGGGCCCTCGGCGCACGCGCTGCGAAATACTGGTGCCGAACAGGGGTGCCACGGCGTGCCCCGCCACGGATGGGAGCGGCACGTGCACGGCAGCGAAGACCAGGAGTTCCTCGCCCTGGAGCGGGAGCTGTCCGTCTTCCTGCGGCGCGCCCGGGCCTCCTCCGGCGAGATGGCCCGCGCCCTGCACCCCGAGCTGGAGCCGGCCGCGTACGGGCTGTTGGTCCGGCTGGAGGCCGCCGGCCGCCAGCGGGCCACCGAGCTGGCCGCCTACTTCGGCGTCGGCAAGGCCACCATGAGCCGCCAGCTGCGCGCCCTGGAGGTGCTCGGCCTGGTGGCCCGCGAGCCGGACCCCGCCGACGGGCGCGCCTTCCTGGTCGGCCTCACCGAAGAGGGCCGGGAGCGGTTCCTGCGCGTACGCGGGGCCCGGCGCGAGCAGTACATGCGCAAGCTGGCCGACTGGGACCGGGGCGAGGTGGCGGAGCTGGCCAGACTGCTCAACCAGCTGAACTCCGGCGAGGAGTAGCCGCGGAGCAGCCGCCGCGGGCGGCGCTCAGAGCTCCGCGTAGACCGCCGAGGCGTCGTCGTGCCGCTTGTGGCGGGCCGGCGGGCGCAGCGGATCCGACTCCACGGCCCGGACCCGCCCGATCAGCCCCCGGGCGCCCTCCTTGCGCAGCACGTCCAGGCAGGCCGCCCAGTCGCCCTCCCCGAACGTGTCCGTCCAGCGGCTCGCCCCGTCCGTGAGCGCGGCCACCGCCAGCACCTCCGCGCGGGGGGTGCGGCCCGTGACGGCCCGGGCCGCGACCGCCGGGTCCGCGGCCGCCGTGAAGAAGCCCCCCTCGGCATTGCGCAGCGCGTCGGTCGCCGCCACCGAGCCGCGCACCCCGTCGGGCACCCGGTCCAGCCGGTCGTCCAGCACCGGCGTGACCGTGCCGCCGGGTCCGCGGAGCAGGAGCACGGAATCCGAGAGCACGAGGTGTTCCACGTACGACTCGTCCCAGCGGACCATGACCACCGTCGCCTGCGGGGTCCGCACGTGAGAAAGGTCACACGTGTCGCGGTGTGCGTCGGCGGTGTCGGCGATGGCCCGGGCCAGGATCCCCTCCAGGGGCATGTCCCGCCGCGATCCGGACAGTTCGGTCAATCGGCCGCCGAGCCGGGTGGAGAACCAGGGCACTCCGTGCGCGCATCCGTCGTCCCCGCGCGGCGGGGTGACCCCGTCCAGGACGACCACGACGCCGCCTCCCGACGCAGGTGCCGACGCCGACACCCAGTCCTGGTTGGGGTGTTCCGGGTTGCCGGGTTCGGAGGCCAGGTCGATGCGCATGCGGACATTCTGCCCGTCGGGGCCCCCTGGAGGCCGGAAGGTCCGTACCAATGGTGGAAATGGCGGGGCCGGCCGCCCGGAGGGCCCGCCCGCCCGCTCCCCGCGAAACGTGGGCGGGCATATTGCCAAAGCCCGCCGCGTTCTTTCAACCGCCCGTCCATGCCGGGCCCCTGGCACGCGGTGCCCGAGTTGGTCGGCCACTCCTCCGTGATGTTCACTCCTTCGAGTGGCCGGGTGGGCGATGTGCGGCTCTCCTCCCAACACACTGCGAAGGTCTGAGGCGGTACGAGGGGGCAGGGGGCGTTTACTTGTTGACCGGCCGTTACCTCGGCCACACGAGTAGACGAGCACGAGCACACGTACAGGATTGCGAGCACCGGTGTCTAAGAAGCGGTCTCGGAAGAACGGCACCGCCAGCGCCGACGGACCCGCCAACGCAGGACGGCGCGTACGCGTCCGCAGCAGGCTGGTGGTCGGAGTAGCAGTCGCCGGACTCACCGTCCTCGCGGCAGGCACCCCCGCCGTCGTTTCCGCCACGAGGGAACTGAACGACTCCCAGCGCCTGGTCACCCTGGCGGAACAGACGCAGCACGCCCTCACCCTCGCCCACCTCCTCGGCGACGAGCGCGACGCCGTCGTCGAGTACGCGGCCAAGGGCCGGCCCGGCAACGCCAAGGCGCCCGTCGACGAGCGCACCGCGCGCACCGACCGGCAGATCGCCGAACTCCGCCCGGAGGCCGACGCGGAAGTCGCCCGCGCCCTCGGCAAGGTCAAGGCCGTCCGCGCCGAAGCCGTCGACGGCAAGGGCACCGCCCTCGCCGCGCACCAGGCCTACGCCGGCCTCCTCACCGAACTCCTCGCACCCGGCGACCGGCTCGCGGAACTCACCCCGCCCCGCGCCGAGGACGCCCTCGCCGTCACCCGGCCCATGGCCCCCCTGGGCCAGGCCGTGGACCAGGCGTCGGCCACCCGCGGGCTGCTGCTCGCCGCCCTGGCCGTCCCGCGCGCCGAGCAGGCCCCGAACGCCGCCGTCGCCGACGAGCTCACCGGCGCCGCCCAGCGCTCCCGCGTCCGCGAACAGGCCGCCCTCGACGACTTCACGCGCGCCGCCCGCCCCGCCGTACGCCAGACCCTCGCCGCCACCGTCACCGGCCCCGAGGTCAAGGCCGCCGACGACCAGCTCAAGCGCCTCACCGAGCGGTCCACCCTGACCCCGGCCGAGCGCAAGGCCACCGACGCCACCGCCCTCGCCACCACCCTCACCGCCCGCATCGACCGGATGCGCTCGGTGGAGTCCACCCTCGCCGGCGACCGGGCCACCGCCTTCACCAAGCTGCGCGACGACGACGTGACCCGGATGGAGCTGCTCGTCGCCGGACTCGGCGTCCTCTTCCTCTTCGTCATCGGCTTCTCCACCGCCGTCGCCCGCTCCCTCACCAGACCCCTGTCGGTGCTGCGGCGCGGTGCGGAACGGCTCGCGACCCCCGAGGGCTCGCAGGAGCCCGTCCGCTTCACCGGCCGCAACGACGAGTTCGCCGAGGTCGTACGCCACCTCAACGCGGTCCGCGACCAGACCGTCGCCCTGCACACCAAGGTCGCCGGGCTCGACGCCGACCGCCGCCGCCTCATCGGCCGCAACGAAGCCCTCTCCGGCGGCCGCGAGGCCCTGGAGGAGGAGCTCGCCAAGCTGCGCGCGGGACTCGAAGAGCACCGCCGCATCATGTCGACGACCTCCGTCTCGCTCTCCCTGCGCACCCTCGGCCTCGTCGAGCGCCAGCTCGCCGTCATCGAGGAACTGGAGTCCAAGGAAGGCGACCCGGACCGGCTCGCCACCCTCTTCAAGCTGGACCACCTGGCGACGGTCATGCGCCGCCACAACGAGAACCTGCTGGTCCTCGCCGGACAGGAGCACGGCCACGGCCAGAGCCTGCCCGTGCCCCTGGTCGACGTCATGCGGGCCGCCGTCAGCGAGATCGAGCGCTACGAGCGCGTCGACCTCGCCGCCATGCCCTCTTACACCCAGGTCGCCGGGCACGCCGCCGACGACATCTCCCACGTCCTCGCGGAGCTCCTGGAGAACGCCACGACGTTCTCCCCGCCCGAGGCCAAGGTGAAGGTGTCCGGCTGGCTGAACGACGCCGGCGACGTGGTCCTGTCCGTCGTGGACGAGGGCATCGGCGTCACCGAGGACCGCCTGGCCTCCCTCAACACCCGCCTGTCCACCCCCGACGCGTACGACGAGGAACCCGAGGCCGAACACGGTCTGGGACTCGGCCTGTACGTCGCCGGCCGCCTCGCGGCGCGCCACGGCGTCACCGCCGAGCTCCGCGCCGGCCGGCACGGCGGCCTGGAGGCCCTGGTCGTCGTCCCCGAGGCGCTGCTGCCGGACGCCCCGCCGACCTCCCCGGTGCACACCCTGGCCACGCCGGGCGCCCCCGCGTTCCAGCTGCCCGGCGTGATCGCCGAGGCCAACGAGAACACCCTGCCGCCGCGGCTGCGCCAGCCCGCGGCCGAGCCGTCGGCCGCGGCGGAGCCGTCGGCCGCGGCGGAGCCCGCCGAGCCGGCCGGGCCGTCCGCCGCGGACGCGGAGCCCGCCAAGGTGGTCACGCTCGCCGAGGCCTTCGACGCGGAGACGGGTGCGGCGGACGCCGCCGAGCAGGACGCCGCCGGGGCAGAGCCCGCCGAGCAGGAGTTCCCCGAGCAGGAGTCCCCCGAGGCCGAGGTCTACGAGTCCGACACCTTCGACGCCGGGTCCCTGGTGGCCGAGGCCTTCGGCGCCGGGGCCTTCACCCCCGCAGGCGAAGCCGCGCCCGCCGACCGGGAGCCCGCCGAGCCGGAGCACGCCGAGCCGGCCGGTTCGCCCGCCGCGGACGCCGAGCCCGCCAAGGTCGTCACCCTCGCCGAGGCCTTCGAGGACGCGCCGCTGCCCCCCGCCGACCAGGTCTTCACCGCGCCGGCCCCCGAGGAGGCCCCCGCGGCCGGGACCCCGGGCGGGGTCGCCCCCGAGCAGGAGCTCCTCGCGCGGGTCGTGGCCGAAGCGGACGCGGACGCCTTCACGGCGGCCGACCCCGCCCCCGCGGACGCCGCCGGGGGACCGGAGACCGCGCCCGGAACACCCGTACACGACGGAGGACGCCCCGACCCGGTGTCCGACGCCGAACAGTCCAGCCACCGGCGGGCCGCCGACGCGGAGGACGGCTTCGTCCCCCGCCAGGGCAGCCACCCCGAGCCCATGGCCGAGCCCGCCACCCAGACCGTCACCGCCAAGGGCCTGCCCAAGCGGACCCCGCGCTCCGTGGCGGCCCCCGGCATCGGAAACCCCGCGGCGGCCCGCCCCGAGCCGCGCCGGGTCGACGCCGAGGAACTGCGCCGTCGGCTCGGCGGGTTCTACCAGGGCGCCCAGGACGGGCGCCGGGTCGTCGCGGAAGAACTCGCGCAGGACCGGGGGCAGGGGCACACCGACCAGGGGGACACCGCACAGGAGGCACGCACATGACCGCGCCCAGTACGTACGGACTGAGCACCCAGGCCCGCAACCTGCAGTGGCTGCTGACCGACCTGGTCGAGGAGGTGCCCGGGGTCAACTCCGTGGCCGTCGTGTCCTCGGACGGGCTGCTGCTGCTCTCCTCCGAGCCGACGGCGGAATCCGACCGGGGTGACCGTCCCAAGGGCCCCCGCGGCGCATCGGCCGACCTCGCCACCATCGTGTCCGGACTCGGCAGCCTCACCACCGGTGCGGCCGCCCTCATGGAGTTCGGCACGGTCAAGCAGACGATGGTCGCCATGGAGAACGGCTCCGTCTTCGTCATGTCCATCAGCGACGGCTCCCTGCTCGGCGTGCACGCCACGCCCGACTGCGACATGAGCGTCGTCGCCTACCACATGGCCCTGTTCGTCGGCCGCGCCGGCCACGTCCTGACCCCCGAAGTCCGCAGCGAGCTGCGCCAGTCGATGGAGAAAAACCCGTGAGGAGTACGGCCTCCGACCGGCTGCCGATACGCGGCGCCGACCGCCGCCCCGCCCGCGTCCGCCCGTACTCCCTGACGGGCGGCCGCACCCGCTTCCCGCAGGTGCTGCTGGTGGAGACGTTCGTCGCCACCCTCGACAGCGGCCCGGCCAAGACGCCCGACCGCATGCCCGAGATGCGCGCCATAGTCGAGGTGTGCCGCCGGATGCGCACCATCGCCGAGATATCCGCGCTGCTCAAGCTGCCGCTCGGCGTGGTCCGGGTCCTCGTCAGCGACCTCGCCGACCAGGGCCGGATACGCGTCTACGGCACGGGCCACGGCACCGGCCGGCCCGACCGCGCGCTGCTGGAAAGGGTGCTCAGTGGCCTCCGCCGTCTCTGATTTCGCCTCAGCCTCCGCCGCCGACGCCGTCACCGACGTGAGGGGCCTCGTGGACGACGAGCCCGTCCAGCCCTGGCAGTACGACCGCTCGCGCGCCCCCGTCGCCGTCAAGGTGCTCGTCGCCGGCGGCTTCGGCGTCGGCAAGACCACCTTCGTGTCCTCCGTCTCCGAGATCACCCCGCTGCGCACCGAAGCGGTGATGACCCAGGCCAGCGTCCCCACCGACGACCTGACCGGGACCCCGGACAAGAACACGACCACCGTCGCGATGGACTTCGGCCGCATCACCCTGGACGACGACCTCGTTCTCTACGTGTACGGAACCCCCGGCCAGGAGCGGTTCTGGTTCATGTGGGACGACCTCGTACGCGGGGCCATCGGCGGCCTGGTGCTCGCCGACACGCGCCGGCTGCGCGACTGCTTCCCCGCGCTCGACTACTTCGAGACCTGCGGGCTGCCGTACGCGGTCGCCGTGAACCACTTCGAGGGCTCGCGTTCCTACGACGTGGAGGACGTGCGGGAGGCGCTCACCATCCCGCCGCACGTCCCCGTCGTGATCATGGACGCGCGGCGCCGGGCCACGGTCGTGGAGTCCCTGCTGACCCTGGTGGGCCACGCACTGGACGCCACTCCCGAGCAGTAGGCCCGTTCCCCCTCCCCCGAATCGAGAACGTGATGCGCAAGATACTCGTCGTCGGGGCCGGCCAGTCCGGTCTCCAGCTCGCCCTCGGCCTCCAGGCGAAGGGCTACGAGATCACCCTCATGTCCAACCGGACCGCGGACGAGATCCGCACCGGACGGGTCATGTCCACACAGTGCATGTTCGACACGGCGCTCCAGCACGAGCGGGACCTCCGGCTGAACTTCTGGGAGAAGCAGGCCCCGAGGATCCAGGGCCTGGGCGTCTCGGTCGCCGCCCCCGACGGCTCCCGCGCCATCGACTGGCTCGGCCGCCTCAAGGGGTACGCGCAGTCCGTGGACCAGCGCGTGAAGATGGCCGGCTGGCTCGACACCTTCACCCAGCGCGGCGGGCAGCTGGTCGTCCACGGCGCGTCCGTCGCCGACCTGGACTTCTTCTCCCGCACGTACGACCTCGTGCTCGTCGCCGCCGGCAAGGGCGAGCTGGTGTCGATGTTCGGGCGGGACGCGGCACGCTCCCCCTATGACACCCCGCAGCGCGCGCTGGCCGTCTCCTACGTCCACGGCCTCGGGCCGCGCCGCGAGCACCCGGACACCGAGGCCGTGCGCTGCAACCTGGTCCCGGGCGTCGGCGAGCTGTTCGTCATGCCGACCCTGACCACCTCGGGGCGCGCCGACATCCTGTTCTGGGAGGGTCTGCCGGGCGGGCCGCTGGACGTCTTCAAGGGCGTCAACGACCCCTCCGAGCACCTGGCGCTGACGCTGGAGCTCATGGAGAAGTACACCCCGTGGGAGTACGCGCGGGCGACGAAGGTCGAGCTCACGGACGCGGGCGGCACGCTCTCCGGCCGCTACGCGCCGGTCGTCCGCAACCCCGTCGGGCGCCTCCCGGGCGGCGGCCTCGTACTGGGCGTCGCGGACGTGGTCGTGGCCAACGACCCGATCACGGGCCAGGGTTCGAACGCGGCGGCCAAGTGCGCGGCCTCGTACCTCTCCTCGATCCTCATGCACGGCGACAAGCCGTTCGACGAAGCGTGGATGAAGGCCACCTTCGACAAGTACTGGTTCACGACCGGCAAGCCGGTGACCCAGTGGACCAACGCCATGCTGGGCGTCCCGCCGGAGCACGTGCTGAACCTGATCGGCGCGGCCGGGCAGCTCCAGCCGGTGGCGAATCGATTCGCCAACGGCTTCGACAACCCGGCCGACTTCGACTCGTACTTCTACGACCCCGAGGACACGGCCGACTACCTCGCGGAGGTCGCCGCGTCGGTCTCCCCGTCCGGCTCCTCCTCCGACGAGTAGCCCGCGTCGTCCCCCGCCGTCGCGGCCTCCGGCAGCGGCGGCGGGGTGAACTCCGCCAGCGGCGTCCCCTCCGGATCCGGGCGGACCGCCCCCAGCAGCGGGTTCGCCGCGATCGGGGACACCTTCACCGTGGCCCCCGGACGGGGCGCCTGGATCACCTTGCCGTCCCCGATGTACAGGGCCACGTGCGTGGCCTTCGGGAAGTAGACCACCAGATCGCCCGGGCGCAGCCGGTCCAGAGGCACCCGGGCCAACCGCGCCCACTGCTCCTGGCTGGTCCGCGGGATGGACCGCCCGGCGTGCTCCCAGGCCTGAGAGGTCAGCCCGGAGCAGTCGAAGGAACCCGGCCCCTCGGCGCCCCACACGTACGGCTTGCCGATCTGCGCCGCCGCGTACCGCAGTGCGGCCCCGCCGGCCGCCGTCGGCGTGGTCGTACGGGCGGGCAGCCGGCCCGAGTCCACCAGCGTCCGCTGCGCCCCGGCCGTCACGGCCGCCTCGCGCGCCCCGAGCCCGGCGAGCTCCTCGGGGGTGAGCGCCGCCAGCAGCCGCTCGACCTCCTTGAGCCGGCCCGTCACCTCCCCCTGGGCCTCCTTCTGCCGCGCGGCGAGCGCCTCCTGGTCGTCCAGGGCCTTGCGGGCCGCCCCGGCCAGCGCCCCCGCCTGCTTCCGGTCCCGCTCCAGCCGCGCCACGACCCCGGCCCGCCGGGCGCCCTCACGGGCGGCGAGCCGGCGCTGGTCGACGGCCTGTTGGGGATCACCGGAGAGCAACAACCGCAGGTACGGGGAGAGGCTCCCGCCGCGGACCCCCTGGTACTGCTCCCGGGCGAGCCGCCCGGCGGTGGCCCGCTCGAAGTCGAGTGCGGAACGGGTGCGGCCGAGCGCGGTGGTGAGCCGCTCCTCCTCCGCCTGGCGGGCCTTGAGGGCGACTTCGGCGGCGTTGTAGGCCTCGGTGGCTTCCTCGGCCTGCTGATAGAGGCCCTGGAGCCGGGTGAGCAACTCCCCGACCCCGCGCGCGGGAACGGCGGCGGGGGCGGCGGCGGGGGCGGCGCGGGCCTCGGGAAGGGGCCCTTCGGCGACGGCGGGCCCGGGGCGCGGCGCCGGCTCGGCGTGGACGCCGGCCGGCGGGCCCGCGGCGACGAAGACGGCGGCGAGGCAGGCGATCCGCAGCAGTCGTTTTGTCATGTAATCACCTCCGCCGCCCGATGCTGCCACGGGGAGGGGGAAGGGGCGGCCAGCCGCCGTGGTGGGTCGGGGGGCGTCACCCGGTTGGGGGCGGGGGGCTACGGTTCGGGCCCGCTATCTCCCCCTCGACCCCTCGGGACCGGCCGGTGGTTGCCCACCCGCCTCCCTGCCCGTGTCGTGCCGGTCCCTCAAGGGCGGTCATTCCGTCATTGCCCCGCCGGGCCCGACACCGGATCGAGCAGGCTCGCGCCTACCAGCTGGACGGAAAGCCGGACGCGGCGCTGGCAACGCTGGAGCAGGCCCACGCGGTGGCTCCGGAGACGACCCGGTACAACGGCTACGCGCGGGCCATCGTGCTGGAGGAAACGGCATCCCGTCTCCCCGGGCGGCGACAGCGAGCCAGCCGCCTGGCCGTGGACATAGGCCTTCTGGCCGCGTAGCGGGATCCCTCTCTAACGTCGTACTTCATCGACCTGGCGACGATAGGGAGCGGCCTGTGTGCAACTGTGCCTGCAGCGGGACACCAGACAGTGGCGGCGAGCCCAGTGCGTGGAACCCGCCTGAGGGCGAAACGGCGGCGTAACGAGTCCCGTGTACCGTCGCGTGGATGACTATCCGGCCCGGTGTCGAGGACGACCTCGAAGAGCTGACCCGCATCTACAACCACTACGTCACCGAGACCCCCGTAACCTTCGACGTCGAGCCGCTGACCGTCGTCCAGCGGCGGCCCTGGCTGCTGGCCCATCCCGCGTCAGGGCCGCACCGGCTCCTCGTGGCCGAGGAGGGCGGGAAGCTCCTCGGGTATGCGACGAGCAGCGCCTTCCGGCCGAAGCCGGCCTACGCCACCTCCGTGGAGACCAGCGTCTATCTGGCGCCCGAGCACGTGGGACGCGGGGTCGGGGGTCTGCTGTACGGATCGCTCTTCGAGGCCTTGGCGCACGAGGACGTCCACATGGCGCTCGCCGGCATCGCCATGCCCAACGACGCGTCCCAGCGGCTCCATGAACGCCTCGGCTTCCGGCACGTCGGCCGCCTGGAGCAGGTGGGACGGAAGTTCGGGCGCTTCTGGGACGTGTCGTGGTATCAGAAGGCACTGGCTACGAGAGCCTGAGGACGCTCTTGACGCCGGCGTGGTCGGAGGGCCACAGGCCCGACGGGGTGCGGTCGGCCTGGGTGTCGCCCAGGGTGTGGGCCGTCCGGGCGGTGATGCGCCCCCGGAAGAGGACGTAGTCGATGCGCCGGGTGAGGGTGGAGGAGGGGCTCCGCAGGTCCGGGGCCTGGCAGCAGGTCAACCCCGGGTCGCGGTGCCGGGTGGCGGTCCAGGCGTCCTTGAAACCGGCGGCGAGGAGACGGCTGTAGCTCTGGGTGCCGGTTCCGTCAGCCGCTGAGTTCAGGTCGCCGAGGAGCACTGTGGGCAGCTTGGTGTTCAGGGGGCCGGTGAGCAGCTCGCCGGCCTGTGCCTCCTGGACGGCGGGTGAGGCGGGTTCGAGGTGCGTGGTGGCGACCCGGACGGTGCGGCCGTGCACGGTGGCGTCGGCCGCCACCCAGCCGCGCTCGATGCGCAGGGGCGGATTGGGCGGGCAGCCCAGAACGGGGCGGCAGATCGGCAGGAAGTTCTGGAAGCGGCCGGTCTGCACGTTGGCCACGGAGAAGTCGCGCAGGTCCGTGCGGGCCAGGAGCACGTCCCGGTCGGTGAGCCGGATGTCCTGCAGTCCGTTCGGCGTGGACCTCGGGGCCTCGAAGTCGCTGCCCACGGTGATCTTCGCGACGACCTTGTAGTGCTTGCCTCGGGCGGCGAGCGCCTTGAGGAGGATCCGCAGGAAGTCGTACTCGACGTGAGTGGCGCCGCCCGGCCCGGCGGGGGTCTGGCTCCGCCACAGCACCGCTTCCTGCAGACCGACGAGGTGGGGGTCGGCGTGGACGATCTCGTCGGCCAGCGCCTGGGCCCGCTCGGGGAAGTCCGTCGCCTGGACGTTCGCATAGGCCGCGGTCACCGCGGCGACGAGCCCCTGCGGGCTCGTCGCCGCGAGCACCGGCCCGAGGTCGGCCCCCAGGTACAGATTGCGGGTCAGTACCCGCAGCTCGGTCGGGGGATTGGCGGCCGAGGCCGAGGCCGAGGCCGAGGCCGCGGACCCGGGCGCGAGCAGTGCGAGCGTGCACAGAACGGATGCGAACCAACGGCGTGTCATACGGGCGGCCCTTTCGGTGAAAAGCGGGCGAACGTCCCGAATCTAGGATCACCGCTGCGATGCGGCGATCCGGCCGTAGGCCGCCCGGCCTACGGCCGGATCGACCACCAGTCCCGGATGGGCGAGCAGGCCGTCCGCTGCTCTGCTCGTCATGTGGTGCAGGTATCAGCCCCAGGCGGCCGTCGGACGCCGAGATATGAGGAGCGCGTAGCGATCTGCCGCGCCCATCCGCTTCCCGCACCGCTCTGATCAGCATTAGGTGCAGGTATCAGCCCTGGACGGCCGTCGGCCGCTGAAAAGAATGAGGAGCGCGTAGCGATCTGCTGCGCCGGCGGTTCCTTGGGCTGGTTCGGCCGGCATGTGGGTGCGGGTGGCCGGGCCGCCAGCCCTGAAGCAGGGCTCCAGGGGCCCGCATGCCCGGCCGGCCGACGCCCGGCCCCGCCGCCTCGTCGCTGACGCGGCCGCTCCTCCCCTCCTGCCCCGTGACCGTTCCTTTGGGGGTTTCCCGGCAGTCTTTCGGCTTTCCGGGGCGGGACGGTCGGTCAAGGGTCGCCGAAGGCGATCACGAAGTGACGCGACGAAGGAGCGCCCTTGAGGGACCGTCTCGACACGGAAGGACGATGGGACTGACGGGAAGCCCCCAAACCAGCCCTGAGACCGCCCCGCTAGGACGCCGCCCCCGCACCCCCGCCCCCCAGCAGGCGGGCCTTCGCCGTCGTGAACTCCTCCGGGGTCAGGAGATCCTCCCGGACCAGGTCGGCCAGCTGGCGCAGCTCTGCCACCAGGCTCCCGGCCGGCGGTGGGGCCGCCGGGGCCCCCGGGCCGGGGGCGGAAGGGGCCTCCGGCGGAGCAGGCTGCGGCTCCTCCTCGGCGGTGGGGGCCGGGCCGGGCTCCTCCGCCCAAGGCCCCTCGCCCACCTCCCCGACCCGGTGCCCGAACTCGCCCCCGACCCGATCCCCGTAACCGCCCCCCACCCGATTCCCGAACTCGTCCCCGAACTCGTCCCCGTACTCGTCCCCGAACCCCTCCACCACCGCCTCCCCGCTGTCCTCCGCCTGCGCCCACTCCGCCGCGCCCGCCGCCCGTCGCAGCAGGCCCCGCAGGAGCGGGCGGCCTGCCGGGCGGACCGCTGCCTTGACCGTGACGCCCACCGGCCGGATGAACATCACGCCACCCCCACCCGCTCCGCCGGGATCCGGACCGAGCCGACGATCCGCCCGCCCGCCGCCCGTACGGCGACGGCCGCGTCCTGGGCCCACACGTGCTCGACCACCAGCAGCAGCGCGCAGCTGCCCCGGTCCAGGAGCTCCGCCGCCTCGTGGACGTCCTCCGGGCCGATCAGCCGGGCCACGTCACGGCCGGCCAGGATGCCCCGTAGCTCCACGAACTCGTCGAACTCCGCCGCCAGTACCTCCCCCGAGGCCGTCTTCGTCGTGACGAGGCCGTCGATCAGCCGGACCACCCCGGTCTTCCGCAGCCCCATCACGGCCTCGACCGCCGGGACCCGGAGCTGTTCCTCCGGGAAGGCGAGGACGATGAATTCCACAGGTCCCATGAGCCGGGGCTCCTCACTCCTGACCGTTTCTGACGACTCTTCGGCACCCTATGACATAAGCGGACATACCAGCCGCGACCTTGCTACGTTTCACCATATGACCGCTCTGACGGCGAAGGTGACGGAGCCCGCTCCGCCACCGCCCCCCGGCGCCCGCGCCGCCAAGCGCCGCGGCATCGAGCTGACGCTCCTCGCGGGCGCGGTCCTGATCTCCGTACTGGGCCACCTCTACGTGGGCCTCGCGGCCGACGGCAAGACCAGCCGGCCAGCGGCCCCCTACGCCGCCGGGCTCGGCGGAGCCGCGCTGCTCGCGCACCTCGCCGTGCGGCTCCGGGCCCCGTACGCCGATCCGCTCCTCCTGCCCATCGCCGTCCTGCTCAACGGGCTCGGCCTGGTCCTCATCCAGCGCCTCGACCTGGCCACCCCCGGGCAGCCCGGGGCGGGGGACCAGCTGAGGTGGTCGGCGCTCGGGGTGGTGCTGTTCGTCCTCGTGCTCGCCCTGCTGCGCGACCACCGGACGCTCCAGCGGTACGCGTACCTGTCCGTCACCGCCGCCCTCACCCTCATGCTGCTCCCCGTGTTCTTCCCGGCCGTCAACGGCGCCCACATCTGGATCCGCTTCGCCGGGCTCTCCTTCCAGCCAGGGGAGTTCGCCAAGATCCTGCTCGCCCTCTTCTTCGCCGCCTACCTCGCCGCGAACCGAACCGCCCTCGCCCTCACCGGCCGCCGGCTCTTCTGGAAGCTCCGCCTCCTGCCCGGCCGGGTGCTCGGGCCGATCCTCGCGATCTGGCTGCTCAGCGTCGGAGTGCTCGTACTGGAGCGGGACCTCGGGACCTCGCTGCTCTTCTTCGGCCTCTTCGTGATCATGCTGTTCACCGCGACCGGGCGGATCGGCTGGATCGCCATCGGGCTGCTGCTCGCCGCCCTCGGCGCGTACGCCGTCGGGACCTTCGAGCCGCACGTGCACAGCCGCGTCAACGACTGGATGAATCCTTTCGCCTCCATCGAGCGCGGCGACGGCCCCGGCCAGCTCGCCCAGTCCCTCTTCGCCTTCGCCGCGGGCGGCCTGCTCGGCGCCGGCCTCGGACACGGCCAGTCCTTCCTCATCGGCTTCGCCGCCAAGTCGGACTTCGTCCTCGCCACCGCCGGCGAGGAGCTCGGCCTCGTCGGCCTCACCGCCATCCTGCTCCTCTACGGGCTCCTCGTGTCCCGGGGCTTCCGCGCCGGGCTCGCGCTGCGCGACCCCTTCGGCCGGCTGCTCGCCACCGGGCTCGCCTCGATCGTCGCCCTCCAGGTCTTCGTCATCGCGGGCGGCGTCACCGGGCTGATCCCGCTCACCGGCATGGCGATGCCCTTCCTCGCACAGGGCGGCTCCTCCGTGGTCACCAACTGGATCATCGTCGCCCTCCTCGTCCGGCTCAGCGACAGCGCCCGCAGGCCCCGACCCGCGCAGGAGGCGGCCGCATGATCCGCTACATCCGCTGGTGCGCGTACTTCTGCGCCCTGCTGCTCGCCGCCCTGCTGGCCAACATCGCCCGGGTGCAGGTGTGGGAGTCCGCCGCCTACGGGGCGAACCCCGCCAACAAACGCCCCGCCATCGAGCGCTACTCCGAACCCCGCGGGGACATCCTGGTCGACGGCCGGCCCGTCACCGGCTCCCGCGACAGCGGCCAGCTGCTCCGCTACGAGCGGACCTACACCGACGGCCCCCTCTACGCGCCCGTCACCGGGTTCTCCTCCCAGACGTACGGGACCAGCTTCGTCGAGCGGGCCGAGGACGCCGTCCTCTCCGGCACCGACCCGGGACTGTCCGTCTTCCCGCTCTGGTACGACCTCTCGCGCGGCCGCCCCGGCGGCGGCAACGCCGCGACCACCCTGCGCGCCGCCGTACAGCAGGCCGCGTACCGGGGCCTCGGGGGCAAGCGCGGCGCGGTCGCCGCCATCGAACCGGCCACGGGCAGGATCCTGGCCCTGGTCAGCAGCCCCTCGTACGACCCGGGCCTGCTCTCCGGCACCGGTACGCGGGTCAAGGCGGCCTGGGAGCGGCTGAACGCGGACCCCACCAGGCCGATGCTCAACCGGGCGCTGCGCGAGACCTACCCGCCCGGCTCCACCTTCAAGATCGTGACGGCGGCCGCCGCCCTCGACGCGGGCGTGGTCACCGACGTCGACGCCCCGACCCGGACCCCGGACCCGTACCGGCTGCCCGGCACCAGCACCCTGCTGCCGAACGCGGCCACGGGCTGCGCGGAGGCCTCGATGGCGGAGGCGGTGCAGTGGTCCTGCAACACGGTGATGGCCGACATCGGGGTGCGCGTCGGGCTGCGGGGGATGGCGGAGGCGGCGGCCCGCTTCGGGTTCAACGACGACGGACTGCGGGTGCCGTCGTGGGTGTCGCGGTCGAACTTCGACACCGACATGAGCCCCGACCAGCTGGCACTCTCCTCGATCGGGCAGTTCAACACCAAGGCCACCCCGCTGCAGATGGCCATGGTCGCGGCGGCGGTGGCCAACGGGGGCGAGCTCCGGACCCCCTACCTGGTGGACCGTACGACCCAGGACGACGGCTCCCTGGTGCGGCGCGCCGACCAGCGCACCCTGAGCCGGGCGATGAGCCCGGCGACGGCGCTGCGCGTGCAGGAGCTGATGGTGAAGGTGGTGGAGGACGGCACCGGGCGCAACGCGGCGATCCCCGGCGCACTGGTCGGCGGCAAGACCGGCACCGCGCAGCACGGCGTGGGCAACGCCGGTACCCCCTACGCCTGGTTCATCGCCTGGGCCCGCGGGCAGGACGCCCCGCAGCCGGGGGTGGCGGTGGCGGTGGTGGTCGAGGACGCCTCGGCGGTGCGCGGGGACATCAGCGGCAACGGCGCGGCGGCCCCGATCGCGCGGGCGGTCATGGAGGCGGCGCTGACCCCGCGGTGACGCCCGCGGCCCCCGCCCGGCCCCCGCCGGCGCCCGCCCGGCCCCCGCCGGCGCCCGCCCGGCCCCCGCCGGCGCCCGCCCGGCCCCCGCCGGCGGGGGCCGCCGGCACCGTCAGGCCTGCGCGCCCTCCTGGATGGCGGCCTCCACCTCCGCCACCCGCTCCCGCTCCTCGGTCGCGAAGCGCTCGCGGTCCAGCGATTCGGCGATCTCCTCGTCCTGGGTCATCAGCAGGTCGAGGTTGGAGTCGCCCATCTCGAAGACCCCCATCTCCAGGTACGCCTTCTGCAGCCGGTCCCCCCAGAGCCCGATGTCCTTGACGCACGGCACGATCCGGCTGAACAGCAGCTTCCGGAACAGGTGCAGGAACTCCGACCGCTCGGTGTACTCCACCGCCTCCCGCTTCGGGATGCCGAAGTTCTCCAGGACCTCCACCCCGCGCAGCCGGTCGCGCATCAGGTGGCAGCCCTCGATGACGAACTCCTCGCGCTCGCGCAGCTCGGCGTCCGTCAGCTGCTTGTAGTAGTCGCGCAGGGCCATGCGGCCGAAGGCCACGTGGCGGGCCTCGTCCTGCATCACGTACGCGAGGATCTGCTTCGGCAGCGGCTTGTCCGTCGTGTCGCGGATCATCCCGAAGGCGGCCAGCGCCAGCCCCTCGATGAGCACCTGCATGCCGAGGTAGGGCATGTCCCAGCGGGAGTCGCGCAGGGTGTCGCCGAGCAGCCCCTGGAGGCTGTCGTTGATCGGGTAGAGCATCCCGACCTTCTCGTGCAGGAAGCGTCCGAAGATCTCGGCGTGCCGGGCCTCGTCCATGGTCTGGGTGGCGGAGTAGAACTTCGCGTCCAGGTCCGGTACGGATTCCACGATGCGCGCCGCGCACACCATCGCGCCCTGCTCGCCGTGCAGGAACTGGCTGAAGTTCCAGGCGCTGTAGTGCTGGCGCAGCTCGCCCTTGTCCCGCTCGGTCATCCGGTCCCAGTGCCGGGTGCCGTGGAGGGTCAGCATCTCGTCGGGGGTGCCGAGCGGGTCGTACGGGTCCACCTCGATGTCCCAGTCGATGCGCTTGGCGCCGTCCCACTGCTTGTCCTTGCCCTTCTGGTACAGCGCGAGGAGGCGGTCGCGTCCCCCGTCGTACTCCCAGCTGAAGCGGGCCGCACCGGAGGCGGGCACCGGCCACACGGGCTCGTCCGGGGCCTGGGTGTAGAGCTCGTGCGTCGACACTGACGCCTCCTCGTCTCGCGTACCGCGTACCGCGTTTCGCGTACTGCCTTGCGGGAGTGGACAGTTGGCAGAGTCACACGTTGGTAGACGCGGGGTCAACAAGTCGTGCGGGAGGGATTGACGACCTTGCTGACAGGGAGTCTCATAAGGGGTGACCGCAGGTAACCCGACCGCGAGGTGCCCGAAGCCATGACGACAGTGACGGAACGAGCCGCGCTGAGGGACGCCCTCGGCCTCCTCAAGGACCGCGAGCAGATCGCCGAACGACTCCTCGAATCCTCCGCCAAGCACTCCTTCGACCCCGACCGGGAACTCGACTGGGACGCACCGCCGATCGACGGCAAGTACTACTGGCCGCCCGAGCTGCTCTCCCTCTACGACACCCCGATGTGGAAGAAGATGGGGGAGGAGCAGCGCATCGACCTCTCCCGCCACGAGGCGGCGTCCCTCGCCTCCCTCGGCATCTGGTTCGAGATCATCCTCATGCAGCTCCTGGTCCGGCACATCTACGACAAATCGCTGACCAGCAACCACGTCCGGTACGCGCTCACCGAGATCGCCGACGAGTGCCGGCACTCGATGATGTTCGCCCGCATGATCCAGAAGGGCGGAGCCCCCGAGTACCCGGTCACCCGGCTCAACCACAACCTCGCCCGCGTCCTCAAGACGGTCTCCACCACCCCCGGCTCCTTCGCCTGCACCCTCCTCGGCGAGGAGATCCTCGACTGGATGCAGCGCCTGACCTTCCCGGACGAGCGCATCCAGCCCCTCGTCCGCGGCGTCACCCGGATCCACGTCATCGAAGAGGCCCGGCACGTCCGCTACGCCCGCGAGGAACTGCGCCGCCAGATGCTGACCGCCCCGCGCTGGGAGCAGGAACTCACCCGGATCAGCTGCGGCGAGGCCGCCCGCGTCTTCTCCGTGGCCTTCGTCAACCCCGCCGTCTACGAGAACGTCGGCCTCGACCGCCGCGAAGCCGTCGCCCAGGTCAAGGCCAGCGGCCACCGCCGCGAGGTGATGCAGACCGGCGCCAAGCGGCTCACCGACTTCCTCGACGACATCGGCGTCCTGCGCGGCGTCGGCCGCAGGCTCTGGCGCAGCTCCGGCCTCCTCGCGTAGACGGGTCGTCTACTCTGCGGGCATGACCGTACGGGCGTACCGCAGACTGAGCGTCGAGGAGCGGCGCGCCCAGCTCCTCGACGCCGCACTGTCGTTGTTCGCGCACCGCGCCCCGGAGGAGATCTCCCTCGACGACGTCGCGGAGGCCGCGGGCGTCTCCCGCCCGCTGGTCTACCGCTACTTCCCGGGCGGCAAGCAGCAGCTGTACGAAGCCGCGCTGCGCTCGGCGGCGGACGTCCTCGAACTCTGCTTCGCCGAACCCCAGACCGGCCCGCTGACCCAGCGGCTGTCCCGGGTCCTGGACCGCTACCTGTCCTTCGTCGACGAGCACGACGCCGGCTTCGCCGCGCTGCTCCAGGGCGGCAGCGTCGTGGAGACCTCACGCACCACGGCCACGGTGGACGGCATCCGCCGCGCAGCCGCCGAGCAGATCCTGCTCCACCTCGGCGTGCCCGCCCCGGGCCCGCGTCTGCGGATGATGGTCCGCACCTGGATCACGGCCGTGGAGGCCGCCTCGCTGATCTGGATCGACGAGGGCAAACAGCCCGAGGTGGCCACCCTCCGCGACTGGCTGGTGGACCAGTTCATCGCCCTCCTCACCGCCACGGCGGCCACCGACCCCGAGACGGCCACCGCCGCCCGCGCGGCCCTCGCCCTGGAACGGCCCGACGGCCCGGCGGGAGTCCTGGCCCGCCGCGTGATCCCGGTGGTCTCCGAGGCGGCGCACCTGCTGTGACACTGGTGGGGTGAGAAGCGAACCGACCCCCTTCGAGGGCGGGCCGATGGACGGCCGCGTCCTCCCGATCCTCGTGGGCCCGACGGGCCACCCGCCGAAGTGGTACGAGATCCCGGTCCCGTCGGCGGACGGCGGCCCCCCGACGGTACTGCTGTACGAACGCGTGCCGTCGGGCTACACGAAGCGGCTGGGGCTCCAGAAGGGGTGGAAGTACACCTACTCCCCGACGGGCGAAAGGCCGAAGCTCCGCTGGCCGTGGACGAAGCCCCGGAGCGGCGGCCGCTGAGGCGGGGGCTTCGGGGGCGGGGTCCTGGCGGGGCGGTGTCAGGGCTGGTTTGGGGGTTTCCCGGCAGTCTTTCGGCTTTCCGGGGCGGGTCGGTCGGTCAAGGGTGGCCGAAGGCCATCGCGAAGCGACGCGACGAAGGAGCGCCCTTGAGGGACCGGCCCGACACGGAAGGACGATGGGACTGACGGGAAGCCCCCAAGCCGACTGTGAGACCGCCCGAGGGGACACCGCTCCCCGCCCCACCGGCCCGCAGACGGGAGGCGGGTGGGCAACCGCCGCCCCGCCCCACCGGGTCGAGGGGGCGATGGCGGGCCCGCGCCGCAAGCCCCGTACCCCCCGCCCGGCTAGGGCGACGGCAGGGTCAGGACCGCCTCCGCGCCGCCGCCCGCCGCGCGGCGGAACTCCAGGCGGGCACCGATCGCCTCCGCCTGGCCCGCCGCGATCGTCAGGCCCAGGCCGTGTCCCTTGCCCCCGCTGCGGAACCGCTGCGGTCCGCCCGTGAGGATGTACTCCGGGTACCCGTCCCCGTGGTCCCGTACGGTCACCACCGGCCCGTCGACCGTCAGCACCACCGGCGCCCGCCCGTGCTTGTGCGCGTTGGCGAGGAGGTTGCCGAGGACCCGCTCCAGCCGTCGCCGGTCCGTCTCCACGTGCGCGTCCCGCACCACGACCACCTCGGTCTCCAGCCCCGACGCCCGCACCACCCGCCGTGCCAGCCGCTCCAGCTGGTGCAGGTCGGTGTCCACCCGCTCGCTCCCCGAGTCCAGCCGGGAGATCTCCAGCAGGTCCTCCGTCAGCTGCCGCATCGTGCGCACCCGTTCCCGCACCAGCTCGGTCGGCCGTCCCTCCGGGAGCAGTTCCGACGCCGCCTGCAGACCCGTCAGCGGCGTGCGCAGCTCGTGTGCCACGTCCGCCGTGAACCGCTGCTCGTTCTGCAGCTTCCGCTGGAGCGTCCCCGCCATCGTGTCCAGCGCGCCCGCGACCGTCGACACCTCGTCCGGGTGCCGTGAGGGGTCCTCCGTACGCGGGTCGCCGACCCGCGCGTCCAGGTCGCCCTGGGTGATCCGGCGGGCGACGGTCGCCGTCTGGTGCAGCCGGCGCGTCACCCGCGTCACCGCGAAGGCGCCGATCAGCAGGGTGCCGCCGAGGGCCAGTACGGAGGAGCCGATGATCGCGTTGTCCAGGCCCCGGATGGTTCCCGCACTCTGGCCGTAGTCGATGAGGGTGGCCAGCGCCCGCCCGTCGGCCGGGGCCGCCGCCCACATCACCGGCCGTCCGCCGACGTCGCCGACGACCGTCCCGCGCTGACCGCTCAGCGCGAGCGCCCGCAGCTCCGGCGGCAGCCCCGCCGGGTCGAGCCCCGACTGCGGCGGCAGGGCCTCGCCCGCCTCGTACGCGTACGAGGCCTCGTCCAGCTTGCCCAGCGCCTTGTCCCGGGCCGCCGCCACCGTCTGCCGGGTCACCTCGACGTGCACCAGTACGCCCAGCACTGCCGCGAGCGAGCAGCACATCACCACGATGAAGCAGGCGGACTTCCAGGTCAGCGTGGCCGTCCAGGCCGGCAGCCACGCCCTCACGGCGTGACCGACGCGCTGCTCGACGGGGTGTTCGGAGGCGTACTCGACGGCGAAGCCGGCTGCGGTGCCGACCCGGCGGGGACGCGTACGATCTGCTCGCGCTCCGGCAGCATCGTCCGCTGCTTCGCGTCCCAGGACCAGGCGGTGATCAGCTCGTAGCCGGGGTTGCCGCTCGGCACGCGCAGGATGACGTCCCGCCCCGCCAGCTCCACGCTGATCACCGTCTCGGTGGTGGCCATGATCCGGTTGATCCGGCCGCCCGCGTCCACCGTGTACACCCGTACGGACATCATCCGGTCGGGGAACTCGATGCCGATCACCAGCTCGTCCTTGCCGTTGCCGGTGAGGTCCCGGTAGTACGGCTGCCGCACCGGGCACGCCGCCGGGTCCTGTCCGGTCTTCCCGCAGGCGCGGATGGCGGCGGCGGTCTCCGCGGGCATGCCGTCCGCGCCGACGCTGATGTCGGGGTGGGCGCGCAGTTCCGCCTGCACCAGCGCGACGGGGTCGACCTCGTGCACGTTCTGGTCGGTGACCTTCGGCAGCCCCCGTACGTACTCCGGCGGCGCGCCCCCGGGGTCGGCGGGCGGCACCTCGGCGCCCTTCCGCTCGGGCCACAGGTGTACGGGTCCGCCGACCGTCGGGGTCGGCCCGGCGGAGGCGAGACCGCCGGTGTTCCCGCAGGCGGCGGCCAGCGGCAGCAGGGCCGCCGCCAGCAGCGCCGCGGCGGAGGGCGTTCGCACGTACGGGGCCCTCCTCTGCGCGCGGCCGGTCGGCGATGGTCGATATCCCGCCAACCTTATGCGGAGCTCCACCCCATTTGTCGCCCAGAGGTGTCGGTCAGCCGTCCGTACGCCCGCGCCGCAGCATCGCGAAGCCCAGCCCGGCCGCGCCGATGGCCGCGATGCCGCCGCCCGCGGCGAGCAGCAGCACGCCGTCGCCCGGCCCGTCGGCCAGGGTGTTCAGCCGCAGCGCCTCGGCGGTGCCGGGAGCGCCGGAGCCCCCCTTGGCCGGGGTGTCCGCCGGGGCGCCCGCCGGGGTGTCCAGCGAAGCGGGCACGACCTGGCCGCCGCCACCCCCGCCGTGCCGGGTGCCGGTCTTGTGGCCGTCCCCGGCCACCGCGTGGGAGCCGTCCCCGGGCACGGTGTCGCCGACCCAGGAGGACAGCCGCCCGTCGGGCCGCAGGGCGGCGTGCAGCTCACCGGCGGCGCCGACCCCGGTGGACCCGTCGCGGCTGGTCAGGGTGGCCACCTTGGAGCCGGCGCGCAGGATCTCGGCCTGGTACGCGTCCTTCGCGAGGCGGTACACCTTGGCGGTGGACCGGCCGTCCGCGAGGGAGATGCTGCTGACCAGGGTCCGCTGCGCGCCGGAGGCGGCCGGTGCCCCGTCGGCGAGCGCGGCGGCGGTCGGCAGTGCCAGCAGTGCGCCGGCGCATGCGGTCACGGCGGTGGCGCGAACGATGGTGCGGCGGCGGGCGGTTTCCACGGGATTCCCTCGGCAACGGTCAGGGCCTGGCGCTTCCAGACGGCACAAAAGTAGGCCCCGGCCGTTGCGGTAGGGCGATGACCTTGTAACAGGAAGGCCGCAGGGAGCCGACGGAGCTGTTACACAACCGAGGGATTGCCCAGGGGCGCGCCGCCTGCTCCCATGGACGGCGGGGGTGAGGCCGATGCGCGGACTCAAGGTCCTTCCGAGCGGCCGGCCCGGCCGAGGCCGGCTCTACGTCAACCGGCCCGACGGCCGGGCGGTGGCCTGGTACGACCGGCAGGCCAACCGGATCAGCGTCCTGGCGGACGACCAGCGCGAGGCGGTACTGGCGGCCCTGCGCCCGTACTTGACCCGCGGCTGGACCATCGGCCCGCCCCCGGTGCCCACCCCCGCCGAGCTGCGCGGCCTGAGCCTGCCGCCCGACCGGGACCTGGCCCCGAACCGGCCCGGCGAGACCCTGCTGGGCGAGCTGGCGTACGGCTCACCGGGCAGCCGCGCCCGGCACCGCATGCGGCAGGAGCTCCACGCCCGGCAGCGCACCGGCGCGGAGGTCGACCTGCTGGAGGCGTCGGACTGGCGGGCCCTGCACGACGTCCCCCTGCCCGGTCTGGGGCTGCTGGACCACCTGCTCATCGGCCCGCCGGGCGTCCTCGCCGTCCGTACGGTCCCGGGCCGCCGCCAGCGCGCCCTGGTCGGGGACCTGCTGCTGACGGTGGGCCGGGGCGAGCCCCGCCCCGACCCCCGCTGGATCCGGCGGGCCGCGGCGCGTGCCGCCCGGGTGCTGGCCGCGCCGGTCACCCCGGCCCTCGCGCTGGCCGACGCCTCCCGGGTGGAGGTGGCCCCGACGCAGCGTGACGTCCTGGTCCTCCAGCCCCCGACCCTGACGACCCTCCTGCGGGGCACGCCGGCGACCCTCAAACCCCCTGAGGTCGAAGCCCTCTTTGCCGTGGCCCGCGCTCGCCCGGCGTGGGTCCAGGGCCTGTGCGGCGGATCGCGGCCGAGGCCCTGATCCACCGGTCAGGCCCTGGAGGGAGCCGTCTCCCTCAGGCCGAACTCCGCTTGCGGGGCGCGGCCTTCTTCGCGGCTGCCGTCTTCTTCGCGGCGGTGGACGCGGACTTGACGGTCGCCGAGGTGGACTTCCTGGCCGTGGAGACGGACTTGGTGGCGGCCGAAGTCGACTTCTTGCGGTCCGGCTTGGCGGCCGAGGCCGTCGAAGCGGACTTCGCCGTGGTCTTCTTCCCCGCCGCGGCCGTCTTGCGGCCGGCGGCCCCGGCCGTCGACTTCTTCCCACCCACCGCCTTCGGTGCGGCGGCCGCCGCCTTCCGCCGGATCGGGGTCACCTCCGCCTCCGTACCGCCGTCCCGGCCCTCCTCGCCCCGCGAGGCCTTGGCGGCCCGCACGCTGTTCTCCAGCGCCGCCATCAGGTCGATCACCTGCCCGCCGGCCGGCTCCACCACCGCCTCCGCCGGCTCGAACGCCCCGCCCGCCTTCGCCGCGAGGTAGTACGCGGCGTCCATCTGGAGCGGATCGATCTCGTCGGCGGGCACGAACGAACGATCTCGATCGTCGACTCCGGCCTTGGCGCTTCAGTGGACATCGACCACCTTCAGCGTCAGATCACCACCCTCCAGCAGCAAGCAGTCGATCTCCGCACCCAGCTCGACGAGCGGACTGAAGAGCTGCAAGCAGCCCGAGCCGCCAATCGTGAACTCACCCGGGCACTGAACCGACCCGGGTGAGCCGAGGATTGGGACGTTTAGGTGCCACCGCTGCCGTACCCCACCAGGTCAGAATGCCTTCAGGTAGACCCGTGCACGGCCGTCGCCGATGTCTTGGATGAAGATGGTGATGGACTGGACGTTGGACCTGCGCTCGTCCTTGATGCAGGGCGGGCACACCGAAGCGGTCCGGACCTTCTGCTCGGTTTCCGGCTCCGGCAGGCCGAGGTGGGACCACGGGGTGATGGTTGTGTACGTCTTGGGGTCGCGCGGGGTGCTGGCCCGCGGGGCTTCCTCGGGGCGTAGATCGGTGATGAACGCCTCGGCGGCGGCCGTCGTTGCCGTGAAGGCGATCAGGTAGGTGGTGTCCTGGAAGCTGTTTTGCACCGCCCCTTTGATTTCGGTGGCGCCGGTCGGTGTCTGGACGCGCATGAACCCGGCTGCCTCAGTGGCGCCTTGGCCCTCTACCCAGACGGGTCCCCCGCTTCGGGTCTTCGGGGCGCTGCTGTCGCCGCTGTGGGTACAGGCAGTGGCCGAGAGGGCCAGCAGGACCGTCACCGCTGCATAAGCGATGCGGATGGCGAGGGGGGTCGTACGCTTCACCGGTTTTCCTGCTCACCCCGGGCGGGGTCCTTGCGGGTACCGTCGCGTCCTGGATCCCCGGCGGGCACTACCGGTGCGTCGGCGCTACCCAGGTCGTGCTGTTTGGCTGAACTGCTTCCCTGCATGTCGAATTCCTGTGCCAGACCGACGGTGTGGAGGCGGGCCATGTCGGTGTCCTTGATGGTGACCGGACCGATGGGGGTCTCCTTGCCCGCATCCCAGTTGTAGCGGTCCCACACGTTGACCTGGTAATCCATGGTGATCTTCGGCTGTCCCTGCGCATCCGGCACGACCGAGACATTCCCCGAGACATTGCGCATGTGGGAGCCGACTCCGAGGTACCAATTGCGGTCCTCGAATGTGCCGCCGACCGCCTTCGTCTCCACCGGGATCGACACCGGCGCACCGCCTGACTTCTCGAAAGCCTCCAGTGCCTCCTGCTTCCACTGCTCCTGGTGGTTGGAGATGTCCGAGGCGACCGCCGCGCGGAAGCTGCCGTCGTCGCTCATGGCGCGGTCGATGTCGAGCCGCAGCGTCGTACCCGTACCGCCCAGATAGCGGGCGAGATTGCGGGAGGCCTCGGTGTTCCCGACGAAGTCCCCGCCGGCCATCATTGCCTCGGCCTGCGCCAGCAAGTAGGCGTCGTGCGCGGTGGGCTCCTCGGTCCCGAAACCACCCGCGCCCGGGTCAGCCTGACGCCACTGGTAGGCAGGGTCGAGGATCCCGGCCTTCTTGAGGGCGTCGCCTTGCTCCTCCAGCAGGATGCCGCGCGTCACCGGGTCCAGGCTGCGCCACCAATCCGCGACCTTCGCCCGATCCTTGGGCATGTTCTCACCCTTGGCGGCGGCTGCCAGCGAGGGGTAGGGGCGGCTGCCGTTGAACCCGCCGAAGGTGCCGTCGTTGAAGTTCGTATCGGTGACGGCGTCCACGAGCGCCAGCTTCACGCCGTGGTCGGCCTCCTCGAAGGCGTCCACGGCCTGCTGGATCCGGTGGGTCCAGGAACGTTCCACCTCTGCCAGGTCGGGATCGTGCCGGGCGGCGTTCGCGGTGGCGGCGTCGACCTTGGAGAAGTCGAACGAGGCGTTCCCGCCTTCGCTGACCTTCATCCCGGCGGCCACCGCCTCATCCACGGCGGCTTTGACCTTGCCGCGCAGCTCGTTGAAGAGGGTCTCCGCGTCGCGGAGCAGGGCGGCGACGGCCCGTGCCTGGATCTGGGCGTTGCTGTACTCGTTGCGGGTGACGGCGAAGCGGGGAGCGGCAACCTGCTGGGCCTGGCCCAGCCACACGCCGCTGGTAGTGGTGGACGGCACCTTCTTCTCGTACGTTGTCCTGAGCGACTCGAACTTCCCTGCCATGGCATCCCAGGCCGTCGCGGCCGAGCCCAGGGTGGTGAAGTCGGTAGTCATGACCTCGTGGTAATTCAGCATCAGCTTCGCCCCTGCCCGCCCAGAAGCTGCTGGTACCCGTCCCTGACGGCAAGATCCTGCTGCTGGAAGAGCAGCCCGGCCCCGCTCAGTGCGTTGGCCTCGCCAGTAAGCCGGCCCAGGAGCAGCTTCACCTGGCCCGACCAGGTCTCGTCGACCGTTTTCAGGGCGGAGGCCGTTTCCCAGCCACCGAAGGCGGTCCGGGCGGCGGTCGTCGCCGCGTCTGCATGGTCGCCTGCCTTGGCAGTGTCCGGGCACAAGATCTGCCGGATCGCCTCGGCCGCGGCCTTCTTGTCACCGGCCGAAGTCTTCAGATCGGGTGCCCCGTCGCTGCCGCTCCCACCACCTCCGCCGTCGTCGAGCTGGTTCAGGCGCATCCTGGCCTGCTCGGACCTGATCTGCGACCACTCGTCGTCGAATGACATGTCCACCCCCGTTGATCTTGATCCCCGGTTCGCAGCCTAATGACCGGACCGGCCGCCGGGCACGCAGATCCGTGGCTACGTGGCGGGATCGCATCGAGGTGGGGGCGCCGACCGCCGACCTGCTGCCTGGCCTTCAGTGCTGGGCAGTCGCCGAGTGTCGCGGTGCCTGCCCTCGGCTTAGCCTGAGGGTCCCAGGGAAGGAGCGCGGTATGAGGGCGACCTGGAAGGGGGCTATATCGTTTGGGCTGGTCACGATCCCAGTCCAGCTCTTCACGGCCACGGAGGAGCACGACATTACGCTTCGCCAGGTGCACGAGAAGGACGGCTCCAGGGTGCGGCTGCGGCGCGTATGTGAGGCCGAGGACGTCGAGATTCCGTACGAAGAGATCACCAAGGGCTATGAGGCCCCGGACGGCAGCGTGATCATGCTGTCTGACGAAGACCTCGCCGATCTCCCCCTCCCCAGCAAGAGGCTCATCGACGTGTTGGCCTTCGTCGATGCCGAGACCATCGATCCGCTGATGTTCTCCAAGGCCTATTACGTCGGCACTTCCGATCGCGCGGCAGACAAGCCTTATGCCCTGCTCAAAGAGGCCCTGACCGAATCCGGACAGATCGCCGTCACGAAGATCGCCATCCGGTCGAGAGAGTCGCTCGCCGTGCTCCGAGTGCACGAGGACACGCTCGTGCTGCAGACCTGTCTCTGGCCCGACGAGGTCCGGCCCGCCGCCGGTGTCGCGCCGGAGGGAGAGGTCACGATCCGCCCCCAGGAACTGCAGATGGCCAGGTCCCTCATGGACATGCTGTCCCAGGACTTCGACCTGTCCACCCTCCACGACGAGTACCAGGAAGCCCTCCAGCAGGTGATCGAAGCCAGGCTCCAGGGTGTTGAGCTACCGCACGAAGAGGAAGCCGCCCCGACGGGCGGAAAGGTCATCGACCTCATGGCCGCCTTGGAGAACAGCGTTCGCGCGGCCAAGGAGTCGCGTGGGGAGCGCGGTGCTGCCGAGGAGACGACGGCCGAGGTCCGGACCCTGCCTGTCCGCAAGACCGCGAAGAAGGCTCAGGCGAAGAAGGCAGCTCCGGCCAGGAAGACGACAGGCTCCGCGGCGAAGAAGACGGCCGCATCACCGAAGGAAGCCGGCGGGAAGAAGACCACCGCCGCTACGAAGAGCACGGCCAAGGCCACCGCGAAGAAGACCGCGGCCAAGAAGACCACCAAGCGGGCCTCTGCCTGAACCCACCCCGCGCCACACCTGTTGCACGCCGACGCGATCACCCGATCGGTTCTGACCTGCCCTGATTCTCCGCAGAACAGCGCGCGACAGCCGTTACCCCCCCAGAGAACCGCCGTCGGTCACATGGATCTGACGGACGGAGATCGAGTGGCTCTCGGTGGCGTTCACGAGCTTGATCGGGATGCCGACCAGGCCGAAGGAGATCGCCCCGTTCCAAATGGATCGCACGGTTCCTCCTGATTCGTGGCAATCTCATCGTATGACGCCGATCACGATGGTGGAGGGGCGTCGCATCGCGCTCAGCAACCTGGACAAGGTCCTCTACCCGGGGACCGGCTTCACCAAGGGCGAGGTGCTGCACTACTACGCCACCGTCGCGGACTCCCTCCTCGCGCACATCAAGGACCGCCCGCTCTCCTTCCTGCGCTATCCGGACGGCCCGGACGGCCAGCTCTTCTTCACGAAGAACCCGCCGCCCGGCACGCCCGCCTGGGTGAAGACCACCCCCGTGCCCCGCTCCGAGGACGAGCGGGCCGAACAGGTGGTGGTGTCCGACCTGGCGTCCCTGATGTGGGCGGCCAACCTCGTCGTCGAGTTCCACACCCCCCAGTGGCGGGCCGGCGCTCCCGCCGTCGCCGACCGGCTCGTACTCGACCTCGACCCCGGCCCGCCCGCCACCGTCGTCGAATGCTGCGCCGCCGCCCTGTGGCTGCGCGAGCGCCTCGCCGCCGACGGCCTGACCGCGTACGCCAAGACCTCCGGCTCCAAGGGCCTCCACTTGGCCGTGGCGCTCGAACCGGTCCCCTCCGCGCACGTGTCCGCGTACGCCAAGACCCTGGCCCAGGAGGCCGAGGCCGAGCTCCCCGACCTCGTCGTGCACCGCATGGCCAAGGCGCTCCGCCCCGGCAAGGTCTTCGTCGACCACAGCCAGAACGCCGCCGCCAAGACCACCGCCGCCCCCTACACGCTGCGCGCCCGGCCCATGCCGACCGTCTCCGCGCCCGTCTCCTGGGCGGAGGTCGAAGCCTGCCGGGACCCCTCCGACCTGGTGTTCCTCGCCGACGACATCCCGCCCCGGCTGGCCCGCGACGGCGACCTCCTCGCCCCGCTGACCGACCCCGGACGGGCCGGGAGCCTGCCGTGACCCCGCCGGCCGTCCAGGTCGCCCTCGCCACCGCCGTACGGACCCTGCCGCGGGCGGCGGGCCTGGCGTACGAGCCGAAGTTCGACGGCCACCGCATGGTCGTGCTGCGCACCGCGGAGGACGTGGCGCTCCAGGCCCGCTCCGGGCGGATCGTCACCGCGGCCTTCCCCGATCTCGCGGCGGCCGCACGGCAGTTGCCCGCCGGGACCGTGCTGGACGGGGAGGTGGTCGTCTGGCACGCCGGCCGCACGGACTTCGCGCTGGTCCAGCGGCGCGCGGCGGCCACCGCGGCCCGCGCAGCGGTGCTCGCGCAGAGCCTGCCGGCCTCGTACGCGGCCTTCGACGTGCTGGAGCTGGCCGGGGTGGACGTGCGCGGCCGCTCCTACGCACGGCGCCGGGCCCTGCTGGTCGACCTGCTGCTGCCGCTCGGCCCGCCGCTCCAGCCGGTGCCGATGACGACGGATCCGGAGCTGGCCGAGACCTGGTACGAGACCCTGCCCGCCAGCGGCATCGAGGGCCTGGTCGTGAAGCGGCTGGACCAGTCCTACCCGGCCGGGAGGCGCGCCTGGCGCAAACTCCGCCACACGAACGTGCGGGACGCGGCGGTGATCGGCTACACGGGCACCCCGCGCCGCCCGCTGGCGCTCGTACTGGTCCTGCCGGGGGAGGAGGACGAGGCGCCGCTGGTGTCGAGCCCGCTCTCGGCGGTGCTGCGCACGGAGCTGGCCGCGGCCGTCGCCGAGCGCGTGCGGGCCGCCGGGGGAGGGGGCCGGGGAGGGGGCCGGGGAGGGGGCGCGGGCGGTGCCACGGTCACGGCGACCGGGCTCGGCGAGGTGCCGTTCAGCCTGCTGGACCCGCCGCTGGCGGCGGAGGTCCGGCACAGCTCGGCGCGCCACCCGCCACCGGAGGTGCTGCGGCTACGGACGGACCTCTGACCTGCGCGGGAGGCGCGGGTCAGAGGCCCGTCGGTGTGGTGTTCAGGCGTGTGCGCCGCGTCCCGCGTCGGGCGGGGCCCCGGGCTGCGGGTGCGGCCCCGGGCCCTCCGGCTTCTTGTAGCCGGACTCGCGTTCGGCCCGTACCTCGTCGGCATGGCTGGAGGTGGTGGAGCCGAAGTTCCCGTAGCCCTGCATCTCGTGCGGCCGCAGACCGCCCTCGGGGATCTCCACCGGGTCACGCTCCTCGCGGACCTCGTGGACCGCCCCGCCCTCGGGCAGGTGCGGCTGGCTCTCGGGGGTGGGCGGCGGCGGTTCCTTCGCCCGGACCCGCTGGCCCAGCTTGAAGCCGGCGAGCAGGACGCCGACGATGACGAGGCCGACGACGAAGAACCACGCGATGTCGCTCAGGATCTTGTCCACGCTGAGGATCGTGTCCATAGAGAGCATTTTCCCGTTTTCGCCCTGTTTGCACGTGGGGCCACCGCAAAGAATCCCCCCGGAAACGGCCGCCCGCCCCGCCCCGGGCCGGGGCCGACGGCCGCGGGGCGCACACCGCCCCTCTACTCCGAATGGATGACGGGGGGCGGCCGCACCTCGTGAACGGCGGAACCGGCGGCCGGAACCGGCGGCCGGAACCGGCGGCCGCAACGGGAGCCGCAACGGGAGCCGCAAACGGGGCCCCTCAGCGCAGCGGCCCGTCCGAGTCCCGCAGCCCCCGCGCGTCCCGGCCCCCGAGCACCCCGAGGATCTCGGCGCAGATGGCCAGCGCCGTCTCCGCCGGGGTCTTGGCGCCCAGGTCCAGCCCGATCGGCCCGTGCACCCGCGCCAGGTCGGACGCCCCCACCCCGGCGGCCACCAGCCCGTCCTGGCGCCGGGCGGTCGTCCGCCGGGAGCCGAGCGCGCCGACGTACGGGATCTCCAGCGACAGGGCGCCGAGCAGGGTCGGCACGTCGAAGTCCGGGTCGTGGCTGAGCAGCACCAGGCAGGCGGCGTCCCGGTGCGCGGTCAGCACCTTCTCCGCGTCCGCCGCGTTCTCCACCACCACGGACTCCCAGCCGAGCAGCGCCGACTGCGCCCCGATCACCTCGGCCAGCTCCCCGGACCCGCCGATCACCACGTACGGGGCCGACGGGTACGCCTCCACCAGCACCAGCCCGGAGCCCCCGTACAGGGCGTCCCGCCCGGGCCGCCGGGTCCCCAGCAGCTCCCCGGCACGCCGCCCGGCGTCGTCGGCCGGTACGTCGTCGGCCCGTACGACCTCGCTCACGGCGCCGTCCGCGCCCTCGCTGAGCCGGGTCACGAGCGCCACCCCGGCCCCGGTGCCCAGCAGCTCCCACCATTCCGAGGGGATCGCGGACAACGGCTGCAGCAACACCTCGGCCTGCCCGCCGCAGGTCAGCTTCGCCTCCGTGGCCTCACCGGCCCCGACCGACACCTCGCACACCCGCGCGGTCTCCCCCGAGCCCAGGGCCCCGGCCTCCGCGATCAGCTCGGCGTCGAACACCCCCCGGTACAGGCCCCCGACGCACTCCCCGCGGGCGTCCACCAGCACGGCCCCGGCGGGGTCCCGGGGCCCGAACCCCTGCTCGGTCACGGGCCGGGCCAGGAACGCCACCCGCCCCTCGGCCGCCCACTGCCGCGCCGTCCCCGCAAGCTCACGCATCCTCGTCGCCCCATCCTCTGTGCGCTCCCTCGCCGCAAAGCACCTGGTCAACGGGCACAAAGCGGCCTCACGAACCACCCTACGCACGCCCCCGCCCGCCACCCACCCCCCAAACCCACCAACCCCGGCCCGTCGCCCTCGTACGGACCACCGGAAGCCTCGCCGAGTGGCCGGTCCCCCCTCACCACGGAGAATCGAGGGAACGGGGTGAAGGGAAACGAGCGACCGTGCACACCCTGAAACGCGCCTTCGACTCCCTCTCCATACGCAACTTCCGGCTCTTCTTCCTCGGCCAGCTCCTGTCGGTGACCTGCACCTGGATGATGGTGGTCGCGCAGGACTGGCTGGTGCTGGAGCTGTCGGGGAACTCGGGCACGGCCCTGGGCGTCGTCACCGCCCTCCAGTTCACACCCGTACTCCTCCTCACCCTCTACGGCGGCCGGCTCGCCGACCGCCACAGCAAACGCCGCATCCTGATCCTCGCCAACCTGGCGTCGGGGGCCCTGTCCTTCCTCCTCGGCGCATGGATCCTCCTGGGCGAGGTCCGCCTGTGGCACATCTGGCTCTTCGCCCTCGCCCTCGGGACGGTCGGCGCGGTGGAGGTGCCCACCCGCATCGCCTTCACGGGGGAGATGGTGGGCGGTGAACTGCTGCCCAACGCCTCGGCCCTGAGCGGCGCCTACTTCAACGCCGCCCGGGTGGCGGGTCCGGCGGCGGCCGGCCTGCTCATCGCACGCCTGGGCGTCGGGCCGGTGGTCCTGATCAACGCGTGCAGCTACCTGGGTGCCGTGGCGGGCCTCGCGCTGATGCGCCCCGCGGAACTCCAGGGCCCGCCCTCCCTTGCGTCCGCGCCCCGCATCCGGGACGGCATCCGCTACGTGACCCGGCGCCCCGACCTGGTCCTCCCCCTCGCCCTGACCGGCGTGCTGGGCCTGGCCGGCTTCAACTTCCAGCTGACGCTGCCCCTGCTGGCCAAGGCCGAGTTCCACACCGGCTCGGCCGCCTTCGGGCTGCTGAGCAGCTCCCTCGCGGCGGGCTCCCTGCTGGCGGCCTTCGCGGCAACGGCCCGCCGCACCCGCCCGACGGCCGCCGTGGTCACCGGCTCCGCCCTGGCCTTCGGAGCCGCGGAAGCCCTCACGGGCCTGGCCCCCACCCTCCCGACGGCCTGCCTCCTCCTGGCCCTCACGGGCTTCGCGATGATGTACTTCGCCCAGGCGGCCAACCACCGCATCCAGCTCGGCTCGGACCCCGCCTACCGGGGCCGCGTGATGGCCCTCTTCACCCTGATCTTCATGGGCACGACCCCCCTGGGCGCCCTCCTGACGGGCTGGCTGTCCGACCACTGGGGCCCCCGCTGGTCCCTCTCGGCAGGCGGCCTCGTCTCCCTGACGGCCACGGCCCTGACCCTGACGGCAACCCCCCGCCCCCCACCCCCCGCCCAGACCGCCGCAGGACCGGACCCCGCACGCGAACAGGACGCGACCCCCACCAAGGGCGAACCATCGGCGTGACCTTCAGGGCGCGGGCCGCCAGGAGCGGGCACGGTGAGGTACCCGCGCCGGTACTGAGCGCGGCGGTCCGAGAGGACGGGCACGGCCGGTTCACCCCCGAGGGGTGACCGGGCGACGCTAGCCTGGCCGGGTGAATGCGCGTACCACCCTCGCGAAATGGCTGGGCACCCTGGATTCCGAGCGGCTCACCGCGTTGTTGGAGGAGCGTGATCTGCCGCTCGCCGCCGAGTACCGGCGGATCACCGACCTCCGCGAGCTCGCCGAACACCTGCTCACCGACGAGTCGGTGTGCCAGGGCCTGATGGCGGGCACCGCCGGAGAACTCGAACTGCTCGCTTCCATCGCCTCCCTCGCCCTGGAGCGGCACGGCCCCGTAGCCGGCGGCGAGGCCGAAGACGGGCCCCGCCATCCCTGGCAACAGCGCAAGCCGCTTGCCCCGGTGGTGCCCGCGGACCGCCTGGTGCCCGAGCGGGACGTGCTGGCCTGGTTCGAGCCGGGGGAGGAGCGGCGGCGGGCGGAGCACACGCTCGCCCGACTGCGGGAGCGCGCGCTGCTGCTCCCCGCGCCCAAGGGCCAACTGGCGCTGCCGCCACTGCTGCACGTCCGCGCCGCCGGGTTCGACGGCTACGGGCGCACGGCCGACCGGCTGCTGACCAACGCCTACAACGCCCCCGAGGTGAAACGGATCGCCGCGAACCTCTTCGGCGAGGGCGCGGCGCGTACCCGCGACCGGGCCCAGGAGCTGATCACCGCCCTGCTCGCCGATCCCGCCCGCGTGCGGGCACTGCTGGCGGACGCCCCGGTCCGGGCGCTGGAGCTGCTGGACCACCTGGTACCCGGCCCGCCACTGCTGCGCACCCACTGCTTCGTCGGCCGGTACGCGTCGCAGTACGCGGGCCCGGACGCCAAGTACGTCTTCCGGGAGGGCGGCAGCGGCGACGAGGGCACCGACTGGCTGGCCGGGCGCGGACTGCTGATCCCCTGCGGCCTCGACCTGGTGGAACTTCCGTACGAGGTCGCCCGTGCGCTCCGCGATGAGGGCGCGGTGCCCAGCCCCCGGCTGGAACCGGAGCCGTTCACCGCCACCGCGCCGCTGCCGTCCGGCTGGGAGGGCGAGGGCGGCACGGCCGCCGCGGCAGCCGCCTGGCGGGCCGAACTGGTCCTGCGGGCACTGGCCGCCGAGCCGGTCGCGATCCGCAAGGCGGGCGGGATCGCCGTACGGGACACCCGCCGGCTGGCCAGGGCGGCCGGGGCCGATGAGGCCGGCACCCGGCTGTGGCTGGACCTCGCGGTGAACGCCGGCCTGGCCGCACCCCAGAACGACGAACCGGCTCCGCCTTCCCGGGGCCGCCGGAACTCCAAGGCCCCCAAGCCCTCCGCCCGGCTGCTGCCGAGCGACCGCTACGACTCCTGGGCCGCCGCCCCCGCAGCGGGCAAGCTGCTGCCGCTGCTCGCCGCCTGGGCTGCGCTCCCCGCGGTTCTCACCCACTGGCCGGACCCCGACGAGACCCCGGTCGCGCTCATCAGCCCGCGGGACGAGGACGCCGTGACCCTCCGCACCGGGGTCCTACGAGCGCTCGCCGTCCTCCCCGACGGCCACGGGCTGACCGCGAACGCGCGCGGATACACCGAACTACTCTCCCTGGCCGCATGGTTCCAGCCCGCCCTGCGCGCTCACCTGGCCGCAGACGCCACGGGGGAGCTGACCGGCCTGGACGGAGTCATGGACCGCATGGCGGCCACCCTGACCGAGGCGGCCCTGCTCGGCGTGGTCGCCCACGGCGCGCTCACCCCCGTCGGCCGGTCCCTGTGCCGCCTGCTGGAGGCGGGCGCCGCCCACCACTACCCGGCCGTGCCCGGCGCGGACACGGACCCGTCGGCCCGCGGCTCCGAGGGCCTGAGCGAGGACCTGTCCCTGCGCCCCACCCTGGCGAAGGCGGTGACCACCCTCCGCGAGGACCTGTACGCCGCGCTGCCCGAGCCCAGTGACACGGCCCGGTTCCAGAGCGACCTGACCGCCACCGTCACCGGCGCGCCCGCACCGGCACTGGCCGACCTGCTCTCCGCCGTCGGCGACATCGAGTCCGAAGGACACGCCGTGGTCTGGCGGATCACGGCGACCTCCGTACGCCGGGCCCTGGACGCGGGCTGGAGCGCCGACGAACTCCTCAACGGCCTCACGGCGGCAAGCGAGCGCGGCACCCCTCTGCCCCAGCCGCTCGCCTACACGATCAAGGACACCGCCCGCACCCACGGACAGCTCAAGGTCGTCCGCTCCGCCTGCTGCATCCGCTCCGACGACACCGCCCTGATCGCCGAGGTGGCCCGGGCCCGCGGCCTGACCAAACTCCGGCTGCGCCGCATCGCCCCCACCGTCCTGATTTCCACAGCACCCCCGGAGGAGACCCTCACCGCCCTGCGCGCCGCCGGCTACGCCCCCACTCAGGAGGCCGAGACCGGCATCACGCTCCTCGAACGCGCCCCCGACGACCGCGCCCCGAGCCTCATGCCCACCCTGGACCAGGCTCACGCCGCCTACGGTGAACCGGCCCACGCCATCCCCTCCAGCGCCCGCCTGTTGGCCGCCACCCTCACCCCGGGCGGCTAGGAGGCGCCCGCCGGACGTCGGCGACGGTGCCCGCGTCCGGCGCACAAGGTACCGGGGCGACAGGGGTGGGGAAGGGTGCGATCGTCACCGGCGGCGCGCAGAGGCGTGAGCCGCAGGGCGCGGCCGGACCGGTCGGCGCGCAGCCGGCGGACGAACTCGCCGACCGCGTCCCCGGTCCCCGAATCGACGCGCCGGATGTCCCCGTTGGCCTGCGGTGCGACAGCGACTCGCGCCCTTACGGCACTCATCCCCGGTCCCCTCCCTCTCCCGACGCGGACTGCTGCCTCTCGCGCAGCAGTGCCACGAGCTCCCAGCCGTCGGGGGCGCGAACGCGCCAACCCGCTGCCAGACACCGGGACATGTAGCCGTTGTCGGCCGCGTCCTCGGCCAGGACACGGCGATCCAGGTCGGGGAGGTGTGAGGGGCGAGGTGCCAGAAAGCGCAACGGTCAGACAGGCCGTGTGTCTCTTGATAGGAACAAGAAAGCCCCTGACTTGCATTTCTGCAGGTCAGAGGCTTCTTTAGCACTTCTTGCGAAGTGCCCCCGGCAGGATTCGAACCTGCGCACACGGCTCCGGAGGCCGTTGCTCTATCCCCTGAGCTACGGGGGCGTGTCGTTCGCGTTGCGGCGACGGGTTGAACACTACCAGCTTCCGCGGGGTGATCAGGAACCGATTTGGGCGGGACGGGGAGGTCGGTCGCCCGGAGGGGGTGGAAGTGGCAAAAACCCGGACGCGGGGGCTTAGGGCGACCTACTCTCAAGTTGTGCCAGGCGCCTCGGGCCGGGTGCTTGTTGTCGACGACAACAAGGTCATCCGGCAGCTGATCAAGGTCAATCTCGAGCTGGAGGGCTTCGAGGTCGTGACCGCGAACGATGGTGCCGAGTGTCTGGACGTCGTTCACCGGGTCTGTCCCGACGCGATCACCCTTGATGTGGTCATGCCCCGGCTGGACGGGTTCGGGGCCGCCGCGCAGTTGCGGGCCGATCCGCGGACGCGGCACGTGCCCGTCGCCATCGTCAGCGCCTGTACGCAGCACGAGGTCGAGGCCGGGATCGCCGCCGGGGTGGACGCGTTCGTCGCCAAGCCCTTCGAGCCCGCCGAGCTGGTGCGGGTCGTACGGCGGCTCGTCGAGCGGAAGGGGGCGCCCGCCGGGCGGGCCGGGAGGGCCGGGCGAGGGGCCTGAAGGGGTCTGGGGAGGCCTGAAGGGGCCTGGGGCCCGCCTCCTATTTCACATGGCGAAACCCGATGCATGGCCCAGGGGCTTCTCGCCTAGGCTGGGTTCCGTGATCCCCGCCGACCTCTCTCGTGCCGTCGTACAAGCCGTACGCCGTGCCGTCGAGAGCGGTGAACTCGCCGCGAGCGTCCCCGAGCGGGTGGTCGTCGAGCGGACCCGCCCCGGCGGAGTGGGGGAGTACGCCACACCCGTCGCGCTCCAGGTGGCGAAGGGCGCCAGGCTCGAACCCCGTGAGGTCGCCCGGGTGCTCGCGGGCCGGCTGCTCGCCGACGAGCCGGGGATCGAGGGCGTGGAGATCACCGGCCCGGGTTTCCTGAACTTCAGCCTCGCCCCCGTCTCCGCCGCCGCCCTCGTCCGGGAGGTGAGGGAGAACGGCGTCCGGTACGGGCACGCGCCCGGCCGGGAACCGCGCGGGAGCACCCTGCGGCCGGCCGTGCGGCGGATCCGGGAGAGCCAGGGCCTCCCCGACGGGCCCGAGATCCGCGTCGCACCCGTCGCCCGCCGCGACGGGGACGTCGTCGCCGCGTACGGGGCGGACGCCGCCGCCTGGGCCATGCTCCGCGTACCGGCCCGCGAGACCCCTTCCTTCACCCCCGGGCTGCTCGTCCAGGACGAGTCCAGCGAGTTCTTCCGCGTGCGGTACGCCCATGCGCGCGCGCGGGCGCTCGCGAGCAATGCCGCCCATCTCGGGTTCCGCGGTGAGCCCGGGGACGACGCGCACGGCCGTGAGCTGCTCCGGCTGCTCGGCGAGTACCCGCTCGTGCTCGAAGCCGCCGCGCACCACCAGGCGCCCGAGCGGCTCACCCGGCACCTCGTCGCCGTCGCCGACGCGCTCCTCGACTTCCAGCACCACGTCCTGCCCAAGGGGGACGAGAAACCCTCGGCCGCCCACCGCGCCCGGCTGGCACTCGCCGAAGCCGCCGGGACGGTGCTGGCAGGCGGCCTCGCCCTCCTCGGCATAGACGCCCCAGACTTCCTGTGAACCGCGAAGAGAGATACCGATGAGCCGTTCCGCGCACCCCGCCGGGCCCCGCTACGCCGACGTCCTGCCCGAGGGCCACTACGCCCCGCCGCCGGCCGACCTGAACGCGCTCGACGAGAAGGTGTGGTCCCGTACCGTCACGCGGAACGACGAGGGCGTCGTCACCGTCGGCGGGATCGAAGTGACCCGGCTCGCCGAGGAGTTCGGAACCCCCGCCTACTTCCTCGACGAGGAGGACTTCCGGGCCCGCTGCCGCGCCTGGGCGCACGCCTTCGGCAAGGACGCGGACGTGTTCTACGCCGGGAAGGCGTTCCTGTCCAAGGCCATCGTGAGGTGGCTGAAGGAAGAGGGGCTGAACCTCGACGTGTGCTCCGGCGGGGAGCTGGCCACGGCCCTCGCCGCCGAGATGCCCGCCGAGCGGATCGCCTTCCACGGGAACAACAAGTCCGAGGCGGAGATCCGCCGTGCGATCACGGCCGGCGTCGGGCGGATCGTGCTCGACTCCTTCCAGGAGATCGCCCGCGTCGCGCACATCGCCCGCGAGCTGGGCGTACGCCAGCCCGTGCAGATCCGCGTCACCGTCGGCGTCGAGGCGCACACCCACGAGTTCATCGCCACGGCCCACGAGGACCAGAAGTTCGGCATCGCCGTCGCCGACGGGTCCGCCGCCGAGGCCGTACGGCGGGCGCTCGGCCACGACTCGCTGGAGCTGCTCGGCGTCCACTCCCACATCGGCTCGCAGATCTTCGACATGGCCGGCTTCGAGGTGTCCGCCAAGCGGGTGGTCCGCCTGCTGGCCGCCGTCCGCGACGAGCACGGCGTCGAGCTGCCCGAGATCGACCTCGGCGGCGGGCTCGGCATCGCCTACACCTCCGCCGACGACCCGCGCGAGCCGCACGAGATCGCCAAGGCGCTCACCGAGATCGTCGCGCGGGAGTGCGAGAGCGCCGGGCTCAAGGCGCCCCGCATCTCCGTCGAGCCCGGCCGCGCCATCGTCGGCCCCACCGCCTTCACCCTCTACGAGGTCGGCACCATCAAGCCGCTGGAGGGGCTGCGCACGTACGTCTCCGTCGACGGCGGCATGTCCGACAACATCCGCACGGCCCTGTACGACGCCGAATACGCGGTCACCCTCGTCTCCCGCGTCTCCGACGCCGAGCCGATGCTCGTCCGGGTCGTCGGCAAGCACTGCGAGAGCGGTGACATCGTCGTGAAGGACGCCTTCCTGCCGGCCGACCTGGCCCCCGGCGACCTGCTCGCCGTGCCCGCCACCGGGGCGTACTGCCGCTCCATGGCCAGCAACTACAACCACGCGCTCCGCCCGCCCGTCGTGGCCGTGCGCGACGGCGGGGCGCGGGTGATCGTCCGCCGCGAGACGGAAGAAGATCTCCTGTCCCTCGACCTCGGATGACTCCCATATTTCTGGGGGAACGGTCCGGGCCCCCAAAATAGACGTTCAGTACACGTCTCACTCAATGGACCGGAGATGGAAACTCCTGTCCATTGAGTGAGACTGGTTCATACCTGGCGCGCAAGACCGCGCGCCGGGAGCGAAGAAAGATCGAAAGGCGTAGGTCAATGATGCGTACGCGTCCGCTGAAGGTGGCGCTGCTGGGCTGTGGAGTGGTCGGCTCAGAGGTGGCGCGCATCATGACGACGCACGCCGACGATCTGACAGCCAGGATCGGCGCGCCCGTCGAACTCGCCGGCGTGGCCGTGCGCCGTCCCTCCAAGGTGCGCGAGGGCATCGACCCCGCCCTCGTCACCACCGATGCGACCGCCCTCCTCAAACGGGGCGACATCGACGTGGCCATCGAGGTCATCGGCGGCATCGAGCCCGCCCGCACCCTGATCACCACCGCCTTCGAGCACGGCATCTCCGTCGTCTCCGCGAACAAGGCGCTGCTCGCCCAGGACGGCGCGGCCCTGCACGCCGCCGCCGAGCAGGCCGGGCTGGACCTCTACTACGAGGCCGCCGTCGCCGGCGCCATCCCGCTGGTCCGCCCGATGCGCGAGTCGCTCGCCGGCGACAAGATCAACCGGGTGATGGGCATCGTCAACGGCACGACGAACTTCATCCTCGACAAGATGGACTCGACCGGCGCCGGCTACCAGGAGGCGCTCGACGAGGCCACCGCCCTCGGGTACGCGGAGGCCGACCCCACCGCCGACGTCGAGGGCTACGACGCCGCCGCCAAGGCCGCGATCCTGGCCGGCATCGCCTTCCACACCCGGGTCCGCCTCGACGACGTCTACCGCGAGGGCATGACCGAGGTCAGCGCCGCGGACTTCGCCTCCGCCAAGCGCATGGGCTGCACCATCAAGCTCCTCGCCATCCTGGAGCGCGCCGCGGACGGCGAGTCCGTCACCGCCCGCGTCCACCCGGCGATGATCCCGCTCAGCCACCCGCTCGCCTCCGTCCGCGAGGCGTACAACGCCGTCTTCGTCGAGGCCGAGGCCGCCGGACGGCTGATGTTCTACGGGCCCGGCGCGGGCGGCTCGCCGACCGCGTCCGCGGTCCTCGGCGACCTCGTCGCCGTCTGCCGCAACAAGCTCGCCGAGGCAACGGGGCCCGGCGAGTCGGCGTACACCCAGCTGCCGGTCAGCCCCATGGGGGACGTCGTCACCCGCTACCACATCAGCCTCGATGTGGCGGACAAGCCGGGCGTCCTCGCCCAGGTGGCGACCACCTTCGCGGAGCACGGTGTCTCCATCGACACCGTCCGCCAGCAGGGCAAGGACGGCGAGGCCTCCCTCGTCGTCGTCACCCACCGCGCACCCGACGCCGCCCTCTCCGGGACCGTCGAGGCGCTGCGGAAGCTGGACACCGTGCGCGGTGTCGCCAGCATCATGCGTGTTGAAGGGGAGTAAGGACCCATGAGCAGCAATCGCACCCACCAGTGGCGCGGCATCATCGAGGAGTACCGGGACCGCCTGCCGGTCACGGACGCGACTCCCGTGGTCACGCTCCGCGAGGGCGGCACTCCCCTCGTCCCCGCCCAGGTGCTCTCCGAGCGCACGGGCTGTGAGGTGCACCTCAAGGTCGAGGGTGCGAACCCCACCGGGTCCTTCAAGGACCGCGGCATGACCATGGCCATCACCAAGGCCAAGGAGGACGGCGCCAAGGCCGTCATCTGCGCCTCCACGGGCAACACCTCGGCCTCCGCCGCCGCGTACGCGGTGCGCGCCGGCATGGTGTCCGCGGTCCTCGTGCCCCGCGGCAAGATCGCCCTCGGCAAGATGGGCCAGGCCCTGGTGCACGGCGCCAAGATCCTGCAGGTTGACGGCAACTTCGACGACTGCCTCGACCTGGCCCGCGCGCTGTCCGACAACTACCCGGTGGCGCTGGTCAATTCCGTCAACCCGGTGCGCATCGAGGGCCAGAAGACGGCCGCGTTCGAGATCGTGGACGCGCTCGGCGACGCCCCCGACATCCACGTGCTGCCCGTCGGCAACGCCGGCAACATCACGGCGTACTGGAAGGGCTTCAAGGAGTACAAGGCCGACGGCCTGGCCTCCCGTACGCCCCGAGTCTGGGGTTTCCAGGCCTCCGGCTCCGCGCCGATCGTGCGCGGCGAGGTCGTCAAGGAGCCGCACACCATCGCCACCGCGATCCGCATCGGCAACCCGGCCTCCTGGGACTACGCGCTCGCCGCGCGCGACGAGTCGGGCGGCCTCATCGACGAGGTGACGGACCGCCAGATCCTCGCCGCCTACCGCCTGTTGGCCGCGCAGGAGGGCGTCTTCGTCGAGCCCGCCTCGGCCGCGTCGGTCGCCGGTCTGCTGAAGGCCGCCGAGGCCGGCCTGGTCGACCCCGGCCAGAAGATCGTGTGCACCGTCACCGGCAACGGCCTGAAGGACCCCGACTGGGCCGTCGCCGGTGCTCCGCAGCCGGTCACCGTCCCGGTGGACGCCGAGGCCGCGGCCATCCGCCTCGGCCTGGTCTGACCCGGGCCCCTGGCACCCGGCCCCCTCGGGGGCCCCGAGCCCCGTTGCCGGATTCCGGAAGTCTCCGGAATCCGGCAACGGGGCCGTACGGCACCAAAGGCCAACGGCCGTCCAGCGGGAACCGGCGGAAGACACCGACACGCATCGTGCGCCTCCTGTGCGCCCTATGTCGCGGGAGAACCTTCCTTCGATACGCTGTCCTCACATCCGCCACCGCGCATATGACCGCGGTGCTGCCCCAAGGGCCTTCGGGTGTCGTACGTTCTCCAGTACATTCGCAGCGAAGATCCCGCGCAGCAGCCGGATCCCGCACAGTCACAAGGAGTGTCATCGACCGATGGCAGGTCCAGCGTTCCGCGCCGCCGCCGTACGGGTGCGCGTCCCCGCCAGCAGCGCCAACCTCGGCCCCGGCTTCGACGCCCTCGGCCTTGCCCTGGGGCTCTACGACGACGTCGTCGTCCGGGTAGCCGATTCCGGCCTGGACATCGACATCGCGGGTGAGGGCGCCGACACCCTCCCGCGGGACGAGAGCCACCTCCTCGTACGCTCCATGCGCACCGCCTTCGACCTGCTGGGCGGGCAGCCGCGCGGCCTCGAGGTCGTCTGCGCCAACCGCATCCCGCACGGCCGGGGCCTCGGCTCCTCCTCCGCCGCGATCTGCGCCGGCATCGTCGCCGCCCGCGCCGTGACGATAGGCGGAGAGGCCAAGCTCGACGACGCGGCGCTGCTGGAGCTCGCCACCGAGATCGAGGGCCACCCCGACAACGTCGCCGCCTGCCTGCTCGGCGGCTTCACCCTGGCGTGGATGGAGGGGGGCAGTGCCAAGGCGATCCGGATGGACCCTGCGGATTCCATCGTTCCGGTGGTCTTCGTGCCCTCGAAGCCGGTCCTGACCGAGACCGCCCGCGGCCTGCTGCCGCGCGCCGTCCCGCACGTGGACGCGGCCGTGAACGCGGGCCGCGCGGGCCTGCTCGTGGAGGCCATGACCAGGCGTCCCGAGTTCCTGCTGCCCGCCACCGAGGACCGGCTGCACCAGGAGTACCGGGCCCCGGCGATGCCGGAGAGCGTGGCACTCGTCAACCGGCTGCGGGCGGACGGCATCCCCGCGGTCATCTCCGGCGCGGGCCCCACGGTCCTCGCGCTGGTCGACAACGGCGCGGCCGACAAGGTCGCGCAGCTCGCGGGCGAGGGGTGGGCCGCCAACCGGCTCGCCCTCGACGCCGCGGGTGCGAGCGTCCTTCCGCTGGGCGCCCAGGGCGGTCAGTCCGTGTCGTAGTGACACGGCCCGCCGGGGGCGGGCGGCCGGGCAGGCCGTCCGCCCCCGGGCGGGGCGATTGCCGGTGATTGAGAGGGGGAATGTCTGTTGGATCCGGTAGTGTTAACCTCAAGTGCGCATCCGAAGCCGCCATGGCTCGGTGCTCAGTGTCCCCATCCGGGACCACATTTCTTCCGGGAGCCTCCCCGACTGCTTTGATCGCTGCCAGCAGTTTCGGGCACGCTCCGGAATCGGCGTGACATTCCCACGCTTCCAGCTCGGGGGCTTCTCGCCGGAACCACCATGCACGTTTCTCTCCGCCGTAACTCTTACCGGCGGACCACCGCCCCGGCACGGTCCACACACCTAGGACCGTTGTCGGACAGCACAACCGGTCGCCGAGCCAGACAGGCCGACGTCCGCTCCAGGGAAGGACCCTTCGTGAGCGACACCACCGATCTGATGGGCGCTGCCGACACCAACGTCGACACCAGTGCCCCCGCCGCGGGCGCCGCCCCCAAGCGCCGCCGCTCCGGCACCGGCCTCGAGGGCATGGTCCTGGCCGAGCTGCAGCAGGTCGCGTCGGGCCTCGGTATCAGGGGCACCGCGCGGATGCGCAAGAGCCAGCTGATCGAGGTCATCAAGGAGGCGCAGGGCGGCAGCGCCCCCAAGGCCGCCGCCGCGGCTCCCGCCGCCGACGCCGCCGAGGCCAAGCCGAAGCGCCGCGCCACCAGCAAGGCCCGTACGGGCGAGGCCGCCGCCGCGACCCCCGCCGAGAAGCCCGCCGCCCAGGCCCAGATCGAGATCCCGGGCCAGCCGGCCAGCGACGACGCGCCGATCGGCGAGCGCCGCCGCCGCCGGGCCACCGCCCCCTCGGGCAGCCCCGAGTCCTCGGCCCCCGTCGCCGTGCAGGTCGAGCAGAAGACCGAGGCCGCCCCGGCCGCGCAGCCCGAGGCCAAGGCCGAGGCCGCCACCGCCGTCTCCGCCCAGCCCCAAGGCCAGGCGCAGGAGGCCGGCGAGGGCCGTACCCGCCGCGACCGCCGTGACCGCGGCGACCGCGGTGAGCGCGGTGAGCGCGGTGAGCGCGGTGAGCGTCAGCAGGGCCGCCGCGAGCGCGGCGCCAAGGCCGACGAGCAGGGCCAGCAGCAGGGCGGCCAGGGCCAGCAGCAGGGCGGCGGCCGCCAGGACCGCGCCGACCGCCAGCAGCAGCAGGGTGGCCGCGGACAGGGCCGGCAGGACCGTCAGGACAACGGCCCGCAGGACGACTTCGACGAGGACGGCCGTCGCGGACGCCGCGGTCGCTACCGCGACCGTCGCGGCCGTCGCGGCCGTGACGAGTTCGCGCCGAACGAGCCGCAGGTCGCCGACGACGACGTCCTGATCCCCGTCGCGGGCATCCTCGACATCCTCGACAACTACGCGTTCATCCGGACCTCGGGCTACCTGCCCGGCCCGAACGACGTGTACGTCTCCCTCGCCCAGGTCCGCAAGGCCGGCCTGCGCAAGGGCGACCACACCACCGGTGCGGTCCGCCAGCCCAAGGACGGGGAGCGCCGCGAGAAGTTCAACGCCCTCGTGCGCCTGGACTCCGTCAACGGCATGGCGCCCGAATCGGGCCGCGGCCGACCGGAGTTCCAGAAGCTGACCCCGCTCTACCCGCAGGACCGGCTCCGCCTGGAGACCGACCCGGGCGTGCTGACCACCCGCATCATCGACCTCGTGTCGCCGATCGGCAAGGGACAGCGCGGTCTGATCGTGGCCCCGCCGAAGACCGGCAAGACCATGATCATGCAGGCGATCGCCAACGCGATCACCACGAACAACCCCGAGTGCCACCTGATGGTCGTCCTGGTCGACGAGCGTCCGGAAGAGGTCACGGACATGCAGCGGTCGGTCAAGGGCGAGGTCATCTCCTCGACCTTCGACCGCCCGGCCGAGGACCACACCACCGTCGCCGAGCTGGCCATCGAGCGCGCCAAGCGCCTCGTCGAGCTGGGTCACGACGTGGTCGTCCTGCTGGACTCCATCACCCGTCTGGGCCGCGCGTACAACCTGGCGGCGCCCGCCTCCGGCCGCATCCTGTCCGGTGGTGTCGACTCGACCGCGCTGTACCCGCCGAAGCGCTTCTTCGGTGCCGCGCGCAACATCGAGGACGGCGGCTCGCTGACCATCCTGGCCACCGCGCTGGTCGACACCGGCTCGCGCATGGACGAGGTGATCTTCGAGGAGTTCAAGGGCACCGGCAACATGGAGCTCAAGCTCGACCGGAAGCTCGCCGACAAGCGCATCTTCCCGGCCGTCGACGTCGACCCGTCGGGCACCCGCAAGGAGGAGATCCTCCTCAACAGCGAGGAGCTCGCCATCGTCTGGAAGCTGCGCCGGGTGCTGCACGCGCTCGACTCGCAGCAGGCGATCGAGCTGCTGCTCGACAAGATGAAGCAGACGAAGTCGAACGCCGAGTTCCTGATGCAGATCGCCAAGACGACCCCGGCCGGCAAGAACGACGACTGACCGGGTCGCCCGCACACGCAGCCGCCCCCGCCGCATCCGCGGCGGGGGCGGCTCCGTTTGTGCGACCTTCGCCACACGCCTGCGCCCGCGCGGCCTTGCAAGACACCCTTGAACCCCCGGATCGGGACCCTCGGTGGGTGTCCGGTCACGGGTCGTGCCCGCGGGGGAGGGGGCGTGTGGAGTGGTCCACGCTCCGTGGAACCCTGGAATGCGCTAGTCCGTCTGTGTGAGTGACAGCCGGCAACGGAGCCAGGACCGAGGAGAGCATGAGCGAGGACAGCAGGGGCAGCGGTCGCAGGGCGGCACGCACGCGCGGGCGCCGGGCGCAGCCGCGCCGCCGCAAGGGCCTCAGGGTCGCCGCCTGGACCGCCGCCGGGGTGGTCCTGCTGGGCGGGGGAGGCCTCGGCTGGTTCTACTTCAAGCTCAACGGCAACCTGCACAGCGTCGACATCGACCAGGCCCTCGGCAAGGACCGCCCGCCGAACGTCGACAACGGCTCGATGGACATCCTGGTCCTGGGCTCCGACTCCCGCGACGGGGCGAACGGCGAGTACGGGGCGGACGACGGCGGCTCGGCCCGCTCGGACACCGCGATGATCGTGCACCTCTACGAGGGCCACAAGCAGGCCAGCGTCGTGTCGATCCCGCGCGACACGATGCTCCCGCGGCCCGCCTGCCCCACCGGCAAGGGGAAGACCAGCGCCCCCAGGCAGCGCGCGCAGTTCAACGAGGCCTTCACCATCGGCGGGGCCGCCTGCGCCGTCAAGACCGTCGAGGCGATGTCGGGGATCCGCATGGACCACTACATCGAGGTCGACTTCACCGGCTTCAAGAAGATCATCGACAACCTCGGCGGGGTCGAGCTCACGACCACCAAGCCGATCAAGGACGACGGCAGCCACCTCGACCTGCCGGCCGGCTCCCACAAGCTCAACGGCGAGCAGTCCCTCGGCCTGGTCCGCACCCGCAAGAGCGTCGGCGACGGCGGAGACCTGGGCCGAATACAGCTCCAGCAGGCCTTCATCAAGGCGCTGATCAAGCAGGTCAAGGGCGTCGGCGTGTTCGACAACCCCAAGAAGCTGTTCGGCCTCGCCGACTCCGCCACCAAGGCGATCACCACCGACAAGGCGCTCGGCGACATGAAGTCCCTCGCGAGCTTCGCCCAGGGGCTCCAGGGCATCGGCGCCGAGAACATGCGCATGATCACCCTGCCGGTGACCCGGGACCCGCTCGACAAGGACCGTGTCGCGATCCTGCCCAAGGACTCCAAGATGGTCTGGGACGCCCTGCTGGCCGACCAGCCCATCCCCGCCGCGGCCACCGAGCACTCCACCGGGGACAAGAGCACCGCGGGCTCGATCGTCCAGTAGCGGCACCCGCGCGGCACCCCCGCGGAACGGGAGCTGCCGGGATCCGGCAGGACCGGGCAGGAATAGACCGGGACCCCTCCCCGTTGAGGAGAGCGTTCCCGGAATTTTGACAGGCGGCCCGGTCCTGGCAGACTGGTCTGTCGGCCCCGGTTCACGCAGTGCGCAATTCGGCTCCTGCGACCCGGCGCCCTCCCGAATCTAGGAGACACCTTGAAGCGCGATGTTCACCCCGAGTACGTCGAGACCCAGGTCAGCTGCACCTGTGGCGCGTCGTTCACCACCCGCAGCACCCTGACCGAGGGCACCATCCGTGCCGAGGTCTGCTCCGAGTGCCACCCGTTCTACACGGGCAAGCAGAAGATCCTCGACACCGGTGGCCGCGTGGCCCGCTTCGAGGCCCGCTTCGGCAAGGGTGCGGCCAAGAAGTAGCGCGACCCAGGCGCCGGTCACCGGCCGCCCCCTGACCACGCGGGGGCGGCCGGACCGGCGCCTTTGTCGTCGTTCAGCGAGCCCAGCCCATTTTTGACTTTTCACCCCAGGAGCATCCGATGTTCGAAGCGGTCGAGGAACTGGTCGGCGAGCACGCCGGCCTCGAGACGAAGCTCGCCGACCCTTCGGTCCACTCCGATCAGGCGAACGCCCGCAAGCTGAACAAGCGCTACGCGGAGCTGACCCCGATCGTGGCGACCTTCCGCGCCTGGAAGCAGTCGGCCGAGGACATCGAGACGGCCAAGGAGCTGGCGGCCGAGGACCCCGACTTCGCCGCAGAGGTCAAGGAACTGAGCGCGCAGCGCGAAGAGCTCACCGAGAAGCTCCGCCTGCTGCTCGTCCCGCGCGACCCCAGCGACGACAAGGACGTGCTCCTGGAGATCAAGGCGGGCGCCGGCGGCGACGAGTCCGCCCTGTTCGCCGGCGACCTGCTGCGCATGTACCTGCGCTACGCCGAGCGCGTGGGCTGGAAGACCGAGATCATCGACTCCACCGAGTCCGAGCTCGGCGGCTACAAGGACGTCCAGGTCTCCGTCCGCACCAAGGGCGGCAACGGTGCCACCGAGCCCGGCCAGGGCGTGTGGGCCCGGATGAAGTACGAGGGCGGCGTGCACCGCGTACAGCGCGTGCCGGCCACCGAGTCCCAGGGCCGCATCCACACCTCCGCCGCCGGCGTGCTCGTCACCCCGGAGGCCGAGGAGGTCGAGGTCGAGATCAACATGAACGACCTCCGCATCGACGTGTACCGCTCCTCGGGCCCCGGCGGCCAGTCCGTCAACACCACCGACTCGGCCGTGCGCATCACGCACATCCCGACCGGTGTGGTCGCCTCCTGCCAGAACGAGAAGAGCCAGCTCCAGAACAAGGAGCAGGCCATGCGCATCCTGCGCTCGCGCCTGCTGGCCGCCGCCCAGGAAGCCGCCGAGCAGGAGGCCTCCGACCAGCGCCGCAGCCAGGTGCGCAGCGTGGACCGATCCGAGAAGATCCGTACGTACAACTTCCCGGAAAACCGGATCTCGGACCACCGGACCGGTTTCAAGGCGTACAACTTGGACCAGGTGCTCGACGGCGACCTCGACTCGGTCATCCAGGCCTGTGTCGACACCGACTCCGCGGCGAAGCTCGCGGCCGCGCACTGACCTTCGCCCCACCCCCCCCGTACGACAGCAGCCCGGAGGACCAGCGTGAACTTGCTGCTTGCCGAGGTGGCCCAGGCCACCCAGCGGCTGGCCGCCGCCGGCGTGCCCTCACCGCGTTTCGACGCGGAGGAGCTCGCGGCCTTCGTGCACGGCGTCAAGCGGGGGGAACTGCACCACGTCAAGGACGCGGACTTCGACGCCCGCTACTGGGAGGCCGTCGCCCGCCGTGAGGCGCGCGAGCCGCTCCAGCACATCACCGGCCGGGCCTTCTTCCGCTACCTGGAGCTCCAGGTAGGTCCCGGGGTGTTCGTGCCCCGGCCCGAGACCGAGTCGGTCGTGGACTGGGCCATACACGCCGTCCGGGCCATGGACGTGGTCGAGCCGCTGATCGTGGACCTGTGCACCGGGTCCGGCGCCATCGCGCTCGCCATGGCCCAGGAGGTGCCGCGCTCGCGCGTGCACGCCGTGGAGCTGTCCGAGGACGCCCTGCGCTGGACCCGCAAGAACGCCGAGGGCTCCCGGGTCACCGTGCACCAGGGCGACGCGCTCACCGCGCTGCCCGAGCTGGACGGACAGGTCGACCTGGTCATCTCCAACCCGCCGTACATCCCGCTCACCGAGTGGGAGTACGTCGCACCCGAGGCCCGCGACCACGACCCCGAGATGGCGCTGTTCTCCGGCGAGGACGGCCTCGACACCATCCGCGGCATCGAGCGCACCGCCCACCGGCTGCTGCGGCCCGGCGGCATCGTCGTGATCGAGCACGCGGACACCCAGGGCGGCCAGGTGCCGTGGATCTTCGCCGACGAACGGGGCTGGGCCGACGCCGCCGACCACCCCGACCTGAACAACCGCCCGCGCTTCGCGACCGCCCGCAAGGCCATGCCGTGATCCGCGCGACCGCTTCCCCCGCCACCCCCACGCTGCACGAGGAGATCCGCTGATGGCCCGGCGATACGACTGCAACGACGCGACGGACCGCAAGACGGGTCTGCGCGAAGCGGCCTCCGCCGTGCGCCGCGGAGAGCTCGTCGTGCTGCCCACCGACACCCTGTACGGGATCGGCGCGGACGCCTTCAGCGCGGAGGCCGTCGGCGACCTGCTCGCCGCCAAGGGGCGCGGCCGCAACATGCCCACCCCGGTCCTCATCGGCTCCCCGAACACCCTCCACGGCCTCGTCACGGACTTCTCCGAGCAGGCGTGGGAACTCGTCGACGCCTTCTGGCCGGGCGGGCTCACGCTGGTCGCCAAGCACCAGCCGTCGCTGGCCTGGGACCTGGGGGAGACCCGCGGGACCGTCGCCGTGCGCATGCCGCTGCACCCCGTCGCGATCGAGCTGCTGACCGAGGTCGGCCCGATGGCCGTCTCCTCGGCCAACCTGTCCGGGCACCCCGCGCCGGCCGACTGCGACGCGGCGCGCGAGATGCTGGGCGACTCCGTCTCCGTGTACCTGGACGGCGGCCCCACCCCGAGCACCGAGCCCTCGTCGATCGTCGACGTCACCGGGAAGGTTCCCGTACTGCTGCGCGAGGGGGCGCTGAGCGCCGCACAGCTGCGGGAGGTCGTACCCGACCTCGAGGTGGCTCCGTGAGCCCTCAGGGGCGTGGCATAGCGAGCGAGTCCTTCCGCATACTCCACGTCAGCACCGGCAATGTGTGCCGCTCGCCCATCACCGAGCGGCTGACGCGGCACGCGCTGGCCCACCGCCTGGGCGTGCTGGGCCTGCCGGCCGAGGACCTCATCGTGGAGAGCGCCGGCACCTGGGGCCACGAGGGCGCCCCGATGGAGGCCAACGCGGCCGCCGTGCTGGCCGACTTCGGCGCCGACGCGTCCGGGTTCACCGGGCGGGAACTGCTGGACGAGCACGTCATACGCGCCGACCTGGTGCTCACCGCCACGCGGGACCACCGGGCGCAGGTCATCTCCATGGGCCACTCGGCGGGGCTGCGCACCTTCACGCTGAAGGAGTTCACCCGGCTCGTACGGGCGATAGACCCGGCCACGCTGCCGCCGCTGGACGACGGTATGGCGGAGCGGGCGCGGGCGCTGGTACGGGCCGCCGCGGCGCTGCGCGGGTGGCTGCTGGCGCCGTCCGCCGACGCGGACGAGGTGTACGACCCGTACGGGGCGCCGATCACCTTCTTCCGGTCGATCGGCGACGAGATCAACCAGGCGCTGGACCCCGTGGTCACGGCCCTGACGGGCGTCGACGCGCCGCACTGAGCCCTGCCGGGCACGGCGGCGGGCGGGGCGGGTGGGGGCGGCCTACAGTGGCTGGTACCGGTAGGCCCACCGTGCGGGAGTCGCCATGACTGTCACCACCGAGCAGGCGGCGGATCTCCTGCGGCAGCAGGATCCGCAGATGGCCGATGTGCTGGACGGGGAGCGGCGGCGGCAGGCGGACACGCTGCAGATGAGCGCCGCCGAGAACTTCAGTTCGCCGGCCGTGCTCGCCGCGCTGGGTTCGGTGCTCTCCAACAAGTACGCCGAGGGGTACCCCGGAGCCCGCTACCACGGGGGCTGCGAGTACGTGGACCTCGCCGAGCGGACCGCCGTGGAGCGCGCCAGGGCGCTCTTCGGGGTCGAGCACGCCAATGTCCAGCCGCATTCCGGTTCCGCGGCCGTACTGGCCGCCTACGCGGCGCTGCTGCGGCCCGGGGACACCGTCCTGGCCATGGGGCTCGCGCACGGCGGGCACCTCACGCACGGCTCGCCCGCCAACTTCTCCGGCCGGTGGTTCGACTTCGTGGGCTACGGCGTCGACGCCGAGACCGGGCTCGTCGACTACGAGCAGGTGCAGCGGCTGGCGCGGGCGCACCGGCCGAAGGCCATCGTGTGCGGGTCCATCTCCTATCCCCGGCACCTGGAGTACTCGGCGTTCCGCGAGATCGCCGACGAGGTCGGGGCGTACCTGATCGCCGACGCCGCCCACCCCATCGGGCTGGTGGCCGGAGGGGCCGCGCCCAGCCCCGTCCCGTACGCCGACGTGGTCTGCGCGACCACCCACAAGGTGCTGCGCGGCCCCCGCGGCGGGATGCTCCTGTGCGGCGCCGAGTTCGCCGAGCGGGTCGACCGGGCGGTGTTCCCCTTCACCCAGGGCGGCGCCCAGATGCACACCATCGCCGCGAAGGCGGTGGCCTTCGGCGAGGCGGCCGCCCCGCCGTTCGCCCGGTACGCGCACCGGGTCGTGGCCAATGCCCGCGCCCTGGCCGCCGCCCTGGAGCAGCGCGGGTTCGCCGTCACGACGGGCGGTACGGACACCCACCTCATCAGCGCCGACCCCGCGGCGCTCGGTGTGGACGGGCCGACGGCGCGCGGCCGGCTGGCCGCCGCGGGGATCGTCCTGGACACCTGCGCGCTGCCGTACGGGGACCAGCGGGGCATCCGCCTGGGCACGGCGGCGGTGACCACGCAGGGGATGGGGGAGCCGGAGATGGCCCGGATCGCGGAGCTGTTCGCCGCGGCGCTGGCAGGGGAAGCGGCCCGGACGCGGGCCGGGGTGGCCGCACTGACCGGTGGATTTCCTCCTTACGGGGCGTAACCGGTACGAGCATGGCGTAGTGCAACCGGAACGGGGCCTTCGTGCGTCCTCGTCCCCGGAGACATCGCGGCTAATGTGTGGGGCTGAGATGGCCGGCGATACATCTGGGGCAGCCAGTGCGTGAATATCTGCTGACGCTTTGCGTCACGGTCGCGGTGACCTACCTGCTGACCGGGCCCGTGCGGAAGTTCGCGATCGCGGCCGGCGCGATGCCGGAAATCCGCGCGCGCGACGTGCACCGCGAGCCCACTCCGCGGCTGGGCGGCATCGCCATGTTCGGCGGCATGTGCGCGGGGCTGTTGATCGCCGACCACCTGCAGAACCTCAACGGGGTCTTCGAACGGTCCAACGAGCCCAGAGCACTGCTCTCGGGAGCCGCGCTGATCTGGCTGATCGGCGTCCTGGACGACAAGTTCGAGCTCGACGCGCTGATCAAGCTGGGCGCCCAGATGATCGCAGCGGGCGTGATGGTCATGCAGGGCCTGACCATCCTGTGGATTCCGGTTCCGGGCATCGGGACGGTGTCGCTCACGCAGTGGCAGGGCACCCTGCTCACCGTGGCGCTGGTGGTGATCACCATCAACGCGGTGAACTTCGTCGACGGCCTCGACGGTCTGGCGGCGGGCATGGTCTGCATCGCCACGTGCGCGTTCTTCCTCTACGCCTATCGGATCTGGTTCGGCTACGGCATCGAGTCCGCGGCGCCCGCCACCCTCTTCGCGGCGATCCTGATGGGCATGTGCCTGGGCTTCCTGCCGCACAACATGCACCCCGCCCGGATCTTCATGGGGGATTCCGGCTCGATGCTGATCGGCCTGGTGCTGGCCGCCTCGGCCATCTCGATCACGGGGCAGGTGGATCCCGACACGATGGCCATTTTCGTCGGCGGTGAGCGCAACGCCACGCACGCGATGCTGCCGGTCTTCATTCCGCTGCTGCTTCCGCTGACCATCATCGCGATTCCGATGGCGGACCTGGTCCTGGCGATCGTGCGGCGCACCTGGAACGGCCAGTCGCCCTTCGCGGCGGACCGGGGCCACCTGCACCACCGGCTCCTGGAACTCGGGCATTCGCACAGCCGCGCCGTACTCATCATGTATTTCTGGTCCGGCCTGATCGCATTCGGCACGGTGGCCTATTCGGTTCATTCGGCCTCGATGTGGATCGTGCTCTCGCTCGCCGCGCTGAGTGCGCTGGGCCTCGTACTGCTCCTGATGCCGCGGTTCACCCCGCGGGCGCCGCGCTGGGCCGAGGGCCTGGTCCCGCCGCGCTACCGGCACGCCGAGCGGGCCGCGGAGGCGGCCGTACGGGAGGACGCGGGCACGGAGCCGGAGCCGGCGCGGCCCGTCGTGGCGGGGGTGTCGGGCGTCAACGGCGCGACCGCGGTAGGCCCCCGTTCGCGCCTCCCCGACCGGCGTAAGGCCGGATCGGCACGCTGACGCCCTGGGCGCATTTCCGACATGGGCGCCCTTTACCAGACAATGAGGCGGCTTGTCTTGCACACACGGGCGCGTTAGCCCTCATGTGTGACAGTCAGCACACCTGACAGGTAAAGCTCTCATCAAATAGTTTGTGATACCGTTCACTAAACCCGGCGACAGAGCCGAAGGACCGTAGTGCGACGGTCCATTGGCCCGAGGCTCTCACTCGGACCGGGCTTACGCTCGTCCCCGTACGAGTTCCCGTACGAGTCCGTGCCCCCACCACCACGCGGAGCAAACCGCCATGCGGTCAGATGACGTCCGATCCCTCCTGCAAACCGCCGTACCCACCGCTGCCGCCGGCGCCATCGCGGCCCTGATCAGCGGTCTGGTCGTCGGAGGCAAGGGTGCCGTCGGATCAGTCGTCGCGACCGTGGTCGTGATCCTGTTCATGGGCCTCGGATTCGTCGTCCTGCAGCGCACTGCGAAATCCCTGCCGCATCTGTTCCAGGCCATGGGCCTCATGCTCTACGCCGCGCAGATCCTGCTGCTCTTCGTCTTTCTCGCCGTGTTCAAGAACACGACGCTGTTCCACCCCCGGGCGTTCGCCATCACGCTGGTCGCCACCACCCTCGTGTGGATCGGCGCACAGACGCGTGCTCACATGAAGGCGAAGATCCTTTACGTCGAGCCGGACTCGACGAAGGGTGAAAAGCCCGAAAACCCGGGGTCGAAGTCGTGAGGGGTAGGGCCGGGATAAGTGTGCGTTCGAGATGCTGCTATCGTCCGGTTCCAACTGCGGCTCTGCGGGCGCGGGCATCTGAGCTGACGCCTGTTCCATCGCGAGGCTCGATGCCTGACTGCCGCCCCCACACCCGTTACACCAGTCCAGTGCCGAACCGCGGCCTCGCGCCGCGCCGACACAACGAGGTTGCCGTACCTATGCGCCACGCTGAAGGAGCCCGCGGTGAGTGCTGACCCGACGCAGGTCCTCGCCTTCGAGACCGACTGTCACATCTTCGACGGATGTGGCTTCCCCGGCCCGGGCCTGCACTCGTTCCTCTTCGAGCCGCTCTGGGGCGAAGCGGGCAGCAATGCCTACTTCAACAAGCCGATGCTGCTGGCCCTCCTGGGCTCGATCATCATCGTGGCCTTCTTCTGGGCCGCCTTCGGCAAGGCGAAGATCGTCCCCGGCAAGCTCCAGATGGTCGGCGAGGCCGGCTACGACTTCGTGCGCCGCGGCATCGTCTACGAGACCCTCGGCAAGAAGGAGGGCGAGAAGTACGTCCCCTTCATGGTCTCGCTGTTCTTCTTCGTCTGGATCCTGAACGTCTGGTCGATCGTCCCGGTGGCCCAGTTCCCGGTGACCTCGATCATCGCGTACCCGGCCGTGCTCGCCCTGATCGTCTACGTGATCTGGATGTCGGTCACCTTCAAGCGCCACGGCTTCGTCGGCGGCCTGAAGAACCTCACCGGCTACGACAAGAGCCTCGGCGGCGTCCTGCCGCTCATCATGGTCATCGAGTTCTTCTCGAACGTCCTGGTGCGCCCGTTCACCCACGCGGTCCGACTCTTCGCGAACATGTTCGCCGGTCACACCCTGCTGCTGCTCTTCACGATCGCCAGCTGGTACCTGCTGAACGGCATCGGCATCGCCTACGCCGGTGTGTCGTTCGTGATGGTGATCGTGATGACCGCCTTCGAGCTCTTCATCCAGGCTGTCCAGGCGTACGTCTTCGTCCTCCTGGCCTGCAGCTTCATCCAGGGCGCGCTCGCCGAGCACCACTGAGCCAGGCCCGCCCCGCTCAGCCCCCCGTATTCGTCCGGTGGCCAACCCCCACCGGTCCGTGAAAGAGAAGGAAGAACTGGCATGTCCCAGACCCTTGCCGCCGTCACCGGCTCCCTCAGCTCCGTTGGTTACGGTCTCGCGGCCATCGGCCCCGGCGTCGGCGTCGGCATCATCTTCGGTAACGGCACCCAGGCCCTCGCCCGCCAGCCCGAGGCTGCCGGCCTGATCCGCGCCAACCAGATCCTCGGCTTCGCCTTCTGTGAGGCGCTCGCCCTGATCGGTCTGGTCATGCCGTTCGTCTACCCGAGCTCCTGATCCTCGGTCTCGACGAACAGCCCACTAGACGAAAGGCACTGATGTGAACCTCATGGTTCTCGCGGCTGAGATGGAAAACCCTCTCATCCCGCCGATCCCCGAGCTCGTCATCGGTCTGATCGCCTTCGTCATCGTCTTCGGCTTCCTCGCGAAGAAGCTCCTCCCGAACATCAACAAGGTTCTGGACGAGCGCCGCGAGCAGATCGAGGGCGGTATCGAGAAGGCCGAAGCCGCTCAGACCGAGGCCCAGAGCGTGCTGGAGCAGTACAAGGCCCAGCTCGCCGAGGCCCGGCACGAGGCCGCGCGCCTGCGCCAGGACGCGCTGGAGCAGGGCACTGCGCTCAAGGAAGAACTGCGCGCAGAGGGCCAGCGGCAGCGTGAGGAGATCATCGCTGCCGGTCACGCCCAGATCGCGGCAGACCGCAAGGCCGCCGCTCAGGCGCTGCGTCAGGACGTGGGCAAGCTCGCCACCGACCTGGCCGGCAAGCTCGTCGGCGAGTCCCTCGAGGACGCCGCCCGCCAGAGCCGCACCATCGACCGCTTCCTCAGCGAGCTTGAGGAGAAGGCCGAGGCGGCCCGATGAACGGAGCGAGCCGCGAGGCGCTGGCCTCCGCGCGCGAGCGTCTCGACGCGCTGACGGACAACACGTCCGTCGACGCGGCGAAGCTCGCCGGTGAGCTGGCAGCCGTCACCGCGCTGCTCGACCGTGAGGTCTCGCTGCGTCGGGTCATCACGGACCCGGCGCAGTCCGGCGAGGCCAAGGCCGAGCTGGTCGGCCGGCTGCTGTCCGGCCAGGTCTCCGGGGACACCCTGGACCTGGTGTCCGGCATGGCGCGCTCCCGCTGGTCGCAGTCCCGCGACCTGGTGGACGCGCTGGAGGAGCTGGCGGCCACCGCCGACCTCACGGCGGCCCAGCAGGCCGACGGGCTCGACAACGTCGAGGACGAGGTCTTCCGCTTCGGCCGGATCGTCGCCTCCAGCACCGAGCTGCGCTCCGCGCTGACCGATCGCGCCGCCACCGGCTCCGCCAAGAGCGAGCTGCTGCGCAGCCTGCTCGGCGGCAAGGTGAACGCCGTCACCGAGCGCCTGGTGATCCGTCTCGTCACGCACCCGCGTGGACGTAGCCTGGAAGCGGGACTCGAGTCCCTGTCCAAGCTCGCCGCCGAGCGCCGGGACCGCATGGTCGCCACCGTGACCAGCGCGATCCCGCTCAGCGACGTGCAGAAGCAGCGTCTCGGCGCGGTGCTGGCCAAGCTGTACGGCCGCCAGATGCACCTGAACCTCGACGTGGACCCCGCGGTCCTCGGCGGGATCTCGGTGCGGGTCGGCGACGAGGTCATCGACGGCACCATCGCGGACCGCCTCGCCGAGGCGTCGCGCCGCATGGCCGGCTGACCAGCCGCCACCACACAGATACAAAGCATTCCTAGCGGCCCGGTTGGGCCGTGCAGAACTTGCAGAAGATTCCTGGGGGTCACCCCCAGACCCCTAAGAAGCTTCAGGCCCAACAAGGAGAGCAGGGAACCCAGATGGCGGAGCTCACGATCCGGCCGGAGGAGATCCGGGACGCACTGGAGACCTTTGTCCAGTCGTACCAGCCGGACGCGGCCTCGCGCGAGGAGGTCGGAACGGTCAGCGTTGCCGGCGACGGCATCGCGAAGGTGGAGGGCCTGCCCTCCGCCATGGCGAACGAGCTGCTGAAGTTCGAGGACGGCACCCTCGGTCTCGCCCTCAACCTCGAGGAGCGCGAGATCGGTGCGATCGTCCTCGGCGAGTTCAGCGGTATCGAGGAGGGCCAGCCGGTGCAGCGCACCGGTGAGGTCCTCTCCGTAGGCGTCGGCGAGGGCTACCTCGGCCGCGTCGTCGACCCGCTCGGCAACCCGATCGACGGCCTCGGCGAGATCGCGACCGAGGGCCGCCGCGCCCTCGAGCTGCAGGCCCCGGGCGTCATGGTCCGTAAGTCGGTGCACGAGCCCATGCAGACCGGCTACAAGGCCGTCGACGCCATGGTGCCGATCGGCCGCGGCCAGCGTCAGCTGATCATCGGCGACCGTCAGACCGGCAAGACCGCTCTGGCCGTCGACACGATCATCAACCAGCGTGACAACTGGCGCTCCGGCGACGTGAACAAGCAGGTCCGCTGCATCTACGTCGCCATCGGCCAGAAGGGCTCGACCATCGCGTCCGTTCGCGGCGCCCTGGAAGAGGCCGGCGCGCTCGAGTACACGACGATCGTCGCCGCCCCGGCGTCCGACCCGGCCGGCTTCAAGTACCTGGCGCCGTACACCGGTTCCGCCATCGGTCAGCACTGGATGTACGCCGGCAAGCACGTCCTGATCATCTTCGACGACCTGTCGAAGCAGGCCGACGCCTACCGCGCCGTGTCGCTGCTGCTGCGCCGCCCGCCGGGCCGCGAGGCCTACCCGGGTGACGTCTTCTACCTGCACTCCCGTCTGCTGGAGCGCTGCGCGAAGCTCTCCGACGAGATGGGCGCCGGTTCGATGACCGGTCTGCCGATCGTCGAGACCAAGGCGAACGACGTGTCGGCGTTCATCCCGACCAACGTCATCTCCATCACCGACGGCCAGTGCTTCCTGGAGTCCGACCTGTTCAACGCGGGCCAGCGCCCGGCACTGAACGTCGGTATCTCGGTCTCCCGCGTCGGTGGTTCCGCGCAGCACAAGGCCATGAAGCAGGTTTCCGGCCGTCTGCGCGTCGACCTGGCCCAGTACCGCGAGCTGGAGGCGTTCGCCGCCTTCGGTTCCGACCTGGACGCCGCGTCGAAGGCCTCGCTGGAGCGCGGCAAGCGCATGGTCGAGCTGCTGAAGCAGGGCCAGTACCAGCCGATGCCCGTCGAGGAGCAGGTCGTCTCCGTCTGGGCCGGCACCACCGGCAAGATGGACGACGTCCCGGTCGAGGACATCCGCCGCTTCGAGTCGGAGCTGCTGGAGCACCTGCGCCGCGAGCGCAAGGACCTCCTCACCTCCATCGCCGACGGCGGCAAGATGTCGGACGACACGCTGGGCTCGATCGCCGACGCGATCGCCGCCTTCAAGCGCCAGTTCGAGACCTCGGACGGAAAGCTCCTGGGCGAGGACGTTCCGGCCGTCAACGTCTCCAAGTGACGACGGAAGGGACCTGACTCATGGGAGCGCAGCTCCGGGTCTACAAGCGTCGCATCCGTGCCATCACGGCGACCAAGAAGATCACCAAGGCGATGGAGATGATCGCCGCCTCGCGCATCGTCAAGGCGCAGCGCAAGGTGGCGGCGTCGATGCCGTACGCGACCGAGCTCACCCGTGCGGTGACCGCGGTGGCGACCGGTTCGAACACCAAGCACGCCCTGACCACCGAGGTCGAGGCGCCGACCCGCGCCGCGATCGTGCTCATCACGAGCGACCGCGGTCTGGCCGGCGGCTACTCCTCGAACGCCATCAAGCAGGCGGACCGGCTCACCGAGCGGCTGCGCGCTGAGGGCAAGGAGGTCGACAGCTACATCGTCGGCCGCAAGGGTGTCGCCTACTACGGGTTCCGTGAGCGCAAGGTCACGGAGTCGTGGACGGGCTTCACCGACAGCCCGGCCTACGCCGACGCCAAGCGCGTCGCGGCGCCGCTGATCGAGGCCATCCAGCTGGACACGGCCGAGGGCGGCGTCGACGAACTGCACATCGTCTACACGGAATTCGTGTCGATGATGACGCAGAACGCGGTGGACGGCCGGATGCTGCCGCTCAGCCTCGACAAGGCTGCGGAGGAGGACGGCGCGAAGGGCGAGATCCTTCCTCTGTTCGAGTTCGAGCCGTCGGCGGAGGACGTCCTCGACGCCCTGCTGCCGCGCTACGTCGAGAGCCGGATCTACAACGCACTGCTGCAGTCGGCCGCTTCCGAGCACGCCGCCCGCCGCCGCGCGATGAAGTCGGCGACCGACAACGCCGGAGACCTCATCAAGAGCCTCTCCCGGCTTGCCAACGCGGCCCGCCAGGCCGAAATCACCCAGGAAATCAGCGAGATCGTCGGTGGCGCCAGCGCCATGGCCGACGCGACCGCGGGGAGTGACAAGTAATGACGACCTCTGTTGAGACGGCCGCCGCCACGGGCCGCGTCGCCCGGGTCATCGGCCCGGTCGTCGACGTGGAGTTCCCCGTCGACGCGATGCCCGACATCTACAACGCGCTGAAGGTCCAGGTCGCCGACCCGGCCGAGGACGGCGCGCTCAAGACGCTGACCCTCGAGGTCGCCCAGCACCTGGGTGACGGCATGGTCCGCACGATCTCGATGCAGCCCACCGACGGTCTGGTCCGCCAGGCCCCGGTGACCGACACGGGCGAGGGCATCACCGTCCCCGTCGGTGACTTCACCAAGGGCAAGGTGTTCAACACCCTGGGTGAGGTGCTCAACTACCCCGAGGCGAACGCCGAGGTCACCGAGCGCTGGCCCATCCACCGCAAGGCGCCTGCCTTCGACGAGCTCGAGTCGAAGACCGAGATGTTCGAGACCGGCGTCAAGGTCATCGACCTGCTCACCCCGTACGTCAAGGGTGGAAAGATCGGTCTGTTCGGTGGTGCCGGTGTCGGCAAGACCGTTCTGATCCAGGAAATGATCTACCGCGTCGCCAACAACCACGACGGTGTGTCGGTCTTCGCGGGCGTCGGTGAGCGTACCCGTGAGGGCAACGACCTCATCGAGGAAATGGGCGACTCGGGCGTCATCGACAAGACGGCGCTCGTCTTCGGCCAGATGGACGAGCCCCCGGGCACCCGTCTGCGCGTCGCGCTCGCCGGTCTGACCATGGCGGAGTACTTCCGCGATGTTCAGAAGCAGGACGTGCTGTTCTTCATCGACAACATCTTCCGGTACACCCAGGCGGGTTCCGAGGTGTCGACCCTGCTCGGCCGCATGCCCTCCGCGGTGGGTTACCAGCCGAACCTGGCCGACGAGATGGGTCTCCTCCAGGAGCGCATCACCTCGACCCGTGGTCACTCGATCACCTCGATGCAGGCGATCTACGTCCCCGCGGACGACCTGACCGACCCGGCGCCGGCGACCACCTTCGCCCACCTCGACGCGACGACGGTTCTCTCCCGTCCGATCTCCGAGAAGGGCATCTACCCGGCCGTGGACCCGCTGGACTCGACGTCCCGCATCCTCGACCCGCGGTACATCGCCGCGGACCACTACGCGGCCGCCATGCGCGTCAAGGGGATCCTGCAGAAGTACAAGGACCTCCAGGACATCATCGCGATCCTCGGTATCGACGAGCTGGGCGAGGAGGACAAGCTCGTTGTCCACCGTGCCCGTCGTGTCGAGCGCTTCCTGTCGCAGAACACCCACGTCGCCAAGCAGTTCACCGGCGTGGACGGTTCGGACGTTCCGCTCGACGAGTCGATCACCGCGTTCAACGCGATCTGCGACGGTGAGTACGACCACTTCCCCGAGCAGGCGTTCTTCATGTGCGGTGGCATCGAGGACCTGAAGGCCAACGCCAAGGAGCTGGGCGTCTCCTGATCCGGCGCGCTCCGCGAGGAGCGCATCCGGCTCACAGTCCCCCAGCTAACGCCGGGAGGGCCCCCACCGGAGAGGGGCGGGAGTGTCCCGTCCCTCTCCACACGCCCATTAGAATTTGACCCAACACCCGGCTGACCCGCCGGGTGGTGACCCGAGGAGCCACCTTGGCTGCTGAGCTGCACGTCGAGCTGGTCGCGGCGGACCGCAATGTCTGGTCCGGCGAGGCCACCCTGGTCGTCGCCCGCACCACGTCCGGCGACATCGGCGTCATGCCCGGTCACCAGCCGCTTCTCGGTGTGCTGGAATCGGGCCCGGTGACCATCCGTACCAGCGAGGGCGGCACTGTCGTCGCCGCGGTGCACGGCGGATTCATCTCGTTCGCGGACAACAAGCTGTCCCTGCTGGCCGAGATCGCCGAGCTCGCGGACGAGATCGACGTCCAGCGGGCGGAGCGGGCACTGGAGCGCGCGAAGTCGGAGGCCGACGCGGCCGCCGAACGTCGCGCCGATGTCCGGCTGCGCGCGGTCGCGGGGCACTGAGCCCCGTACCGAACAGTTTGATACCTCAGCCGCGGTCGGGTCCGGAATTTTCCGGACCGGGTCGCGGCTGAGGCGATGTACGTACTTTTGTTTGTGCGGTTTTCGATGAGCGAGGAGGTCGGTGAAGATGCTCCTCGCTCTGCTTGTGAGCGGCCTGGTCGTAGCCCTGGTGGTGATCGGGCTGTTCGTGTTCGGGCTGCGCCGCAGACTCATCCAGCGGTCCGGCGGGACCTTCGACTGCAGCCTGCGCTGGGGCGTGGCCGAGGAGCCCGACGTCTCCGGCAAGGGGTGGGTCTACGGGGTCGCCCGCTACAGCGGTGACCGGATCGAGTGGTTCCGCGTCTTCTCCTACTCCCCGCGCCCGCGCCGGCTGCTGGAGCGCTCCTCCATCGAGGTGCTCGCACGGCGTGCGCCCGAGGGCGAGGAGGAGCTGGCCCTGCTGTCCGACGCCGTCGTGCTCGGCTGTTCCCACCAGGGGACCCGCCTGGAGCTGGCGATGAGCGAGGACGCGCTGACCGGGTTCCTGGCATGGCTGGAGGCGGCGCCGCCCGGGCAGCGGGTGAACGTGGCCTGATACCGGCCGGTACGTGAAGAAGCCGGGGAGGCGGGGGACGGTCCCGCCTCCCCGGCTTCGTCGTACACCGGGCCGTGCAGTGCGTGGGGGTTACTGCAGCCCGGTGTGGATCGCGTTGGCGAGTTCGCCGTTCGCGGTGTCGCCGCTGAATTCCCAGAAGAAGGCGCCCTTGAGGCCCTGGTTCTTCAGCCAGGTCATCTTCCCGGCGATGGTGGCGGGGGTGTCGTAGCTCCACCAGTTGCTTCCGCACTTGGCGTAGGCGGTGCCGGCGACGGTGCCGGTCGTCGGGCAGCCGGTCTTGAGGACCTTGTAGTCCTCGATGCCCTGCTCGTAGGTGCCCGGGGCGGGCCCGGTGGCGGTGCCGCCGGGTGCGTCCTGGGTGACTCCGGTCCAGCCGCGGCCGTAGAAGCCGATGCCGAGGTTGAGCTTGGAGCCGGGGATGCCCTTGCCCTTGAGCTTGGTGATGGCGGCCTCGGAGTTGAAGCCGGCGATCGGGATGCCGGCGTAGGAGGTCAGCGGGGAGTGCGGGGCGGTGGGGCCCTTGGCGTCCCAGGCGCCGAAGAAGTCGTACGTCATGACGTTGTAGAAGTCGACGTACTGGGCGGCGCCGCCGTAGTCGGCGAGGTCGAGCTTGCCGCCGTTGGAGCCGTCGGCGGAGATCGCGGCGGTGACCAGGTTGGAGCCGCCGAACTTGGCGCGCAGGGCCGACATCAGGTTCTTGAAGGACGCGGCGCCGCTGGTGTCACAGGACAGCCCGCAGGCGTTGGGGTACTCCCAGTCGATGTCGATGCCGTCGAAGACGTCCGCCCAGCGCGGGTCCTCCACCAGGGCGTGGCAGGAGTCGGCGAAGGCGGCCGGGTTCTGGGCGGCCTGGCCGAAGCCGCCGGACCAGGTCCAGCCGCCGAAGGAGTAGAGGACCTTGATGTTCGGGTACTTGGCCTTCAGCTTGCGCAGCTGGTTGAAGTTGCCGCGCAGTGGCTGGTCCCAGTTGTCGGCGACGCCGTCGACGCTCTGGTCGGCGGTGTAGGCCTTGTCGTAGTCGGCGTAGGCGTCGCCGATGGTGCACTTGCCGTTCTGGACGTTGCCGAAGGCGTAGTTGATGTGGGTGATCTTGGCGGCGCTGCCCGAGGTCACCAGGTTCTTCACGTGGTAGTTGCGCTGGTAGACGCCCCAGTCGGTGAAGTAGCCGAGCTTGACCTTCGCGCCCGGGTCCGGGGGCTCGGTGCCGCCGCCGCCCGGGGTGGTCACCGAGAGCTCGCCGGAGGAGGGGCCGGTCTGGTCGGCGGTGTCGCGGGCGGTGACCGAGTACGTGTACGTGGTGCCCTTGGTCAGGCCGCCGTCGTTGAAGGTGGTGCCGGTGACGGTCGTGAGCTTGCCGCCGTTGCGGTAGACGTCGTAGTTCTTGACGCCCTTGTCGTCGGTGGCCGCCGACCAGGACAGGGTCAGCGCGTTCTCGGAGACACCGGTCGCGGTGGGGGTGCCGGGGGCCGAGGGCGGGTTGTCGGTGGGGTTGGTGCCGCCGTCGCAGGAGCCGCCGTTGATCTTGCAGCCGGAGGGGGCGCCGGCGCCGGTGCCGTTGAAGCCGAAGCTGACGGTGGCGCCGGGGGCCAGGGTGCCGTTCCAGCCGACGTTCTTGGCGGTCCAGTGGTTGCCCGAGCTGGTCACGGTGGCGTCCCAGGCGGAGGTCACCCGGGTGCCGGCCGGGTAGTCCCACTCCACGGTCCAGCTGCTGAGGGCGGTGGTGCCGGTGTTCTTCACCGTCCACTTGCCCTCGAAGCCGGAGCCCCAGTCGGAGACCTTGGTGTAGGTCGCGGTCGCGGAGGCGGCCGCCTGCGCCGGGCCTGCCAGGCCGACGAGGCCGGCGACGGGCAGGGCGAGGGCCGCCACGGTGGCGGCCAGCCTCCTGAACAGACGATTGCGTCGTGGGGGTGCTGTGCTCAAGGGTGCTCCTCCGTAGGTCCGTACCGATCGTGGGGCCGACCGGTACATGGGGGTGGGACCTGCGCCGCCCGTGAGCACGCCTCGTGTCGCTCTTTGTCATGGCACGCTCACCACAGTGATGCGGTGAGACTAGAAAGGTCTGGACCAAGCGTCAAGAGGTCCAGACCTTAGCTGCGGAGTCGGCCGTGCAGCCCGCCTAGATCCCCAACTCCTGCGCCAACACCGCCGCTTGGACCCGGCTGCGCAGCTCCAGCTTCCCCAGCAGCCTGCTGACGTGGGTCTTCACCGTGGCCTCCGCCATGTCCAGCCGCACGGCGATCTCCGCGTTCGACAACCCCTCGCCCAGCGCCCCCAGCACCTCCCGCTCGCGCCGCGTCAGCGACTCCACCGCCGCGGCCGCCTCCGGCCGCACGGGAGCGCGTACCGCCTTCGGCGCCGCGAACTCGGCGATCAGCCGCCGGGTCACCGCCGGGGCGATCAGCCCCTCGCCCCGCGCCACCGTCCGCACCGCCGCGATCAGCTCCGCGGCGTCCGCGTCCTTCAGCAGGAAGCCCGACGCCCCCGCCCGCAGCGCCCCGAAGACGTACTCGTCCAGGTCGAACGTGGTCAGGACCAGCACGTCCGCCAGCCCCCGCTCCACCACCTGCCGGGTGGCCGACACCCCGTCGAGCTTCGGCATCTGCACGTCCATGAGGACCAGGTCCGGCCGCAGCTCGCCCGCCAGCCGCACCGCCTCCTCGCCGTCGGCGGCCTCTCCCACCACCTCGACGTCGCCCGCACTGCGCAGGATGAGCACCAGACCGGCCCGTACCGCCCGCTGGTCCTCGGCCACGACGACCCTGATGGTCATGACTGCACCGCCCTCTCCTCGGCGGGCAGCACCGCCCGCACCTGCCACACCCTGTCCGACGCACCCGCCGTGAACTTCCCGCCCAGCAGCTCCGTGCGCTCCCGCATGCCGATCAGCCCGGCCCCGGAACCCGGCGCGCGCGGGCCCGGCCGCTCCCCGTACGGGGAGTCCACCGCCACCGTCAGCAGCCCCGCCCCGTGCGCCACCCGGACCCGGACCGTGCCGGGCGCGGCGTGCTTGAGGGCGTTGGTCAGCGACTCCTGCACGATCCGGTACGCCGCCAGCTCCACCGGCGCCGGCAGCGGCGACCCGGCGGGCCGCTCGTCCGCCAGGACGAAGTCCAGCCCGCTCGCCGACCCGTTCGTACGGGCCTGCCCCAGCAGGGCGTCCAGACCGTCCAGGGAGGGCACCGCGACGGCTTCCTGCTCCGCCCCCGCGTCACGCAGCAGCCCGATCAGCCGGCGCATCTCGGCCAGCCCCTGCACGCTGTTCTCCCGGATCACCCCGAGCGCCTCGCGGCTGGTGGCGGGGGAGTCGATGGACAGTGCCGCGGTGGAGTGGATGGCGATCGCCGAGAGGTGGTTGGCCACCATGTCGTGCAGCTCCCGAGCCATCCGGGCCCGCTCGGCGGTCACCGCCTGCGCGCGGTCCATCTCGGCCAGCAGCGTCGTCTGCTCGGCGCGCAGCCGGGCGGCCTCGGCGGCCTCGCGGTGGTTGCGCAGGGTGGCGCCGGTCAGGGCCGGGGCGAAGCTCACGATGCCGGTGACCACGCCGATGAGCAGGGCCTGCGGGGTGCGCAGCCAGACCAGGGAGCCGATGGTCACGGCCACGGTGATCAGACCGGTGCTGACCGGCAGCCGGCGGGCCATCGCGGGCTTGCCGTAGACCACGGCCGCGTACATCAGGTCGGTGAAGATGATGACGGAGGCGATGTTGCCGAGGGTGAACTGGTCCACGACCACGGCGACGGTGCCGACGGACAGGGTGACGTTCGGCATGGTGCGGCGCAGCAGCTCCAGGGCGCCGAGCACCAGCAGCGGGACCAGCACCGCCCAGTCGGGCAGGAAGTGCCGGCTGGGCGTGCTGTGCACGCCCAGCGCCCACAGCAACAGGCCGGCGAGCACGCTGACACCCGCGAGCAGTACGTCGTCGCGGTGCGGGCGGGGCATCTTCGGGAGCACGGTCCCATCCAACACGGTCCGCCGCGGCGGGGCCTCGGCGCCCGGGCTGAGACGGCGCTACATCGAAGGATGCAGTGGACTTTCGTCACTGGCGACGACGCGGCGGGGCGCGGCGGCCGGAACCCTTGGAGGAGAACGGGAGATCCGGGGAAGGAAGGGAGGGCCGTCATGCTCGTCGGGCTGATCATCGCCTGTGAGGTCGGCTTCTGGGTGCTGCTGGCGGGCGGACTGGCGCTGCGCTACCTGGCCGGAATGCCCCGGCTCGGGGCCGCGCTGCTGCTGCTGGAGCCGCTGCTGGAGCTGGTGCTGCTGGTGGCGTCCTTCATCGACCTGAAGAACGGCGGCGAACCGAGCTGGCGGCACGGGGTCGCGGCCCTCTACGTCGGCTACACCGTCGGCCACGGGCACGCCACCGTGAAGTGGCTCGACGGGCACGCCGCCCACCGCTTCGCCGGGGGCCCGAAGCCGCCCGGAGCCCGGTACGGCAAGGCCCGCGCCGTCCACGAGTGGAAGCTGTGGGCGCGGACCCTGGGCGGCGCCGCGGTCGCGGTCGGGCTGCTCCAGGCCGGCATCTGGTACGTCGGCTCGGCCACCGACACGGCCCAGCTCCAGTCGTGGCAGGGCGTCGCCCTGCGGGTGCTCGGCATCCAGGCCCTGATCGCCGCGAGCTACACGATCTGGCCCCGCAAGGCTCCGGCGGACACGGCGGACACGGCGGACCGGGACGCCGAACTGGCCGAAACCAAGCGCTAGCTAGCGCTCGCCGCCGGGGACCCAGAGCACGTCGCCGACCTCCTTGTTGGCCGTCCGCGCCAGGATGAACAGGAGGTCGGACAGGCGGTTGAGGTAGGTGGCCGTCAGCGGGTTCATCACCTCGCCGTGCTCCTCCAGCGCCGCCCACGTGGAGCGCTCGGCCCGGCGGACCACCGTGCAGGCCTGGTGCAGCAGGGCCGCGCCCGGGGTGCCGCCGGGGAGGATGAAGCTGCGGAGCTTCTCCAGCTGCTCGTTGAAGACGTCGCAGTCCGCCTCCAGCCGGTCCACGTAGAACTGCTCCACCCGCAGCGGCGGGTACTCGGGGTCCTCCACGACCGGGGTGCACAGGTCGGCGCCGACGTCGAACAGGTCGTTCTGCACGCGGACCAGGACCTTCACCACCTCCTCCGGCAGCGCACCCAGCGCGATCGCCGTCCCGATGGCGGCGTTGGCCTCGTTGGCGTCGGCGTACGCGGAGATCCGCAGGTCCGTCTTCCGCGTCCGGCTCATGTCCCCCAGGGCGGTCGTGCCCTTGTCGCCGGTACGGGTGTAGATGCGCGTCAGGTTCACCATGGCGCCAGCGTAGACCGGCCCTCCGGCCGCTTGCCGCCGGGCCGGGCGCCCGGGCCCGGGACCACGCCGAGGACCTGCTGCGCGCGGAGCTCCCCCGGGGCGGCCGCCCCGGAACGAGGCGACCGCGCTCCGGGATCCGGAGGCCCGTTACGGGGGTGGCGAAATCCGAACTGTGAGGCGGGGCACGCCCGATGGTCCGTATCAGTGTGATGTCCGTCATCTGAGACGTGACGCGTGTTACTTCACGGTCACTCCACCCCTCACGGGCGCTAGTCTCCGCCGGAGAGGCTACGAGGCCGGGTCGTACTGAGAACAACTAGGGGTGTGCAGTGGCTGGGAAGCTCGCCGTCATCGGCGCGGGACTGATGGGTTCCGGGATCGCTCAGGTCTCCGCTCAGGCGGGTTGGGACGTCGTCCTGCGGGACGTCACCGACGCCGCGCTGACCCGGGGCACGGACGGCATCAAGGCCTCCTACGACAAGTTCGTCTCCAAGGGCAGGATGACCGCCGAGGACGCCGAGGCGGCGCTGGCGCGGATCACCACGACCACCGACCTCGACGCGGTCGCCGACGTGGACATCGTCGTCGAGGCCGTCTTCGAGAAGCTCGAGGTCAAGCACGACATCTTCCGCACGCTCGACAAGATCGTGCGCGAGGACGCCATTCTGGCCTCCAACACCTCCGCCATCCCGATCACCAAGATCGCTGCCGTGACGGAGCGCCCGGAGCGGGTCGTCGGCGCGCACTTCTTCTCGCCCGTCCCGATGATGCAGCTCTGCGAGCTGGTCCGCGGCTACAAGACGAGCGACGAGACCCTCGCCACCACCCGCGCGTTCGCCGAGTCGGTCGGCAAGACCTGCATCGTCGTCAACCGCGACGTCGCCGGCTTCGTGACCACCCGCCTGATCTCCGCGCTCGTCGTCGAGGCCGCGAAGCTCTACGAATCGGGCGTGGCCACCGCCGAGGACATCGACATCGCCTGCAAGCTGGGCTTCGGGCACGCCATGGGCCCGCTGGCCACCGCCGACCTCACCGGCGTCGACATCCTGCTGCACGCCACCAGCAACATCTACACCGAGTGCCAGGACGAGAAGTTCGCGCCGCCGGAGCTGATGCGCCGCATGGTCGACGCGGGCGACATCGGCCGCAAGAGCGGCCAGGGCTTCTACAAGCACTGAGCACGGCCGTTCGAATCCCCGCACCCTACGGGGTGAATTAGGTATCGGTTCGCTCACGGTCGGCAACTTCACTGCCCGCGCGGCAGTCAGTTGCAGTGAGAGTTGCCGACCACGGACCCGTCGGACCACACGTACGCAGTAAAGCCGGGGAGCACACATGCACATCAGGGGCGACCACGCCGAACTGGCCGTCGGGGGCCGCCTCGACGTGCGCAGCGCGGCTGACGCCCGTACGGTCCTCCACACCGCCCTCGACGACGGCCACGGCGACCTCGTGCTCGACCTGACCGGCCTCGACTCCTGGGACGCGACCGGACTCGGCGTGATCATGGGGGCGCACAGGCGGGCCGGCCGGACCGGGCGGCGCCTGGTCCTGCGCGGCGTCCCCGACCGGATGCAGCGGCTGCTCGTCGCGACCCGGCTGCACCGCATCCTCGCGATCGAGGGCGGGCTGGAAGCGGAGTCCCTGCCCCGGGTGTGACGGGGCCGATGGGCGCGGCCGGGCCGGGTCCGGACCCGGGGAAAAGGGGCTGCGGCTCCGGGGCGGCCTCGGCTTACATGGATCCATGGTGTCCACCGACAGACTGCTGGCCTTCGCGGCCATGTCCCTCGTGCTGATCGTGATCCCCGGCCCCAGCGTGCTCTTCGTCGTCGGACGGGCGCTGGCACAAGGCCGGAGGGCCGCGCTGACCACGGTGGCCGGGAACACGCTCGGAGCGTACGTACTCGTCGTGGCCGTGGCGCTCGGCGTCGGCGCCGTCGTCGAACGCTCCGTCCTCGTCTTCACCGCCCTGAAGCTGGCCGGCGCCGCCTACCTCGTCCACCTGGGCGTCAAGGCCTTCCGCGGCCGCGGCTCGCTGCACGCCGCCGTCGCCGCGGCCGCCCCCGCCGGCCAGGGCACCCTGCGGACCCTCGGAGAGGGCTTCGCGGTCGGCGTGGCCAACCCCAAGACCATCGTCTTCTTCGCCGCCGTGCTGCCCCAGTTCGTCGACCGCGACCAGGGGCACGTCACCCTCCAGATGCTCCTGCTCGGCCTGGTCTTCAACCTGATCGCGATCGTCTTCGACAGCCTCTGGGGACTCGCCGCCGCCACCACCCGGGACTGGTTCGCCGGATCCCCGCGCCGCCTCTCCATGATCGGCGGCACGGGCGGGCTCGCCATGATCGGCCTCGGCGTCACCGTGGCCGTGACCGGCCGCAAGGATTGATCGCAGGAACCGTAACGGTCCGGTGGTGAAGGCACCCCTGCGGTGACGGGGGCCCCGGCCACGGTCTAGGGTCGGGCGGAAACCGGACCGGTGGCGACAACGACGTGAGCGGGCGCCGGGCACGACGAAGACGGCGGCGGGCGCGCGGCGCGATCGGGGGACAGGGGCATGGACCGTACACAGGGGCAGCCCGGCCAGGACGAACAGGCCGCCGCGGGCGGGCCGGCCGGGACACCGGCGGCGGCCCCCGAGGGTGCGGCACCCAAGGCGGCGGCCCCCAAGGCCGCGGCCCCGGCTTCCGCCGCACAGCCGCCGGCCCCCGCCCGCGTCGTGACCCTGACCGCCGGGGAGTTCGCCCTCACCGTCAACCCCGTCGACGGCAGCGAGATCGAGCCCCTGCGGCCCGACGCCCGCGCGGCGGCGGGCCGACTCCCCGCCAAGCGCGACGCCGCCTCCCGCGCCGACCGGGACGCCGCCGCCCGCCCGCCCGTACTGCCCGGGCCGCCCCTCCCCGACCGCCCGCTCCTGGACCGCGCCGACGAGCGGGAGCGGCTCGTACGCCTCCTCGGCCGCGGCCGCTCCGTACGGCTGACCGGCCCCGCCGGATCCGGCCGCTCCGCCCTCCTCGACGCCGTCGCCGCGGACTGCGCGGACCTCGCGCCCGACGGAGTCGTCCGGCTCGGCGGCCACGGCCGGCAGCAGCCCGCCGAGCTGCTCCACACCCTGTACTCCACCGTGTACGACACCCGGGACGAGCGCCCCGACCGTACGCAACTCCTCGCGGGCGTGGCCGAGATCGGGGCCATCGTGCTCCTCGACGACCTGGAGCTCGGCGGCGCCGCCCTCGAAGAGCTGCTGCACGCCACCCCGGAATGCGCCTACCTGCTCGCCGCCACCCCCGACACCAAGGCCCCCGCCGACGACTCGCACCTGGAGGAGGTCTTCCTCGGCGGACTCGGCCGGGCCGACTGCGTACGGCTGCTGGAGGCCGCCGCAGGCCGGTCGCTCACCGACGAGGAGACGGCCTGGGCGGAGGACCTGCGGTTCGCCTCCGAGGGCCTGCCGCTGCGCTTCGTACAGGCCGCCGCGCTGCTGCGGCAGCGCGACGAGCTCAACCACAGCTCCGCCGACGACGAGGACGAGGAGCCCGGGGTCTTCGAGGGGCGCCCCCGCGACCCCTCCCACGTGCCGCTGCCCACCCTGGCGCAGGCCGCGGCCCCCGCCGAGCTGCTGGCCTCCCGGGTGAGCGAGTCGGCCCGGGCCGCCCTGCGGACCGCCTGCGCCCTGGGCGGGGAGCTCCCGCACCACGCCCACCTGCCCGCGCTGGTCGGCGACACCCACGCCGACGCCGCCGTCGCGGAACTCCTCGGCTGCGGGCTGATCACCCCCGTCGGGCCGCGCTACCGGCTCGCCGAGGGGGTCGCGCGGCAGCTGGAGGAGGCCGGGTACGGGGAGAGCGCCGCCGAGGAGGCGCGTACCGCCGCCCGGCACTACGCCTGGTGGACCGGGCACGCCTCGGTGACCCCGGAGCGGGTCGCGGCGGAGGCCGACGCGGTGCTCGCCGCGCTGGCCGGCGCCGATGTGGTGGCCGCCGTGCTCCTGGCCCGCACGGCCGCCCCCGCCCTGGCGGCGGCGCCGTACTGGGAGGCCTGGGGGCGGGCGCTGCGCTCGGGTGCGGAGGCCGCGCGGAAGGCGGGGGAGGTCGCCGAGCAGGCGTACTTCCACCACGAGCTCGGTGTGCTCGCCCTCTGCGAGGGGCGTCTGGACCGGGCGCGGGCCGAACTGGAGGCTTCGATCGGGCTGCGCGGGGCCCTCGCCGACAAGCGGGGAACGGTCGCCGGGCGTCGGGCGCTGGCGCTGGTCACGGACCGGGACCGGGAGGCGATGGGGGCGAAGGCCTCGCCGCCGCTGCGCCTGGAGGCCCCGCCGGTCCTCCCGGCCCTGCCGCCCGGTGCGGGCGCCGCCGCGAAGCCGGCCGCCGCCTCGGAGGCGGTCACCCGGCTGACCCCGGTGATCGGGAAGCCGGCGGGCTCGCCGACGACCCTGTCCCAGGTCTACGCGGACGCGTTCCCGCCGGCTCCGGAGCCGGCGCCGTTCGTGCGCCGCCCGGAGCCCGAACCCGTCCAGCGGCGCAAGACGGTGCTGCTGGCCGCTGCCGGGGCGCTGACAGTGGTGGCCCTCGGCACGGTCGTCGGCCTGTCGCTGACGGCGGGGGAGGACCCGGAGCAGCCGGCGGCGCCGGCCGTGTCCTCGACCCCGGACGCGCCGGCGGTGGCCCCGCCGCAGGTGCCGGGGAACAGCGGTATCGATTCGCCGCCGGAGCCGCCGGCTGCCGCCGCCGACCCGACCCGGGGTGGGGCGCCCCGGCCGGCGACCCCGCCGCCGGCCCACACTCCGGGCCCGGAGCAGCCGCAGCCGATTCCGCCGGCCACGACGCCCCCGCCCGCGACGACCCCGCCTCCGGCGACCACCCCGCCGCCGGCCACGACACCCCCGCCGGTGACCACCCCGCCGCCCGCCACCCCGACGGCCCCGACCACCCCGACGACCTCGACGGAGGCCCAGTCGCCGACGGCGTCGGAGTCCCCGAAGACCATCTGACCCGGCCGGGGCGTGCGGGTGCGGTCCGTCGACCCTGCGGGGAGGGGCAGGCCCCTCCAGCGGCCGCGCACACAAACGGCCCCCGAGCCGGAGGGGCTCAGGGGGCCGGGGCGGTGACGGGCCGCACACGAAGGCGAAGAGGGGCGGCACCCCGCCCCGCACCCGCCGGACGGAGTCCGGCGCAGCGCGCCGAAGCCCGGGAAGCGCGCCGGCGCTGAGCGGTGCGAGGGGCGCGTCAAAAGGATCAGAACAGGCGGAGCTTGTCGTCCTCGATGCCGCGCAGGGCGTCGTAGTCGAGGACCACGCAGTCCATCCCGCGGTCATTGGCCAGAACCCGCGCCTGCGGCTTGATCTCCTGCGCCGCGAAGACGCCGCGCACCGGCGACAGGTGCGGGTCGCGGTTCAGCAGCTCCAGGTACCGGGTCAGCTGCTCGACGCCGTCGATCTCGCCGCGCCGCTTGATCTCCACCGCCACCGTCGCGCCGGAGGCGTCCCGGCACAGGATGTCGACCGGGCCGATCGCCGTCATGTACTCGCGCCGGATCAGGGTGTAGCCCTCGCCCAGCGTGTCGATGCGGTCGGCCAGCAGCTCCTGGAGGTGCGCCTCGACGCCGTCCTTGATGAGGCCCGGGTCGGTGCCCAGCTCGTGGGAGGAGTCGTGGAGGACTTCCTCCATGGTGATGATGAGCTTCTCGCCCGCCTTGTTGACGACGGTCCAGACGTTCGCGTCGTCCCCGCTCCCTTCCTTGAGGGTGCACGGAGGCGACATCCAGTTGAGCGGTTTGTACGCCCGGTCGTCCGCGTGGATCGAGACACTGCCGTCGGCCTTCACGAGGATCAGACGGGGTGCCGAGGGCAGATGGGCGGTGAGCCGGCCCGCGTAGTCGACGGAGCAGCGGGCAATGACGAGACGCATGGTCGGCAACGCTACTCGACCGACGGGCCTCCACGCGATTCGCCCCTGAAAGCCCCGTTCGCCGATGGCGCGTTGTATGCGCATTCTCCTGGTGCGGCACCCGGTGGGCGCCTACCGTGGTGAGCGGGAGGTTGTCGAGCGTGCACACTGCGTCGCGGCCTCCCTCCCTGCCCGTAGGACTCCGGCAGCCCAAACTGCCTGGGTCACGAGAGGAGAACCCATGTCGCTCGACGTCTCACCGGCCCTACTCGAACAGGCCGAGCGAGGCGAGGTCGACGAAGCCGCTTTCGTCGACTGCGTCCGGACCTCCCTGCCTTACGCATGGGAGATGATCAGCTCGTTGGTGGCCCAGCTGGAGGTTGAGGGCGGAGAGTTCGCCGACAACCAGACGCCGCCGCCGGACGAGCAGGCGCGCGGGCAGCTGCTGCGCGCGCTCGCGAGTGACGCGATACGGGGTGCGCTGCAGCGGCACTTCGGGGTGCGCCTGGCATTCCAGAACTGCCACCGTGTGGCCGTGTTCCCGCTGGATTCCTCGGTGGACGACCGGCTGGCCAAGTTCACCTCGATCCGCGGCCAGCTGCTCAACCAGTCCCCGGAACTTCGGGACTGCTAGCAGTACCGGTACTCCGCTGCCGCTCCGTGTCGCGGGAGGTGCGACTGACACAGGAGCGGCAGCCCCAGGCCCCGTGCGGGGTCACACCAGCAGGGGGAGGACCTCCGCGCCGAGGCGGCGGACGTTGTCCTCCGTGGCGGCGAGGTCACCCGACCCCTCCGTCAGCAGGGCGAAGCGGGTGATGCCCGTCCGCTCCGCGGTCTGCGCCAGCCGGTCCGCCGCCAGGGCGGGGCTGCCGACGGGGTGCAGGGAGCACAGCAGTTCCGTGTACGCGTGCGGGTCCCGCATCGCGCGCTGCCGGCCGTCCACCGTCACGTGGGCGTCCAAGCCCTGCCGGAACCAGCCCGGCATCGACTTCAGCAGGGTCTCGCGCGCGTCGGCCGTGCGGTCCGCCAGCTGACAGACCCCGGCCGACACGTGCCCGGCGGCCCGTACGGACTCGGGCGGATGCCCGTGCGCCAGCGCGGTCCGCCGCCACAGCGCGACCTGCTCGGCCTTCTCCTCGTCCCCGCAGTGCATGCCCAGCAGCATCGGCAGCCCGCGCTCCGCGGCCAGCCGTACCGACGCCGGGGAGGTGCAGGCGACGATCACTTCCGGCCCCGTCCCGTCGCCGTCCAGCGCGTCGGCCGGGCGCGGTACGACGGCCACCTCGCGGAAGGAGTGCCGCGGCCCGGCCGCCCCCACCCTGGGCTCCGCCAGCCAGCGCCGCAGCAGGTCGAGGTCCTCCGGGAAGCCGGACTCGTACGCCTCCAGGCCGCCCCCGAACACCTCCAGGTCCACCCACGGCCCGCCGCGCCCCACCCCCAGGGTGAACCGGCCGCCCGAGGTGACGTGCAGCAGGGCCGCCTGCTCGCCGAGGGCCACCGGGTGCGTGTTCGGCATCACGCTGACCGCCGTGCCCACCCGCAGCCGCCGGGTCCGGCCCAGCAGCAGGGCCGCCAGGGTGACCGCCGACGGGCAGACCCCGTACGGCACGAAGTGGTGCTCGGCGAGCCAGACCGAGTCCAGCCCGGACTCCTCGGCCACCTCGGCGGTCCGCACCGCACGGTGCAGTGCCTCGCCCTGTCCCTGGCCCGGGAACTGGGCCGCCAGTACAAACGCTCCTACGCGCATCATCGCCCTTTGCCTCCTCGCGGCTGACGCGGCCTCCCCCAGGCGGACCGACTCGTCGACGGCATCGACGTCTGCTGGCAACAACGTCTGACACGTGCCAAAGGCACGGCCTGACAGGAAAGTTATTGAGATTGTCGGGCCAGCTCCCTGCGGAGGGCCGGCCTCCACCAGCCACCCTGCGGGTACCCCGGCTCGCTGCGCGTAGTCTGGGAGAAAGTCACTGTCGCCCGCCCTTTCGTGAGGTATACGTGTCACCGCGCCACAACCGCCCCAGGGGCGGCGAGACTCCGGACGAACGACCCGGCACCGGCCTCGACCGGTTCGGCCTGGAGCGCACCGAGGAGTACCTGGGCGAGGACTGGAAGGTCCGGCACGTCGCGGGGGCCAGTGCGGCGGGCAAGCGCTACCGCTGCCCGGGCTGCGACCAGGAGATCCCGTCGGGCACCCCGCACCTGGTGGCGTGGCCCGAGTACGGCGGCGTCGACGACCGGCGGCACTGGCACAAGGCCTGCTGGAACGCGAAGGACCGCCGCACCTCCAAGGTGCAGCGGTCCCGCAACGCGCCCCGCTACTAGAGCGGGCGGCCGTCAGACGTCGCGGCGGCGCACCACCGCGTACGAGGCGATGACCGCGCCCGTGGTCACCGCGACCAGCAGTACGAGCTGGACCACGTCGCTGGGGGCCGACCGGCCCTCCATGTCCACGCCCTGCAGCCCGAACAGCTGGACCAGGCCCACCGGGGCGTTGTAGCGCAGCACCAGTCCGCCGAGCCCCGAGGTGACCGGCCAGGAGGTCAGTATCGCCCCGAGCACCGGGGGCATGGTGACCACGCCGAGCATGACCGCGATCCCGCCCGCGGAGTGCCGTACGAGCGCGCCGACCGCGAGCGCGAGGACGCCCAGCAGGGTCACGTAGAAGGAGCCGACGGCCGCGCCCGTCCAGTCGCTCAGGCCGTGCACCCCGGCGCCGGGCCCGTTGTGCAGGATCGCGGCCCAGAGGCCGACGAACAGCACCGAGCCCAGGGTGACGAGGAACGCGGCCGTCCCGAAGACCAGGTACTTCGCGGTGAGCACCCGCAGCCGCCCGGGGGCGGCGGTGAAGGTGGTGCGGATCAGGCCCGTGCCGAACTCGGAGGAGATCGTCAGCACGCCCAGCACGATCACGGACACCTGGCCGGCCATCAGCCCGAAGAGGGCGGGGCCGGTGAACGGGAGGTACTGGTAGTCGGCGGGCGCGGTCTGGAGCACGGCGATCATGCCGACGCCGACGACCAGCGCCACGAGGGAGCCGAGCGTCCACAGGGTGGAGCGCACGGAGGTCAGCTTCGTCCACTCCGAGGCGATGGCGTGCCCCAGGTGCGGCCGCGGCGTGGGCAGCGGCGAGCTGTACGCCTGGGGCTGCTCCGCGCTCGCCGCGGGCGGGCCGGCGGGGGTGGGGGTCATCGGGGGTCCTCGGGGGTGTTCTCGGAGCCGCGGGCCAGTTCGGCCGCGCTGCCCGGCATCAGGAAGGGGCGCCCGGATCCGGGCGGAGGCGGAGCGAAGAAGCTCGCCGCGGTATCGGCCGGGACGGCCGCCTCCTCCTCCCACTCCGGGACGGTCAGCGGCTCGGGCTCCCACAGCTCGGCACGCGGGTCCTCGGTGGAGGTGTACTCGACGGAGGACTGGGTCATCCGCATGTACGCCTCCTCCAGCGAGGCCCGGTGCGGAGAGAGCTCCCACAGCAGTACGCCCGCCCCGTGCGCGAGGCCGCTGATGCGGGGCAGCTCCAGCCCGGTCACCCGCAGCGCCCCGTCGGGCTCCTGGAGGACCCGCCCGCCCGCCTGCGTCAGCGCGGCGGCGAGGGCGGTCCGGCCGTCGGAACCGCCGGCCGCGGGGCCGGCGGCCGCGCGTACCCGCGCGAATCCGGCCGAGTTGTGCGTGATGAAGTCCTGGGTGCTCATGTCGGCCAGCAGCCGGCCCCGGCCGATCACGATCAGGTGGTCGGCGGTCAGGGCCATCTCGCTCATCAGGTGCGAGGAGACGAAGACGGTCCGGCCCTCGGCGGCCAGCTTCCGCATGAGGTTTCGGACCCAGAGGATGCCCTCGGGGTCGAGGCCGTTGACCGGCTCGTCGAAGAGCAGCACCTGCGGGTCGCCGAGCAGGGCGGCCGCGATGCCGAGGCGCTGGCCCATGCCGAGGGAGAAGCCCTTCGTGCGCTGGCGCGCGGCGTCCTGGAGGCCGACCACGCCGAGGACCTCGTCCACGCGCTTCTCGGGGATCCCCGAGAGCTGGGCGATGGCCAGCAGGTGTGCACGGGCCCGGCGGCCGCCGTGCATGGCCTTGGCGTCGAGCAGGGCGCCGACGTGGCGCTGTGCGTTCGGCAGCTCCCGGAAGGGGAGGCCGTTGATCGTGACGCGGCCGGAGGTGGGCCGGTCCAGCCCGAGGACCATGCGCATGGTGGTGGACTTGCCGGAGCCGTTGGGTCCCAGGAAGCCGGTCACGTGACCCGGCTTGACCTGGAAGGACAGCTGGTCGACGGCGGTCTTGGCGCCGAAGCGCTTGGTCAGGCCGACTGCCTCGATCATCCTTGTGCCCCTTGCCAGCCCGGACGGCTCTCGCCCGCGTACGCCTTAAGAGGATATCGAGGCTCCTGCGGTTCCCTCCCGGGCCGGATCCCTGAGCTGCCCCTGAGATCCGACCCGGGGATGTCCCGTAGTACGCGGGGCGTCCGTCACGAGGAGGACACCGTGTCACTCCGGTCCGTCACGCGTCGCGGTTCTTCAGGACCAGGTAGCCCCCCAGTACTGAGGCGGCCACCCACAGGGCCATGATCCCAAGCCCGCCCCAGGGGCCGTAGGGCGCCTGGACCTGGTTCATGACGTCCGGGACGATCTGCATGATCTTGGAGCCCGCCTTGTCGGGCAGGTACTGGGCGTACCTGCGGGTCGTGGCGAAGGCGCTCAGCAGGTTGGAGACGATCAGGAAGAGCGGGATCAGAATGCTGATCGAGGCGACCGAGCTGCGCAGCATGGCGGCCACACCCATGGAGAACAGCGCGAGGAGCGCCATGTACACGCCTGCGCCGATCACGGCGCGCAAGACGTTCGCCCCGTCGATGCCGATGCCGTGGTCGCCCAGGATCGCCTGGCCGAGGAAGAACGACACGAAGCTGGTCAGCAGCCCGACGACCAGGGCCAGGGCCGTGGCCACGGTGACCTTGCCCAGCAGGAAGCCCGCGCGTCCGGGGACGGCGGCCAGCGAGGTGCGGATCATGCCGGTGCTGTACTCGGTGCTGACCACCAGCACGCCGAAGACGATCATCGACAGCTGGCCGAAAGCCATCCCGCTGAAACTCAGCAGGGTGGGGTCGAACGTGGCTCGCTCGGCCTCGTTCATGTCGTCGAAGCCTGCGTTGACCGCGGCACAGAAGGCGGCGCTGAAACCGACGGTCGCGAGGAAGGCGATGACGAGCGTCCAGCTCGTCGAGGCGACGGTGCGGATCTTGGTCCACTCGGACCGGAGGGCGGCGGAGTAGGCCACGTCACTCACCGCCCTTGCGGGTGGCCTCGAAGCCGGCTCCCCAGGCGGGGCCGCCGGGCGGGGGCACGGCCGCGCCGGGGGCGCCGGGGGCGTGGGCGTGGTACTCGACGGAGTCCGCCGTCATGCGCATGAACGCTTCCTCCAGTGAGGCCCGTTGGGGGCTGAGTTCGTGCAGCACGATCTGGTGCTGGGCCGCCAGTTCGCCGAGCCGCTCGGGTTCGACGCCGTCGATCTCCAGGGTGCCGGTGGCGGGCACGCTGACCGCGTTGATGCCGGCCTCGTGCAGTACGTCCTTGAGCCGTTCCTGCTGCGGCGAGCGCAACCGTACGTAACTGCGGGAGTTCTGCCGGATGAAATCGGACATCGACATGTCGGCAAGGAGCTTTCCCTGTCCGATGACGATCAAATGGTCTGCGGTCAGCGCCATTTCACTCATCAAGTGGGAGGAGACGAAGATCGTTCTCCCTTCCGAGGCCAGACCCTTCATAAGATTGCGGATCCAGAGAATTCCCTCGGGGTCGAGACCATTGACGGGTTCGTCGAACATCAGGATCTCCGGATCGCCCAGCAGCGCAGCGGCGATTCCCAGCCGCTGGCCCATTCCGAGCGAAAATCCTTTCGACCTCTTCTTGGCCACGGCCGTCAGGCCGACCAGGTCCAGGACCTCGGCCACCCGCTGTTCCGGGATCCGGTTCGACTGGGCCAGGCAGAGGAGGTTGTTGTACGCGCTGCGACCGCCGTGCATGGCTTTCGCGTCCAGCAGCGCCCCGATGTGCTTCAGCGGTTCCGGCAGGTCCCGGTAGTGCTTCCCGTCGATCCGGACCGAACCGCCCGACGGGCGGTCGAGGTCGAGCATCATGCGCATGGTCGTGGACTTCCCCGCCCCGTTGGGGCCCAGGAAGCCGGTCACCACCCCCGGCCTGACCTGGAAGCTGAGGTCGTCCACGGCGGTCTTCGCGCCGAATCGTTTCGTAAGGCCCTCGAGCTCGATCATGCGGCCACGCTAGAACGGCCAGGGGCCGTACGCCACCTCAAAAAGATGACATACGGCCCCTGATGTGCCGGTTCGACTACCAGTGGGTAGACGGCGGCGTACGCGCGGGCGTACTAGCGGCTCTGCTGAGCCGGGACGCCCCGGCTGACCGGCTCGTCGTCGATCGGGGAGCCGGCGGCCGCCACCGCGGCGCCCGTCAGCGTCGCCAGCATCTCGCGGACGTTGGTCAGCTGCGCGTTGATGGAGTCGCGGCGGTTGGTCAGCGCCGCCAGCTCGCGCTCGGACTCGCTGCGGATGCGGTCGGCCTTGGCGTTGGCGTCGGCCACGATGTCCTCGGCCTGGCGCTGCGCGGTCTCCACCGTCTGCCGGGCCCGGCGCTCGGCGTCCGTACGCAGCTTCTCGGCCTCCAGGCGCAGCTGCTCGGCCCGGTGCTCGATCTCCGCCAGGCGCTTCTCGGCCTTCTGCTGACGCGAGGCCAGGTCGCGCTCCGACTGCTCGCGGCGCTTGGCCAGGTTGGTCTCGAAGTCCGCGGCGGCCTGGGCGGCCTTGGCGCGGGTCTCCTCGAACAGGGCGTCGGCCTCCTCGCGCTTGGAGGCCGCGTCCTTCTGGGCCTCGGCGCGCAGGGCGGCCGCGTCGCCCTTGGCCTTCTCGACGATGCGGACGCCCTCGTCCTCCGCGTTCGACTTCCGGTCCGCCGCGAACGACTCGGCGTCGTTGCGCACCTGCTGGGCCGCCGACTCGGCCAGCTCGCGGTGCTGCTCGGCCGCGCGACGGGCCTCCTCGCGCAGGTCCTTCGCCTCCTCCTCGGCCAGCCGCAGGATCTTCTCGACCCGGGCGCCGAGACCGGCGTACGACGGCTCGGCGTCGCTCACCTGGGCCTGGGCGTTCTGCGTTTCGAGGTGCAGCTCCTCGATCCGCTTTTCCAGAGAGTTGATACGTCCTAGGGCGCTGTCGCGGTCGGAGACCAGCTTGGTAATGCGGTCGTCCACCTGACCGCGGTCGTAACCACGCCGCACGAGCTCGAAGCCGAAGGGGGAGGAAGTGTCGCTCATGGGGTTCCTGTCGAATGAGACCGATGAGGTGCTACGTGAGGTGTTAAGGGGAATCCTAGGCGCCCCGGCGGCGTGTCATCGAGTCAATCCGGGTTTGCCCTGGACAATGACACCCCTTTTGAGTGGCAAGGCGACGGAATGATTGTCACTCCTTCGACTGAACCTCCCTCAGAAGCACACATCCTGTGTTCTGGCTACCCCTCTGACGCCTTGCCACCCGAACGAGTGGAACCCGCTGATGCGCCGGCCTTCACGCCCCCCGCGCCCTGACCGCCCAATGCGGGCTTTCCGCCACCCGAAGGTGCCTCGAATGATTCCAACGCCTCAAGAACGTCCTGGACACGGGAGATCTCCGCCTGAATGTCCTCGCGCCTGCGCACCAGGACCTCCAGCTCGCGACGACCCTCGTCGACCAGCCGCTCCGCCTCCGCCGTCGCCTCCGCGAGCACCTTCTCGGCCTGCCGCGACAGCTCCGCCTTCTTCGTCTCGGCCTCCTTGAGCAGCGTCTCGGCCTTGCGCACGGCCGCGATGCGGACCTTGCTCGCCTCGCTGCTCGCGTCCGACACCAGCTCCTTGGCCTTCGCCTCCGCCGCGGCGCTCTGCTCGGTCGCCGCACGGACCAGCTTGTCCACGCGCTCGCCGGCCGACTTCATCTGCTCGGCCGACTCCCGGCGGGCACGCTCGTGCAGCTCCTCCACCTCGGACTCGACGCGCGAACGCAGCTCCTCCGCCCGCTCCCTTATGGCGGCCGCGTCCGTACGCGCGCCGACCAGCAGCTCGTCCGCGTCCGTCCGGGCCTTCTCCACCGTGGAGTTGCCCTCGACGGTCGCCTCCGACGTGATGCGCGCCGCCTCCTTGCGGGCGGCGTCGACCATCGCGTCGGCCTGCTCCTCCGCCGCGGTGGTCGCGGCCAGCGCCTGCCGGCCCGCTTCCGAGGTCAGCTTGTCCGCCTCGGCGGCCGCCTCCGTGATGAGCCGGTCCACCTGCTCCGCGGCCTCCGTACGCCGCTTGTTGGCCTCTTCGCGGGCCTCGTCCAGCAGCCGCTCCGACTCCTCGCGGGTCTCGGTACGGGTGCGCTCCGCGTCGGTCGCCGCCTCCGCCTTCACCCGCTCCGCCTCGGACCGGGTACGGGTCGCGTGCTCCTGCGCCGAGGCCAGCGCCTCCGCGGCCTCCGCACGCAGCCGCTCGGCCTCGCCCGCCGCCTCGCCGACCGTGCGCTCGTTGTCCTTGCGCGTCTGCTCGGTGAGCTTGTCCGCCTCGGACGCCGCCTCGGTGATGAGCCGGTCCGCCTGCTCGGCGGCCTCGGTGCGCAGCCGGTTGCCCTCGGCGCGCGCCTCGTCCAGGGTCTGCTCGGCGTCCCGCTCGGCGGCCTCCAGGGTCTCGTTCGCCGCGGCCGTGACGCGCTCCGCCTCCGCGGTGGCCTCGCCGATGATCCGGCCGCCCTCCGCGCGGGCCTCCTCCAGCGTCCGCGCCGCCTCCGCGACGAGCCGGTCGGCCTCGGCCGCGGCCTCGCCGACCGTGCGCTCGTTGGCCGCGCGGGTCTCCTCGATGAGCCGGTCGCCCTCCGCGCGCGAATCCACCAGGATCCGCGCCGAGTCCCGCTCGGCGGCGGCCAGGGTGTCGGCCGCCTGGGCCTTCAGGGCAGCGGCTCGCGCCTCGCCCTCCTCCAGGACCCGTGCCGCCTCGGCCGTCAGGCGCTCGGCCTCCGCGGCCGCCTCGCCGACCGTGCGCTCGTTGTCCCTGCGGGTCTGCTCGGTGAGCTTGTCCGCCTCGGACGCCGCCTCGGTGATGAGCCGGTCCGCCTGCTCGGCGGCCTCGGTGCGCAGCCGGTTGGCCTCCGCCCGCGCCTCGTCCAGGGTGCCCGCGGCCTCGGTGCGGGTGGCGTCAGCCGCCTCGGCGGCCTCGCCGGTGAGCCGCTCGGCCTCCGCCCGGGCGTCGGCGACGGTCGCCGCGTTCGCCGCGAGGGTCTCCTCGGTGAGGCGCTCCGCCTCCGCCTCGGCGTCGGCCACGATCCGGGCGCCCTCGGTACGCGAGGCCTCCAGGGACTCCGCCGCCTCGCCGCGGATCCGGTTCGCGTCGTCACGGGCGTCCGCCCGGGTCCGCGCCGCGTCCCGCTCGGCCGCCGCCAGGGCGTCCGTCGCCTCGGTGCGCACCCGCTGCGCGTACTCGGCCGTGTCGGCCCGCAGCTGCTCGGACTCGGTGATCGCGTCGCCGACGGTCCGGGCCGCCAGCTCCTTCGCCGCGTCCGTCTCCACCCGGGCCTCGCTGCGCACCCGCGCGGCGTCCTCGGCCGCGCGCTCGCGCTCCGCGTGGGCGTCGGCGCGGACCCGGTCCGCCTCCTCCTCCGCCTCGGTGCGGGTACGGTCCGCCGCGTGCTCGGCCGCGCTGCGCAGCCCGGTGATCTCCTCCTCGGCCTGCTCGTGCAGCCCGGCCACGGAATCCCGTACCTGCTGCGCGGTGGCCTCGGCCGCGGCGACCAGCTCCGCCGCGCGGCGCTCCGCCTCCTCGGTCAGGCGGGCCGCCTCGGCCTGCGCCTCCTCCGAGCGCTTGCGGGCCTGCGCCAGCAGCTCCTCGTTCTGCTCACGGGCCTGCGCCCGCTCGTTGCCCGCGTCCGTCCGGGCCGCCGACAGGGTCTCCTCGGCCTCCCGGCGGCGCCGCGCGGCCTCCTCCTGGGCGGCCGCCAGGGCCTCCGCGGCCTCCTCGGCGACCCGTTCGGCCGCCGCCTTCGCCTCGGCGCGCAGCCGGTCCGCGGTCTCCTGCGCCTCCGTGCGCACCCGCTCGGACTCGGCCTCCGCCTCGGCGCGCAGCCGTACGGAGACCAGCTCGGCCTCCGCGCGGACCCGGCCCGCGTCCTGCGCGGCCTCGGAGCGCAGCTGCTCGGACTCCGCCTCCGACTGCGCCTGGAGGGTACGGATCCGCTCGGCCGCCTCGGCGCGCAGCCGGTCGTTCTCCTCGGTGGTCTCCTTGCGGATGTTCTCCGCGGCCAGGCGGGACTCGCGCAGCGTCTGCTCCGCCGACGCCAGCCGGGCCTCGGCGTCCGCCTGCAGCCGGACCAGCTCCGCGTCGGCCTCGGCCCGCTTGGCGGCCAGGGCCTGCTCGGTCTCCTCGCGGCGCGCCCGTACGGCGGCGTCCGTCTCCGCGGTCAGGGCCTCGGCCTGCTCCTCGGCCTCCGCGCGCAGCCGCTCGGCCTCGGCGCGGGTCCGCTCCAGCGTCTCTTCGGCCTGCCGGCGCAGGGTGGTGGCCCGCTCCACGGCCTCGGCGCGGACCCGCTCGCTCTCGGCGGTCGCGCCGGAGCGCAGCTCGTCCGCGTCCGCCTTGGCCTTGCCCAGCAGCTCCTCGGCGGTCTTGGCCGCCTCCTCGATCTGCTGCACCGCCTCGCGGCGGGCCTCGCCGCGGATCCGCTCGCCCTCGGCGACGGCCTCCGCGCGCAGCTGCTCGGCCTCGCCGCGCAGCCGCCGCGCCTCCTCCTGGAGTTCGACCGTGCGGGCCCGGTACTCCTCGGTGTCGTCCTTCGCGGCGCCCTTGAGCTCGTCGGCGGTGGCCGCCGCCTGGGCGCGCAGCCGCTCCGCCTCGCTCTCCGCCTCGCGGCGGATCCGCTCGGCCTCCTCGGAGGCGGCGCGGGTCGTCGCCCGGGCATCCTCCGAGGCCTTGTTCAGTACGTCCTCGGCGGTGCGGGCCGCCTTCGCCAGCTGCGCCGCCGTGTCCTCGGCGGCGGCCGTACGAGCCTGCTCGCCGGCCTCGGTGCGCAGCCGCTCCGCCTCGGCGCGGGCGTCGGCCAGCGCGTGCTCGGCCTCGGCCTTGAGGACCTCGGCCTCCTTCGTGGCCTCGCCGACCAGCCGGGCGACCTGCTCCTTCGCGGTGCGGGTGCGCTGGTCGTTGACGGACTCCGCCGAGGCGAGCTGCCGGGCGGCGCTCTCCTTGGCGTCCGCGAGCAGCTTCTCCGCCTCGGCCCGGGCGGCGCGCAGCGCCCCGTCGGCCTCCTGGACGCGGGCTTCGGCGACCCGGCCCAGGTCCATGGTCTGCTGCCGGGTCTGCTCGGCCTCGGCGGTGGTGGTGGTGCGCAGCCGCTCCGCGTGCTCGGTGGCCTCCTGGGCCTGCGCGGAGGCGGCGGCGAGCAGCCGCTCGGCCTCCTTGCGGGCGCGCAGCAGCGCGGACTCGGCCTCGGCGCGCGCGGCCTCCGCGTCGGCGGCGAGCCGGCGGCGGGCCTCCTCGGCGGTCCGGGCGGCCTCGGCACGGGCGGCGTTCAGCGCCTGCTCGGCCTCGGCGCGGGACTCCTCCATGAGCCGGCGGGCCTGGGACTCCGTGCGGGCGCGCAGCTGCTCGGCCCAGGCGACGTTCTCGTTGACGTGCGCCTCGACGGTCTGGCGGCGCTCGTTGAGCTCCTGGTCCAGGCGCTGGCGCCGGTTGACGGCCTCGGCGTGCAGCTCGGCCTGGAGGCGTGCCTGGTGCTCGGCGTGCTCCTGGAGGATCCGCTGGGTCTGCGCCCGGGCGTCGCGCAGTTCGCGCTCGGCGTCGGACCGCATCTGGTCGGCCTGCACCTGGGCGTTGCGCAGCAGCTGCTCCGCCTGGTAGCCCATGTCCGCGCCGTCGTAGGCAGGGCGGGACGCGAGCGCGCGCCGCACCTCGTGCAGCTTGGCGCGCAGCACCTCGACCTGGTACCCGAGGTCCTCGGCGTGCTGGACGGCCTTCCCGCGCTCCTTCTTCAGCCGCTCCATCTCGGCTTCGAAGCGCGAGAGATGGTCGGCTTCGGCCTGATGGCTCTCCTGGCTTTCGTAGCCCCGCACAGCGCGGTCCCATCCGTCCCCTGGTCGCAAGCTCACTCCCAAATGAGCATCGCTCGCCCGCTGAACGACGCCCCCGGGGAATGGTGTCAGATGTCGGGGCAGGGCTTGCAGGCCCCGACCCCGTTCCGCACCGAACCCCGGCCGAGCCATGGCCACTCTACCGGCCGGGGAATGGGGACATCAGTGCGCTGCTGCCGGGCGGCCCCGGGCCGGGGGGTGGGACGTCCTGATCGACGGGCCCGCCATGCGCGGATCCGCGATGTCCGGACGGACCGGCAGGGCGGCTGGACGCGGACGGCACACCACATCCGGTGGTGCGCCGTGACGGGGGCTCGCGTCAGTGTGCGGTCGGCTGATCGGGGTTGCTCGTCACCAGTTCGGTGAGGACTCCGTGGCAGTCCTTGGGGTGCAGGAAGGTGATCCGGGAGCCCATGGAGCCGGTGCGGGGCTCGTCGTAGAGGACGCGGACGCCCTTGCCGCGGACGGCCTCCGCGTCGCCGTCGACGTCGGCCGTGCCGAAGGCGATGTGGTGGACGCCCTCGCCGTTCTTGGCCAGCCACTTGGCCACCGTGGAGTCCTCGCGGGTGGGCTCCAGGAGCTGGAGGTAGGAGGCCCCGCCGTCGGAGGTCTCGTTGATCTTGAGCATGGCCTCGCGGACGCCCTGCTCCTCGTTGACCTCGGTGTGGAACACCTCGAACCCGTACGTGGCACGGTAGAACTCGACGGTCTTGTCCAGGTCGAAGCAGGCGATCCCGATGTGGTCGATTCTTGTCAGCATGGGACCAGTGCACCGCCGAGGAGGGCAGTCACGCAACGTGCCAGCGATCACACCGACTGCCCGGTGACTGCGCGGGTACCGCTCAGTACATTCGGGTAAACCCTCGTTCACTCCTCATCCTCAAGGGGCTGTGCCTCATGTCCGGAACGAACAACACCACCTCAGTGATCGTCGCCGGGGCCCGCACGCCCATGGGGCGGCTGCTCGGCTCGCTGAAGTCCTTCTCGGGCGCCGACCTCGGCGGCTTCGCCATCAAGTCCGCGCTGGAGCGGGCCGGGATCTCCGGCGACCAGGTCCAGTACGTGATCATGGGCCAGGTGCTCCAGGCCGGCGCGGGCCAGATCCCCGCCCGCCAGGCCGCCGTCAAGGCCGGCATCCCCATGAACGTGCCCGCGCTCACCGTCAACAAGGTGTGCCTGTCGGGTCTGGACGCCATCGCGCTGGCCGACCAGCTCATCCGCGCCGGGGAGTTCGACATCGTGGTCGCGGGCGGCCAGGAGTCGATGACCAACGCCCCGCACCTGCTGCCGAAGTCCCGCGAGGGCTACAAGTACGGCGCCATCGAGATGCTCGACGCGATGGCCTACGACGGCCTGACCGACGCCTTCGAGAACATCGCGATGGGCGAGTCCACCGAGAAGCACAACACCCGCCTGGGCATCGAGCGCGCCCCGCAGGACGAGTTCGCCGCCGCCTCGCACCAGCGCGCCGCCGCCGCGCAGAAGAACGGCGTCTTCGAGGCCGAGATCACCCCGGTCGAGATCCCGCAGCGCAAGGGCGACCCGGTGATCTTCGCCGCGGACGAGGGCATCCGTCCCGAGACCACGGTGGAGTCCCTGGGCAAGCTGCGCCCGGCGTTCGCCAAGGACGGCACGATCACCGCCGGCACCTCCTCGCAGATCTCCGACGGCGCCGCCGCCGTGGTCGTGATGAGCAAGGCCAAGGCCGAGGAGCTGGGCCTGGAGTGGCTCGCCGAGATCGGTGCCCACGGCAACGTGGCCGGCCCCGACAACTCCCTCCAGTCGCAGCCCTCGAACGCGATCCTGCACGCCCTGGAGAAGGACGGCCTGGAGGTCTCCGACCTGGACCTCATCGAGATCAACGAGGCCTTCGCGGCGGTCGCCGTGCAGTCAATGAAGGACCTCGGCGTGACCCCGGAAAAGGTGAACGTCAACGGCGGCGCCATTGCCCTGGGCCACCCGATCGGCATGTCCGGCGCCCGCGTGGTGCTGCACCTGGCGCTGGAGCTCAAGCGGCGCGGCGGCGGGACCGGCGCGGCCGCCCTCTGCGGCGGCGGCGGCCAGGGCGACGCCCTCGTGATCCGCGTTCCGAAGGCGTAGGGGCGAGCGCATGACGACGGTGGACGTCCCCACGCTGGTGGCACAGGCCCGTGAGGGCCGGCCGCGGGCAGTGGCCCGGCTGATCTCACTGGTCGAGGGGGCGTCCCCGCAACTGCGCGAGGTGATGGCCGCCCTGGCCCCGCTGACCGGCGGTGCGTACGTGGTGGGGCTGACCGGCTCCCCGGGAGTCGGGAAGTCGACCTCGACGTCGGCGCTGGTCTCGGCCTACCGCGCGGCCGGCAAGCGGGTCGGCGTGCTCGCGGTCGACCCGTCCTCGCCCTTCTCGGGCGGGGCCCTGCTCGGCGACCGGGTCCGGATGTCGGACCACGCGTCCGACCCCGGGGTCTACATCCGCTCCATGGCCACCCGAGGGCACCTGGGCGGGCTCGCCTGGGCGGCTCCGCAGGCGATCCGGGTGCTGGACGCGGCGGGGTGCGACGTGATCCTCGTCGAGACGGTCGGGGTCGGGCAGTCCGAGGTGGAGATCGCCTCGCAGGCCGACACCTCGGTGGTGCTGCTGGCGCCGGGCATGGGCGACGGGATCCAGGCCGCGAAGGCGGGGATCCTGGAGATCGGCGACGTGTACGTGGTGAACAAGGCCGACCGGGACGGCGCCGACGCCACCGCCCGGGAGCTGAACCACATGCTGGGCCTGGGCGAGACCCGGGGCCCGGGCGACTGGCGGCCGCCGATCGTCAAGACGGTCGCGGCGCGCGGGCAGGGCATCGACGAGCTGGTCGAGGCGCTGGAGAAGCACCGGGCGTGGATGGACGAGCGCGGGGTGCTGGCCGAGCGCCGGGCGGCGCGGGCGGCCCGGGAGGTGGAGACCATCGCGATCACCGCCCTGCGGGGGCGCCTGGCGGACCTGCACGGGGACGCGCACCTGGACGCGCTGGCGGCCCGGGTGGCGGCCGGCGAGCTGGACCCGTACGCGGCCGCGGACGCGCTGCTGGACGGTCTGACCGAGGGCTGAGGGGCGCGGGCCGAAAAGGAGAAAGGGCGGGGAGCATCGGCTCCCCGCCCTTTCCCGTGTGCGCCGTGCGGGCCGCGTGTGCTCAGATCTTGCCGCGGTTGCCGCGCAGGTGCTCCGCGACCGGGCGCAGCGACTCGCGCAGTGCCTGGAGGGCCTCCGGCGGCAGCAGGTCGATGAAGTGCTCGCGCACGGACGCCACGTGGTGCGGGGCGACCTTGCGCATGGTCTCCATGCCCTCGTCCGTCAGGACCGCGTACAGGCCGCGGCGGTCGGACTCGCAGTTCACCCGGCGGACCAGGCCCGCGGTCTCCATGCGGGTGATCTGGTGCGAGAGCCGGCTCTTGGACTGGAGCGTGGCCGTGGCCAGGTCGCTCATGCGCATCCGCAGGCCGTCCGACTCCGAGAGGTTCACCAGGATCTCGTAGTCGTTGTTGGTGAGTCCGAAGGGCTGGAGATCCTTTTCCAGCTGGTGCATCAGCAGTCTGCTGACGTCCAGGTGGGTGCGCCAGGCGCACTGTTCGGCGTCGGTAAGCCAGCGGGTGGCCGTCTCGGTCTCCATCGTCTCCATGAAAGAACTCTACCTAAGAAGTTGAATTACGTACAAAAATAGGAACATCGGATTCTGGTGGTGCGGGCCACGGGCCTCACAGCCCGAAGCGCCGCTGGAGATCGCCCAGCTGCCCCGGCATCCGGGGCACGCCCAGCTGGCCCAGCGGACCCTGGCCGGCCCCCGGAACGCCCTGCGCGTTGCCCGTGGCCGCCCCGGCGCCCACCGCGCCCACCGACTGCTCGGCCATCAGCAGCTCGGTCGACTGGAGCAGGACCGTGCCCGCGCCGACGAACTCGAACTGGTGCTCCTCGCCCGAGGTGCCGCCGATGCCGGTCAGCGAACGCAGCCCGCCCATCACGCCCGACATGTAGCCGTGGTCGTAGTGGTGGCAGGGGGAGGGGCAGTCCGCCCACCCCACCAGCGCCTGCGGGTCGACGCGCAGCGGCGGCTCCATGAACACCACCGGTCCGTTGGACGCCGCCACGAACTTCCCGGTTCCGATCAAGGTCAGGAAACCCGGGACGATCGACTGCTTGAGCGCCAGCGAGGGCTCGTACGCCAGCAGGTTCCCCGACCGGATGGTCAGGTTGCCCTCGTCCAGGTCGTACGAGTTCACGTCGAAGGCCCGGTCGGCCAGCAGCATCTTGCCCTGACCCTCGGCCACCACCCAGTCACTGGCGTGCAGCGGCGAGTGGAAGCTGGTGCGCAGCAGGCGGTCGAAGCGGCCGTTGCCGATGCCGTTGAACTCGATGCGCCCGTAGTAGGCGATCATCTTGCCCTTCTGCAGGAACCACTGGCTCCCCTTGAGCTCCACGCAGAAGGTGTACGCGTTCACGTTGTCGTCGGAGGGCAGGCTGTGCGGGTCGAACACCGTCGGGCCGCCCGGGCCCGGGTTCACGGGGCCAAAGTTCACAGCTTCTCCTCCGAGGCCTGTACGTAGACCGCGCCCTGGCCGGAGAGCTCCAGCTGGAACGCCTCGCCCGAGCCGCGCCCCACCATGTCCCGCCAGCCGAGCGCGGTGGAGAGCTTGTTCCGGACGTCCCCGTGGTGGGCCACGTACGCCTGCGGGTCGACGTGGACCGGCCGGTTCGGGGTGATGGGGAGCTCGATGACTCCGCCGTGGGCCATCACGGCGACCGCGCCGTGGCCCTTCAGGGTGGTGGTGAACAGGCCCTGGCCGGTCACCTGGCCGCGCACCATGCCCATGACCCCGCCCTGCGAGCCCATGAACATCGTGCCCTGCTGGAGGGTGCCGTCGAAGGCGAGCAGCCGGTCGGCCTCGACGTACAGGGTCTCGCCCTGGAGGTTGATCACCTGGATGTGGTGGCCGCCGTGGCCGAACATCACGGTGCCGCTGCCCTCGACCGTCATCAGCGGGGTCTGCTCGTTCGCCACCCGGCGCCCGATCATGCCCATGACGCCGCCCTGGCCGCCGGTGATGCTCGGGGTGAAGGAGACCTCGCCCCGGTAGGCGAGCATCGCCCCGCGCTGGCTGTACATCTTCTGGCCGGGGACCACCTGGGCCTCGACCATCTTCGAGTTGATCTCGCGGAACGGCATCAGATGTCACCCCCGACGGTGTTGCGCTCGCTCGGCTGGACGTACACCAGGCCCTCGCCCTCGAAGCGGATCTGGAACGCCTCGCCGGAGCCCTCGCCGATCAGGGTGCGGAAGTTGATCCCCGACTGGAAGGACTGCTGGAGGTTGCCGGTGTGCGCGATGTACGCGCCCGGGTCGACCGACAGCGGGTACTGGGAGCTGACGCGCAGCACCACCGCCGGCCCGTCGGACATGATCGCCGCCTGGCCGGAGCCCTCCACGGTCGTGGTGAAGAGCCCGTTGCCCGAGGTCGCGCCGCGCAGACCGGTGAAGGTCGTGCCGGTGCGCAGGCCGGCGTCGGTGCACAGCAGGTTGCTGGACTCGACGTAGAGCTTCTCGCCGTGCAGGTTCACGAGGTTGATCTCGCTCGCGCGGTCGGCGAAGTAGCAGGTGCCGTGCCCCTGCACCTCCATCACGGTCATCTGTTCGCCGGTCAGCCGGCGGGTCACCATTCCGCGGAGGCCTTCGCCGCCGCCGGTCATCTTCTTGAAGGCCATCTGGCCGTCGTACGCGACCATGGCGCCGTTCTTCGCTTTCACGGCGTCACCGGTCAGGTCGACGGCGAGCACCTTGCTGCCTTGGAGTCTGAACTGAGCCACGGGGACGAAGGTATCGGCAGAGGGCCGGGGCGAACAGGGCCTGGTGGGCCGATATCCGCCACAATCGCCGGGCTTCGGGGGATCCGGGGCCCCGCGGCAAGATCGCGGAGGGCGGCTGAGACACTGGGACGGACCCCAGGTATCCGGCCCCGAAGGTTCCACGTGGACATCAAGACCGCTTCCGCCCTGCACCGGCTGCGCCTCATCTCCGTTCCGGAGGCGCTGTCGTTCCCGGCCCTGCTGATCTTCGGCTCGCTGCTGAGCCGGGTATCGGACATCGACTACCTCATGATGCCGCTGGGCATCCTGCACGGGATCCTGTTCGTCATCTACGCGATCTTCCTGCTGGACGTCTGGAACAAGGCGAAGTGGCCGGTCAAGAAGGTCGCCCTGTTCTTCGTCCTCGCCCTGCTGCCCTTCGGCGGCCTGTACGGCGACAAGCTGCTCAAGCGCGACGAGACCGACAGCGTCATCGCCGCCCGCGCGCGCCAGGCGGCGGACGCGTGATCGTCGCGTTCTCCGTGACCCCGCTGGGGGTCGGCGAAGAGGTCGGCGAGTACGTGGCCGACGCGGTCCGCGTCGTACGCGAGTCCGGGCTGCCGAACCGCACCGATGCCATGTTCACCACCGTCGAAGGCGAACGAGTGTACCTCTGAGTACATGAGAGCCCCGCCCGGCTGCGACATCTGCCGGATGGGGCTGGCCACGGGCTCAGCGGTTCAGGTCCCGGTGATTGTCCAGCACCCGCAGACCGGGTGCGAGACGGGGCAGCGGGCCCGCGCACCGCGCTTCCCTGGGGAGGGCCCAGGAGTGCCAGCAGGACAGGCACCAGAGCATCCGGTGATACTCCGCGTCCGGTACCGCTTCGCCGCCACAGCGGGGGCACTCCTGCACCGCGTCTCCTAGGCCGAGAGGTCGAACTCGCCCAGCTTGGCACCGCTCAGGAAGTCGGTCCATTCCATGGCGGTGAACTCCACCGCCCGGCCGGTCACGGAGCTGCGGACGACCACCTTGCCGGGCACGTTGGTGGCCACCTCGACGCAGCGCGGGTTGTTGTTCTCGTAGGTGCACGCTGAGGACGTGCGGAACTCGAAGTCGGGAATCGTGGTCATGGTGCCTTCCCTTCGCAGTGCTGCGGGGAAGCGGTCCCCGCGCCGTCGTGCATGTGCGCCCCACCCTCACGGGCGGGGAGTCTCGAAGTTCCACATGGCCCGTAGGCAGCGCAGACAGGCGCAGGGCGGGAACACGTCCCCGAACCCCTCCCAGTAGCCCTCACGGCGGAAGCGCGCCACGTCGATCGGGTCGCGCACCAGCGGGCGTACGGGGTCACCGGAGCGGAAGATCAGCACGGGGCCGGCTGAGCCCCCGCTGAGCACGCGGACCGTCAGCCGGGACCGCCCGCTCACCGGACCCGCTCCACCACGGTGACTTCCGAGAACTCCCGCAGGAACGTCATGTGCCCCGTCCGCCCCGTGTGCTCGATGCACATGTCGGTGCAGACGTCCGCGTTGCCGGTCGGGGCGGCCGCCCATTGGCAGTCCGGGTTCAGGCAGCGTGCCGTGGCGGTCGTCTCCGCCGACGGATGGCGGTGCATCACGTAGCGGACGTAGCGCAGGACGGCTCGCACGGTCACGCCGCACCCCTGTCGCGGGAGTGGTTGCGCAGCTCGGTGCGCAGCGACTCGACAGCGCTCCGGTTTCCGACCGCTTCGGCCGCCTTCAGGTCGGCGTCCAGCGCGCGGCACACCCCGCATTCATGGGCGGGAGGCTCCGAAGCCTCCGGCCGGGTCGCTTCCTGTCGTGCTGCCGTCGCCATGCTGCACCTCCGTGTCACCCTCGGTGCGGGCATCGTTACGCTGCCGGGACCCTCGGACTAGTGTGATCCGCAGTGGCAACCGTCCCCCGGGCCCCGGAATCCCTCTGTGGAGCCAGGGGCGGTTAGCTTCGGAGATCAACAAGGTTCACGGCACGACGCTGACCCGGGAGTACGTGAGCAACTGGGAGCGTTCCAAGGTCAAGCCCGGTGCGTTCTACCTGGCCGTTCTTTCTGCCGTGCTCGACGTTCCCCTAGCTGTCCTTGAAGGTGAAGTGGACCGACGCGAGTTCCTTACCGATGTGGCCGGGGCCGCCATAGCCCCTGTCGTAGCCTCCGATCTGATCAGCGCAGGATTCGCCGCCCGGTTGCGTGGCGGGCCGTCAGCGGACGAGTGGGAGGCCAAGCTCGCGACGTACGGCACCGAGTACATGTCCATGGGTGCGGCGGACATCCAGCGTCGGGTCGCCGGTGAACTCGTCACCGTGCAGCAGCAACTCGATGACCCACGGCTGTGGTCCGTCGCCTCCCGTCTGATGACCCTCTACGCCAAGACGTTCCCCGGGGCGGACGGCTCCAAGGCGGTGCACTGGTACCGGATGGCAGCGACGGCTGCTGACGAGTCCGGCAACGACGAAGCGCGCGTGTGGGTCCGGGGCCGTGCGGCTATCGCCCTGGGCTATGAGGGCGCGTCCCTCGGGGTCGCGGATGTACTGGCTGACCAAGCCATGGCGATATCGGATCGTCCCTCTCTCGGCCTCCTCAACGCCATCATGGGCAAGGCGCACGCAGCGGCGATCCGAGGGGACCGCGCAACGGCGTTCCACCTGGCGGACCGGGGCCGGCGCATCTTCGACAAGGAGGGGTCGCACGAGCAGACCAGCGACTACGCCGTGCCCTGGTGGCGCATGAACGTGTTCCTGTCCCTCCTCCTGGCCCGTCTGGGAGACGAACGGGGAGCCGTGGAAGCCCAGGAAGCTGCGCGCCGAGAACTCCCCGCAGAACTGCCCCGCTTCGCGACGCACCTTGAGATGCACCGGGGGCTCATGCTCGCCCGGTCGGGAGACGTCTTGGGCGGAGCCGCCTACGCCCGGGCAGCGCTGGATGCCCTCCCGCCGGAAAAGCACTCCCTCACGCTGCGGTTGCTCATGGCGGAGATCGAGCAGACCTGACGGCCGACGCCCGCGAAACCCGTACACGGGCAGGACTGCCACCACGTTCCGGTCCCTAACCGGGAGTTTCGGGGCCCTCCCCACCTCCTCACGCGGTCGTTCTCGGGTGGTGGCGGAGTTGTTCCCGCTGGTCAGCGCTAAGCAAGGCCCGAAAAAGGACGCTGCACCCAGGGCGCGTATCCCGAGCTTGGGCCGGGATCGCCAGGGCGCGCGCCGGTTGAACTTTCGACGTGCCCTCCCCTCCCCACAGCGGCACGTGAGAAAGACCGTCCACCACCAGGGCAGACGGTCTCTCGGGTCGGTGCGGGCTACTCGTCGTCGCCCAAGGCCCGGTACAGCGTGGCGCGGGAGACCCCGAGGGCCTTGGCAATGGCCGTGACACTCTCACCCTTGGCCCGGCGAGCCTTGGCCGCAGCGAGCTTGTCCGCGTCCATCACGGCAGGGCGTCCACCCGTACGCCCCTGAGCGCGGGCAGCGTCCAGTCCGGCGCGGGTGCGGTCCTTGATCAGGCTACGCTCGAATTCCGCCATGGCGCCCACCACCTGAAGCATGAGCCGCCCGTCCGGAGTGTTCGGGTCGATGCTCGCCAGCGCTCCCGTCAGCACCTTGAAGCCGATGCCACGGGCAGCGAGCGAGTCCACGAGGGTCACGAGGTCGATCAGCGACCGGGCGAATCGGTCCAGCTTCCACACGCACAGGGTGTCCCCGGGGCGGGCGTAGTCGAGAGCGGCCGTCAGTTCCGGGCGATCCGTGTTCTTGCCACTCGCCTTGTCCGTGAAGATCCGGGCGCAGCCTGCCGCAGTCAGCGCGTCATGCTGCAACTGGGCTTCCTGGTCATCCGTGCTGACCCGTGCGTATCCGATCAGGTGTCCCGCGTTCGCCGTCATACACTAATCGTCGCACAACCCGTCTCAGAACCTCAAGGGATTTCGAGTAGTTCTGAGACGGGTTTTGGAACACTGTTCGGGCGGGCTGGAGCGCCCCCTGGCGGCCGTCTCACAAACCTTCGTTTGAGAGACGGTCGTCGGTGGTCACGCACTGCAACGGTGGGCCCGCTTCCTCCCCAGACGCGTACGCGCCGAGCAGGTCAGCACCTAACCGATACTGCGGGTGGCGCTCAGGCGGTCATCCCCTGGGGTCCCACGGGAGCGCCCCGATGATCCATCGGAGATTCTTACGTCCCTGCCGCTCTGGTGTGGAGGCGGCCGGGGGTGCCTGCCTGGTCAGGCATTGCTCAGTGCGGCCTCTGTACGCAGGGCGTGACCCTGGCGGGTTGAAAATCGTTGGCAGCGCATGAACAACACCAAGCGCCTACTTGCCGCCGGCGCCCTCGCCGGGGCCGTGCTCACGATGACCGGACCCGCTCACGCCGACGTGCCGACGACACCGGAGGGTGCTTACAAAATCCAGCGAGTGGGCCGTTTGCTGGTCAACCTGACTGAGTACATGCAGCAGTGTCACGTACTTGTTCTGGCCTCTCCCGTGTCGCCCCAGCATCCGAACGGCGAAGGCTGCGGCTGAACTTCCAGCACGCCTTGAGTCGGCGGCGCGGACGGCAGAGCGGCTGCATGTGGTCCACGTCGATAGCTGACGCGAGGGCGAACCTGCGGCAGGCTACACAGCGCCGACGGCCTGCCCGCGTGCGGTCCACTATTCCGGCACGGTGACGCCGCGCCACCCCTCGTAGCCGGCCAGCTTCCGACGGCAGGGGCGATGTTCGCGGGGGCGGGGAGCGCGTCCAGTTCTTCCAGCAGCCTTCCGACCTTGGCGTAGTGACGCTCTGCCTCTTCGTCGCTGTCCGCGTTTTCTGCCCTGTCCCGCGCTTCGTCCACGGAGTACCGGAGTGCATATCGACGTTCCCTGATGGATGCCCCCGCCTCCTCGTCCACCCCCTCTACTACTGCGCGCAGCCACTCGCCCATGCCCCGGCGGACCAGCGGCCAGTCCCGCCACTCGCCAGCGGGGGTGGTCCACTGGGCACCGCTCCACAGGAACGGCACGGGTTGCCCTGCCCTGTCGGCGTGCTGTGCTGCGGCTTCAAGGGCGCTGCGCGCCTTCGCGTCGTCTATGTACTTTCCCAAAACTCTCAAACCCCCTGATCTTCAACCACTCAAGACCTTTTCTCCCCGCTGTCCGCAGATCGCGAAGCGATCGAGGACCCTCACAGGTGACCAAAGGTGACCCGAACACCATCCAGAGAGTGTGTCTGTGAAGCATCAAAACACCAGGTCACCCGCTGTTTAGGTGAAGAGAGAGAAACGAAAACAAAAACTACACAGGGAAGAAGTTGGAACGGTGCCAACATCGTCATTCGTCACACCGTCACCGCCTCACGACCGTAGGCGGACCGGCTGACAGTCCCCGACCCGACACACGCTCACAGGAACGCCGAACGGCCCGCCACCGGGTTTCCCCAGCAACGGGCCGCGATAGAGGCTCAGGCGTGCCTAAAAGGCCTCTTGCCGCGCTACGTCGCCCAACAGGTCCTGCCGGATCTCCTCATGCTGCTCCGGTGTCAACGGGTCGATCCTGCGGGCCGGTGCTTCGGCTTCGATCTTGGCGATGGCGGCAAGCTCTGCTTCCGCGATGTCCTCCGGCTCCGGGCCCCATTCGACCGTCAGGCGGTCCGTTGCCTCACGTGGGTGCAGGGTCACCCGAAGGTTGACGAGCGCGAGCAGACGCCGACGCCCCGCCGTGTCCTCGGCCTCCCATGCCTGGCCCATCGTGCGCCCGGTCGGCACTGCCACTTCTCGCGTCTCCGGATCGTGCGCGGCCAGCAGGCGGGCGTACGCGTCCTCCAACTCCCTCGCCTTGCGCTCAAGGGTCGGCAGCATCAGCCTGCCCGCCGTCGCCATGCGCTCGGCGACTCGATCGGCTTGCTCCTGGATCTCTTCCATGTCCGCCGACAGATCGTTGCCGCCCTCAAGGTGGACCAGGACTTCCCGCATCCTGCCGAACACCTTCAGAAACTCGTCCCGTACCCGCTGGTCGAGACTCTCCGCGTAGATGGTGGTGTGGCCCGCCTTGCAGCGGTAGAGCGGTACGCCCTTGTCCGAGGTTCCGCCGTTGAGCTTGCAGCCCCGGTAGCACACCGACATGTCGGAACACATGGGCGTGGCGCGTCGCGGGGCACGGTTCCTGCCGGTGGCCAGGGCCTCCATGCGGTCCCGCGCAGCCTTCAACTCCGCAGCGGAAAGGATCGGGTCCGCGAACTGGACAGGGGTGACGCCGTCGGCAGCAGTGATCAGCTCACCCTTGTGCGCCCGCTGGCCACGCAGTGTCGGGGCTTTCAACAGTCGTCGCCACTGAGGTTCGCTGACACCGACGATCCGGGCTGTGCCGGCTACCGTCCCACCGTTCACCAGGGCGGTCATGGCTTCGCGGATGGCCGAAGCCTCCTCCGGGTGCACCTCAAGGTAGGCGGCGTCGTCACGTCGCACGATCCGGTAGCCGCGAGGCGCGCGCCCCGATGCCCAGCGTCCTTGCTGGCGACGGGTGGCGTGGCCCTCGGTGATGCGGTCTTTGATCATCTCGCGTTCCCATTCGGCCAGCGCCGCGAGTACCACGGCAACCATGCGGCCGGTCGGGGTCAGCGTGTTGATCGTGCCGTCGGTGGTCGCGATCTTCACGCCGTAGTGCTCGCCCCACGCGACGAGCCGGAGGAACTCGGACACGCTGCGGGCGTACCGGTCCAGCTTCCATGCGATGACGAGATCAGGGCGAGAGGCCATCAGCGCACTCATCTGCTCTCGCGCCTCAAGTGGCTTGGCGCCGGACACCCCGGTGTCCGGGTACTCCACGGCGTCAGCGGGGTCGTACCCGTTCGCCAGCAGCCACCGTTGGGCCGCCTGGCGTTGCGTCTCCAGAGATGCGGAGTCGTCCGACTCTCGCGACAACCGCAGGTAAATGGCAATGCGCATGCCTGAATCCCCCTCCGACCCCCAAACAGGGGTCCTATGTTGTCAGAGCTACCTTCTTTCCGGCCAGTGGGACGAGGTCATGGACGTGGTGCGCCGCGCCGTGGCCGCCGTCGAGGAGCGGGCGCCCCGGGTCTCCTTCGTCCTCAAGGCCGACATCCGGGCCGGCGTCACCGACGGCATCACCTCGAAGGTCGAGACCGTGGAGCGGCACCTCGCCGAGGGCTGAGCAGCCCGCCCGCACCGTTCCCGAAAAGCGCCCCCCGCCCGTCGGCGGGGGGCGCTTTCGTGTATCGGGGCCCCGTTCCGGTATGGCCGGGCTCACAGTTGAGCGGTCGCTCAACATCGCCTACCTTCCCTTTTGAGCGACCGCTCAAAACGAAGGAGGGGGAGGTGGAGATGGGCCTGTACGTCGAGACGGTGATCCGCACCGGGATGGACGCGCTCTGGGAGCGCAGCCAGGATCCGGCGCAGCACCAGCGGTGGGACCTGAGGTTCACGTCCATCGACTACCTGCCGCGCGCCGAGGGCGAGCCCCAGCGCTTCCGCTACGCGACCCGCGTCCTGCCCTTCCTCTCCGTCGCCGGCACCGGTATCTCCGCCGGCGAACGCCGCCGCCCCGACGGGACCCGGGTCTCGGCCCTGCGCTTCGCCTCGGGACATCCGCTGTCCCTGCTCGCCGAGGGCAGCGGCTACTGGCGCTACGTCCCCGGCCCCGACGGGATCCGCTTCCTCACCGGCTACGACTACCGGCCGCGCTGGGGCCGCTTCGGCGCCTTCGCCGACCGGCTGGTGTTCCGTCCCCTCATGGGCTGGGGCACCGCCTGGTCCTTCGACCGGCTGCGGCTGTGGTGCGAGCGCGGCACCCCGCCCGGCCGCGCGCTCGCCAGGGCCCTCGCGGAGACCGCCCTGCGGATCCTGCTCTGCGCCGCGGTCCTGGCGTACGCCCCGCTCGCCCTCGCCCCGCTCGCCCTCGCCGCCGCGCTGCTGCTGCCGCCGCTGCCCGGCACCCCGGCCGCCCGCCGCTGCCTGCGCACGCCGCCCGGCCGCACCTCCGCCCCCGCACCCCGCCTGCTGACCACCCTGGAGCCGTCGTGACCTCCATCTTCCGGGCCCACATGGGCGCCGACTTCGACCGTCTGCACCCGCAGGTCCAGCGCCGCTTCTCCGTCGGCCTGGACAGCGGGGAGGGCTGCGTCGGGCGGGGCACCATGGAGCGCATCTGGCACGGCCGCAGCTTCGTCAAGCCCTTCCTCCGGCTCGGCGGCACCCGCAACATCCTGGTCCCGCGCGAGGGGCGGAACATCCCCTTCGTCATCGAGAACCTCCCCTACACCGACTCCTTCGGGCGGGAGACCGTCACCTTCGCGCGGACCTTCCACCTCCCGGACGGGCCGCGCCGGTTCGACGCCACGATGGTCCACAGCCCCGAACGCGACTGCGTCCTCGACTACCTGGGCACCCACCAGCACCTCGCCAGCGACCTGCACATGAGCGCCGAGCCCGACGGCTCCCTGCTGATCCGCTCCGGCGAGCACCGCTTCCGCGAGGGGCCCGTCGACGTCCGCGTGCCCGAGCTGATCGGCGGCGACGCCGAGGTGCGCGAGTCCTTCGACGACGCCACCGGCCGGTTCCGGATCCGGGTACGGGTGGTCAACCGCCGCTTCGGGCCGCTCTTCGGGTACGAGGGCTCCTTCACCGCCGAGTACGTCGACGCCCGCGCGCACGGGGTCCGCGGGGACCTGCGGCCCGTCCGCGAGGAGGTCCGGGCGTGAGCGCGGCGACGAAGGAGAAGCTCCTCGAAGGCGCCCTGCGCACCCTCGTCGAGCAGGGCATCGCGAAGGCCTCGGCCCGGACCATCGCGGCCACCGCGGGGGTGGGGCAGGGGCTGATCTTCTACCACTTCGGCTCGGTGGACGACCTGCTCGCCGCCGCCTGCCGGTACGGGGCCGAGCAGCGGGTCGACCGCTACCGCGACCGGCTCGCCGCCCTGGGCAGCCTGCCCGAGCTGCTGGAGTTCGCCCGGGAGATGCACGCCGAGGAGCGGGCCGCCGGGTACGTGGCCATGCTCGGGCAGCTGCTCGCGGCCGGGCAGAACTCGCCGTCCCTTGCGGCGGCGACGGCCGCCGGGCTGGGGCTGTGGATCGAGGAGCTGGAGGCGGTGCTGGGCCGGCTGCTGGCGGCGACCCCGCTGGCCGGCTTCGCCGATCCGGCGGGGCTGGCCCGGGCCACGGCCGCCTCGTTCGTCGGCATCGAGCTGTACGAGGGGGTGGACCCCGAGGGCGCCGGGCGGGCGCTGGACGCCCTTGAGCAGCTGGCCGGGCTGGCCGCCGTCCTGGAGGGCCTCGGGCCGCTGACGCAGCGGGCGGTCCGCCACGGCCTCCGGCGGGGGACCCGGAGCTGACGCCCGCCGCCCGGCGGGGCGGTGCCGCTGCGCGGGGCGAGGTCCCCTACCCGCCCTTCCACCGTTCCCAGGGGCTCCGCCCCGGACCCCGCGCCTCGAACGCCGGCGGGGCTGATTCAGCCTCGCCGGCGATTGAGGCGAGAACGGTGAAGGGCGGGGAGGGGCAAGCCCCGCGCAGCGGAACCGGTGTCAGCCGGCGGGGGCGGCGGCGAGGGCGATGCCCAGCGGGGTGCGTTCGTACAGGACCCGGTGGCCCTGGCGGAACGGGAGCAGCAGGCCCGCCGCCCGGAGGGCCTTCAGGTGCGCGGACACCGTCGAAGGCGCCAGGCCCAGCCGGTCCGCGAGGGCCGTGGTCGAGGCGGGCTCGTGCAGGGCGCACAGCACCTCCGCCCGGCCCCTCCCCAGCAGCCCCGCCAGGGCCCGCGGGGCCGGGCCGGCCGAGGCCGTCCACAGCGCGCCGATGCCACGGGCCGGGTACACCAGCGCCGGCTGCCACGGCGGGTCGAAGCCGCCGACCACCTCCGGCCAGACGAAGGCGCTGGGCATCAGCAGCAGCCCCTGCCCGCCCAGTTCGCGGTCGTGGTGGGACGGGCGCTCGATGGTCAGGGTCTGCTCCTCCCCGTACCAGCGCAGGTCCGGGTGGAGCCCGTCGAGGAGCTCCTGGAGCCCGCCCGCCGCCAGCCGACGGGAGTGGAACAGCACGTCCGCCTCCAGCAGGGCCCGCAGCCGGGGCCAGTGCGGGGCGACCAACAGCTCCCAGGCCCGCTCGTACAGGTCGGCCAGCTCCTCCACCGCCCGCGCGGGATCCGCCAGCATCCGGCGCCCGATGTCTCCGTCCACCGCCCCCGGGGTGCAGAGCAGCGCCCGCCGCAGGTCCTCGTGCGCGGCCTCCGGATCGCCGGCCGCCGCCCGCACCCGGGCCAGCTCCTCCCCGAAGGTGACGGCCGGCCCGGCCGGGGGAGGGCTCAGCAGGTCCGGGTTGTGCCCCTTCCTCGGCATCAGCAGCCACAGCGGACGCAGGTCCAGGCCGGCCGCGGCGGACCGGACCCGGCTCAGCCAGGGCAGGTGGTAGGCCTGCCGGTGCGGGCGCAGCAGGACCCGTACGGCCTCCTGCGTCTCCCAGAGCGGGGAGATCGCGAACCGGCACCGGAGCAGGTCGGCCGGACCGAACCGGTAGTGGAACCCCACGCAGCCCCCGCGCATCGCCGCCGGAAGATTCGGGCAGGGCCGAATCCCTAGGGCCGCCAGCGTAGTCCCGCCAGGGTTCGGGCCATGCCCACCGACAACCCGATCAGCACCCCGGCCACCGGGGACCCCGGCTCCGGGAACCCGGGAACGGGGTACCGGCCCGTCTTCCGCGTCCGCGAGTTCCGGGCCGTCTTCGCCGCGCACCTGCTGTCCCTGCTCGGCGTCGTCGTCGCCGAGATCTCCCTCACCGTCCTCGTCTACCGGGCCACCGGCTCACCCCTGATGAGCGCCCTCACCTTCGCCCTCGGCTTCCTGCCGTACGCCCTGGGCGGCACCCTCCTCGCCCCGCTCGCCGACCGGTACCCCGCCCGGCGGGTGCTCGTCGGGTGCGACCTGCTGTGCGCCGCCTGCGCGGCGGGCATGGTCTGGCCGGGGACGCCGGTCGCGGGGATCCTCGTACTGCGCTGCGCCATGGCCTTCGTGGCCCCGCTCTTCCAGGGTGCCCGCAGCGCCTCCCTCGCCGAGATCCTCGGGACCGGCGAGGCCTTCGTGCTCGGCCGCTCGCTGCTGCGGATGGTCGCGCAGAGCGCCCAGCTCGCCGGCTTCGGCCTCGGCGGCCTGCTGCTGGCCGCCGTCGCCCCGCGGGCGGCCATCGGGCTGACCGCCGCCGGGTTCCTCGCCTCGGCCCTGCTGCTGCGCCTGGGCACCCGGGCCCGTCCCGCCCGGGCCGTCACGGCCGTACGCGAATCACCGCTCGGCGGGCTGAGGGCCGTCCTCGGCGGGCGGCGGCTGCGGGCGCTCACCCTGCTGTGCTGGCTGCCGCCCGCCTTCGCCGTCGTACCGGAGGCGCTGCTCGCCCCGTACACCGAGGACGTCGGGGCCGGGACCGTCACCCTGGGGGTGCTGATGTGCGCGCTGCCCGTCGGCACCGTCGCGGGTGAACTGTGGGCGGGGTCGGCGCTCACCGCCCGAACGCGTTCGCGGATCACGGCGCCGCTCGCCGCCGCCTCCCTGCTCCCGCTCCTGCTGTTCGCCGTCCGCCCCGGCCCGGCCGTCGTCCTGGCGGCGCTGCTGCTCGCGGGCCTGGCGCACGCCTACACCCTCGGGCTGGACCGGATGTACGTGGACGCCGTCCCCGACGAGCTGCGCGGACGCGCGATGACCCTGCTGAGCACGGGCCTGATGACCTTCCAGGGCGTCGGCGTGGCCCTCGCCGGGGCCGCCGCCGAGTTCCTCCCGGCGCACGTCGTGGTCGCCGGGTCCGGCGCGCTCGGCACCGTGGTCGTCGCACTGCTCCTCGCAGGGGTGCGGCGGCCGAGGAATGAGACGGGGGATCGCGGTCAAGTGACCGCCCGGTAGGGTCTGGTGGATGCCCAAGCCGCTCAGCCTCGCCTTCGACCCCATCGCCCGCGCCGACGAGCTCTGGCGTCAGCGCTGGGGACCCGCGCCGTCCATGGCGGCGATCACCTCCATCATGCGCGCGCACCAGATCCTGCTGGCCGAGGTCGACGCGGTGGTGAAGCCGTACGGGCTGACCTTCGCCCGCTACGAGGCGCTCGTGCTGCTCACCTTCTCCCAGGCCGGCGAGCTGCCGATGTCGAAGATCGGCGAGCGCCTGATGGTCCACCCGACCTCGGTGACGAACACCGTGGACCGGCTCGTGAAGTCGGGGCTGGTCGACAAGCGCCCCAACCCGCAGGACGGCCGCGGCACGCTCGCGTCGATCACGGCGAAGGGCCGCGAGGTGGTCGAGGCGGCGACGAAGGACCTGATGGCGGTCGACTTCGGCCTCGGCGTGTACGACGCGGAGGAGTGCGCGGAGATCTTCGCGCTGCTGCGCCCGCTGCGGGTGGCCGCCGCGGACTTCGAGGAGCGCTGAGGAGGACCGGGTGGCCGGGTGACCGGGGAACCGGGCCCGGAGCCGGGGCCGCGTCAAGATCGAGCAAAACGGACGGTTAGGCTCGACGGCATGAAACGAAGCGTGCTGACCCGCTACCGCGTCATGGCCTACGTGACCGCGGTCATGCTCCTGATCCTCTGCGCCTGCATGGTGGCGAAGTACGGCTTCGACACCGGCGCCGGCCTGACCCTCGCGGTCTCGCAGGTCCACGGCGTGCTCTTCATGATCTACCTGGTCTTCGCCTTCGACCTGGGCTCCAAGGCCAAGTGGCCGTTCGGCAAGCTGCTGTGGGTGCTGGTCTCGGGGACCATCCCGCTGGCCGCCTTCTTCGTCGAGCGCGGCATCCGCGCCGAGGTCGAGCCGCTCGTCAGCGACGGTCTGGCGACCGCCAAGGCCTGAGAACGGCCTGAGAATGGCCTGATACCGCCTGGCGTGCCGCCGGAGCCGGACACCCCCGGGAAGACTCCCGGGGGTTTGCCATCGACATTTACTAGGACGTCCTAGTAAATTCGTGGGTATGGACGCTGACGCCATCGAGGAGGGCCGCCGCCGCTGGCAGGCCCGGTATGACAAGGCCCGCAAGCGCGAGGCCGATTTCACGACGCTCTCCGGAGATGACGTCGACCCCGTCTACGGGCCCCGCCCCGGCGACTCCTACGAGGGGTTCGAACGCATCGGCTGGCCGGGGGAGTACCCCTTCACCCGGGGTCTGCACGCCACCGGCTACCGCGGCCGGACCTGGACCATCCGGCAGTTCGCCGGCTTCGGCAACGCCGAGCAGACGAACGAGCGCTACAAGATGATCCTGGCCGCCGGCGGCGGCGGGCTCTCCGTCGCCTTCGACATGCCGACCCTGATGGGACGGGACTCCGACGACCCGCGCTCGCTCGGCGAGGTCGGCCACTGCGGCGTCGCCATCGACTCCGCCGCCGACATGGAGGTCCTCTTCAAGGACATCCCCCTCGGCGACGTGACCACCTCGATGACCATCAGCGGCCCCGCCGTGCCCGCCTTCTGCATGTACCTGGTGGCCGCCGAGCGCCAGGGCGTCGACCCGGCCGTGCTCAACGGCACGCTCCAGACCGACATCTTCAAGGAGTACATCGCCCAGAAGGAGTGGCTCTTCGAACCCGAGCCGCACCTGCGCCTCATCGGCGACCTCATGGAGTACTGCGCGAACGGCATCCCCGCCTACAAGCCGCTCTCGGTCTCCGGCTACCACATCCGCGAGGCCGGGGCGACGGCCGCTCAGGAGCTCGCCTACACCCTGGCCGACGGCTTCGGCTACGTGGAACTCGGCCTTTCCCGCGGCCTGGACGTGGACCACTTCGCCTCCGGCCTCTCCTTCTTCTTCGACGCGCACCTCGACTTCTTCGAGGAGATCGCCAAGTTCCGCGCCGCCCGCCGCATCTGGGCCCGCTGGATGAAGGAGGTCTACGGGGCGAAGTCCGACAAGACCATGTGGCTGCGCTTCCACACCCAGACCGCCGGCGTCTCCCTCACCGCGCAGCAGCCGTACAACAACGTCGTGCGCACCGCGGTCGAGGCCCTCGCGGCCGTCCTCGGCGGCACCAACTCCCTGCACACCAACGCCCTCGACGAGACCCTCGCCCTCCCCAGCGAGCAGGCCGCCGAGATCGCGCTGCGCACGCAGCAGGTGCTGATGGAGGAGACCGGAGTCGCCAACGTCGCCGACCCGCTGGGCGGTTCCTGGTACGTCGAGCAGCTCACCGACCGCATCGAGGCCGACGCCGAGAAGATCTTCGAGCAGATCAGGGAGCGGGGCCTGCGCGCCCACCCGGACGGCCGGCACCCCATCGGGCCGATCACCTCCGGCATCCTGCGCGGCATCGAGGACGGCTGGTTCACCGGCGAGATCGCCGAGTCGGCCTTCCAGTACCAGCGCTCCCTGGAGAAGGGCGACAAGCGGGTCGTCGGCGTCAACGTCCACCACGGCTCCGTCACCGGCGACCTGGAGATCCTCCGGGTCAGCCACGAGGTGGAGCGCGAGCAGGTCCGCGTCCTGGCCGCCCGCAAGGAGCGCCGCGACGACGCCAAGGTGACGGCCTCGCTGAAGGCCATGCTGGACGCCGCCCGTGACGGGTCGAACATGATCCCCGCCATGCTGGACGCGGTACGCGCCGAGGCCACGCTCGGCGAGATCTGCAACGTCCTGCGCGACGAGTGGGGCGTCTACACCGAGCCGCCGGGCTTCTAGGGCCTGTCCGCGAGGACACGGAAGGCCGGTGGTGCCCGCCGCTGCGGTGGCGGGCACCACCGGCCTTCGTGCTCCCCGGGCCCCGCGGGCGCTCAGGCCCGGGCGGCGCCCTGGAGGCCGTGCATCAGCAGGGCGGTGAAGGCCCCCGCCCACAGCTCGTCCACCGGCTCGCAGCTCACCAGCGCCCGGTGCACCACCGTGCCGGCGATCACGTCGAAGATCAGGTCCGTGGTCTGGCGGGCCAGGGCCGCGTCCTCCTCGGACGGGAGCTCGCCCCGGGCCTGGGCCCGTTCGCGGCCCAGCACGACGAGACGTTTCTGCCGGTCCACGATCGCCGACCGGATCCGGTCCCGCAGCGCATCGTCCCGGGTGGACTCCGCGACCACGGCCATCAGGGCCGTACGGGCCTCCGGGCGCCGCAGCAGCCGCGCGAACTGGAGCACCACGTCCTCGATGTCGGCTTCGAGCGAGCCCCGGTCCGGCAGCTCCAGCTCGTCGAACAGCTCCGCGACGGCGTCCACGACCAGCTCGTTCTTGCCCGCCCAGCGCCGGTAGAGGGTGGTCTTCGCGACCCCGGCACGGGCCGAGACGTCCCCCATCGTCAGCTTCGACCAGCCCAGTTCCACCAGCGCGTCCCGGGTCGCCGCGAGGATCGCGGTGTCGGCGGCCGCGCTGCGGGGGCGGCCGGTACGGCCGTGCGGGGAGCTGACACCGGGGCTGGGGTTGCGCATGGCCGAGACCATACCCGTCGGTAGGGGAACCGGCGGGGGGCCGTTCGCTGTGGTTCAGATCACGGGGCGCGCGGGCTCCGGGGGAGTTACGCTACGGCTCGTAGCGTAAGAGCGACAACCACGCGAAGCTACTGGCGCCAGGTGGGGACCCGGCGCCGAACAACGCACAACGCAGGACGATCTTTCGGGATCCTTTTCGCCGGCGCGCGCACACGGGGGAGGATGTACGCATGCAGCCCAGAAACATGTCCATGAGCGGCGTGGTCGACCTCGCCGCTGTGAAGGCGGCCGGCGAAGCCAAGGCCAAGGCCGAGCAGGCGCGCAACGACGCGGCCCGGCAGGCCGGCGGCGGCGCGGGCACCGCGCCCGGTGGCGCCGTACCGCCTTCGGCCCTCGTCATCGACGTATCCGAGGCGGGCTTCGAGCGCGACGTGCTCCAGCTCTCCAACGAGGTTCCGGTCGTCCTCGACTTCTGGGCCGAGTGGTGCGAGCCGTGCAAGCAGCTCGGCCCGCTGCTGGAGCGCCTCGCCGTCGAGGCCAACGGCCGCTTCGTACTGGCGAAGATCGACGTCGACGCCAACCAGATGCTGATGCAGCAGTTCGGCATCCAGGGCATCCCGGCCGTGTTCGCCGTGGTCGCCGGCCAGGTGCTGCCGCTGTTCCAGGGCGTGGCGCCCGAGCAGCAGATCCGCGAGACCCTGGCCCAGCTGGTCCAGGTCGCCGAGGAGCGCTTCGGGCTCATCGGCCTCCAGGTCGACCCGGGTGCCGAGGGCGCCCCGGCGGCCCCCGCCGAGGTTCCGGCCGGCCCGTACGACGCCCTGCTGGAGGCGGCCGTCGTCGCGCTGGACGCGGGTGACCTGGGCGGTGCGGTGCAGGCGTACAAGAACGTACTCGCCGACGACCCGGCGAACACCGAAGCGAAGCTGGGCCTGGCCCAGGCCGAGCTGCTGTCCCGGGTGCAGCACATGGACCCGCAGACGGTGCGCGCCGAGGCGGCCGCGAACCCGAAGGACCCGGCCGCGCAGATGGCCGCGGCCGACCTGGACCTCGCGGGCGGGCACGTGGCGGACGCCTTCGGGCGCCTGGTGGACACCGTCCGGGTGACCTTCGGTGACGACCGGGACGCGGTGCGGGTCCGGCTGCTGGAGCTGTTCGAGGTGATCGGCGCGGACGACCCGCGGGTCTCGCAGGCCCGTACGGCGCTGGCCCGGGTGCTGTTCTAGCCGTACTCCGGTTGCGCGTGCCGCTACCGGCGATTTGTTGACACGGAGATAAACAGCGGCCGCGTTTTGCCAAAACTTGGTAATCGCGGCTGCTGTTACTCGCAGTAAATCGAACCCCGTGAACTGTCCGGTTGGTTCGTTCTTCACCCCTTCTGTCGTGGCCCAGGGTGACACCCTGTGTGGCCGCGCGACGGCACCCGGCAAGACTCCGGTTATCCAGCCGTTACCCGCCAGTAACGACCCCCCTTGTGCCCCGGCCGGGAATGGACCACGATCGGCGACGCTCGGTCCTTCCCGCAGAACCGCTCACCCGGAACCGCGGCGGAGGGTCCCCACCGGGCCGGCCGGTGGCAGTGGCACCGGCCGTGGACAGGGGGGTCTCTGCCACACCGGCAGGGCCTGTCCTCCAGGTTGCGCGAACGCGTGGCCCAGTGGTTGTCGCTCGGGGGTGAACGCCGGTGTATCGGACGCGGCTGCGCCGCGACTCGGCCGCCTGCGCTCCTTCCCGAGGACGTAGCACTTCTCCCATCCCAGGACGGGCCTCCCGGCCCGGACCGGAGATGTACGTCCGAGAAGGAGGAACAAGATGAGTTCACAGGTTCGTGGCGGAACCAGATGGAAGCGCTTCGCGCTCGTCATGGTGCCCAGCATGGCGGCCACCGCGGCGGTCGGTGTGGGTCTGGCGCAGGGTGCCCTGGCGGCGTCCTTCAGCGTTTCGGGCCAGGACTTCAAGGTGTCGGCCGACGAGCTCGTCGGTCAGGACCTGATCCAGTACGGCAGTGTCGCCAAGGGCAAGACGATCGGCGACAAGGACAAGGTCAGCGAGCACCCGGTCACGATCTCCGGCTTCAGCTCGGCCAAGATCACCAACATGTGCCAGTCGCTGGTCACCCCGGTGCCCGGTCTCGGCCCCATCACCATGCAGCTGCGCACGGGCAACAAGGGCAGGCCCGCCGAGGCGACGAACCTCTACCTCGACGTGGCCGAGCTCGACGCGGACGCCAAGTTCGACCAGCTCGACATCGGTGTCGCGGTGGGCGACCCCAGCCATGTCACCAAGCCCGTCCCCAACACGGTGGCGGACGGCGCGCTCTTCTCGCAGCGCGCCAAGACGGCGACGCTGACCAAGGTGCGTCAGAAGGCCTGGGCGACGACGGCGGGCACCTTCACGCTGCCCGACCTCAAGCTGCGCCTGATCAGCGGCAACGAGCCGTGCTACCAGGACGAGAAGTAAGCCGCTTCAGTTCTGTGACGTGACCGGGCGGGCGGGCGGCGGCAGCGGCCGTCGCGCGCCCGCCCGGGCTCCACAGAGTTCTCCGTACCACCGTTTCCAGGGAGCTGTTGTCCATGAACCCCGAGTCCCAGGTTCGCGCCGCAGACGACCACTGGCTCACCGTCGTACACCACCGGTTCCGCGCCTGGCGGGGCAGCCGCCCCTTCTGGGCCGGTCTGTTCACGGCCCTCGGTGGTGTGCCGATTGCCTACTTCCCGTACGCGGACGTCCGACTGGGCAACATCACCCTCGCGATGGCGACGACGGCCGGAGCCGGCTCGCTCATCATCGGCGTGCTGCTGATCACGCTGGGCGTCGCCCTCTGGTTCCAGCAGGGCATCCGCGTCTTCGCCGGCGTCGCCGCGATCCTGCTCGCCCTGGTGTCGATCCCGGTGTCCAACCTCGGCGGCTTCTTCATCGGCTTCCTCGCCTCGATGATCGGCGGCTGCCTCGCCCTGGCCTGGGCGCCGGGCGTCCCGGCGGAGGACGAGCCCGAGCAGGCAGAGAAGGCCGAGATGGCTCCGGCGGACCCGTTCTACGGCGTCCCCGGCCCCCGTGACATGGAAACGCCGTACGCGACCGAGACGACTGCCCACGCCGATGGCGGGAGGAACAGTGCGGGGTGACGAGACGCAGCGGGGGGTGACCCCCGGAGCGGAGTCCCGTGAGAGAAGGGGCCCGCGCCACGCGGCGCCCAGGAAGTCGCTGCTGAACAAGATCCAGATACCCGTCGGCAAGACGATGGCGCTCGCGGCGATGCCGACCGCGGTCCTCGTCGGGATGGGCATCGCCCCGAAGCTGGCGCTGGCCGACGACAAGGACATCCCCTTCGCGCCCGGCCCCTGCGTGACACGCTCGGACGAGCCCACGAAGTCGCCCTCGCCGACGCCGTCGGGATCCGCGTCCACCTCGCCGTCGCCCTCGGCCTCCGCTTCACCCGGTGCGAGCCCGTCCCCGGGCGCGAGCAAGGCCCCGAAGCCGGCGGCGAGCCCGTCGGCCTCCCCGTCCGCCAAGCAGCCCCAGACCCCGAAGACGGGCACCTCCCCGTCCCCGTCGGCGACGGCCCCGTCCGCCAAGCCGGCGAACCCGCTGGACCCGCTGGGTGTCGGCGACGCCCTCAAGGACCTCATGGGCGGGCTGACCAAGCCCCTCCAGGACGCGAAGAAGCCGGCCACCCCGGCGCCCGCGCCCACCACGACCGCCAAGCCCACCCCGACGAAGGACCCCGCCGCCGACGCCATCCGCGACGCCGCGAAGAAGGCCGGGGTCAAGGTCGAGGAGCTCCCGCAGAGCGTCAAGGACACGGTCACCAAGCCGAAGGACGAGACGGGCAAGACGGCCAAGGACGCGGAGAAGGACGGGGCGTCGCCCAGCCCTTCCCCCTCGACGTCGGCGACGACGGACCCGAACGGGAAGCAGCCCTTCCCCTGCCCGACCTTCGACGCCGAGGCCTTCGCCAACGCCAAGCTGGAGCCCGGCATCCCGCTGCTGCCGGACGAGCCCTGGTACCTGGACAGCTCGCTGCTGACCCTCTACGGCCTCGACTACGAGGGCATCGTGGAGGTGAAGACGGCGGGCGGCAAGGTCAAGAAGGTCCTGAAGTTCACGGCGGACTCGCTGGACATCAAGGACCTGTACCAGACCGTGGGCAAGGGCTCCAACATCGCCCACCTGAAGTCCCGCCCGGGCTCCACGTCCACGATCCGCGGCGCGAAGGTGACGATGTACACCGAAAGCCTCAAGGGCAACCTCTTCGGGCTCATCCCGGTCGAGTTCACCCCGAAGACCCCGCCGCCCGTGAACGTCCCCTTCGCCTTCTTCACGAAGGTCAAGGTCGTCCAGGCCGGCCAGTTCGGCGGCAACCTCACCGTCCCGGGCCTGAAGAACTACATCGGCCCGGCGGAGAAGTAGGAAGCCGAACCATGGCGAAGCTCCCGGTACCCATGGGTACCGGGAGCTTCGTGTTCAACGGTGGTCAGGCGGTCCAGTCGTACTCAAGGGGTGGACCGGAGGACTCCGGCCGTTCCTGCGTTTCCTGGAGCCACCGGTCGTACGCCCCGGCACCCTGGAGGCGGACGCCCCAGTGGTAGCTGGGATCCACAAAGAGCCGCTGCTGGTACTCGAACTGGAACTCGATGCAACGCATGGTGCCGAACTCCAGGTCGGCAGGACCGCTCACGACGTAGCGGACGCCCGTGACGCGCTGGGTGAGGGCGTCGTCCCCCAGAAAGTGCGCACCGTAGGAGGACACCGCGAACTCGTCCTCCGCATCGACCAGCTCCTCCGGGGGCTCGACTTCGTCGACCATCCTAAGCGCTAGATTTCCGAGGTCGCCCTGGGAATCGATCCGTAGATGACCACCCTCCTGGAGGGCCAGGTAGACCGTGCGCCCTAGCGGGGTGAAGCGCGGAACGGTTGGGTCCCGGTCGATGAAGCCTGGGATCTGGACGTCCCACACACTCACCGCGCGCAGGGGGGCGAAGATCCGGTCGTAGATGGCCCGAGTGGTGTCGTGCTGCTCGCTCATAGTCCTCCGGACAGCCACTGGAAGTCCTTCGGCTGCATGCCGCTGCCGTCCTTGAGGAGCGTCCAGAACTCGCCGTTCATCTGAAGGACCAGAGTATGGTCCTTGAACCGGAAGACCAGGCCCGGGGGGAAGTCCTTCTTGATCGTGGCGATGCCCTTGAACGCGAAGCGGCCGTCCTTGATCATCTGGAACCAGTCGTTGAGCAGCTCGGCGCCCTCGTCGTCCTTGTACTTCGGGTAGGTCTTGCCGAGGAGCTTCTCCATCATGGGCTTCTTGCTCTGCCAGTGCTTCTTCCACGTCTTGTCGTTCGTGGTGATGCTCGTGAAGCACGGCGGCTTGAGGGGATCATCCGCAGCAGCGGCCGGGTTCTGAGCCGATGGGCCTGCCATGGCCGGTGCTGCGGACCTGGGCTTGGTCGCAGGCAGGGGGCAGAAGGACGGAAGTTTGCCGCCTGTCTTCCGCGCCCGCTCGATGATCGACTTCAGGCGCTTGACGGCGCGGGCGCCGGCCTCGGCCGCGTCGAAGAACTTTGCCACGCGCGTGACCACCTTGTAGATGGCCTCGATCACGTCCCCCACCTTCTTCAGGGGGATGGCGTTGCTCGCGACATCGAACAGTGCCCACAGGCAGGGCTCGACCTCACGGGTGGCGAAGCACTTCTTGATGTTGTCCAGGCCCAGCACCGAGATGAGGATGTCGCCACCGTTGGCGATCAGCCAGTCCACGATGCCGGCGTTCATCGCGGCGAGTGCCGTGCGGTACTCGTCCACGCAGCTCTGGCCGCACTCGGCCCGCAGGATGGCTTCGTCGTCGCCACCCAGGGGGCCGCCGATTTTGGACGCCTCGGCCACACCGGTGTTGCCGGTCTCCATGGCCTTCTTGCGGTCTTCCTCCTGCTGCCGTCGCTCTTCCTCCTCGGCACGGTCGGCCGAGGCGTCGGCGTCCTGCGCTGCCTGGTCGGCGTTGGTGGCGGCCGTCTCGGCGCGGTCGGCGTAGCCTTCGGAGTCGGTCGCGGCCTTGTCGGCCGCACTCGCGTCCTTGGCCGCCGCATCGGCGGAGGCACGGGCCCCTACGGCGCTCTTCTCGGCCTCGGTGGCCTCGTTGTTCGCACCGAGCGCTTCGTCGGAGGCGTCCTTGGCCGCACTCTTCGCGAACATCGCGTCGGTGCCCGCCTCGGCGCTGTACTCCTTCGTCTTCTCGTCCGCCTTTTTGGCGGCGTCGGCGGCACGAGCGGCCTCCGCGGCCGAGGCGCGGGCGGCGGCCATCGACTTCAGCGCCGCCGCGGTGTCGGCGGCGGCCGCGGCAGCGGCCTGGGCGGCGAGCTTCGCGTCGCCGGAGGCCTTCTCGGCCAGGGACTTCGCGGCAGCCGCAGCCTTGGTGGCCTCCTCGGCCTTCGCGGTGGCGGCGGCCGCCAGCTGCTCGGCGTGGGACTTGGCCGACTGCCCGACGAGCGCGGCGAACGCGGCCGCCGAGTCCGTCTCGCGGTAGGCGGTGCCGATCGCGATCGCGGTGTTGGCCGGAGCGATCGCCTGGGCCGCGGAGTCACGGGCGGAAGAAGCCGCCTGGGAGGTGGCGTAGGCGTGACCGGCGGTCACCGCGGCCCACGCGGCCGTCTTGATCGACTCGGTGCGGGCAGCCCCGGCCTCCTTGCTCGCCTGGAGCGACGCGGCCTGTGCTTTCTTCGCTTCGGCCTCGGCTTTGGTCGCGTTGACCGAAGCGGCGTTGGCAGCAGCGATGGCGTCGGCGGCCGCGGCGTGCGAGGTGAGAGCGGCGGAGAAGCTGGTCTGGTACGCGGACCAGGCCTTGTCAGCCGAGCTGTTGGCTCGCTGGGCCGCCGCGTCGGCGCGGGTCGCCGCAGCGCGGGCGCTGACGGCGGCGGCGCTCGCATCGTCGGCTTCCGTGCGCGCCGCGGTCGCGGCCGTCGCCGCCTGGTTGGCGGCGGTGCGGGCCTCGGTGGCGGCCTTGCGGGTCGCGTCGGCGGCCTCGTCACTCACGTGCGCGGCAGCGGCGGCCTCCAACGATGCGGCCCGTGAAGCTGAGGCTGCTTTGTTGCGCTCGGCCTCCACAGCTCTGTCACGAGCCTCGGTGGCCTTGGACTCGGCGGCCTCGGCCCTCTCCATTTCGCCCCAGGCGGTGCCGGCGGCACCCTGAGATGCGGTCCGTGCCCGGCCCGCCGTCTCGCGTTCCGTCGCCGCGCGCTTCTCGGCCGCCTGGGCCTTCGCGCGTTCGTTGGCGGCGTTCTGCCGTTCCTTGGCGGCGTTGGCCTTCTCCTTCTCGGCCTTCGCGCGCTCGGTCTTCGCCGTGTCCGCCGCCTTCCGGGCGGTCTCCTGGGCGGCCTCGGCCGTGGCCTGTGCGGTCTTCGCCTTGGTGGCGTTGTCCGCGGCTTCCTTGGCCTGGGCCGCGGCCGACGTGGCGGCGGCCTTCGCCTGGGTGGCGGCCTCCTGCGCAGCGACGCGGCGGAACTCGGTGTTCAGGGCGTGCGACTGGGTCTGCGCCAGGGCGTAGAGGGTCTTGCTGTCGGAGACGGTCGCCTTGGCGGCGTTCGAGGCGGTCAGGGTGGCCTTTGAGGCCGCCTCGGCAGCTGCGGCCGAGGCCTTCGCCACCTGTACGGACTGCTGTGCGAACAGGAGGCCGCGCCCGCGCGGGGTCTTGGCCGCGTCCGCGATGGCCCACGCCGTGTTCTGAGCGGCGTTGGCCTTGTCGGAGGCGGTCTTGGCCGTCGTAGTGGCGGTGGCCGCGGTCTTCGCCTGGTCCGCGGCGCGCGCACGGGCGGTGGCCAGGTCCTTGTTCGCCTGTGTGAAACGGGACGCGGCCGGCCTGTCCGTGTCGTTGGCGGGCCGACCGGCCCAGTACTTCTGCCAGGTGAGGATCTGATCGGCGAGCCAGGCCTGGCCCATGGCCTCGATCATGGCACCGGTAGCCTTGCGGACCTCAGCGGCCGCGGCCACGTCCGCGTTGATGATCTCGGCCCGCGGTGTGGCCTGGGAGGCGTATTCCTGCTCCCACTCCAGGTGTGCGGTGACGACCATCGGCGACATGACCCGGTAGAAGTCAACGGGGTTGCGGCTGTCGCACGCACCCCAAGCGACCTTCAGGGCCTCTACCTCAAGACGGAATTCGACCGAGTCCTCCGCCGGCGCCTTGGCCATGAAGCCGCCGAGGCGCAGGTAGCGGGCGATGTCGCTGGCCGTTGTGCTGCGGTAGTTGTACTCGGTCTTCGTCGCATCCCGCAGCAGGGAATCAACAACGGAGTCGTTGTTCAGGTCCTTGCCCTTGAGCTCGGCGGCAAGCGCCTTCGCCCGATCGGTGGACTCCTTCGTCGCTACGGCGTGGCCGTCAGAGCCGATCTTGTACGCGAGCTCACGCTCGATGCCCGAGAAGGCGACGACGTCTTGGTCGAACTGGGGGGCGTCGTGGGCGACCCCACCACGGTTCCCGGTCTCCCAGTAGAAGTAGTTCGACGCCTCCCAGCGCTTACGGCGGTCGACCGACTCGCTGGCGCCCCCGTAGGCATCACGGTCCTTGATCCGCGCCTGGGCCAGCGGATACATGCCCGTGACGGGATCGGTTGCGATGGCCAGTTCCTGGGCCGTGCCGGTCAGGGCCTTCGCCGCGACACTCTTTGCCTCGGGCCCGCCCATGTGAAGTGCGACGCCGGCGGAGCAGCGGTCCAGCCGTGCTTGCTCGCCCAGGCTGATGGGTCGGTAAGGCGGCTCGTCGTCTGGCGGGATCTCCACGGCTGACGCCGGAGCGGCACTGATGAGCCCCGCCAACAGGGCTGCGCTGGTAGCCAGAGCAGTACCGGCCAGCCCTCGCCGGACCGCTGTTCGGACGCCGGTACTCCGGCTGCGTGAGCGGATGGTTCGTTGCACGTGGTTGCCTGTCTTCAGGGGGTTTGGTCAGCCCGAAGGAAGGCGTGCGCGTACGGCCGTGAAACCGCGTACGGCGGCACGGCGGAGCAGAGATGGTCGATTCCCCCTGTGCACTGGTCAGGTGCACAACCCCGTTTGCCTTCCCCCAAGGCGGTTCGAGCGTTTCACGTTCACGGTTACCGTCGGTAGTGCGTTTCTGGCCGCAGCCGATGGATGTAGGCCGAAACTACCGACCGGTAGCCGCAGGCAACGGAAGCCCCGGCACGGAAAACACCGAGGGCGGCACCCCGGGGGTCCCTGTTACGGGACCGGGGTGCCGCCCTCGGTCTCTGTGCGGCAGAGTCAGGCCGTCAGGCCGTCAGGCCGGCGGCCCTTCGGGCTTCAGGCGGGGGTGCCGCCGCCCAGGTGGTGGACGCGGACCATGTTGGTCGTGCCCGGGACGCCGGGGGGCGAGCCGGCCGTGATGATCATCGTGTCGCCGGGGTTGAAGCGCTGGAGCTTGAGCACCTCGGCGTCCACCAGGTCGACCATCGCGTCCGTGCTGTCGGCGTGCGGGACGATGGCCGACTCGACGCCCCAGCTCAGCGTGAGCTGGTTGCGGGTGTTCACGTCCGTCGTGAACGCCAGGATCGGCTGCGTGGCGCGGTAGCGCGACAGGCGGCGGGCGGTGTCGCCGGACTGGGTGAAGGCGACCAGGGCCTTGCCGTCGAGGAAGTCCGCGATCTCGCAGGCCGCGCGGGCGACGGAGCCGCCCTGGGTGCGCGGCTTCTTGCCCTGGACCAGCGGCTGGAGGCCCTTGGAGAGGAGCTCTTCCTCGGCCGCCGTGACGATCTTCGACATCGTCTTGACGGTCTCGATCGGGTAGGCGCCCACCGAGGACTCGGCGGACAGCATGACCGCGTCGGCGCCGTCGAGGATGGCGTTGGCGACGTCGGACGCCTCCGCGCGGGTCGGGCGGGAGTTGGTGATCATCGACTCCATCATCTGGGTCGCGACGATCACCGGCTTGGCGTTGCGGCGGCACATCTCGATGAGCCGCTTCTGGACCATCGGGACCTTTTCGAGCGGGTACTCGACGGCCAGGTCGCCGCGGGCCACCATGACCGCGTCGAAGGCCGCGACGACGGCCTCCATGTTCTCGACGGCCTGGGGCTTCTCCACCTTGGCGATGACGGGGACGCGGCGGCCCTCCTCGTCCATGACGCGGTGGACGTCCTTGACGTCGTTGGCGTCGCGGACGAAGGACAGGGCGACCATGTCGCAGCCCATGCGGAGGGCGAAGCGCAGGTCGTCGACGTCCTTCTCCGACAGGGCGGGGACGTTCACGGCCGCGCCGGGCAGGTTGATGCCCTTGTGGTCCGAGATGACACCGCCCTCGATGACGATGGTCTTGACCCGGGGGCCCTCGACCTCGGTCACCCGGAGCTCGACGTTCCCGTCGTTGATCAGGACCTGGTCACCCTTGGCGACATCGCCCGGGAGGCCCTTGTAGGTGGTGCCGCAGATGGACTTGTCGCCCGGGACGTCCTCGGTGGTGATGGTGAACTCGTCACCGCGCACCAGCTCGACGGGACCCTCGGCGAAGGTCTCGAGACGGATCTTGGGGCCCTGGAGGTCGGCGAGGACGCCGACCGCGCGCCCGGTGTCCTCGGAGACCTTCCGGACGCGGTCGTACCGCTCCTGGTGTTCTGCCTGGGATCCGTGGCTGAAGTTGAATCGGGCCACGTTCATACCTGCCTCGATGAGCGCTTTCAGCTGCTCATACGAGTCGACGGCGGGGCCCAGCGTGCAGACGATTTTGGAACGGCGCATGACCGGATCCTATCCGTTTGTTTCGTAGCGGAATATTCCGTCTGGCGGAAAGTCCAAGTGACTACTGGGTAACCAACGCGTACGCCTGGGAGGCGATCTCCAGTTCCTCATCGGTCGGGACCACCGCCACCGCCACCCGCGCGTGGTCCGGGGAGATCAGCCGGGGCTCCGGGGAGCGCTCGGCGTTCGCCTCCGGGTCCAGTGCGAGGCCCAGCTCCTCCAGGCCTGCGATCGCGGCCTCCCGCACGGCGGAGGCGTTCTCGCCGACGCCCGCCGTGAACACCACCGCGTCCACCCGTCCCAGGACCGCCGTGTACGCGCCGATGTACTTCTTCAGGCGGTGGACGTAGGCCGCCAGCGCGAGGCGGGCCGCCTCGTCGCCCTCGCCCGCGCGCCGCGTCACCTCGCGCATGTCGTTGTCGCCGCACAGACCCAGCAGACCGCTCTTCTTGTTGAGCAGCGAGTCGATCTCGTCGACGGACAGCCCGCCCACCCGGGCCAGGTGGAAGATCACCGCCGGGTCCAGGTCGCCGGAACGCGTCCCCATGACCAGGCCCTCCAGCGGGGTCAGGCCCATGGAGGTCTCCACGCAGACCCCGCCCCGCACCGCCGAAGCGGAGGCGCCGTTGCCCAGGTGGAGCACGATCACGTTCACGTCCTCCACCGGCCGGCCCAGCAGCGCGGCCGTCGCCCGCGAGACGTAGGCGTGGGAGGTGCCGTGGAAGCCGTACCGCCGGATGGCGTACTTGTCGGCGGTCGCCGCGTCGATCGCGTACCGGGCCACGTGCTCGGGCATCGTCGAGTGGAAGGCGGTGTCGAAGACGGCCACCTGCGGCAGGTCCCCGCGCAGCTCGCGCGCCACCTCGATGCCGGTCACGTTCGCCGGGTTGTGCAGCGGGGCCAGCGGGATCAGGCTGCGGATCTCCGCGAGCACCTCGTCGTCGATCACCGTCGGCTGCGTGAACCGGGTCCCGCCGTGCACCACCCGGTGGCCCACGGCCGCCAGCTCCGGGGAGTCCAGGCCCAGTCCGTCGGCCGCCAGCTCCGCCGCGACCGCCCGCAGGGCGGCGCCGTGGTCGGCGATCGGGCCGAGCCGCTCGCGCTTGCCGCCCCCGGCGCCGGCTCCGGTGAGCGGCTCGTGCACGAGGCGGGAGGTCTCCTCGCCGATCCGCTCCACCAGGCCGGCGGCGAGCCGGGAGCGGTCGGCCATGTCGAGCAGCTGGTACTTCACCGACGAGGAGCCGGAGTTGAGGACGAGTACGCGCGTTGCGGTCACGGTGGAGGGTCTTTCCTTCGGGTGGAGTGGGGGGATCACTGGGCCTGGGGCCGGGACTGCGACTGCGCCTGGATCGCGGTGATCGCCACGGTGGTGACGATGTCCTGGACCAGCGCGCCGCGCGAGAGGTCGTTGACCGGCTTGCGCAGGCCCTGGAGGACCGGGCCGACCGCGACGGCGCCGGCCGAACGCTGCACCGCCTTGTACGTGTTGTTGCCCGTGTTCAGGTCCGGGAAGATCAGCACGCTGGCCCGGCCGGCCACCTCGGAGCCGGGCAGCTTGGTCGCGGCGACCGAGGGCTCCACGGCGGCGTCGTACTGGATCGGGCCCTCGATCAGCAGGTCGGGGCGCTGCTCGCGGACGGCCTCGGTGGCCTTGCGGACCTTCTCCACGTCCGCGCCGGAGCCGGAGGTGCCCGTGGAGTACGAGAGCATCGCGATGCGCGGGTCGACGCCGAAGGCGGCGGCGGTGGCCGCCGACTGGACGGCGATGTCGGCGAGCTGTGCGGCGTCGGGGTCCGGGTTGACGGCGCAGTCGCCGTAGACGAGGACCTGGTCGGCCAGGCACATGAAGAAGACCGAGGAGACGATCGAGGCCTCGGGCTTGGTCTTGATGATCTCGAAGGCGGGGCGGATGGTGGCGGCGGTGGAGTGCACCGAGCCGGAGACCATGCCGTCGGCCAGGCCCTCCTGGACCATCAGGGTGCCGAAGTAGTTGACGTCGGTGACCACGTCGTGGGCCAGCTCGACGGTCATGCCCTTGTGCGCGCGGGCCTTGGCGTAGTACTCGGCGAACCGTTCCCGCAGGGGGGAGGTCGCCGGGTCGATCAGCTGCGCGGCCGAGATGTCCACGCCCAGGTCGCCGGCCTTCTTCAGGATCGCCTGCTCCTCGCCCAGCAGGGTCAGGTCGCACACCCCCCGGCGCAGCAGCACGTCCGCGGCGCGCAGCACCCGCTCCTCGGTGCCCTCGGGCAGCACCACGCGGCGCCGCTCGGAGCGGGCCCGCTCCAGCAGCTCGTGCTCGAACATCATCGGGGTGACGCGCTCGGAGCGGGCCACCGACAGCAGCCCGCGCAGTTCGGCGGTGTCCACGTGCCGCTCGAAGAGGCCGAGCGCGGTCTCCAGCTTGCGCGGGGTCGCGGAGTTCAACCGGCTCTGCAACGAGAAGAGTTCGGCGGCGGTCGGGAAGCTGTTGCCGGCCACGGAGACCACCGGGGTGCCGGGGGCGAGCTTCGAGGCCAGCGTCAGGACGTCCTTGGACGGGCGCTCGTTCAGGGTCAGCAGCACGCCCGCGATCGGCGGGGTGCCCGAGGCGTGCGCGGCGAGCGCGCCCACGACCAGGTCGGCCCGGTCCCCGGGGGTGACGACGAGGCAGCCGGGGGTCAGGGCGTTCAGGAAGTTGGGCAGCATGGCGCCGCCGAAGACGAAGTCCACGGCGTCGCGGGCGAGCCCGGCGTCGTCGCCGAGGAGTACCTCTCCGCCGAGCGCCCGGGTGATCTGGGCGACGGTCGGGGCGGACAGGTTCTTGTCGTCGGGCAGGACGTAGCAGGGCACGGGGAGGCGGGTGGCGAGCCGCTCGGCTATCGCGTCGCGGTCCTCGGGGGCCACCCGGTTGACGACCATCGCCACGACGTGGCAGCCGAGGCCCTCGTAGGCCCGGTGGGCGCTCTGGGCCTCGGCGCGGACGGCCTCGGCGGGGTGCTTGGTGCCGCCGACGACGGGGACGACGACAGCGCCGAGCTCGTTGGCGAGGCGGGCGTTCAGGGCGAGCTCGTCGGGCAGGTTGGTGTCGGCGTAGTCCGTGCCGAGCACCAGCATGACCTCGTAGTCCCGGGCCACCCGGTGGTAGCGGTCGACCAGCCGGGAGACCAGCTCGTCGCTGCCCTTCTCGGCGAGGATGGCGGAGGCCTCGTGGTATTCCATGCCGTAGGCCGTCGCGGCGTCCTGGTCGAGCCGGTAGCGGGCCCGCAGGAGGTCGAAGAGCCGGTCCGGCCCGTCGTGCAGCAGGGGGCGGTACACACCGACCCGGCCCGTCTGCCGGGTCAGGAGCTCCATGATTCCCAGTTCGACGACCTGCCGGCCGTCCCCCCGCTCGATACCGGTCACGTACACGCTGCGCGTCACGCGTGCTCTCCGTCCCATGCAGTGGATGTCTTATTGGTGTGCCTCGACCCCTTGACAATACCTCCGTCAGTGGATAGAGCGCCCCTGGGAAAAGGTCCGGCCCGGAGGGACGAAAGGCCTGGTGGGTGGAGCAGTGCCGAGCGCGCACCCCTCTCGGAACATGGAACAATCGGACAGGCGTCATCAAATGCGCCCTTCATATGTACGGCAGGAGACACAGCACGATGCGTATCGGAGTTCTCACCGCAGGCGGCGACTGCCCGGGCCTGAACGCTGTCATCCGGTCGGTCGTACACCGTGCCCTGGTCGGACACGGGGACGAGGTCATCGGCTTCGAGGACGGCTTCAAGGGCCTCCTCGACGGTCACTACCGCCCCCTCGACATCAATGCCGTCAGCGGCATCCTGGCCCGCGGCGGCACCATCCTCGGCTCGGCCCGCATGGAGCGGGCCCGGCTGCACGAAGCCGCCGAGAACGCCCACGAACTGGCGCGGCGTTACGGCATCGACGCGCTGATCCCGATCGGCGGCGAGGGCACCCTGACGGCCGCCCGGATGCTGGCCGACGCGGGGATGCCGGTGGTCGGCGTACCGAAGACCATCGACAACGACATCTCCTCCACCGACCGGACCTTCGGCTTCGACACCGCCGTCACGGTCGCCACCGAGGCCATCGACCGCCTCAAGACCACCGCCGAATCGCACCAGCGCGTGATGGTCGTCGAGGTCATGGGTCGTCACGCGGGCTGGATCGCCCTGGAGTCCGGCATGGCCGGCGGTGCCCACGGCATCTGCCTGCCCGAGCGCCCCTTCGAGGTGGACGCCCTGGTGAAGATGGTGGAGGAACGGTTCGCCCGCGGGAAGAAGTTCGCCGTCGTCTGCGTCGCCGAGGGCGCGCACCCGGCCGCCGGCTCCATGCCGTACGAGAAGGGCGCCATCGACCAGTACGGTCACGAGCGCTTCGCCGGCATCGGCAACCGGCTGGCCATCGAGCTGGAGCACCGCCTCGGCAAGGAGGCCCGCCCGGTCATCCTCGGCCACGTGCAGCGCGGCGGCGTGCCCACCGCCTACGACCGCGTCCTCGCGACCCGCTTCGGCTGGCACGCCGTCGAGGCCGTGCACCGCGGGGAATTCGGCAAGATGACCGCCCTGCGCGGCACCGACATCGTGATGGCCCCGCTGGCGGAGGCCGTCACCGAGCTCAAGACCGTTCCGGAGCACCGGATGTACGAGGCCGAGTCGGTCTTCTGACCGGCGGACCGGCCCTTCCCGCCGGGACCTGCGTCCCGGATCCCCCGCCGAACGGCCCGGGCGCTTCCCCCGGGAAGCGCCCGGGGCCGTCGCGTGCTTGGCACGGCGTGTCGTGTCACGCACCGCCGGCCAGGGCCCAGAACCGGTCCGTGATCTCCGCGAGGAATTCCCGCCCCGCGTCGCCGGTGCCGGCCGCACCCTCGGCGCCGCCCCAGCCGAGGGTGGCCACCATCCGCGACTGGTAGTCGTTGTAGAGGAGCTCCAGGACCCGCTCCAGGTGGGCCTTGGGTACCGGGAGCAGCTTGCCCAGCGGCTTCACGTAGGCCTGCCAGCGGGTGGTCGCCGCGCTGCGCAGCAGGTCGGCGAGCTCCTCGTGCTTGCCGGTCGCCGTCACGAACTGCGCCAGGGTCAGGCCGAGCACCGAGGCGAGGGCGGCGGACTGGCGTTCGTTGCCCTTCCAGCGCCCGGTGTCCTCCATCTTGCGGTACGCGTTCGCCTCGACCCCGATCCGGCGGGCCAGGTCCTCGGGGTCCAGGCCCCGGGCGATGCGGTGCTCCCGCAGGGTGACGGGCTCGGCCAGCAGCTCCCCGGGCGAGCACCAGAGCACGCCGGCCAGGGCCGTGAGCTCGACGGAGGTGGGCGACTGCTCGCCCCGCTCCCAGGCCATCACGGTCTCTGGTGCGACGAGCAGGCCGTACTGGGCCCGCAGGCCGTAGGCGACATGACCGGGAGCCATGCCCAGGGCCGCGCGCAGGCGACGCGCGGCGGGGGCATTGAAAGGTGGGCTGGAGTGCACAGGGCACACGGTAGAAGTGGCCAACCTTCGACGACTACAGACTATTCAAACAAGCCCATAACTCGTAGGAAAGTCCTATGGAGTTCATGACTTTGGGTGGTTTTCTCGGCGACTGTCCGGTAATCGGGTCATGGGAAGATCCATTTGGGGGGTGTGGCCAGCGTACGGATCAGGCCACTCCATTTCAGGTGACCCGGGAAGCCGGGAGAGTGATCCCGGTCACAGTGTGTGAACCGGCCGGGCCCGCCGTCCGTGATCCATGTCGGGGGCCCTCGCATACGGGGGTGGCGAGGGCCCCCGCCCATCCCTTCGCTTCCCTTCGCTTCCCTTGACGTCGGCGTCAAGGAATACGGTCGGCCCATGCGCATCGGCGAACTGGCGAAGCGGGCCGGGACCAGCACCCGGACGCTCAGGTACTACGAATCACGCGGACTGCTCGCGGCCCGGCGGACCGGCAACGGCTACCGCGACTACGACGAGGACGACCTGCGCCTGCTGCGCCAGATCCGGACCCTCCAGGCCTTCGGCTTCGAACTGGAGGAGACCCGGCCGTTCGTCGAATGCCTGCGCGCCGGCCACCCGGCCGGCGACTCCTGCCCGGCCTCGCTCGCGGTCTACCGCCGCAAGCTCGCCGAGCTGGACGGCCTGATCGGCCAGCTCGCCGACGTCCGCGACCAGGTCGCCCGCCAGCTGGCGGCGGCCGAGGAGGCCGCCGGGCAGGCCGTGCCGCGCTGCGAGATGACCGGCTGACGAGAGGGGAACGGAAAATGATCCACGCCAAGGGTGTGGCGGAAGTGACCGACGCCGACTTCGAGGCGGAGGTGCTGGCCGAGCGGGGCAGGCCCGTACTGGTGGAGTTCACCGCGGACTGGTGCGGCCCCTGCCGCCAGCTCGCCCCGGTGCTCTCCGCCGTGGCCGCCGAGCGGGCCGACCGCCTCAAGGTCGTCCAGATCGACGCGGACGGCAACCCCGCGACCGTCACCCGGTACGGGGTGCTGTCCATGCCGACCATGCTCCTCTTCCGCGACGGCGAACCCGTCCGGCAGATCGTCGGAGCCCGGCCCAAGCGCCGGCTGCTTCAGGAACTCGACGAGGCCCTGGCGCCGGTCACGGCCTGAGCCAGACCGTCGCCATCGGCGGGAGCGTCATCCGCAGGCTCGCCGCCCGCCCCTGGGCCGGTACCGGCTCCGGGCGCAGCGGCCGGCCGTGGTGGACGCCGCTCCCGCCGTACTCCTCCCGGTCGGTGTTGAGGACCTCCCGCCACAGCGGCACCTCCTCCGGCACCCCGATCCGGTAGCCGTGCCGGACCACGGGGGAGAAGTTCGACACGCACAGCAGCTGCGAGCCGTCCTGCGCGTACCGCAGGAACGCGAACACGTTGTCCTCGGCGGCGTCCGCCTCCACCCACGCGAAGCCCTCCGGCACCGCGTCCCGCTCCCACAGCGCCGGAGCCGCCGTGTACGCCCGGTTCAGGTCGCGCACCAGGTCGCGCACCCCCCGGTGGTCGCCGGCCGCCGGATAGGAGGAGTCCAGCAGCCACCAGTCCGGCCCGTACGCCTCCGACCACTCCGAGCCCTGCGCGAACTCCTGCCCCATGAAGAGCAGCTGCTTGCCAGGGTGGGCCCACATGAAGCCCAGGTACGCGCGGTGCGTGGCCCGCTGCTGCCACCAGTCGCCCGGCATCTTCGACACCAGCGAGCGCTTGCCGTGCACCACCTCGTCGTGCGAGATCGGCAGCACGTAGTTCTCGCTGAAGGCGTACACCATCCCGAAGGTCATGTCGTGGTGGTGGTACTTGCGGTGCACGGGCTCCTTCGACACGTACCGCAGGGTGTCGTGCATCCAGCCCATGTTCCACTTCAGGCCGAAGCCCAGACCGCCCGAGTCCGTCGGCCGCGTGACCCCGTCCCAGGCGGTGGACTCCTCCGCGATCGTCACCACCCCGGGGCAGCGCCGGTAGACCACCGCGTTCATCTCCTGGAGCAGCGCCACCGCGTCCAGGTCCTCCCGGCCGCCGTGCTCGTTCGGCGACCAGTCGCCCTCGCCGCGCGAGTAGTCCAGGTAGAGCATGGAGGCCACCGCGTCCACGCGCAGCCCGTCCACGTGGAACTCCTGGCACCAGTACACGGCGTTCGCCACCAGGAAGTTGCGGACCTCCTTGCGCCCGTAGTCGAACTCCAGCGTCCCCCAGTCCGGGTGCGCGGCCCGGCGCGGGTCCTGGTGCTCGTACAGCGGACGGCCGTCGAACTCGGCGAGCGCCCAGTCGTCGCGCGGGAAGTGCGCGGGCACCCAGTCGACGATCACCCCGATCCCGGCCCGGTGCAGCGAGTCCACGAGCAGCCGGAAGTCGTCCGGGGTGCCCATCCGCGAGGTCGGCGCGTAGAAGCCGGTGACCTGGTAGCCCCAGGAACCGCCGAAGGGGTGCTCGGCGACCGGCATGAACTCCACGTGGGTGAAGCCGAGCTCCTTCACGTACGCGGGCAGCTGGTCGGCCAGCTGCCGGTACGTGAGCCCCGGCCGCCAGGACGCCAGGTGCAGCTCGTACACCGACAGCGGCGCCTGGTGCGGGGCGCGGGCGCCGCGCGTGGCCATCCACTCGGCGTCCTGCCACACGAACCGCGAGGCAGTGACCACCGAGGCGTTCGCCGGCGGGACCTCCGCGTACTGCGCCATCGGGTCGGCGCGCAGTGTGTGGCTGCCGTCCGGGCGGGTGATGTCGTACTTGTACAGGGCGCCCTCGCCGACCCCGGGCAGGAACAGCTCCCACACCCCGCTCGCGCCGAGCGAGCGCATCGGGTAGGCCACCGAGTCCCAGTACGAGAAGTCCCCGGTGACCCGCACCCCCCGGGCGTTCGGCGCCCACACCGTGAAGCGGGTGCCGGCCACGCCCTGGTGCTCCATCGGCCGGGCGCCCAGCGCCGTCCACAGCTCCTCGTGCCGGCCCTCGCCGATCAGGTGCAGGTCCAGCTCCCCGAGCGCGGGCAGGAACCGGTACGGGTCGTGGACCTCGATCTCGTCGCTCTCGTACGTCACCAGCAGCCGGTAGTCCGGCACCCCGGTCAGCGGCAGCAGCCCGGAGAAGAGCCCGTCCCCGTCGTCGAAGAGCTCGGCGCGCAGCCCCTTGGCCACGATGGTGACGGCCTTCGCGTACGGGCGCAGCACCCGGAAGGCCACCCCGCCCCGCTGCGCGCGGGCGCCCAGCACCGAGTGCGGGTCGTGGTGGCGGCCCTCCAGCAGCCGGGCCCGTTCCTCCCCGTCCAGCGGGGGCGCCGGCCGCACCCCGTGGGGCGGCGCGGCGCGGCGGGCGCGCGGCGCGCGGGTCCGCTTCGCGGGTTCGGGTACGGCCGGGGCTTCCTCACGGACGGTCGGTGACGGCTGTCGTGCGGCGCTCACGCGAGCGGCCTCCTCGGGGGCTTCGGGTGGGGGGTGGGGGCGGTGCCGGGAGCCGGCGGGGGCATGCGGTGTGCGGGCCGCTGGGGTTCCGACAGCCGGCGGATCGCCGCCATCGGGACGTGCAGCCAGTCGGGGCGGTGCCGGGACTCGTAGCGGGCCTCGTACACCGCCTTGTCGGTCTCGTACGCGCGCAGCAGCACCGGGTCCTCGCGCGGGTCGCGGCCGGTGGTGCGGGCGTAGCCCTCGCAGAACGCGGTCCGGCAGGCGTCGGCCCAGGCGGGTGCGAAGGGCCGGTGCGAGCGGGCGGCGTAGTCGAAGGAGCGCAGTATCCCGGCGATGTCGCGGACCGCCGGTTCGGGCCGGCGGCGGTCGGCGAGCGGCCGGGCCGGCTCCCCCTCGAAGTCGATCAGGGCCCAGCTGCCGTCGGCGGTGCGCAGGGTCTGGCCCAGGTGCAGGTCCCCGTGGATGCGCTGGGCGGGAACCCCGGCGCCCCGGGAGGCGGCCAGGGCGTCGAAGGCGCCGCGCAGCCCGGCCTCGTACGGCTGTAGCGCGGGCACCTCCCGGCAGGTGGCGGCGAGCCGGGCGGTCATGCCGGCGGCGAGCCGGGCGGTCTGCTCGGGGCCGAGGGCGAGGGTGGGCAGGGCGGTCGCGAGGGCGCTGTGCACCTCGGCGGTGGCCCGGCCCAGGGCGTGCGCCTCGGCGGTGAAGTCGGCCCCGGCGCCGAGTCTGCGCAGGGCCAGCTGCCAGCCGTCGTCGGAGCCGCGCAGGTAGGGCTGGAGCACGCCCAGGGTCAACGGTTCTCCACCGGCCAGCTCGGCCTCGTACCAGGCCACCGGGGCGGGCACCCGGGCGCAGCCGGCGGCGGCCAGGGCCCGGGGCAGCTCCAGGTCCGGGTTGACCCCGGGGCCTACCCGGCGGAACACCTTGAGGATGTACGAATCCCCGTAGATCAGGGAGGAGTTGGTCTGTTCCCCGGACAGCGGCCGGGGCAGCAGTCCGGCCTGGACCGGTGTGTCCGGGTCCCGGTCGAAGCGGAGCGGGCCCAGCGTCCCGGGGGAGCGCAGCCGTTCCAGCAGCAGCGAGGCGAGCCGGGGGTCGCCCAGCGCCTCGTACACGGCGCGGCCGGCGTAGGGGCCGCTCTCGGCGTGCCCGATGAGGGCGGGCGCGAGGGCGGGCGGGAGCGGGGACGGGCGGACTCCCAGCAGGAGTTGGTAGCAGTCCCCGTCCACGTCGAGCAGCAGGTGCAGCAGTCCGGGGGCGGAGCCCGGCGGCAGCAGTTCGGCCGCGGAGACGGCCTCGATCCTGCCGATCCGGCGCCCCTTGCCGGCGAACCAGCGCTGTGCGGGCAGCCAGTCCCTCAGCATCGGTTCCAGTGCGGCGGTCCCGGCGGTCCCGTCGGCCCCCGGTACTCCGGCGGGCCCCGGTCCTCCGGCGTTCCCGCCGGCCCGGGCGGCCGTCAGCCGGCTCCGGGCGGATGCAGCCTCCGACATGGCGTCGCGTCCTTTCCCCGGGCCGTCACAGAATGCGCAGAGTGTCCCGGATGCGCGGCAGTTGCTACTCCGGTATGTGCGTGTGTCGGGTCAGGATGATCCGTACAGGGGCGGGCCGTTGACCCAAAGGAGTGCCCGCCCCGTAGCGGGTCCGTCAGTCGGCGCGCTGGTCGCTGCGGAGCCGGAACCAGTAGAAGCCGTGGCCCGCCAGGGTCAGCAGGTACGGCCACTCGCCGATCGGCGGGAAGCGCACGTCACCCGTGAGCTCCACCGGGACCCGCCCGTTGAACGACCTCAGGTCCAGTTCGGTGGGCTGCGCGAAGCGGGAGAAGTTGTGCACGCACAGCACCAGGTCGTCCCCGAACTCGCGCAGGAACGCGAGCACCGCCGGGTTGGACGAGGGCAGTTCGGTGTACGAGCCGAGGCCGAAGGCCGGGTTCGCCTTGCGGATCTCGATCAGCCTGCGGGTCCAGTGCAGCAGTGACGAGGGCGACGCCATGGCCGCCTCGACATTGGTGACCTGGTACCCGTGGACCGGGTCCATGATGACCGGCAGGTTCAGCCTGCCCGGATCGCAGGAGGAGAAACCGGCGTTGCGGTCCGGGGTCCACTGCATCGGGGTCCGCACGCCGTCGCGGTCGCCGAGCCAGATGTTGTCGCCCATGCCGATCTCGTCGCCGTAGTAGAGCACCGGCGATCCGGGCAGCGACAGCAGCAGGGCGGTGAACAGCTCCATCTGGTTGCGGTCGTTGTCCAGGAGCGGGGCGAGCCGGCGCCGGATGCCGATGTTGGCCCGCATCCGGGGGTCCTTGGCGTACTCGGCGTACATGTAGTCGCGCTCTTCGTCCGTGACCATTTCGAGGGTGAGCTCGTCGTGGTTGCGCAGGAAGATGCCCCACTGGCAGCCGTCCGGGATCGCCGGGGTCTTGGCCAGGATCTCGGAGACGGGGTAGCGCGACTCTCTTCGCACGGCCATGAAGATGCGCGGCATGACGGGGAAGTGGAACGCCATGTGGCATTCGTCGCCGCCCTTGGCGAAGTCGCCGAAGTAGTCGACGACGTCCTCGGGCCACTGGTTGGCCTCGGCGAGCAGCACGGTGTCCGGGTAGTGCGCGTCGATCTCGGCCCGGACCCGCTTGAGGAGCTCGTGGGTGCGGGGCAGGTTCTCGCAGTTGGTGCCCTCCTCGGCGTAGAGGTAGGGCACGGCGTCGAGGCGGAACCCGTCGATGCCGAGGTCGAGCCAGAAGCGCAGCGCCGAGATGATCTCCTCCTGCACGGCCGGGTTCTCGAAGTTGAGGTCCGGCTGGTGCGAGAAGAAGCGGTGCCAGTAGTACTGCTTGCGGACGGGGTCGTACGTCCAGTTGGAGGTCTCGGTGTCGATGAAGATGATGCGGGCGTCCTGGTACTGCTTGTCGTTGTCGGCCCACATGTAGTAGTCCCCGTACGGCCCGTCGGGGTCCTTGCGCGACTGCTGGAACCACTCGTGCTGGTCGCTGGTGTGGTTCATGACGAAGTCGATGATCACCCGCATGCCGCGGGTGTGCGCGGCGTCCACGAACTCCACGAAGTCGGCGAGGTCGCCGAACTCGGGCAGCACGGAGGTGTAGTCGGAGACGTCGTAGCCGCCGTCGCGCAGCGGCGAGGCGAAGAACGGCGGCAGCCACAGGCAGTCGACGCCGAGCCACTGGAGGTAGTCCAGCTTGGCGGTGAGCCCCTTGAGGTCACCGACGCCGTCGCCGTTGCTGTCGTGGAAGGAGCGGACCAGGACCTCGTAGAAGACCGCCCGCTTGAACCAGTCGGGGTCGCGGTCCTTGGCGGGGGTGTCCTCGAAGGTGTCGTGGACGGGATCGTTGATCATCATGTGGTGGGTGACCCTCCGGTGGGCGGGGACGGTCGCAGGGCGGCCAGGACGTGCGCGGGAGTACGGCCCGGTTCCAGGCGCACGTAGTTCGCCCTGCCCCAGTGGTAGGTCTCGCCGGTGAGCTCGTCGCGCACCGCGAGGGACCCGTGCCAGTCGAGGCCGAGTACCGGCATGTCCAACGAGACCGTCGCCTCCTGGGTGTGGTGCGGATCGAGGTTGACGACCACCAGTACGGAGTTGCCGCCGGAGTGCTTCGAATAGGCGATCACCTGTTCGTTGTCGGTCGGGTGGAAGTGGATGTCGCGCAGCTGCTGGAGGGCGGGGTTGCGCCGGCGCAGCCGGTTCAGCGCGGTGATCAGCGGGGCGATCGTGCGGCCCTCGCGGTCGGCGGCGGCCCAGTCGCGCGGGCGCAGCTCGTACTTCTCGGAGTTCAGGTACTCCTCGCTGCCCTCCCGCACCGGGGTGTTCTCGCAGAGCTCGTAGCCCGCGTACACGCCCCAGGTGGGGGAGAGGGTGGCGGCGAGGACCGCCCGGACCTCGAAGGCGGGCCGGCCGCCGTGCTGGAGGTACTCGTGGAGGATGTCGGGCGTGTTCACGAAGAAGTTCGGCCGCATCACGGACGCCGAGCGGTCGCCGGACAGCTCGGTCATGTACTCGGTCAGCTCGGCCTTGGTGTTGCGCCAGGTGAAGTAGGTGTACGACTGCTGGAAGCCGACCGAGGCGAGCGCGCGCATCATGGCGGGCCGGGTGAATGCTTCCGCCAGGAAGATCACGTCGGGGTCGGACTTGTTGATCTCGGCGATCACCTTCTGCCAGAAGACGACCGGCTTGGTGTGCGGGTTGTCGACCCGGAAGATCCGGACGCCGTGGTCCATCCAGTGCCGCAGGATCCGGACCGTCTCCCCGACGAGGCCGGCCATGTCCGAGTCGAAGTGGACCGGGAAGATGTCCTGGTACTTCTTCGGCGGGTTCTCGGCGTACGCGATCGTCCCGTCGGCGCGGTGGCGGAACCACTCCGGGTGCTTCTCGACCCACGGGTGGTCGGGGGAGCACTGGAGCGCGAAGTCGAGGGCGATCTCCATCCGGAGGTCGCGGGCGCGGGCCACGAAGGCGTCGAAGTCCTCCAGGGTGCCGAGCTCCGGGTGGACCGCGTCGTGGCCGCCCTCCGGGGAACCGATGGCCCAGGGCACACCAGGGTCCCAACTGCCAGCCGAAAGAGTGTTGTTCGGGCCCTTGCGGTAGGTCGACCCGATGGGGTGGACCGGCGGCAGGTAGACCACGTCGAAGCCCATGGCGGCGATGGCCGGCAGCCGCTCGGCGGCGGTGCGGAAGGTGCCGCTGACCGGGGCCTTGCCCGGCTCCACCACCGCTCCCTCCGAGCGGGGGAACATCTCGTACCAGGAACCGAAGAGGGCCCGCTTGCGTTCGACGATCAGGGACAGCGGCTTGGCGGCCGTGACCAGCTCCCGGTACGGGCGCCGGGCGAGCGCGGCGTCCACCGCGGGCGCGAGCGCGGCCTCGTACCGCTGCGCGGCCGGCCGGTCCTCGTCGCGCATCGCGTCGGCCGCGGCCAGCACGGCCTCGCGGCCGTCCCGCTTGGGAATCTTCGCGGCGGCGCGCTCGTAGAGCTCCGCCCCTTCGAGGAGGGTCAGCCCGGTGTCGAGGCCGGCCGGGATCTTGATCGCGGCGTGGGCCCGCCAGGTGGCGACCGGATCGCTCCAGGCCTCGACGGTGTAGGTCCACCTCCCCTCGACCTCGGCGGAAACCCGGGCGCCCCACCGGTCGGTACCCGGGGCGAGTTCCCGCAACGGCACCGGCGGGCGCAGCCGCCCGCTCGGGTCGCGCAGTACGACATGGGCGGCGACGGCGTCGTGGCCCTCGCGGAACACGGTGGCGGAGATCTCGAAGACCTCGTCCACGACCGCCTTGGCGGGTCTGGCGCCGCAGTCGACGGCGGGGCGGACGTCCAGCACGGGAATGCGACCGATCATGATGGGATCACCTGGGGGCAGTTCGCAGGGCTCGGTGACGGTCCAGCCGGAGTCACGGCTGGTAGTGCACGCTCTGTTCGCTCTGTTTCTAGCCGCTCGGAAGACGGCTGGGCTGCGGGCATGGCCGCTCCTGTCCGCGTTCACTCGGGTGGCGGGGAAAGGTTGTGGGCGGGTGCGCCGTGCGTGTAGTACCGCGTGTACCCGCACAGCCCTTCCCACTCTCACCCCGCCCAATCCGCGTCGCCGGTTAACTACTCGTACGTACTGGGACGCGGACGACCAAGGAACGGCTCGGCGCGGCTCGGCATCCGCCGAGGCTCCGTCAAGTCGGTGAGGATGGACCGGTGAACAGCGAAAACACTCCCGTCACCGGAGACCCCACAGCCCCTCCCGCCCCATGGGGCGGAGCCCCTCAGCCGGTGCTCGGCCTCCCCTGCGGGATGGTGCTGCGGCCCTGGCGCGAGACCGACGCCCCCGTGCTCGTCACCGCGTACGAGGACCCCGGCATCCGGCACTGGAACCGGCCCGCGCCGGAGACCCCGGAGTCGGCCGCCGCCCGCATAGCCCGCTGGAACCGGCGGTGGGCGGAGGGGGAGACGGCGGTCTGGGCCGTGTCGGCGGAACCGGACGCCCCGGCCGTCGGCCTGATCGGACTCGCCGACTTCGATCCGGAGGGGGCGAGCGCCGAGTTCCTGTACTGGCTGCTGCCGGACGGGCGGGGCCGGGGGGTGATGCCGCAGGGGGTGGCCGCAGTGGCCGAATGGGGCTTCCGCGAGGCAGGGCTGCACCGGCAGCGGATCTGCCACTCGGTGGCCAACCCGGCCTCCTGCGCCGTCGCACTGAAGGCCGGCTTCCCCCTGGAGGGCACCATGCGCGGCGCCCTGCGGCACGCCGACGGCTGGCACGACGAGCACCTCCACGCCCGTCTCGCGACGGACGCCTGACGCGTCGGGGCGGTGCGGGGCGCTCAGGTCCGGTCCGCGGGACGGCACCGGTCGCCTGGGCGCCATGGCCGGGCCGGGGGTCCGCCGCTAGCCTTCCGGGGGCGACGCGCTGGTGCACAGCGTGGTGCGGTCGCTCCGATCCGTCATCCCCTGCGAAGGTGGAACGTGTGAAGGCTATCCGTCGATTCACCGTGCGCCCCGTCCTCCCCGACCCCCTGATGCCGCTCGCCGACCTCGCGCGCAACCTGCGCTGGTCATGGCATACGGAAACCCGCGAACTCTTCCAATCCGTCGACCCCGAGGGCTGGCAGGCCGCCGGCGGCGACCCCGTCCGGCTGCTCGGCGCCGTGCCCGCCTCCCGGCTGGAGGAACTCGCCGCCGACCGGCGGTTCCTGAGGCGGCTCGCCGTCGCCGCCGCCGACCTCGACGACTACCTCCACGGCGGCAGGTGGTACCAGACCAGCGAGAACGCCGCGGAGTTCCCCGCCGCCATCGCCTACTTCTCCCCCGAGTTCGGCATCACCGCGGCCCTGCCCCAGTACTCCGGCGGGCTCGGGATCCTCGCCGGGGACCACCTCAAGGCCGCCAGCGACCTCGGTGTCCCGGTCATCGGCGTCGGCCTGCTCTACCGACACGGCTACTTCCGCCAGTCGCTCTCCCGCGACGGCTGGCAGCAGGAGCACTACCCGGTGCTCGACCCCCACGAGCTGCCCCTGTCCCTGCTGAGGCACGACGACGGCGTACCCGCCCGGGTGTCGCTCACCCTGCCCGGCGGGCGGTCGTTGCACGCGCACATCTGGCAGGCCCGCGTCGGCCGGGTGCCGCTGCTCCTGCTCGACTCCGACGTCGAGGACAACGACGCCGGCGCCCGCGAGGTGACCGACCGGCTCTACGGCGGCGGCAGCGACCACCGCCTCCTCCAGGAGATGCTGCTCGGCATCGGCGGCGTCCGCGCCGTGAGGGCGTACTGCCGGATCACCGGCCACCCGGCGCCCGAGGTCTTTCACACCAACGAGGGACACGCCGGCTTCCTCGGACTCGAACGCATAAGGGAACTCGACGGCGAGCAGGGCCTCGGCTTCGACGCCGCCGTCGAAGCCGTGCGCGCCGGGACCGTGTTCACCACGCACACCCCCGTGCCCGCCGGCATCGACCGCTTCGAGCGCTCCCTGGTCGCCCGGCACTTCGGCGAGGGCGGCGAGCTGCCCGGCGTACCCGTCGAACGGATCCTGGAACTGGGTGCCGAGTCCTACCCGGGCGGCGACCCCGGGGTGTTCAACATGGCCGTGATGGGCCTGCGCCTCGCCCAGCGCGCCAACGGAGTATCCACCCTCCACGGGGCGGTCAGCCGGGGGATGTTCGCCGGGCTCTGGCCGGGCTTCGACGCCGCCGACGTGCCCATCACCTCCGTGACGAACGGAGTGCACGCCCCGACCTGGGTGGCCCCCGAGGTCATGCGGCTCGGCGCCCGCCAGATCGGGGCCGGACGGACCGAGGACGCCCTCGCCGTGGGCGCCTCCGCCCGCTGGGACGCCGTCGCGCAGATCGCCGACCAGGACGTGTGGGACGTACGCCGGACCCTGCGCGAGCAACTGGTCCAGGAGGTGCGCGACCGGCTGCGCGCCTCGTGGAAGCAGCGCGGGGCCGCCGACGCCGAACTCGGCTGGGTGGACGGCGTCCTCGACCCCGACGTGCTGACCATCGGCTTCGCCCGGCGCGTGCCCTCGTACAAGAGGCTCACGCTGATGCTGCGCGACCCGGAGCGGCTGCGTCGGCTCCTGCTGGACCCGGACCGGCCGGTGCAGATCGTCGTCGCGGGCAAGGCGCACCCGGCCGACGACGGAGGCAAGCGGCTCGTGCAGGAGCTGGTCCGCTTCTCCGACGACCCGCGCGTGCGCCACCGCATCGTCTTCCTGCCCGACTACGGCATGGCCATGGCGCAGAAGCTCTACCCGGGCTGTGACGTCTGGCTGAACAACCCGCTGCGCCCGCTGGAGGCCTGCGGCACCAGCGGGATGAAGGCCGCGCTCAACGGCTGCCTCAACCTGTCGGTGCTGGACGGCTGGTGGGACGAGTGGTTCGAGCCGGACTTCGGCTGGGCCATCCCCACGGCCGACGGGCTCGGCACGGACGAGGACCGCCGCGACGACCTGGAGGCCGGATCCCTCTACGAGCTGATCGAGAAGCGGGTCGCACCCCGCTTCTACGACCGGGACGGGCGGGCCGGGCTGCCCGTGCGGTGGATCGAGATGGTCCGGCGCACCCTGGTGTCCCTGGGCCCGAAGGTGCTCGCGGGGCGGATGGTGCGGGAGTACGTGGAACGCCTCTACGCTCCCGCCGCGCTCTCCCACCGGGCCCTGACCCCCGACGCCGCTCAGGAACTGGCCTGGTGGAAGGGCCGGATCCGGGCCTCCTGGCCGCGGGTCGCCGTCGAGCACGTGGAGGCCGTCGCCGCCGCGCCCGTGGGGGGCACCGCCGAGCTGGGCGCCACCCTCACGCTGCGGGTGCGGGTCGCGCTGGACGCGCTCGCGCCGGAGGACGTGGAGGTGCAGGCCGTCGCCGGCCGGGTCGACGCCCAGGACGTGATCCGGGACGGGCGGGCCTTCCCGCTCAAGCCCGCCGCCGGACCCGACCTGGAGGGGCGCTGGGTGTACGAGGGCCCGCTCGCGCTCGACCGGACCGGGCCCTTCGGCTACACCGTGCGGATCCTGCCGACGCACCCGCTGCTGGCGACCCCGGCCGAACTGGGCCTGGTCGCGGCGCCGGTGGACACCGACGCGCTGGGCGGCGTACTGCTGCGCTGAGCGGCGCCGGGGCGGGCCGGAGTCAGGGGGCGGTCGGCGGATCCACCAGCCGCCCGCCCTCGACCAGCATCCCGGCCCGCTTCACGCTGCGCAGGGCCGGGATCACCTCCACCTGGCCCACGCCCTCCACCGCGCCGATCCGCTCCGTCAGATAGGTGTAGAGGGCTTCGGTGTCCCGGCACACCACCACCGCCATCAGCGAGGCCGCCCCGGTCACGGCCGCGGCGAAGGGCACCTCGCGGTGACCCGCCAGCGCGTTGCCCACCTCCGCCAGCCGGGCCGGCGGGACGGTCAGCACCAGCGTCGCCTCCGCCTCGTAGCCGAACAGCTCGGGTACGAACTCCACGTCGAAGAAGACCGCGCCGAGGTCCCGCAGCCGCTCCAGCCGGCGGCGGGCGGTGGACTCCGACAGTCCGGTGGCGCGCGCCAGTTCCGGATAGCCGGCCCGGCCGTCCCGGCCCAGCACCGCCAGCAGTGCCGACTCCGCCGCGTCGAGGACGTACCGCTCGGGCCCCGGCTGGACCGGAGGGCGCTGAAGGGCCGCGATCTGGTCGGGGCGCAGCTCGTCGACGCCGGTCCACGCGTCGGGACCGCCGAAGAACTTCCGCAGGATGGTGTGGGCGCTGATGCCGGTGACCCGGCGGGTGCGCGGCAGCTTGTCCAGCAGCAGCGCGTCCCGGTCCCGGCGGGTGCGCGCCCGGGTCATGCAGTGGATCTCCGTGCCGCCGGAGTTCATGGTCACCCAGGCGATGTCCGGGCGGCGGGCCAGCGCCTCGGCCACCGGGAGCGCCGCGTCGGGGGCGCACTGCACCCGCAGCCAGGACTCGAACAGCCCGACGCGGCTGCCCACCGGCAGACCGACGACCCGGATCAGCCCGGCGCTCCGCAGCCGCCGGTAGCGGCGTACGACGGTCTGGTCGGAGACCTCCAGCACCTCGGCGATCCGGCTGAAGGGCGCCCGGCCGTCGACCACCAGGGCCTGGATCAGGGAGCGGTCGAGGCCGTCCAGCTCCTCGGGATTCACGGTTTCCATCACCACAGCTTCCCCGATGACGGAAATCCTGCGCACGGCGGCCGCTGGGTGGGGTTCCGGAGCGGCCCGCTGGGACCGTGGGGTCACGCGGGGGCGTTCCCCGCCCCACCCCCGAACGAGGAGACCACCCATGCGTAAATGGCTGCCGTTGACGGCGGTGTGCCTCGGGGCGTTCATGCTCCTGGTCGACGTCACGATCGTGACGGTCGCCCTCCCGGACATGGCCGCCGACATGCGGACCGACTTCGCCGGCCTCCAGTGGGTGATGGACGTCTACGCCCTCGCCCTCGCCGCCCTGCTGCTCGGCGCGGGCTCGCTCGCCGACCGGATCGGCCGCCGCCGCGTCTACCTCGGCGGGCTGCTGCTCTTCGCCGCCTCCTCCCTCGCCTGCGGGCTCGCGGACGGTCCCGCCGCGCTGATCGCCTTCCGCGCCGTGCAGGGCATCGGGGGCGCGGCGATGTTCGCCACCACCATGGCCCTGCTCAGCGCGGCCTACCAGGGCCGCGACCGGGGCGTCGCCTTCGGCGTGTGGGGCGCGGTCAACGGCGCCGCCGCCGCCGCCGGGCCGATCATCGGGGGACTGCTGACCGAGCACTTCGGCTGGCGCTGGATCTTCTTCATCAACCTGCCCGTCTGCGCGCTGGCCGTCCGGGTGACCCTGAAGGCCGTGGCGGAGTCCCGCGACCCCCGTGCGCGGGGGCTCGACCTGCCCGGCATGGCCACCTTCACCGCCGGGGCGGCGGCCCTGACGTACGCCCTGATCCGGGGCGGCGAGAACGGCTGGAACTCGGCCGCGACCCTCGGGCTGTTCGGCCTCGCGGCGGCCTCCTTCGCCGCCTTCGTCCTCGTCGAACTGCGCGGCTCCCGCCCGATGCTCGACCTGTCGCTCTTCCGCAGCCCGGTCTTCGTGGCGGTGATGGCCGCCGGGCTGCTGCTGTCCGGCGCGGCGTTCTCGTACCTGATGTACGTCTCCCTGTGGCTCCAGTCGGCGGAGGGGATGAGCCCGGTGGGCGGGGGCCTGGTGCTGCTGCCGATGAGCCTCGCCGGCTTCGTCGTCGCGGCGGCGGCCGGGCGGCTGCTGCACGGGGCCCCGCCCCGGCTGACGATCGGCGGCGGGCTGCTGCTGATCGGGGCGGGGGCGCTGCTCCAGGCCTGGATGCTGGACGCGGGCGACGGCTGGACCGCGCTGGCGCCCGGGCTGCTGGTGAGCGGTGTCGGGGTGGGCATGGCGACCCCCGCGCTGGCGGCCACCGCGATGGGGGCCGTGGCCCCGGCCCGGGCGGGCATGGCCGGCGGGGTCCTGAACACCGCGCGGCAGCTGGGTACCGCGCTGGGGATCGCGGTGCTGGGCGCGGTGTTCCACGCCGGGCTGGCGGACGGGCTCGGCGGGCGGCCCCGGGAGCTCGCCGACGCCCTGGCGTCCGGCGGGGCGGGGCGGCTGCTGGCGGCGCCGGGGGCGCGGGAGTGGGTCGACGCGGCCTTCGCGAGCGGGCTGCGGGACACCTTCCTGGTCTCGGGGGCGATGGGCCTGGCGGGCGCGCTGGCGGTGGCGCTGCTGGTCCGCCGGCCGGCCGCCGGGGCCCGGGTCCCGGCGCAGGGAGGGGCTCCGGCGGGGGCCCCGGCCGCCGCTCCCGCGGCCGGTCGGACGCCCGCCTGAGGTGCCCCGGCGCCCGTACGGCCGTCCGGGCGCCGGGCCGGTTCGGGCGGCTCCCCGGGAGGGTGAACCTTCGAACGCGCTGTGCATGGCGGTGCGGCCGGTGGTCGGCCCGCTCCTAGGCTGCCCCGCGGATGTCCACCGGACCCGGTCCCCACGCACCCCGAGAAACGGACTCTCACATGCGTCTTCGCTCCACCGCCGCGGCCGCGCTCCTCGCCTCCCTGGCGCTCGTCCTGCCGGCCGCCGGCCCGTCCCTGGCCGTCGGCCACGACCGCGACCACGACAGCCTGGGCGAGCTGCACTACCGGTTCACCGACGACGACGGCGACGTGCGCCGCAGGACGATCGAGCCCGCCGACAACGACACCTGCTACCGGCTGACGGGCACCTCGCGGAACCGGCCCGCCTTCTGGGCGGAGAACGACACGGAGTCCCTCGCCCTGCTCTTCCGGGGCGACAGCTGCGGCGGCGAGGCCCAGGAGGTGCTGCGGCCGGGCGAGCGGGCGCGCGACCTGAACGTCCGGTCGGTCTTCTTCAAGCCGAGCGGCCACGGCGGCCACCACGGCGGCCGTGACGACTGGGACGACGACGAGGACCGCAGCATGGTCCGTCCCGGCCAGGGGCGGAGCATGACCCAGGGCGACTTCCTGAACCGCGTCTTCCGGAGCATCGGCTGACGGACCCCGCACGGGGAATGGGACAGGGCCGCCCGGGGAGTCCTTCTCCCGGGCGGCCCCGTGGTTCAGCGGTTCAGCCGTGGTTCACTGCCTTCCCCGGTGGGGTCAGAAGGTGAGCTTCCAGCTGTCGATCTTGCCGGTGTCCAGGCTCGCGTTGTCGTTGACCCGGAGCTTCCAGACGCCCTGGGCGACCTCGGAGGAGGCGTTCACCGTGTAGCTCTTGACGATGTTGTCCGCACTGCCGCCGGAACGGTTGTGCAGGTTGTAGACGCTGCCGTCGGGCGCGACCAGGTCGACCTTCAGGTCACCGATGTAGGTGTGGACGATGTTGACGTCCACCTTGAGGGTGCTCGGCGCGTTGCCGGTACGGGTCACCGTGATCGGGGACTCGACGGTCGCGTTGTCGGCGATCGCGTAGTCGTTCGTGTTCTCGAACACGTTCGGCTGCGAGGTGCCCACGGTCCAGGTGAAGGACGCCGTGGCCGACTTGGAGGCCGAGTCGGTCACCGTGACGGTCACGTTGGACGTGGCCGCGGTGGTCGCCGTACCGGAGATCAGACCGGTCGAGGAGTTGATCGACAGGCCGGCCGGCAGGCCGGTCGCCGAGTAGGTCAGCGCGCCCGGGTTGGTGCTGGTCGCCTGGACCTGGAGGCTCACCGCGGTGTTGATCTGGGTGTTCTGGTTGGCGATCGGGCTGACCGTCACGCCGTCGTTGATGCGCGGGCCGACGTTGATGGCGGCCCAGGCGTTGGCGACGTTGTTGTACGTGGCCGAACCCTGGCCGTACAGGTCGGCGGCGGCCTTCAGCGTCTGGACGCGGGCGTCGGCGTAGTTGGTGTTGGACTTGAAGTAGCCCACCGTCAGCGCGCGGAACCAGATCTTCGCGGCGGCGTCACGGCCGATCGCGGTGACGGGCAGGCCGTCGGAGGTCGGCGAGTTGTAGCTCACGCCGTTGATGACCTTGGCGCCGGAGCCCTCGGAGGCCAGGTAGAACCAGTGGTTCGCCGGACCCGAGGAGTAGTGGACGTCGATGCCGCCGATGCCCGAGTACCACGCGTCCTTGGAGCCGCCGTCCTTGCTCGGCTTGTCCATGTAGCGCAGCGGGGTGCCGTCGCCGTTGATGTCGATCTTCTCGCCGACCAGGTAGTCGCCGACGTCCTGCGGGTTGTTGGCGTAGAACTCGACCGCCGCCGCCATGATGTCGGAAGTGGCCTCGTTCAGGCCGCCGGACTCACCGCTGTAGGTCATGTTGCCGGTGACCGAGGTGAGGCCGTGGGTCATCTCGTGCGCGGCCACGTCCGTCGAGGTGAGGGGCTTGTTGTTGCCCTCGCCGTCGCCGTAGGTCATGCAGAAGCAGGAGTCGTCCCAGAAGGCGTTGACGTACGCGTTGCCGTAGTGGACCCGGGTGTACGGGGCCACGCCGTCGTTGCGCAGGCCGTTGCGGCCGTGGACGTTCTTGTAGTAGTCCCACGTGACCTGGGCGCCGTAGTGGGCGTCCGCGCCGGCGGTCTCCTTGTTGGAGGGCAGGCCGTTGCCCCAGACGTCGTCCGGACCCGAGAAGAGGGTGCCGGTGCCGGAGCTGCCGCCGTTGAGGTTGTAGGTCCTGTGGTTGCCGCGGCCGGCGTCGGTCAGCGTCCAGTTGCTGCCCGACTGCGAGGAGCCGAGGGTGACCTGGCCGCTGTACATGGTGTTGCCGGTGCCGGTCTGGACACCCTGCCACTGGGTGATCTTGGCGCCGGTCTTGGCGTTCGTGATCACGTGCAGCTGGTTCGGGGTGCCGTCGTCCTGGAGGCCGCCGACGACGGTCTCGAAGGCGAGGACCGGGACGCCGTCGGCGGCCCAGATGACCTTGCGGGCGCCCTTGTCGGGCTTGGACTGCTTGGAGCCCTCGGCGTTCGCGGACGAAACGGCCTGGCCCTCGGCGGCGGCCGGGGTGACGGTGGCGTTCGTGTCCGAGACCTTGATCTCGTGCTGGGTCGCCTTGGTCACGCTCTTGGTGACGCCGTCCTTGGCGTGGACGGTGAGGTCACCGCCGAGCACGGGCAGACCGTCGTAGGTCCGCTCGTAGGTGGTGTGCGTGGTGCCGTCCGCGTCCTTGACCACATCGCGGACGATCAGCTTCTCGCCGCCACCGAGGCCGAGCGCCTTGGCGGCCTGGGCGGTGGTCGAGTTGGCCTCGGTGATGAGCGTCGCACGCTCCGAAGCGCTGAGTGCGGCAGGGGCCGCGCCCGGGTTGGGCTGGGCAGCCGTGCGGGCCTGCGACGCGGTGGCGTCGGCGGTGGCGGTGCCGGCCTGTATGCCTACGGCGAGCAGGGCGGCCGCGGCTACGAGCGCGCCGGCCGCGGTGGCGCGCCGCTGGGGGGTGGGACTCAACGCAGACTCCTTCTGCAAGGGGGGTTCCGGATGGCTGGGTGGGCCTCCGGGCAGATCAGGGCTGGTGCGATGAACGGATCGAAGAGTGCCAGCTGCTGGCCGCGATGTCAGGGCCACATCAAAAGGTTGGCCGGAAGCAGTCCGTTGTCCGAAGATACGTATCCGGTATCCGAACCATTCACCTTTGTGCGGGAGGAGTGGCTCCGACGGGTGGAACGGTTGCTACCGGCTGTTAACACTTGGGCAACAAGGGGTCCCGTTAACCCGAACGGCATTTACCGTACGGGTGTTTGTCGTACTGTTTCCCGGTGCGACATGTGTTCGCTGCCAGGGGAAGCAGTGGACAGGTGACACCGACATAGACCACGTGCCAGGGGGGCCCATGAGGCATGTTCATTTTCCTGAGCAAAGAGTGGCCCCCGAGGTGCCCGGCCCCGACGGGCCGGCAACGACCCCTGTCCGGGGGCTCGGTGACAAGGCGCGGTGGTACCTGCCCGCGGCCGTGACCGCCGACCTCGTCGGCGCCGCCGTGCCCGTCGGCCTGGTCTTCGACGCCGCCGGGCAGGCCAGACCCCTCCACTGCGCACTCGGCGCGGCCCTCGCCTGGACCGGCGTGCAGGCGCTGCGCCGGCGGTACGCCGCCCGGGTGCTCGGCGAGTCCCGCGGCGCGCTCCCCGTACTCCACGACTGGCTGATTCTGATCGGTGTCCTGGCCGTCGCCCGCGTGGTGACGGCGGAGCAGACCCCCCGCCTCGCCGCCCTCGGCGCACTCCTGCCCGCGCTCCTCGTCACCGTCGCCTGCCACAAACTGACGTACCGCCACCTGTCGGCCGCCCGCCGCGAGGTGCAGGCGGTCAGCAGGGTGCTGGTGGTCGGCGAGCCCGCCGCCGCCGAGCACCTCATCGCGCACCTTGCCGCGCGCACCGACCACCCGTACGTCGTCGTCGGCATCGTCCCCGTCGGCGGGGGCCCCCTCACCGGGGGCATGCCGGTCGCGGCCAGGCTGGACGCCTCGATGCCGAAGGCGCCGAACCGGGACGCGTCCGCCGTGCTGCGCGCCGTCCGCCGCCACCACGCCGACCTGGTGCTGGTGGCACCCGGGGCGCGGTTCGCGGGGGAGCGGCTGCGGCGGGTGGCCTGGGCCCTGCACGACGAAGGGCTCGAACTGGCCGTCTTCCCCGGGCTGGTGGAGATCTCCGTCAAGCGGCTGGAGACCCTCTCGGCGGGCGGGCTCGCCGTGCTGCGCGTCGCGCCGCCCGTGCGGCGGGGGGTGCAGCCCCTGCTCAAGACGGTGCTCGACCGGGTGGGGGCCGCCCTCGGGCTGCTGCTGCTGTCGCCGCTGTTCCTCGGGCTGGTCCTGGCCATCCGCCTTGGCTCGAAGGGGCCGGCCTTCTACAGCCAGCGGCGCATCGGGCGCGACGGGGTCCCCTTCGTCATGTGGAAGTTCCGCACGATGGTGACGGACGCCGACCGCCTGAAGGCCGGGCTGGCGGGGGCCAACGAGAACGACGGCCTGATGTTCAAGATGCGCCGCGACCCCCGGGTCACCCGGGTGGGACGGCTGCTGCGCCGCACCTCGCTGGACGAACTGCCCCAGCTCGTGAACGTGCTGACGGGAAGCATGTCGCTGGTCGGCCCGCGGCCGCCGCTGCCGGAGGAGGCGGCGGCGTACGACGAGGTCGAGCTGCGCCGGCTCACCGTACGACCCGGGATGACCGGCCTGTGGCAGATCAGCGGACGGTCGGACCTGTCCTGGGACGAAACGATTCAGCTCGACCTGCAGTACGTGGACAACTGGTCCTTCACCAGCGATGTCGACGTGATGGGCCGTACGCTCCGCGCCGTGGTCGACGGCCGCGGAGCGTACTGAGGGGCCACGAGGTGACGTCAGCTCTGGTCGAGCCACCACCGGTAGGTGGCGTCGATGCCGTCCCGCAGCGCGATGCCCGGCTTCCAGCCCAGCGAGGTCAGACGGGACACGTCGAGCAGCTTGCGCGGGGTCCCGTCCGGCTTGGACGTGTCCCAGGCCAGCCGGCCCCGGAACCCGGTGACCTCGGCGACCGTCTCGGCCAGCTCCTTGATGGTGAGGTCCTCGCCGCAGCCGATGTTGACGGGCTCGTCGCCGTCGTAGCGCTCCAGCAGCACCGCGCAGGCGGCCGCCAGGTCGTCCACGTGCAGGAACTCCCGGCGCGGGGTGCCGCTGCCCCACAGGGCGACCTCGTCACGGCCCTCGGCCGCCGCCTCGTGGAAGCGGCGGATCAGCGCCGGCAACACGTGCGAGGACTGGAGGTCGAAGTTGTCGCCCGGGCCGTAGAGGTTCGTGGGCATGGCCGAGACGTACGGGGCCCCGTACTGCTTGCGGTACGACTGGACCTGCACGATGCCGGCGATCTTGGCGAGGGCGTAGGCCTCGTTGGTGGGCTCCAGCGGGCCCGTCAGCAGGGCGTCCTCGCTGATGGGCTGCGGGGCCAGCTTCGGGTAGATGCAGGAGGAGCCGAGGAACAGCAGGCGGCCCACACCGGCGGCGTGCGCGCCGGAGATGACGCTGAGCTGGATCCGGAGGTTGTCCTCCAGGAACTGCACCGGGTACGTGCTGTTGGCCATGATCCCGCCGACCTTGGCGGCGGCCAGCACGACCGCGTCCGGGCGGACGTCGCGCAGGTACGCCTCCGTCGCCGCGGCGTCGCGCAGGTCGAGGTCGGCGCGGGCGCGGGTGAGCACCTCGTGGCCGTCGGCGGTGAGGCGGCGCGCGACCGCGGACCCCACGAGGCCGCGGTGTCCGGCGACGAACACGCGGGCGTGCGGGGGCAGGAGGGGCGGGGTGCTTGTCATACCGCCGATGATGCCAGTCCGCAGGCCGCGGGTGTCGGGGGCCCGGACCCGGTGTCCGGGCCGCCGGGTTGCCACCCCTTGGGCCGTCGTGCGTGTGCGGCGACGCTGCCGGGGGATCCGCCCCGGACCCCCGCGCCTCAAACGCCGGCGGGGCTGGAGTGTCCGGCGGGGCCGGACCGTGCGGCGGGGCCGGATCGTCGTGCCGCGGGGGTGGGTCATGCGGAGCGGGCGTGTACGGTACGCATCCAGTCCCGGACCAGGGACGGGCGGGCCTGGCCCGTTGCCCGCCGGAATGCCGCGGGGCCGTCGGGGGGCCCTGGGCGCCGGACCGAGGGCGTACATCAAGAGACCGGCCGTGCCAGAGGCCGGAGCACATCAGAACAGCAACGGACCCCAGGGGGACACCACATGGGCAAGACCGCACTGATCACCGGCGTCACCGGACAGGACGGCTCGTACCTCGCAGAGCTCCTGCTCTCCAAGGGCTACACGGTGCACGGGCTCGTGCGGCGGTCCTCCAGCTTCAACACGGAGCGGATCGACCACATTTACCAGGACCCGCAGACGGCGAATCGTTCCTTCGTCCTGCACCACGCCGACCTCTCCGACGGCGTCGCCCTGGTGAACCTGCTGCGCGACATACGCCCCGACGAGGTCTACAACCTCGGCGCCCAGTCCCACGTCCGCGTCTCCTTCGACGCCCCCCTCTACACGGGCGACGTGACCGGACTCGGCGCGCTGCGGCTCCTGGAGGCCATCCGGGCCAGCGGCGTCGACACCCGCATCTACCAGGCCTCGTCCTCGGAGATGTACGGCTCCACCCCGCCCCCGCAGAACGAGGACACCCCCTTCCACCCGCGCAGCCCGTACGGCGGGGCGAAGGTCTTCGCGTACTGGACCACGGTCAACTACCGCGAGGCCTATGGCATGTTCGCCGTGAACGGGATCCTCTTCAACCACGAGTCTCCCCGCCGCGGCGAGACCTTCGTGACCCGGAAGATCACCCGCGCGGTGGCCCGCATCAAGGCCGGCCTCCAGGACCACCTCTACCTCGGCAACCTCGACGCCGTCCGCGACTGGGGCTACGCCCCCGAGTACGTCGACGCGATGTGGCGCATGCTCCAGCAGGACGAACCGACCGACTACGTGGTGGCCACCGGAGTCGCCGCCACCGTGCGGGACTTCGTCGAGTCCTCCTTCGCCCACGCCGGCCTCGACTGGACCGACCACGTCCGCTACGACCCCAAGTACGAGCGCCCCAGCGAGGTCGACGCACTCATCGGCGACGCCTCCAAGGCCCGGGAGATCCTTGGCTGGAAGCCGACCGTCCTGGTGCCCGAACTCGCGCAGATCATGGTGGACGCCGATGTCCGCCAGGTCGAGGACCAACTGGCGGGCGCCACCGTCCGGATCGACCGCTGAGGCTCCGGCTTTCGCCTACGATTTGCCGTGTCCCGGTCATACCCGCGAGCTCAGGGCTCCGCAGGGGTATGGCCGGGTGCGCACCCGCCGTATGTCCACGGTGCACACCCTCCAGCCTGAACTCCGTTGATTCCAAGTTGGTATGCAATGGGTCAAGAGAGGTGACCGGGTCCTCGCGTGAGCCCTAGTCTGCGCCAGTACATACGGCTGTTCGGATAATTCCAGCCATCAAACCGGGCCAACGGCCCTGGGGGGCTCATGCGTAGATCCAGAGGGCTGAGTGCTGCCCTCGCACTGTCACTGGCCGGTGCCGGCACGGGCCTCGGCCTGGTGCTGATGCCCGAGGCATCCGCCATCACACCGCCGGTGGCGTTCACCGCCGACGAGCTGCCCACCTGGCAGCCGAACGGCGTCGTCTTCGCCATGGAGCAGGCGAACGGCACCGTCTTCGCCGGCGGCACCTTCTCGGCGGTACGCCCGCCCGACGCGGTCGGCGGCGCCGAGCAGGAAGCGGTCAACTTCGTGGCGCTGGACGCCGCGACGGGCAACCCCACCTCCTGCAAACTGGCCTTCACCATCAGCGACGGCAGCGCGACCGTCCGGGCGCTGGCCGTCTCCAAGGACAAGAAGACCCTGTACGCGGGCGGCTACTTCGGCGCCGTCAACGGCACCCCGGTCTCCAGCCTCGCGGCGATCGACATCGAGACCTGCACCCCCAAGGCCTCCTTCCACCCCGGCGTGCCCGCCACCGTGCGCGCGCTCGACGTTACCGACGACACCCTCTACGTGGCCGGCGACTTCGCCGCCGTCGAAGGCCAGACCCGTGAGCGGTTCGCCGCGGTCGACGCCGCCTCCGGCGCCCTGAAGCCCTGGACCGCCAACGCGGACGAGCCCGGCCGGGCCGTCAAGGTCGGCAACGACGGCAAGAGCGTCCTGCTCGGCGGCGACTTCTTCGCCGTCAACGGCGCCAACACGCACGCCCTGGCGGTCGTCGACGCCACCACGGGCGCGGTCGCCAAGACGTACTCCGACATCCCCTCCAACTCGGTCGTCAAGCACATCTCGGCCGACGCGACGGGCTACTACACCGCCAACGAGGGCTCCGGCGGCGGCGTCTTCGACGGCCGCATCGGCCTGAAGACCGACTTCAGCGAGAAGTGGCGCGACCGCTGCCTCGGCGCGACCCAGTACGTGCTGCCGTACGACGGGGTCCTCTACAGCTCCTCGCACGCCCACGACTGCTCCAGCGAACTGGAATTCCCCGACGGCAAGCGGAACTTCTTCCTCGCCCAGCCCACCGACCACACCGGCGCCGCCCCGCCGCCCGCGGACGGCTTCGTGCGCGGCCCGCGCAAGCTCGGCTGGCACCCCACCGCCAACGACGGCATCGGCGAGGGCATCGGCCCGCGCGTCATGTCCGTCGCTGAGAAGAACGGCGTCAAGTACCTCTGGGCGGGCGGTGAGTTCACCCTCATCAACGGCCAGCCCCAGCAGGCTCTGACCCGCTTCGCCGACACCGGCGACGTCGGCGCGCCGACCACCCCCGTCGCCAGCGCCGCCAGCGTCAAGCCCGGTGAGGCGCAGGTCCGCTGGCGCACCAGCTACGACCAGGACGACAGCAAGCTGACGTACCGGATCTACCGCAACGGCTCGGCCACCCCGATCGCCACCGTGACCGCCGACTCCCTGGAGTTCGAGCGGCCGCAGGCCTCATGGAACGACACCACCGTCAAGGCCGGCCAGTCCTACACCTACCGGGTGACCGCCACCGACGGCGCCGGCAACACCAGCGCCCTGTCGGCGAACGCCTCCGTCACCGTCCCGGCCTCCGTCCAGGCGTACCCGGACAGGGTCCGCGCCGACGGCGCCAACCTGTACTGGCGCTACGACGACACCGTCAGCCCGTACGTCGCGGACTCCTCCAACGGCGGTGACACCAGCGGCATCCAGGTCAACGCCCCGGCCCTGCGCCAGAGCCCCGGCGCCGTCAGCGGCACCAGCACGGCCATGGGCTTCAACGGCACCAGCCAGCAGGTGTACAGCGACCACCGGCAGAGCGTCGGCGCCTCCTTCACCGTCGAGACGTGGTTCAAGACGAACACCACGCGCGGCGGCAAGCTGATCGGCTTCGGCAACAACACGGTCAACAGCAGCGGCTCGTACGACAAGCAGCTGTACATGACCAACACCGGCCGCCTCGCCTTCGGCGTCTTCAACGGCTCGACCCGGACCATCACCACGGGCCTGTTCGAGACGTACAACGACAACAAGTGGCACCACGTCGTCGGCACCCAGGGCCCCGGCGGCATGACCCTGTACGTGGACGGCCAGAACAAGGGCACCAACAGCGCCACCAACTCCACCCCGTACGCCGGCTACTGGCACGTAGGCGGCGACAACCTCGCCAGCTGGCCCAACCGCCCGACGAGCAACTTCTTCGCCGGCCAGCTCGACGAGACCGCCGTCTACCCGTCGGCGCTCACCCAGGCCCAGGTCAAGGCCCACTTCGACCTGGCCAAGGCCCCGGCCGACACGGTCTCCAAGGTCACGGCCGCCGAGGACACCTACGTCAACCAGGGAGCCCCGGGCACCGCCTACGGCACCTCGTCCTCCCTCGCGGTGCGCGGCACCTCGGCGTACGAGACGTACCTGCGCTTCACCCTCCCGGCCGCCCCGGCCGGGCAGGTCCTGAAGGCCGCCTCGCTCCAGTTCAAGACCTCCACGCAGACCGGTGCCGGCACCGCCGACACCGTCTCCGCGGTCCCGGTCACCGGCACCTGGAGCGGCGCCGGCACGACGTTCAACACCAAGCCCGCCCTCGGCACCACCCCGCTCGGCAGCATCGCGGGAGTGCCGGACGGCTCGGCCGTCCAGAACGTCGAGCTCGACACCGCCGCGGTCTCCGCGGTGCTGGGCAGCAGCTACGGCCTCGGCCTGACCAGCACGGGCACCGACCCGTTGTGGATCTGGTCCTCGGAGTCGACCGCCGCGGACGCCGCTCCGCAGCTGGTCCTCACCTTCGGCCAGAAGTAACCGCCTGACGGAGTGCGGGGCCCTGCACGCCAAGCGCCGGGCCCCGCACTCCTCCCCACGTACGGGAGCCACCTGATGTACCGACGCTCCGCGGCGGCCGCCGTCCTCCTCGCCGCCGCCCTGACGCTGACCGGCTGCAGTTCCCAGGACGGCGGCAAGGCGGACACCGCCCGGGCCGCCGCCACACCGAAGCCCCCGGCCCCGTCCTCGGCCCCCGACCCGGCGGACGCCACGGCGCCGCCCGCCGCGGCGGCCCCGCCCGACGCCAAGCCGACGGGCCCGGTCCTGCCGGACGCGAAGCTCACCCCGAAGACGGGCAGCTTCCGGGAGAACGAGAAGAAGTACCTGAGCGGGCGCGTCCCCGAGAAGACGGACCCGGCGGCCGTCCTCCAGACCGGCCAGGAAACCTGCCAGCGGGTGGCGCGCACGGCCAAGCGGGACAAGGACGCGGCGGCCGCGTCCATCGTGTCCGGCGAGGTCACCGGTGCGAAGGACGCGATCACCTTCCTCTGCCCGGAGCAGAAGCCCGTCCTGGAGGCGGCCCAGAAGGGCTTCGCCGACGGCCCCCGCCCCGCCCCGGCCCCCGGCACCTACCGGGCCGCCACCCAGAGCACCACCTGCACCTGGGAGGCCAAGTCCAAGGACGGCTCCGTCCTCGCCTCGGGCCCGGAAGCCCCGCCCAAGCCGGGCGACAGGATCACGGCCACGGTCCCGGCCGGCGCCGACCGGTTCACCTCGACGGGCTGCTACGCCTGGCTCCCGGCGTAACCCCGGGCACTCTCCGCGAGAACGCCGCCGCGCCCGGCCCGCCGGGCACCGGCGGCGTTTCCCCTGCCGCCTTCCGGGTACCCGCGCCGTCACACGACACAGCGGAGGCGAATCCTATGCGCGGCATCGGCGGTTGCATCGCCCTGATCGTGGTGGGGGCCGTCCTCACCTTCGCGAGCGACTGGGAGCTGGAGAGCGTCAACCTCGACCTCGTCGGCCTGATCATGATGGTGGCGGGCGGCATCGGCCTCGGCGTCTACGCCAGCGTCCTCAAGCGCCGCCGTACGGCCGCCCTCCCGGTGGTGGAGGAGCACCACCGGGACGGAATCTGAGCCCTCAGCGGCGTACGGCGGACGCGTACACGTCCAGCAGGGCGTCCAGTACGGCGTCCATGGAGAAGGAGGCGGCGGCCAGTTCGCGGGCGGCCGTGGAGGCCTTGGCGTTGGCGGCGGGGTCCAGGAGGGCCAGGACCGCCTCCGCCACCGGGGCGGGGCCCGGGTCCACGGCGTGGCCCGCGCCGGCCGCCGCGATGTCGCGGGCCAGGCCGTTGGAGTGGGTGACCACCGGCGGGACGCCCACCGCGAGCGCCTCCAGGACCGACATGGGGAACGGCTCGTCCACCGAGGGCAGTACGTAGACGTGCGCGCGGCGGAGTTCGGTGAGGACCTCCGCACCGGACAGGGCGCCGGGGACCGTGAAGCGGTCGGTGAGCCCCAGGGCGGTGATCCGGGCGCGGACCGCGGCCAGCTCGCCCTCGTCCGGGCCGGCCACCACGAACTCCGCGTCCGGGTGGGCCGCGAGGACCGCCGGGGCGGCGTCCACGAAGTCCACCGGGCGCTTGCGGGCCTGGAGGCGGGCCGAGTACAGGACGCGCGGCGGGCCGGCCGGCCGCGGGCGCTGCTCCTGGGCCGGAGTGCCGTTGACCAGGCGGACCGCCTGCGCGAGCGGCGGGGTGCCGACCACCGCGTCCAGCCCCGAGCGCTCGTGCGGGGTCAGGTACAGCACGGCGTCCGCGCCGCGCAGCAGGCGGCGTACCGCCACCGCGTCCAGGAGCTTCGCGAGGAGCTTCTCGCTCGGGTCCACCATGCCGTGGGTCTGGAGGACCAGCGGCTTGCGCGCACGGAGGGCCGCCAGGGCGACGGGCAGGGTGACCAGGTCCCGGGCCAGGTGGACGTGGACCACGTCCGCGTCCCGCACCAGGCGGGACGCCGAGGCCAGCAGCGCCGGCGAGGTCATCCCGCTGAAGCCGAGGGGGAGGATGCGCCGGGCCGGGAACAGCTTCGCCGGGACGCCCTCCACCGACGCCGGCCACGGGTCGAAGCCCTCGCCCAGGGCGAGGAGCCGCGCCTCGTGGCCCCGCGCCCGCAGGCCCTTGGCCAGGTTCAGCGCCACCCGCACCGGGCCGCCGAAGGCGTGCGAGGGGGAGTGCAGGGTCACGGCGTGCAGGACCTTCACTTGGGCTCCTCCATCGGGCGGCGGCGGCCGTCCTGGGTCTGCAGGGTCAGTTCGGGCAGGTCCTTGTGGACGACCGCGCCCGCGCCCGCCACCGCGCAGCGGCCCACCGTCACGCCCGCCAGCACGGTCGCCCGTACGGCCACCCACGCGCCGTCCTCGACGGTGATCGGGGCGTTGCGGTAGCGGAAGTCGGCGGCCCGGTGGTCGTGCGAGCCGGTGCACAGCATCGACTCCTGCGAGAGGCACACGTGCGAACCGATGGTCACCGGCTCCAGGTTGAGCAGCCAGCAGCCCTCGCCGATCCACGTGTGGTCGCCGACCTCCAGCTTCCACGGCCACAACACCCGCACCCGGTGCCGGATCAGCACCCCCTCGCCGATCTTCGCCCCGAACGCCCGCAGCAGCGCCACGCGCAGCCGGGCGGGGCAGAACCAGGACATGAAGAGGGTGTTCATCACGGCGAACCACAGAGCCTGCGTCAGAAACCCGCGCCCCTTGTCGTATCCGGCCAGTGTGAAGGCAGGAAGATCGCGCAACAGAAGCCCCTCGTCGTCCACCCCGGGCGCGCCTCCCCGGGCGCCGAACGCCCAGACTAGACTGCGCGCTGATCACGTACAGGGGTGGGGGCAACAGTGGCCACGGACATACGCGAACCCGCCGTGCGACCGGTGCCGCAGCCCACCGGGGACGAGTCCCGGTGGGGGAGGGTCACCACCCCGCGCACCCTGCTCTCGCGAGCGCTGTCCGTGCCGCTCGCCCTCGGCTTCACCGTCTTCCTCCCCCTCTTCGTCGCCGCCCAGTCCGGCGACGGCCGGCGCGACGCCGCCTTCTGGCTGCAGCTCCTGCTCACCATGTACGCGGGCGCCCGGCTCTCCGCGATGGTCCTGACGAGCCGTCGCAAACTGCTCCAGGGCTCCTTCTGGCTCTTCGTCTACATGGCCATGGGCGTGGCCCCGCTCGCCCAGGCCGTCCTGGGCCGGGTCCCCACCCCCGTCGTCGGGCCCCGCTCCGACCTCACCCTCGCCATCGGGCTGGTCCTGCTCGGCTGCACCGCCTTCGACGTCGGCGTACTGCTCGCCCGGCACCGGCCGGCCGGGCGGGCGGGCGGCTCCCCGAAGGAACCCCGGCCGCTCATGGCCCACCGGCGGCGGCTCGGGCTGCTGGCCGCCCTCGCCTTCCTGGGCAGCGCCGCCTTCATCCTCAAGCTCGGCGGCCCGGCCGTCTTCTTCTCCAGCCGGCAGGAGATCATCGCCGGCATCCAGGAGGCGGGCGTCTCCAACGGGGACGGCCAGGCCGGGCAGGCCCTGCTGCGCGGCTTCGGCACCGTGCCCGCGCTGCTCGCGTTGCTCCTGTACACGCGGTGGCTGATCACCTCGACGTTCGCCCGCCGCAAGGTGTCCGTCATCGTCACCTGGGCGGCGCTGGCGGTGCTCAACGTGATCGTCAACAACCCGGTCTCGAACCCGCGCTACTGGTTCCTGACCGTCCTGTTCGCGCTGCTGTTCACCGTCTTCCCGGTGAGCGCCGCCATGTACCGGGCGGCCCTGTCGACGGCCGTCGTGGCTGCCCTGCTCGTCTTCCCCTTCGCGGACCGCTTCCGCTACGACGAGAAGAACTACAAGCCCGTCGAGACGACCTCGTTCCTGGAGCCGATGGCGCTCAAGGACTACGACCAGATCGGCATGTTCGCCAACACCATCACCTTCTCCGACTCCGGCCCCGGCCACTTCTACGGGCGCCAGCTCGCCGGATCCGTCTTCTTCGCGGTGCCCCGCTCGGTGTGGCCGGGCAAGCCGCGCGACACGGGCGTGATGGTCGGCCAGTGGATGGGCACGGTCAACACCAACCTCTCCTCCCCGATCTGGGCCGAACTCTGGCTGGACTTCGGCCCGCTGGGCATGGGCGCCGGGCTGCTGGGCATCGGGTACGCCGCCGGGCGCGTCGACCGTCGCTACGCCAGGCGGGCCACGCGCCGCTCGGCTCCGGGCAGCCTGATCTCCGTGGTGGTCCCGCTGGTCGCCGGGTACTCCTTCATCCTGCTGCGCGGTCCGCTGCTCCAGGCCTCCGGCCGGGTCGCGATCGCCGCGATGTGCCTCGCGCTCGTCGCCACGTACCGGCAGGACAAGGGCACCACCCTGCGCTGATCCGGTTACTCGCCCGTGTCGGTGCCCGTGTCACCGCCCGTGTCGGTGCCCGTGTCACCGCCTGTGTCGGTGTCCGTGTCCACGCCCGGGTCAGTGGACTGAGGGCAGGTCGTCTTGGCGAACTTCGAGGTGACCGTGTACGTGCCGTTGGGCACCCCGGTGAACTCGAAGAATCCGTCCTTGATGGTCACGGTCGTGTCCACGACCGCGCCCTGGGAGTTCCTCAGCGTGACCGTCTCGGCCTCCGGGAAACCCCTGCCGGACACGCCGTAGGTCTGTCCCGGTCCCTTGGTCACGGTGCACGTGATCGCGGCTTCCTCGTCCGACACGAACTTCAGGCAGACCGCCCTGTCCTGTTTGTGATCCCTCGCGGTGATCGTGTAGGTGTCGTTCGGCACTCCGGTGATCGTGTTGAGGCCGAGCTCACCCACCTTGACGGTGCGCACCACGGTCCCTCTCGAGTTCCGCAGGAAGATCACGTCGTCCTCGATGAATCCCTGGGACCTGACGTCGAAGAGGTTATTGGCTCCCTCCCGCAGGAAGCACCGCTGGCTGGGCGCGATGGGTGCCGCCTCGGCTGTGGTCATGCCGACGACGGTCGAGCCGCCGATCGACACGGCCATCACCACCGCGCATGACAGGATCCTTCGGCGCATGGGTTTCCCCTTTCTGCCGTTTCTGCCTTCTCTGCCAGGATTTCGGGATGTCGGGTGCCGGCGGATGTCGGGTGCCGGCGCTCAGGGCGGCCCGGGACAGAAGCCGCCGGGCGCGGCAACGCGGAACGCCGCGCCCGTGCCGTGTTCATTTTCCCCATGGGTTTCTCGCACCCGCTCCCCACTATTCCACCGGGTACGGGAGCCCGCATACGGGCTCCCGGTGGTCAGGCAGGCTGGGGTACGGGCGCCGGCGCAGGCAGGCGGGAGACCCGCCACCAGGCTGCCACGGCCTTGAGGGCCGAGCCCAGCGCGAGGCCCCAGGCGGCGCCCGGAGCGCCCCAGACCGCGTACCCGGCCAGCAGCAGGGCCACCGAGAGCAGGGAGAAGACCACCTGCACCGAGAGGGTGGCCCTGGGGGCCAGGACCCGCAGGGTCAGCAGGCCGCAGGTGCCCAGGGCCATCACGGCGTACTGGGCGCCCGTCGCGGGCAGCAGCTCCGCCGCCGCCGGCCAGGTGTCGCCGAGGAGTTCGCGGCCCCAGCGGTCGGGCAGGGCGTACAGGCCGCCCGCCGCGCCCGCCGCGAGGGCCGACAGGGCCAGCCCCAGTACCAGGGTGGCCCGTACGACCGCCCGCTTGCCCGCCAGCCGGCCGACGACCGGCGGGGCGAACGCGTTCGCCGAGTTGAACAGGACGTTCAAGGGGCCGAAGAGGGTGGTGGCGCCGCGCAGCGCGCCCACCGCGAGGGGGGTCGCGAAGACGCCCAGGCCGAGCACCGCGAGCTGGCTGGAGCCGTTGCCCACCGCGTACTCGACGACGAAGCGCTGCCCGAGGTGCCCCCGCCGGAGGTACGGGCCGAGGTCCGCGCTCGCCCCCTGGACGTACGGGCGGAGCAGCCACAGGCCCAGCCCCAGCGCGGGCAGTGCGGACAGCCCCCACACCAGGACCAGCCGGCCCGCGGAGACCCCCTGCGGCTGCACGGCCAGCGCCGCGACCACGCACACCAGCCGCAGCGAGTCCGCGGCCAGCGCCCGCTCGGGCACCCGCAGGGCGGAGAAGCAGTAGCGCAGCCCGTCCTGGACGAGGACCGGCGGCAGTACGAGGCCCAGCGCGAGCAGCGCCCACCCGGCGTCCCCGGGCACCGCGAGGCCCGCCAGGGCCAGTACGAGCCCGGCCGCGGCCGACGCGGCGGCCGTGAACAGCACGGAGGAGCGGCACACCGCCCCCAGCGCCTCGCCCTTCTCCAGCACCACGGTCTGGCCGACGTAGGCCATGTTGAGCCCGAGCAGCACGCTGAAGGCCACGTAGACCATCGAGAAGGCGGCGAACCCCGAAGCCGACGACAGCCGGGCGGCCAGCACCAGCACCAGGATGTTCGTGGCGCTGGAGGCGGCCTGGTCCAGGACCGAGGAGACCGCGGCGAGACCCCGCCGGCTCACCTCTGGCCCGTGCGGACCGTGCGCAGCGCCACGGTGTCGCCGCCGTCGCCCGGGGCGGGCTCCTCGGACCCGGCGCCCCCGCCGGCCGGCGGGGGTGCGTCCGGGCCGGAGCCGGCCGGGGCCGCGCCCTTGGACCCGCCGCCGCGCTTGTCGGAGGGCAGCGGGGCGTGCAGCACCGCGCCCAGCACGGTCCCGCCGGCGCCGCTGATCAGTTCGCGGATCCGGGACAGGTCGCTGCGGTGCACGGCGCGCGGGTCGCAGACCACGAGGACGCCGTCGACGCGGTCGACCAGGGCGAGCGCGTCGGCGTACGAGAGCACGGGCGGCGCGAGCACCACGACGGTGGAGTTGGGGTCGTCGGCCTCGGAGATCAGCCGGCTGGTGCGCGCGGAGGTCAGCGCACGGGGCACGTTGCGCACCCGGTCGCCGGGGATCAGGTCGAAGTCGCCGGACTCGGCGGCGTCCACCACGAGCCGCCGCCCGGCGGGCCAGTCGGAGTCGCCGGAGGCCCCGCCCGCCGCCGTGCTCCAGCGCGGCCGGTCGCCGGTGTCGGTCGGCAGCTGGCTGGCCAGCACCGGGGTGCGCAGGTCGGCCTCGATGAGCAGGACGTCCTTGCCGGTCTCGGCGAAGGAGGCGGCCAGGTTCACGGCCACCGCGGCGGCCGTCTCGCTGCTGCCGCGCGGGGCGACGACCAGCAGCCGGCGCCGGCCGGCGAACCGGGAGTCGTAGGCGAGCCGGAACGCCACCGAGCGGTACTCCTCGGCGAGTCGCGGATCGGCCTCCCCGGCCGCGAGGAGCGGGCCGCCGCCGGTCCGGTCCCGCGGCAGCCAGCCCAGTACGGGCGCGCGCAGGGACCGGGCGACGTCGCCCTCGGAGCGCGGCGCCGGGTCGAAGACCAGCCGGACCCAGGCGGCGAGGAGGCCGAGCGCCAGGCCGACGGCCGCGCCGAGCGCGAGCGACATGGGGACGCCGGGCCCGTCGGGTGCGGCGGGCGGGGCGGCGGCGCTGGTGACCCGGCCCGGGGTCATGTCCAGGGCCTGGAGCTTGGCGATGTTGCCGTTGAGGGTGTTGACCTTGTTCTGGAGGTCGGTCCGCGAGGAGAGGGAGGCGTCGCGGGCGGTACCGGCCGGCATGTTGTTGATCTGCCGGGCCACCTCGTCGAGCTGCTTGGCGACTGGGTCGCGCTGGGCCTCGTACCCCTTGACCATCGTGTCGCGGGTGACGTCGAGGGCTTCCCGCCGCTTGAGCAGGTAGGCGGCGGCCATGCCGTTGGCGCGTTTGGCGGCCTCCTTGGGGGAGGCGGCCGTGTAGGTGAAGCGCAGCACCATCGTCTGCGGCGGGTTGGTCACCTGGAGGCCGCCGCGCAGCGCCGGGAAGTCCTCGGGAGCCACGCCGAGCGTCTTCGCGGCCTGCTCGGCTATGGAGCTGGAGAGCGCGACCTGGCGTTCCGAGCCGATGTTGATGGCCTTGTCGGGGGCCAGGCTCGGGTTGAACGGGTCGTCGGTGGGCGCACGCAGCACCACGTCCGCGACGGACACGTAGGTGTCCGACGTGGAGACGCCGAGGTAGACGCCGCCCAGCAGGCCGACGGCCACGCCGGCGCCGAGGAGCCGGCGGTAGCGCAGGAGCTGCTTGAACTGGTCCCGCAGGAGATCGGGTTCGTCTTCGGCGGGGGGTGTCGCCGGGCGGTTCGTCTCGGTCACGACAGGGGACCCCCCAGTGCTTCGTCGATCAGTGCGTCGATGCGGGCCAGGCCCGCCTCGCGGCTCAGGTGGGCCGCCACGTGCACGGGCCCGGCCGCACCGAGGGCGTCCGCGCCCTCGGGGTCCTCGGCCAGGGACCGGACGGCCTTCAGCAGCGCCTCGGGGTCCTCCGGCGGTACGAGCACCCCGGCGCCGGAACGCCGTACCTCCTGCGCGGTCCCGCCCTGCGCCGCGACGGAGGCGACGACGGGCCGGCCTGCCTGGAAGTAGGAGGTGAGCTTGGACGGCACGCTCATGTCCAGTACGGCGGCGTGCTGCGTGACCGCGAGGACGTCCGCCGCGGCGAGGACGTCCGGGAACCCGCCGTCGGCGGCGGGAGGGATGATGTCCAGGTTCGGCACGTCGGCGGCCAGGCTCGCGAGGGCCGCGCGCTGGCTGCCGTCGCCCATGAGGACGAAGCGGACGTCCGGATCCAGCCGGGCGGCGCCGACGAGGACTTCGAGGCCCTGCTTGAGGCCCATGTTCCCGGAGTGCAGGACGACGGTCTGCCCGGGCGCCCAGCCCAGGTGGTGGCGGGTCTCCCCGCGCGGCTTGGTGGGCTTGGCCACGTGCGACCAGTTGGGGACGAGGCGGATCCTCTTCGGGTCCACGCCCATCGCCACGACCCGGTCCACGAACGTCTCGTGGATGACGCCGACCAGGGTGGCCCGCCTGAGGGCGTACGCCTCCGCGCGCGCGGCGATCGCGGCCGCCTTGTCCCCGCCGCTGATGCCGCTCTGTGCGGCGGCCGCGCCCATCAGGTCCTGGACGACGGGTACGAACGGCACCTTCCAGCGGGCCGCGAGCCGCGCGGCCGTCACCCCGCCGGCGAGGCTCGGCATCTGCGCCATGACCAGGTCGGGCTTCGGCATCCGGGGCGGGGCCACGGCACCGTGCAGCAGAATCGACCCTTCGAACAGGGCCCGCCTGACGGCCGTCTGACGGGGCGGCACCGTGTGCGCGCGCCGGTGCACGGTGACCCCCGCGCGCTCCTCGGTGTGCCGCAGCTTCCCCTTGTACTCCGGCTCGACCGACCAGGCCGGGTAGTGCGGCATGCCCGCCAGAACGTGCGCGTCGTGGCCGGTACTCGCCCAGTGCTCCGCGATCTGGGTGGCGTACGGGCCTATGCCCGCATGCTCCGGGGCGTAGTTGGTGGAAACCAGCAGCAGGCGCCGGTGACCGGATGTGGACACTGAACGTCCCCTTCTCCCCTGGATGATGCGCACGTCACCCTATTCGTTCACCCGACCGGTAGTGGAACGCGCACGCTATTGTCGGCTAATCCGCCGCGCCGGGGGGTGCGGCCGCTGGGGGGTAACCGATGACGGAGCGCGACATGACCGATCCTGTGCCGTCCGCGCGCAGGCCGTACCGGGTGGGCTACGCGCCCGGTGCCTACGACCTGTTCCACATAGGGCACCTCAACATCCTCCGCCACGCCCGCAGTCGGTGCGACTACCTGGTGGCCGGCGTGGTCTCGGACGAGATGGCCGAACTGGCCAAGGGGCAGCGCCCGATGATCCCGCTCGTCGAGCGGCTGGAGATCGTCCGCAGCGTCAAGTACGTCGACGCCGCCTTCGTGGAGACGGTTCCGGACAAGGTGGAGACCTGGAAGCAGGTCCGCTTCGACGTCATCTTCAAGGGCGACGACTGGCGCGGCACCCCCAAGGGGGACAAGCTGGAACGGGACTTCGCCGTCCACGGGGTCGACGTCGTCTACTTCCCCTACACCGTGCACACTTCCAGCACCCAGCTGCGCCGCGCCCTGGACGCCCTCGCCCAGCCCGTGCGCCCGCCGCTGCCGGAGCAGCTCACCGCCGAACGGCGCTGAGCTCGCGGAACCACTTCGCCAGGAAGGCCAGCAGGAACAGGGCGGCGACCGCGCCCAGGCCCGCGTAGGCCCAGCGGAACAGCGCCCCGCCGCCCAGCAGCAGGAACACCAGGCAGAACACCCCGTAGTCCACGGGGAGCAGTGCCACCGCGCGCAGTGTCGACGGGGCGGCGGCCGGACTCCCTGGCGCGGCCTTCGGCTTGAGCTTCTCGGTCAGGAGTCCGCCGAAGAAGGTGACGACGGCGGCGAACTGGAAGCCCAGCGGCACCAGCAGCCAGGCGTCCGAGCCGGTCCCGTCCCCTCCGATTCCGAACGCCTCCGGGAAGCGGTGGAAGGCGATGAGCACGCAGGAGTGCAGCGCGGTCAGCTTGGCGGCGTCCACCACGTGGTCGAGCCATTCGCCCGCCGCGCTGCCGCCGCCGCGGAGCCGGGCCAGCTGGCCGTCGGCCGAGTCGAAGGCGAAACCGACCGCGAGCGCCGCCCAGACGGCGACGCCCAGGCCCCAGGAGGGCGCGGCCAGCGCGACCGCGGCGACGGCGCCGAAGCTGAACGCGGCGCTGACCAGAGTGACCTGGTTGGGCGTCAGTCCCAGGGCGTACGAACCGGCGGCCAGGTACCGGCCGACGGGCCGGTTGACGAACCGGGAGTAGAGCGACACCCCCTTGGCCGACTTCTGGGCCGTCCGCAGTTCCCGGAGCGCGGTCCCGACTGTCCCCATGCCTGCCCCTGTCCATGTGGTCATGTGTTCGTGTGTTCACAGGAAGGGCACATCATCGCAGGGGGAACGAAAGCTTCCGCTCCGGATCTGTCTCAGCCCACCACCCGAAGCAGCAGCACCGACCGGGCCGGGACCGTCAGCGGCTCCCCGCCCCGGTGCCGGGTCCCCGGCGGAGCCTCCTGCGACTCCCGCGCGGTGTCCAGCACCAGCTCGTACGCCGCCGCCCACGGCGCCCCCGGCAGCACCCACTCCACCGGCCGGTCCCCGGCGTGCAGCAGCGCGAGGAAACTGTCGTCCGTCACCTGGCGGCCCCGCTCGTCCCGGCCCGGGATGTCCCGCCCGGACAGGTACAGGCCCACCGCGGCGGCCGGCGCGTACCAGTCCCGCTCCGTCATCTCCGCCCCCGCCGGGGTGAACCAGGCCAGGTCCCGCAGCCCGTCCGCACCCTGCGCCCGCCCCGAGAAGAACGCCCGCCGGCGCAGCACCGGATGGGCCTGGCGCAGCGAGATCAGCCGCCGGGTCAGCGCGAACAGGCCGCTCCACTCCGGGTCGGACAGCAGCGACCAGTCCACCCACCCGGTCTCGTTGTCCTGGCAGTACGCGTTGTTGTTGCCGCCCTGCGTGCGCCCGAACTCGTCGCCCGCCACCAGCATCGGCACCCCCGTCGAGAGCAGCAGCGTCGTCAGCAGGTTGCGCAGCTGCCGCCGCCGCAGCGCCCCGACCCTCGGGTCCCCGCTCTCGCCCTCGGCACCGCAGTTCCAGGACCGGTTGTCGTTCGTGCCGTCCCGGTTGGCCTCCCCGTTCGCCTCGTTGTGCTTGCGCTCGTACGACACCAGGTCGCGCAGGGTGAACCCGTCGTGGGCGGTCACGAAGTTCACCGAGGCGTACGGCCGCCGCCCGCCCCACGCGTACAGGTCGCTCGACCCCGACAGCCGGTACCCCAGGTCGCGTACGTCGGGCAGCGCGCCCCGCCAGAAATCCCGTACGGCGTCCCGGTACCGGTCGTTCCACTCCGTCCACAGCGGCGGGAACGCCCCCACCTGGTAGCCGCCCGAGCCCACGTCCCACGGCTCCGCGATCAGCTTGACCCGCCGCAGCACCGGATCCTGGGCGATCACCGCGAGGAACGGCGACAGCATGTCCACGTCGTGCATCGAGCGGGCCAGCGCCGCCGCCAGGTCGAAGCGGAAGCCGTCCACCCCCATCTCGGTCACCCAGTACCGCAGCGAGTCCGTGATCAGCCGCAGCACGTGCGGGCGCCCGGCGTGCAGGGTGTTCCCGCAGCCCGTGTAGTCGGCGTAGCGGCGCTGGTCGGACTGGAGCCGGTAGTAGCCCCGGTTGTCGACCCCGCGCAGCGACAGGGTCGGCCCCAGCTCCCCGGCCTCCGCCGTGTGGTTGTAGACCACGTCGAGGATGACCTCGATCCCCGCCGCGTGCAGGGCCTTCACCATCCGCTTGAACTCGCCGACCTGCTGCCCCGCCGTCCCGCTCGCCGAGTACCCGGCGTGCGGGGCGAAGTAGCCCACCGAGTTGTACCCCCAGTAGTTGCGCAGGCCGCGCCGCAGCAGGTGGTCCTCGTGCGCGAACTGGTGCACCGGAAGCAGCTCCACCGCCGTCACGCCCAGCGTCTTCAGGTGCTCCACCGCCGCCGGATGGGCGAGGCCCGCGTACGTGCCGCGCAGCTCCTCGGGAACACCCGGATGGCGCATCGTGAAACCGCGCACGTGCAGCTCGTAGATCACCGAATCGGCCCAGGGGGTCTTCGGCCGGACGTCGTCCGACCAGTCGTCGTCATCGTGGACGACCACGCCCTTCGGGACGAACGGGGCCGAGTCCCGGTCGTCGCGCACCGTGTCCGCGATGTACTGCTGCGGCCAGTCCCGGACGTGCCCGTACACCTCCGGCGGCAGCGAGAAGTCACCGTCGACCGCCCGCGCGTACGGGTCCAGCAGCAGTTTCGCCGGGTTGTACCGGGCGCCCGTCCAGGGGTCCCAGCGCCCGTGCACCCGGAAGCCGTACCGCTGCCCGGGTCGCACGCCCGGTACGAAGCCGTGCCAGATCTCGTGCGTCAGCTCGGTCAGGGTGCAGCGGGTCTCCGCCCCGAGGGCGTCGAACAGGCACAGCTCCACCGCCTCCGCGCCCTGCGCCCAGAGCGCGAAGTTGGTGCCCTCCGCCCCGGCCGGCCCCGCGTGGTAGCGGGCCCCCAGCGGGTGCGAGGAGCCCGGCCACACCGGTGGCGGCGGGTGCGCTGCGGCCCTTAACACCTTGGCCTGGACCCGCTCCCGTACGGCGTCCATGCCATCGACGGCCCTGCTGGCGTCGCTGGCGGCGGTATCCACCGCCTCTTGCTCGGCTGCGCTCGACACTGCCCGCCTCCACGGCTCCTGGGTACCGGCGGGGGGGAGTGCGGCCCGGCGTCCCGGCCGGGCCCGCCCCCGTCTGGTCCTTCCCACTGTTCTGCCCGGACTGTTCTGCCCGGAACGTGCCCGGCCCTCACGTTTCCCCCGGAGGGCCCCGGTCGTTGGACGGAACGTGACTCTTCTGACGAGGCGGGCAGGGGCGGGGTTGGCCGCCGTGGCGGCGTGGGCGGGCCTGCTGGGCGGGCTGGCCGGCTGCACCGAGGACGGGGGATCCCCCGTCGAGATCGAGATGCCCGGCAAACCCCGCTCCCCGGACGAGGCCATCCGGATCACCCCCGACGACAACGCCAAGGGCGTGCCGGCCGAGGGCCCGCTGCGGGTGAACGTCCCCGAGGGCCGCCTCGAACGGGTCAGGGTCACCAAGGTCGAGGACGCCCAGGAGGAGGAGGTCCCCGGCGAGATCGCCGCCGACGGCCTCAGCTGGAGCCCCGACCCCGACGCCGGACGGCTCGCGCTCGCCGCCAAGTACACCGTCGACGCGGTCGCCCTCGACGGGCACAACCGCCGCCAGGCCCGGCACACCACCTTCACGACCTACGTCCCCGAGGAGCGGTTCATCGGCTACTTCAAGCCCGAGAACCGCTCCACCGTCGGCACCGGCATGATCGTCTCCTTCAACTTCAACCGGTCGATCAAGCAGCGCGCCGACGTGGAACGGGCCATCACCATCACCTCCGACCCCGCCGTGGAGGTCGTCGGCCACTGGTTCGGCTCCGAGCGCCTCGACTTCCGGCCCAAGACCTACTGGAAGGCCGGCACCGAGGTCACCGTGAAGATGAAGCTGCGCGACATCGAGGGCGCGCCCGGCTCGTACGGCATCCAGGACAAGACCATCCGCTTCACCGTCGGCCGGTCCCAGGTCTCCACCGTCGACGCGGAGGCGCACACCATGGAGGTCCGCCGGGACGGGCAGCTGCTGTCCACCATCCCCATCAGCGCCGGGGCGCCCAAGAACACCACCTACAACGGCAAGATGGTGGTGATGGAGATGTTCGACGTCACCCGGATGAACGGCGCCACCGTCGGCTTCACCAGCGAGGACGGCAAGGGCGAGTACGACATCCCGGACGTTCCGCACGCCATGCGCCTCACCGCCTCCGGCACCTTCCTGCACGGCAACTACTGGGCCAGCCCCGACACCTTCGGCTCCACCAACACCAGCCACGGCTGCGTCGGCCTGCGCGACGACAAGGGCGGCGGCTCGGACACCCCGGCCGGCTGGTTCTTCGACCGGACGCTGGTCGGGGACGTGGTGGAGGTCGTGAACTCGCAGGACAGGACCGTCGCCCCCAACAACGGACTGGGCGGCTGGAACATGTCCTGGGCCGACTGGGTGGCGGGCTCCGCCACCGGCTGACACATCCCGGACCTCCCCGCATCCCGGGGGAGCGGTGCAATCGAGTGATTGTCGGACCGGAATGCCGTACTCGCCGAGTGTCTTCCGTCCGCCGCGCCGAAGCCCGCCCGCAGCCTGTCAGGGCCATCGGCGCGGGCGGGTGGCCGAGACAGCGGACGGAGTGTCATGTCAGCAAGGAGATGGACCCTCGGGCTGGCCGTGGGAGCGGTACTCGCCTCCGGGGCCCCCACGGCCCTCGCGGCGGGCCCCGGCACCGAACCGCCGACGACGGCGCGCACCCTGAGGGCCCCGCTGCCCGGCGGCCTCGGGCCCTGCATCCCGGGCCCCCCCGGCGAGGGCTGCCCGCCGGTCTGGCGGGATCCCAACAGCGACGGCTTCACCGGCCGGGACGCGAACGTCAACGTGTTCGTCGGCGGGGACATGCTGGTGCGTCGGGGCGCCGCCGAGGCCGAGGGCAGGGTCGTCGTCCTCGGCGACTTCGACATGAACAAGACGGCCGGCGTCTACAACGTGGGCATCGCCGGAGTCGGCTCCCGCGTCCCCCCGCCCACCGACTCGGACTTCCTGGTCACCGGCGGCGACATCACCGTCGCCCCGCGCCAGCGGCTCCTCGCCGACGGCGGCCGCGTCCACTACGCGGGCAACCTCACCGGCATCGTGACCGGCACCCTCGACCCCGACCCGAGCGCCGCCGACCCCTACACCCGCCTGCGCGGCGCGCTCACCACCGCCAGCACCTGCTACGCCCTGCCCGGGGGAGTCCCCCGCACGCCGACCGGCCGGGCGGTGTGGAGTGCTCAGGAGACCGTCTTCACCGGCGACGGCCGCTCGCCGCTCCAGGTCTTCAACGTGGACTTCGACCTCTCCGCCCATTCCGGTGAAGGGCAGCAGTCCCTGCGCTTCACCGGAATCCCGGACGACGCCACGGTCCTGGTCAACGTCACCGGGGAGAACCCCGCCCTGCGCGTCAACAACGCCTTCCTCCCCGCCGGGCTGCGCGAACGGCTGCTGTGGAACTTCCCCAACGCCGAGGCGGCCACCATCGCGGGCTCGGCGCAGCTCGGCGGCAGCGTCCTGATCGGGCCGCAGGCGTCGGTCGCCACCGTCTCGGTGATCGGCATGAACGGCCGCTTCTTCAGCGCCGGCAGCGTCACCCACACCAGCCCGACGGAGACCACCGGTCTGGGCGCCGAGTTCCACGCCTACCCCTTCAACGGCGACCTGCCCGACTGCGCACCCGTCCCGCCGGCGAGGGGCTCGGTGTCCGTCGTCAAGCACGACGAGAACGGCCGGGCCCTCGCCGGGGCGAAGTTCGAGCTGTGGAAGGAGACCAACGGCCGGGACGGCCTCCAGTACGAGGGCGCGGGCGAGCTCGACACCAAGGTCGCCGACTGCACCACCGGCGCGGACGGGATCTGTGCGCGGGAGGAGGAGCTCGGCACCTACCACTGGCGCGAGACCACCCCGCCCACCGGCTACGACCTCCCCGCGCAGCCCGTCCACACGCTGGTCCTGACGGCGGAGAACGCCGCGCGGGGAGTGCGGTGGACGGCCGTGAACACCAGGACCCCCGAGCCGCCGGACGAGAGCGCCCGGGTCGTGCTGCGGAAGGTCGACAAGGACACCGGCGAACCGCTGCCCGGCGCCCGCTTCGAGCTGTGGCGCGAGAGCAACGGCACCGACGGCCTCCAGACCCGCGAGAACCCCGACACCCTGCTCGGTGACGGCGCCTGCGTGACCGACGCACGGGGCACCTGCACGGTCGAGCTGCCGGTCGGCGAGCGCTACTACTGGCGGGAGGTCGGCCTGCCGGCGGGCTACGAGCGGCCCCGCGACCCGGTGACCGCCTTCGAGCTGGAGCGCGGTGAGACCGAGGAGTACGTCGTCGTCACCGTCCCGAACAGGAAGGCCGAAGAGGACCCGGCCGGCACCATCAAGGTGCTGAAGAAGGACGCCAAGACGAAGCGGCCGCTGCGCGGCGCGGAGTTCGAGCTGTGGCGGGAGACCGGCCGGGCCGTGGGCCTCCAGCGGAGCGGCACCGACGCCGACGAGCGGGTCGGGGACGAGTGCACCACCGGCCGGGACGGCGTCTGCGCCTTCGACGGGCTCCCGGACGGCGCGTACTACGTGGTCGAGGTGGACGTCCCCGACGGCTACGTGCTGCCGCGCGACCCGGTGACGGGTCCGCTGACCCTGGACGGGCGCACCCCGGGCCACCGGATCGCCGTCACCCTCCTCAACAAGCGGGCGCAAGACGGCCAGACCTGCCACTGCAAGGACAAGCCCGACCACGGGAAGCCCGACCACGGGAAGCCCGACCACGGGAAGCCCGACCACGGCAAGCCCGACCACGGCCGTCCCGAGGGCCCCGGCTGGAACCCCGGCGAGTGGCCCCTGGGCGGCGACCGCAAGGCCTGACAGGCCGTCCGCCCCGGCACTTGGGACGGAACGGTGACATGACTGTGCCTATTCGTAATCTCCCCATGTGATTTCCTGTCGACAAGCGCGCGACTGTCCGTGCGCGGGGGACATGGGGAGAACACGAGTGAACCTGCAGCCGATACGCGGCCGCGTCCGCACCGGCCTGCCGGCCGTTCTGCTGGGGGCGGCCCTGCTGCTGACCAGCGCGTGCAGCGGCGGCGGCAACAGCGGGGGCAGCGGCGGGGACAACGGCAAGGCCGGTGGTGGCACGGCGAAGACCGGCACCGAGGCGTCCAAGGCCGTGGTCAACGTCAAGCCGGACGACGGGTCGAAGGAAGTCGCCACCAGCGGCGTCCTGAAGATCACCAGCAGCGGGGGCAAGCTGACCACCGTGACGGTGGCCGACACCAAGGGCAACGCGGTGGAGGGCAAGCTGGCCGCCGACGGCGCGACCTGGGAGCCCGCCCGCAACCTGGCCGCCGCCACCGAGTACAAGGTGCACGCGGTCGCCAAGGACGAGGCCGGCCGGGAGTCCGCCAAGGACACCACCTTCAGCACCCTGACCCCGCAGAACACCTTCGTGGGCCACTACACGCCCGAGGACGGCTCGACCGTCGGCGTGGGCATGCCGGTGTCCATCAACTTCACCCGCGGCATCACCAACACCGAGGCCGTGGAGAAGGCCATCACGGTCACGGCCGAGCCGTCCGTGCCGGTCGAGGGCCACTGGTTCGGCAACGACCGCCTCGACTTCCGTCCCGAGAAGTACTGGGCGGCGGGCACCAAGGTCACCGTGAAGCTCGCGCTCGACGGCGTCGAGGGCCGCCCCGGCGTCTACGGCAAGCAGACCCGCACGGTCACCTTCACCGTGGGCCGCTCCCAGGTCACCACCGTCGACGCCACCTCCAAGAAGATGGAGGTCGTCCGCGACGGCCAGGTCCTCAAGACCATCCCGATCACCGCGGGCGCCCCGTCGACGACCACCTACAACGGTCAGATGGTCATCAGCGAGAAGTACAAGGTGACCCGGATGAACGGCGCCACCGTCGGCTTCGGCGGCGAGTACGACATCTCGGACGTCCCGCACGCGATGCGGCTGTCGACCTCCGGCACCTTCGTCCACGGCAACTACTGGGCCTCCTCCAGCACGTTCGGCAACGAGAACGTCAGCCACGGCTGCGTCGGCCTGGAGGACGAGCGCGGCGCCGGCGACCCGAACACCCCGGCGGCGTGGTTCTTCAACGAGTCGCTGATCGGTGACGTGGTCGTCGTGAAGAACTCCAAGGACAAGCAGATCGCCCCGGACAACGGCCTCAACGGCTGGAACATGGACTGGGCGGAGTGGATCAAGTAACCGATCCGCGTACGTGAACCGGTGGCCCGGTGCTGTGACCCACAGCACCGGGCCACTTCGCGTGCTGCGCCCTTCTGGGGGAGACCCCCAGGCCCCCTGGCCACTAACCTCCCCCGTATGACCATCTCTCTCGAAGTCTCCGAAGGCGTCGGCACCATCCTGCTGGACCGCCCGCCCATGAACGCCCTGGACATCGCCACCCAGGACCGGCTGCGCGAGCTCGCCGTGGAGGCCACGGACCGTGCCGACGTGCGCACGGTCGTCCTCTACGGCGGGGAGAAGGTGTTCGCGGCCGGCGCGGACATCAAGGAGATGCAGAACATGGACCACGCGGCCATGGTCGCCCGGTCCCGTGCGCTCCAGGACGCCTTCACCGCCGTGGCCCGCATCCCCAAGCCCGTCGTCGCCGCCATCACCGGCTACGCCCTCGGCGGCGGCTGCGAGCTCGCCCTGTGCGCCGACTACCGGATCGCCGCCGACAACGCGAAGCTCGGCCAGCCCGAGATCCTGCTCGGCCTGATCCCGGGCGCGGGCGGTACCCAGCGGCTCTCCCGGCTGATCGGCCCCTCCAAGGCCAAGGACCTGATCTTCACCGGCCGCATGGTAAAGGCCGACGAGGCCCTCGCCCTCGGCCTGGTGGACCGCGTCGTGCCCGCCGCCGAGGTGTACGAGCAGGCGCACGCATGGGCCGCCAAGCTCGCGCAGGGCCCGGCGATCGCCCTGCGCGCCGCGAAGGAGTGCGTGGACGCCGGCCTGGAGGCGGACATCGACACCGGTCTGACCATCGAACGCAACTGGTTCGCGGGCCTGTTCGCCACCGAGGACCGCGAGCGCGGGATGCGCAGCTTCGTCGAAGAGGGCCCGGGCAAGGCCAAGTTCGTATGAGCGCAGCCGTATGAGCGCAGCCGTGTGAGCGCGGCCGTGTGAGCGCGGCCGGCTGAGCGCAGCCCTGTGGGCCCAGCCGTACGGGCCGCGGCTCGAGGGAGGCATGAGCGCGGCCGCAGGGAACCCCTGCGGGTGGATTAGCCAGGCCTTAAGGCAGCCTTAAAGGGACCTGGTGATCCACTGACGGTGACCGCCGCGCAGCGCAACGTAACACCTGGTCAGGGTGGTTCATGCGGCCCTCGATTGCCTTTCGCATATGCCGGAGCACCCCCTCGGAATCCATGGTTCCGGGGGGTGTATTCCTGCGGAACGGCCCGGACGGGCGCACGGGCCGTCCATGATGGGTGCATGGCGGGCCTGGAGGGTGTGGAACAGCCGCGGCAGCGCAGCAGCGCTTCGGCCGTACGGCTCACGGCGGCGGTCGAGGACGAACAGGGCCTCAGGGCCCTGGAGTTGTACGGCAACCCGGCCGAGGCGGAAGTGACGCTGCCGTCCATGCCGGAGTCCGCGAGCACGGCCCGCCGGCTCACCCAGAGCGTGGTCATCCGCTTCTGGGGGCTGTCGCCGCAGATCTCCGAGCACGCCGTCCTGCTGGTCTCGGAGCTCGTCGGCAACGCCGTGCGCCACACCGGGGCCCGCTCCTTCGGCTTGCGGATGCTGCGGCGGCGCGGCTGGATCCGGGTGGAGGTGCGCGACCCCTCGCGCGGGCTGCCCTGCCTGATGCCGGTTCACGAGCTGGACACCACGGGCCGGGGGCTGTTCCTCGTCGACAAGCTCTCCGACCGCTGGGGCGCCGACCTGCTGCCGCGCGGCAAGATCACCTGGTTCGAGATGCGGGTCGCCGACCGCTGAGCGGCCCCGGAACGCCAGAAACCCCCTGTCGCCGAGGTGGGGCGCTGCGGGGGTTTCATGGGTGCGCCGAGGATCGGTGGGGTGTGTGATCCTCGGCGAGGGGCTTCGCTCGGGTCAATGGGAAGCCGTGGTTCCGACTATGGCAGACGAGGGCTCAAACGCCAAAAGTCCCGACTCGGACATAAGTGTGCATATCCCAAGAGTTTCCACCTAAATCCTAGGTGAGATGGGCCACTCACCTCGTAATCAACGAATAAGTATCGACCGCTCTGTGTAAATCGTTGATCACATAGCGGACAGCCGCCTTCGGGAGCCCGCCCGACGAAAGTCCCAAATTGGGTCAATCATTACCTTGAGGGTCATCCGGCTCTTAAATGGGCGGGTGCTCTGTTATCCAGACCGTCGTACGGCCCTGCGCGCCACGGCGGCGGCCGCCGCCGGCGCCCTCACCGCGGGCTGCGGAACGGGCGGAGGCCCTGCGGCGCAGGGACCCGTCCGGGCCGCCCCCGCCAAACCCGCCCGGCCGGCCGGCCGGGCGCCCGCGGCCCCGGCCCCCCGCCGCTTCCCGGGGCAGCCGGTGGAGATCGCGCACGGCCCCCGCGACCGGCCCCGGGTCGCGCTCACCTTCCACGGCAACGGGGATCCCGCCACCGCCCGCGCCGTACTCGCCGCGGCGGAGAAGGCCGGCGCGCGGGTCACCGTACTGGCCATCGGCAGCTGGCTCGACGAGCACCCCGACATGGCCCGGCGGATCCTGGACGGCGGCCACGAACTGGGCAACCACACCCAGCGCCACCTCGCGATCAACGGCATGTCCGAGGCCGCGGCCTACGCCGAGATCACCGGCTGCGCCCAGCGCCTCAAGCGGCTCACCGGCTCCATCGGCACCTGGTTCCGCCCCTCGCAGACGCAGTACGCCACCCCCCTCGTCCGGACCCTCGCCCAGCGGGCGGGCTACCCGCACGTCCTCTCGTACGACGTGGACTCCCTCGACTTCACCTCGCCCGGCGCGGCGGCCGTCATCCGCACCGTCACCGGGACGATCCGGCCCGGATCGGTGGTGAGCCTGCACTTCGGCTACGCGGACACGGTCGACGCGATGCCGCCCCTCCTCGAAGAACTCGCGCGCCGCGAACTGCGCGCGGTGACCACCACGGAGCTGCTGACCTCATGAAGACCACCCGCCTTCCCCGGAAGGCCGCCGTGCTGCTGGCCGGTCTGGTCCTCGCCGCCCTGGCCGGCTGCGGATCGGCAGACAAGGCCCCAGCCGAGGCGCTCGGCTCCAAGGGGCCCGCCAAGCCCGTCAAGGCCGTCCCGGCCGTGCCGCCGGGACTGGCCGGGATGCCCCCGCTGCTCGATCCCCACGACGTGTACGCCGCCGACCGGCCCAACAAACTGTCCCCGGTGGTCAAGGACTTCCCGTCCCGGGTCTACGTGCCGAACACCAACTCCAACACGGTGTCCGTCATCGACCCGGCCACGTACAAGGTCATCGACACCATCCCGGTGGGCGTCCAGCCGCAGCACGTGGTGCCCTCCTGGGACATGAAGACCCTCTGGGTCAACAACAACCGCGGCCACACGCTCACGCCGATCAACCCGGCCACCGGCGAGGCCGGCAAGCCCGTCGAGGTGCACGACCCGTACAACCTGTACTTCACGCCCAACGGCAAGTACGCCGTCGTGATGGCCTCCATGGACCGCGAGCTGGTCTTCCGCGACCCCCACACCATGGACCGCGTGAAGACCGTCCCCGTCACCTGCTTCGGCGTCAACCACGCCGACTTCTCGGCGGACGGCCGCTACTTCATCGTCTCCTGCGAGTTCTCCGGCGAGCTGCTCAAGGTCGACACCGAGAAGATGGAGGTCATCGGCCAGCAGAAGCTGCCCTTCGAGGGCGCCATGCCGCAGGACGTGAAGATCTCCCCGGACGGGAAGACCTTCTACGTCGCCGACATGATGGCGCACGGCATGTGGGTGCTCAGCGGGGACAAGTTCGACGTCCCCAAGCTGCTGCCCACCGGCAAGGGGTGCCACGGCCTGTACGTCGGCCGCGACTCCAGGGAGATGTACGTCTCCAACCGGGGCGAGGGCAGCATCTCGGTCTTCGACTTCAAGGAGAACCGCCTCACCAAGAAGTGGCAGCTGCCCGACGGCGGCAGCCCCGACATGGGCGGGGTCTCCGCCGACGGCCAGGTGCTGTGGCTCTCCGGCCGCTACAACTCCGAGGTCTACGCGATCGACACCGTCACCGGCAAGCAGCTGGCCCGCATCCCGGTCGGCGGCGGCCCCCACGGCCTGGCCGTGTACCCGCAGCCCGGCCGCTACTCCCTCGGCCACACCGGCATCTTCCGGTAGGCCCGGTCCGCGCGCCGTCCGGGACGCGACGGTGCCCCGGGAGCTCGCACAGCTCCCGGGGCACCGTCGCCGCACCGAACCGGACCCGCGGCAGCCCCCCGCGCCCCGGGCCGCTACCCTGAGCCGGTCAACAAGCACCGAGAAGGGGTGGACCCAGTGGCTGACATCGAGAGCGCACGGGCGACGTTCGACAAGTTCGACGTGAACGGTGACGGCTTCGTCACGGCCGACGAGTACAGCGCGGCCATGAAGGCGATGGGTGACCACTTCGTCACCGCCGCGGTCGCGGACTCCGTGATCGCCGCCAAGGACAGCGACGGCGACAAGCTGATGAGCTTCGACGAGTTCTGGGCCTCCCTGAACAAGTAGGCGCGTCCGCCTCCGCCCCGCCCGCCGGGGCGGGGGCGCGTCAGGCCCCGCCCTCCGGCGCCCGCTCCCGCGCCGGACCCTCCGCCCCGGACAGGGCCTCCACCTCGGACAAGGCCTCCTCCAGCCAGCTCAGCCAGAAGCCCTCCAGGGCGATGCCGCCGTGCAGCACGAGCCGGCGCAGCCGGTCCGCGGCCGCGTCCCGACCCGGCGGGAAGTCCTTCGCCTCGATGGCCTCGTACGTGGCCAACTGCGCCCGGTGCAGCTCCAGATGGCGTCTCAGTTCCGGCCCCAGCCGCTGCGGCCCGACCACCGCCGCCGCGCGGATCCGCAGCAGCAGCGCGTCCCGCGCCGGCTTCGGGTCCTGGCTCTCGTCCACCCAGCGCGCCAGCTCCGCGCGGCCGTCGGGCAGCACCTCGTACTCCTTCTTCTGCCCGCGCACGGGCACCCCGCTGGGCAGCGCCCGGATCAGCCCCGCCTCCTCCAGCCGCCCCAGCTCCCGGTAGATCTGCTGGTGCGTCGAGGACCAGAAGTAGCCGATCGACTTGTCGAACCGCCGGGTCAGCTCCAGCCCCGACGAGGGCTTCTCCAGCAGGGCGGTGAGGATGGCGTGCGGCAGCGACATGCCGCCATCGTAGGTCGCCCCGCTGCGGGTGATCGCCCCCCGGGCTCAGCCCAGCGCCGCGAGCTCCTCCGGGGTCCGCGGCCCCGGGGCCCCGCCCGCCAGCATCCCCCGGGCCCGCAGGAACGCGCCCACCACCGGGGCCCAGGCCGACCGAAGCCCCGCGGACGCGAGCAGCTCCGGGTCCGACAGCAGCTCGGCGGCGCGCCCCGTGCGGATCCCCGACGGGGTCAGTACGGCCGCGTCGTCGGCCCAGCGGACCGCGAGGTCCACGTCGTGGGTGGCCATGACCACCGTGGTGCCGGCCGCGCGCAGGCCCGCGAGGACGTCCAGGAGGCGTTCCTGCCCGTCCGGGTCGAGCCCGGCCGTGGGCTCGTCCAGGATCAGCACCCGGGGGGCCATCGCCACCGCGCCCGCGATCGCGGCGCGCTTGCGCTGCCCGTACGACAGCAGGTGCGTCGGGCGGTCCCGCAGCGCTGTGATGTCCAGCGCGGCCAGAGCGGCGTCCACCCGCTCGCGGACCTCCGCCGCCGGCAGCCCCAGGTTCATCGGGCCGAAGGACACGTCCTGCTCCACGGAGGCCGCGAAGAGCTGGTCGTCCGGGTCCTGCACCACCAGCTGCACCGAGGTGCGCAGCCGGACCAGGCCCTTGCGGTCGTACGCCACCTCCGTGCCGCCGAGCCGCAGCGCCCCCGAGCCGGGCCGCAGGCCCCCGCTGAGCAGCCGCATCAGCGTCGTCTTGCCGCTGCCGTTGCGGCCCAGCAGCACCAGCGCGCGGCCCTCCGCGATGCCGAAGTCCACCCCGGACAGCACGGCCGGGCCGTCCTCGTACGCGTAACCCGCGCCGACCAGCTCCACCAACGGGGTCACAGCCACAGCTCCTTCAGTACGAGGGTCCCCGCGACCAGGGCGGCCAGCAGGGCGGCGGACCCCGTCAGGAACCGCCAGGACAGCGCCGCGTCGGGTACGAGCACCCGCAGCGCGCCGTCGTAACCGCGCCCAGCCAGCCCCTCCTGGAGCCGGGCCGCGCGGTCGAAGGCCCGGACGAACGAGGTCGCCGCGAGCCCGGCCAGCGAACGCCACACCGCCGCCCGGCCCGTCTGCCCGAGCCGGGCCGCCTGGGCGCGCCGGACCCGCGCCATCGAGTCCAGCAGCAGGAAGCCGATCCGGTACATCACCAGGGCCACGTCCACCACGGGCGCCGGCACCCCGGCCCGCACCAGCCGGGGCAGCACGTCCGAGACCGGGGTCGTGAAGGCGAACAGCAGCACCCCGAGCGAGGCCGCCGAGGTGCGCAGCAGCAGCTCCGCCGCGTGCCGGGGCCCGTCCGGGGCCAGGGCGAGGAACCCGTCCGGGCCGCCCACCGAAACCAGCAGCGGCAGCGCCCCGGTCACGCAGAAGCCCAGCGGGACCCGGAAGGCCCGCCACAGCTGCCGCCCGGCCACCCCGGCCGGCCCGAGCAGTACGGCCAGGGTCGCGGCGGCCACCAGCGGCCCGCCCGGCCAGGGCGGCAGGCACACGGCGGTGACGGTCAGCCCGAGGCCCAGCAGGGCCTTCTCCAGCGGGTGGCGGCCCCGCCAGCGGCTGGAGTGGGCCGCCACGTCGATCGGCAGCACCGCCTACGACTCCGGGGTGGAGCGGGGCTTCGCGGCGTCGGCGGTCCCGGCGCCCTCCGTGGTCTCGGACCCGGCCTGCGCGAGGGCCTGCGCCGCGCCCTGGCGGCGGCCCTTGCGGACGCCGAAGTAGTAGGCGAGCACGCCCGCGCCCAGCGCCGCCTGGAGGGCGAACAGCGCGGACTCGACCTCGCCCGAGGGAGGTTCGTACAACGGGGAGAACCAGGGCTCGTAGTCGGGCTCCAGCTCGGTGATGGCCGCTTCGGCCTGCGCGTCGGCGCCGGCGAAGGGCTCCTCCTTGTCATCGCCGAGCCCCAGCGCGAGGGGGAGCACGGCCAGTGCCGCCACCAGGAGCAGCAGCAGGGTGTTGATCTTCGCGTTCCTCGTCATCAGAGGGCCGCCTCCTGCCGGGCCTGCTTGCCGCCGGTCAGCTTCGCGACCCCGAGCCGTACCAGGTCCGACTTGCTGGACTGCATCAGCAGCCGCATCACGAGCACCGTCAGCAGGCCCTCGCTGATCGCGAGGGGGATCTGGGTGAGGGCGAAGATGCCGGCGAACTTCTCCAGGGAGCCCAGGAAGCCGCTCGCCGGATCGGGGAAGGCCAGGGCCAGCTGGACGGAGGTCACGCAGTAGGTGACGAGGTCGGCGAAGAACGCGCCGAAGAAGACGGTCACCATCAGCGGCAGGTCGAACTTCCGCAGCAGCCGGTAGACCCCGTAGCCCGCCCAGGGTCCGGCGACGGCCATCGAGAACACGTTGGCGCCCAGTGTGGTGAGCCCGCCGTGGGCCAGCAGCAGTGCCTGGAAGAGGAGGGTGATCGTGCCGAGCACCGCCATGATCGGCGGCCGGAACAGGATGGCCCCGAGCCCCGTCCCCGTCGGGTGCGAACAACTGCCCGTCACGGAAGGGATCTTCAGGGCGGACAGGACGAACGTGAACGCACCGGACGCCCCGAGCAGGAGCGTGCTCTCCGGGGTCGACTTCACCTCGCGGGTCAGCGCGCGGACCCCGTGGACGACGAAGGGGGCGGACGCGGCGCCCCAGGCGGCCGCGTGCAAGGGGGGCAGGAACCCCTCGGCTATATGCATGGGTTGGGAGACCTCTCCAGCACCTCGTGGATGGACGACGCGCCCCGGCCGGTCTCCTGGCTCACGGGTACTGATGCCCTGGCTCCGCCTTCCCGGGCCCATGCGGTTTCCCGCGCGGGCCCAGTGGCTTCCCGCGGTGGGGGCACCTCCCGGACGGAGTCTGGGGGAGAGTGGAGCCGGACTTCCCGATCACAGTGGCGAGGGCCGCACCGGTCTTCCACCGGTTTCCCGAACACCAAGGCCAGATGACCCTAGTCGCACGCACGGACCGTCACAACCCGGACCGATCCGGCCACCGGCCCGTCCGCCCGCCCCGCCGCGCACCCGGACGGGCCAGGCCCACTGGCCGGCCCGCCGGGCGCCCGGCACGGTGGAGGGCATGGCCGCCGACGACAGCCCCCGGTACGAGGACCTCTCCGCCGTCTACGTCAACTGCACCCTCAAACGCTCTCCCGAGACCAGCAACACCGAGGGACTGATCGCGCGGAGCCGGGCCGTCATGGAATCGGCCGGGGCCCGCACCTCGCTGATCCGCGCCGTCGACCACGACATCGCCACCGGGGTCTGGCCGGACATGACCGACCACGGATGGGAGAGCGACCAGTGGCCGGTCCTCTACAGCCAGATCATGGACGCCGACATCCTGGTGCTGTGCGGCCCGATCTGGCTCGGGGACAACAGCTCCGTGATGAAGCAGGTCATCGAGCGGCTGTACGCCTGCTCCTCGCTGCTGAACGAGCAGGGCCAGTACGCCTACTACGGGCGCGTCGGCGGAGCGCTGATCACGGGGAACGAGGACGGCGTCAAGCACTGCGCCATGAACATCCTCTACAGCCTCCAGCACCTCGGCTACGCCGTGCCGCCCCAGGCCGACGCGGGCTGGATCGGCGAGGCCGGCCCCGGCCCCTCCTACCTGGACCCGGGATCGGGCGGTCCCGAGAACGACTTCACCAACCGGAACACCACCTTCATGTCGTGGAACCTGATGCACCTGGCCGCGCTCCTCAAACGCGCCGGCGGCATGCCGGCCCACGGCAACCAGCGCTCCCTGTGGGACGCCGGCTGCCGCTTCGACTTCCCCAACCCCGAACACCGCTAGGTCCCGTCCTCCGGATCACGCCGGGCCCGTCTCCGCCAGCGCCGACTCCAGCCGTGCCAGCAGCGGCCGTGCGTTCATCCTCCGGCAGTCCTCCACCGCCCCCTCCAGCAGCGCCCGCGCCTCCGCGGGCCGCCCGGCCGCCAGCAGGGCCTCCGCCAGCGGGGGCACCGCCAGCGCCCGCACCAGCGTCTGGCCCGAGCGGCGGCCCAGCGCATCCGCCGCCCGCAGCTCCCGCAGCGCCTCCGCCGTGTCCCCGCGCGCCAGCGCGATCCGGCCCAGCCCGATCAGCGCCGCGCACTGGCCCGCCAGGTCGCCCGAACCCCGCGTGTGCCGCAGCACCCGCGCGAAGCCCTCCGCCGCCTCCTCCAGGCGCCCCTCCACCCGCAGCGCCTCCGAGACCCAGCGCAGCATGCACATGCGGGGCCAGGCCGCCCCGCCCAGCTCGGCCACCGCCAGCGCTCGGCGCAGCTCCCGCAGGGCCCCGCGGGTGTCCCCGCGCGCCAGCAGCACCTGGCCGATGCCGCGCAGGGCGTGCGCCTGGCCGTAGCGGTCGCCGGCCGCCTCGAAGACCGCCGCGCCCCGGCGGCAGCGGGACTCCGCCTCGTCGAAGCGCCCCTGGAGCCGGTCGAGGTACGAGAGCACCCAGCCCGCGTAGGCGGCTCCGTGCGCGTCCCCGAGCTCCTCGAACAGCGCCTCACCGGCCGTCACCGTCTCCCGGGCCGGCCCCCACTCCTCCCGGCAGGCCCGCAGCCGGCCCAGCCCGACCAGCATCAGGGCCTCACCGGTCCGGTCCCCGGCCGCGCGGGCCGCTGCCAGGCCCGCCTCCTGCACCGCCTGCCAGCCGGCCAGATCGCTGCGCAGGTCGAACACGTACTCCCCGGCCGCCGCGAGCTCCCACGCGGCACCCGGATCCACCCGCACGGCCTGCCGGACGGTGGCGACCAGGGACTCCCGCTCGGCCCCGAGCCAGCGCACCGGCTCGGCCCGCGGCCCCGCCAGCAGCGCCGGATCGGTGACCCGCGCGGCGGTCCGGGCCAGCCCCGGGTAGTCCAGGCCCTGGTGCGCCCGCCGGGCCTCCCGCACCAGGGCCGTCCAGCAGGAGAGCACCCGGCGCACGGCCTCCCCGGCCCCGCCCAGCTCCCGCCCGAAGGCCCGCACCAGGTCGTGCATCCGGTAGCGGTGGCCGCCCGCCTCGTCCCGGCCGGCCACCTCCAGCAGGTGCGCCGCGACCAGCGCGTCCAGGGCAGCCTCGGCGGCGCCCGCCGGCCCGCCCAGTACCGCGGCCGCCGTCCACGCCGCGTGGTCCGGTGCGTCCAGCGCCGCGAGCCCGCGCAGCAGGGCGCGGGCCCCCGCCGGCAGGGCGCGGTAGCTCAGCCGCAGTCCGGCCCGGACCCCGTCCAGCACGTCCAGGCGGGCCCGTTCGTCCTCCAGGCGTGCCGCCAGCGAGGCCAGGTCCCGGTGCGGGAGCGCCGCCAGTTCCGCCCCCACCACGCGCAGCGCCAGCGGCAGCCGCCCGCACAGCCGCACCAGGTCCCGGGCGGCCCCCGGCTCCGCCGCCACCCGCCCGGCCCCGGCGGCGGAGGCGAGCAGCCCGAGGGCGGTGGGCTCGTCCAGCAGCGGGAGCACCAGGGCGACCCGCGGGCCGGGCCCGGCCGGCCGGCGCCGGCCCGTGACCAGCGCGGCCGACCGGCCGGCCCCGGGCAGCAGCGGCCCGACCTGCTGCTCCCCGGCCGCGTTGTCCAGCACCACCAGCACCCGGCGGCCCGCGAGGAGGCTCCGGTACAGGCCCGCGCGCTCCTGCGGGTCGGCGGGCACGGCCGGGCCGTCGACGCCCAGGGCGCGCAGGAACCCGGCCAGCACCTCGGCCGGGTCGGCGGCGGCCGCCGGGTCCGCGCCGCGCAGGTCCACGTACAGCTGCCCGTCGGGGAACTCCCCGCTCAGGGAGTGCGCCACCCGCAGCGCGAGCGCGGTCTTGCCGACCCCGGGCGGCCCGCTCACCACGCACACCCCGCCGTCGCGCAGGCCCCGCGCGAGCGCCCCGGCCTCCTCCTCCCGCCCCGCGAAGCCCGCCACGGCGGCGGGCAGCTGCGCGGGCGCCGCCCCCGGCCCGGCGGCGGCCGGGGGCGACGGGGACGCCGGGGTGCGGGGCGCCACCGCGTCGGCGAGCACCGCCGCGTGCAGGGCGCGCAGCCGCGGCCCGGGGTCCAGGCCGGTCCCGGCGGCGAGGCCGCGGCGGGCCCGGGAGTAGGCCGCCAGGGCCTCGCCGCGCCGCCCCGAGCGGTACAGCGCCAGCATGAGCAGCTCCACCAGGCGCTCCCGCCCGGGGTGCTCGGCCGCCAGCGCCGCCAGCTCCGTGCACACCCGGGCGTGCCGGCCCAGCTCCAGGTCCGCCGCCAAGGCCCGCTCGACGCAGTCCAGCCGCTCCTGCGCCAGCCGCGCGGCGGCCGCCTCGAAGACCCGGCCGCGCAGCCCGGCCAGCGCCACCGGCCCCCGCCACAGGTCCAGCGCCAGCCCGAGCAGCCGGCGCGCCTCGGCCGGCCCGCCGGCGGCCTCCGCGGCCGCGCCCAGCCGCGCGAACTCCCGTACGTCCACCAGGGCCTGCCCCGGCTCCAGCACGAACCCGGCCTCCGTGCGCAGCACCGGCACCCCCAGCCGGCGCAGCGCGGCCGCCACGTTCTGCAGCTGCTCCCGGGCCGTGGCCGGCGGGTCCTCCCAGACCGCCGCCGCCAGTCCGTGGGCCGGCACCACCCGCCCCGCCTCCAGCGCGAGCGCGGCCAGCACCCGCCGGCTGCGCGGCCCGCCCAGCTCCAACGGCCTTCCCGCGCGGGTGACGTGGACCGGGCCGAGCAGGGTGAAGACCAGGGGCATCGCGGACTCCGCAGTGGGCCGTGGCGGACGGGTGGCCGGCGGATGGGACGCCGGTGGCCGCCGATCGTACGGTCTGGCGACCCCGACGGAGCAGGGGTGGCGTCCGTTCCGCTTCGGCTCCCCGGCCGGTTCCGGCCCGCCGGGCGCGCCCCGCTCCCCGACCCGTGTGAGAGGACCCCCGCATGCGTACCCGCACGTGCGCCGCAGCGGTGCTGAGCACCGCGCTCCTCGCCCTGGCCGGGCTGACCGCCCCCGAGGCGACGGCCGCGCCCTCCGCCCCCTCGGGCCCCGCCGTCGCCGTCGCCATGGGCGACAGCTTCATCTCCGGCGAGGGCGGCCGCTGGCTCGGCAACACCGACCGCTACGAGGGCGCCCGCAACGGCACCGACCGTGCCTGGACCGGGGGCTCGGCCTACGACCCGGCCCGGGTGTACGGGGCCACGGCCGCGGTCGGCGGCTGCCACCGGTCCGACGTGTCCGAGATCGACACCGCCCCGCTGCCCGGCATCGAGGAGCGGATCAACCTGGCCTGTTCCGGTGCCGAGACCGTCCACGTCCTCGGCGCCGCCGCCGGCGGGCAGCCGTACCACGGGGAGGCCCCGCAGACGGACCGGCTGGCCGAGATCGCGCGGACCAGGAACGTCAGGCTCATCGCCCTGTCCGTCGGCGGCAACGACCTCGGCTTCGGGCAGATCATCGGGGACTGCGCGTACGACTGGTACTTCGGGCGGCTCTGCTGGAAGAAGCAGGCGCCCGTCGTCGAGCAGAAGCTCCCGCAGGTGCAGGCCCGGGTCACGGCCGTGGTCGACGGCATCCGGGCGGCGATGCGCGGCGCCGGTTACGCCGACGGCGACTACCGGCTGGTCCTGCAGTCCTACCCGTCCCCGATCCCCGGCGGGGAGTCCTTCCGGCTGCCGCAGGGAGACTCGGACCGGATGTTCAAGGACGGCTGCCCCTTCAACGACCGGGACGCGGACTGGGCCGCGTACACCCTCGTCCCGCGGATCGGGGACATGGTGAAGGCGGTCGCCGGGGCCCGCGGCACCGACTACCTGGACCTCCGCGACGCCCTCGCCGGGCACGAGGTGTGCTCGCTGGGCGTGGAACAGGTGGGCCGGGGCGGGCCCGACCCCCGGCGGCACGAGTGGTTCCGCTTCCTGGACTACGCGAACACCCAGGGCACCCTGGAGGAGTCCATGCACCCCAACGCCCACGGGCAGCGGGCGATGGCCGCCTGTCTCGGCCTGGTGGGCGCGGCCGCGCCCGGCCGCTGGTCCTGCACCCAGGACTGGTTCGGCAACGGCGACCCGAGCCGGATGCGGATCCGCCCCGCGGGCTGACCGCCGGCGGGGCCGGGGGCGTGCGAAGCCCCGGCCCCGTCGCCGCGGGTCAGCAGGTGTTGGGGTGCGGGAAGTCCAGCACGAGCCGCTCGGGCGAGTGCAGGACGGAGGTGTTGTAGGCCGGCTTGGTGTCGAAGGCGGCGCCGAAGGTCACGTACCCCTCGTAGTCGCCGGTCATGGCCATGCCCTTGAGCTTGCTGAGGTAGATCTTCTGGAGCCTGGGCCCCTGGTAGACGTTCTGGCCCGCGTCGTCGTGCCCGGCCGCGGGGTGCAGGCGGATCTCCAGGAAGTACTTCCCGGCCAGCGGTACGGGCTGGCCGGACCCGTCGTAGACGAGCTCGGACACGGGAGTGACGGTGACCGGGGGCACGTAGCCCTGGAGGTCGATCACGAGCCGGTCGTAGGTGCAGTGCCCGCCCCAGCGGGCATTGACGACGAGCGGCGTCTGGGTGCGGGTGGTCGTGGTGGCGGCGGAAGCCGGCGACGCGGAGAGCGCGAGCCCGGCGGTGAGCAGGGCACCCGTGGCGAGGGCCACGATCCGGCGGCGGTGCGGGTGACGCATGATGTCTCCCCGGTTCCGTGAGACGGGGACTGCATGTCATCTGATATGACACCGCCGGAACGCGCGCGGTTCCACGCGCGCCGCCTCAGTACGCGAGCAGCGCGCTCAGCTGGGCGTCCAGGTCGTAGTGGCGCCGCTCCTGCCCGCGCGGCACCAGCTCCGTCATCCGCCGGCACAGCTCGCGCACGTCCTTGGCGCGGGCGGAGACCACGCAGCTCTGCTCGCCGTTGCCGAAACCGAGCAGGACGCGCGGCTCCGAGCCGCTCCAGCGCGGCCACACCTGTATGTCGCCCTCGCCGGTGACGGCGGTCTGGCCGTCGAGCAGCAGCTCCCGCGAGAACACCCAGCGGGCGAGGTGCGTCCCGGCGCCCCGGAAGTCGACGGCCACCTCGTACGGGCGGTCCGTGCGGTAGACGAAGCGGCCGGTCAGGGGGACGGACAGGGGGGCTGCTTCCAGCCGCAGCGGCAGGAGTCTCTGTTCGGTGATGGTGGCCATCGGCGGCTGCCTCTCCTCGCGCGCGGGGTCTTCCCGCGCCCCTACCGGCACGCTATCCCCGGCCCGGGGGCGCACCGCGGGGCCGAAGGTCCCGAGCCGCCGGGCCGCACGGCCTCTTTTCGGCCACGGGGTACGCGAAGGGCCCGCCCTCCGGGGGGAGGGCGGGCCCGGTTCGACGCCCCGGGTGCCGGCGGCGCCGGCCGTACTCGGCGGATCAGATCAGCACTCGATGACGTTGACCGCGAGGCCGCCGCGCGCCGTCTCCTTGTACTTGATCTTCATGTCGGCGCCGGTCTCCTTCATGGTCTTGATGACCTTGTCGAGGGAGACCTTGTGGCTGCCGTCCCCGCGCATCGCCATCTTCGCGGCGGTGACGGCCTTGACGGCAGCCATGCCGTTGCGCTCGATGCAGGGGATCTGGACCAGGCCGCCGACCGGGTCGCAGGTCAGGCCGAGGTTGTGCTCCATGCCGATCTCCGCGGCGTTCTCGACCTGCTCGGGGGTGCCGCCCAGCACCTCGGCGAGGGCGCCCGCCGCCATCGAGCAGGCGGAGCCCACCTCGCCCTGGCAGCCGACCTCGGCGCCGGAGATCGAGGCGTTCTCCTTGAACAGCATGCCGATCGCGCCCGCGGCGAGGAGGAAGCGCACCACGCCGTCCTCGTCGGCGCCGGGCACGAAGTTCACGTAGTAGTGCAGGACGGCCGGCAGGACGCCCGCCGCGCCGTTCGTGGGGGCGGTCACCACGCGCCCGCCCGCCGCGTTCTCCTCGTTGACCGCCATCGCGTAGATCGTCGTCCACTCGCTGCGGTGCATCATCGGGTCGCCCTCGGTGCGCAGCTGGCGCGCCGTGGACGCGGCGCGGCGCTTGACGCGCAGGCCGCCCGGGAGGATGCCCTCGCGGGACATGCCGCGCGAGACGCAGGACTGCATGACCCGCCAGATCTCCAGCAGGCCCTCGCGGATCTCCTCCTCGGTGCGCCAGGCCTTCTCGTTCTCCAGCATCAGGGAGGAGATCGACAGGCCCGTCTCGTTCGCCAGGCGCAGCATCTCGTCGCCCGAGCGGAAGGGGTACTTCAGCACCGTGTCGTCGAGCTTGATCCGGTCCTCGCCGACCGCGTCCTCGTCCACGACGAAGCCGCCGCCGACGGAGTAGTACGTCTTCTCCAGCAGCGGGGCGCCGGAGGCGTCGTACGCGAAGAGGGTCATGCCGTTCGCGTGGTAGGGCAGCGAGCGGCGGCGGTGCAGGATCAGCTGGCTCGGCTCGTCGAAGTCGATCTCGTGGGCACCGCCTATTTCCGTGCCCAGCAGCCGCAGCTTGCCGCTCCTGCGGATGCGCTCCACCTCGTCGTCGGCGGTCTCGACGTCCACGGTGCGGGGGGAGTGGCCCTCCAGGCCGAGCAGGACCGCCTTGGGCGTGCCGTGCCCGTGGCCGGTCGCGCCGAGGGAGCCGAAGAGCTCCGCCCGCACGGAGGCGGTCTGGGCGAGGAGGCCGTCCTTCTTCAGCCGCGTCACGAACATGCGGGCCGCGCGCATCGGGCCGACCGTGTGGGAGGAGGACGGGCCGATGCCGATGGAGAAGAGGTCGAAGACGGAGATGGCCACTGGCGGACTCCCTTGTCTGCTCGTGGGGTGGGGAGGGGGCAGGGGTGTGGTGATCAAGGCGGGGGATCTGCGGATTTTGTCCGGTAGACGAGCGTAACGCGTGGAGATGAACGGTTCGCCTCCCGGAAGGGGCCGCGGGACGTGAGCCGGGTCGCGTTCCGGTGTCCGGTCATGGAAAGGGCCCGGCCTTGTGGGAAACAAGGCCGGGCCCCCAGGGGCCGTGCCTAGAGCGACGGGTACAGCGGGAACTTCGCGGCCAGGGCCGAGACGCGGGCCTTGAGGTCGGCGGCGTCGTAGCTCGGCTTCAGCGCCTGCGCGATGATCTCGGCGACCTCGGTGAAGGCCTCGGCGTCGAAACCGCGGGTCGCGAGGGCCGGCGTACCGATCCGCAGACCCGAGGTGACCATCGGGGGCCGCGGGTCGTTCGGGATGGCGTTGCGGTTGACCGTGATGCCGACCTCGTGGAGGCGGTCCTCGGCCTGCTGGCCGTCCAGCTCCGAGTTCCGCAGGTCGACCAGGACCAGGTGCACGTCCGTGCCGCCGGTGAGGACGTCCACGCCCACGGCCTTGACGTCGTCCTGGACCAGGCGGGCGGCGAGGATCTTCGCGCCCTCCAGGGTGCGCTCCTGGCGCTCCTTGAACTCCGGCGAGGCCGCGACCTTGAAGGAGACGGCCTTGGCCGCGATCACGTGCTCCAGCGGGCCGCCCTGCTGACCCGGGAAGACCGCGGAGTTGATCTTCTTGGCCAGCTCCTGCGTCGACAGGATGACGCCGCCGCGCGGACCGCCGAGGGTCTTGTGCGTGGTGGTGGTGACGACGTGGGCGTGCGGCACCGGGTTCGGGTGCAGGCCCGCGGCGACCAGGCCCGCGAAGTGGGCCATGTCGACCATCAGGTACGCGCCGACCTCGTCCGCGATCCGGCGGAACGCGGCGAAGTCCAGCTGGCGCGGGTAGGCGGACCAGCCGGCGACGATCAGCTGCGGCTTGGACTCCTTGGCGAGGCGCTCGACCTCGGCCATGTCGACCTGGCCGGTCTCGTCGACGTGGTACGGGACCACGTTGTAGAGCTTGCCCGAGAAGTTGATCTTCATGCCGTGGGTCAGGTGACCGCCGTGGGCCAGGTTCAGGCCCATGATCGTGTCGCCCGGCTTCAGCAGCGCGAACATCGCGGCGGCGTTGGCCTGCGCACCCGAGTGCGGCTGGACGTTCGCGGCCTCGGCGCCGAACAGCGCCTTGATGCGGTCGATCGCGATCTGCTCGACCACGTCGACGTGCTCGCAGCCGCCGTAGTAGCGGCGGCCCGGGTAGCCCTCGGCGTACTTGTTGGTCAGGACCGAGCCCTGGGCCTCCATGACGGCGACCGGAGCGAAGTTCTCCGACGCGATCATTTCCAGGGTCGACTGCTGGCGCACGAGCTCGGCGTCGACGGCGGCGGCGACGTCGGGGTCGAGCTCGTGGAGGGGGGTGTTCAGAACAGACATTCAGGATCCCCTGGGGTGTCAGTTGTCGGAGTGGGTGAGCGCGGCGTACTCATCGGCGGAGAGCGCGTCCTTCGGCTCCTCCGACAGGCGCACCTTGAACAGCCAGCCACCCTCGAACGGGGCGGAGTTCACCAGCGACGGGTCGTCCACGACGTCCTGGTTGAACTCGGTGATCTCACCGGAGACGGGGGAGTACAGGTCGCTGACCGACTTGGTCGACTCCAGCTCGCCGCAGGTCTCGCCCTCGGTGACGGTGTCGCCGACCTCGGGGAGCTGGGCGTAGACGACGTCACCGAGCGCGTTGGCCGCGAACTCCGTGATGCCGACCGTCGCGACGCCGTCCTCGACGGCCGACAGCCACTCGTGCTCCTTGGTGTAACGCAGCTGCTGGGGGTTGCTCATGACCTGATTCTCCTGGATGCGGGGAGGTGGATACGAACGGTGGTCTTGCTTGCTGAGACGGGAGAGCCCGGTACGAGGGTTACTTCTGCCGCTTGTAGAAGGGCAGGGCCACGACCTCGTACGGCTCATGCGTACCGCGAATGTCCACGCCGACGCCGGAGGTGCCGGGCGCGGCGTGCTCCGCGTCGACGTACGCCATCGCGATCGGCTTGCCCAGCGTCGGGGACGGGGCGCCGGAGGTCACCTCGCCGACGACCTCGCCGCCGGCGACGACCGGGAAGCCGGCGCGCGGGACGCGGCGGCCCTCGGCGACCAGGCCGACCAGCTTCCGCGGCGGCTTGGTGGCGGCGACCTCGGCGGCGGCCTCCAGGGCGGCGCGGCCGACGAAGTCGCCCTCCTTCTCGAACTTCACGACCCGGCCCAGCCCGGCGTCGAAGGGGGTCAGCGCGGTGGTCAGCTCGTGCCCGTACAGCGGCATGCCCGCCTCCAGGCGCAGCGTGTCGCGGCAGGACAGGCCGGCCGGCACCAGACCGGCGCCCTCGCCCGCCTCGGTCAGCGCCTGCCACAGCTCCACGGCGTGCTCGGGGGAGACGAACAGCTCGAAGCCGTCCTCGCCCGTGTAGCCGGTACGGGCGATCAGCGCGGGCACGCCCGCGACGGTGCCCGGCAGGCCCGCGTAGTACTTCAGGCCGTCCAGGTCGGCGTCGGTGAGCGACTTCAGGATGCCGGGGGACTCCGGACCCTGGACGGCGATCAGCGCGTACGCGTCACGGTCGTCGCGGACCTCGGTGTCGAAGCCGGCGGCGCGCTCGGTGAGCGCGTCGAGCACGACCTGCGCGTTGGAGGCGTTGGCGACGACCATGTACTCGGTCTCGCCGAGGCGGTAGACGATCAGGTCGTCCAGGATGCCGCCGTCCTCCTGGCAGATGTGCGTGTACCGGGCGCGGCCGACGCCGACGGTGGAGATGTTCCCGACCAGCGCGTAGTCCAGCGCCTTCACGGCCTCCGGGCCGGTCAGGGTGATCTCGCCCATGTGGGACAGGTCGAACAGGCCGGCCTTGGTGCGCACGGCGGTGTGCTCGTCGCGCTCACTGGCGTAGCGCAGCGGCATGTCCCAGCCCGCGAAGTCGGTCATGGTCGCACCGAGCGAGCGGTGCAGCGCGTCGAGCGCGGTCAGGCGGGGGGCAGTGCTCATGGGTGTGGCTCCCGGGTCCCAGGGCATGACATGACGAGGAGGATCCTCCCCATCTGTCATCGGAACCTGAGAGGTTCGCCGAGAGTTCCCGGAGGGGGAACGCCGACTTGCACCTTGGGTGGAGCACGCGCCTGGCGGCCGTCGGGGACGGACGCGGCGGGGCTCGCTTTTCAGATCTGCCTCATCCACGCGGTACGGGGCCTGAGAGATTCAAGGGAGGTACTTGCTCCTTCGGCGCCCGGGCACGGCCTCGCGGCCTGCCGGGACTCTCCCGCGCGGATTCAAGCGGCCGGTATGCAGTTTGGTGTCCAGATGGCGCACATCATTGCACGGGACGGGCGGGGGAGGGCAGTGGGGCCCGCAAGAACGTGCGGTCCGGACGGGACCGGCCGTCCGCGCTGTGGAACGCCCGGCCGCAACCGGGGCCGTCGGATTACCGTCTCTTTACATTCAGTGGGCATGGGGCCCTCGCGGCCCGATTCGGGGGAGACGATCACTGTGCGGAGACTCGGAGTGGCTACGACGACAGGTGCGGTCGGCGCGGTTCCGGAGCAGCGGAGCACCGCCCGGCCCGCGGCGGCCGGCGGCCCCGGCCCCGTCCGCGACCTGCGCGGACAGCCCGCGCGGCCGCACCGGCTGAGCTACGCCGCCGGGGACATCGTGGTGGTGTCCGGGCTGCCCGGCGGCGGCAAGAGCACCCTGATCAAGCGGGCCGCCGAAGCCGCCATCGACTCGCAGGACACCCGCGAGCGCTGGGAGCGCCGCATGCCGTCCGGCCTGCCGTACGCGGTGTACCGGCCGCTGGTCCGCGCCGCGCACTACGGGGGGCTGTGGCGCGAGCTGCGCTCCGGCGCCTCTGTGGTGGTCCACGACTGCGGCACCCAGCCGTGGGTGCGGGGCCTGCTGGCCGCCGTCGCGCGGCGGCGGGGGCGGGCGCTGCACCTGCTGCTGCTGGACAGCACCCCCGACGAGGCCCTGTCCGGGCAGGAGGCCCGCGGCCGTCGGGTGTCGGCGTACGCGTTCGCCCGGCACCGGGGGGCGGTGGCCCGCCTCCTGCGCTCCGCGGAAGCCGGCCGGGCCCCGCGCGGCTGCGCCTCGGTCACGCTCCTGGACCGCCCTTCGGCCGCCGCCGTGACCCGGATCGCCTTCGACGCCTGACGCGGTCCCGCCGTGCGCGCCGCGGCCTGCTGCGCCGCTGCGCGGAGCCGTCCCCGCGCCCGGCACGGGCCCGGCCGGCGGACGGAACGGCAGCGGGGGGCGCGCCGTGAAACCGCCCCCGCACCCCCACGCGTCACAGAGGCGGCGGCACCCCCGCCCACCGCCGGAGGCCACGGTAGCCTCGGGGCGACATCGGCGCGGACACAGGGAGAGCAGGCGCACATGCAAGGCAACGGCTGGCCGGCGAACGAGTTGGAGCAGGTACTCGGGGCGGCGCTCGGCCAGGCGGACGCCGGCCCGCGGATCATGGACGCGCTCGGCCGCAGCCAGGTCTGGGTGCCGCTCCCCCAGGGCGGCGGGCCCGACAGCGCCTCCCTCGACCTCCCCACGATGCTGATCGACGGCGCGGCGTACGTCCCCGTCTACAGCTCGGAGGCCCAGTTCCGCTTCGCCGCCGGCCCCGCCATGGACTTCGCGGTGGCCCCCGCCGTCGAGTTCGCCCGCGGCCTGCCCCCGCAGCTCGGCATCGCCCTGAATCCCGAGGGCGCCGTCGGGGTCCCGCTGCCCCCGGCCGCCGTCGCGGAGCTGTGCCGCACCGGCCGGACCGAGCTCGACGGGCCGGCCACCGGCGGCCGCGTCCGGCTCTTCGAGCCCGACTGGCAGGACGACCCGGTCGACTTCCTCGCCGCCGCCACCGAGGAGTTCCGGGCCACCGGAGCCGTCGCGGCCGCCCACCGCTGCCTCGCCAGCGTCGAGGGCGGCGACCCCCAGCTCTTCATCGGTGTCCGGCTGGTGGGATGGGATCCCGAGTCGCGGAACGCCCCGCTGGAGGCGCTCGGCCGCGCCCTGGCCCGCGTACCGGCGCCCTGGCCGGTGCAGTTGATCCTGCTGGACGCCGCCGAGGACCCGGTCACGGAGTGGATTCGTGAGCGCGTACGCCCCTTCTACCTCCCGTAGCGCCGCTTAAGCTGGTCGGGACGTGTGGACGACGGGCGGACGAAGACGAAGAGGGGTACCGGGTGAGTGCGTCAGGCACGGCCGCGGCCGGGCAGGTCGAGCACATGCTGCGCCAGGTGACTCCCGGGCGCTATGAGGGCTATGAGTCATTCCTGCACGCCCTCGCCGAGGGCAGGCTGTGGATGCTGCTGTGGCAGGGGCAGCCGGGCTCGCCGGACGCCCAGTACGGCGGCATGGAGGTCGAGGGGCTGGGCTACGCCCCCTGCGTGACCTCCCCGCAGGAGCTGGCCGCGAGCGGCTGGAACCGCGGCTACGAGGTGGTGACGGGCCGGGACATCGCCCGCGCCCTCTACCCGGACCGCTGGGGGCTGTGGGTCAACCCGCACGCCCAGGGCGGCGGCCTCGGCATCCCCTGGGCAGACCTGCGCCGCGTCGCGACCGGCCTGGACCGGATGCCGGCGGGGCCGCTGCGGCTGTCCGAGCCGGCCCTGGAGCTCCCGCAGTTCTACGGGCTGCTGACCCAGCACGCGCACCGCACGCCGGCCGTGAGGTCGCTGCGGCGCGCCTGGGTGCAGCCCTCGCTCGGGTCCGCCTACCTCGCGGTGGGGCTCGACCTGTACGACGCCTCGGCGCCCGCGCTGGAATCCGTACGGGAGATGATGCGCCAGTCGGTCGGCGCGGTGCCCGAGGGCGTTCCGGTGTGCACGGTCGCGCTCGCGGACGAGCACGATCCGGTGGCCATGTGGCTGCGTGCGCAGACCCGGCCCTTCTACGACCGCGAGGGGCAGGCCGCCGCCTACTGACCCCCTCCGGGGGTTCCGGGGACGTTTTCCCCGAGCTCCCTACAGGGATTTCCGGGGTGCGCCCGCACCCTGAGACGACCCTGTCCGACGGACATCCGGCCGCCGGGAACCACGGTTCCCGGCGGCCTTCGCCTTGTCCGGATATCACCCCAGGTGGGCGTCCAATTGGCGCACTCCTCCCCGGAGTTCGCCGTGATGTCCGTTTGCGTACCGAACGGACGGTCTTGCTCCGCTGAGCCGTGAGCGGAGTCCGGATAACGGGAACCAGGGCGTCAGATCACGGTTGCGCATCCATTCATCTGCGGGTCTGGCGGCTGGTCGAGCGCCCGATGAAGACTCCCCACCCAAGAGCCGGTCAGTCCTCCAGGGCGCGGTTCGGCACGTGGACTTCGCCGCTCGTCCCGACACGGCGCTTCCGCACTTCCCGCACCTCATCTGCACCGCACCGCACGCACCGCACCCTGCTCCACCCACAGCACGGCCGCACTGCCAGCACAGCCAGTACCTCGCACCTCGTACGCGTTCACGTGCCCCGAGCACTGGAGCGCCACTCCGCACCAACGCCGCCACAGCGGCGGGCATGGGCCGACCCACCCGTCGGCCGAGAGGGGTCCCCACCACGATGACGGCACCACTGCACGACACGAGCGCGGAAACACCCGCACCCGTGTCCGTAGCCGACGTCCCTGCCAAGGCCATCGAAGGCCGCTCGCCCGGCCGCATCGCCTGGATGCGGCTCAAGCGCGACAAGGTCGCGCTGACCGGCGGCGTGATCGTGATCCTCCTGATCCTGGTGGCGGTCTTCGCGCCGCTGATCGTGAACCTGCTGGGCCACGACCCCAACGAGTTCCACGAGGACATGATCGATCCGGACCTGGGCACGCCGCTCGGCTCCTTCGGCGGCATCAGCTCCGACTTCCTGCTGGGCGTCGAACCCACCAACGGACGCGACGTGTTCAGCCGGATCGTCTACGGCGCCCGCATCTCGCTGGTCGTCGCCTTCCTGGCGGCCTTCGTCTCGGTCGTCCTCGGCAGCCTCCTGGGCGCCCTGGCAGGCTTCCTCGGCGGCTGGGTGGACGGCGTCATCAGCCGCCTGATGGACCTGCTGCTGGCCTTCCCCCAGCTGCTGTTCACCATCGCCCTGGTCTCCGTGGTCCCCAACTCCGTGTGGGGGTTCGAGGGTTCGGGCGTCCGGATGGGCGTGCTCATCCTCGTCATCGGCTTCTTCGGCTGGCCGTACATCGGCCGCATCGTCCGGGGCCAGACGATCTCCCTGCGCGAACGCGAGTACGTCGAGGCCGCGCGCAGCCTCGGAGCGGGCCGCGGCTACATCCTCCTCAAGGAGCTGCTGCCGAACCTGGTCGCGCCGATCCTCGTCTACGCAACGCTGATCATCCCGACCAACATCCTGACCGAAGCGGCCCTCAGCTTCCTGGGTGCCGGCGTCAAGCCGCCCACCGCTTCCTGGGGAAAGATGCTCTCCGACGCCGTCCCCATCTACCAGGACGACCCCATGTACATGGTGGTTCCCGGTATGACGATCTTCATCACCGTCCTGGCGTTCAACCTCTTCGGGGACGGGCTGCGTGACGCACTCGACCCCAAGGGCAGCTGAACCGCTTCTTCGATTCACCACCTATGGAGGTTGGACAACCGTGACCCGCAGAAAGCAGGCCCTCGCGATCACCGCCGTGATCGCCGCGCTCTCGATGACCGCCGCGTGCGGTGGTACCGAGAACAAGAAGGACGACAAGGCCGACGGCGACAGCGGCAAGGGCTACAGCGGTGCCGCCACCGCCGTGATCAACCCTTCGGACGCCAAGGGCGGCGAGCTCAAGCTCTGGTCCCCGCAGGACGTCGACTACCTCGACCCGGCGCGCGCCTACTACGGCTTCGTCTGGAACATGCAGCGGCTCTACGTCCGCAGCCTGCTGGCCTACGACGCCAAGCCGGGCAAGGACGGCACGAAGGTCGTCCCCGACCTCGCCGAGGCCCTGCCGGTCATCAGCAACGACGGCAAGACCTACACCCTGAAGCTCAAGGACGGGGTGAAGTTCGAGGACGGTACGCCGATCACCTCGAAGGACATCAAGTACGGCGTCGAGCGCGTCTTCGCGCAGGACGTGCTGTCCGGCGGTCCGACCTACCTGATCGACCTCCTGGACCAGGGCCAGAAGTACCCCGGCCCGTACAAGGACACCGACCCGAACAAGATGGGTCTGAAGACGGTCGAGACGCCGGACGACAAGACGATCGTCTTCAACCTGGCGAGCGCGAACTCGGACTTCAGCTACCTGCTGGCCATGCCGTCCTCCTCGCCGGTCCCGGCGGGCAAGGACACGGGCGCCACGTACACCAACAAGCCGATCTCGACCGGCCCCTACAAGGTCGAGAGCTTCACCGCCGGCAAGGGCGCGACCTTCGTCCGCAACGAGAACTGGGACCCGAAGACGGACCCGATCCGCAAGGGTCTGCCGGACAAGGTCTCCTTCACGGTCACCACCAACCCGGACGACATGGACCAGCGCCTGCTCTCGGGCGACATCGACATGGCCGTCGACGGCACCGGTGTCCAGCAGGCCGCGAAGAACAAGATCCTCAAGGACGACAAGCTCAAGGCCAACGCGGACAACCCGTTCACGGGCTACATCCGCTACTTCGCCTTCCCGCAGACGGTCGCGCCGTTCGACAACATCGAGTGCCGCAAGGCCGTCATCTACGCGGCCGACCCGAAGTCGCTCCAGACCGCCCGCGGCGGCCCGACCAGCGGTGACCTCGGCGCGAACATGCTGCCGGCCGGTGTCCCCGGTTCGGACAAGGCGTACGACCCCTTCGGCCTGACGAAGGGCAAGCCGCAGGAGGCCAAGGCCAAGGAGGCCCTCAAGGCCTGTGGCAAGCCCGACGGCTTCGAGACCGTCATCGCCGTGCGCAACAACCGCGCCCCCGAGGTGAAGACGGCCGAGTCCCTCCAGGCCTCGCTCGCCAAGGTCGGCATCAAGGCGACGATCGACCAGTTCGACGGCAAGCTCTCCTCCTCCACGATCGGTTCGCCCGAGAACGTGAAGAAGAAGGGCTACGGCATCATCGTCATGGGCTGGGGCGCCGACTACAACTCCGGCGCGGGCTTCCTGCAGCCGCTGGTCGACGGATCGTTCATCCTGCCGAACGGCAACAACAACTACACCGAGGTCAACGACAGCGAGATCAACGGCCTGTTCGACAAGGCCGCTGCCGCCGCCACCCCGGAGGCCGCCGCCCCGTTCTACGGGGAGATCAACAAGAAGGTCATGGACAAGGCGCTCTACCTGCCGATCAACTTCGACAAGGCGCTCGTCTACCACAACCCGCGCCTGACGAACGTCTTCTTCAACGAGTCCTTCGGCAAGATCGACCTCGCCACCGTGGGCATCAAGCAGTAGTAGCAGAGCAGCAGGACCAGCAGGCTGCCCGGCGATGAGCCGGGCAGCCGGGCAGCCCGGCCGACCGCCGGGCACGCAACAGCAACTCAGCACGTAAGTAAGTGCCTTCACCGCACATGCGCTAGTCCGAAGGGCAGGTGAAGGCCGCAGGCGCTGGCCGCCGCCCCCACGAGGGGTGGCGGCCAACAGCCCCGGGCGGCCGACTGCAGTGCTCGTCTACCTCATACGGCGGCTGTTCAACGTCGCCGCCACGCTGCTGGTGGTCTCCGTGGTCACCTTCGGCATCTTCTTCGCGGTCCCGAAGCTGACCGGCAGCGATCCCGCGCTCATGTACGCAGGCCGGGAGACCAACGAGACCGCCCTGGCGGGCATCCGCGTGAAGATGGGCTTCGACAAGCCCATCTCCGAGCAGTACCTGCTCTTCGTCAAGGGCATCTTCGCCGGCCGCGACTACGACGGCGGCACCGACATCACCCACTGTGCGGCCCCCTGCTTCGGCTACTCCTTCAAGACCGAGGCACCCGTCTGGGAAACCATGATGGACCGCATCCCCGTCACCCTCTCGCTCGCCCTCGGGGCGGCCGTGATCTGGGTGATCGCCGGCGTGGCCACGGGCGTGGTCTCCGCACTCAAACGCCGCACCGCCATCGACCGCACCGTCATGGTCGGCGCGCTCGCCGGCGTCTCCCTGCCGATCTTCTTCACCGGCATGGTGGCCCCCGCGATCTTCGTCTACAGCCTCGGCTGGCTGGACGTCTCCAACTACCAGCCCCTGACCGAGGATCCGCTGGCCTGGCTCAACAGCATGATCCTGCCCTGGGTCACCCTGGCCTTCCTCTTCGCCGCGACCTACGCCCGCATCACCCGGGCGACCATGCTGGAGGTCATGGGCGAGGACTACATCCGCACCGCCCGCGCCAAGGGCCTCAAGGAGGGCGTGGTCATCCGCAAGCACGCCCTGCGCTCCACGCTCACCCCGGTCGTCACCATGTTCGGCCTGGACCTCGGCGGCCTCCTCGGCGGCGCGGTGCTCACCGAGACCACCTTCAACTTCCAGGGCCTGGGCACGGCCGCCGTGGCCGCGATCAGCGCCGGCGACCTCCCCGTGATCATGGGGGTCACCCTGCTCGCCGCGCTCTTCGTGGTCATGGCGAACCTGATCGTGGACCTGCTGTACGCCGTCATCGACCCGCGCGTGAGGCTGACGTGACCAAGAACGATTCCGACCAGCCGGCCTTCGTGCCCGAGCAGGGCGGCGCGCGCGACGCGGCCCCCTTCCTCTCCGTGCGCGACCTCAAGGTCCACTTCCCGACCGACGACGGCCTGGTCAAGTCCGTCGACGGCCTGACCTTCGACCTGGAGCGCGGCAAGACCCTCGGCATCGTCGGCGAGTCCGGCTCCGGCAAGTCGGTGACCTCGCTGGCCATCATGGGCCTGCACCGCACCGGCAACGCGCGCAGCCGCCCGAACATCTCGGGCGAGGTGGTGCTCGACGGCGAGGAGCTCGTCAGCGCCGACGCCGACCACGTACGCCGGCTGCGCGGCCGCAAGATGGCGATGGTCTTCCAGGACCCGCTGTCCGCGATGCACCCGTACTACTCGGTCGGCAAGCAGATCGTCGAGGCGTACCGGACCCACCACGACGTCGACAAGAAGAAGGCCCGCGCCCGCGCCGTCGAGATGCTCGACCGCGTCGGCATCCCGGAGCCCCACCGGCGCGTGGACGCGTACCCCCACGAGTTCTCCGGCGGCATGCGCCAGCGCGCGATGATCGCGATGGCGCTGGTCAACAACCCCGAGCTGCTCATCGCGGACGAGCCGACCACCGCCCTGGACGTCACCGTCCAGGCGCAGATCCTCGACCTGATCCGCGACCTGCAGAAGGAGTTCGGCTCCGCGGTCATCATGATCACGCACGACCTCGGCGTGGTCGCCGAGATGGCCGACGAGATCCTCGTGATGTACGGCGGCCGGTGCGTCGAGCGCGGCACCGCCGAGAAGGTCTTCTACGAGCCCCGCCACCCCTACACCTGGGGACTGCTCGGCTCCATGCCGCGCATCGACCGCGACCAGACCGAGCGCCTGATCCCGGTCAAGGGCTCGCCGCCCAGCCTCATCAACATCCCGAGCGGCTGCGCGTTCAACCCCCGGTGCCCCTACGCCGACCTGCCCAAGGGGGGCATCACCCGCACCCAGCGGCCCGAGCTGACCCAGGACGACAGCCGGCACTGGTCCGCCTGCCACATGTCGCAGGAGGAGCGGACCCGGATCTGGACCGAAGAGATTGCGCCGAAGCTGTGACGGACATGAAGAAGGACACCGCCGCCCAGGACTCGGCGACGGCCGTCGCCGAGGCGGAGCCGCTGCTGAAGGTCACCGGCCTGGTCAAGCACTTCCCCATCAGCAAGGGGCTGCTGCGCCGCCAGACCGCCGCCGTCAAGGCCGTCGACGGGATCGACTTCGACGTCCGGCGGGGTGAGACCCTCGGCGTCGTCGGCGAGTCCGGCTGCGGCAAGTCGACGATGGGCCGCCTCATCACGCGGCTGCTGGAGCCGAGCAGCGGGCGCATCGAGTTCGAGGGCAAGGACATCACCCACCTCGGCGTGGCCGGCATGCGCCCGCTGCGCCGCGACGTGCAGATGATCTTCCAGGACCCGTACGGCTCGCTGAACCCGCGGCACACGGTCGGCGCGATCGTCTCGGCCCCCTTCAAGCTCCAGGGCGTCACGCCCGAGGGCGGCGTCAAGAAGGAGGTCCAGCGCCTCCTCTCGCTCGTCGGCCTGAACCCGGAGCACTACAACCGCTATCCGCACGAGTTCTCCGGCGGCCAGCGCCAGCGCATCGGCATCGCCCGCGCCCTGGCGCTGAAGCCGAAGCTGGTCGTCGCGGACGAGCCGGTGTCGGCGCTGGACGTGTCGATCCAGGCGCAGGTCGTGAACCTGCTGGACGACCTCCAGCAGGAGCTCGGGCTGACGTACGTGATCATCGCGCACGACCTGTCGGTCATCCGGCACGTCTCGGACCGCATCGCGGTGATGTACCTCGGCAAGATCGTGGAGCTGGCGGACCGCAAGTCGCTGTACGAGTCCCCGATGCACCCGTACACGAACGCCCTGCTGTCCGCCGTCCCCGTACCGGACCCGAGGCGGCGCGGGGTGAAGAGCGGCCGCATCCTGCTCAAGGGCGACGTCCCCTCGCCGATCTCCCCGCCGGCCGGCTGCCGCTTCCACACGCGGTGCTGGAAGGCGACGGAGCTCTGCGCGAAGCAGGACCCGCCGCTGCTCACGATCAAGCCGGGCCACCAGACGGCCTGCCACCACCCGGAGAACGCCCCCGAGGCCGCCCCTGCCTCTTCCTGACGGGACTCCCAGGCCTCGATCGCCGGCGGGGCTGAAGATCAGCCCCGCCGGCGATCGAGGCGCGGGGTCGGGGGCGGAGCCCCCGGGGACGGTGGAAGGGCGGGCAGGGGACCGGCTCCGCGCAGCGGCACCCGCGGCGGCGCAACGACGGGGGACACCACCGCCCCGCCGCCAGGCGACAATGGCCTGGTGCTCCACGATCTCTTCCCGCCCGGCATCCAGCACGCCCTGGACCTCGCGGGCATCTTCGTCTTCGCCACCGCCGGCGCCCTCCTCGCGGTCCGCAAGAACTTCGACGTCTTCGGCATCTGCGTCCTCGCCCTCGTCACCGCCCTCGGCGGCGGCCTCCTGCGGGACCTCTGCATCGGCGCCGTCCCGCCCGCGGCCTTCAGCGAACTCAGCTTCTTCGTCACCCCCCTGATCGCCGCCGCGCTCGTCTTCTTCCTCCACCCCGAGGTCCAGCGCATCAACCGCGCCATCAACGTCTTCGACGCCGCCGGCCTCGGGCTGTTCTGCGTCACCGGCACGACCAAGGCCTACGAGTACGGCCTCGGCCTGACCGCCTCCGCCGCGCTGGGGCTGGCCACGGCCGTCGGCGGCGGCGTGCTGCGCGACGTCCTCGCCAACGAGGTGCCCTCGCTGCTGCGCGACCGCGAGATGTACGCCGTCCCGGCCGTCGTCGGCGCCGCGATGGTGGCCGTGTTCATCGGCTTCGAGGTCCTCAACCCGGTGACCACCGGCATCGCCATCGTCACCACCTTCGTGCTGCGCCTGCTCGCGATGCGCTACCACTGGCGGGCCCCGCTGGCCTGGAACCGACGCTCCTCGGTGGCCGAAGAGCCGTAGGCCGGCCCCGGCAAAGAAAAGCTACCGCTTAGTAGCTTGTCGGTGTACCGTCGTCGGCATGTCTTACGCAGCGGCCAAGGCCTCCATCGGCGACAGCGAATTCGACCGCGACACCGCCATCACCGCCCGCGCGGGCGAGCCCGGGGTGTACGACGCGGAGCTGTCCGCCGGGTGGACGATCATCACCGCCGTCAACGGCGGCTACCTGCTGGCCCTGGTCGGCCGGGCCCTCGCGGCGGCCCTGCCGCACCCGGACCCCTTCACCGTGTCCGCCCACTACCTGACCTCCTCCGTGCCCGGCCCCGCCGTGATCCGCACCGAGGTGGTCCGCGTCGGCCGCACGCTCTCCACGGGCCAGGCCTCGCTGTTCCAGTACGACGAGAACGGCGCCGAGATCGAGCGCATCCGCGTCCTCGCCTCGTACGGGGACCTGACCGCCCTCCCCGACGCCGTGCACACGGTGGCGCGGCCGCCGGCCATCCCGGCGTACGAGGACTGCTTCGGCGCCGAGGCCGGCCCGGCCCCGATCCCCGGCAGCAGCGCGATCGTCGACCGGCTCCGGCTCCGCCTGGACCCGGCGACCGCGGGCTGGGCGGTCGGCGCCCCCTCCGGCAAGGGGGAGATGCGGGCCTGGTTCGAGCTGGCCGACGGCCGCGACGCCGATCCGCTGTCGCTGCTGCTCGCGGTGGACGCGCTGCCGCCGACCGCCTTCGACCTCGGACTGCTGGGCTGGGCCCCGACGGTGGAACTCACCACCCACATCCGGTGCCGCCCCGCCCCGGGGCCGCTGCGGGTGGGCATCGTCACCCGCAACCTCGCCGGGGGCTTCCTGGAGGAGGACGCCGAGGTCTGGGACTCCGCGGACCGCCTGGTGGCCCAGTCCCGCCAACTGGCCCGCGCCCCGCGTTAGGCCCTCGCGCGGAGCCCCCGCAAGGGTCCGGGCGGGGCCCGGGGAACGGTGGAAGGGCGGGCAGGGGACCGGCCCCGCGCAGCGGACCCCGGCCCCGCGCAGCGGCACCGCACACCGGGACGGTGGTCGGACCAAGGACCCCCGGGCGGGACCCGGCGCGGCGGCGGGCTCGTAGAATCAAAAAATCATGGCCTACCTCGACCACGCCGCGACCACGCCGATGCTCCCGGAAGCCGCTGCGGCGATGACCGCACAGTTCGCCGCCACCGGTAACGCGTCCTCCCTGCACGCCGCCGGCCGCCGTGCCCGCCGTACCGTCGAGGAGGCCCGCGAGTCCCTCGCCGAGGCGCTCGGCGCGCGCCCGAGCGAGGTGGTCTTCACCGCCGGCGGCACCGAGGCCGACAACCTCGCCGTCAAGGGCCTCTACTGGGCCCGCCGCGACGCCGACCCGGCCCGCAGGCGGGTCCTCGCCAGTCCCGTCGAGCACCACGCCGTCCTCGACGCCGTGCACTGGCTCGCCGAGCACGAAGGGGCCGAGGTCGAGTACCTCCCCGTCGACCGCTACGGCCGCGTGCGCCCCGAGGACTTCCGGGCGGCCGTCGAGCGCAACCCCGACGACCTCGCCCTCGCCACCGTGATGTGGGCCAACAACGAGATCGGCACCGTCATGCCGGTCCGCGAACTGGCCGCCGTCGCGCGGGAGTTCGCCGTGCCCCTGCACTCCGACGCCGTCCAGGCCTTCGGGCAGCTCGACGTCCGCTTCGGGGACAGCGGCCTCGCCGCCATGACCGTGAGCGGCCACAAGGTCGGCGGCCCCTACGGGATCGGCGCGCTGCTGCTGGGCCGTGACCAGACCCCCGTCCCCGTCCTGCACGGCGGCGGCCAGGAGCGGCACGTCCGCTCCGGCACCCTCGACGTGCCGGCCATCGCCGCCTTCGCGGTGGCGGCCGTACTCGCCGCCGAGCGGCGGGAGCGGTTCGCGGCCGAGGTCGGCGCCCTGCGCGACGAGCTGATCGCGGCCGTGCTGGCAGCCGTCCCCGACGCCGTCCTCGGCGGCGACCCGGTGGACCGGCTGCCGGCCAACGCCCACTTCAGCTTCCCCGGCTGCGAGGGCGACTCGCTCCTCCTGCTGCTGGACGCGCAGGGCATCGAGTGCTCCACCGGCTCCGCCTGCACCGCGGGGGTCGCCCAGCCCAGCCACGTCCTGCTGGCGGCGGGAACGGACCCGCGGCTGGCCCGCGGCACCCTGCGGTTCTCCCTGGGGCACACCTCCACCAAGGAGGACGTCGCCGCGGTCGCCGCCGCGATCGGCCCCGCCGTGGAACGCGCCCGCAGCGCCGGTCTCAGCTAGCGGCCGCCGTCCCGAGCTCCTGGCGGACCATGCGGACGTAGCGGTCCCAGTCCCAGTGCGGGCCGGGGTCCGTGTGGTCGGCGCCCGGGACCTCGTCGTGGCCCACGATGTGCTTGCGGTCCGCCGGTATGCCGTACCTCCGGCAGACATCGGCGGCCAGCCGGGCCGAGGCCGCGTACATGGCGTCCGTGAAGTCCCTGGGCCGGTCGACGAAGCCCACGTGCTCGATGCCGACGCTGCGCTCGTTCATGTCCCGGTTCGCCGCGTGGAAGGCCACGTCCAGCTCGCGCACCATCTGCTCCACATGGCCGTCCTGGCGCACTATGTAGTGCGCCGACGCCTTGTGCCACGGGTTCTTGAAGGCGTCGACGGAGGACTCGAAGCCGCCCTGGGTGACATGGACGACGATCCGGTCCACCCGGTAGTCGTCGGGCCGGTCCGCGAGCCGCCAGTTCGCCGGCGAGGCCGCCGTCCAGCTCGCGCCCGCGTAGTCGAGCTCGCCCTCCTTGCGCGGCTTGGACACCCCCGGCAGCAGCCACCAGGCCCGCCCGATCTCGTCCCGGGCCGCGAAGCCCGCCGCCGCGAGGACCCCCAGCCCGCCCAGCAGCACCGCCCGCCGGGTCCGGCGCGGCCCCTTCTCCACCTGCTCGGTCATGTGATCCACCCCCCACAGCCGATAACGCGCTGTGACCTCGCCCGGTTCCCCGTACCCTGGACGGTGCTATGACTGAGAACCTGCCGCGCACCGCCCGCCCCCTCCGCGTCCTGGCCGCCATGTCCGGAGGTGTGGACTCCGCCGTCGCCGCCGCCCGCGCCGTCGAAGCCGGGCACGACGTCACCGGGGTCCACCTGGCGCTCTCCGCGAACCCCCAGTCCTTCCGGACCGGCGCCCGTGGCTGCTGCACCATCGAGGACTCCCGCGACGCCCGCCGCGCCGCCGACGTCATCGGCATCCCCTTCTACTGCTGGGACCTCGCCGAGCGCTTCCGCGAGGACGTCGTGGAGGACTTCATCGCCGAGTACGAGGCCGGGCGCACCCCGAACCCCTGCCTGCGCTGCAACGAGAAGATCAAGTTCGCGGCGCTGCTCGACAAGGCCCTCGCCCTCGGCTTCGACGCCGTCTGCACCGGCCACTACGCCACCGTCGTCGAGAACGCAGACGGCTCCCGCGAGCTGCACCGCGCCTCCGACATGGCCAAGGACCAGTCGTACGTCCTCGGCGTCCTCGACGAGAAGCAGCTGGCCCACGCCCTCTTCCCGCTCGGCGACACGATCACCACCAAGGACGAGATCCGCGCCGAGGCCGAGCGGCGGGGCCTGGCCGTCGCGAAGAAGCCCGACAGCCACGACATCTGCTTCATCGCCGACGGCGACACCCAGGGCTTCCTCGCCCAGCGCCTCGGCAAGGCCGAGGGCGACATCGTCGACGGGGCCACCGGTGAGAAGGTCGGCACCCACGAGGGCGCCTACGGCTTCACCATCGGCCAGCGCAAGGGCCTGCGGATCGGCCACCCGGCCCCCGACGGCAAGCCCCGCTACGTCCTCGACATCTCCCCGGTGAACAACACCGTCACCGTCGGCCCCGTCGAGGCCCTCGACGTCACCGCCCTCACCGCGATCCGCCCCCGCTGGTGCGGTTCCACGCCCGCCGCCCCGGGCACCTACACCGCGCAGCTGCGCGCCCACGGCGGCGAGACCGAGGTCTTCGCCGAGGTCGTGGACGGCGAGCTGCGCGTCACCTTCACCGAGCCGGTCCGCGGCGTGGCTCCCGGCCAGGCGATCGTCCTCTACGACGACACCCGCGTGGTCGGCTCCGCCACCATCGCGACGACGACCCGGGCGGCGGCCACCGCCACCGCTTAGGCCCGGATCCGCCGGACACCCCCTAGGCGACCGTCAGGACGATCTTGCCGGTGGTGCGGCCCCGCTCGCCGATCTCGTGCGCCTTCGAGGCCTCCGCGAGAGGCAGGACCGTGTCCACCAGCGGCTTCAGCGCGCCGGCGTCGGCCAGTGCGGCGATCTCGCGCAGCCCCAGCCGGTCCGGCTCGACCAGCACCCAGTCGGCACGGAAGCCGCGGGTGTCCGCCGGGACGTCGTCCGGGCCAGGCAGGGTGACCAGCCGGCCGCCCTCGCGGAGCACCGACAGGGATCGTTCGGCGACCTCGCCGCCGAGGCCGTCCAGGACCACGTCCACGTCCGGGACCACGTCCTCGAACGCCACGGCGCGGTAGTCGACCACCTCGTCGGCGCCCAGCGAGCGCAGCAGCTCGTGCTTGCCGGCGCTGGCCGTGCCGATCACGTACGCCCCGCGCGCCTTGGCGATCTGCACCGCCAGGTGCCCGACCCCACCGGCGGCGGCGTGCACGAGGACCCGCTCGCCCGGACGCACGTCCGCGGTGTCCACCAGCGCCTGCCAGGCGGTCAGCGCGGCCAGCGGCAGCGCCGCGGCCTCCACGTGGCTCAGCGAGGCGGGCTTGGCCGCCAGCTGCCGGGCCGGGGCGACCACGTACTCCGCGTATCCGCCGGCCTGCCGCGGGAAGAGCGGCATGCCGTACACCTCGTCACCCGGCCGGAAGACGGTCGTGCCGGGACCGACGGCCTCGACGGTGCCGGACACGTCCCAGCCCACGATCGGGGTCTCGCCCCAGGCGATCAGGGCACCGCTGGCCCGCGTCTTCCAGTCGACCGGATTGACGCCGGCCGCGTGGACGCGGACGAGGACCTCGCCCAGCCCGGGCTCGGGCCGCTCGACGTCCCGCTCGACGAGGGTCTCGGGGCCGCCCCACTCGTTCACGACGATCGCACGCATCTCTACTGCCTCTTTCCGACTGATTCCGTACTTTTCCGGGCGCTGCCCGGCGACATCACTCAGATTCGGGCATCGCACACCACCGTGGTATTGGCCGTCCGGCCACCATGTGACAGGATCTGGCCATGAGCACGTACCCGGACGGAAGCGGCCCCCACGGCAGGCACCTGATCGCGGTGCTCGCCCTCCCCGGCTTCCCGCCCTTCGAGCTGGGCATCCCCTCGCGCGTCTTCGGCCAGGCCGTGGACGAGGCCGGCGAACCCCTGTACGAGGTCGTCGTCTGCACCGTCGACGGCGAGCCCGTCCCCAGCGACTCCGGCTTCAGCCTCCAGCCCGCCGCCGGCCCCGAGGCCCTCGCCACCGCCGACACGGTGATCGTCCCGCCCACCCACGCCATGCCCGAGCTCGCGCTCGGCGGCCCGCTGCCGCCCGCGGTGGCCGCCGCCATCGCCGGCATCCGGCCCGGCACCCGCCTGGTCTCCATCTGCTCCGGCTCGTACGTGCTCGCCGCCGCCGGACTCCTCGACGGCCGGCCCGCCACCACCCACTGGAACCTCGCCCCCGAGTTCCGCCGGGCCTACCCCCGCGTCCGCGTCGACGAAGAGGTCCTCTTCGTCGACGACGGCGACGTGCTGACCTCCGCCGGGGTCTCCGCCGGCGTCGACCTCTGCCTCCACCTGATCCGCCGCGACCACGGCGCCGCCGTCACCAACCGGGCCGCCCGCATGTGCGTCGTACCGCCCTGGCGCGACGGCGGCCAGGCACAGTTCATCGACCGGCCGGTGCCCGAGCCCACCGTCGCCACCACCACCGCCACCCGCGCCTGGGCCCTGGAACGCCTCGGCGAGCCGATCTCCCTCGCCGAACTCGCCGACCACGCCCGGATGAGCCTGCGCACCTTCACCCGGCGGTTCCGCGACGAGGTCGGCATGACCCCCGTCCAGTGGCTCACCGCCCAGCGCCTGGAGATCGCCCGCCACCTGCTGGAATCCAGCGACCTCCCCGTCGACCTGGTCGCGCACCGCTCCGGCTTCGGCACCGCCAACTCCCTGCGCCAGCACATGCGGGCGTCCATCGGCGTCTCCCCGATCGCCTACCGCCGCACCTTCCGGCCCGCCGCCCGGGCATGACCTCCGGGGTAATCGCCACCGCCGACCCCCGCTGACAGCATCGGAGCAACGGCCGGGACCGCCCGGCGCACCGACAGGGGAGGCCCACATGACCGCGTACGCCATCGCCCACCTGCACCGGCCGACGGTCAACGAGGACGTCCTGCGCTACATCGAGGAGATCCAGGCGACCATGGACCCCTTCGGCGGCCGCTTCCTCGTCCACGGCAAGGAGGTCGAGGTCCTCGAAGGCCCCTTCCCCGGCACCGTCGTCATCATCGGCTTCCCCGACATCGAGCGGGCCCGCGCCTGGTACGCCTCCGACGCGTACCAGGCCATCCTCCCGCTGCGCACCGACCACATCCCCGGCACCGCCTTCCTGGCCGAGGGCGTCCCCGCCGGCTACGACGCCACCGGACGGGCCGCGGCGCTCCGCGAGGCCGCGGGACTCTGACCCGCCGGGCGGATGCGAGCATGGCGGTATGCCTACTCACCTGATCACCGGTGCCGGTTCCGGCATCGGCGCCGCCGTCGCCGCCCGCCTGCACGCCCGCGGCGACGACCTCGTCCTGCTCGCCCGCGACGCCGCCCGCGCCCGGCAGCTTGTCGAGCGTTACCCGGGCGCGCGGACCCTCGTGGGCGACCTCGCGGACCCCGACCGGCTGTCGTGGGCGTTCTCCAAGCAGCCCGTGCCCGAGCGGATCGACTCCCTGCTCCACATCGCCGGCATCGTCGACCTCGGACCCGTCGGCGAGCTCCGCCCCAAGACCTGGCACCAGCAGCTCAACGTCAACCTCATCGCCCCCGCCGAGGTCACCCGGCTGCTGCTGCCCACCCTGCGCGCCTCCAAGGCCACCATCGTCTTCGTGAACTCCGGCGCCGGCCTCACCGCCCACGCCGAGTGGGGCGCGTACGCCGCCTCCAAGCACGGCCTGAAGGCCCTCGCCGACTCCCTGCGCGCCGAGGAGAAGGCCAACGGCATCCGCGTCACCTCCGTCTACCCGGGCCGCACCGCCAGCCCCATGCAGGCCAAGGTGCACTCGCAGGAGGGCAAGGAGTACGACCCCGAGCGCTGGATCGACCCCGAGTCCGTGGCGACGACCATCGTCATGGCCGTCGACCTGCCGCGCGACGCCGAGGTCAACGACCTGTCCGTCAGGCCCGGCCGATGACCGCGAGCGCCACCGGCGTCGGCTCGCTGCCCGGCGGCGACGCCCGCGAGGCCGCCAAGACCGCGACGGGCTCCTTCGAGGACTTCCCGTACCTGCCCGAGCTGCCCGCCCGCGGGCCCGGCGCCGACATGATCGGCCGCTCCCTGGGGCTGCTCGTCGACATGTACGCCCACGTCGAGCCCAGCGGCTGGCGGGTCAGCGACCGCCCCGGCCGCGACACCCGCCGCGCCCGCTCCTGGCTGGGCGAGGACCTCGACGCCCTGGAGGAGTTCACCCAGGGCCACACCGGCAAGCTCAAGGTCCAGGCCGTCGGACCGTGGACGCTCGCCACCGCGCTCGAACTGCACGGAGGCGAAGCCGTCCTCCAGGACGCCGGAGCCTGCCGCGACCTGGCCGGATCCCTCGCCGAGGGCCTGCGCGACCACCTCGCCGACGTACGCAAGCGCGTCCCCGGCGCCGAGATCGTGCTCCAGTACGACGAGCCCTCGCTCACCGCCGTCCTGCGCGGCCGGGTGCGCTCCGCCAGCGGCTACCGCACCTACCGGGCCGTCGACCGGCAGGTGGTCGAGAGCACCCTGCGCGACCTCTTCGCCGTCCACGACGGGGAGGTCGTCGTGCACTCCTGCGCGCCCGAGGTCCCCTTCGCACTGCTGCACCGGGCCGGCGCCACGGGCGTCTCGTTCGATTTCTCCCTGCTCACCGAGCGCGAGGACGACGCCATCGGCGAAGCCGTCGAAAGCGGCCTGAAACTCTTCGCCGGAGTGGTGCCGGGCACCGATGCCCCGTTGTCGGACCCGGGCGGTAGCGTCATGGGTGTCAGGAAGCTCTGGCGCAGGCTGGGACTGGCCCCGGGGACTCTCGCCGAGTCCGTCGTGGTCACCCCGTCGTGCGGTCTGGCGGGTGCCTCGCCCGCGTACGCCCGCGCGGCGCAGGCCCATTGCGTCAGGGCGGCGAGGTCGCTCGCCGACAACCCTGAGTGACGGTCGAGCACGGGCCACGGGAGGACACGGCATGGCAGCCGAACAGCAGGACACGGCAGTACCGACGGCGGCGCGCGAGCAGCACCAGCTGCTCGCCGAGCAGGTCGAGGAGCACCGCTTCCGGTACTACGTGAACGACCAGCCGGTCGTCAGCGACGCCGAGTTCGACCAGCTGCTGCGCTCCCTGGAGGCCCTGGAGGAGCAGTACCCCGAGCTGCGCACGCCCGACTCGCCCACCCAGAAGGTGGCCGGGGCGTACGAGACGGACTTCGCCTCCGTGGAGCACCGCGAGCGGATGCTCTCCCTCGACAACGCCTTCGACGACGAGGAGCTGTCCGCCTGGGCCGACCGGGTGGCCCGGGACGTGAACACCCCGGACTACCACTACCTGTGCGAGCTCAAGGTGGACGGCCTCGCCGTCAACCTCACCTACGAGAACGGCCGCCTCACCCGCGCCGCCACCCGCGGCGACGGCCGCACCGGCGAGGACATCACGCCCAACGTCCGCACCATCGCCGAGATCCCGGACCGCCTCAAGGGGGACCGGGTCCCGGCCCTCGTCGAGATCCGCGGCGAGGTGTACTTCCCGATGGAGAAGTTCGAGGAGCTCAACGCCCGGCTGGTCGAGGCCGAGGGCAAGCCCTTCGCCAACCCGCGCAACGCGGCGGCCGGTTCGCTGCGCCAGAAGGACCCCAAGGTCACCGCGACCCGCCCGCTGCACATGGTGGTGCACGGCATCGGCGCCCGCGAGGGCTTCGAGATCGAGCGCCAGTCGCAGGCGTACGAGCTGCTGCGCGAATGGGGCCTGCCCACCGCCCGGCACAACGAGGTCGTCTCCTCCCTCGCCGAGGTGCGCGCGTTCATCGCCCGCTTCGGCGAGAACCGGCACTCCGTGGAGCACGAGATCGACGGCGTCGTCGTCAAGCTCGACGAGATCGCCCTCCAGGGCCGCCTCGGCTCCACCGCCCGCGCCCCCCGCTGGGCCATCGCCTGGAAGTACGCCCCCGAAGAGGTCAACACCAAGCTCGTCGACATCAAGGTCGGCGTCGGCCGCACCGGGCGCGTCACCCCGTACGCCCAGGTCGAGCCGGTGACGGTGGCCGGCTCCGAGGTCGAGTTCGCGACCCTGCACAACCAGGAGGTCGTCAAGGCCAAGGGCGTCCTCATCGGGGACACCGTCGTCCTGCGCAAGGCCGGCGACGTCATCCCCGAGATCCTCGGCCCGGTGGTGGACCTGCGGGACGGCACCGAGCGCGAGTTCGTCATGCCCGCCCTGTGCCCCGAGTGCGGGACGGAGCTGCGCCCGATGAAGGAGGGGGACATCGACGTCCGGTGCCCCAACGGGCAGACCTGCCCCGCGCAGCTGCGGGAGCGGATCTACTACCTCGCCGGCCGGCAGAGCCTGGACATCGAGAACTTCGGCATCGTCGCGGCCGCCGCCCTCACCGGACCGCTGGAGCCGGCGCAGCCGCCGCTGCTGGACGAGGGCGACCTCTTCGACCTCACCATCGAGGACATCCTCCCCATCAAGGCGTACGTCCGGGACCCGGACAGCGGACTGCCCAAACGGGACCCGAAGACCGGCGAGGAGAAGATCGTCACGGTCTTCGCCAACCAGAAGGGCGAGCCGAAGAAGAACGCCCTGGCCATGCTGGAGAACATCGCGGCCGCCAAGGAGCGCCCGCTGGCCCGGATCATCAACGGCCTGTCGATCCGGCACGTGGGCCCCGTCGCCGCGGAGGCCCTCGCCCGCGAGTTCCGCTCCATCGAGCGCATCGAGCAGGCCACCGAGGAGGAGCTGACGGCAACCGAGGGCGTCGGGGCGATCATCGCCGCCTCCCTCAAGGAGTGGTTCGCCGTCGACTGGCACCAGGAGATCCTGCGCAAGTGGCGCGCGGCCGGCGTGCGCATGGAGGAGGAAGGTTCCGCCGAGGAGGAGGGGCCGCGCCCGCTGGAGGGCCTCACCGTGGTCGTCACCGGCACCCTGCGGAACCACACCCGCGACGGGGCCAAGGAGGCCCTGCAGAGCCGCGGGGCCAAGGTCACCGGCTCGGTGTCGAAGAAGACCTCCTTCGTCGTCGTCGGCGACAACCCCGGCTCGAAGTACGACAAGGCCGTACAGCTCAAGCTCGCGGTCCTCGACGACGCCGGCTTCGAGGTGCTCCTCGAACAGGGGCCCGACGCCGCGCGTGAGGCCGCGCTCCCGCTGGAGGGCGGTGCCGGAGCCGGGGACGGGCAGTAACCCGTACGGGAGTCGTCCAGGGGGCGGCGCAGGCGAACGGATGCATGGCGCCCGGCCGTACGGGCGGGCGCACGCCGGGCGCGGTTCCCGGTGGTAAACGGCCGGTACACGGCTGGTCGAGGGCCGATGAGCTGTCGGATCATCGGACGGGTGACGGGGGGGTCCTGGTCCAAACTCACCCGTTCGGCGGATACCGTACTGATGAGGATGGCTGGGCCGCATTCGGGCAACCACCGCCGACCGCTGCCCCTGGGAGCCTCTCGCGTCCTACTGTTGTGGGGTGCGCCTGTCGTGCGCGGCTGCCTGATGCGCTTTCAGCCGTGATGGCATGACATCGGGGCCATCGCGTGACATCGGCATCGCCGGCTGTGAGAGGGACGGGCATGAAACCCACCGAAAGCGCCGACCCGTCACCTGAATCCGGCGGGGAGATCCCACCCGTGCGGGCGGGCCGGCCGGGTGTCCTGGGTGCCAGGACACCGGAGACCCGCGCCCTCGACACCGGAGCGGGCGGAGCGGGACAGGAGCGGCGGCGCACCGTGCTGCCCCTCGCCCTCGTCGGCTTCGCCGCCGTGGTGCTCGCCGCCGGCATCACCTCCGCACTGACCGACCGTCAGGCGCTGTTCCCCGGCGGCCCCGTGGGGTGGGGCCTCGCCCTGCTCACCGGAATCATCGTCGGCCACCTCGTCGCCCTGGGCCGCGACCGCTGGTGGGGCGGCACCGGATCCGGTGCGGCGCTCACCCTCGGCGTCCTCATCCTCTACGGCTGGATCCCCGCCGGACTCGTGTCCCTGGCGGTGGTCTCCCTCGTCGGGGCCGCGCGCAGGCAGCGCTGGCGCCAAGGCCTGCTGCACGGCTCCGTCGACATCCTCGGCATCGGCGCGGGGGCCCTCGTACTGGCGGCCTTCGGCGACGCGCCGAGCGTCGAGCAGCCGTGGCTGCCCATGGACTGGGACCTCGCGGCCGCCCCCGAAGTGGTCCTCGTCGCCCTCGCCTACCTGCTGGTCACCCGGATCCTGCTGTGGTTCGCGCTCACTCCGCGCGGCGGCGGGCTGCCCACCGTGGCCCGCGCGACCATCCTGCGCCAGGCCCTGGTCGCCGCGGCCCTGCTCGGCATCGCCCCGCTGATCTGCGTGGTCGCCAGCACCCAGCCGGTGCTGCTGCCGCTGTTCGCCGTACCGCTCATCGCCCTCGACTCCACCCTGTGGATCGCCCGGGCCCGCGCCGAGGAACAACTGCGCGATCCGCTGACCGGCCTGCCGAACCGGCAGTGGCTGCTGGAGCGGGCCTGGTCCGCCCTGGACGAGGCCGAACGCCAGGGCACCCGGTCGGCCCTCGTGCTGATCGACCTGGACCGCTTCCGCGCCGTCAACGACACGCTCGGCCACCTCGCGGGGGACCGGCTGCTGCTCCAGATCGCCGAGCGGCTGCGCCAGGCGCTCCCGGCCGACGCGGAGGCGGCCCGGCTCGGCGGCGACGAGTTCGCCGTACTCCTGCCCGCCACCGACTCCACCACCAGCGCCCAGCGCGTCGCCCGCAGCCTGGTCGCCGAGCTCAGCTCCCCCCTGGACCTCGACGGCCTCACCCTGGTCCTGGAGGCCAGCGCCGGCCTCGCCGTCTTCCCCGACCACGCGCTCGACGCGGAAGGCCTGCTGCGCCGCGCCGACGTGGCCATGTACCAGGCCAAGCGGGACCGCACGGGCGTCGAGGTCTACGAGTCCAAGCGCGACAGCAACACCCCCGACCGGCTCGGCCTCCTCGGCGACCTCCGCCGGGCCCTCGACGCCGGAGAGGTGGAGCTCCACTACCAGCCGAAGGTCCGCTTCGACGGACAGGTGGCCGGTCTGGAAGCGCTGGTCCGCTGGGTGCACCCCGAGCGGGGGCGGGTCTCCCCGGACGAGTTCATCGCGATCGCCGAGACCTCCGGGCTGATGCCGCACCTGACGGAGTACGTCCTGGAGACGGCCCTCGCCCAGGTCGCCCGGTGGCGGGCACAAGGCCTGAAGGTCCCTGTCGCCGTCAACGTCTCGCCGCGCGACGTCCACACCCCCGGCTTCGCGGGAGCCGTCGCCGCCCGGCTGGCCCGGCACGGGGTCCCGGCGAGCGGTCTCCAGCTGGAGATAACGGAACACGTCCTGCTGGAGGACCCGCAGCGGGCGGCCGACACCATGGCCGGGCTGACCGGGCACGGGGTCAAGATGTCCCTCGACGACTTCGGCACCGGCTACTCCTCGCTGGTGCACCTGCGCCGGCTGCCGGTCAGCGAGCTGAAGATCGACCGCTCGTTCGTCGCCCGCCTGGCGGTGGACGCCCAGGACGCGGAGATCGTCCGCTGTACGGTCGACCTGGCCCACTCCCTGGGCCTGCTGGTCGTCGCCGAGGGCGTCGAGGACGACGAGACCTGGGAGCGCCTGCGGGACCTGGGCTGCGACGCGGTCCAGGGCTGGCTGGTCGCCGCCGCCATGCCCCCGCAGGAGGCCACCGCCTGGCTGCTGGCCCGCGGCGAGCGCGGCTGGCGCCGCCCGGCCGACATCACGGCGGAACTCGCCGCCGCCGCGGAAACCCCGGCCGGCCCCTGACGCCGCTCCGCGCAGCGGTACACGCGCACCGTGCCGCAGGCGCCGGGCAAACCGTTTACCAGGTCCAGCGGTCGGCCCCATAGGATTGGGGCCGAAACCTACACACTCACCCCCAGAGGATCGCTGCATGCCTGGCATCACGCGCGAGGAGGTCGCCCACCTCGCTCGGCTGGCACGTCTGGAACTGAAGAGCGAAGAGCTCGACCACTTCGCCGGACAGCTCGACGACATCATCGGCGCGGTCGCCCGCGTTTCCGAGGTCGCCGACCAAGACGTCCCGCCGACCTCCCACCCGCTGCCGCTGACGAACGTCATGCGCGCGGACGAGGTCCGTCCCTCGCTCACCCCCGAGCAGGCGCTTTCCGGCGCTCCCGCCCAGGAGCAGCAGCGTTTCAAGGTGCCGCAGATCCTGGGGGAGGACTAATCACCATGGCTGACACCAACATCATCAAGCTCACGGCCGCCCAGACCGCCGAGAAGATCGCCTCCGGCGAGCTCACGGCCGTCGAGGTCACCGAGGCCCACCTCGCGCGCATCGAGGCGACGGACGAGAAGGTCAACGCCTTCCTGTACGTCGACCGCGAGGGCGCCCTGGAGCAGGCCCGCGCCGTGGACGCCAAGCGGGCGGCCGGCGAGAAGCTCGGCCCGCTGGCCGGCGTCCCGCTCGCCCTCAAGGACATCTTCACCACCGTCGGGGTCCCGACCACCGTCGGTTCGAAGATCCTCGAAGGCTGGATCCCGCCGTACGACGCCACCCTGACGCGCAAGCTCAAGGAAGCCGGCGTCGTCATCCTCGGCAAGACCAACATGGACGAGTTCGCCATGGGGTCCTCCACCGAGAACAGCGCCTACGGCCCCACCGGCAACCCCTGGGACCTCACACGGATCCCCGGCGGCTCCGGCGGCGGTTCCGCGGCCGCGCTCGCCGCCTTCCAGGCGCCGCTCGCCATCGGCACGGACACCGGCGGCTCCATTCGCCAGCCCGCCGCCGTCACCGGCACCGTCGGCGTGAAGCCCACCTACGGCGGCGTCTCCCGCTACGGCATGGTGGCCTTCTCCTCCTCCCTCGACCAGGGCGGCCCGTGCGCCCGTACGGTCCTGGACGCGGCCCTCCTCCACGAGGTCATCGCCGGCCACGACCCGCTCGACTCCACCTCCATCGACGCCCCGGTCCCGCCGGTCGTCGAGGCCGCCCGCAACGGCTCCGTCGCCGGCATGCGCGTCGGTGTGGTCAAGCAGTTCGCCGGCGAGGGCTACCAGGCCGGCGTCGTCCAGCGCTTCAACGAGTCGGTGGAGCTCCTCAAGGAGCTCGGTGCCGAGATCGTCGAGCTGGACTGCCCGTCCTTCGACCTCGCCATGGCCGCGTACTACCTGATCGCGCCGTCCGAGGCCTCCTCCAACCTGGCCCGCTTCGACGCCATGCGCTACGGCCTGCGCGTCGGCGACGACGGCACGAAGTCCGCCGAGGACGTCACCGCCCTGACCCGCGAGGCCGGCTTCGGCGACGAGGTCAAGCGCCGCATCATCCTCGGTACGTACGCGCTCAGCTCCGGCTACTACGACGCGTACTACGGCTCCGCCCAGAAGGTCCGCACGCTCATCACCAAGGACTTCGAGAAGTCCTTCGAGCAGGTCGACGTGATCGTCTCCCCGACGACCCCGACCACCGCCTTCGCCATCGGTGAGCGCACCGACGACCCGCTGGCGATGTACCTCGCGGACCTGTGCACCATCCCGACCAACCTGGCCGGCAACTCCGCCATGTCGCTGCCCTGCGGCCTGGCACCGGAGGACGGTCTCCCGGTCGGTCTGCAGATCATCGCCCCGGCGATGAAGGACGACCGCCTTTACAAGGTCGGTGCCGCCGTCGAGGCCGCCTTCGTCGAGCGCTGGGGCCACCCGCTGCTTGAGGAGGCTCCGTCGCTGTGAGTTCCAGTGCACTGTCCAAGGCCAAGGGCTTCAAGAAGTCCAGGACCGGGACGTACCTGTCGATGGGCACCACCGCCTTCGGTGCCATCAGCGTGATCAAGCAGGTCCGCAAGGCCCGCACCGACAACGACACGCTGCAGCTCGTCGACGCCGTCGTATCCGCCGCCGCCATCGTCACCGGCCTCGCGATCCTGTACCGCGAGCTGAAGCGCCTCGGCGACGACGACGTCCTGCTGGGCTGAGAGGGAAAGTTTCACCGTGACCACCTTCACCGAACTGCTGTCGTACGAGGACGCCCTCGCGTCGTACGACCCCGTCATGGGCCTCGAGGTCCATGTCGAGCTCGGCACCAAGACCAAGATGTTCTGCGGCTGTTCCACCGAGCTGGGCGCCGAGCCCAACTCGCAGACCTGCCCGACCTGCCTCGGTCTGCCCGGCTCGCTCCCGGTCGTCAACGCGATCGGCGTCGAGTCCGCCATCAAGATCGGTCTCGCGCTGAACTGCGAGATCGCCGAGTGGTGCCGCTTCGCCCGGAAGAACTACTTCTATCCGGACATGCCGAAGAACTTCCAGACCTCCCAGTACGACGAGCCCATCGCCTTCAACGGCTACCTGGACGTCCAGCTGGAGGACGGCGAGATCTTCCGCGTGGAGATCGAGCGCGCCCACATGGAGGAGGACACCGGCAAGTCGCTGCACGTCGGCGGTGCCACCGGCCGTATCCACGGCGCGTCCCACTCCCTGCTGGACTACAACCGCGCCGGCATCCCGCTCATCGAGATCGTCACCAAGCCGATCGAGGGCGCGGGCGAGCGGGCCCCCGAGGTCGCCAAGGCGTACGTCGCCGAGCTGCGCGAGGTCATCAAGGCGCTCGGCGTCTCCGAGGCCCGCATGGACAAGGGCCAGATGCGCTGCGACGTCAACCTGTCGCTGCGCCCGACCCCCGAGTCCGAGTTCGGCACCCGCAGCGAGACGAAGAACGTCAACTCGCTGCGCTCCGTCGAGCGCGCGGCCCGCTTCGAGATCCAGCGCCACGCGGCGGTGCTCTCGTCGGGCGGTTCGATCGTGCAGGAGACCCGGCACTTCCACGAGGAGGACGGCTCCACCACGGCCGGCCGCATCAAGGACAACGCCGAGGACTACCGCTACTTCCCCGAGCCGGACCTGGTCCCCGTCGCCCCGGCCCGCGCCTGGGTCGAGGAGCTGCGCGCCGGGCTGCCGGAGATGCCGCGCGTGCGCCGCAACCGCCTCCGCGAGGAGTGGGGCGTCAGCGAGCACGACATGCAGTCGATCCTCAACGCCGGCGCGGTGGACTCCATCGTCGCCACCATCGAGGAGGGCGCCGACTCCACCGCCGCCCGCAAGTGGTGGATGGGCGAGCTGGCGCGCAACGCCAACGAGAAGGGCGTCTCGGTCGACGAGCTGCCGATCACCCCGGCCCAGGTGGCCCGGATCGCGGCCCTGGTCGCGGCCGGCGACCTGAACGACAAGCTGGCGCGCCAGGTCATCGAGGGCGTCCTCGGCGGCGAGGGCACCCCGGACGAGGTCGTCGACAAGCGCGGCCTGAAGGTCGTCTCGGACGAGGGCGCGCTCGGCGCGGCCGTGGACGAGGCCATCGCGGGCAACGCGGCCATCGCGGACAAGATCCGCGGCGGCAAGGTCGCCGCCGTCGGCGCCCTGGTCGGCGCGGTCATGAAGACCACCCGCGGCCAGGCCGACGCGGCCCGCGTCAAGGAGCTCATCCTGGAGCGCCTCGGCGTCGAGGGCTGATCCCCGGGCATTCCTGACGAAGGCCCCGCACCGGATCCCGGTGCGGGGCCTTCGCCGTGTCCGGATGTGACGGGGAATCGTCATTGCCGCCATGCGGGGGCCGCGTGAGGATGGGTTCATGCCCACTCCGCACCGGGTCGTCATCGCGGTCTTCCCCGATGTCGACCTCCTCGACGTCACCGGTCCGGCCGAGGTCTTCGCCCTGGCCAACCGGGAGACCGACGGGCGGGCCGGCTACGAGGTCACCCTCGCGGGGCCCACGGCCGGATCGGTGCGGACCTCGGCCGGGGTGCGGCTGCTCGCCGACCGCGCCTTCGACGAGGTCGGCGCGCGGGTGGACACCCTGCTGGTGCCCGGCGCGGTCGACATGACCGAGGCCGGACCGGTCGCCCGGATCGACGACGCCGTCGTGGCGTGGGTGCGGGGGACCGCCCCGCACGCCCGGCGGGTGGCGTCGGTGTGCGTGGGGGCGCACCTGCTGGCGGCGGCCGGGCTGCTGGACGGGCGGACGGCGACCACCCACTGGTCGACCGCCGCCCAGCTGGCGGCCGAGCATCCGGAGGTCGTGGTCGACCCGGATCCGATCTTCGTACGGACCGACCGCGGCCGGCTGTGGACCGGGGCGGGGATCAGTGCCTGTCTGGACCTGGCGCTGGCCCTGGTCGCGGAGGACCAGGGTGAGCAGACCGCCCTGGCGGTGGCCCGGCAGCTGGTGATGTACCTCAAGCGGCAGGGCGGCCAGAGCCAGTTCTCGGTGCCGCTCAGCCGTCCGGCCGCCGGCCGCCGGGACATCGACGACCTGCGGCTGTGGATCTCCGACCACCTCGACGCGGACCTGTCCGCGCCGGCCCTCGCGGCCCGGATGTGCCTGAGCGAGCGGCACTTCGCCCGCGTCTTCACCCAGGAGACCGGCACCAGTCCCGCCGCCTACGTCGAAGCGGCCCGCATCGAGGTGGCCCGGCGCGTGCTGGAGACCACCGACAGCCCGCTCGACCAGGTCGCGGCGGCCGCGGGTCTCGGGTCGGCGGAGACCCTGCACCGGGCCTTCCGCCGACAGCTCGCCACGACCCCGGCGGCCTACCGCCGGCGCTTCCGCACGCAGGCCGGCTGACCCGCACCGATCCGTTGGAGGAGTGGCTTCGCCATGCCCTCTTCGCTGTGATTCATCCCTTTTTGAAAGGTTTTTTCATGAGCACGAACGCGAACACGGTCACGAGCACCGCGTCCACGACCCTGCGCGACCTGAACGGGCTTGAGGGGCGTCCGGCCCGGCTGGCGGACTCCGTTCTGGTGATGATCGACTTCCAGAACACCTATCGCGCCGGCGTGATGGCCCTGGAGGGTGCCGAGGAGGCGCTCGCGGCGGGCGCCCGGCTGCTGGAGCGCGCCCGCGCCGCAGGTGCGCCGGTGGTCCACATCGTCAACGACGGCGGCGAGGGCACTCCGTACGACGTCCGCACCCGCATCGGCGCCATCAGCGACGAGGTCGCCCCGGCCGAGGGCGAGCCGGTGGTGGTCAAGCAGGCCCCGAACGCCTTCCACGCCACCGAGCTGGAGAAGGTCCTCTCCGGCCTGGGCTTCGGTGTCGGCAGTGGGAAGGGCCTGGTGCTGGCCGGGTTCATGACGCACATGTGCGTGACCTTCACCGCCGAGGGTGCGTTCTACCGCGGTTACCGGCCCACCGTGGTCGGCGAGGCCACCGCCACCCGGGCCCTGGCCGCCCCGGACGGCGCCGTCCTGCCCGCCGCAGTCCTCCAGGCCGCCGCCCTGACCGCGGTCACCGACCTCTTCGGCCTGGTGGTGCCCGGGGTGGACGACCTTCTGTAGCGGTCGTTAGGTAAATCGGGTAGGTTTCTTTCTGTAGCGACCGCTACCGAAAGAAACGGGGGATCCGCATGTCCGCGACCACGACCAGGGCCCGCCGGGCCGACTACGCCCGCACCGTCCGCACCGAGAGCGGCGGCCCCGGCCTGCTGCTGGCCCACGGGGCGGGCGGGTCGGTGGAAGCCAACTTCGGGCCGCTGCTGGACGCGCTCGCCGCCCGGCACAGCGTCGTCGGCGTCGACTACCCCGGCGCCGGGGACACCCCGAGGTCGCAGGAGCCGCTGGAGCTCGACGAGCTGGCCGACCAGCTCGTGGCCGCCGCGGACGCCGAGGGGCTGGAGCGGTTCGCCGTACTCGGCTACTCGCTCGGCGGGAACGTGGCCGTCCGGGTCGCCACCCGGTACCCCGAGCGGGTCACGGCGCTGGTGCTCACCGCGAGCTTCGCGCGGGCCGGCCACGGCTTCGGGCTGCTGGCGGAGCTGTGGTCCGAGCTGGGCCGGCGCGGCGAGAACGAGCTGCTCGCGCGGCTCCTCGTACCGCTCGTCCTCGGTGAGGAGCAGCTGGAGGCGCTGGGTCCCGAGGAGCTGGAGGACGCGGTGCGGGGGACCGCGTCCACGGTGACGCCCGGGAGCGGGGACCAGGCCGCCCTGATCAAGGGGGCGGACCTGCGTCCGGAACTCGCGGGGATCGGCGTACCGGTCCTGGTCGTCGAGACCACCCGGGACCGGCTCGTGCCGCGGGCCGCCCAGCGGGAGCTGGCGGACGCCCTGCCGGACGCGCGGCGAGCGGAACTGCCCACGGGGCACCTTCCGTTCGCCGAGCGCCCGGCGCAATGGGCCGCCCTGGTCACGGAGTTCCTCAGCGCGCGTCCGGCGCGCTGAGGAAGGCCAGCCGGGCCGGCTTCGCCGGGAGGTAGACCTCCGGCAGGTCGATCTCCGGCAGTTCGACCTCGGGGCCGAGCTCGAAGCCGGTCCGCTCCAGCAGGGAGATGGCCTTGGCGTTGCGGGCGTCCGGTTCGGCGACGACGCGGCGGGTGGCGGGGTCGGAGAACAGGTACGCGATGAAGGTGCCCATCAGGGCCCCCGTGAAGCCGTGCCGGACCCCGCCGTGGCTGGGTCCGACCAGCAGGTGCACGCCGACGTCCCCGGGCAGGACGTCGTAGCACTCGCTGACCCGGTCCTCGGCGCACTCGTACGTCTGGAACAGCGCTGCGGGCTCGCCGTCGCGGTGGACCATGAACGCGTGGTGGGTGGTGCGGCGGTCGACGTCCTCGTAGATCTCCTGGACCAGTTCGCGGCTGGCCTCCGCCATGCCCCAGAAGCGCGCCCGCTCCTCGGTGACCCAGGAGTGGATCAGCGCGGAGTCGGCGGCGGGGTCGACGGGGGTGATGGTGACCGTCCCGAAGCCCTCGACGTGCTGGGTGTGGACGGGCGTACGGGTGGACGCGGGGGAGGCGGCGGAGCCGGTGATCATGCGGATTCCTTGGTGAGGCGGGCCCAGTCGGTGACGACGGGGACGAGTTCGCAGCGCGCCCAGAGGGGGAGCTGGTCGCGGTGGTGGGGGGAGCCGGCGACGCCGTCCGCGCCCAGGGGGACGGCCCAGAGGCTGTCCTCGCGTCGGGCCAGGTCCCAGACGTAGCGGGCCGCGGACGCGCGGGCGGCGCGGTCGGTGAAGCCGGGCACCGAGGAGGTGGCGTTGACGCAGTCGTGGTCGCCGCCCAGGCCCGGCCACTCGGCGTCCGGGTCCGGCAGCGCCGACCAGGGTGCGAGGAGGTGGAGCCGGGACCAGGGGGTCTCGTGGGCGCCGGCCGCGGCCGTCTCCTCCAGGGCCGCGCGCACGTGCGCGGCGCGGTCGAGGCCGGGGAGGAGGGTGGTGGTGAGCAGGCCCTCCAGGGCGTAGCCGACGCGGGGCAGGAGGTACAGCCAGGGGTGGAAGACCTCCGGGCCGACGGGGGCCGGGGCCAGGTCCGCGAAGACGGGGTCGGCGCTGAGGCGGCGTACGGTCGCGCTCCGGAAGGCGGCGAAGGCGGCTGCGTCGGTGCTGTCGGCCGCCATGTGCCGGTCCCAGGCGAGGAGCCGCTCGCGGAGCCCGGCGGCGGCGGGGGAGAGGACGTCGGGGGTGGGCAGCAGTGCGAGCAGCGGTTCGGCGGAGGCCAGGTACGTGTCGCCGTGTACGTCGGCCATGGCCTTCGGGGACCAGTCGGCCGAGCCGCTGAGCAGCTCCCGGATCCGGTCCGCGCGGTGCGGGGGCGCGAACTCCACGCCGAGCGGGGACGCGATCCCGCGCGCGTTCGCCATGACGGCGAAGCCCTGGACCGGTTCGGCGGGGGTGGGCGCCCAGCCTTGCCAGGCGTGCCGGGCGTCCCACGCGGGCACCGGCCGGAGCCGGTTCGCGCCGTCGCGCAGCGGGACGGCTCCGGCGACGCGGTGCAGCAGGCCGCCTTCGGAGTCGGCGGCGTGGACGACGTTGACCGGCTCGGCCCAGCCGTCGAGGGCGCGGTCGACGTCGGCGACGGTGCGGGCGCGGAGCAGGGCGGGCAGTGCGGCGAAGCCCAGGTCGCGGCGGACCCGCGGCGGGTAGCGCAGGGCGAGGGCGTCGGCGCCTTCGGGGACGAGGCCGTCGGCGTCGCCGTGGACGACGACCGGGCCGCGCGGGGTCTCCAGGACCTCCACCTCGACGTCGGCGGCGCCGGCCACGGCGATCGTCTCGGTGTGCCGGGCGACGGGCTCCCAGGTGCCGTCGGGGCCGAGTGCCTCCAGGCCGTCGCCGGCGGGGCGCAGGCGCTCGGCGTAGAGGTCCTGGTAGTCGGCCATGGCGTTGGTGATGGCCCAGGCGGCGCTGCCGGTGTGGCCGAAGTGGGCGAGGCCGGGGACGCCGGGGACGGCCAGGCCGAGGACGTCGTACTCGGGGCAGGAGAGGCGTATCTGCTGGTAGACGCCCGGGTCCTCGATGAACCGGTGCGGGTCGCCCGCGATGATCGCCGCGCCGGTGGTGGTCCGGTCGCCCGGGACCAGCCAGCCGTTGCTGCCGGCGGTGCCGGGCCCGTCGGTGGCGAAGAGGGTGGCGGCGCCGTCGCCGAGGACGCGGGCGACGCGCTCGCGCCAGAGCTTCGTGGCGAACCCGGCGAAGAGGATGTGGGTGGCGATCCAGACCGACAGCGGGACCCAGGGCTCCCAGGGGGTGGGGGTGTGGCCGGTGCGGGCGAAGCGCTCGTCGCGGGCGGCGCCTTCGGCCAGCCCGGAGTTGACGCCGTCGACGTAGGCGCGCAGCCAGGCGGCGGTCTCGGGGTCGAGGGCCTCGTGGCAGCGGCGGGCGGTGTCGTCGAGGCGGGCCTGGCGGGCGAAGCGGTCCCAGGGGACGCACTCGGCGCCGAGGAACGCGGCGCTGGAGCCCTGTGCGCGGTGCCGTTCGACCTCGAGCTGCCAGGCCCGGTCGAGGGCGGTGACGCGGCCCTGCGCGTAGGAGAGGCGGATCGGGTCGGAGGCGCGCAGGTGCGGGATGCCCCAGCTGTCGCGGTAGACCTCGTAGGGCTCTGTAGTCACACTGCTCACGTCTCCCCGGGCGTCTTAGGTTAGGCTCGCCTTACTATAAGGGTGTCGGGGGGAGGGGTGGACCTGGCGGTCGGCAAGGGCTGGGAGGGCGTGGTCCTCAAGCTGCTGCGCGGCAAGGACTTCACGTTCACGGTCACCGCGGTGGAGGAGGTCACCGAGCACTTCCGCCGCGTCCGCTTCGGCGACGGCGGGCTGCTGGCCGCCGCCGGCGCCTCGCCGCACCCGACCATGTGGGTCCGGGTCTGGTTCCAGGGCGGCAGCCGTCCGCACCAGCGGGCCTACACGCTGGTGGACCCCGACCCGGTGGCAGGCACCTTCGCCTTCGAGTTCGCCCTGCACGACGGGCTGGCGAGCCGGTGGGCCCGCACGGCCGCGCCGGGCGACACCCTGGAGGCCACCGTCCAGGGCACCGGCTTCACGGCGCCGGACCCGGAGCCGGAGCGGCTGCTGGTGATCGGCGGCCCGGCCTCCCTGCCGGCCGTCAACTCCCTGCTGGACGCCTACCCGAGCACCCCGGCCACCATCCGGTTCGAGACCCGGCACGACTCCGACGCGGACCTGCCCGTACGCGCCGACCCGGGCCGGCACGAGGTCCGGCGGGTGGCGCGCGGCGGTTCGGCGCTGGCCGAACGGGTGCGGGCCGAACTGCCGGAGCTGCTGGGCCCGGACCCGGCCGCCGCGTACGTCTGGCCGGCCTGCGACACGGCGACCACCCGGGACCTGGCGGGATACCTGAAGAAGGACCTGGGCCTGCCGAAGCAGCGCGTCAACAGCCTGGGCTACTGGCGCGCCGCCTAGGACCGTCCTGCGCCCGGCGGCGCTTCGGCCGCGCCCCGGCTACGCGCCGACCGTGCCGTCGACGGCCTCGCGCAGGAAGTCGGCGTGGCCGTTGTGGCGTGCGTACTCATGGATCATGTGGAGCATCACCAGGCGCAGCGAGGCCTCCTGCTCCCACTTGGCGACGTACGCCGTCACGTCCAGGGACCCGGCGGCGGCCTCGACCGCGCGGGAGTGCTCCACCTCCGCCTCCCACGCGTCGAAGGCCTCGGCGCGGGTGGCGGTCGTGGCGTCGTACGCGGCCTGGAAGTCGTGGCCGTCGGACCACAGGTGCGGTACGTCGGCGCCGCCGACCGTGCGCCGGAACCAGTGCCGCTCCACCTCGGCCATGTGCCGCACCAGCCCCAGCAGGGACAGGGTGGACGGCGGCGACGCCTGCCGCCGCAGCTCCTCGTCGCCGAGGCCCTCGCACTTCCAGGCGAGGGTGGCCCGGTGGTAGTCGAGGTACGCCCGGAGCGTTTCGCGCTCCCCGCCGGTCAGCGGCGGCCCGACGCGTTCGGCCTTCTCCCTGCTCTGCGCGTTCTCCATGCTCTCCGCGCTCTCCATGTTCTCCATGGGGGATCCTCCCGCGTGTCAGGCCGTCGGGGAGGGCCAGATGTAAGGCGTCGTCACGCCGAGCACGCCGAAGCCCAGGCGCTCCAGGATCGGGCGGCTGTCGTCCGAGGCGTCCACCTGGAGGTAGGGGATGTTCCGGGCTGCCGCGACACGGGCGCGGTGGGCCACCAGCAGGCGGTAGATGCCGCGGCCGCGCCACTCCGGGGCGGTGCCGCCGCCCCACAGCCCGGCGAAGGCGCTGCCCGGGCGCATCTCCATCCGGGCCGCGCTCACCGGGACGTCCCCGGCCATCGCCAGCACGGCCTCAACGGCGTCCGGCTCGTCCCGCAGCAGGCTGAGCATCTGCTCGCGGATCCGGGGCCGTTCCGTGCCGAAGGCCCGGTGGTGGACCTCCATCATCAGGTCCACGCCGGCCTCGTCCGTGACCACCCGCAGGGTGATCCCCTCCGGCGGCTCCACCGGCAGGGCGGCGAGATCGGCCGTCCGCGCCACCAGCAGTGTCTCCGGGGGCTCCGGTACGAACCCCGCCGCGAGCAGCCGGTCCCCGAGGTCCGCCGGTCGGTCGTGGGAGTACAGCTTCCACTCGAACTCCGGCCCGCCCCCGTCCTCCCCGCGCCCCTCGAAGTACGCCACCTGCGCCGCGATCTCCGCGTCCGCCGTGCCCTCGTCCAGGTCCGACCAGAGCACACCGTTCCAGCCGAGCCCCTGCACGGTCTGGCGCACGACCCGGCCCGCCCGCTCCACCCGCGCGTGCGCGGCGTCGGGCTGCGCGTCGCGCCGCATCTCCGCGTCGTAGCGGTCGCGCACCTTCAGCAGTTCTTCAAGTCCCATCGTCATGCGGGCCAGCTGACCAGGTGCGGGGCCGCGCGGACAACTGCATTAGCCTCGGCCCGTGACTGACGACTCGGCCATCTACACGGGCAAGGCCACCCCCGACGCCGCCGCCGACCGGGGCTGGCTCCTCGGCCACTTCAAGAACGCCGGCGATCCCCGCCACAGCGAGGACGTCGAGATCAAGTGGGGGGTCCACCCCAAGGGCGAGGAACGAGACCGGTGGGTGACCGGCGAGCGCCGCACCGCCCTCCAGGTGCTGATCAGCGGCCGGTTCCGGCTGGAGTTCCCCGGCCGCACCGTGGTCCTCGCCGAGCAGGGGGACTACGTGGTGTGGGGGCGCGGGGTCGACCACTCCTGGTACGCGGAGGAGGACACGGTGGTCCTCACCGTCCGCTGGCCCTCGCTCCCCGGCTACCGGGCCGACGAGCCGTCCGCCCCGGAGCGCCAGTGACCAAGGTCCCGCATCCCGCCACAAGCCTGTGACGATGCACACGAAACCCGCCAACGATCACGAAAGGCTGGAATCGTGTCAATCGAGGTGTAGACCACCCTGGCCGCGGTGGACCTCGCGGCCGAACCTTCACAAGTTCACGAGTTCATGAGTTCTTTGCGTCGGGCTACCTCCCGGTGAAGATCCGAACCACCAGGGAGCACGTCCGTTGGCAGCAATCGCACGGTGGTGCCTGCGGCACCGACTGGTCACCGTCCTGATCTGGCTGCTCGCCCTCGGCGGGACCGCCGCGGCGGCCGGAGCGGCCGGCAACGCGTTCTCCAACGACTACGAGGTCCCCGGCACGGAGTCCGCCAAGGCCCACGCCCTGCTGCGGGACGGCTTCCACGGCCAGGGCGGCGACACCGACACCATCGTGTGGCGGGCCCCGGACCACCGGACGGCACGCACTCCGGAGATAGAACAGCGCATGACCCGGGCCCTGGACGCCGTGTCGGCACTGCCCGGAGTGGCATCCGTCGCGAGCCCCTACGCACCGGGCCCCGCCGGCGCCGCCCAGATCAGCCCCGACGGCCGCACCGCCTACGCGGTGGTCACCTTCGACCGCCAGGCCGACTCCGTACCCAAGGCCCAGGCCAAGGCCGTCGTCGACACCGCGAGGAACGCCACCACCCAGGCCGACGGCCTCCAGGTCGAACTCGGCGGCCGCGCCATCGGCCTGACCGAGGCGCCCAGCGCCCACCTCGCCGAGGTCATCGGCGTCGGCATCGCCGCCGTGGTCCTCTTCCTCGCCTTCGGCTCCCTCGCCGCGAGCCTGCTGCCCATCGCGACCGCCCTCGTCAGCGTCGGCAGCGCCTACTTCGGCATCACCCTCCTCGGCCACACCATGCCCGTCGCCGACTTCGCCCCGATGCTGGGCACCCTCGTCGGCCTCGGCGTCGGCATCGACTACGCCCTGTTCATCGTCACCCGGCACCGCAAGGGCCTCGCGCGCGGCCTCACCGTCGAGGAAGCCGCCGCGAGCGCCGTCGCCACCACCGGCCGGGCCGTCGTGTTCGCCGGGGCCACCGTCTGCATAGCCCTGCTCGGCATGCTGGTGCTGCGGCTGAACTTCCTCAACGGGGTCGCGATAGCCGCGTCCCTCACCGTGATACTCACCGTGGCGGCCTCCGTCACCCTGCTGCCCGCCCTCCTCTCGTACATCGGCATGCGGGCCCTCTCGCGCCGCGAACGGCGCAGGCTCGCCGCCGAGGGCCCCCGGCCCCAGCCGCCCACCGGCTTCGCCGCCCGCTGGTCGGCCTTCGTGGAGCGCCACCCCAAACTGCTCGGACTGGTCGCCGCCCTGGTGATGGCCGTGCTCGCGCTGCCGACCCTCTCGCTCCACCTCGGCACCTCCGACCAGGGCAACAACCCCGCCGCCTCCACCACCCGCAAGGCCTACGACCTGCTGGCCGAAGGCTTCGGGCCCGGCACGAACGGCCCGCTCAGCGTCGTAGCCCGGCTCGACGGGGCCGGGGACCGCGTCGCCTTCGAGCGGCTGACAGAGGCGCTGCGCAGCACCGAGGGCGTCGCCTCCGCCGGCCCGGCCGTCTTCAACCGCAGCGGGGACACCGCCGTCCTCACCGTCGTCCCCGCATCCGCCCCGCAGTCCAGGGCCACGAGCGAACTCGTCGACACCCTGCGCCGGGACGTCATCCCGCGCGCCGGACACGGCAGCACCATGGACGCCCACGTCGGCGGGGTGACGGCCGGCTACGACGACTTCGCCGAGGTGATCGTCGGCAAGCTGCCGCTCTTCGTCGGGGTGGTCATCGCGCTCGGCTGCTCCCTGCTGCTGCTCGCCTTCCGGTCCATCGGCATCCCGCTCAAGGCCGCCGCCATGAACGTCGCCGCCGTCGCCTCCTCCTTCGGCGTCGTCGTCGTGATCTTCCAGTGGGGCTGGGGGAGCGAACTGCTGGGCCTGGGCAGCGCCGGGCCGATCGAGCCCTTCCTCCCGGTGATCATGGTGTCGGTGCTCTTCGGGCTCTCCATGGACTACCAGGTCTTCCTGGTCAGCCGGATGTACGAGGAGTGGCTCGAAACCGGTGACAACAGGCGGGCCGTCCGCGTGGGCCTCGCCGAGACCAGCCGGGTGATCAACTCGGCGGCCGTCATCATGATCTCCGTCTTCCTGGCCTTCGTGCTCAGCGGCGACCGGCTCATCGCGATGTTCGGCATCGCTCTCGCCGCCGCCGTCGCGCTCGACGCCTTCGTCCTGCGCACCCTGCTCGTCCCGGCGCTCATGCACATGCTCGGCGGCGCGAACTGGTGGATCCCCGCCTGGCTCGACCGCCGGCTGCCCCGCATCAGCATCGAGCCGCCGGAACGCACCACTCCCCGTGCGACACTTCCGTCGCAGCGCCCGGAGGCCGACCACGCCGAACCGGCCCGCACGCCCCGCTGACCGGTCACGAGCCGTAAGGAAGCACCGATGTTCGCGATAGACCTGGCCGACGACGCCCAGCTGTTCCCGCTGGAGGTGTGGCACGCCGAGGAGTTCCTGGCGCACATGGACCGGGGCCGCGAGTTCATCGGCCGGTTCATCGGCCTCCCGGACCGCGTCACCGACCTCGAATCGGCGCGGCACCTGCTCGGCTCCAAGGCGGAGGAGGCCGCCAAGGACGGCGCCCGGCTCTACGGCATCCGCGTCCAGGGCACCCTCGTCGGCGGGGTCCTCTTCCGGACCTTCGACGCCGCCGCCGGCAACTGCGAGGTCGGCTGCTGGCTGGAGCCCGCCGGGGCCGGGCGGGGCCTGGTCACCAAGGCCTGCCGGATCCTGATCGACTGGGCCTTCGACGTGCGCGGCATGCACCGCGTGGAGTGGCACGTGGCCGCCGGCAACGAGAAGAGCATCGCCGCCGCCGAACGCCTCGGACTGACCCGCGAGGGCGTCATGCGGCAGAACCACCTCCACCGCGGCGTCCGCCAGGACACCGAGGTCTGGGCCGTCCTCGCCCCCGAACGGGCCGCCGCCCGCAAGGCGTAGCCACCACTGCCGGAGGCCCGCGGCCCACGGCCGGCCGGGCTTCCGGCGCCCTCTCAGGAACCTCTCAGAAACGCCGCCTACGGTGCCCGGCATGGACACCACGAAGACCCCCGTCCCGGCCGCCCCCGACGCGGACGCGGACACCCCCGACGAGGCCGCCACCCCCGGGACGGCAGCCGCCGAGCCCGCCGCGGACCCCGCCGGCGAGCGGGCCGCCACCCCTGAGGACACCGAGGACACCGACGGCCTCGACGAGGACGCCCCCGAACGGAGCACCGGCGTCGGAGCCGCCGCATCCGCCGTCGTCGCCGCGGGTCTCGGCCTCGTCGCCCTCAGCGGCAGCTGGGTCTCCCGCGTCGCCGCCGAACGCCAGACCCTCATCGGCCAGATCGAATCGGTCAGCGCGACCACCGCCAAGGAGAAGATCGCCGCCCTGTACGGCGACGCCTGGCACATGACCGCCCTCGTCAACGGTGTCCTCTCCACCCTCGCCCTCCTCATCGCCGTCTTCGTCCTCGCCGCCCCCGCCTTCGGCGCCCCCGGCCGGGTCCACCCCGCCTGGGTCCGCTCCGTCTCCTGGGCCGCCGTGGCCCTCGGCCTCCTCGGGGTCCTGCTCTTCGGACTCATGTACTTCGACCTGCTCTTCCCCCTCCCCACGGCCGCCCAGTAGGCACCGCCTTACGGGATTCCCCGCCGGGCCTTAGGCCGCCCGAGGCCGCCTCAGGGTCCCCGGACCCCGGCCTAAGGACCCCGGGACCGCGGAGATGCGGCATGAGCCCCATGTGCCGCACCCCTCTGGGAAGCGAATCTTGGATCACACCGAACGAGGTGCCCGAGAAAAGCAACCAGGGAGAACGAGATGTTCGAGTACGAGATCGCCACCGCCCGCCGCGCCGACCTCATCCGCGAGGCCGACCGGTACCGGATCGCCCGGGAGGCCAAGAAGGCCGCCCGCTCCTCTCGGAGCCAGGAATCCGAGAGGACGGTGAGTCGCCACCGGGGCCTGTTCACCCGCGCCGCGTAACCCGCGCCGCGGACCACGTGGACCGACCCGATATGACGAGCGCACCGATAACGACTGCCGCAGGGCCGTACCCGTGTGCGATGCTCGGCGGCGTGGAGACCAGATCTGTCAGCCCGGTGTTCGTCGGCCGAGCCGACGAACTGGCCGCACTCGTGGACGCCCTGGCGCGCGCCGCCGGCGAAGAGCCGCAGGCCCTGCTCATCGGAGGAGAGGCCGGAGTCGGCAAGACCCGCCTGACCGAGGAGTTCCTCACGGAGGCCGCCCGCCGCGGCGCCGTGGTGGCGGTCGGAGGCTGTGTGGAGATAGGGGCGGAGGGACTTCCCTTCGCCCCCTTCTCCACTGCCCTGCGCACCCTCCTCCGCCTGCTCCCCGACGAACTGGCCGCGGCCGCCGCCGGCCAGGAGGACGAACTCGCCCGCATCCTCCCCGAACTCGGCGAGACCCCCCGCGGCCCCCACGACGAGGAGAGCACCGCCCGCCTCTTCGAACTGACCGCCAGGATGCTGGAACGGCTCGCGGCCGGCCGCACCGTCGTGCTCGTCCTGGAGGACCTGCACTGGGCGGACACCTCCACCCGGCACCTGCTCGCCTACCTCTTCCGCACCCTCGCCCGGGGCCGGCTCGTCCTCGTCGCGACCTACCGCGCCGACGACATCCACCGCCGCCACCCGCTGCGCCCGCTGCTCGCCGAACTCGACCGGCTCCGCACCGTCCAGCGCATCGAACTGTCCCGCTTCAACCGGGCCGAGGTACGCCGCCAGCTCGCCGGGATCCTCGCCTCGCGGCCCGAGGAGAGCTTCGTCGACTCCGTCTTCGACCGCTCCGACGGCAACGCCTTCTTCGTCGAGGAACTCGTCGCCTCCCAGGAGAGCGGCTGCCGCACCGGGCTCACCGAATCCCTGCGCGACCTCCTGCTCGTCCGCGTCGAGGTACTGCCCGACGCCGCCCAGCGCGTGGTGCGCATCGTCGCCGAGGGCGGCTCCACCGTCGAGTACGCCCTGCTGCGCGCCGTGGTCCGGCTCGGCGAGGACGAACTCATAGAGGCCCTGAGGGCCGCAGTCGGCGCCAACATCCTCCTCGCCACCAGCGACGGCGACGGCTACCGCTTCCGCCACTCGCTGGTCCGCGAGGCGGTCAGCGACGACCTGCTGCCCGGCGAGCGCGCCCGCGTCAACCGCCGCTACGCCGAGGCCATGGAAGAGGACGAAACGCTGGTCCGCGCCGAGGAGCGGGTCATCCGGCTGGCCAACTACTGGTACGCGGCCAACGACCCCGCCAAGGCCCTGCCCGCGGTCCTCGCCGCCTCCGTCACCGCCCGCCGGCGGCACGCCTACGCCGAGCAGCTCAGCCTGCTGGAACGGGCCATGGACCTGTGGGACAGCGTCCCCGACGAGGTCCGCGCCGACCTGCGCCCCGCGGACTACACCGAGGTCTACCCGCCCTGCGGCTGCGACCCGGCCACCACCCCGCTCCAGCGCCTCGACCTGCTCGCCGAGGCCACCGTCGCCGCCCGCTTCGGCGGCGATCGCGAACGCGCCCTGAAACTCACCAAGCTGGCCCTGCGCACCCTCGACGAGGACGGCGACGACCCGCTGCGCGCCGCCTGGTTCTGGACCGAGCGCTCCCGCCTCGTCGCCAACCTCGGCCGGGGCGACGGCTGGCACGAGATCGCCACCGCCCAGGAACTGGTCAAGGGGCTGCCCCCGTCCCAGGTGCACGCCGACGTCCTCGTCCGGGCCGCGGGCTGGGGCATGCTCCACAACCCCGGCCCCGGAAACCTCGCCGCCGCCGAACGGGCCGTGGAGTACGCCCGCATGATCGGTGCCGAGGAGACCGAGCTCAACGCCCGGATCACCTACGGCTGCCTGCTCACCGACTCGGGCGACGACACCACCGGCCTCGACGAACTGCACGCGGTCAAGGACCGGGCCGCCGAACTCGGCCTCACCGTGGTCGCGGGTCGCGCTCACGTCAACATCACCTCTCAACTCGAAGCCATGGGCCGGTCCCGCGAAGCCGTGGAACTGGCAGAACAAGGGGTCGAACTCGTCAGCAGGTCCCGGCTCCTGGACACCGAGGCCTGGGTCTGCGGGAACATGGCGGAGAGCCTCTACAGCCTCGGCCGCTGGGAGGAGGCCACCGAGGCCGCCCGCCGCACCCTGCGCGTGGGCCAGAGCGCCGCCCCGCGCGGCGCCGCCTCCGCCCGCCTGGCCTACCTGGCCCTGGCCCGCGGCGAACTCACCGAGGCCGCCCAGCAGCTCGCCGCCGCCCACGCCCACTTCGGCACCCACGACCGCCAGCCGCAGCGCCGGCTCCCGCTCTACCGGCTGGCCATCGGACTGGCCGACGGAGAGGGCCGGATAGCCGACGTCCGCGCCGAGACCGCCGACGCCGTGGCCCACGGCTTCCCCCTCGGCCAGCACCGCTACGCCTGGCCGCTGCTGCTTGCCTCCGCCTCCGCCGAGGCGGACGCCCGGGGCCTGCCCGTGGCCGACGCCGGCCGTGACGCCGCCCTGGAGGTGCTGCGCACCGCCGCCCGGACCCTGGCGACCCCGGTCCCCGTATGGGCCGCGCACGCCGAGTACCTGCGGGCCGAACTGCTCCGCGCCGAGGCCCGGGACACCGTCGCTGACTGGACCGCGGTCGAGGCCGCCGTACGCCCGCTCCAGCGCCCGTACCTGCTCGCCCGCGCCCGCCACCGGCTCGCCGAGGCGCTGCTCCTCTCGGGCGGGGACCGCGAGACGGCCGCCGACCTGCTACGGGACGCCCACGCCGCCGCCGACCGGCTCGGCGCCCGACGGCTCCGGGAGGACCTGGCGCTGCTCGCGCAGCGCGCCCGGCTCCCGCTGACCGCCGAGGAGGCCCACCCGGCCGCCCCGGTACCGGACACCGACCCCATCGAGGCCCTGGGGCTCACCAGCCGCGAACGGGACGTCCTGCGCCTCGTCGCGACGGGCAGCACCAACCGCCGGATAGCGGAGGAGCTCTTCATCTCCCCGAAGACGGCCAGCGTGCACGTCTCGAACATCCTGGCCAAGCTCGGAGTCGCCGGCCGGGGGGAGGCCGCGGCCCTCGCCCACCGGCTGCGCCTCTTCACCACCCCCCTCGCCCCGGCGTCCCACACGCCCCCGGGCCCGGGAGGACGCTCCTAGAGCGTGTCCTCGCCCGGGTCGGCCGCGCCGTGCTCGGCGGCCTCGGCCGGGCGTATGAGCACCTTGCCGGAGTCGAGGTCTATGGGGCCCCGTCCCGGATCGCCGTCACCGACGTCGGTCCGGGACAGCTCCAGCCGCTTCTTCTCCTCGTGCGCGTGCTTGCGTCCCGGGTTGAACAGCTCCTCGATCATGTTGAACACCGCGCCCACCCTGCCTTCCGCCCCCTCCGGGGCCGCTCAGGTCACCGCACCGTCAGTCTCAGGATCCTGTCGTCGCCCGACTCCGGCGACCCGCGTCCGTCCGTCTCGCTCGTGACCAGCAGCAATCCGTCCCCGCCCAGGGGCACCACCGTGCGCAGCCGGCCGTACTTCCCCTGGAGGAAGGCCTCCGGCTCCGCCGCCGCAGCGGTGCCCTTCAGCGGGATCCGCCACAGCCGCTCGCCCTTCAGTCCGGCCATCCAGATCGAGCCCTCCGCCCAGGCGATTCCGCTCGGCGAGGCCTCGTCCGTCTTCCACACCGCCACCGGATCACGGAATCCCGCCTTGCCGGCCTTCCCCTCCGCCTCCGGCCAGCCGTAGTTCCCCCCGGGCTCGATGAGGTTCAGCTCGTCCCAGGTGCGCTGGCCGAACTCGGACGCCCAGAGGCGCTTGTCCTTGTCCCAGGCGAGGCCCTGCACATTGCGGTGCCCGTAGGAGTAGACGATCGAGCCGGCCTCCGGATTCCCGTGCACCGGCTTCCCGTCAGGGGTCATCCGCAGGACCTTCCCGCCCAGCGATTTCCTGTCCTGCGCCAGCCCCGTGTTCCCGGTCTCGCCCGTGCCGGCGTAGAGCATCCGGTCCGGACCGAAGGCGATCCGGCCGCCGTTGTGGATGAGCCCCTTGGGAATCCCCCGCAACACCGTGTCGGGCGCCCCCAGTTGCTGCCCGGCCGGTCTCTGCTCGTCATACCGCATCCGGGCGATGCGGTTGTCGGACTCGGTCGTGAAGTACGCGTAGACCATCCGGTCCGAGGCGAAGTCCGGGGACAGCGCGAGCCCCAGCAGCCCGCCCTCCCCGCCCGGGGCCACCCCGGGGACCTTGCCGATCTGCGTCACCGCGCCCGTGTCCGTCCGCACCCGGCTGATGGTGCCCTTGTCCCGGGAGGCGACCAGGAGGTCCCCGCCGGGAAGCGGAGCCACGCCCCAGGGGGACTCCAGGCCCTTGGCCGCCTCGCCCGACACCGTCACCGAACCCTTCGCGGGCGGCCCCGAGCCCTCCGGCGCCCCGGACGCCCCCGAGGACGCCGCTCCCGCCGGCGGCGAGCCCGGCGGGGAACCGCCCGGCCCGGCCCGCTCGCCCTCCGGCGGGGAACAGCCCGCCGCCAGCAGGGCGCCGCACCCGGCCAGCGCGAGCGCCGCCAGCACGCCCCGGCGCCGCGCGCCCGTGCCCCCGTACCCCGGCGCCTCCCCGAAGCCCCGCACCGCCCCGCCCCTGTGGAACTGCCCGTACCGCATCGTCCCGCTCCCCTCCGGTCGTCCGTCCCCTGTCCGGTGTCCTCCAGTCCTGCCCTTCACCACTCTCAACAGACCCGGCCGGTCCCGAAGTTCCACCCCTCGTACACCCGATCGAGTGGACCTGCCCCACCGGAAGGCGAACCGGACCTAGTCCCAGGCTCCCACCGCCGCCGGCAGCGCCGCTATCTCGGCCAGCTCCGCGCCCGTGAGCCGCACCTCCGCTGCCCGGGCGTTCTCCGCCGCCCACCGCGCCCGCTCCGCCCCCGGTACCGGCACCACGTGCGGCCCCTGCGCCAGCACCCAGGCCAGCGCCACCTGCGCCGCCGTGACCTCGGGCCCGTGCCGCCGGGCCATCCGCCGCAGCCCCGCCACCAGCACCTGGTTGGAGGCCATCGCGTGCGCCGTGAACCGCGGGTGCCGCGCCCGTACGTCAGCCTCCTCGAAGCCCTGCCCCGGAGTCAGCGTCCCGGTCAGGAACCCGCTGCCCAGCGGCATCGCCGCCAGCATCCCCACCCCCCGCGCCGCACACCACGGCAGCAGCTGCCACGCCGCCTCCGGCGACCACACCGACAGCTCCGCCTGCACCGCCGTCACCGGGAACACCTGCTGGACCCGCTCCAGGTGCCGCAGCGTCGTGCGGTACCCCCGGTCCCCTCGCCGGCCCGCGCCCGGTCCGGCCCCCGCGCCCAGCGCGCAGAACCCCAGCGCCCGCACCTTCCCCGCCTGCACCAGCTCCGCCATGGCGCCCCAGGTCTCCTCCACCGGCACCTCCGGATCCACCCGGTGCAGCTGGTACAGGTCTATGACGTCGGTCCGCAGCCGCCGCAGCGAGGCGTCGCACGCCCGCCGCACGTACCCCGGCCGCCCGTCGGCCACCACGTGCCCCTCGCCCGCCCGCAGCCCCACCTTGGCGGACACGAAGGCCTCGGGCCGCCGCTCCCGCAGCACCCGGCCCAGCACCAGCTCGTTGGTGTAGGGCCCGTACAGGTCGGCCGTGTCCAGCAGGTTCGCCCCGAGGTCCAGTGCCGTGTGCAGGGTGCGCAGCGACTCCTCGCCCCTCCGGAGCGAAGGCGCGTAGGCCCAGCTCATCGGCATGCAGCCGAGCCCTATGGCTCCTACCGTCAGCGGTCCCGACCCGATCGACCTGCGCTCCACCCCTGCGTCCCCCTTCCGGCCCGGTCCCGGTCCGGCCCTCAAAGTAACGGCTTGATCCAGTTCCCTTCGCATAGCCTCGTGATCATGACTGCAACGACCGGGGACGTCTGGCTCCCCTTCCCGCCCGGAGAGATCGACGGCCTCCCCGACTGCTTCCGCTACCGCCAGTGGGACGGCGAGGACACCTTTCCGGCCGACCCGGCCGACTGCGTCTTCTACGTCACCCCGTACATGAAGTCCCAGGCGGTGACCCTGCGTCCGCTCCCGCGGATGGCCGCCCTGCGGGTGGTGCAGACCCTCACCGCCGGCATCGACCACGTCCTGCCCGGCCTCGGCGACCTCCGCCCGGGCGTCCGGCTGTGCAACGCCCGCGGCGTCCACGAGGCCAGCACCGCCGAGCTCGCCCTCACCCTCGTCCTCGCCTCCCTGCGCGGCATCCCCGGCATGGTGCGCGGACAGGACCGCGAGGAGTGGCGCGGCGGCTTCTACGACGCCCTCGCGGACAGGTCCGTCCTGATCGTCGGCTACGGGGCGATCGGCGCGGCCGTCGAGGACCGGCTCGCCCCCTTCGAGTGCGGGCGGATCACGCGCGTCGCGCGCTCGGCCCGCACCGCCCCGCACGGGCCGGTCCACGCCCTCGCCGACCTCCCCGGCCTCCTCCCCGGCGCGGACGTGGTCGTCCTCACCACCCCCCTGACCGAGGACACCCGGGGACTCGTCGACGCCGCCTTCCTCGGGCGGATGAAGGACGGCGCCCTCCTCGTGAACGTCTCGCGCGGGCCGGTCGTCGACTCCGCGGCCCTGCTGGCGGAGCTGGACTCCGGCCGGCTGCGGGCCGCGCTCGACGTCACGGACCCGGAACCGCTCCCCGCGGGCCACCCCCTCTGGCGCGCCCCGAACCTCCTGATCACCCCTCACGTGGGCGGCAGCAGTTCGGCGTTCGAACCCAGGGCCAAGCGGCTCGTGGCCCGCCAGCTCGCCCGGTTCGCCGCCGGGGAGGAGGTCCACAACACCGTCCTGATCAAGGACTGACGCGGGCGCGTCCCACACTTCGGAACGGCGCGTGGCTACGCTGGGCGACGAAGCGTACGCGACCGGTGGCCAGGACCCCCCTCTTGGTGACGGAGCGTAGAGGAGCTATGTCGCTGAGTGACGAAAGTGGTGTATCGTCCGGAACAAGGGGCTGCGCCACGTACGTATGGCGCTGGGGAGTGATCGGACACTTTGGGGGGCGACGGGCGATGCACGGCCAATGGACGAAGGATCCGATGCGGCAGGGCCGCCGGAGGCGACGCCGCCGAGACTGGGCTGCACCGGAAGCGGCCGGCGAGGGGCACCGGTGAGCGCCCCGGGGGCGGCGCTGCTGACCCGGCCGCCGGTCACCGGCGGAGGGGGCCGGGGCCTCGCGGCGCAACTCCTCCTCGCACTGGTCAGCGGCGGCTACGCCGTCGGGGCCGCCCTCGGCTGGGGGTCGGACGAACTCGCCAAGATCATGGGCGACTTCGGACTCAGCGCCGCCGGATTACTGGCCGCCGTCTCCTGCTACCACTACGCACGCGCGATCGACCGGCGCGAACGCCCCGCCTGGCTGATGTTCGCCTTCTCCTCGCTCATGGGCTGCCTGGGGAACGCCGTCTGGGGCTGGTACGAGGTGGTCCTCGGCCGGCAGGTCCCCGAGCCCTCGCTCGCCGACTTCGCCTTCCTCTGCTTCGCACCGCCCGCCATCGTGGGCCTGCTCGTCCTCGCCAAACGCCCGGTCACCCGGGCCGGATGGGTCTGCCTCGGCCTCGACTCCTGGCTCATCGGCGGCTCGCTGCTGACCCTGTCCTGGAGCCTGGCCCTCGCCAACGCCGCCCGCACCGCCCAGTCGGGCGCCCCCGGCAGCGTGCCGCGCGCCGCGCTCTCGCTCGCGTACCCGCTGCTCGACATCGCCCTCGTCTCGATGGTCCTGGTGCTGCACTTCCGGCGCTCGGCGAACAACCGCTCGGCGGTCAACACGGCGATCGCGGCCCTCGCCCTGACCGTCCTGAGCGACGCACTGTTCACCTCGCCGCTGCTCAACACCACCTACAGCTCGGGGGAGATCCTCGACGCCGGCTGGTTCGCGGGCTCGCTGCTGCTCGCCTACGCCCCCTGGGGCGCCCGCCGGCCCGAGCCCGTGCCGCGCCCCGCGCCCCCGCGCCCGGACCGCCCGCACAGCCGCCCCATCACCGGCTCGCTGCCCGCGCTCACCCCGTACCTCGCGGCCGCCGTCTGCACCCTCGGCATCCTCTACAACGTCGTGGACGGCCGGAAGGTGGACCGGATGGTGGTCTTCACCGGCTGCACCGTCGTCCTCGCCCTCGTCATCCGGCAGGGCATCATGCTCCTCGACAACATCGCGCTCACCCAGGAACTGGCCCAGAAGGAGAACCACTTCCGCTCCCTGGTGCAGGGCTCCAGCGACGTCATCATGATCGCCGCGCCCACCGGGACCCTGCGCTACGTCAGCCCCGCCGCCGCCGGGGTCTACGGCCGCGAGGCGGAGGAACTGGTCGGCACCGAGCTCGCCGCCCTGATCCACCCCGACGACCTCGGCCGGGTGGTCCACGAGGTACGCCGCTTCCTGGCCGCCCCGCCCGCCGAGGAGCCCACCACCCGCATCGAGTGCCGGTTCAAGTCGGGCGGCGGCGAGTGGCTGAACGTGGAGTCCACCGTCAACCGCCACCAGGGCGGCCTCATCCTCAACAGCCGCGACGTCACCGAGCGGGTCCGCCTCCAGGCGCAGCTCCAGCACAGCGCCGAGCACGACCCGCTCACCGACCTGCCCAACCGGGCCCTGTTCACCCGCCGCGTCCGGCAGGCCCTCACCGGCCGCCGGGCCGGCGACCACAGCACCGCCGTGCTCTTCATCGACCTCGACGGCTTCAAGGCCGTCAACGACACCATCGGCCACCAGGCCGGCGACGAGCTCCTCGTCGAGGCCGCCCGCCGCCTCCAGGACGCCGTCCGGGCCGGGGACACCGCCGCCCGGCTCGGCGGCGACGAGTTCGCCGCGCTGATCCTCGGCGACGGCAGCCGCGACCGCAGCGCCCGCGAGTACCAGGTCCACGACATCGCCGACCGGCTGCGCGCCACCCTCTCCCAGCCCTACCGCATCGCGGGGAGCGAGGTCCGGGTGGCCGCCAGCATCGGGGTCGCCTTCGCCGACCCCGGCATCACCCCTTCGGACCTGATGCGCAACGCGGATCTCGCGATGTACCGGGCCAAGGCGGGAGGCAAGGACCGGGTCGAGCTGTACGCGCCCCAGATGCAGGCCGAGGTCGTGCGCAAGGCCGAGCTGGCCGGGCGGCTGCGCACCGCGCTGCACGAGGGCGAGTTCGCCCTGCTGCACCAGCCCGTGGTCTCCCTGGCCACCGGCGAGGTCTCCGCCGTCGCCGCCCAGGCCCGCTGGCGCTCCGCCCAGGGGATCCTCTTCACCCCGGCCGAGTTCCTCCGGGTGGCCGAACACAGCGAGGGCGGGACGGGGGCCGGACCGGACGGCTCGCGCACCGCGGAACTGGGCCGTTGGCTCCTGGAGGAGGCCGTCGAGCAGGCCGCCGAGCGGCACCGGGCCGGGCACGACGTACCAGTGGCCGTCCGGATGACCGCCCAGCGGATGCTGGACCGCTCCGTTCCCGGCGGCAGCGTGGAGGCGCTGCTGACCCGCCACGGGCTGCCCTCCGGCTCCCTGGTGCTCGAACTGGCCGCCTCCGACCCCAGGGTGCCCTTCGACGAGCTGGAGCGCCGCCTGACGGCCCTGCACCGGCTCGGCGTACGGATCGCCCTGGACGGCTTCGGCAGCGGCTACGCGGCCATCAGCGCCCTCCGCAGGCTCCCGGTGGACCTCCTCAAGCTGGACCGGGGCCTGGTCGAAGGGGTGGTCGAATCGGCCAGGCTGCACAAGATCACGGCCGGATTGTTGCGGATCGCAAACGACCTCGGCATGCAGTCCGTGGCCGAAGGGGTGGACCTCCCCGAGCAGGTGCTGGCGCTGCGGGCCATGGGCTGCACCCACGGCCAGGGCGCGGCCTTCTCCGGACCACTCGACGAATACAGGCTGCGGCGCGCGCTCGCGAGAGGTACGTTCCCAGTACCGGGCGGTACGGCCCAGCCCGCCTTGGCCGGCGGCTCGTCCGGTGGCTCGATGGTCATCCATAGAGGCTCAAATAATGAGACGCCCGTCCCACCCGCTTGACATCCACCTCCCGCCGGAGGGAGGGTCAATGCCATGCGCACCCGAATTCTCGTACTTGGAAAGCGCGTCGGCTGAAGCTGGGGCCTGCATGTCCCCGCTCGACACCACCGACGCGCTCCCCTCGCTTGCCACCCGGCACGAGGGGTTTTTTGTTGCACTGGCACACGCATCCGGCCCAGATCCGGATCACCCCCCGCTCCTCGTAAAACCCTCAGCTTCGAGAAGAGAATGCCGATGACCGAGCAGGCCTCCGGGGCCCACCATCCGCAGCCGCGGCCCCGTACGGGTGGGCACCAGCCCACCGCAGTTGAGCACGTCACGGGCGCGCAGTCCCTCATCCGCTCTCTCGAAGAGGTGGGGTGCGACACCGTCTTCGGTATCCCGGGCGGCTGCATCCTCCCGGCGTACGACCCGATGATGGACAGCAAGAAGGTCCGTCACATCCTGGTCCGCCACGAGCAGGGGGCCGGCCACGCCGCCACCGGCTACGCCCAGGCGACCGGCAAGGTCGGCGTGTGCATGGCCACTTCCGGCCCGGGCGCCACCAACCTGGTGACCCCGATCGCCGACGCGCACATGGACTCCGTCCCGCTCGTCGCGATCACCGGCCAGGTCTCCTCCAAGGCGATCGGCACCGACGCCTTCCAGGAGGCGGACATCGTCGGCATCACGATGCCGATCACCAAGCACAACTTCCTGGTGACCAAGGCCGGGGACATCGCGAAGACCATCGCCGAGGCCTTCCACATCGCCGCCAGCGGCCGCCCCGGCCCGGTCCTGGTCGACATCGCCAAGGACGCCCTCCAGGCGAAGACCACCTTCTCCTGGCCGCCGGCCATGGACCTGCCCGGCTACCGCCCGGTCACCAAGCCGCACGCCAAGCAGATCCGCGAGGCCGCCAAGCTCATCTGCCAGGCCAAGCGCCCGGTCCTGTACGTCGGCGGCGGCGTCATGAAGTCCGGCGCCACGGCCGAGCTGAAGGTCCTCGCCGAGCTGACCGGCGTCCCGGTCGCCACCACCCTGATGGCCCTCGGCTCCTTCCCCGACAGCCACCCGCTGCACGTCGGCATGCCCGGCATGCACGGCTCCGTCACCGGCGTCACCGCGCTCCAGAAGTCGGACCTGCTGATCGCCCTCGGCACCCGCTTCGACGACCGCGTCACCGGCAAGCTGGACAGCTTCGCCCCCTTCGCCAAGGTCATCCACGCGGACATCGACCCGGCCGAGATCGGCAAGAACCGCGAGGTCGACGTCCCGATCGTGGGCGACGCCCGCGAGGTCATCGCCGACCTGATCCAGGCCGTCCAGGCCGAGCACACCGAGGGCAACGCCGGCGACTACACCGCCTGGTGGAAGGACCTCAACCGCTGGCGCGAGACCTACCCGCTGGGCTACGACCTGCCCGAGGACGGCTCGCTCTCCCCGCAGCAGGTCATCGAGCGGATCGGCGCGCTCGCCCCGCAGGGCACGATCTTCACCGCCGGTGTCGGCCAGCACCAGATGTGGGCCTCGCACTTCGTCAAGTACGAGGAGCCGCGCACCTGGCTGAACTCCGGCGGCGCCGGGACCATGGGCTACGCGGTCCCCGCCGCGATGGGCGCCAAGGTCGGCATGCCGGACCGCGCGGTCTGGGCGATCGACGGCGACGGCTGCTTCCAGATGACCAATCAGGAACTGGCCACCTGCGCGCTGAACAACATCCCGATCAAGGTCGCCATCATCAACAACGGCGCCCTCGGCATGGTCCGCCAGTGGCAGACCCTGTTCTACAACCAGCGCTACTCCAACACCGTGCTGCACGCGGACGAGACCGGCCACGACGTCGGCTCCCAGCTCGGCGAGTCCGCGGCGCCCCGACAGGGCACCCGCGTCCCGGACTTCGTCAAGCTGTCCGAGGCCATGGGCTGCGTCGCGCTGCGCTGCGAGGACCCGGCGGACCTGGACAAGGTCATCGCCGAGGCCAACGCGATCAACGACCGCACGGTCGTGATCGACTTCATCGTCCACGAGGACGCCATGGTGTGGCCGATGGTCGCCGCCGGCACCTCCAACGACGAGGTCATGGCAGCCCGGGGCGTCCGCCCCGACTTCGGCGACAACGAAGACGACTGAGCCGAGAGAGCCTGAGAGAGAGAACGACTCACATGTCCAAGCACACGCTCTCCGTCCTGGTCGAGAACACGCCCGGCATCCTCGCCCGGATCGCCGCGCTGTTCTCCCGCCGCGGGTTCAACATCGACTCCCTCGCGGTCGGCGTCACCGAGCACCCCGACATCTCCCGCATCACCATCGTGGTGAACGTCGAGGACCTCCCGCTGGAGCAGGTGACCAAGCAGCTCAACAAGCTGGTCAACGTGCTCAAGATCGTCGAGCTGGAGCCGTCGAACGCCATCGAGCGCGAACTCGTCCTGGTGAAGGTCCGCGCCGACAACGAGACCCGCTCGCAGATCGTCGAGATCGTCCAGCTGTTCCGCGCCAAGACCGTCGACGTCTCCCCGGAGGCCGTCACCATCGAGGCCACCGGCGGCGCCGACAAGCTCGGCGCCATGCTCAAGATGCTGGAGCCCTTCGGCATCAAGGAACTCGTGCAGTCCGGCACCATCGCCATAGGGCGTGGCGGCCGGTCCATCACGGACCGCAGCCTGCGCTCGCTCGAACGCAGCGCCTGAGCCCGCGGCGTCCTGTTCAGCCGCGCCGGATCCAAGACGTGGCGACTGACACGCCGGCCCGCATAGCGAGACCGAGAAACTCTTATTCCGTTCCCCGCCGTACGGTGGGAGCAACACCAGCGCACCAAGGAGATATCCCAGTGGCCGAGCTGTTCTACGAGAACGACGCCGACCTGTCCATCATCCAGGGCCGCAAGGTCGCGGTCATCGGTTACGGCAGCCAGGGCCACGCCCACGCGCTGTCGCTCCGTGACTCCGGCGTCGACGTCGTCGTCGGCCTCAAGGAGGGCTCCAGCTCCAAGGCCAAGGCCGAGGAGCAGGGCCTGAAGGTCCTCCCGGTCGCCGAGGCCGCGGCGTGGGCGAACGTCATCATGATCCTGACCCCGGACCCGCTCCAGGCCGAGATCTACGAGGCGTCCATCAAGGACCACCTGCAGGAGGGCGACGCGCTCTTCTTCGGCCACGGCTTCAACGTCCGCTACGGCTTCATCAAGCCCCCGGCCAACGTGGACGTCGCCCTGGTCGCCCCGAAGGGCCCCGGCCACCTCGTCCGCCGTCAGTACGAGGAGGGCCGCGGCGTTCCGTGCATCGCCGCCGTCGAGCAGGACTTCTCGGGCAGCGCCTTCGCCCTGGCCCTGTCGTACGCGGCCGGCATCGGCGGCACCCGCGCCGGCGTCATCAAGACCACCTTCACCGAGGAGACCGAGACCGACCTGTTCGGTGAGCAGGCCGTCCTCTGCGGTGGCGCCTCCGCCCTGGTCAAGGCCGGCTTCGAGACCCTGACCGAGGCCGGCTACCAGCCGGAGATCGCCTACTTCGAGTGCCTGCACGAGCTGAAGCTCATCGTCGACCTCATGTACGAGGGCGGCCTGGAGAAGATGCGCTGGTCGGTCTCCGAGACCGCCGAGTGGGGCGACTACATCACCGGCCCGCGCGTCATCACCGACGCCACCAAGGCCGAGATGAAGAAGGTCCTGGAGGAGATCCAGAGCGGCAAGTTCGCCGAGGAGTGGATGGCCGAGTACAAGGCCGGCCTGCCGAAGTACAACGAGTACAAGAAGGCCGACTCCGAGCACCTGCTGGAGACCACCGGCAAGAAGCTGCGCAAGCTGATGAGCTGGGTCGACAGCGACGAGAGCTGATCTCGTGAACGGCGGGGCCGGGACGGTGCGTCCCGGCCCCGCCGCATACCCGCTCCCCTCCGGCCCCGGCCGGAGAACACCGGAACGCAGCCCTCGGACAGGACGGATTGTCCACCCCGGCCAATCCCGGACGGGTGATCCTTCCGTACAGGCGGAAATCCGCACCCGATCCGCCACTACACTGCTCAACACAACGCGTCAGGCCCACAGTGTCGTGCGTCTTCCACGCGGCTACCCCCTCCACCGCCTGCGGCCGTCGGGACGGCCGTCCGCACTGGACTTGTGAGGACCCACGTGAGCTCGAAACCTGTCGTACTCATCGCCGAAGAGCTGTCGCCCGCCACGGTGGACGCGCTCGGTCCGGACTTCGAGATCCGGCACGTCAACGGCGCCGACCGCGGCGAGCTGATCCCCGCGATCGCGGACGTCGACGCGATCCTCGTCCGCTCCGCCACCAAGGTGGACGCCGAGGCGATCGCCGCCGCCAAGAAGCTGAAGGTCGTCGCCCGCGCCGGTGTCGGCCTCGACAACGTCGACGTCTCCGCCGCCACCAAGGCCGGCGTGATGGTCGTGAACGCCCCGACCTCCAACATCGTCACCGCCGCCGAGCTCGCCTGCGGCCTGCTCGTGGCCACCGCCCGCAACATTCCGCAGGCCAACACCGCCCTGAAGAACGGCGAGTGGAAGCGGAACAAGTACACGGGCGTCGAGCTCAGCGAGAAGACCCTCGGCGTCGTCGGCCTCGGCCGCATCGGCGTCCTGGTCGCCCAGCGCATGTCGGCCTTCGGCATGAAGATCGTCGCGTACGACCCCTACGTGCAGCCCGCGCGCGCCGCCCAGATGGGCGTCAAGATGCTGACGCTGGACGAGCTGCTGGAGGTCGCCGACTTCATCACCGTGCACCTCCCCAAGACCCCCGAGACCCTCGGTCTCATCGGGGACGAGGCCCTGCACAAGGTCAAGCCGTCCGTCCGCATCGTCAACGCCGCGCGCGGCGGGATCGTGGACGAGGCCGCGCTGTACTCGGCCATCAAGGAGGGCCGCGTCGCCGGCGCCGGCCTGGACGTGTACGCGAAGGAGCCCTGCACGGACTCCCCGCTGTTCGAGCTCGACCAGGTCGTCTGCACCCCGCACCTCGGCGCGTCCACGGACGAGGCCCAGGAGAAGGCCGGCATCGCGGTCGCCAAGTCGGTGCGCCTCGCGCTCGCCGGCGAGCTCGTGCCGGACGCGGTCAACGTCCAGGGCGGCGTCATCGCCGAGGACGTGCGTCCGGGCCTGCCGCTCGCCGAGAAGCTCGGCCGCATCTTCACCGCCCTCGCGGGCGAGGTCGCGGTCCGCCTCGACGTGGAGGTCTGCGGCGAGATCACCCAGCACGACGTCAAGGTGCTGGAGCTCTCCGCCCTCAAGGGAGTCTTCGAGGACGTCGTCGACGAGACGGTCTCCTACGTCAACGCCCCGCTGTTCGCGCAGGAGCGCGGCGTCGAGGTCCGGCTGACCACCAGCTCGGAGTCCCCGGACCACCGCAACGTGGTGACCGTCCGCGGCACCCTGTCGGACGGTCAGGAGGTGTCGGTCTCCGGCACCCTCGCGGGCCCGAAGCACCTCCAGAAGATCGTGGGCGTGGGCGACTACGACGTGGACCTGGCCCTGGCCGACCACATGATCGTGCTGCGCTACACCGACCGCCCGGGCGTGGTCGGCAAGGTCGGCCAGCTGCTCGGCGAGGCCGGCCTGAACATCGCGGGCATGCAGGTCGCCCGTGCCGAGGAGGGCGGCGAGGCGCTCGTCGTCCTCACCGTCGACGCGGAGGTCCCGGTGGACGTCCTCACGGCCATCTCGGCGGAGATCGGCGCCGCTTCGGCCCGTACGGTCAACCTCGTCTGACCGACGCGCGCATGTGAAAGGGCCCGGGGTCGTGACCCCGGGCCCTTTCGCGTGACCCCGTCCACACGCCGTACGCGGCTCAGCGCGCCGGTGCCGGTTCGGCCGGGGCCGGCTCCGCCCCGGCGGGAGCCCCGATCGCCCCGCCCCGGGTCAGGGCCAGCGCGAGCCCCGCCGCCGCGAGGAGCAGTACCGCACCGCCCCAGGCCGCGTACTGCATCCCGTGCACGAAGGCGTCCCGGGCCAGGGCCAGCAGCTGCCCGCCGGCCGCGTCCCCGGCCTGCCCGGCTGCGGCGACGGCGCCGCCCAGGGTCTCCCGTACGGCGGACGGCTCGCCCGCCAGGTCGGCGCGGTAGACGGCGGTGCCGAGGCTGCCCAGCAGCGCCATCCCGAGGGCCCCTCCGAACTCCTGGCCCGTCTCCAGCAACGAGGCGGCCGAACCGGCCTTCTCGGCCGGTGCCGTGGCGAGGGCCATGTCGGAGACCAGGGACATCACGCTGACGACGCCGGAGGCCAGCACCCCGGCGCCGGCCAGCAGCAGCCACAGGGAGTCGGTGCCCACGAGGGAGACCAGCCCGAACCCGGCGGCGGCGACGGCGAAGGACCCGGCGATGACCCGGGACCGGTCCGTGCGCTGCGCCAGGGCGGCCGCGACCGGCGCGGCGGCGCCGATGAGCAGCGAGGGCGCCAGGCTCCACAGGGCGGCCTCCAGGGTGTCCTTGCCGAGCACGGACTGCAGGTACTGGGTGGTGAAGTAGGCGGAGCCCATCATCGCGAAGGCGGCGACGGAGTTCAGGCCGATGCCCGCCCCGAAGCGGCGGTCCCTGAACAGCGCCCGGCCCACCATCGCGTCCTCGCGGCCCCGCTGGCGGCGGACGAAGGCGTACCCGAAGGCCAGGCCGACCAGCAGGCAGGCGGCGTACAGCGGCTCGAAGCCCTCGGCGGCGATCTCCTTCAGCGCGTAGACCACGGGCAGCACGGCGGCCATGGACAGCGGCACGCTCAGCAGGTCGAAGCGGCCGGGGGCCGGGTCCTTGAACTCCGGTACCAGGACCGGGACCAGGGCCAGCAGGAGCAGCATCGCGGGCACGTTGACGAGGAAGACCGAGCCCCAGTGGAAGTGCTTCAGCATCACGCCGCTGAGCACCGACCCGAGGGCGACCCCTCCGGTCATGGCGCCGGACCAGATCCCGATGGCCTTGCCGCGCTGTCCGGCGTCCTGGAAGAGGTTGCGGACCAGGGCCAGCGTGGAGGGCATCAGGGTGGCGCCCCCGACGCCGAGCAGGACCCGGGCCGCGATGAGCATTTCGGCGCTGGTGGCGAAGGCGGCGGCGACGGAGGCGAGGCCGAAGGCGCCGGCGCCGATCAGCAGCAGCCTGCGGCGGCCGATCCGGTCGCCGAGCGAGCCCATCGTGATCAGCAGCCCGGAGAGGGCGAAGGCGTAGCTGTCGAAGATCCAGAGCTGCTGGGCGGCGGTCGGGTCGAGCTCCCGGGTGATGGCCGGGACCGCGAAGTAGAGGACGGAGACGTCCATCGAGACCAGGAGCAGGGGCAGCAGCAGGACGGTGAAGGCGGTCCATTCGCGGCGGCCGGCGAGGGGTGCCGTGGCGGCGGGGTTCGTCATCAGCAGGAATGTACAAGCGTGTGAAACGCTTGTCTATGACGATCGTATGGAAAGTTCGTGTGGGACCTTCGTCTAGGACGGCCGTCTTGCTACGGTGGCGGCCATGGGACACAAAGAGGATCTGCTCGAAGGCGCCAAGAAGTGCCTGGTCGAGAAGGGGTTCGTACGCACCACGGCGCGCGACATCGTCGGCGCCTCCGGTACGAACCTGGCGTCCATCGGCTACCACTACGGCTCCAAGGACGCCCTGCTCACCCAGGCGTTCATCGCCCTGATGCAGGAGTGGGGCGAGTCCGCCTTCCACGGCGGCCTGCCGGGTGCGGACGGCTCCCCGGAGCGCCTGCGCGCCATGTGGGACGGCGTGCTCGCGCAGCACGACGCATCGGCGCCCGTCTGGGCGGCCAGCATGGAGGTCGCGCTGAGCGGTGACCGGCTGCCGCAGCTGCGCGGGATGCTCGCCGCCTCCCAGGCCGAGGGCCGCCGGGGCCTGATCTCGCTCTTCACCGGCACCCCGGAGGAGGAGCTCACCGAACGCGACGAGCGCACCCTCGGCTCCGTCGTCCAGGCGCTGCTCAACGGGCTGATGATCCAGTGGCTCCTCGACCCCGCAACCGCCTCCTCCGCCGAGGAGTTCACGGAGGGCCTGCGCCGGATCGCGGAGGCCCTGACGGTGTCGCTCCACGGCGGCTCCGCCGCGCCGACGGGGGAGTAGCCCCTCGGCCCGGCCGGCCCGCCGGCCCGCCGGGCCTCAGGCCCGCAGGCGCGCGGCCTTGAGGGCCATGTGCAGCAGCAGCCGGTCCTCGCCGACGTCCAGGTCGAGCCCCGTCAGCTGCTCCACCCGGCCCAGCCGGTAGTACAGGGTCTGGCGGTGGATGCCCAGTTCGGCCGCCGCGCGGCCCGCCTGCCCCGCGCAGTCGAGGAACACCTCGGCCGTGCGGGCCAGTTCCCGGTGGGCCGGGCCCAGCAGGGCCCGCGTCGCCGGGTCGTCCGCCGGGCCGGCGCCCAGGGCGGCCAGCATCCGGTACGGCCCGATCCCCGCCCACTGCGCCACCGGACCCAGCCCCGGCTGCGCCGCCGCCGCCCGGGCGGCGGCGGTGGCCTGGGCCCACGCCCCGGGCAGGTCGGCGAGCGCCCGCACCGGGTCGGAGAGCCCCGCGGTGACGGAGCCGTCCCCGCCGGCGGGGCCCCGCGCGCCGGGGGACCCCGGCGCCGCCGCGCGGGGCAGCAGCCGCCCGACCGCCGCCAGGGCCGGCCCCAGCGCGTCCCCCGACCGCAGCCGCACCAGCACCGCCAGCATCCCCGTCCCCGGGCCCGGACCGTCCCGGTCCTCGGGGCCCGCCGGGACCACGCACACCGCAGCCGCCCCCGGCACCGACCCCGGAGCCTCCCCGGACCACGGGGCCACGCACACGGCGGCGTGCGGCCCCTCGGCCCCCGGCCCCAGCGCCACCCGCAGCGCGGCCACCGCCATGTCCTGCTGCCAGCCCCGGCCGGCGGTGAGCACCGCCAGGAACTCCCGCGAGAGGTCGGCGCCCGCCTTGGCCTCCTCGGCGAGCAGCACCCCGATCCGCTGGGCCACGTCCATGGCGGCCTCCAGGGCGGCCGGCCCGGGGCCCGGGTCCTGGTCGAGGAGCCAGACGTAGCCCTGCACGATGCCCCGGTACCGCACCGGCAGGCAGATCCGCCCCCGGAAGACCCCCGCGTCGGGGGCCGCCGGGATCCGCACGGGGCCCGTGGCGCGGGCGATCCCGAAGCCCTCGAACCAGGACCGGACGGCCGCGGTCGACTGTCGGGTCAGGATCGAGCGGGTGCGCACCGGGTCCATCACGAGGTCGTCCTCGCTGTCGTGCGCACCGAAGGCGATGAGCCGGAAGTCCCGGTTCTCCAGCGTCGCCGGGGCACCGAGCAGCGCCGAGATCTCGTCCACCAGGTCCTGGTAATCGCCCTTCACGCGGACATTCTCCCACCCCGCGACGGGCCCTTCAGACAGATGTATGAGATCCGGGCCACGGATGCGTGACAGCTGTCGATGGCAGAGGATCGTGGAGATCCTTAGGTTTCACGGTGGTTCTACTTGCGTTTTCCTTACGGTCGCGGCCCACCCCTGCGGCGTCCGTTCGTCCGCTTCTGCCACCACGTTGGAGGTGCCCCGTGCTGGGTCCCGCGATCCTCGCCGCTTCGCGCAGCGACAAGATGCGCCGAATCGTCTCTGCCGCCCCGGTGACCAAGCCGGTGGTCAACCGGTTCATCCCCGGCGAGACGGTCGACCAGGTCATCCCGATCGTCGAGGAGCTGACCCGCAAGGGCCTCGAGGTCACCCTCGACGTGGTCGGCGAGGACATCACCGCCGTGGAGCAGTCCTACGCGGCCCGGGACGCCTACCTGGAGCTCATCCAGCGCCTCAAGGAGCTGGAGCTGGGCGAGACGGTCGAGATGTCGGTCAAGCTGTCCATGTTCGGCCAGGCGCTGGAGGGCGGCCACGAGCTGGCCCTCGCCAACGTCCGCCCGGTCGTCGAGGCCGCCGCCGCCATCGGCACCACCGTGACCCTGGACGCCGAGGACCACACCACCCTCGACTCGATGTTCGCCATCCACGAGGAGCTGCGCCGGGACTTCCCGCAGACCGGCTGCGTGATCCAGGCCTACCTCTTCCGCACCGAGGACGACGCCCGCCGCCTGGCCGCCGCCGGCAGCCGCGTCCGCATCGTGAAGGGCGCCTACAAGGAGCCCGCCGAGGTCGCCATCCAGGACAAGGCCGAGATCGACAAGGCGTACGTCCGGATCATGAAGATCCTGATGGAGGGCGAGGGCTACCCGATGATCGGGTCCCACGACCCGCGCCTGATCGCCATCGCGCAGGAGCTCGCCCGGCAGGCGGGCCGCAAGCTGGACGAGTACGAGTTCCAGATGCTGTACGGCATCCGCAGCGAGGAGCACCTCCGGCTCGCCTCCGAGGGGCACCGAATGCGGGTCTACACGGCCTATGGCACGGACTGGTACGGCTACTTCATGCGCCGCCTCGCGGAGAAGCCGGCCAACCTGCTGTTCTTCCTCCGCTCGATGATCACCAAGAACTAGCCAAGAACCAGGTCAAGGAGTTATCGCCCCATGGATGCTGTGACCCAGGTCCCCGCGCCGGTCAACGAGCCGGTCCACTCGTACGCCCCCGGCAGTGCCGAGCGCGCGCGCCTCGAGATCCAGCTGAAGCAGCTGTCCGAGAACCCGATCGACCTTCCGATGACGATCAACGGCGTCAAGCGGATGGGCGGCGGCGAGCGCTTCGACGTCGTCCAGCCGCACGACCACAAGTCGGTCATCGGTACGTACGCCAACGCCACCCAGGCCGACGCCCAGGAGGCCGTGGACGCCGCCCTGGCCGCCGCCCCGGCCTGGCGCGCGATGTCCTTCGACGACCGCGCCGCGATCATCCTGCGCGCCGCCGAGCTGCTGGCCGGGCCGTGGCGCGAGAAGCTGGCCGCGTCCACCATGCTGGGCCAGTCCAAGACCGCGCAGCAGGCCGAGATCGACACCCCCTGCGAGCTCGTCGACTTCTGGCGCTTCAACGTCCACTTCGCCCGCCAGATCCTGGCCGAGCAGCCGGCCGCCAACAGCGCCGGCGTGTGGAACCGCAGCGACCACCGCCCGCTGGAGGGCTTCGTCTACGCGATCACGCCGTTCAACTTCACGGCCATCGCCGGCAACCTGCCGACCGCCCCGGCCCTGATGGGCAACGTGGTCGTGTGGAAGCCGTCCCCGACGCAGACCCACTCCGCGGTCCTCCTCATGGAGCTCCTGGAGGCGGCCGGCCTGCCCAAGGGCGTCATCAACCTCGTCACCGGTGACGGCATCGCGGTCTCCGAGGTGGCCCTGAACCACCCCGAGCTCGCCGGCATCCACTTCACCGGTTCGACCAAGACCTTCCAGTACCTGTGGAAGACGGTCGGCAACAACATCGAGAACTACCGCTCCTACCCGCGCCTGGTCGGCGAGACGGGCGGCAAGGACTTCGTCGTCGCGCACCCGTCCGCGGACCGCGCGATCCTGAAGACCGCCCTGACCCGCGGCTCCTTCGAGTTCCAGGGCCAGAAGTGCTCGGCCTCCTCCCGCGCCTACGTCCCGGCCTCCATCTGGAACGACGGCTTCAAGGAGCAGTTCGCGGCCGAGGTCGACGGCATCACCATGGGTGACGTCCGCGACCTGACCAACTTCATCGGCGCGGTCATCGACGAGCGCTCCTTCGCGAAGAACAAGGCCGCGATCGACCGCGCGAAGGCCGACCCGACCTGCACCATCGTCGCCGGCGGCACGTACGACGACTCGGAGGGCTACTTCGTCCGCCCGACCGTCATCGAGTGCACCGACCCGGAGAACGAGGTCTTCACGACCGAGTACTTCGGCCCGATCCTCGCGATCCACGTGTACGAGGACGACAAGTACGACGAGATGCTGGCGCAGATGGAGGACGTCTCGGCGTACGCCCTGACCGGTGCCGTCATCGCGCAGGACCGCTACGCGGCCGCCGACACGATGGAGAAGCTCCGCTTCGCGGCGGGCAACTTCTACATCAACGACAAGTCGACCGGCGCCGTCGTCGGCCAGCAGCCCTTCGGCGGCGGCCGTGCCTCGGGTACGAACGACAAGGCGGGCGCGGCGTCCAACCTGCTGCGCTGGACCTCGACCCGCTCCATCAAGGAGACCCTGGTCCCGCCGACCGAGTACGGCTACCCCCACATGGGCTGACCCGCCCACAGCTGAACCCCGCCCCCGCTCCGGTACCCCCAAGTCCGGAGCGGGGGCGGTCCCCATTTCCGGGGCTCCAGGGTTCAGACCTCCACGAGGACCTGGTCCAGGGACTTGCGGACCAGGTCCGGGACCTCGCAGTCGTCGGCCGGGTAGCCGACGGGGATGACCGCGAAGGCCTTCTCGTTCTCCGGGCGGTTCAGCACGTGCGACAGGAAGCGCATCGGGCTCGGGGTGTGGACGAGCGCGGCCAGACCCGACAGGTGCAGGGCCGAGAGCAGCATGCCGACCGCGATGCCGACCGACTCGTCGACGTAGTAGTGCTTGCGCTTCGTGCCGTTCGGGCCGAGCCAGTAGCGCTGCTGGAAGACCACGATCAGCGCCGGCGCGTCGGTGAGGTGGGTCTTCACGGCGTCCGTGCCGATGGGGCGCAGGGCGGCGAGCCACTCGTCGCCGAGCCGGCCGTCGTAGGAGATCTGCTCCTCCTGCTCGGCGGCGGCGCGGATCTGCTGCCGGATGGCCGGGTCCTTGACCAGGACGAAGGTCCACGGCTGCTGGTGCGCACCGGAGGGGGCGGTGGCGGCGCAGGCGATGGCGTCGCGGACGACCTGCTCCGGGACGCGATCGGTGGAGAAGTGGCGCACGGTCCGCCGCTCGTCCATCCGGGCCCGCAACTCCGCCGCGCGCGCGAGGGATTCGGGGCCGGGCATGCGCGCGGGAGAGTAGGCGACGGGCCGGTAGGGCTGGCCGTGGGTGGGGGTCCACTGCTGGGTATCAGGCGACATGCGCCGATCTTCCAGCGAGGGAACTCCTGAGGCCAGGGGAACGTCATGAACCAATGTCCGTTGTGTACAGACAGGGGGGCTATGACCGTGTCGAACGTCGGTCGTTTCGTGGACTGGGAGGGCTGCTTCAACGCCCGCGACCTCGGCGGTCTGGGAGCGCTGCGGCCGGGGGTGCTCATACGGGCGGACAGCCTCGACGGGCTCACCGCCCGTGGCTGGACCACGCTGTCCGAACACGGGGTGCGGACCGTCATCGACCTGCGCAACGACGGCGAGGCCGAGGTGGACCACGCCCCGCGCCCGGCCGGGCTGACCACCCTGCGGATCCCGCTCGACGGCATCGAGCACCGGGACTTCTGGGACGTGTGGTGGGGCACTCCCGGCTTCGGCACCCCCGCGTATTTCCGGCCTTTCCTGGAGCGCTTCCCCGACCGCGTGGCCTCCGTCGCCCGCGCCGTCGCCACCGCCCCGCCGGGCGGGGTCGTCTTCCACTGCGGTCTGGGCCGCGACCGTACGGGGATCATCGCGCTCGTCCTGCTCCGGCTGGCCGGGGCGAGCCCGCAGGAGACGGCCGACGACCACGCGCTGAGCGAGCCGCGGGTCCGGGCCCGGTACGAGGCCCGGGGCGGGTCCTACGACGGCGCCGAGATCGAGGAGTACGTCGCCGGCCTCGGCACCACCGTGCACGCCCTGGCCCGGGACGCCGCGGCGTGGCTGGATGCGGACGCCTACCTGCGCGGGGCCGGGCTGACGGCGGCCGAACTGGATGGGCTCCGGGGCAGACTGGGGGCATGAGCGACGACACGCGCACCCGCCTCGCGCACACCTCCCAGCTCGGCGAGGACGCCCTCGCCGCGGTCCGGGACCTGCTCGACGGGGCCTTCGACGGGGACTTCGGCGACGAGGACTTCGAGCACGCCCTCGGCGGCATGCACGCCCTGGTGTACGAGGCGGGCGCGCTCGTCGCGCACGGCAGCCTCGTCCAGCGGCGGGTGCTGCACCAGGGGCGGGCCCTGCGGACCGGGTACGTGGAGGCCGTCGCCGTACGGGAGGACCGGCGCAGGCGCGGGCTCGGCGGGGCGGTGATGGCCGCGCTGGAGCGCGTGATCGCCGGGGCCTACGTCCTGGGTGCCCTGTCGGCGTCCGAGGAGGGCGCGGCCCTGTACGAGAGCCGGGGCTGGAAGCCGTACCCCGGGCAGATCGGCGTGCTCGGTCCGGCGGGCCCCGAGCGGCTGCCCGAGGAGGAGGGCTCGACCTACGTGTGGACGCCGCCCGGCGGGGTCGCGCCGGACTCCGCCGGGCGGCTCGACTTCGACTGGCGGGACGGGGACGTGGTGTAGCGGGTCGCCCGGACAGGGCCTAGGAGCCCGAGACGCTCGGGGTGCCCGTCTCGATGTGGCCCGTGTAGCGGCGCGACCAGGTGCCGTCGGCGTCGGCCAGGATCGTGAAGTCGTACCAGCCCTTGCTGTACGCCACCGCGTTGAAGAAGTCCTCGCGCGAGGAGTTCGCCGGGACGGTGTAGGTCCAGGGGCCGTCCGTGCGGTAGGCGTTGGAGCGGACGGTGAAGGTGGCCGGGGAGCCGGAGGAGTTGGTCATCTTGAACCAGACCGCCATCTTGCCGGTGCCGGACTCCACCGCGTAGCGGGCCGCGACCTCCAGGTCCTTCCCCGGCTTCGTTGCGTCGCCGATGAAGCGGCGCAGGAACCGGTTCGGGCCGTACATCGAGATGTCGTACTTGCCCGAGCCGGCTCCCAGGCCGATGCTGAACCAGTCGGCCGACGTGGCGCCCGGGTCCACCGTGTACTGCCAGGCGGCCGTGTCCCGGTACTGGTGCGGGTGGATCGAGAAGTGCGCGGCCTGCTTGGCCTGGGGGCCCTGGTTGGTCATCGAGAACCAGGCCAGGATCTTGCCCATCGGGCCGAACTCGAAGCGGTCCAGGTTGCCGTTCACCTGGTACGGCAGGGCCCGGGCCGGCCGCGTGCCGGGCTCCTGGGCCGGCTGGGCGTTGTTCTGCGGGACGGGGTTGGGCAGCGGGCCGCAGGTGGACTGGCCTATGACCTTCGCGGTGGACGGCAGGCCCGCGGGGACGCCGTACACCGGGTGCGCGAAGTCGAAGACGCCGGTCAGGTCGCCGGTCACCTTGCGGCGCCAGGCGCTGATGTTGGGGCAGAGGGCGGGCGTGCCGATCGCGGTCGTCCACTTCTCCATGAACCGCAGCACCGAGGTGTGGTCGAAGACCTCGGAGCTGACCCAGCCGCCGCGCGTCCACGGGGACATCACCAGCATGGGGACGCGGAAGCCGAGGCCGATCGGGGCGCCGTCGATGTACTCGTCCGGGGTTCCGGGCGGGGCGACCGGCGGCGGGACGTGGTCGAAGAAGCCGTCGTTCTCGTCGTAGTTGAGGAACAGGACGGTGGAGTCGAAGACCTCCGGGTCCGCGGCGAGCGCGCGGTAGACCAGGTCCACGAAGTGCGCGCCGTCGCCGGGCGGGGCGTACGGGTGCTCGGAGAACGCCTCGCTCGCCACCACCCAGGACACCTGGGGCAGGGTTCCGGCGACGACGTCCGCGCGGATCGCGGCGGCGATGTCGTCGGGGGTGGAGCCGGTGGCCCTGGGGACCGAGGCCATGCCCCGGTCCCACAGCGGGTCGCCGGGCCGCGCGTCGGTGAACTTCTTGAAGTAGGCCAGCCCGTTGTCCCCGTAGTTGTCCTGGGCGTTCTGGTAGACCTTCCAGCTCATCCCGGCCCGCTGGAGGGCCTCCGCGTACGACTCCCAGGTCAGCCCGGACTCCTCGCCGCCGTCCTTGCTGCCCGCGTCGACCCTGCCGCTCCACAGGAAGGTGCGGTTGGGGCCGGTGGCGCTGAGGGTGGAGCAGAAGTAGGCGTCGCAGATCGTGTAGTTGTCGGCGAGGCCGTAGTGGAAGGGGATGTCGCCCCGCTCCAGGTAGCCGAGGGTGTGGGTCTTGCCGACACCGGCGACCCAGTTGTCCATCCGGCCGTTGTTCCAGGCCGCGTGCTGCGAGGTCCAGCTGTGCGGGAGGTCTCCGGTGCACTGGGCCAGGGTCTCGCCGTCGGCCCCGCCGGCCGAGGGGGTGGCGGACAGCTTCCACGGGTACTGGCGGCCGCCCCAGTTCGGCTGGTTGAAGGTGCCCCAGCCGCCGGGGATGTTGCCGGCGGCGCGGTCGCCGAAGCCGCGGACGCCCTTCAGCCTGCCGAAGTAGTGGTCGAAGCTGCGGTTCTCCTGCATCAGGACCACCACGTGCTTCACGTCGGTGATCGTGCCCGTCGCGGCGGCGGCCGCCGCCGTCGACGGCAGGGCGGCGGGCAGGGCCGCCCCCGCCACGAGCCCGGCGCCGATCCCCACGAAACCCCTGCGGCTGATGGGTGTCACTGGCTGCTCGCCTCCAACTCAATTGCCCCTCTGGCACATTGACGGCAAGAGTGGCGGCAGCCGCCGCAAAGGTCTACATCCGTGCGGTAAGAACTCGGTGAACATCGGGACGGCCGGAAATCAGCTCCCGGTCCGTACGAGCATCTTGCCCGTGTTCTCGCCGCGGAGCATGCCCAGGAAGGCCTCGACGGTACGGTCGAACCCCTGGACAACGGTGGTGTCGGTGCCGATCCGGCCGCTGCGCAGGTGGGGGACCAGGAAGTCCTCCAGCTCGTCCTGGAGATTGGTGTGGTTGCGAACCAATACCCCTTCCAGGCGCAGCGACTTGTGGACCACCTCGAAGAGGTTGCGTGGCGCGGCCGGGGACCGGTCCCCGTTGTACGTCGAGATCGCGCCGACCCAGGCGATCCGGCCGTACTCGCGCAGCGAGGCGATCGCGCCCTCCAGGTGGTCCCCGCCCACGTTGTCGACGTACACGTCGATGCCGTCCGGCGCGGCCTGCGCCAGCTGCTCGCCGACCGGCCCGTCGTGGTAGTCGAAGGCGGCGTCGAAGCCGAGGGCCCCGGTGAGGTGGGCTGCCTTCGCCGCCGAGCCGGCGCTGCCGATGATCCGGCGGGCGCCGAGCAGTCGGGCGATGTGCCCGGTGGCGGTGCCGACCCCGCCGGCGGCGGCGGAGACGAACAGGTCCTCGCCCTCGCGCAGGGCCGCCGTCCGGGTGAGGGCGGCGTAGGCGGTCAGGCCGGTGCCGCCCAGGACGGACAGGTAGGCCTCCAGCGGGACGCCCTCGTGGCCCCGCAGCCGGCGGGTGCCGTCCACGCCCAGGGTGACCAGGGCGTGGGTGCGCCAGCCCGCGCGGTGGAAGACCAGGTCGCCCTCCTTCAGGCCCGGGTCGCGGGAGGCGGTCACCCGGCCGACCGTGCGGCCCTCCAGCGGGGTGTTCAGCTCGAAGCCGCCCTCGCCGCCGTCCATCATCCCGCGGTGGTACGGGTCCACCGACAGCAGCAGGTTCTCCACCAGGGCGGTGCCGGGGGCGGGTTCGGGGACGGGGGAGGAGGTGTACGCGAAGTCGGAGGCGGCCGGGAATCCGGTCGGGCGGGCGATCTGGTGGACGGCGTGGGCGGTGTCGGTGCTCATGGCCGAGAACCTAGGAAGGAATCCCGCGGCCGGGCAGGGGGTTGCCCTCATGGAAGCCGCACATCCATGAACGCCGCTCATACACCGAGGTGGGAACCCGTGACCGAGCTCGCCCCGCAGGAACTCCGGGTCCTGGTCGCCGTCGCCGACACGGGCGGCTTCTCGGCCGCGGCCGCCGCCCTCGGCGTCAGCCAGTCGGCCGTCTCGCACTCGGTGCGCGGCAGCGAGGGCAAGGTCGGCGCGGTGCTCTTCGAGCGGGGGCGGTCCGGCGCCTCGCCCACCCCGGCGGGCGAGCGGGCCGTCGCGCTGGGCCGGCGCATCCTGCGGCTGTACGAGGTGCTGGGCGCGGAGGCGCGCGGAGCGGCGCGGGCCCCCGCCGGGCGGGGCGCGGTGGAGGGGGTGCTGCGCGTCGCGGCCTTCCGCAGCGCGGCCCTGCACCTGCTGCCGCCCGCGCTGGACCGGCTCGCCGCGCTGCACCCCGGCATCCGGCCCGAGGTCAGGGTGGTGCGCGAGATCGGCGCGGGCACGGCGGGGGAGGTGGCCGCGGGCCGGGCGGACCTGGGCATCGCGACGCTGGGCGCGCGGGAGGACGTACCGCCGGGGCTGCTGACCGGGGTGCTCGCGGAGGAGGCGTACGCCCTGGTGCACCCCGCCGGGCACCCGGACCCCAAGGCGCTGCCGCTGCTGGACTGGGACGAGAACTGCGGCTCCTACACCCGGGCGTGGTGGCGGTCCCAGGACTGGATCCCCCGGGCCACGGTGAAGGCGGAGGACGACGCCATGGTGCTGACCATGGTCGGCCGGGGGCTGGGCATGGCGATCATGCCGGAGCTGTCGCTGCGCGAGGCGCCGGAGACCGTCGAGATCACCCCTCTGGGGCCCCGGAGGCCGGTGAGGCAGGTGGGATACGTCACCACGACGGAATTGGCCTCGACCCTCGCCGTAAGGGCTCTGATCAGGGAACTCAGGGCCGAAAGGGCCTGAAGACGGAACCTGCGGAAGGCTCCCTTCGAGGGGTTTCCCGTCTCAGATACTAGGAAGTCCGAGTAATTGCGGAGACATACAGCCGGACCTGCCCTAGCTTTGTAGGAGCCGAACGTCTCGCTGATCCTGCGAATGGCGGTCGAGAGCGCGCGCCCACCGGCAGGCAACCCCTGCGGCGCACTGCTCCCCGCCTCTTCCGGCGCCTTGAAGGAACACCCCTCATCCGTGGCCCCGCCACGCCGTGATCCCAAGGAGTCGATCACCATGACCCCCACCACCGCCGCCTCCCGCCGCGTCCGCCACACCTCCCCGGCCGACGCCGACCGCAAGAACGCCGCCGCCGCCCTCCAGCGGGCCCTGGACCGCCGTGACAACGGCGGCTCGACCGGCCACTGACCGGACTCCGGCCGAAACCCGTGGCCCGGCCCGCCCGCACCCGGACACGTTCCATCCCCATTGGTCCAAATGCTGGACGGGATATGTCTGAGGGCTGGGACACGGAGTACGGTTCCGACATGTCGACCAGCATCAATCTCGCAGTGATCCCCGGTGATGGCATCGGCCAGGAAGTCGTGGCTCAGGGCCTCAAGGTCCTTACCGCGGTCCTGCCCCAGGATGTGAAGCTGGAGACCAAGGAGTACGACCTCGGCGCCCAGCGCTGGCACCGCACCGGCGAGACCCTCCCGGACGCGGAGCTGGAGGCCCTCAAGCACCACGACGCGATCCTGCTGGGCGCCATCGGCGACCCGTCGGTCCCGTCGGGCGTCCTGGAGCGCGGCCTGCTGCTGAAGCTCCGCTTCGCCTTCGACCACTTCATCAACCTGCGCCCCTCGAAGCTGTTCCCGAACACGGCGACCCCGCTCGCCGGCCGTCCGGAGATCGACTTCGTCGTGGTCCGCGAGGGCACCGAGGGCCCGTACACCGGCAACGGCGGCAGCCTGCGCACCGGCACGCCCGCCGAGGTGGCCACCGAGGTCAGCGTCAACACGGCATACGGCGTGGAGCGCGTCGTGCGCGACGCGTACGAGCGGGCCAACGCCCGCCCCCGCAAGAAGCTGACGCTCGTCCACAAGAACAACGTCCTCGTGTACGCGGGCCACATGTGGAAGAACATCTTCGACAAGGTCGGCCAGGAGTACCCCGAGGTCACCACCGACTACCTGCACGTCGACGCCGCGACGATCTTCTTCGTCACCCAGCCCGAGCGCTTCGACGTCATCGTCACCGACAACCTGTTCGGCGACATCCTCACCGACCTGGCCGCGGCCGTCACCGGCGGCATCGGCCTGGCCGCCTCCGGGAACATCAACCCGACCGGCGCCTTCCCGTCCATGTTCGAGCCCGTCCACGGCTCGGCGCCCGACATCGCGGGCACCGGCAAGGCCGACCCGACCGCGACGATCCTCTCGGTCGCCCTCCTGCTGCGCCACCTGGGCTACGAGGCCCAGGCCGTCCGCATCGAGGACGCCGTCTCCGCCGACCTGGCCGAGCGCGACGGCACCTTCCGCTCCACCGACGCGATCGGCGACGCCCTCGCCGCGCGAGTAGCCGGCTGACCCGGCCGTTCCACCCAGGAAGCCGCCAGGTCACAAACGGACCTGGCGGCTTCTCCTGTGCGGCCCCCGGTGCCACCATCTCCCCTGGGCCGCTTAAGCCCCGTTTCTCCGAAGCCTGCCCGCGCGCGATAATCGAACGCAAGGCCGCGGATTACGGGGAAGCTCGGACGTCCTAGTACGCATGAGCGCGGTCCGCCATACCCAACCGGTGAAGGACAAGCACTCATGACGACGCCCACGATCGAGCTCAAGCCCTCCTCGAACCCGCTGTCCGACGCGGAGCGCGAGGCGATCCTGGCCAACCCCGGCTTCGGCCGCCACTTCACCGATCACATGGTGACGATCAAGTGGACCGAAGGCCGCGGCTGGCACGACGCCGAGCTGGTCCCGTACGCCCCGCTGTCGATCGACCCCGCGAACATGACCCTGCACTACGCGCAGACGATCTTCGAGGGCCTCAAGGCCTACCGCCAGCCCGACGGCACCGTCGCCACCTTCCGCCCGCGCGCCAACGCCGAGCGCTTCCAGGCCTCCGCCCGCCGCATGGCGATGCCGGAGCTGCCGGCCGACCTGTTCATCGAGGCCTGCGACGCCCTGATCAAGCAGGACCGCGCCTGGGTGCCGTCCTCCGGCGAGGCCTCGCTGTACCTGCGCCCGTTCATGTTCGCGTCCGAGGTCGGCCTGGGCGTCCGCCCGGCCAACGAGTTCCTCTTCATGATCATCGCCTCGCCCGCCGGCGCCTACTTCCCCGGTGGCGTCAAGCCCGTCTCCGTCTGGCTCTCCGAGGAGTACGTCCGCGCCGTCAAGGGCGGCACCGGAGCCGCCAAGACCGGCGGCAACTACGCGGCCTCCCTCGTCGCCCAGGCCCAGGCCGCCTCCCACGGCTGCGACCAGGTCGTCTGGCTGGACGCGGTCGAGCACCGCTGGATCGAGGAGATGGGCGGCATGAACCTGTACTTCGTGTACGGCGACCGCATCGTCACCCCGGAGCTGACCGGCTCGCTCCTCCCCGGCATCACCCGCGACTCCCTCCTCACCATCGCCCGCGACCTCGGCTACACCGCCGAGGAGGGCCGCATCACCACCGAGGACTGGCAGCGCGACAACGAGAACGGCACCCTCACCGAGGTGTTCGCCTGCGGCACCGCCGCCGTCATCACCCCGGTCGGCTCGGTCAAGTCCGAGCGCGCCAACTGGACCCAGGGCGACGGGCAGCCCGGCGAGGTCACCATGAAGCTCCGCAAGGCGCTCCTGGAGCTCCAGACCGGCCACACCGCCGACACCCACGGCTGGATGCACCCGCTCGGCTAGGGGGCTCCCGCCCCCGAGACGCCCGAAGGCCCCCGCTGCGCGGGGGCCTTCGCCTTGCGGTGGGGGAGAGGGGCGTGGTCAGCGCTCCTCGTCCTTCTCGCCGTCCTTCTTCCCGGTGCCCCGGACCGGGCCGTCCGTGCCGGTCACGGCCAGCAGCCCGTCGCCGATCATGTAGGCCAGGCCGGCGATCCCCTTGACGATCTTCGTCGCCACGTATGCGATCTCTTCCACGACGCCTCCCCGTGTCCTAAGCGGCGACCCCTGTCCTAGTCGGCCGCCGCCATCAGTGCTTCCGCCGTCGGTCCGGCAGCCGGTGCCGCCTGCGGCCGGAACGTCAGCGCGGTGTACACCGCGCCTCCGACCAGCCCCGACAGGACGAAACTACAGTCCACCCCGCCGGTGAGCGCCAGCAGAGGGCCCTCGTACACCGGGGTCGACACGGCCGCCAGTCCCACGGCCGCGCCCGCCGCCCAGGAGGTGGTGGCGCGGAGGTTCCAGCCGCCGCTGTACCAGTAGACGCCGCCGCGGGCCCGACGGTTGAACACCTGGAGCGCGTCGGCGTCGTAGGCCCCCCGGCAGCGCACGTAGCCGATCAGGGTGATCACGGCCCAGGGGGTGCCGATCGCGGTGAGCAGGAGCACGAAGGAGGTCATCGCGGACTGCACGTCCCACTCGAAGGAGCCGAAGAAGACGAACGCGGTGGCCACGGCCGCGGCCATCACGGTGGCCTTCGTGCGGGTCGCCCTGGGCACGATGGCGTCCAGGTCCAGGCCCATGGAGTAGAGCATCAGCCCGGCGTTGCCCACCGAGCCGGCCGCGGCGGCGGCGAGCAGCGGGACGAGGTACCAGAAGGGCGCGGCGGCCACGAGCGGCCCGGCGTAGTCGGCCCCGGCGCGGGCGGCGAGCGCGGTGTAGGTGCCGAACAGCTGCGGTATCAGCAGGCCGACCAGCAGCCCCAGGCAGGTGGCCCGGAACACCTTGCGGGAGCCGTGGCGGCGCGGGGAGACGTAGCGGGTGTAGTCGCCGAGCAGGGTGATGAACGCGACGGGCCCGCTGAGCCCGGCGGCGACGGCGGCCAGCAGCCAGGTCGGCCAGAAGGAGCCGAGCAGGTACTCCGTGTCCGGCGGGGCGGCGGCGGTGAAGTGGGGGGCGTAGGCGATCACGCCGACGGCGAGCAGCACCACCATGGCGACGGACAGCACCTTGCTCATGCGCAGCAGCAGCCGGTAGCCGAAGACGGCTCCGACGACGGTGCACGCGGCGAGCACGCCGTACATCGCGGCCCGGGTGAGGCCGGTGTCGGGCAGCCCGGTGAGCCGGGACAGCGTCCCCGCCATCACGTCGCCGCCGATCCACAGGGTGAGTGCGGTGTAGCCGAGGGAGAGCAGCAGGCCGACCACGGAGCCGACCAGCCGCCCCCGTACGCCGAACTGGGCGCCGCTGGAGGTGGACAGGTTGGTCGCGGTGCGCAGGGACACCAGGGCGAGCGGCGCGGTGAAGGCGATGCCGACGAGGGTGCCGGTCACGATGGCGGTGACGGAGGGCACCAGCCCGAGTCCGAAGGACGGGGGCAGCCAGCCGAAGACGATCACGCCGAGGCAGAGGTTGGAGCCCAGGAGGATCGAGACCAGGTCGCGGGGACCGCTCGTCCGCTCCTCCTCCGGGATGGTGTCGACTCCGCGCTGTTCGATGGGCATGGGGGGACTCCCTTGGCAGGGCGGCGGGGTGGTTGCGCATTCGTTTGAGCGTCATTCAATGTGACCTGAGCCCAGGTCCCAGGTCAATGCTTCATTGCTCGGAAATGAAGAGTTAGAGTGATGCTCTAACTCTTCGACTCAAGAGGTGGTGGATCGGCGTGCGGCTGACCCCTACGGAGCGCGACCGGCTGCTGCTGCGCAGCGCCGCGGAACTGGCCAGGGCCCGTCGGGCCCGGGGCCTCAGGCTCAATGTCCCCGAGGCCACCGCGCTGATCGCGGACACGGTCTGCGAGGCCGCCCGCGACGGCAAGCGCCTGGCCGAGGCGATCGAGGAGGCCCGGAGCGTCCTGGGTCCCGACGACGTGCTGCCCGGCGTGGCCGACGTGGTCACCGAGGTGCACGTGGAGGCCGTCTTCGACGACGGATCCCGCCTCGCGGTGGTATCCGCGCCCATCCAGGGCGCCGTCTCCCTCGGCGACGACGCCCCGGGCGCTGTCGTCCCCGGGCCCGGCGCGCCGCAGCCCGAGCCGCAGGTACACCTGCGCGTGCGCAACACCGCGTCCGTGCCGGTCAGCGTCACCTCCCACTTCCACTTCTTCGAGGCGAACCCCCGGCTCGACTTCGACCGGGCCGCCGCCTACGGCATGCGGCTGTGCGTGCCGGCCGGCTCCTCGGTGCGCTTCGACCCGCACGGCGAGGGCGAGGTGGGCCTGGTCCCGATCGGCGGCGAGCGGATCGCCATCGGCTTCGCCGGACTGGTGGACGGCCCCCTGGACGCCCCCGGCGCGCGGGAAGAGGCCCTGCGCCGGGCCGCCGCCTGCGGCTACCTCGGCGCCGCCACCACCGAAGACGACCCGAAGGGAGACCGGGCGTGAGCCGGCAGACCCCCCACACCGACCACAGCGCGCACTGCGCCCCCGGCAGCAGCCGCCACATCGACCCGCACGAGTACGCCTCCGTCTTCGGCCCCCGCGCCGGGGACCGGGTCCGGCTCGGCGACTCGGGGCTGACCGTCCGCGTGGAGCACGACGCGCAGAAGCCGGGGGACGAATTCCTGGCCGGCTTCGGCAAGACCGCCCGCGACGGCCTGCACCTGAAGGGCGCCGCCGTCCGGGACACCTGCGACGTCGTGATCAGCAACGTGCTCGTCATCGATGCCGTCCTCGGCATCAAGAAGGTGTCCATCGGCATCCGCGAGGGCCGTATCCACGCGATCGGCCGGGCCGGCAACCCGGACACCCTCGACGGGGTGGACGTGGTCGTCGGCACGGGCACGAGCATCGTCTCCGGCGAGGGCCTGATCGCCACCGCCGGCGCCGTGGACACCCACGTCCACCTGCTCTCCCCGCGCATCATGGAGGCCTCCCTCGCCGCCGGCGTCACCACCGTCATCGGCCAGGAGTTCGGCCCCGTCTGGGGTGTCGGCGTCAACTCCCCCTGGGCGCTGAAGCACGCCTTCAACGCGTTCGACGCCTGGCCGGTGAACATCGGCTTCCTGGCGCGGGGTTCCTCCTCGGACGCGGCGCCCCTGGTGGAGGCGCTGGCCGAGGGCGGCGCGTCCGGTTTCAAGGTGCACGAGGACATGGGTGCCCACACCCGGGCCCTGGACACCGCGCTGCGGGTGGCCGAGGAGCACGACGTGCAGGTCGCCCTGCACTCCGACGGCCTGAACGAGTGCCTCTCGGTGGAAGACACCCTGCGCGTCCTCGAAGGCCGCACGATCCACGCGTTCCACATCGAGGGCTGCGGCGGCGGGCACGTGCCCAACGTCCTGAAGATGGCGGGCGTGCCGAACGTGATCGGCTCCTCCACCAACCCCACCCTCCCCTTCGGCCGGGACGCGGTCGCCGAGCACTACGGCATGATCGTCTCCGTCCACGACCTCAAGCCGGACCTCCCGGGCGACGCCGCGATGGCCCGCGACCGGATCCGCGCCGGGACGATGGGCGCCGAGGACGTCCTGCACGACCTGGGCGCCATCGGCATCACCTCCTCCGACGCCCAGGGCATGGGCCGGGCCGGCGAGACCGTCCGCCGCACCTTCGCCATGGCCGCCAAGATGAAGGGCGAGCTCGGCCCGCTCGACGGCGACGGCGAGGGCGACGACAACGCCCGCGTGCTGCGCTACATGGCGAAGCTGACCATCAACCCGGCGATCGCCCACGGCCTGGCGCACGAGATCGGTTCCATCGAGATCGGCAAGCTCGCCGACATCGTGCTCTGGCGCCCCCCGTTCTTCGGCGCCAAGCCGCAGCTGGTGCTGAAGTCCGGCTTCCCCGCCTACGGAGTCACCGGCGACCCCAACGCCGCCACCGACACCTGCGAACCCCTCGTCCTCGGCCCGCAGTTCGGCTCGTACGGAGCCACCGCCGCCGACATCTCCGTCGCCTTCGTCTCCGCCGCCGCGGCGGCGCTGGGCAGCGACGAGATGCCGACCCGCCGCCGCCGGGTCGCCGTACGCGGCACCCGCGGCATCGGCCCCAAGGACATGCTCCTCAACTCCCGGGTGGGCGCGGTCGATGTGGACGCGCGCAGCGGACTCGTCTCCCTCGACGGGGAACCGCTGCGCTCCGAAGCGGCCGATTCGGTCTCCCTCAACCGCCTGTACTTCTTGTAAGCCGTAAGGACCCCGCCATGACTGCACAGCCCGCCAAGCCCGTGAACGACGGCTTCCGGATGCCCGCCGAGTGGACCCCCCACGAGCGCACCTGGATGGCCTGGCCCAGCCCCAACCCCACCTTCACCAATGAGCAGGAGCTCGCCGAGGCCCGCCAGGCCTGGGGCGCCGTCGCCCGCGCCGTACGCGCCTACGAGCCGGTGACCCTCGTCGTCTCCCCGGGCGACGCCGAGAGCGCCCGCGCGATCGTCGGCGACGACGTCCAGCTCGTCGAGCAGGAGCTCGACGACGCCTGGATGCGCGACATCGGCCCCACCTTCGTCACCAACGACGCCGGCGAACTGGCCGCCGTCGACTGGACCTTCAACGGCTGGGGCGCCCAGGAGTGGGCCCGCTGGGACCACGACTCGAAGATCGCCCGGCACGTCTCCGACGTCGTCGGCACCCGCACCTACAGCACCCGGCTGGTGAACGAGGGCGGCGCCATCCACGTCGACGGCGAGGGCACCGTGCTCCTCACCGACACCGTGCAACTCGGCGAGGGCCGCAACCCCGGCTGGACCCGCCGACAGGTCGAGGAGGAGATCCACGCCCACCTCGGCACCACCAAGGCCATCTGGCTGCCGTACGGCCTGGCCGGCGACTACGGCACCTACGGCACCCAGGGCCACGTGGACATCGTCGCCGCCTTCGCCCGCCCCGGCGTGGTCATGGTCCACACCCAGCCCGACCCGGCCCACCCGGACCACGAGCGCTGCAAGACCATCGCCGCCATCCTGCGCGCCTCCACCGACGCCCAGGGCCGGCTGCTGGAGGTCGTGGAGGTCCCCGCGCCGACCGTGCTGGAGGAGGACGGCGAGTGGGTGGACTACTCCTACATCAACCACTACCTCTGCAACGGCGGCGTCGTGCTGTGCGCCTTCGACGACCCGCGCGACGAGGAGGCCGCCGAGATCTTCCGCGGACTGTTCCCCGAGCGGACCGTGACGCTCGTTGACGCACGTACGATTTTCGCCGGGGGTGGCGGTATCCACTGCATCACCCAGCAGCAGCCGAAGGTCTGACCCCGGGCGGACCGCGTGAAGGAGTGACCATGGTGGCGGGTGGAGTACCGGTACGGGCGGCGCGCAAGAACGCGCCCCCGCGCGAGGACGTACTCGTCGCCGCCATGGCCACGATCGCCGAGCGCGGGCTGGAGGGCCTGACCATGGCCGGCCTGGGCCGCCAGGTCGGCATGAGCAGCGGCCACCTCCTCTACTACTTCGGCAGCAAGGACGAGCTCCTGCTGCAGACCCTGGAGTGGAGCGAGGCGGCCCTCGGCACCGAGCGGCGGGCCCTGCTGGCCCGCCGCGGCCCGGCGCGCGAGCGCGTACGGGCGTACGTGGACCTGTACGTGCCCGACGGTGCCCGCGACCCGCACTGGACCCTGTGGCTTGAGGTCTGGAACCGGTCCCAGAACGCGGGCCCCCAGGAGCGCGAACGGCAGGCCGCCATCGAGGGCGCCTGGCACCGCGACCTGGTCGCCCTGCTCGCCGAGGGCATCTCGCGCGGAGAGTTCCGCGCCGTGGACCCCGACCGGTTCGCGTCCAGGCTGCGGGCCCTGCTCGACGGCTTCAGCATCCAGGTCGCCGTGGGCCTGCCCGGCATAGGGCGCGAGGACATCCTGGAACACGTCTCGGAGTTCCTCGCCGAAACCCTCGCCGGCTAGGGGTTTCTCCGGCGGGGGCCGCCTGCCGGACGGCGGGTGCCCGCATGCTGAGACCGGCGTCCACCGGCGACGGCCGTGTGGCACACTGCGAGCGTGTCTGCTCAGCTCATGATTATGGACAGCAGCGCGCCGGTCCTCTGTGACCGCTGAAACCGTGGACGACCTCCGCGGCAGCGGCCACCGTGCCTCAGACCCGCGCGCAGACCTCTCGCACCCGCGAGGGGTCTTTTCGTTTCCAAGGGCAGAAACATGCCGGAACCGGGCAGCGCGCGATGATGGGGGCAGTGGATCCCCGGTCTCCGGAACCACTCATCCGACAGGAGTCAGATCAGCATGACGACGACAGAGGCGACCCAGCCGACAGAGGCCCTCGACGACGCCTTCCACGTCTTCGACACCACCCTGCGCGACGGCGCCCAGCGTGAGGGCATCAACCTCACGGTCGCGGACAAGCTGACCATCGCGCGGCACCTGGACGAGTTCGGAGTCGGCTTCATCGAGGGCGGCTGGCCCGGCGCCAACCCCCGCGACACCGAGTTCTTCGCCCGCGCCCGGGCCGAGATCGACTTCAAGAACGCCCGGCTCGTCGCCTTCGGCGCCACCCGCCGGGCCGGCGGCGCCGCCGCCTCGGACCCGCAGGTGCGCGCCCTCCTGGAATCCGGCGCCCCGGTCATCACCCTCGTCGCCAAGTCCCACGACCGGCACGTCGAACTCGCGCTCCGCACCACCCTGGAAGAGAACCTGGAGATGGTCCGCGACACCGTCTCCCACCTCGTCGCCCAGGGCCGCCGGGTCTTCGTCGACTGCGAGCACTTCTTCGACGGCTACCGCGCGAACGCCGAGTACGCCAAGTCCGTCGTGCGCACCGCCCACGAGGCCGGCGCCGACGTCGTCATCCTCTGCGACACCAACGGCGGCATGCTCCCCGCCCAGATCACCGCCGTCGTCTCGACCGTGCTGGCCGACACCGGGGCCCGCCTCGGCATCCACGCCCAGGACGACACCGGCTGCGCCGTCGCCAACACCCTGGCCGCCGTCGACGCGGGGGCCACGCACGTCCAGTGCACCGCGAACGGCTACGGCGAACGCGTCGGCAACGCCAACCTCTTCCCGGTCGTCGCCGCGCTGGAGATCAAGTACGGCCGCAAGGTCCTCCCCGCGGGCGCGCTCGCCGAGATGACCCGCATCTCCCACGCCATCGCCGAGGTCGTCAACCTCACCCCCTCCACGCACCAGCCGTACGTCGGCGTCTCCGCCTTCGCGCACAAGGCCGGCCTGCACGCCTCGGCGATCAAGGTCGACCCGGACCTCTACCAGCACATCGACCCCGAGCGCGTCGGCAACACCATGCGCATGCTGGTCTCCGACATGGCCGGCCGCGCCTCCATCGAGCTCAAGGGCAAGGAGCTCGGCGTCGACCTCGGCGGCGACCGCGCGCTGATCGCCCGCGTGGTCGAGCGGGTCAAGGAGCGCGAGCTGGCGGGCTACACGTACGAGGCCGCCGACGCCTCCTTCGAGCTGCTGCTGCGCGCCGAGGCCGAGGGCCGGGCGCGCAAGTACTTCCGCGTGGAGTCCTGGCGGGCCATCGTCGAGGACCGCCCCGACGGCACCCACGCCAACGAGGCCACGGTCAAGCTGTGGGCCAAGGGCGAGCGGATCGTCGCCACGGCGGAGGGAAACGGCCCGGTCAACGCCCTCGACCGGGCACTGCGGGTCGCGCTGGAGCGCTTCTACCCGCAGCTGGCCAAGTTCGAGCTGGTGGACTACAAGGTCCGCATCCTGGAGGGCAAGCACGGCACGGAGTCCACGACCCGCGTCCTGATCTCCACGACGGACGGCACCCGCGAGTGGAACACGGTGGGCGTCGCCCCCAACGTCATCGCCGCCTCCTGGCAGGCCCTGGAGGACGCCTACACCTTCGGCCTCCTGCACGCGGGCGTCGAACCGGCGGAGTAGTCCCGGCGGCGGTCGGCACGTGTCGGCGACGAGTTCCCCGAACTTCTTCGGGGACATGGCCCTGCCGTCGGCCCACACCCCGCCGGGCTCCAGCCCGGCGAGGTCCTCGGCCGTGAAGTGGACGTGCGCGTCGTAGGCGCCGCCCGGCAGGCCGTCGTCGTACGAGCTGAAACGCACCGCGTACGTGGACCCCGGCGGGACCCTCTGTTCGCCGTCGGGCTCGGCCCGCCAGGAGGCGGGCGGCTCGAACAGGGGGGAACGAGCCGCCCGCGGCGGTCGGGCCCGTGGTCCACGCCGTCCATCCGGACTCCTGATCCGTCGGCCGGGCAGGGCCGAACGGTCTTATGTCCGTCTCACACAGGAAAATGCCGGTTCGGGTAGCGTCGTCAGTATGAGGACCAGGCTGATATCCGTGCGTATTGGATCGGTGCTGTCCGGTCTGCTGCTGGCGTTGACCGTGGGCGGGCTCGGGGCCGCGCCGGCCGCGGTGGCCGCCGACGGCGGGACCGCCGCGGTGGCGGAGGCGTTCAAGAAGGGCCCGGTCTACGTCGACCCCGGGGCCGCCGCGCAGTTGTCGCCGGCCCAGGCCGACGCCCTGGCCGCCAAGATCAAGGCCTCGGGCAAGTCGCTGTTCGTCGCCGTGCTGCCCGCCACCCCGGCCTTCCCCGCCGACAGCGTGCTCCGCACGCTCCGTACCCAGACCGGGATCACCGGGCTGTACGCCGTACGGCTCGGCGACGGCTTCAACGCCGGGGCCGACCCGGCCGTCATGCCGGTCAACGCCGTCCGCAACCTCACCGACGCGGTGAAGGCGGGCGGGGCGGTGGACGCCGCGACCGAGCTGAACAACTTCGTCGACCAGGCCCTCCCGCAGATGAAGGGCCACGCCCCGGCCTCCTGGAGCGGGGCCTCCGACGGCGGCGGCTCCTCGGCCGGAGCGCTGATCGCCCTCGGCGCGGTGGCCCTGGCGGGCGGCGGTGGTGCGTACCTGCTGGTCAAGCGGAACCGGAAGAAGAAGGAAGAGACCCGGCGGGAGGCCATCGCCCGGCTGAGCGTGGTCGTGGACGAGGACATCACCGCCTTCGGCGAGGAACTCGAACGCCTCGACTTCCACCCCGGCGAGCCCGGCGCCGACGACGCCATGCGCGGGGACTACGAGAAGGGGCTGGACTCCTACGAGACGGCCAAGCGGATCATGGCCTCGGTGCGGGAGCCGCACGAGGTGCAGGGGGTGACCCAGGCACTGGAGGACGGCCGGTTCGCGCTGGCCAGCCTCGACGCCCGCCGGCAGGGCAGGCCGCTGCCCGAGCGCCGCGCGCCCTGCTTCTTCGACCCGCGCCACGGGCCGAGCACCGAGGACGCCGACTGGGCCCCGGCGGGCGGGGCGCGCCGTACCGTGCCGGTCTGCGCGGCGGACGGCGTACGGCTGCGCGACGGCCTGGACCCGGCGGTGCGCACCGTCGCCACGGAGCACGGTCCGCGCCCGTACTACGACGCGGGCCCGGCGTACGGGCCCTGGGCCGGCGGGTACTTCGGCGGCGGGATGCTGCCCGGCCTGCTGATGGGCACGATGCTCGGTTCGATGATGTCCAGCCCCGCGTACGCCTCGGACTTCGGCGGGGGGTACGGCGGCTACGACGGCAGCGGGTTCGAGGGCGGGGACGTCTCGGGCGCCGACTTCAACCCGTCCGACTTCGGCGGCGGGGACTTCGGCGGCGGTGGCGGATTCGACGGGGGCGGTGGCGGATTCGACGGCGGGGGCGGCTGGTAGCCGCCCCCGGGGGTTCCGTGCGGGCCGGGATCAGGCCTGCTTGACCGCCGAGATGTCGAAGGTCAGCTTCACCTTGTCGCTGACCATCACGCCGCCCGCTTCCAGGGCCGCGTTCCAGGTCAGGCCCCAGTCGGAGCGCAGGATCTCGGCGGAGCCCTCGAAGCCCACGCGCTCGCTGCCGTAGACGTCCGTGGCGGAGCCGGCGAACTCCAGGTCGATGGAGAGCGGGCGCGTCACGTCCTTGATCGTCAGCTCACCGGTGATGCGGTACTTGTCGCCGCCCAGCTGCGCCGCCGAGGTGGACCGGAAGGTCATCAGCGGGAAGAGCTCGGCGTCGAAGAAGTCGCTGCCCAGCAGGTGGGCGTCGCGGTCGGCGATGCCGGTGCTGACCGAGGCGATCTGCACGTCGATGGAGGCAGTGGAGCGGGACGGGTCGCTGCCGTCCAGGTGCAGGGTGCCCTCGTGCTGGGCGAAGCCGCCGCGGACGTTGGTCACCATGGCGTGGCGGACGGTGAAGCCGATGCTGCTGTGCGCCGGGTCGATGGCGTACGCGCCGGTGAGGGCGGCGAGTGCCGGGTCGACGGGGAGCGTGGCGACCGTGCCCTGCTGGACGGGGGCGACGGTCTGGCTGCTGCGGCGGGAGAAGAGGCCCATGACTTCCTCCTGGGGAGTCTCGGTTGGTTTAACTTTCAACAAGGGAGACGCTAGGCCCATTCCGTTCAAATTTCAACTTCTTGGGTCGAGGTGTCGCCGTTTTGTAGGAGCTCCACAAAGGCCGGAGGTCCCCGCTGGGGGAGTCCATGCATCCTTCGGAGGTTCTGTCCGGGCCGCACAGCGGACGGGGCCCGAGACTGTGTAGAACCAACGGAGGGTTTTGACGGCCACGCTTCGTAAGGTCGGTACATGACCGTTGTGGACCAGACTCCGAGCGAGCCGACGGACGCCCGCGGGCGCGTGGCCGAGCTGCACTCCCTCCGCGAGGAGGCCCGGCGCGGCCCCAGCGACCGCGCGACCGAGGCGCAGCACGCCAAGGGCAAGCTGACCGCGCGCGAGCGCATCGCGCTCCTGCTCGACGAAGGTTCCTTCAGGGAGGTCGAGCAGCTTCGCCGGCACCGGGCGACCGGTTTCGGCCTGGAGGCGAAGAAGCCCTACACCGACGGTGTCATCACCGGCTGGGGCACGGTCGAGGGCCGCACGGTCTTCGTCTACGCGCACGACTTCCGGATCTTCGGCGGCGCGCTGGGCGAGGCCCACGCCACGAAGATCCACAAGATCATGGACATGGCCATCGCGGCCGGTGCCCCGCTGGTCTCCCTCAACGACGGCGCCGGCGCCCGCATCCAGGAGGGCGTCTCCGCTCTCGCCGGCTACGGCGGCATCTTCCAGCGCAACACCAAGGCTTCCGGGGTCATCCCGCAGATCTCCGTCATGCTCGGCCCCTGCGCCGGCGGCGCCGCGTACTCCCCGGCCCTGACCGACTTCGTGTTCATGGTCCGGGACACCTCGCAGATGTTCATCACCGGCCCGGACGTCGTCCGCGCGGTGACCGGCGAGGAGATCACCCAGAACGGCCTCGGCGGCGCGGACGTGCACGCCGAGACCTCGGGCGTCGCGCACTTCGCGTACGACGACGAGGAGACCTGCATCGCCGAGGTCCGGTACCTCATCACGATGCTCCCCTCGAACAACCGCGAGAACCCCCCGGTCCACGAGAACACCGACCCCGCCGACCGGCGCTCGGACGTCCTCCTGGACCTGGTCCCCGCCGACGGCAACCGCCCGTACGACATGCTCAAGGTCATCGAGGAGCTCGTCGACGACGGGGACGTCCTGGAGATCCACGAGCGCTGGGCGCGCAACATCATCTGCGCCCTGGCCCGCCTGGACGGCCAGGTCGTCGGCATCGTCGCCAACCAGCCCGGCCACCTCGCCGGCGTCCTGGACATCCACGCGTCCGAGAAGGCCGCGCGCTTCGTCCAGATGTGCGACGCGTTCAACATCCCGATCGTCACGCTGCTGGACGTCCCGGGCTTCCTGCCCGGTGTCGACCAGGAGCACGGCGGCATCATCCGCCACGGCGCCAAGCTGCTGTACGCGTACTGCAACGCCACGGTGCCGCGGATCTCGCTGATCCTGCGCAAGGCCTACGGCGGCGCGTACATCGTCATGGACTCCCAGTCCATCGGTGCCGACCTCACGTACGCCTGGCCCACCAACGAGATCGCCGTCATGGGCGCCGAAGGCGCCGCCAACGTGATCTTCCGCAAGCAGATCGCCGACGCCGAGGACCCCGAGGCGATGCGGGCCCGGATGGTCAAGGAATACAAGGCCGAGCTGATGCACCCGTACTACGCGGCCGAGCGCGGCCTCGTCGACGACGTCATCGACCCCGCCGAGACCCGCGGGGTGCTCGTCAGCGCCCTCGCGATGCTCCGCACCAAGCACGCCGATCTGCCGTCTCGCAAGCACGGCAACCCGCCGCAGTAACGAGCGAAGGAGACCTGCCGACGATGAGCACCGCCACCGACACCCTGCTGAAGGTCGAGAAGGGCAACGCCGCGCCCGAGGAGCTGGCCGCGATCACCGCGATCCTCCTCGCCCGCGCCGCAGCCACCCCGGAGGAGGCCGCCGCCACGGGCCGTACCACGGCCGGCTGGCGCCGCCTGGAGCGCAGCCGGGGCTTCCAGGCCCCCCACAGCTGGCGCGGCTGAGCAGCGCACGCACGAACGCCGGAAGGGCCCCGCACCCTGGACAGGGTGCGGGGCCCTTCCGCGTACCCGTACCCGTACCCGTACCCGTACCCGTACCCGTACCCGTACCCGGGACGGCACGGTCCCGGGTACGGCGAAGGCCCCCGTGTCCGGGACACGGGGGCCTTCTGCGTCGTTCCGCTCTGCTTACCGGAGCCGGGCCATCAGGGCGTGCTCGACGAGCGTGATGAGTGCGCTCTTGGCGTCCGCGCGGTGGCGGGCGTCGGTGGTGATGATGGGGGCGTCGGGGCCGATCTGGAGGGCCTCGCGGACTTCCTCGGGGGTGTAGGGCTGGTGCCCGTCGAAGCCGTTGAGGGCGATGACGAACGGCAGGCCGCTGTTCTCGAAGTAGTCGACGGCGGGGAAGCAGTCGGCGAGGCGGCGGGTGTCGACGAGGACGACGGCGCCGATGGCGCCGCGTACGAGGTCGTCCCACATGAACCAGAAGCGGTCCTGTCCGGGGGTACCGAAGAGGTACAGGATCAGGTCCTGGTCCAGGGTGATGCGGCCGAAGTCCATGGCGACCGTGGTGGTCGTCTTGTCACCGGTGTGGGTGAGATCGTCGATACCGGCGGAGGCGCTGGTCATGACGGCTTCGGTGCGCAGGGGGTTGATCTCGGAGACCGCGCCGACGAACGTGGTCTTGCCCACGCCGAAGCCGCCCGCCACCACGATCTTCGCGGAGGTGGTGGAGCGCGGAGCCGCTCCGCCGTTAGAGCTTGCGAAGTCCACTGAGCACCCTTTCGAGCAGTGTCACATCTGGCTGGCCGCCGGCAGACTCGTCGCCGCCGGGCTGGTGAATGGCGACAAGGCCCGCCTCCGCCAGGTCGGCGACGAGGATTCGGGCGACACCAAGAGGAATGGAGAGAAGTGCCGAGATCTCCGCAACGGATTTGATCTCCTGGCACAGGCGGCAGATGCGCTGGTGCTCGGGCAACTGCCCTTGCAGGCGCGCGGGATCCGCCGTGGTACTGACCAGCGCCTCGATGGCGAGCTGGTAGCGCGGCCGGGTACGGCCGCCGGTCATCGCGTACGGGCGCACCAGCGGGTTGTGCGCCTTCGGGGCCTGCGGCTGCGCGGCCCTGGGGGGCTGCTGCGGAAGCCTGTGGGGCGCCTGGGGCTGCTGGGGCTGGCCGTACGGCTGCTGGGCGTAGGGGTTGTGCTCCGGCACGGGCCGGCTGGGAGAGGAGGGGAAGTTGAAGCGGTTCTGGTCGTGCCCACCCTGCGGCTGCAGGCCGCCATAAGGATGTCCTCCGGGTGTTGTCACGTTTCCTCCTCCGACTCCAAGAACGCAGTACTCCCTGTGGAACCGCGCCACCGCACCCTACGGTGCGATGGCGCGAAACGCACTGCCCGTTTGCTAGTTGAGAAGGCTTCCCTGGAGCTCCGCGCGCAGGTCCGGGGTGAGGACGCTGCCGGCGCGGTCAACGAGGAGGGCCATCTCGTAGCCGACGAGGCCGATGTCGCACTCGGGGTGCGCGAGCACCGCGAGCGAGGATCCGTCGGAGACGGACATGAGGAAGAGGAACCCGCGGTCCATCTCCACGACGGTCTGGTTGACGGCGCCGCCCTCGAAGATCCGGGAGGCACCGGCGGTCAGCGAGGTCAGGCCGGAGGCCACGGCCGCCAGCTGATCGGCGCGGTCGCGCGGGAATCCGTCGGACATCGCCAGCAGAAGGCCGTCGGCGGAGACCACCACCGTGTGGGACACCCCGGGGGTGTTGTCCACGAAGTTGGTGATCAACCAGTTCAGGTTCTGCGCCGCCTGGCTCATCGCGCTCACACTAACGCTCCTGGTCATAGCTGTTACTTGACTGCTCGGAACCCGCGCTGCGTCCCTGCTGGACACCGCGTCGCAGGTTGCTCAACCTGCCACGGACGTCCTCCGGGGCACGGGAGACCTGGGGGCCTCCCTGCGGGGTCGTCTCCGCAGCGCCCTCGACCAGGTTGGCCTTGGGCACGCGCCGAGGGAGACCGGACGAGGTGACCCCGCCGGCCTTCGGCTCACGGAGCTTGCCGGCCTGCTGCCAGCGCTCGTCGTTCGTCGAGCGCCAGCCCGCGCCGGAAGTTCCCTCCTCCGGCTCCTGCTTCGGTTCGGCGGGCTGCTGCTGACGCTGCGGCCGCTGCTCGAAGAGGGATCCGGCGGACTCCGCTTCCTGCTGCGCCGGCTGCCACTGCTGCTGGCTGCCGCGTCGCGGCAGGCCCGCCCCGGTCAACTGGTGACCGGCGTCGGCAGCGGCGCCCGGACGGTCGAAGCCTACGCGGTCCAAGGCCGGTTCGGGAGCGGAGGGGGATTCCGAATCGGTCCCGTAATCCTGCTGGTAGGAGCCCGGGTAGGTGTTCTGCCCGGGCCACTCGGCCTGCTGGGACCCGTCCTCGTAGCCACCGTCGTACGCCTGGGCGGGCTGCTGCCCGTCCTGGTAGCCGGACTCCGGATACGCGTAGCCCTGCTCCGGGTACGCCTCGTAGGCCCCCTGCTGCTGCGGGGAGTCGTACGGAGCCTCGTAGCCCTGCGCGGACTGCTGGTCGTAGCCCTGGTACTCCTGGTACCCGTGCTCCGGCTGCGGTTCCGGATACTCCTGCGCCTCGGGACCGGGGTACTGCTCCTGGTCCTGCGACTGCGGGAAGTTGAGCTGCGCCTCCAGCGCGGCCCGGCGCTCCTCGCGGCCCAGCGACCGGCCGAGCGGGTCCGCGGGCTTCGCGTCGCCGCCCTGGGCGCCGGGGGCGTCGTAGGCGGAGTCGTCGAAGCCGAGCTCGGCGGCCGTCCGCAGCGGGGCGGCCTGCTGGGCCTTCTGCTGCGGAATGATCGAGGAGACGGTGAAGTCGTCGTCCGGGATGCCCTCGCCACCGCCACCGTGGGTGATGGCGTCGGGGAGCATGACCAGCGAGGTGGTGCCGGCCGCCTCGCCCGAGGGGCGCAGCTGGACGCGGATGCTGTGGCGGTCCGCCAGCCGGCCGACCACGAACAGACCCATGCGCTGCGAGATCGCGGCGTCCACGGTCGGCGGGTTGGCCAGCTTGTGGTTGATGTCCGCGAAGTCCTCGGCGGTGAGGCCGATGCCCTTGTCGTGGATCTCGACCATCACGCGGCCGTCGGGCAGACGCGTGGCGGTGACGCGGACCTTGGTCTGCGGGGAGGAGAACGTGGTGGCGTTCTCCAGGAGCTCGGCGAGCAGGTGCACGAGGTCGGTCACGGCCTGGCCGTGGATCTCGGCCTCGGAGACGCCCGAGAGCTCGATGCGCTCGTACTGCTCCACCTCGGAGGAGGCGGCGCGCAGCACGTCGACGAGGGGCACCGGCTGGTCCCAGCGGCGGCCCGGGTTCTCACCCGCGAGGATGAGGAGGTTCTCGCCGTTGCGGCGCATACGGGTGGCCAGGTGGTCCAGGCGGAAGAGGTTCTCCAGCTGGTCCGGGTCGGCCTCGTTGTTCTCCAGGTCGGTGATGAGGGTCAGCTGGCCCTCGATCAGCGACTGGTTGCGCATGGAGAGGTTGGTGAAGATCGCGTTGACGTTCCCTCGCAGGAGCGCCTGCTCGGCAGCGAGCCGGACCGCTTCCCGGTGGACCTGGTCGAAGGCGCGGGCGACCTCGCCGATCTCGTCACGGGAGGTGATCGGGATCGGCTCCACGCGGGTGTCGACCTTGCCCGGGTCGGTGCGCGAGAGCTGGTCGACGAGCGCGGGCAGGCGCTGCTCGGCGATGTCGAAGGCCGAGCTGCGCAGACGGCGCATCGAGCGGCTCATCTGGCGGGCCATCATCGCGGCCAGGATGAAGGCGGCCAGCAGGGCCACGACCACGATGGCGCCGGTCAGGATGGCGTCGCCGCGCGACTTGTCGGAGACCGCGACGGCGTCCTTGACGGCCTTGTCGAGGAGGTCCTTCTCGATCTCGGCGTAACCGTCGAACTTGGCGGTGGCGGCGGCCTGCCAGGCGGGGGCGGTGGTGCCGTTGAGGGCGAGCTTGGCGGGCTTCTCGCCCCCGGCTATCGCCTCGGTCATGCCGGTGAGGGCGGAGCCGTTCACCACGGGCGGAGCCTTGAAGACGGTGCCGGCCTGCTCGGCGGCCTGCTTGGCCTGGGCGAGCTTGGCGGCGCCCTCCTGGGACTTCTTGCCCATGACCTCCTTGAGCCTGTTGGTGTCCTCGTCGGTGCCGGCGGCGACGTACTCGCCGATGGCGATCTCTTCGAGGTAGGCGTAGGAGGAGAAGGCGACGAGCTGGGCCTTGCGGACTTCCTCGTTCTCGTTCGGACGCACCAGCAGGTGCGTGCCGACGGAGCGCTGGAGCGAGTTCGCGGCCTTGGCCAGCTCGACCGCGTAGACCATGCGGCCGTAGCTGGTGACGTTTCCGGTGCCCAGGCCCAGTTCGTTGGAGAACTGCATGAGGTAGTGCTGGACCAGCACGTACCCCTCTTCGGTCGGGATGGGGCCGGCCGAGGCGGGGAGGTTCTTCTTCTGGGTCTCCGGGACGGCGTAGGCCGTCTTGCGGACCTGCTCCAGCTTCGGCTCCTCCTGGCGGAAGAGTTCGAGGCGGCGCTCCAGGCCCTGCTTGGACGGGAGGTCCTTCACGGCCTTGGCGAACTTGGCCTTGGCCGCGTCCGTGGCCGCGTAGGCCTTCGTCACCGCCTCGTTGTTGCGGTCGCCCTTGAGGAGGGGCTCGGCGGTGAGGTCGCGCTCGTTGAGGAGGGCCTGGCCGTATTCGGCCGCGGCCTGGACGATCCGGGCGGTCTTCTCGGCGTCCTTGGCCTCGTTCCAGCTGTCGACCGAGCCCTTCACCTGGAAGCCGCCCATGACCAGTCCGACGAGGACGGGGACCATGAGGATGGCGTTCAGCTTGGTGGCCACCCGCCAGTTGCGGGGGGAGAGCTTGCTGGTGCTTCCGCTGCTCGTGGTTGGTTCCACGGGCACGTCGACGGGCGACATGGCCGCGCGCGGCGGCGGGGTGAAGTTGCCTCGCGCGGGTTCATCCGCGGGGCTCGAGTTGCTTCGCCTCACTCGACCAACAACCTCTCGGCGGTGCTACTAGCTGGTTCGTTGAATTCCAGCACGGTTAAGCGCCGTGTTCCAAACAGTTGAATCCGGCCATTCCCAGAACCTTACGCCCCACATAAAACGGACATAAAGAGCGAGCTGCGCCAAAAATAGGGCCCGTTGTGCGCACAGCGGCACCACCCGAACGCACGCAGTGTCCGGCAGACGGCAATTCACTGTCGAAACGTTATGAACGCGAGGGGCGGGCCGTGTTCGAGAACACAGCCCGCCCCGGCGCATTGCCTTGTAATGCGTGCTACTTGAGCCGGGCCATCAGGGCGTGCTCGACGAGCGTGATGAGTGCGCTCTTGGCGTCCGCGCGGTGGCGGGCGTCGGTGGTGATGATGGGGGCGTCGGGGCCGATCTGGAGGGCCTCGCGGACCTCCTCCGGCGTGTACGGCTGGTGTCCCTCGAAGCCGTTGAGGGCCACGACGAACGGCAGGCCGCTGTTCTCGAAGTAGTCCACCGCCGGGAAGCAGTCCGCCAGGCGCCGCGTGTCGACCAGCACGATCGCGCCGATGGCGCCGCGTACGAGGTCGTCCCACATGAACCAGAAGCGGTCCTGTCCGGGGGTACCGAAGAGGTACAGGATCAGGTCCTGGTCCAGGGTGATGCGGCCGAAGTCCATGGCGACCGTGGTGGTCGTCTTGTCACCGGTGTGCGTGAGGTCGTCGATGCCCGCGCTCGCGGACGTCATCACGGCCTCGGTTCTCAGCGGATTGATCTCGGAGACCGCGCCGACGAACGTGGTCTTGCCCACGCCGAAGCCGCCCGCCACCACGATCTTCGCGGAGGTGGTGGAGCGAGGAGCCGCCCCACCGTCAGAGCTTGCGAAGTCCACTGAGAACCCTCTCGAGCAGCGTTACATCCGGCGTTCCGCCGGCCTCTCCATTGCCCGGCTGGTGGATGGCCACCATGCCGGCTTCCGCCAGGTCGGCGACGAGGATGCGGGCGACGCCGAGCGGCATCGAGAGCAGCGCGGAGACCTCCGCGACCGACTTCACCTCGCGGCACAGGGTGCAGATGCGCTGGTGCTCCGGCAGCAGGCCGGACAGGTGCATCGGGTCGGCCGTCGTGCTGACCAGCGCCTCGATGGCGAGCTGGTAGCGCGGACGGGTCCGGCCGCCGGTCATCGCGTACGGGCGGACGAGCGGCTGATCGCCTTCCGAGTACGAATCTCCGTACGCGTCGGGGTAGGCGGGGGGCGGGGTCATTGATCCTCCGGGCTGGACAGCAGTGGTCAGCGTGCCGTCTGACAGGGCGGCCGGTGGGGGGACATGACGGCCTGTCGGGGGTACTGGATTCCGGGTGTGCGGACCCGGTTCCCCGGCCGGAAGTACCGTCCGGCCGGAGAGGGGGGTGTCAGATGAGCAGGCTTCCCTGGAGCTCCGCGCGCAGGTCCGGGGTGAGGACGTTGCCGGCGCGGTCAACGAGGAGGGCCATCTCGTAGCCGACGAGGCCGATGTCGCACTCGGGGTGCGCCAGGACGGCCAGCGAGGATCCGTCGGAGACGGACATGAGGAAGAGGAACCCGCGGTCCATCTCCACGACGGTCTGGTTGACGGCGCCGCCCTCGAAGATCCGGGAGGCCCCGGCGGTCAGCGAGGTCAGGCCGGAGGCCACGGCCGCCAGCTGATCGGCGCGGTCACGGGGGAATCCTTCGGACATCGCCAGAAGGAGTCCGTCGGCGGAGACCACCACCGTGTGGGACACCCCGGGGGTGTTGTCCACGAAGTTGGTGATCAACCAGTTCAGGTTCTGTGCCGCCTGGCTCATCGAACTCAACTATCGCTCCTGCTGGTAAGTGGGGTCGATGTGGTAACTGCCGGTCGCGGGGCCGGTGGTGCCGGCCTGGCGGCCCTGCTGGATACCGCGACGGAGGTTGGTGAGACGGCCGCGGACGTCGTCCGGAGCACGCGACACCTGCGGGCCGGCCTGGGTGTCCGACTGCTGCTGCGCGGTACCCGCCACGAGGTTCGCACGCGGCACCCGGCGGGGCAGACCCGAGGTGGTGATCCCGCCGGCGGCGGGCTGGCGCACGCGCTCGGCCTGCCGCATCAGCTCGTCGTTCGGGGACGACTTCCAGCTGACGGTGGGGCTGCTGCCGGTCACCGCCGCGGCGGGCTCGGCCGCGAGCTCCTGGCCGCGCTGCGGCAGCGGCTGCTGCGGGCGCTGCTGGGGAGCGGGCGCGACCGGGGCCGCCTGCTGGGGCTGGTACGGCTGCTGGGCTACCTGCCCGGCGGGCTGCTGCCCGCCCTGGTGGGACCAGTTCGACTCCAGCGACTGTGCCGGAGCCGGCGGCAGGGCCTCCGGCTGGTACGCCTGCGGGAGGCCCGGGGCCTCGGCGCGCTGGGCCGGAGCGGGGGCGTAACCGCCGGGCTGCTGTGCCTGCTGCTCACCGTAGCCGCCGACACCGGGGCCGCCCGGGCGGGCGAACTGGCCGGTGGAGGACGGGTCCAGCGGGCCCGCCGGCTGCGGCCGCTCGAACTGGCCGGTGCCGCCGCCCTGCGGGTACGGCGCGTTGAAGTCGGGACGGGCGAACTCGGCCGTGGAGCCGGGGCCCGACAGCTCGTCGTGGCCGCGCGGGACCTCGTGGCCGCCCTGGGCGGCGGCACCCCAGCTGGTGCCCTGCGGGGCCGGGGCCGGGGCCGGGGCCGGAGCCGCCGGACCGCCGGCGCCCGGAAGCTCCGGACGCGCGGCGCCGCCGTCGCGCGCCGGCAGCTGCGGCCGCCTGCGCTTGACGGGGGCACCGGGCTGCTGCTGGGGCCGGCCCTGCTGGGGCTGCTGCTGCGGGGCCTGGCCCTGCTGCTGCGGCCGCTCGAAGCCGTTGCCCTGCTGCGGGAAGCCGCCCTGGGCGCCGCCCTGCTGCGGGAAGCCGCCGGGACCGCCGGGACCGCCCGCCGGCCGCCCCTGCGGAGCGCCGGTCTGGCCGCGGGCCGGCAGCGGAGCACCGCCGCCGAAGGCGCCCTGGCCCTGCGACTGGCCCGTCGCGGCGGAGGGACCGCCCTGCGGACGGGGGCCCTGGCCCTGCGGGCCCTGCGGGCGCTGCTGGCCGGGTCCGCCGTCGCGTCCCGGCAGGGCGGCGCGCTGGCCGCCGCCGGCGACCTGGCCGCGCTGCGGGCCGGCGCCCACGGGGGGACGTGCGCCCGCAGTGGGCACGGAGGCCTGCTGGCCGCCGGGGGCACCCGGACCGCCGGGACCGCCCGGCGCGCCGCCGGGACCGCCCTGACCACCCTGGCCCGGCATCGGACCCGGCTTCTTGCCGCCCTGGGCGACGTCCACCGGAAGCATGACGAGGGCCGTCGTACCGCCCGAGTCGGAGGGGCGCAGCTGGATGCGGATGCCGTGTCGCAGGGACAGGCGGCCGACCACGAACAGACCCATTCGACGGGACACCGAGACGTCCACGGTGGGCGGCGAGGCGAGCCGCTCGTTGATCGCGGCGAGGTCCTCGGGGGAGAGGCCGATGCCGGTGTCGTGGATCTCGACGAGCACGCGGCCGTCGGGCAGCGCGTGACCGGTGACCTTGACCTTGGTCTGCGGGGAGGAGAACGAGGTGGCGTTCTCCAGCAGCTCGGCGAGGAGGTGCACGAGGTCGTTGACGACGCGGCCGGCGACATCGGTGCCGGGCACCGCCGCCAGCTCGATGCGCTCGTACTGCTCCACCTCGGACGCGGCGGCGCGGAGCACGTCGACAAGCGGGACGGGGCGGGTCCACCGGCGGCCCGGCTCCTCGCCCGCGAGGACGAGGAGGTTTTCGCCGTTACGGCGCATGCGGGTCGCGAGGTGGTCGAGCTTGAAGAGCGAGGAGAGCTGGTCCGGGTCGGCCTCGCGCGACTCCAGTTCGGAGATGAGCGACAGCTGACGCTGGATGAGGCCCTGGGAGCGGCGCGAGAGGTTGGTGAACATCGCGTTGACGTTGCCCCGGAGGAGGGCCTGCTCGGCGGCGAGGCGGACGGCCTCGCGGTGCACGTCGTCGAAGGCCGCGGCCACCTGGCCGATCTCGTCGCGGGTGTGCAGGCCGACGGACTCCACGGAGGTGTCCACGTCCTGCGGGTCCGACTCGGAGAGCTGCTTGACGAGCTCGGGCAGACGGTCCTGGGCGACGCGCGTCGCGGTGTCCTGCAGGCGGCGCAGCGAGCGGATCATGGACCGGGCCATGACGAAGGCGCCGATGAGCGAGACACCGAGGACGAGGAGGATCAGGGCACCGTTGATGATGGCGTCCTGCTGCGACTCGTTCTTGAGCTCGCGGGCCTTCTGCTCCATGTCCTCCAGCAGCGAGAGCTCGATCTGCTGCATCGCGCGGAGCTTGGTGTCGTCGGCGTCGTACCAGTCCATCCAGGAGCGGTTCTTCTCCTTGACGAACTGTCCCTGGGTGCTCAGCACGCGGCGGGCGTAGTGGTCGGCGCTGCCGATCTCGGAGTTGCCGTCGCCGAGGGAGCTGAGGAGCTCCTCGGGCTTGCCCTGGTAGACGAGCTCGAAGGTCTTCTTCGCCTGGCTCTCACCGCGGAGCGCGGAGAGGGCGTAGAGGCGGTCGTTCTCCTCCAGCTTGCCCTGCTTGTCGCCGCTCTCGGGGAGCGAGGCGGCGATGATCGCGCGCTGGATGGACGCGTACTCCTTGGCGGAGGAGAAGGCCGCCAGGGCGCGGGTGCGCTTGATCATCTCGGGGTTCGAGGTGGCCTGTGCCATGTCCTGCGAGAGCGAGAGCAGCGAGACGATCAGCGCGTTGTACTCGGTGACGGTCTGCTGGGCGCCGTTCTGGTACGCCTTCTTGCGGATGTCCTCGATGCCGGTGAGCTGGCGGCCGATCTGGAGGATGTTGTTGCGGATCGACTTGAGGGTCTCGTCCTTGTCCTCCGCGTTGTCGACCTTGTCGGTCGCGGCGGCGAAGGCCTTGGCGGCGGCGTCGGTCTGATCGCGGACACCCTCGACGAGGCTGTTGGCCTTGCCGTCCTTGGTGAGCGACATCGGACCGGCCGACTTGTCCCGCTCCTCCTGGAGCATGGCGGCGAGGCTGGTCGCCTGGCGGGTCATCACGGTCAGCAGCTGCATGTGCTCGAGCTGCTGGATGTCCTCGAGCGAGTCGTTGATGCGGAAGCCACCGAGCGAGGTGGCGGCGACGACGGGCAGGGTCAGCAGCGACACGAGTCGCGTGCTGATGCGCCAGTTCTGCATGGCGAGACGGGAACCGGGCCCGCTGGGGGCCTTCGGTATCGCCTCTTCGGTGGCGGGCGACTCGGCCTTGCCCTTGGCCCTGCCCGGCTTGACGGCCTTGCCGGGCTTCCCGGCCTTGCCGGACCTGCCGCGGCCCTTCGCCTTCACCGAGGAGGTGTCGGGAGCGGCTCCTTCGACAGCGGGCCCGCGGTTCTGGGCGTGCTGGGGTGAGGAGCCACGGTCGATCCCGCCGCGCGGCTCCTGCTCCGCCGCAGCGCTGCCATCCCTCTTGAATCGTCCCTGCACTAGCGTCGCAACCTCTGGACCAGGCGCCCCGCCGGGTGAACGGCGGAACGGTGTCGAGTCGTGGGGCACTGACGGCCCGGTGGTGGTCGTCGGTGACCGGCGCGTCTCCCTCTCCGTTCCCGCCGCGCGCGGCGCTCTCTTGCGCCACCTGCGCGCCGGCTGATACCCGCGGCGGTCCCGCGAATTCCAGCACAGTGGGGGATCTCCAACAAGGTGCGCGTGCCGCCCTGGCGGGCCCGTCACGGCTTGTGACAGCGGGGCTACGCGATGTGGAGGCACTATGGGGAGGAAACGGACTTACGTCAACCAAAGCTCCCCTCTGGCAAGGTGTCCCAGTCGAGATGATCAGGAGCGGAATGGCGCATTCAGTGGCGCAATGTCCGTTTCGACGGGCCGAATTGACCGCCTGTTATGCCCGTATTGCCCGGTCGCTGGTGAGCAAACTCACACGACTGTGGTCATTACTTACCGGTTCAGACGGGGATTCGGATGTTTAGCCTTGCCTGTTAAAGGGTTGGCGCCACATCCGGCGCACCAGACAACCCTCATCCCACGAAGCGACCCGAGGGCCCGAGACTCCGATGAAGACGACGATGATGTTCCGCAACATAGCCAACCCCCGCCGCACCACCCTTGCGCACCTGAAGGACGCCGAGGACCTGCAGGCGGCGCCGGCCACCCCGGAGCACTCCGTCGAGCTGCCGACCCAGACCGCGAACCCCCGCCGCACCGTCCTCATGGACGCGCCGGTCGCCGCGGGACAGTAGTCCCTCCGCAGTAGTGGCGCCGTAAAGGAGCGTGAAGCGCCGCCGCCCACCGCGTTAGCCTGGAGTCCGCAGACTCCAGCCAGCGGAAATACAGAGGGGCAGACGCAACACGTGCGCATCGCCAGGTTCTCGATCGACGGCAATGTCGCGTTCGGCGCGGTCGAGGGCAGCACTGCCCCCGGCGCCGAAGGTGAGCTCGTCCTCGACATCATCAAGGGCATTCCGTTCGCGGACTTCGAGCTCTCCGGCACGAAGGTCCCGCTGAGCAAGGTCCGGCTGCTGCCGCCCGTGCTCCCGAACAAGGTCGTGGCCGTCGGCCGCAACTACGCGGAGCACGCGGCGGAGCTGGGCAACCAGGTTCCGGACGCGCCGATCACCTTCTTCAAGCCCTCCACCTCCGTGGTCGGCCCGGGCGACCCGATCGTCTACCCCTCCTTCTCCCAGGACGTGCACCACGAGGCGGAGCTCGCCGTGGTCATCGGCCGTATGTGCCGCGAGGTCCCGAAGGAGCGCGTGAAGGACGTGATCCTCGGCTACACCTGCGCCAACGACGTCACCGCCCGCGACGTCCAGCAGCGCGAGAAGCAGTGGGCCCGGGCCAAGGGCTTCGACAGCGCCTGCCCCCTCGGCCCCTGGATCGAGACCGACCTGGACCCGGCCGACCTGACCATCCAGTGCACCGTCAACGGCGAACAGCGCCAGCTCGGCCGCACCAGCGACATGGTCCGCTCCGTCGAGGACCTGGTCGTGCACATCAGCGAGGCCATGACGCTGCTCCCGGGCGACGTCATCCTCACGGGGACCCCGGCCGGAGTCGGCCCCCTCAACGTCGGCGACGAGGTCGCCGTCACCATCGAAGGCATCGGCACTCTCACCAACAAGGTGATCAAGCGTGGCTAACGCGAACTCCCCCAAGCTCTCGACTCCGCTCGAACAGGGGGTACCCCCGCGCGTACGTTTCTGTCCCTCCCCGACCGGCAACCCCCACGTGGGCCTGGTCCGGACCGCCCTCTTCAACTGGGCGTTCGCCCGCCACCACGGCGGCACGTTCGTCTTCCGCATCGAGGACACCGACGCGGCGCGCGACTCCGAGGAGTCGTACGAGCAGCTCCTCGACTCGCTGAAGTGGCTCGGCTTCACCTGGGACGAGGGCCCCGAGATCGGCGGCCCGCACGCCCCGTACCGCCAGTCCCAGCGCATGGACATCTACAAGGACGTCGCGCAGAAGCTCCAGGACGGCGGCTACGCCTACCACTGCTACTGCACCACCGAGGAGCTCGACGCGCGCCGCGACGCCGCCCGCGCGGCCGGCAAGCCCTCCGGCTACGACGGCCACTGCCGCGACCTCACCGCCGAGCAGAAGAGCGCGTACGAGGCCGAGGGCCGCACATCGATCGTCCGCTTCCGGATGCCCGACGAGACCATCACCTTCACGGACCTGGTCCGCGGCGAGCTCTCCTTCACCCCGGAGAACGTGCCGGACTTCGGCATCGTCCGCGCGAACGGCGCCCCGCTCTACACGCTCGTCAACCCGGTCGACGACGCGCTGATGGAGATCACGCACGTCCTGCGCGGCGAGGACCTGCTGTCCTCCACCCCCCGCCAGATCGCCCTCTACAAGGCGCTGACCGAGCTGGGCGTCGCCAAGGCCACCCCGCAGTTCGGCCACCTGCCGTACGTGATGGGCGAGGGCAACAAGAAGCTCTCCAAGCGCGACCCCGAGTCCTCGCTCAACCTCTACCGCGAGCGCGGCTTCCTGCCCGAGGGCCTGCTGAACTACCTCTCGCTCCTCGGCTGGTCCTTCTCCAAGGACCAGGACATCTTCTCGATCGAGGAGATGGTGGCGAAGTTCGACATCGACGGCGTCAACGCCAACCCGGCCCGCTTCGACCTCAAGAAGGCCGAGGCGATCAACGCCGACCACATCCGCCGGATGGACCCCAAGGCCTTCGCGGACGCCTGCGAGCCGTGGCTGCGTGCCCCCCACGCCAACTGGGCGCCCGAGGACTTCGACGCCGAGGCCTGGGCGCGCATCGCGCCGCACGCCCAGACCCGGGTGACCGTCCTCTCGGACATCACCGCGAACGTGGACTTCCTCTTCCTGAAGGAGCCCGTCGAGGACCAGGCGTCCTGGGACAAGGCCATGAAGGGCGAGCCCGCGGCCCTGCTGGCGACGGCGCGGGAGAACCTCTCCGCCGCCGACTGGTCGGACCCCGAGTCCCTCAAGCAGGCCGTCCTGACGGCCGGCGAGGCCCACGGCCTCAAGCTCGGCAAGGCCCAGGCCCCGGTCCGCGTGGCCGTCACCGGCCGTACCGTCGGCCTGCCGCTCTTCGAGTCCCTGGAGATCCTGGGCAAGGAGCGCTCGCTCGCGCGCATCGACGCGACCCTGGCGAAGCTCTCCGCCTGACCCGCACCACCCCGTAGGGGCGGCAGCCGACCCGGCTGCCGCCCCTACGGCGTTCCGGGCTCCGAGGGCGCGGTGAGAACGGCCACACCCGCCACGGCCGCCACGGCTCCGGCCGCACCGTGACGCGCCCTACGCGGACTTCGCCGACGGCCCCGCACGGGACCCGCCGGCGGCGTAGGCTCGCCCGTATGCCGATCCGCGCAGTGCTGTGGGACATCGACGACACCCTGTTCGACTACACGGGGGCCGATGCGGCCGGCCTGGCCGCCCACCTGCGCGACGAGGGGCTCGGGGAGAGCTACGGGTCCCCGCACGAGGCCCTGGCCCTCTGGCGCAGGATCACGGAGCTGAACTGGGCCCGCTTCTCCGCCGGCGAGGTCACCTTCCAGGGCCAGCGGCAGGACCGGGTACGGGACTTCCTCGGCAGGCCCGCCATGACGGCGCCGCAGGCCGACGCCTGGTTCGACCGCTACGTCGAGCACTACAAGGCCGCCTGGGCGCTCTTCCCGGACGTCCTGCCCGTCCTGGACGCCCTCGCCGGCACCCATCGGCACGGGGTGCTCTCCAACTCCTCCGCCGCCAACCAGGACCCCAAGCTGCGCCACCTCGGACTGCGCGACCGCTTCGAGGTGCTGGTCTGCGCCGCCGAGCTGGGGGTGAGCAAGCCCGACGCCGCCGCGTTCCTGGCCGCCTGCGAGGCGCTGGCGCTGCCTCCGGGCCAGGTCGCGTACGTCGGGGACCAGCCGGAGATCGACGCGCGGGGCGCGCGGGACGCCGGACTGACGGCCGTCTGGCTCGACCGGCAGGGCGGCAGGGGGCCCGGTCCGGCCGGCGTGCACAGGATCGAGGGGCTCGCCCGGCTGCCCGAGCTGCTGGGCGCGGATACCCGTTTTGGAGCACGGTCAGGCATCCGGTAATGTTCTTTCTGCGCCGGGGAACGGGCCGAAAGGCCGGAAACCACAGGCGCTAACCAAACGAAAGGCCCCCAGGGGCTTGAAGTTCGGTGGGCTATAGTGTAATTGGCAACACGAGGGTTTCTGGTTCCCTTATTCTAGGTTCGAGTCCTGGTAGCCCAGCGCAGTGCAGTAGTAACGCAGTGCTTTGCCCCCGTTGTGTAGCGGCCTAGCACGCCGCCCTCTCAAGGCGGTAGCGCCGGTTCGAATCCGGTCGGGGGTACAGATCCTTCCCGCGGGATCTCCAGGGTCGCTCCCGGAGATCTTGATGCAGGATCGCTAGGGCCCCCGTTGTGTAGCGGCCTAGCACGCCGCCCTCTCAAGGCGGTAGCGCCGGTTCGAATCCGGTCGGGGGTACCAAGGTCTGGCAGGTCTAGACCATTGGGCTATAGTGTAATTGGCAACACGAGGGTTTCTGGTTCCCTTATTCTAGGTTCGAGTCCTGGTAGCCCAGCGCAGTACCGCAGTAAAGCTAGCCCCCGTTGTGTAGCGGCCTAGCACGCCGCCCTCTCAAGGCGGTAGCGCCGGTTCGAATCCGGTCGGGGGTACAAGAGGAGAGGCCCTCCGCGATCATCGCGGAGGGCCTCTCCCGTGTTTCCGGGACCGCGCCCGGCCGGCCGGGGCCGGGGTACAAGTACGGGCCCGGAGGCGCGAGTTCGGACGTGTGCGGCGTCGTACGCGCCCCCGGGCCCGGGGGTTGGTCAAGCAGGGCAGGTTCAGCCGGAGCGGCGCAGGGCCTCCGTCAGACGGGCGGCCGCGTCGATGACGGCCTGGGCGTGCATGCGCCCCGGGTGGCGGGTCAGGCGCTCGATCGGCCCGGAGACCGACACGGAGGCCACCACGCGGTTCGACGGGCCCCGTACGGGCGCCGAGACGGACGCCACGCCGGGCTCCCGCTCGCCGATCGACTGGGCCCAGCCGCGGCGGCGTACGCCGGACAGGGCCGTGGCCGTGAAGCGCGCGCCCTGCAGCCCGCGGTGGAGCCGCTCGGGCTCCTCCCAGGCCATCAGGATCTGCGCGGCCGAGCCCGCCTTCATCGGCAGGGTGGAGCCCACCGGGACGGTGTCCCGCAGGCCCGACAGCCGCTCGGCGGCCGCCACGCAGATACGCATGTCGCCCTGACGGCGGTAGAGCTGCGCGCTCTCGCCCGTCACGTCACGGAGGTGTGTGAGCACCGGTCCGGCCGTCGCCAGCAGGCGGTCCTCGCCGGCCGCGGCGGCAAGCTCTGCCAGCCGCGGACCGAGGATGAACCGGCCCTGCATGTCCCTCGCCACCATCCGGTGGTGTTCCAGTGCCACGGCCAGGCGATGTGCCGTGGGTCGTGCGAGCCCTGTCGCCGCGACCAGCCCGGCGAGGGTGGCCGGACCGGACTCCAGTGCGCTCAGTACCAGAGCTGCCTTGTCGAGAACGCCGACGCCGCTAGAGTTGTCCATGAAACGATATTCACGTCTCACACTGTGAAACGCAAGTTCAAATTTTCCAAGAACGAGCGAGTCTGTATGTGCGGGTCCACGAACCACTGGGTCCGAGCCGTCGTTCCGCGGGTGGGGTAGCGGGCGAGCAGGCGCACCAGATCTCTAAATAAGCGCCGGCACAACCGGCCGGCCGGAGGGAAAGCGATGGGTAGGACACTCGCGGAGAAGGTCTGGGACGACCACGTCGTCCGGCGCGCCGAGGGCGAGCCCGATCTCCTCTTCATTGATCTCCACCTGCTGCACGAGGTGACCAGCCCGCAGGCCTTCGACGGCCTGCGCCAGGCCGGCCGCAAGGTCCGCCGTCTGGACCTCACCATCGCGACCGAGGACCACAACACCCCCACCCTCGACATCGACAAGCCGATCGCCGACCCGGTCTCCCGCGCCCAGCTGGAGACGCTGCGCAAGAACTGCGCCGAGTTCGGTGTCCGCCTGCACTCGCTGGGTGACGTAGAGCAGGGTGTCGTCCACGTCGTGGGCCCCCAGCTGGGCCTGACCCAGCCCGGCACGACCGTCGTCTGCGGCGACTCGCACACGTCCACGCACGGCGCCTTCGGCGCGCTGGCCTTCGGCATCGGCACCAGCCAGGTCGAGCACGTGCTGGCCACCCAGACGCTGCCGCTGGCCCGCCCGAAGACGATGGCCATCACGGTCACCGGCGAGCTTGCCGAGGGCGTCACCGCCAAGGACCTGATCCTGGCGATCATCGCCAAGATCGGCACCGGCGGCGGCCAGGGCTACATCCTGGAATACCGCGGCGAGGCCGTCGAGAAGCTCTCGATGGAAGCCCGCATGACCATCTGCAACATGTCGATCGAGGCCGGCGCCCGCGCGGGCATGATCGCCCCCGACCAGACCACCTTCGACTACCTGGAGGGCCGCGACCACGCCCCCGAGGGCGGGGACTGGGACGCCGCGGTCGCCTACTGGAAGACGCTGCGCACCGACGAGGACGCGGTCTTCGACGCCGAGGTCGTCATCGACGGATCCTCGCTGTCCCCGTTCGTCACCTGGGGCACCAACCCGGGCCAGGGCGCGCCGCTGTCGGCCGACGTCCCCGACCCGGCTTCGTACGAGGACGCTTCGGAGCGCCTGGCCGCCGAAAAGGCCCTGGAGTACATGGGGTTGACGGCCGGGCAGCCGCTGCGCGAGATCAAGGTCGACACCGTCTTCGTAGGTTCCTGCACCAACGGCCGCATCGAGGACCTGCGCGCCGTCGCCGGCATCATCGAGGGCCGCAAAGTCGCCGACGGCGTACGGATGCTGGTCGTTCCGGGCTCGGTCCGGGTCGCCCTCCAGGCCGTGGAAGAGGGCCTGGACAAGGTCTTCAAGGAGGCTGGCGCCGAATGGCGGCACGCGGGCTGCTCGATGTGCCTGGGCATGAACCCCGACCAACTGGCCCCCGGTGAGCGTTCCGCGTCCACCTCCAACCGCAACTTCGAGGGCCGGCAGGGCAAGGGCGGGCGCACCCACCTGGTCTCCCCGCAGGTGGCCGCCGCCACCGCGGTGCTGGGCCATCTGGCCTCGCCCGCCGACCTGTCCGCCGCCGACGCGACCGCCGGAGTCTGAACCATGGAAGCCTTCACCACCCACACCGGCCGGGCCGTTCCGCTGCGCCGCAGCAACGTCGACACCGACCAGATCATCCCGGCCCACTGGCTGAAGAAGATCACCCGTGACGGGTTCGAGGACGGGCTCTTCGAGGCCTGGCGCAAGGACCCGGAGTTCGTCACCAACCGCCCCGAGCGGGCCGGCGCGACCGTGCTGGTCGCCGGTCCCGACTTCGGCACCGGCTCCTCGCGCGAACACGCCGTCTGGGCCCTGCAGAACTTCGGCTTCAAGACGGTCATCTCCTCCCGCTTCGCCGACATCTTCCGCGGCAACTCGCTGAAGAACGGTCTGCTGACCGTCGTCCTGCCGCAGGAGACCGTCGACCGGCTGTGGGAGCTCACCGAGGCCGACCCCACCGCCGAGGTCACCGTCGACCTGGTCGACCGCAAGGTCCGAGCCGAGGGGATCGAGGCGGAGTTCGAGCTCGACGACAACGCCCGCTGGCGTCTGCTGGAGGGCCTGGACGACATCTCGCTCACCCTTCAGAACGAAGCCGACATCGACGCGTACGAAAGCGGCCGCCCGGCCTTCAAGCCGCGCACCATTCAGCACTGATTCCTGCCTGATCAGCGCTTATTCACCCTTGGGTGATCACGTCGGCAACACCGTGCCCCCCGCCTTCCGGCGGGGGGCACAGCCGTTTGTTGAGGCCCCGTGAGGCGACAACTCGCCCCAGATGGCACAATCTGTGCATGGAACGCGACAGTCAACTCGAGCTCTACGAGCTCGTCGCGGACCGGTTGAAAGAAGCACACGCAAGGGTGCGCGCACTGCAAGTCCCGGAGGGCGTACGGATGACGCTGTCCCGGAAGCTGTTGGTCGTCACTGCCGCGGCGAAGCACGATCTCGCCGACGCGGCAAGGCGCCTGGACAGGTTGATGAAGGACCTCGACGAGGGTCGATTCCCTGAAGGCGACTGATGCGAAGGAACTCCGTAACGGCCTACATCGTTGCGGCACTAGGGTGATTAGCCCGTTTCGTGTTTGATTTGCGGTATATATCCGCCTAACGTGCGAAATAAGCTTGAACACATTCGTTCTGGCGATGTCTCCGAAGGGGAAGACGTGAACAAGGCGCAGCTCGTAGAAGCGATTGCCGACAAGCTGGGCGGCCGCCAGCAGGCCGCGGACGCCGTCGACGCGGTACTGGACGCCATGGTCCGCGCGGTCGTCGCGGGCGACCGGGTCTCGGTCACGGGCTTCGGCTCGTTCGAGAAGGTCGACCGCCCGGCCCGCTACGCCCGCAACCCGCAGACGGGTGAGCGCGTCCGGGTCAAGAAGACCTCCGTCCCCCGCTTCCGCGCGGGTCAGGGCTTCAAGGACCTGGTCAGCGGCACCAAGAAGCTCCCCAAGGGCGACGAGGTCGCCGTGAAGAAGGCCCCGAAGGGCAGCCTGACCGGCGGCGCGTCCGCCACGGTCAAGAAGGCCGCCGCGAAGAAGGCCACCACGGCGAAGAAGGCCGCCGCCAAGACCACGGCCGCCAAGACCACGGCCGCGAAGAAGACCGTGGCGAAGAAGGCCGTCGTCAAGAAGGCCGCGACGACCGTCAAGAAGACCGCGGCGAAGAGCGCGGTCGCCAAGAAGGCCACGGCCACCGCCAAGAAGGCGGCTCCGGCCAAGAAGGCCGCGACGGCGGCCAAGAAGACCACCGCCACCGCGAAGAAGACCGCCCCGGCGGCCAAGAAGGCCACCGCGACGAAGGCGCCCGCCAAGAAGACGGCGACGCGCAAGGCCACCGCGAAGAAGACCACCGCCCGCAAGAAGTAAGGGCACGGGTTACACACGCCGGGCCGGCTTCCCCAGGTGGGGAGGCCGGCCCGCGGTGCGTTCCTTCGCAGGTCACGGGCCTGTTGGCAGGCCCGGCACGGGGGTCAGAAGGTTTGCAGGGTCACCAGCGTGATGCGCAGGGCCGGGCCCTCGCCGTCCGTCTCGATGCGGACCCGCTGCCCGGGCCGCAGCAGTCGCAGGCCGCCCGCGTCGAAGGCCGCGGTCTCGAAGGGCACCGGGGTGCCGTCGTCCAGCAGCACACTGCCGCTGCGGGTCTGGGAGTCGTACGTGTACGCGGTCGCCTGCATACGGGAACTGTATCGGGCCGTGTGCCGCCCCACCCCTAGGGCCAGGGCCGTGCGCAGGTCCGCTCCCGTGTCCACGTCCCGGCGTACGCTCTCCACGTCCGCGAGGGCTATTTCCACCGCTCCCGAGGCCGAATGCCGGGCCCGGGAGGGGCCGCCGAACGAAGGTGCCAATTCCACGTCGGGAGCCGCGGAAAGCAGCGTGGTGCCGATTCCGGCCGCATCCGCCAGAAATGCCCGGGGAAAATGCCCCGCAATATCGAGCACACGTAGCAATTCCGGCGCCCGCAGGGCCGGCAGGTCGGCGTTCATCGCGGCCACCGCCGCCCCCGGCCGGCCCGCCCGCACCGCCCGCGCCCCGTGGTCCAGCGCGGCGTTGAGCCCCGCGCCGGGGGCGTCCGGCAGGATCCGCGCCCCCAGCCGCGCCAGCTCCGCACCCGCCACGGCGTCGTCCGTGACGACCACCACATCCGCGACGGAGGCACAGGCCAGCGCCCCCGCCACCGTGTCCTGCGCGAACGCCAGTGCCAGGCCGGGCCGGGACGCTCCCACGGCCGCCGCGAGACGGCTCTTGGCCAGCGCCAAGGGCTTCAGCGGAACCACCAGGCTCCATGCGGCGTTCGTGGCGGCCCCCTTCCCTCCGGTGCGCTGCGGCACCCGCCCGACCCATCGGCAGGTCACGGCCCGGTCATCACTCGGCCCATTGTCGCCCCCGATCGGCCGCAGGGGGGCAGCGTGGTGCGAGCGGGGCGTACGGTGTCCTCGACAGAGGCCGGACCCGCAGCGACACTTGTCCGGCCCACAAGGTGCCCAAGCCGCGCACCGGTCCTAGAGGAAGGTGTCCGAGTGTCCCGCCGCAGAATCGGCTTCTGGTACCGCCTGGCGGCGGTCATCGCAAAACCGCCGCTGGTAGTGCTCTTCAAGCGGGACTGGCGGGGAATGGATCACATTCCGGCTGACGGTGGATTTATCACCGCCGTCAATCACAACTCGTATCTGGACCCGCTCTCCTACGCGCACTTCCAGTACAACACCGGCCGGGTGCCGCGTTTGCTCGCCAAGGCGGGCCTCTTCAAGGTGCCTTTTGTCGGCATGATCCTGCGCGGATCCGGACAGATCCCCGTCTACCGTGAGACCACCAACGCCCTGGACGCATTCCGGGCCGCCGTGGACGCCGTCGAGCGCGGTGAATGCGTGGCCTTTTACCCGGAAGGCACCCTCACCCGCGACCCGGAGATGTGGCCGATGGCCGGCAAGACCGGCGTCGCCCGCGTGGCGCTGATGACCAGGGCCCCCGTCATTCCCGTGGCCCAGTGGGGCGCGAATCTCGCGATGCCGCCCTACGCCAAGGAGAACAAGGTCCGGCTGTTCCCGCGCAAGACCCTCCAGGTGCTCGCCGGACCGCCCGTGGACCTCTCGGCCTACTACGACCGCGAGCCCACGCCCGACGTCCTCAAGGGCGCCACCGAGGCCATCATGGCCGACATCACCAAGCTCCTGGAGGAGCTGCGGGGCCAGCAGGCGCCCGCCGAGCCGTACGACCACCGCAAGGCCAGGGCGGAACAGCGGCGCAAGGCCGCGGGGGAGGGCAAGAAGTGACACGTCCCGTGAAGGCAGCCGTCTTCGGAACCGGCTCCTGGGGCACGGCCTTCGCCGTCGTCCTCGCCGACGCCGGCTGCGAGGTGACCCTGTGGGGCCGCCGCCAGGAGCTGGCCGACGCCATCAACACCGGCCGGACCAACCCGGACTACTTCCCCGGTGTCGAACTGCCCGCGAACGTCCGCGCCACCACCGACGCGGCCGAGGCCGCCCGGGACGCCGACTTCGCGGTCCTGGCCATCCCCTCCCAGACCCTGCGCGCCAACCTCGCCGAATGGGCCCCGCTGCTGCCCGCCGATGCCGTCCTCGTCTCCCTGATGAAGGGCATCGAACTCGGCACCGCCAAGCGGATGAGCGAGGTCATCGAAGAGGTGGCCAAGGTCCCCGCCGAGCGCGTCGCCGTCGTCACCGGCCCCAACCTGGCCCGCGAGATCGTCGCCCGGCAGCCCGCCGCCTCCGTAGTCGCCTGCGTGGACGAGGCGGTGGCCCAGCGCCTCCAGGCCGCCTGCCACACCCCGTACTTCCGCCCGTACACCAGCACCGACGTCATCGGCTGCGAGCTCGGCGGCGCCGTCAAGAACGTCATCGGCCTGGCCGTGGGCATCGCGGACGGCATGGGCCTGGGCGACAACACCAAGGGCTCGCTCATCACCCGCGGCCTCGCCGAAGCGACCCGCCTCGGCCTGGCGATGGGCGCCGACCCGCTCACCTTCTCCGGCCTCGCCGGCCTCGGAGACCTCGTCGCCACCTGCTCCTCGCCGCTCTCCCGCAACCACACCTTCGGCACCAACCTGGGCCGCGGGATGACCCTGGAGGAGACCATCGCGGTCACCAGCCAGACCGCGGAAGGGGTCAAGTCCTGCCAGTCCGTGGCGGATCTGGCACGCCGGTACGGAGTGGACATGCCGATCACCGACACGGTCGTCGAGATCGTGCACCACGGCAAGCCCCCGCTGGTCGCGCTGAAGGAACTGATGGGCCGCAGCGCCAAACCGGAACGTCACTGACACCTTTCCGGACGCATGAGCGGGTACTCTCGTGGCGATATGAGCAGCGAGAACCTCCCCCAGACCCCTGAGCAGCAGGGCCGCAAGCCCCGCGTGGCCGTCGTCTTCGGCGGCCGCAGCTCGGAACACGCCATCTCGGTCGTCACCGCGGGCGCCGTGCTGCGCTCCATCGACCGGTCCAAGTACGAGGTGCTGCCCATCGGCATCACCACGGACGGCCGGTGGGCCCTGACCGCCGACGCCCCCGAGCGCATGGCCATCGCGGACCGGCAGCTCCCCAGCGTCGAGGCGCTGGCGGAGTCCCCGGACGGCACCGTCGTACTCCCCGTGGACCCCGCCAGCCGCGAGGTCGTCTACTCCGAGCCGGGCGCCGTCCCGAAGGCACTGGGCGAGGTCGACGTCGTCTTCCCCGTGCTGCACGGCCCCTACGGCGAGGACGGCACCCTCCAGGGCCTCCTGGAGCTGTCCGGGATCCCCTACGTCGGCTCCGGCGTCCTCGCCTCGGCCGTCGGCCAGGACAAGGACTACATGAAGCGGGTGTTCACGTCCTTCGGGCTGAACGTCGGCCCGTACGTGACCATCCGCCCCCGCGAGTGGGAAGCCGACCAGGCCGCCGCCAAGGCGAGGATCCTGGACTTCGCCGGCGAGCACGGCTGGCCGCTGTTCATCAAGCCCGCCCGGGCCGGCTCCTCCATCGGCATCACCAAGGTCGACGACCCCTCCGGGCTCGACGCCGCGATCCGCGAGGCCCGCCGCCACGACCCGAAGATCATCGTGGAGGCGCTGCTGCGCGGCCGCGAGATCGAGTGCGGCGTCCTGGAGTTCGAGGACGGGCCGCGCGCCAGCGCCCCCGCCGAGATCCCGCCGGTCTCCAGCCACGACTTCTACGACTTCGAGGCGAAGTACATCGACTCCGCCACCGGGCTCGTCCCCGCCCCGCTCACCCCGGAGCAGACCGCCGAGGTGCAGAAGCTGGCGATCGACGCCTTCGAGGCCGCCTCCTGCGAGGGCCTGGTGCGCGCCGACTTCTTCCTGACCGAAGACGGCACCTTCGTCATCAACGAGATCAACACCATGCCCGGTTTCACGCCGATCTCGATGTACCCGCGGATGTGGCAGGAGTCCGGCATCGAGTACCAGGAGCTGGTGGACCTCCTGATCCAGGCGGCCCTGCGCCGCTCCACCGGACTGCGCTAGCCGCACCCGTACAGCAGACCGCCCGCTGGAAGGCCCTCTCTCCGAGAGCGCGCCAGCGGGCGGCGGTGTGCGCGGGGCGGACGGATCAGTACGAGGAGATGCCGGCCGGGACCGAAGCGGCCACGGCGGCGGACAGACCGACGAGCATGCTCGCGTCCGTGGCATGCTCCTTGTCGATCCACACCTCCGTGTAGGCCAGCCGGCCCGTGGTGGTGAACCGCAGGCCCCCCTCCGGGGGCTGTTCCACCAGCCAGCCGACGCCGTTGACCTCGACGCCGTCCGCCTTGGGATCGGCCATCTTGGGGGGCTTGGGGATACCGCACCGCAGTACGATCGCCGAGCCGCCCCACGCGGCGGTCAGATCCGTCTCCGGAGCGGTGACGGACCGGGCCAGCCCCGACACCGTTCCCGGGAGCTCCCTGTGCAGCGCCGCACAGAGCTGCGCGACACCGGCGGGCGGTGCCGGCGGGGGTGTCACCCGGGCCTCGGAGGCCCCGGGGGCACAGCCCGCCAGGGCCACGACCGCCACCAGGGCGGGCAGGGCCAGTAGACGGAGGGGCCGGTGGTGCGAAGACATCACCGGCCAAGACTAGACGGGGGCTACAGATGGACCACCGGGCAGGTCAGGGTGCGGGTGATCCCCTCCACCTGCTGGACCTTGGCGACCACCATGCGGCCGAGATCGTCGACGGTGTCGGCCTGGGCGCGCACGATCACGTCGTACGGCCCCGTCACGTCCTCGGCCTGGATCACCCCCGCGATCTTGGAGATGGACTCGGCGACGACCGACGCCTTGCCCACCTCGGTCTGGATGAGGATGTACGCCTGTACCACGGAACCTCCAGGGCGGCCACGAGGATCATTTCCCCTAACCTTCGGATGGGCCCGGGGACATCGGGCGGGCCCGGGGAAGAAGGGACGCCACGGTACCGCGTCGCCGCGTGCCACGGGGAGACCCGGGGGCCCGGCGCCACGCACAGCGGGGCGTACGCAGAGCAGAAGTTGACGTATCTGTTGACGGTACCCAGAGCTGTGACGGCTCGCGACCGCAAGCGGACTTGCCAAGAAGGGGCACAGCGATGAAGGGCACTGTGGGCGAGCTGGGGGAGTTCGGGCTCATTCGGGAGCTCACCTCACGGCTCACCACCACCCCCGCGGTCCGGCTCGGACCCGGGGACGACGCCGCGGTGGTGTCGGCCCCCGACCGGCGGGTCGTGGCGAGCACGGACATCCTGCTCGAAGGCAGGCACTTCCGCCGCGACTGGTCCACCGCCTACGACGTCGGCCGCAAGGCCGCCGCACAGAACCTGGCCGACATCGCCGCCATGGGCGCCGTGCCCACCGCGCTGCTGCTCGGCCTGGTCGTCCCGGCCGAGCTGCCGGTCACCTGGCCCACCGAGCTGATGGACGGCATCCGCGACGAATGCCAGGTCGCGGGGGCCGCCGTGGTCGGCGGTGACGTCGTGCGCGGCGAAACCATCACCGTCTCCATCACCGCCCTCGGGGACCTGCGCAACCACGAGCCCGTGCTGCGCTCCGGCGCCCGGCCCGGCGACGTCGTGGCCGTCACCGGCTGGCTCGGCTGGTCCGCGGCCGGCTTCGCGGTGCTCTCGCGCGGCTTCCGCTCCCCGCGGGCCTTCGTCGAGGCCCACCGGCGCCCCGAACCGCCCTACCACGCCGGCCCCGCGGCCGCCGGGCTCGGCGCCACCGCCATGACCGACGTCAGCGACGGCCTGATCGCGGACCTCGGCCACATCGCCGAAGCCAGCAAGGTCCGCATCGACCTGCGCTCGGGCGCCGTGGACATCCCGACCCAGATGCACGACATCGGCCAGGCCGTCGGCGTCGACCCGCTCCAGTGGGTGCTCACCGGCGGAGAGGACCACGCCATCGTGGCCACCTTCCCGCCCGACGTGAAGCTCCCGGCCCGCTGGAAGGTCATCGGGTCGGTCCAGCACCGCTCCGCCCTGCCCCAGGTGACCGTGGACGGCGCCCCGTGGACCAGCACCGGCGGCTGGGACCACTTCGGCGCCGACCCGGCCGACGGGGAGACCGCGTGAGCGTCGCCGGGGCCGCCCCGCCGCTGTGCCTGACCGTCGCCGGATCCGACTCCGGCGGCGGCGCGGGCATCCAGGCCGACCTCAAGACGATGCTGGCGCTCGGCGTGCACGGCATGAGCGTGATCACCGCCGTGACCGCCCAGAACTCCCTCGGCGTGTCGGGGGCCTGGGAGCTGCCCGCCGAGGCCGTCACGGCCCAGTACCGGGCCGTGGTGGACGACATCGGCGTGCACGCGGTCAAGACCGGGATGCTGTCCTCCGCCGTGCTGGTGGAGACGGTGGCCGAGCTGCTGGCCGGCACCCCCGCCCCGGCCGTGGTGGACCCCGTCGGGGTCTCCAAGCACGGGGACGCGCTGCTCGCCGCCTCGGCGCTGGACGCCGTACGCCAGGAGCTGCTGCCCAGGGCCACGGTCGCCACCCCGAACCTGGACGAGGTGGCGCAGCTCACCGGGCTGGCCGTCGAGACCGAGGACGACATGCGGCGGGCCGCCGACGCGGTCCTCGGCTACGGGCCCCGGTGGGCGCTGATCAAGGGCGGCCACCTCGCGGCCCACGGCGACCAGGCCGTGGACCTGCTGAGCGACGGCTCCCGGGAGCTGTGGCTGCGGGCCCCCCGGCACGACAACCGGCACACCCACGGGACCGGCTGCACGCTCGCGAGCGCGATCGCCGCGGGTCTGGCCAAGGGCCTGGACGTGCCGGAGGCCGTCACGGCCGCCAAGGAGTACGTCACGGGCGCCATCGCCGCCGGCTTCGCGCTCGGCGGCGGCATCGGCCCGGTGGACCACGCCTGGCGGTGGCGCTGAACCGGATGAGGACCACCTCCCGACGTCAGGAGGTGCTCCTCGCCGCCCCGGACAAGGCAAAAGGCCGGTTCACCAGAGGTGAACCGGCCTTCTTGGCAACCGGAAAGGGCTGCGCTACGACGACGGGAGGCGTCAGCGCGAGACCTTGCCGGCCTTGATGCACGAGGTGCAGGCGTTGAGGCGCTTCGGCGTCCCATTGACCACGGCACGGACGCGCTGGATGTTCGGGTTCCAGCGACGCGAGGTGCGGCGGTGCGAGTGGGAGATGTTGTTGCCGAAGCTCGGCCCCTTGGCGCAAACGTCGCAGTTGGCAGCCACAGGTCACTCCAAGACTTCAGATGCAATTACGGTGGAATCCGGCGCACCGGAATCAGAGATCTGAAGTGGCTTGCCGGACGAATGACCCGACTCTCGACGGGCAACCTGAGCAGCATACAACGACTGCTTGGGTCCGAGAAAACTACCATGACGGGGCCCGGCTCCGCCCCGGGGCCCCCGAGCGGAGGGCTCCCTTCGTTACCCTGCGGTGAACCCTGGCCCGCACAAGGAGGAACGCCCGGTGGCGCACGAGCCTGGCCCGCACACCCTCGACGCCGAAGCGGTGCGCACCTGGAGCTCGCTGGCCCTGGCCGCACTGGGCCGGGCCCGCGAGGACATCGACGCGATCAACGTCTACCCGGTCGCGGACGCCGACACCGGAACCAACCTCTACCTCACCGCCGAAGCCGCCGGCCGCGCCCTCGACGAGTCCCTCGCGGGCGTGACGGACCCCACAGGCCCCGCCTCCCTGGCCGAGGCCGTACGGGCCTACGCGCACGGCGCCCTCATAGGCGCCCGGGGCAACTCCGGGACCATCCTCGCCCAGCTGCTGCGCGGGGTCGCCGACGTCCTCGGAGCCGAGCCCGCCGACCCGGCCGCCCCCCTCGACCGCGCCCCGGGCCCGCTCCTCGCACAGGCCCTGACCCACGCCGCCGAGGAGGCCTACCGGGCCGTCGCACACCCGGTCGAGGGCACCATGCTCACCGTCGCCGGCGCCGCCGCCCGGGCCGGTGCCGCCGCCGGGACCGCGGCCGCCACCGCCGCCGAGGTCGCCCGCGCCGCGTACGACGGGGCCCGCGCCGCCCTCGCCGAGACCCCGGGGCAGCTCCCCGAGCTGGGGAACGCCGGCGTGGTCGACGCCGGGGGCTGCGGACTGGTCGCCGTACTCGGAGCCCTGTGGCAGGCGCTGTCCGGACAGGAACCCGCCGCCGAGCCGGTGCGCGGCCCCGCCGTGCCCGTACCCGTACCGCTGGACCCGGAGCCCTGCGGGCACGAGCAGGGCGGCCCCGCGTACGAGGTGGTCTACCTGCTGGAGGCCTCCGACGAGGCCGTCGCCGGGCTCCGCTCCTGCCTCGACCTGCTCGGCGACTCCCTGGTGGTGGTCGGCGGCGACGGGCTGTGGAACGTCCACGTGCACGTCGACGACCCCGGCGCGGCCGTCGAGGCCGGAGTGGAAGCCGGCCGGCCGCACCGGATCCGGATCACCCACTTCGGCGACCAGCGCCGCCGCGCGGCCGCCCCCAGGGCGCAGCGGGCCGTGGTCGCCGTCGTCCAGGGCGAGGGCCTGGCCGCCCTGTGCGGCGAGGCCGGCGCCACCACCGTGCTGGCCCGCCCCGGGGAGCAGCCCGCCGCCGCCGAGCTGCTCGACGCCGTCCGCCGCGCCCACGCCCGCGAGGTGGTCCTGCTGCCCGGCTGCCCAGAGCTGCGCGCCGCCGCCGCGGCCGCCGCCGAACAGGCCCGGTCAGAGGGCGTACGGGTCGCCGTGATCCCCACCCGCTCCGCGGTGCAGGGCCTGGCCGCCCTCGCCGTGCACGACCCGGACGGCAGCTTCGACGAGGACGTCGTCGCCATGACCGCGGCCGCGGGCGCCACCCGGTACGCGGAACTGGCCGTCGCCGAACGCCAGTCCTTCACCTCCGCCGGGATCTGCCAGGCCGGGGACGTCCTCGGGCTCATCGACGGAGACGTCGCCGTCATCGGCGCGGGCCTGCCCGAGACCGCCGAGGCGGTCCTGAAGCGGATGCTCGGCTCCGGCGGCGAACTGGTCACCCTCGTCCTGGGCCCCGAGGTACCGGACACCCTGGCCGCGCGCCTGGAGGAGTACGTCCAGCACGCGCACCTCGCCGTCGACACCGTCACCTACCGCGGCGGCCGCTACTCGGCGCCCCTGCTCATCGGAGTCGAATAGCCGGCTTGTCAGCGGGATGGTGTGCAATGGAACACGTGCCCGCGCTCGACGAAGACCTCAAGAAGACCCTCGGCCCCGCCACCGCCAAGGTGCTGGCCGAGCAGCTCGGCCTGCACACGGCCCTGGACCTGCTCCACCACTACCCCCGGCGGTACGCGGAGCGCGGCGAGCTGACCTCCCTGGCCGACCTCGCCGACCAGCTCGACGAGCACGTCACCGTCGTCGCCCAGGTCGCCGACGCCCGCCTGCTGACCTACCAGGGCGGCCGCGGCGGCGGCAAGCGCCTGGAGGTCACCATCACCGACGGCAGCGGCCGCCTCCAGCTGGTCTTCTTCGGCGCGGGCGTCCACAAGCCGCACAAGGAGCTGCTGCCCGGCAGCCGCGCCATGTTCGCCGGCAAGGTATCCCGCTTCAATCACAAGCTCCAGCTCGCGCACCCCGCGTACGAACCCCTCGGCGCCGACGCCTCCGACCGGGACGCCGCCACCGCCTTCGCCAACCAGCTGATCCCGATCTACCCGGCCTGCGCCAAGCTGGAGTCCTGGAAGGTCGCCAAGTGCGTGGACGCGGTACTGCCCCGCGCCCAGGAGGCCGTGGACCCGCTCCCGCCCGCCCTGCGCGAGGGCCGCGGACTGGTCCCGCTCACCGAGGCCCTCCTCAAGATCCACCGCCCCGCCACCAAGGCCGACATCGAGGACGCCCGCCAGCGGCTCAAGTGGGACGAGGCCTTCGTCCTCCAGGTCGCCCTGGCCCGCCGCCGGCACGCCGACTCCCAGCTGCCCGCCGTCGCCCGCCGCGCCACCCCCGGCGGCCTCCTCGACTCCTTCGACGCCAAGCTGCCCTTCACGCTCACCGAAGGCCAGCAGACCGTCTCCAAGGAGATCTTCGACGACCTCGCCACCAGCCACCCCATGCACCGCCTCCTCCAGGGCGAAGTGGGCTCCGGAAAGACGATGGTGGCCCTGCGGGCCATGCTCGCCGTCGTCGACTCCGGCGGGCAGGCCGCCATGCTCGCGCCCACCGAGGTCCTCGCCCAGCAGCACCACCGGTCGATCACCGAGATGATGGGCGAGCTCGCCGAGGGAGGCATGCTCGGCGGCTCCGACCAGGGCACCAAGGTGGTGCTGCTCACCGGCTCCATGGGCACCGCCGCCCGCCGCCAGGCCCTGCTCGACCTGGTCACCGGCGAGGCCGGCATCGTCATCGGCACCCACGCCCTGATCGAGGACAAGGTCCAGTTCCACGACCTCGGCCTGGTCGTCGTCGACGAACAGCACCGCTTCGGAGTCGAACAGCGCGACGCCCTGCGTTCCAAGGGGAAGCAGCCCCCGCACCTGCTGGTCATGACCGCCACCCCGATCCCGCGCACCGTCGCCATGACCGTCTTCGGCGACCTGGAGACCTCCGTCCTCGACCAGCTGCCCGCCGGCCGCTCCCCGATCGCCACCCACGTGGTGCCCGCCAAGGACAAGCCGCACTTCCTCGCCCGGGCCTGGGAGCGGGTCCGCGAGGAGGTGGAGAACGGCCACCAGGCGTACGTGGTCTGCCCCCGGATCGGCGATGGCGAGGACGACCCCAAGAAGAAGAAGGCCTCCGCCGAGGACGAGGCCGAGAAGCGGCCGCCGCTGGCCGTGCTGGAGATCGCCGAACAGCTCACCCGGGGACCCCTCGCCGGACTGTCCGTCGAGGTCCTGCACGGGCGGATGGACCCCGCCGACAAGGACGACGTGATGCGCCGCTTCGCCGCCGGCGAGGTCAAGGTGCTGGTCGCCACCACCGTCATCGAGGTCGGCGTGAACGTCCCCAACTCCACCGTCATGGTGATCATGGACGCGGACCGCTTCGGCGTCTCCCAGCTCCACCAGCTGCGCGGCCGCGTCGGCCGGGGCTCCGCCCCGGGCCTGTGCCTGCTCGTCAGCGAGATGCACGAGGCCAGCCCCGCCCGCGCCCGGCTCGGCGCCGTCGCCGCCACCCTCGACGGCTTCGAACTGTCCCGGATCGACCTGGAGCAGCGCCGCGAGGGCGACGTCCTCGGCCAGGCCCAGTCCGGCGTCCGCTCCTCGCTGCGCATGCTCGCCGTCATCGAGGACGAGGAGGTCATCACCCAGGCCCGTGAGGAGGCCACCCGCGTGGTCGCCGCCGACCCCGAACTGGAGCACCTGCCGGGGCTGCGCACCGCGCTGGACGCGCTGCTGGACGCCGAGCGGGAGCAGTACCTGGAGAAGGGCTGAGGCGCACGACCTATCGTTGGAGGCCAGAACGGAGGCCAGAGCCTCCCCCGACCGCCCCAGAGAAGGACCCCAGATGACCCGCGTGATCGCCGGCACCGCCGGCGGGCGGCGGCTGACCGTGCCGCCCGGCACCGGCACCCGCCCGACCTCCGACCGGATGCGCGAAGGGCTCTTCTCCACCTGGGAGTCCCTGCACGGCGTCGACGGCTCCCGCGTGCTCGACCTCTACGGCGGCTCGGGCGCCGTCGGGCTGGAGGCCCTCTCCCGGGGCGCCGCCCACACCCTGCTGGTCGAGGCCGACGCCAAGGCCGCCAAGGCCATCCGGGACAACATCAAGGCCCTGGGCCTGCCCGGCGCCGAATTCCGGGCGGGCAAGGCCGAGCAGATCGTGGCCGCCACCGCGTCCGGAGACCCGTACGACATCGTCTTCCTGGACCCGCCGTACGCCGTGGAGCACGCCGATCTTGGCGAGATCCTCCTCACACTCCGCGCCAATGGCTGGCTCACCGACGACGCGCTCGTCACCGTGGAGCGCAGCACGAGGAGCGGTCCGTTCCCGTGGCCGGAGGGGTTCGAGCCGCTGCGTTCGCGCAAGTACGGCGAAGGCACCCTTTGGTACGGTCGCGCCGCCTCCACCAGCGAAGACTCATGAACGAGGGAGCTCAGTTGCGCCGCGCCGTCTGTCCGGGGTCCTTCGATCCCATCCACAACGGACACCTCGACGTCATCGGACGCGCCTCCAGGCTCTATGACGTCGTGCACGTCGCCGTGATGATCAACCAGTCGAAGAAGGGGCTGTTCACCGTCGAGGAGCGGATCGAGCTGATCCGCGAGGCGACCGCCGACTACGGCAACGTCGAGGTCGAGTCCTTCCACGGCCTGCTCGTCGACTTCTGCAAGCAGCGGGACATCCCGGCCATCGTCAAGGGCCTGCGCGCGGTCAGCGACTTCGACTACGAGCTCCAGATGGCCCAGATGAACATGGGGCTCTCCGGGGTCGAGACGCTGTTCGTGCCGACCATCCCCACCTACAGCTTCCTGTCGTCCTCCCTGGTCAAGGAGGTCGCCACGTGGGGCGGCGACGTCGCCCACCTGCTGCCCGCGCACGTCCACGCGGCGCTGGTCGAACGACTGCGCGCGAAGTGACCCCGGCGGGACGGGCCGAGCTTCGCCGGCCCGTCCCGCGCGTCCGTCCGGGGGCCCTACAGTCGTCTCGTCAGTCCTAGGCCGAGAGAGCGCGAGCCCCCCATGGACGTACAGAAGAAGCTGGACGAGATCGTCGCGGCCGTGGGCGGCGCCCGCACCATGCCGATGTCGGCCTCCTGCGTGATCAACCGCGCGGAACTCCTCGCGCGGCTCGAAGACGTACGCAAGGCCCTGCCCGGCTCGCTCGCCCAGGCCCGGGAACTGATCGGCGGGCGCGAGCAGATGGTCGAGGAGGCCCGCCGGGAGGCGGAGCGCATCATCGAGGCCGCCCACGCCCAGCGGGGCTCGCTGATCTCCGACACCGAGATCGCCCGCCGCTCGCAGGGCGAGGCGGACCGGATCCTGGCCGAGGCCCGCCGGGAGGCCGCCGAGATCAGGGCCGAGGCCGACGACTACGTCGACAGCAAGCTCGCCAACTTCGAGGTCGTGCTCAGCAAGACCATCGGCTCGGTGGACCGCGGCCGCGAGAAGCTGCTCGGCCGCGGACCCGGCACGGACGAGCGGGGCCACGACGACAGCGGCGCCCCCGAACCCAGCCCCGACCCGGGGACCCGGCGCGAGCAGGCGGACGCGTACGTGGACCAGAAGCTCGCCACCTTCGAAGCCGTGCTCTCCAAGACCCTGGAGGCCGTCGGACGGGGCCGCCAGAAGCTCCTGGGCCGGGCGCCCACGGACGACCTCGGCGCGCACATGGCCGCCCAGGACGCCGCCGGGGCCCAGGGGGCCCGCCCGTCGAGCGACGCCGAGTTCCTGGCCGGTCTGGCGGAACCGGGGCCCGGGCCGCTGCCCGTGCCCTCCCAGCCGGAGCCGGTGTACGACACCTACGCCGCCGCGTACCCCGCGCAGCCCGCCCCGCACCCCCAGCAGGACGGCTACGCCTACCAGGACCCCTACCCGTCCTATTCGCAGCAGCCGGACCCGTACGCCGGCGGCTACCAGCAGCAGCCCGACCCGTACGCCTACTACCAGCAGGCCCAGCAGCCGCAGCACCCCCGGCAGGCGGCGCTCGACGAGACCAGCCTCTTCGACACGAGCATGATCAACCTGGACCAGCTGCGCCAGTACGGACAGGGGCACTGATCCCGGATTGGGCTCAGAGCGAAGCGCCGGGTATCCTGGCTCTTCGGTCGCGCGTATGCGTCGCGATCCATGCTGCCCGTGAGCGGCGGAATTTTTGATCTTCAGCGATCTTTGAAAGCAGGAACGGCCCTGAACACCCGCCTCGACCACCGCAACCCCCTCGTGTTCGACACGCACGAGCTGGGCCGGCGTCCTGGTGCCATGCTGCGGCTGTCCCGCGAGATCCCGGCGCCGGCGGACTTCGGTCTCGTCGACGTCATCGGAGTGCCGGAAGGCGCGCCGCTGAAGCTCAACCTCCGCCTCGAGTCGGTCATGGAAGGGGTGCTTGTCACAGGCACCGTCCGTGCATCGGCGACGGGGGAGTGCGTAAGGTGTCTGGAGACCGTCGAGCGCGAGCTCAAGGCGGACTTCCAGGAGATGTTCTCGTACCCTGACGCCGACGACCGGGGCCGCCCCAAGGCGGAGCCGGCCGACGACGCCGAGGACGACGAGGACATGCTCTTCCTCGAGGACGGCTTGTTCGACCTCGAACCCGTGCTGCGCGATGTGGTGGTGCTCGCACTGCCCATGCAGCCGGTGTGCCGGGAGGACTGTCTCGGACTGTGCCCCGACTGCGGGCTCAGCCTGAACGACGACCCGGAGCACCACCACGACGCCGTCGACATCCGTTGGGCGGCATTGCAGGGACTCGTCACCGATCAGGGCGATGAGAAGGACAACATGAGCGGCACTGCGTCTGACGGAGTTCAGAGCGCCGCCGAGAAGCAGGAGAAGTAGCCGTGGCTGTTCCGAAGCGGAAGATGTCGCGCAGCAACACGCGCCACCGCCGGTCGCAGTGGAAGGCTGCGGTCCCCACCCTGGTTTCGTGTGAGCGTTGCCAGGAGCCGAAGCTCCAGCACATCGCGTGCCCGAGCTGCGGCACCTACAACAAGCGCCAGGTCCTCGAGGTCTGAGCGGCTGGTGAGAGGCGCAATGTCTGAGCTGTCCAACGCTGAGAAGCAGGCAGACAGTAACAACGCGGCCTCGTCCCACACGCTTCTGGAAGGGCGGCTCGGGTATCAACTCGAGTCCGCCCTTCTGGTGCGTGCGCTGACCCACCGTTCGTACGCGTACGAGAACGGCGGTCTGCCCACCAACGAACGTCTGGAGTTCCTCGGGGACTCCGTGCTCGGCCTGGTGGTCACGGACACGCTGTACACCACCCACCCCGACCTTCCGGAAGGCCAGCTGGCCAAACTCCGGGCCGCGGTGGTCAACTCTCGTGCGCTGGCGGAGGTCGGGCGCGGCCTCGAACTCGGCTCCTTCATCCGGCTCGGCCGGGGCGAAGAGGGCACGGGTGGCCGGGACAAGGCCTCCATCCTCGCCGACACCCTCGAAGCGGTGATCGGCGCGGTCTATCTCGATCAGGGCCTCGACGCGGCCTCGGAGCTGGTCCACCGGCTCTTCGACCCGCTCATCGAGAAGTCCTCCAACCTCGGTGCCGGCCTGGACTGGAAGACCAGTCTCCAGGAGCTCACGGCGGCCGAGGGCCTCGGCGTACCGGAATACCTGGTCACCGAGACGGGACCGGACCACGAGAAGACCTTCACCGCTGCCGCCCGCGTCGGTGGTGTCTCGTACGGCACCGGTACCGGCCGCAGCAAGAAGGAAGCGGAGCAGCAGGCCGCGGAGTCCGCCTGGCGCGGCATCCGCGCCGCCGCGGACGAGCGGAAGGCGGCGGAAGCCGCTGCCGCCGCCGCGCCGGCACAGGGCGACGGGGCGCCGACGCCCGCCGACCCGGCGCCGGACGCCTGACCGCTTTCTTCTACAGTGACCCCGTCGCACCCCGGTGCGGCGGGGTTTCCTGTTCTACGCCGCGCCCCCTTCCAGGAGGAACACCATGCCCGAGCTGCCCGAAGTGGAAGTGGTCAGGCGCGGCCTGGAGCGCTGGGTGGCCGGCCGGACCGTCGAGGCGGTGGAGGTGCTCCACCCCCGGGCCGTGCGCAGGCACCTGGCGGGCGGTCCCGACTTCGCGGCGCGCCTGGCCGGACAGACCATCGGGGTGCCGCGGCGGCGCGGGAAGTACCTGTGGCTGCCCCTGGAGGGGCGGGACCTGTCCGTCCTCGGGCACCTCGGGATGAGCGGGCAGCTGCTGGTGCAGCCGGCCGACGCCCCCGACGAGAAGCACCTGCGCATCCGGCTGCGCTTCGCCGACAACACGGGCACCGAGCTGCGCTTCGTCGACCAGCGCACCTTCGGCGGGCTCTCGCTGCACGAGACCGTCCCCGGCAGCGACGAGGGCCTGCCCGACGTCATCGCGCACATCGCCCGCGACCCGCTGGACCCCCTCTTCGACGAGGGGGCCTACCACCTGGCGCTGCGCGCCAAGCGCACCACCGTCAAGCGGGCGCTGCTGGACCAGTCGCTGATCAGCGGGGTCGGCAACATCTACGCCGACGAGGCCCTGTGGCGCGCGAAGCTGCACTACGAGCGCCCCACCGCGACCCTCACCCGCCCCCGGAGCGCGGAACTCCTCACCCACGTCCGGGCGGTCATGGACGCCGCGCTCGCCGTCGGCGGGACCAGCTTCGACAGCCTGTACGTCAACGTGAACGGCGAGTCCGGCTACTTCGACCGCTCGCTCGACGCCTACGGACGCGAGGGCGAGCCCTGCCGCCGCTGCGGCACCCCGATACGGCGCCGGGCGTGGATGAACCGGTCCAGCTACTTCTGCCCGCGCTGTCAGCGGCCGCCGCGCGCCGCGTCGTAGGTCTCCCGGGAGGCGATCACCTCGTCCATGCTGCCCTCCAGGAGGTGGATGAGGGCGAGCAGGCGCTCGGCGATCTCGCGCCCCAGGGGGGTCAGCTCGTAGTCGACGCGGGGCGGGTTGGTCGGCTGCGCCTCGCGCAGGACTATGCCGTCGCGCTCCAGGGAGTGCAGGGTCTGGGAGAGCATCTTCTCGCTCACGCCGTCGACGCGGCGGCGCAGCTCGTTGAACCGGCAGGGGCCCTCGCGGAGCGCGCCCACGGTGAGGCTGCCCCAGCGGCCGGTGACGTGTTCCAGGGTTTCCCGTGAGGGGCACGCGCGCGCGAAGACGTCGAACGGCAGGTCGGCCGGGAGGGCTTCGGTACAGGGAGGCTTCTCCATGGAACAAGCGTACTCCCAGGTAGCGCTAACTGTCTGCTTGCGCTTTCTAAAAGTTAGTGCTTCTCTGGGTTCAGCGCAGCCCTGCGCCCGGTCGCACTGCGCCGCCCCACGCTTTCGAGGAGAACAGCCATGTCCGCGAACACCCCCACCCCCGTCGTCTCCATCGCCTACCACTCCGGCTACGGCCACACCGCCGTCGTCGCCGAGGCCGTACGGGCCGGCGCCGCCGACACGGGCGCGACGGTCCACCTGATCAAGGTCGACGAGATCACCGAGGCCGAGTGGGCGCTGCTGGACGAGTCGGACGCGATCGTCTTCGGCTCGCCGACCTACATGGGCACCGCGTCGGGCGCCTTCCACGTCTTCGCCGAGGCCACCTCGAAGCGCTGGTTCGGCGACACCTGGCAGGACAAGGTCGCGGCGGGCTTCACCAACTCCGGTTCCAAGGCCGGGGACAAGCTGAACACCCTTCAGTTCTTCCAGATCCTGGCCTCGCAGCACGGCATGAGCTGGGTCAACCTGGGCCTGAAGCCGGGCTGGAACTCCACCGCCGGCACCGAGTTCGACCTCAACCGCCTCGGCTTCTCCTCCGGCGCAGCGGCCCAGACCAACAACGACGAGGGTCCGGAGGGCGTCCACAAGGCCGACATCGCCACCGCCGAGCACCTGGGCCGGCGTGTCGCCGAGCACGCCCGCGTGGTCATCGCCGGCCGGGCGGCCCTGGCGGCGGCCGCGGTCTGACCTCCTCCGCGCCAAGGCGAACGGGCGGACCACCCCAGGGTGGTCCGCCCGTTCGCCGTAGGCCCGAAGGGTCCGTCAGAAGCCGAAGTCCTGGGTCCACCAGGGGCCGCCGGAGCCGAAGTGGACGCCGACGCCGAGGGTGCGGAATTCGCAGTTGAGGATGTTCGCCTTGTGGCCGGGGCTGTTCATCCAGGCCTGCATCACGGACTTCGCGTCGCCCTGGCCGCGCGCGATGTTCTCGCCGCCCATACCGGAGATCCCCGCGTTCTGGGCCCGCTGCCAGGGGGAGTTCCCGTCCGGGTCGGTGTGGTCGAAGAAGCCCCGTACGGCCATGTCCTTGCTGAAGGCGCCGGCCAGCGCCGCGAGCGGCGGGTTCGCCCGGACGGGTACGCACCCGGCCTGGGCGCGCTCCTGGTTCACGAGCGCGAGCACCTCGGCCTCCTCGGCGGACGGCCCGTCGGCTGCCGTCGGGGCGGCGGGCTTGGGCGCCGCGGGCGGCTTGGGGGCGGCCGGCTTCGGGGCGGCGCTCTTCTCCGGCGCCTTGCTGGAGGCCGAGGGGGACGGGGACGCCGTGGGCGACGTGGACGGGGAGGGCGAGGCCGAGGCGCTGGGGGAGGCGGAGGGCGTGCCGGGGGAGGTACTGGCCTGGGGGGCGGCCGCGGAAGCCCGGCCCGACAGGTTGGCCAGGCCGTTCGGCTGCTCCGCCGCCTTGCGGGAGGCGGCGGCGGAGGGCTCGGCCCGGGCCTCCGTCTTCTCCCCGGCGTCCTGGCCGACGTACGGGAAGGAGCCGCCGACCGGGACGAACCCGGTCGTCACGGCCGCCGTACCGAGGGCCACGGCCACGGACGCGCCGAGCAGCCCGGTGCGCACGGCGGTGCGCTTGGCGCCGCGCCGAGGTGCGGCGTGGAGTCGGTGGCGTCCCATGGGTGCCGTGCCTTCCCTTTGCAAGATCAACGTTTGCTCACCCGAAAGGGTGATGCATTGGTGGGGGACTGTAGCCCATGAGCCAAGGGGGGCGGTGGGATCCGGAACCGTTTGCCCGGTTAGCGTTCATGCATGGATGAAGACGTGCGCATGACCGCCTGGGTGCGCGGCCGTGTACAGGGAGTGGGCTTCCGCTGGTTCACCAGGGCCAATGCGCTGGAGATCGGAGGCATGGCCGGCTTCGCGCTCAACCTGGACGACGGCCGAGTGCAGGTCGTGGCGGAAGGTCAACGTGAGAATTGCCACCGGCTGCTGGACTGGCTCCGCTCCGCCGACACGCCCGGACGGGTGGACGGCGTGACAGAGATCTGGGGCACACCGCGCGGTGGCTACGACGGCTTCGAGATCCGGTGATCAATCGACTGATCATGGACTGATCAGACCCCCGGAACGTCCGCACCCGGTCGGATCTGCGCATTCGCCGCCGACACGTTGCCGCGGCGGGCGATCCGTGGAAGGCTCGGAGACGAGGTTGATCTCTCCGCCCCTTGCGCGGACCGGGCCGCCCGCCGATACGGGGCGTGATCGTGTTGACCGTCAAACTTTTTGGTGAGACGCTGGAAGCCCCGCGCACCTGAGCTGTTTGGCAGTGGTGGCACTAGCAAGCGCAGTGACTGACTGTCGCTGCCGGACATCCGCGGGTGCGATTCCCTCACGACCCACACCGCTTCGGTCGGTCACTCAGTGTGGAGGACCATCCATCATGGCAAAGGCGCTTCTCGGTTACGTCGGCGGTTCCGACCCGCGACTCCTCGCCGAGATGCGACGGCTTCAGCAGCGCGTCCAGGACCTCGAGTCCGAGCTCGGACGGATCCAGTCCGAGAACGACGCTCTGACCGCGGCCGCCGCTCAGCACGGAGACTCGCTGCTCGACAGCATCGAGATCGACGTACCCCAGGCGGAGCCTGCGCTCACCTGATCCGCGCTCACCGTCGTTCGACTCCAGCCCCGAATGATATGCAAGGGACGCCTCGGCGTCCCTTCTTTCTTTCCGCCCGTGCGTCGCGCATTGGGCCAGGTGGGGGGCTGATCCCTTTGACGTCTGATGTGCCCTGCACCTTCATGGGTGAAACCGAACGTGAAAGGTAGAGTCCGGCGGCGTGCACCTCAAGTCCCTGACCCTGCGTGGCTTCAAATCCTTCGCCTCCGCCACCACCCTGCGTTTCGAACCCGGGATCACCTGCGTCGTCGGCCCGAACGGATCGGGCAAGTCCAACGTGGTGGACGCGCTCTCCTGGGTCATGGGGGAACAGGGGGCCAAGTCCCTGCGCGGCGGGAAGATGGAAGACGTCATCTTCGCGGGCACCACGGGACGCCCGCCGCTGGGACGCGCCGAGGTCTCCCTCACCATCGACAACTCCGACGGCGCGCTGCCCATCGACTACGCCGAGGTCACCATCACGCGGATCATGTTCCGCGGTGGCAGCAGCGAATACCAGATCAACGGTGACACCTGCCGGCTCCTCGACATCCAGGAGCTGCTCTCCGACTCCGGCATCGGCCGCGAGATGCACGTCATCGTCGGACAGGGGCAGCTCGACTCCGTCCTGCACGCCGACCCGATGGGCCGCCGCGCCTTCATCGAGGAGGCCGCGGGCGTACTGAAGCACCGCAAGCGCAAGGAGAAGGCGCTGCGCAAACTCGACGCGATGCAGGCCAACCTCGCGCGGGTGCAGGACCTGGCCGACGAACTGCGCCGCCAGCTCAAGCCCCTGGGCCGGCAGGCGGCGGTGGCCCGCCGGGCCGCCGTGATCCAGGCCGACCTGCGCGACGCGAAGCTGCGGCTGCTCGCCGACGACCTGGTGGCGCTGCGGGGAGCGCTGGACGCGGAGATCGCGGACGAGGCCGCGCTCAAGGAGCGCAAGGAGTCCGCCGAGCGGGACCTCGCGGACGCGCTGCGCCGGGAGGCCGAGCTGGAGGAATCGGTACGCCGCCTCGCGCCGCGGCTCCAGCGGGCCCAGCAGACCTGGTACGAGCTGTCGCAGCTCGCCGAGCGGGTGCGCGGCACCGCGTCGCTGGCCGAAGCCCGGGTCAAGAGCGCGTCCGCGCCGGCGGAGGAGGAGCGGCGCGGCCGCGACCCCGAGGAGACGGAGCGGGAGGCCGCGCGGATCCGGGAGCAGGAGGCGGAGCTGACCGCCGCGCTGGAGGCCGCGGAGCGGGCCCTGGAGGACACCACCGCGCACCGCGCCGAGCTGGAGCGGGCCCTCGCGGAGGAGGAGCGGCGGCTGCGGGACGCCGCGCGGGCCCTTGCGGACCGGCGTGAGGAACTGGCCCGGCTGACCGGTCGGTTGGGGGCGGCCCGGTCGCGGGCGGGCGCGGCGCAGGCGGAGATCGAGCGGCTCGTGACGGCCCGGGACGAGGCCGAGGCCCGGGCGGTGGCGGCCCGGGAGGAGTACGAGGAACTGGCCGGGGAGGTCGGCGGGCTCGAGGACCCTTCGGTGGAGGGGGAGTACGAGGCGGCGAAGGCCGGGCTGACCGGGGCGGAGGCCGCGCTGGGCGCCGCCCGGGATGCGCTGGGCTCGGCGGAACGGTCCCGCGCGGCGGTGTCGGCGCGGCGGGAGGCGCTCGCGCTGGGGCTGCGGCGCAAGGACGGGACCGGGGCGCTGCTCGCGGTGCGGGAGCGGCTGGCGGGGGTGCTGGGGCCGGCGGCGCAGCGGGTGACGGTCGTGCCGGGGTACGAGGTCGCGGTGGCCGCCGCCCTTGGCTCCGCCGCGGACGCGGTGGCGGTGGCCTCCGCCGGGGCGGCGGCCGGGGCCATCCGGCACCTGCGGGACGCCGATGCGGGGCGGGCCACGTTCCTCATCGCGCCCGTGGCTGCCGCTGTGATTCCGGGGCAGGGCCCCGTGGCCCCGGGCGGGGCCGGGCTGCCCGGGCAGGCCCAGGCCGAGGCCGAGCTCCCCCACCCCGCCCCTTCCCGAAACTGGGGCTCCGCCCCGGACCCCGCGCCTCGAACGCCGGCGGGGCCGGACGTGGCGCCGGTGGGGCTGGAAGCGGCGTCGGACGTGGCCGTTGGGGCCGGGTACCTGGAGGCGGCTTCGCTCGTTCGGGGGGACGACGAGGTGCGGCGGGCCGTGGGGTGGGTGCTGCGGGAGCACGTGGTGGTCGGGAGCCTGGAGGAGGCCGAGGCGGTCGTCGCCGCGCGGCCGGACCTGGTCGCGGTGACCGCCGACGGGGACGTGCTCGGCGCCCACCTGGCGCACGGCGGCTCCGCGGGCGCGCCCAGCCTGATCGAGGTGCAGGCCGCCGTCGACGAGGCGGCGGCGGAACTGGAGCGGCTGGACGGCGAGTGCCGGGAGCTGGCCGCCGCCGAGGAGGCGGCCCAAGGGCACCGCGCCGAGGCGGCGGCGCGCACCGAGGAGCTGGCGGAGCGGCGCCGGGCCGGGGAGCGGGCCCGTGCCGGGGCCGCCCAGCAGCTCGGCCGGCTCGCCGGGCAGGCGAAGGGCGCCCTGGGCGAAGCCGAGCGCAGCGCCCGGGCGGCGGCCACCGCCCTGGAGGCGCTCGAACGCGCGCGGGTCGACGTCGAGGAGTGCGCGGAGCGGCTCGCGGTCGCCGAGGAGATGCCGCTGGCGGAAGAGCCCGACACCTCGGCCCGGGACCGGCTCTCCGCCGACGGGGCGAACGCGCGGCAGACCGAGATGGAGGCCCGCCTCCAGCTGCGTACGCACGAGGAGCGGGTCAAGGGGCTGGCCGGCCGGGCCGACGCGCTCGACCGGGGCGCCCGCGCCGAGCGCGAGGCCCGGGCCCGCGCGGAGCGGCGCCGGCAGCGCAGGCGGTACGAGGCGGAGGTGGGCCGGGCCGTCGCCGACGGGGCACGGCAGCTGCTGGCGCACCTGGAGGTGTCGATCGGCCGGGCGGAGCTGGAGCGTTCGGCCGCCGAGCACGCCAAGGGGCTGCGCGAGCAGGAGCTCGGCGAGGCCCGCGGCCGGGGCCGCGACCTCAAGGGCGAGCTCGACAAGCTGACCGACTCGGTGCACCGGGGCGAGGTTCTCGGCGCCGAGAAGCGGCTGCGGATCGAGCAGCTGGAGGCGCGGGCGCTGGAGGAGCTGGGCGTGGAGCCCGTCGCCCTGGTGGCGGAGTACGGGCCCGACCAGCCGGTCCCCCCGTCCCCGCCGGCCGAGGGCGAGGTGCTCCCGGAGGACCCGGAGCACCCCCGCAACCGGCCCGGCCCCTTCGACAGGGCCCGGCAGGAGAAGCGGCTCAAGGCGGCCGAGCGGGCCTACCAGCAGCTCGGCAAGGTCAACCCGCTGGCGCTCGAGGAGTTCGCGGCGCTGGAGGAGCGCCACCAGTTCCTCAGCGAGCAGCTGGGGGACCTGCGGAAGACCCGTGCCGACCTCCTTCAAGTGGTGAAGGAGGTGGACCAGCGGGTGGAGCAGGTCTTCACCGAGGCGTACCGGGACACCGCCCGGGAGTTCGAGGGGGTGTTCTCGCGGCTGTTCCCCGGTGGCGAGGGCCGTCTGGTGCTCACCGACCCGGACGACATGCTGGCCACCGGCGTGGACGTCGAGGCACGTCCGCCGGGCAAGAAGGTCAAGCGGCTGTCCCTGCTGTCCGGCGGCGAGCGGTCGCTGACGGCCGTGGCGCTGCTGGTCTCCATCTTCAAGGCGAGGCCCAGCCCGTTCTACGTGATGGACGAGGTCGAGGCGGCGCTCGACGACACCAACCTCCAGCGGCTGATCCGCATCATGGAGGAGCTCCAGGAGAGCTCGCAGCTGATCGTCATCACGCACCAGAAGCGGACGATGGAGGTCGCGGACGCCCTGTACGGAGTGTCGATGCAGGGCGACGGGGTCTCGAAGGTCATCAGCCAGCGGCTCCGCTGAGCTGCACAGCTTCAAGAAATGAAAACAAGGCCCTGGTTGCAAACTTAATCCGACCTTCACATCACCTATTGACTTCAGGAAATGAACACATAGGCTCTGTGCTGCCTCCCGCCTTCCGGTGGTGCCCGATCTTGACCTGTGCGCCACTGGGAGAACGGACAGAACCCCCCACGGAGCACACCTTGACCAGCAGCACTGCGCAGGCACCCACGCCCGGCGGCGGACGCGCGTCCCAGCCCGACCACCTCGGGCACGTCATCTTCATCACCGCGGCCGCCGCGATGGGCGGATTCCTCTTCGGCTACGACAGCTCCGTCATCAACGGCGCCGTCGTCGCGATCCGCGACCGCTTCGACATCGGTTCGGCCGCGCTCGCCCAGGTGATCGCCGCCGCGCTGATCGGCTGCGCGCTCGGCGCCGCCACCGCGGGCCGCCTCGCCGACCGGATCGGCCGCATCCGCTGCATGCAGATCGCCGCCGTGCTCTTCACGGCGAGCGCCATCGGCTCGGCCCTCCCGTTCGCGCTCTGGGACCTCGCCGTGTGGCGCGTCATCGGCGGCTTCGGCATCGGCATGGCGTCCGTCATCGGTCCCGCCTACATCGCCGAGGTGTCCCCGCCCGCCTACCGGGGCCGGCTGGCCTCCTTCCAGCAGGCCGCCATCGTCATCGGCATCGCGATCTCGCAGCTGGTCAACTGGGGCATCCTGAACCTCGCCGACGGCGACCAGCGCGGGAAGGTCGGCGGGCTCGAAGCCTGGCAGTGGATGCTCGGCGTGATGGTGGTCCCGGCCGTGCTCTACGGCCTGATGTCCTTCGTCATCCCCGAGTCGCCCCGCTTCCTGATCTCCGCGGGCCGCACCGAGGAGGCCCGCAAGGTGCTGGCCGAGGTCGAGGGGAGCAAGGCCGACCTGGACGGACGCGTCGCCGAGATCGAGGCGGCCATGCGCTCCGAGCACAAGTCCACCTTCAAGGACCTGCTCGGCGGCCGCTTCGGCCTGATGCCCATCGTCTGGATCGGCATCGGCCTCTCGGTCTTCCAGCAGCTCGTCGGCATCAACGTGATCTTCTACTACAGCTCCTCGCTGTGGCAGTCCGTCGGCATCGACCCGACCAGCTCGTTCCTGTACTCCTTCACCACGTCGATCATCAACATCATCGGCACGGTGATCGCGATGATCTTCGTCGACCGGATCGGCCGCAAGCCGCTCGCGCTGATCGGCTCGGCGGGCATGGCCGTCTCCCTCGGCCTCTGTGCCTGGGCGTTCTCGTTCAAGACCGGTACCGGCGACGACATCACCATGCCCGACACCCAGGGCACGATCGCCCTGATCGCCGCCCACGCCTTCGTGCTCTTCTTCGCCCTCTCCTGGGGCGTGGTGGTCTGGGTGCTGCTCGGCGAGATGTTCCCCAACCGGATCCGCGCCGCCGCGCTCGGCGTCGCCGCCGCGGCCCAGTGGGTCGCCAACTGGGTCATCACCGTCACCTTCCCGACCCTGTCGGACTGGAACCTGTCCGGCGCGTACGTCATCTACACGGTCTTCGCCGTGCTCTCGATCCCGTTCATCCTCAAGTGGGTGCCGGAGACCAAGGGCAAGGCGTTGGAGGAGATGGGGTAACAACTCCCCGCCACCACCCCTCTCCTCCGCGGTGCTGCCCCGGCTCAGTCCCTGAGCCGGGGCAGCACCTTTTCGCACAGCAGCCGCAGGCTGCGCCGGCCCTCGTCCAGCGGCATCCCGCCGCACAGCGGGTGCAGGACGAGGTTCCCGGCCTCGCCGGCGCCGCGCGCGTACGCCGCCGCCTCCTCCGGGGTGAGGATCCGGTAGACCCCCTCGGCCCGCAGCTCCTCGACCGTGCGGGCGCCCGACCGCACCGCCGAGCGGATGTCCTTGGACTGCCAGGAGGCGTACGTGCCCGCCTCGTGCAGGAAGTGCTTCCCGTAGACCGCCCACGCCCGCTCCGGGTCCTCCGCGATGTGCAGCAGCGGGGTCTCCCGCGCCGGCATCATGCAGAAGCCCTCGGTCCCGTACTCCGCGAGCCGCTCCGCGTAGTACGCCTCCAGCTCCGGCAGGTGCGCGCTCGGGAAGAACGGCAGCCCCAGCCGGGCCGCCCGCCGCGCCGCCGCCTTCGAACTCCCGCCCACCAGGAGCATCGGGTGCGGCTGGGTGAAGGGCACCGGGGTCACCTTCACGGTGCGGCCGCGGAACTCGAAGGGCTCGCCGGTCCAGGCCTTCAGCAGGGTCTCCAGCAGCTCGTCCTGGAGCCTGCCGCGCCGTCCCCACTCCACCCCGTGCTGCTCGTACTCCTCGGGCCGGTAGCCGATGCCGGCCACGGTCACCAGCCGCCCGCCGCCGATGAGGTCCAGTACGGCGATGTCCTCGGCCACCTTCAGCGGGTCGTGCAGCGGGCCGATGATCGCCGAGACGGTGACCGCGATCCGCCGGGTGGCGCCGAGGACGGCGCCGGCGAAGGCGAAGGGGGAGGGCAGCCAGTTGTTGTCGGTGCCGTGGTGTTCCTCGGTCTGGATCGTGTCGATGCCGTGCTCGTCGGCGTACCGGGCCATCTCCACCGCCGCCTGGTAGCGGGCGGCCAGCGTAGCCGGGGTGCCGTCGGGGTCGATCAGGTTGAACCGGGCCACGGTGATGGGCATGGGAGGTCCCCCTTCGCCGGATGCGGACGGTCGGGCGAGGGGGGACGTTAGCTGACGCAGTGTCAGATGGACAGGGCTCCGGCGGCCTCGCGCCCGGCCTCGTGCCCGCCCTCCGGCGCCACCGGGGCGGGGGTGCGCGGGAGTACGGCGTACAGCGCGGCGGAGACCAGGATGCCGGTCACCCAGCCGAGGCCGTTCTCGCCGATCCAGGTGGAGGCGAGCGGCCCGCTGAACCAGTCCACCTTGGTGAACAGCAGCCCGGCCACCAGGGCGGCGCCCCAGGCCGTCATCGCCTGCCAGGCGAAACCGCCCCGGTACCAGTAGGCGCTGGCCGGCGTGGTGTCCAGCAGCGCGGCACCGTCGTAGGAGGGGCGGCGCAGCATGTCCACGCCGAACACGCCGATCCACGCCGAGAAGGCCACGGCCAGCAGGGTCAGGAAGGAGATGAACGAGCCGAAGAAGCTGGTCGCGACCACCATCAGCAGGAAGCCGAAGACCAGGCTGATCACGGCGTTCACGCTGACGGCCCAGGCGCGCGGCACCTTGATGCCCAGGGTCTGCGCGGTGAACCCGGCCGAGTACATCGACATCGAGTTGATCAGGAGCATCCCGATCAGGGCGATCAGCAGGTAGGGCACCGCGATCCAGGTCGGCAGCAGCTCGCCGATGAAGGAGACCGGGTCCTGCGCGCTCGCCAGGTCCGGCGTGCCGACGGCCATCACCGCGCCCATCAGCACCATCGGCAGGACCACCACGCCCGCGCCGCCGATCGTCGCGCCGACCATCCCCTTGGCGGAGGCGGTGCGCGGCAGGTAGCGGGTGAAGTCCGGGCCGGACGGCACCCAGCTGATGCCGCCCGCCGCGATGGTGCCGATGCCCGCGACCATCATCGCCGTGGAGCCGGCCGGCTTGCCGAAGACGGCCGACCAGTCGGTGGTGAAGAGCAGTTAGCCGAGGACGAGCACGCTGAAGCCGCCGAAGAGGTACGTCGACCACTTCGAGCAGACGCGCAGCGCGTTGATGCCCAGCCCCGACACCACGAAGGTGCAGCCCACGAAGAACAGCAGGGTCACGACGATGAGCGCGGTGTTGCTCTTCACGCCGAAGAGCAGGTCGAGGACGGTCAGCACGGCGTAGGCGCCGCTGACCGCGTTGATGGTCTCCCAGCCCCAGCGCGCCACCCAGATCAGGGCGCCGGGGAAGAGGTTGCCGCGCTGGCCGAAGACGGCCCGCGAGAGCGCCATGCCCGGCGCGCCGCCGCGCTTCCCGGCGATGGAGATCAGGCCGACGATCCCGTAGGAGACGACGGGCGCGGCGAGCGCGACGACCAGTACCTGCCAGATGTTGAGCTTGTTGAAGATCACCAGGCCCGCGCCCATGGTGAGCAGCAGCACGCTGATGTTGGCGGCGACCCACGTCGGGACCAGCTCGCGGACCCGGCCGGTGCGCTCTCCGTCGGGCACGGGCTCCAGCCCGCGGGTCTCGGCGGCGGTCTTGCCGGTGGCCTGGGCTGCTGCGGTTCCGGCGGCGGTCTCGGCCGGTATTGCGCCGGTGGCGGGCTCGGAGGGCATGCGGTTGCTCCGTGGGGCGTGCGAGGACGGGAAGTCGTCCATCATCGTAGATTTGCGCCGAATCACATAAATAGGGGCTTAGGGCCGGGTACGGGCGCCGAGGTCCGGGCTCCGGGGCCGTCGTGGCGGATACTGGACGGGTTATGGAAATCCTCATCCTTGCCGTAGTCATCGCCCTGGTCGCGGTCGGTGCGATCAGCGGGCTCGTGGTCAGCAGCCGCAAGAAGAAGCAGCTGCCCCCCACGGCGCCGCCGAGCACGCCGACCATCACTGCCCCGCCCGCCGAACCGCAGGTGGGGGAGGACTCCGCACCGACGGTCGCAGAGCCGCGCCGGACCATCGAGGAGGTCGTGCTCCCCGAGGCGGAGGCCGCGGCCCCCGAGGCCGTCGAAGCGCCCGTCGCCGAGCCGGAGGCCCCGGCCGCGCCCGAGATCGAGGTGCCCGAGCCCACCGCCGGCCGCCTGGTCCGGCTGCGGGCGCGGCTCGCCCGTTCGCAGAACTCGCTCGGCAAGGGGCTGCTCACGCTGCTCTCGCGCGAGCACCTCGACGAGGACACCTGGGAGGAGATCGAGGAGACCCTCCTCATCGCCGACGTCGGTGTCGCGCCGACGCAGGAACTGGTGGAGCGGCTCCGCGAGCGGGTCAAGGTGCTCGGCACCCGCACCCCCGCCGAGCTGCGCACCCTGCTGAAGGAGGAGCTGCTGGCCCTGGTCGGCACCGACTTCGACCGTGCCGTGAAGACCGAGAGCGGCACCGACACCCCGGGCGTCGTGATGGTCGTCGGCGTCAACGGCACCGGCAAGACCACCACCACCGGCAAGCTCGCCCGGGTGCTGGTCGCCGACGGCCGCAGCGTGGTCCTCGGCGCCGCCGACACCTTCCGCGCGGCCGCCGCCGACCAGCTCCAGACCTGGGGCGAGCGCGTGGGCGCCCGTACCGTCCGCGGCCCCGAGGGCGGCGACCCGGCCTCCATCGCCTACGACGCGGTCAAGGAGGGCATCGCCGAGGGCGCCGACGTGGTGCTCATCGACACCGCCGGCCGCCTGCACACCAAGACCGGCCTCATGGACGAGCTCGGCAAGGTCAAGCGCGTCGTGGAGAAGCACGGCCCGCTGGACGAGGTGCTCCTGGTCCTGGACGCCACCACCGGCCAGAACGGCCTGACCCAGGCGCGCGTCTTCGCCGAGGTCGTGGACATCACCGGCATCGTGCTCACCAAACTCGACGGCACCGCCAAGGGCGGCATCGTCGTCGCCGTCCAGCGCGAGCTGGGCGTCCCGGTCAAGCTCGTCGGCCTCGGCGAGGGCCCGGACGACCTGGCCCCCTTCGAGCCGGAGGCGTTCGTGGACGCCCTCATCGGCGACTGAGGAGCCGGCACCCCGCCGAAGGATCTACGCAGACCAGTGCCCCCGTGTCCGTCCGGCGGTTTCCAGGACCCGGGGGCACTGCCGTGGGCGGGGGCCCTCAGCGGCGGAAGCGGTGACAGGTGTAGGCCAGGGTGCCGAGCAGCAGCCGGGCCTGCGGGGGGCCGCCCGCACTGTCCAGCGCGGGCCCGCGCAGCCAGGTGGCCGGGCCCAGGCCCGCGTGGTCGCAGGGCGGGGCGGTGAGGAAGGCGCCGCGGCCCAGGGCGCGCAGGTCGAGATCGGCGTCGTCCCAGCCCATCCGGTACAGCAGCTCGGGCAGCTCGGCGGCGGCGCCGGGGGCGACGAAGAACTGCGCCCGGCCGTCCGGCGTGGCCGTCACGGGCCCCAGCGGCAGGCCCATCCGCTCCAGCCGGACCAGGGCGCGCCGCCCGGCCTCGGCGGAGACCTCGATGACGTCGAAGGAGCGGCCGACCGGGAGCAGGATCGCCGCGCCCGGGTACTCGCCCCAGACCTCGGAGACCTCGTCCAGGGTGGCGCCGCCCGGGACGGTCGGAGCGAAGTCCAGCGGGTGCGCCCCCGGCGCACCGCAGTTCGTATGACCGCAGGAGCAGTCGCGGGCCGGACCCGCGGCGCGGGCCCCCGGGACCGCGTCCCAGCCCCAGAGCCCGGTGTACTCCGCCACCGTCGTGCACTCCGAGGTACGTCCGCGGCGCCGGACGCCGGAACGGAACTCCTTGGTGCTGCGGCTGCCGCCGATCGTGAAGCCCATGCCCATGCCCCCTCCAACGGGTCGGACGCGCCGGTGGTTACGACGTCGGCGAGACCTGTCGGAGGCCGGGTGGCGCGCGCCGTCCACCGGAGCCGCCCGGCGCACTCCTCGCCGCGCGCGCCCCGAGCGCACTCCCGTCCAACCACTGCTGTTTCGCCTTGGTGTCAAGTGAATCGCGCCTGGCCGGTGGGGAGTTCATTCGAAGGGGTGGCGAATGGTGGCGTTTCTGGAATCGACCTCGCCGACGGGGTGATCGTAGGATTACTTTCGGTGCACGAACCTGGACGGCGGACCCCAACCGTGGGTATGCCGGAGGCAATCGGTGGAGGACCTGTGAAGGTCCCTGGCGGAGACGGCCGCCCCGGCCAGGGTTCGTGTGAAGAGGCGATGCGGATGGGGGCGTTCCAGTGAGCGGCAACGGCGCAAGCGGAACGAGCGGCGAATCCGCTGTCCGGAACGAACAGCTGACTTCGTGGTTCGTCCGCAGCGGCTGGTCCAAGGGCGAACTCGCCCGCCAGGTCAACCGCCGCGCGCGCCAGATGGGCGCCCACCACATCAGCACCGACACCTCCCGCGTGCGCCGCTGGCTCGACGGTGAACAGCCCCGCGAACCCGTCCCGCGCATCCTCTCGGAGCTCTTCTCCGAACGCTTCGGCTCCGTCGTCGCCATCGAACAGCTCGGCCTGCGCACCGCCCACCAGACCCCCTCCGTCTCCGGCGTCGACCTGCCCTGGGCGGGCCCGCAGACCGTGGAACTCCTCAGCGAGTTCTCCCGCAGCGACCTGATGCTCGCCCGCCGGGGCTTCCTCGGGACCTCCCTCGCCCTCTCCGCGGGCCCCGCCCTCATCGAGCCCATGCAGCGCTGGCTCGTACCCTCCCCGGCCGCCGACCTCGGACCGCGCCCCGACGCCGGTCCTTCGGGCGCGCTCGGCGGGCACCGGCCGCCCCGGCTGTCCGAGCCGGAGCTCGACCTCCTCGAAGCCACCACCGTGATGTTCCGCCAGTGGGACGCCCAGTGCGGCGGCGGCCTGCGCCGCAAGGCCGTCGTGGGGCAGCTCCACGAGGTCACCGACCTGCTCCAGGAGAGCCACCCGGCCCCGGTCATGAAGAGGCTGTTCAAGGTCGCCGCCGAGCTCGCCGAACTCGCCGGCTGGATGAGCTACGACATCGGCCTGCACCCCACCGCGCAGAAGTACTTCGTCCTCGCCCTGCACGCCGCGAAGGAAGCCGGCGACAAACCGCTGGGCTCGTACATCCTGTCCGGGATGAGCCGCCAGATGATCCACCTGGGCCGCCCCGAGGACGCCCTGGAGCTGATCCACCTCGCCCAGTACGGCAGCCGCGACTGCGCCGGACCGCGCACCCAGGCCATGCTGTACGCGATGGAGGCCCGGGCCTACGCCAACATGGGCCAGCCCAGCCGCTGCAAGCGGGCCGTGCGGATGGCCGAGGACACCTTCTCCGACGTCGGCTTCGACTCCGAGCCCGAACCCGACTGGATCCGCTTCTTCTCCGAGGCCGAACTCAACGGCGAGAACTCGCACTCCTACCGCGACCTCGCCTACGTGGCCGGGCGCAGCCCCACCTACGCCTCCCTCGCCGAACCGGTGATGGAACGGGCCGTGGAACTCTTCGCCAAGGACGAGGAGCACCAGCGCTCGTACGCCCTGAACCTCATCGGCATGGCCACCGTCCACCTGCTCCAGCGCGAGCCGGAACAGGCCACCGTCCTCGTCGACCAAGCCCTCGACGTGGCGAGAAAGGTGCGGTCCGAACGGGTGAACACCCGGCTCCGCAAGACCGTCGACACCGCCGCCCGTGAATACGGGGACGTGGCCGAGGTGGTCCGGCTGACCGACCTCCTCGCCTCCCGGCTGCCCGAGGCCGCCGAGGCCGTCTGAGCCGCCCCGCGGCCCGGTCGCGCGCCTGACGTGCGCCCGACCCCGGCCTGACCCTCACATGACCCGGACCGGACCCGTACCTCACCGGTTCATGGAGGCGTAACACGCCCGACCTCTTCGTCATCGGCGCGAAACACCCAGCGGCGCCGCCGGAAACCGTCCTGCGCGAATCTCAGGGCCAATAACCGGCCAGACCTTACGCCGCCGCTCAGGTTTCCCACGATCGCCCGCACGCGAACGTACCGACGACGAGGAGACGCCGATGGCATCAGCCATCACGACCCTCGCAGCAGACGCCCCGACCCTGTCTGCCGCGAACACCGGGTTCATGCTCATCTGCTCCGCCCTGGTCATGCTGATGACCCCGGGACTCGCCTTCTTCTACGGAGGCATGGTCCGCGTCAAGAGCAGCCTCAACATGCTGATGATGAGCTTCATCAGCCTCGGGATCGTCACGATCCTCTGGGTCCTCTACGGCTTCAGCCTCGCCTTCGGCACCGACTCGGGCTCGCTGATCGGCTGGAACTCCGACTACGTCGGCCTCAGCGGAATCGGCCTCACCGAGCTGTGGGACGGCTACACCATCCCCGTCTACGTCTTCGCCGTCTTCCAGCTGATGTTCGCCGTCATCACCCCCGCCCTGATCAGCGGCGCCCTCGCCGACCGCGTCAAGTTCAGCGCCTGGGTGCTCTTCACCGCCCTGTGGGTCACCGTCGTCTACTTCCCCGTCGCCCACTGGGTGTGGGGCGCCGGCGGCTGGCTCTTCGAGCTCGGCGTCATCGACTTCGCCGGCGGCACCGCCGTCCACATCAACGCCGGCGCCGCCGCCCTCGGCGTCATCCTGGTCATCGGCAAGCGCGTCGGCTTCAAGAAGGACCCGATGCGCCCGCACAGCCTCCCCCTGGTCATGCTCGGCGCGGGCCTGCTGTGGTTCGGCTGGTTCGGCTTCAACGCCGGCTCCTGGCTCGGCAACGACGACGGCATCGGCGCCGTCATGTTCGTCAACACCCAGGTCGCCACCGCCGCCGCCATGCTCGCCTGGCTCGGCTACGAGAAGCTGCGCCACGGCTCCTTCACCACCCTCGGAGCCGCCTCCGGCGCCGTCGCCGGACTCGTCGCCATCACCCCCGCCGGCGGCTCCGTCAGCCCGCTCGGCGCGATCGCCGTCGGCGCCATCGCCGGCGTGCTGTGCGCCATGGCCGTCGGCCTGAAGTACAGGTTCGGCTACGACGACTCCCTCGACGTGGTCGGCGTCCACCTCGTCGGCGGCATCGCCGGCTCCCTGCTCGTCGGCTTCTTCGCCACCGGCGGCGTCCAGTCCGACGCCAAGGGCCTCTTCTACGGCGGCGGGCTGGAGCAGCTCGGCAAGCAGGCCGTCGGAGTCTTCTCCGTGCTCGCCTACTCCCTCGTGGTATCCGCGATCATGGCCTTCCTCCTCGACAAGACCATCGGGATGCGGGTCGCGGAGGACGTCGAGGTCTCCGGCATCGACCAGGTCGAGCACGCCGAGACCGCCTACGACTTCAGCGGCGCCGGCGGCGGGATCTCCGCACGGACCACCGCCGCACCCGCCCCCGCCGCCGCGAGCAAGAAGGTCGACGCATGAAGCTGATCACCGCCATCGTCAAGCCCTACAAGCTGGACGAGATCAAGGAAGCCCTCCACGCCTTCGGGGTCCAGGGCCTCACCGTCTCCGAGGCCAGCGGATACGGACGCCAGCGCGGCCACACCGAGGTGTACCGCGGCGCCGAGTACACCGTGGACCTCGTACCGAAGATCCGCATCGAGGTGCTGGTCGAGGACGAGGAGGCCGAAGAGCTGATCTCCGTCATCGTCAGCGCCGCCCGGACCGAGAAGATCGGCGACGGCAAGGTGTGGAGCGTCCCCGTGGACTCGGTCGTCCGGGTCCGCACCGGCGAGCGCGGCGCCGACGCGCTCTAGACGACGGGAGCCCCGGGTGACGAGCGTCGAAGAGACCACGCAGGACGACCCGGCCGGCTCCGGACCCGGCGGCTACGCCGAGGCCCGGCTGCGACTCCTCCAGGAGGAGTCGCGGTCCGGGCCTTCCCGGCGTTCCGCCCTGTCCGGGCTGACCGACCAATGGCTGAACGCACAGTTCGCGCGGGCCGCGCGGGAGACCGGCGTACGGGGCGCCGCCCTCGTCGCCGTCGGCGGCTACGGACGCGGCGACCTCTCCCCGCGCAGCGACCTCGACCTGCTGCTGCTCCACGACGGCAAGGCGCGCCCCGCCGACCTGAAGGCCCTCGCCGACCGCCTCTGGTACCCCGTCTGGGACCTCGGCCTGGCCCTGGACCACTCCGTACGCACCCCCGCCGAGGCACGCAAGACCGCCGCCGAGGACCTCAAGGCCCACCTCGGACTGCTCGACGCGCGGCTCGTCTCCGGCGACGCCGGCCTGCTCGCCGGGCTGCGCACCTCGGTCCTCGCCGACTGGCGCAACCAGGCCCCCAAACGCCTCCCGCAGCTGCACGCCCTGTGCCGGGAGCGGGCCGAGCGGGCCGGGGAGCTGCGCTTCCTGCTGGAACCCGACCTCAAGGAGGCGCGCGGCGGGCTCCGCGACGCCACCGTCCTGCGGGCCGTCGCCGCCTCCTGGCTCGCCGACGCCCCGCGCGAGGGGCTCGCCGAGGCCCGGCGGCGGCTGCTGGACGCGCGCGACGCCCTGCACCTGGTCACCGGCCGGGCCACCGACCGGCTCTCGCTCCAGGAACAGCCCCAGGTCGCCGCCCGGCTGGGGCTGCTCGACGCCGACGCGCTGCTGCGCGAGGTGTACGGGGCCGCGCGGGTGGTCGCGTACGCCGGCGACGTCACCTGGCGGGAGGTCGGGCGGGTGCTGCGCGCCAGGGCCGCCCGGCCGAGGCTGCGCGGACTGCTCGGGACCCGGGGGACGACCGCCCCCGAGCGGGCGCCGCTGGCCGAGGGGGTGGTGGAGTCCGACGGGGAGGCGGTGCTCGCGCTCGCCGCCCGGCCCGACCGGGACCCCGTGCTGCCCCTGCGCTTCGGCGCCGCCGCCGCGCAGGCGGGCCTGCCCGTCTCGCTGCACGCCGTGCGCCGGCTCGCCGCGCAGGCCCGGCCGCTGCCCGTGCCGTGGCCGGCGGAGGCCCGGGAGCAGCTGCTGACCCTGCTGGGCGCGGGCGAGCCGATGGTGGGGGTGTGGGAGGCCCTGGAGGCCGAGGGCCTGATCAGCCGGCTGCTGCCCGACTGGGAGCGGGTGCGCTGCCGGCCCCAGCACAACCCCGTGCACACCTGGACGGTGGACCGGCACCTCATCGAGACGGCGGTGCGGGCCTCGGCGCTGACCCGCCGGGTCGGCCGGCCCGACCTGCTGCTGATGGCGGCCCTGCTGCACGACATCGGCAAGGGCTGGCCCGGCGACCACTCCGTCGTCGGCGAGACCATCGCCCGCGACACGGCCGTGCGGGTGGGCTTCGACGCCGAGGACACCGCCGTGCTGGGCACGCTCGTACGCCACCACCTGCTGCTCGTGGACACCGCGACCCGGCGGGACCTCGACGACCCGGCGACCGTCACCGCCGTGGCCCGGGCCGTCGGGTCGACGGGCACCCTGGAGATCCTGCACGCCCTCACCGAGGCCGACGCCCTCGCGACCGGGCCCGCCGCCTGGAGCACCTGGCGGGGCTCCCTGGTGGCCGACCTGGTGCGGCGGGTCGCCGCCGTGCTGAGCGGGGCCCCGCCGGCCGGCCCCGAGCCGGACCTGCCCACCACGGAGCAGGAGCGGCTGGCGCTGGAGGCGCTGCGCACCGGGGAGCCGGTGCTCACCCTGCACGCCCGGCAGGAGGAGGACGAGGCCGTCGGCGTCGAACTGGTCGTGGCCGTCCCCGACCAGCCCGGGGTGCTCCCGGCGGTGTCCGGGGTACTCGCCCTGCACCGGCTCACGGTACGGGCTGCGGACCTGCGGTTCCTGGAGCTGCCGGACCATCTGGGCGAGGTGCTGGTGCTGCGCTGGCGGGTGGCCGCGGAGTTCGGGGCGCTGCCGCAGGCGGCCCGGCTGCGGACCGATCTGGTGCGGGCGCTGGACGGCACCCTGGACGTCCCGGCGAAGCTGGCCGGCCGCGAGGCGGCGTACCCGCGCCGGCGGGGGGTGGTCCCGCCGCCGCCGCGCGTCACGGTGGTCCCGGACGTCTCGCCGCTGGCCACGGTCCTGGAGGTCCGCGCCCCGGACGCGGTGGGGCTGCTGCACCGGATCGGGCGGGCCCTGGAGTCGGCGGGGGTGCGGGTGCGCAGCGCGCACGTCTCCACCCTGGGGGCGAACGCGGTCGACACCGTCTACGTGGTCGACCCGGACGGCAAACCCCTCCCGCCGCAGGCTGCCGCCGAAGTCGCCTCCCGCGTCCAGGCGGCCTTGACGTAGGCCGCTGCGCGGGGCCGTCCCCTGCCCGCCCTTCGCCCGTCCCCTGGGGGCTCCGCCCCAGACCCCCGTGCCTCAAACGCCGGCGGGGCCGGATACATCCAGCCCGCGCGGCGCTTGAGCGCGCCGGGCGCGGAGCGCACGGAACGGGGTCAGGGGCGGAGCCCCTGGGAACGGTGGAAGGGCGGGCAGGGGACGGCCCCGCGCAGCGGCCCCCCGACCCCGCCCCCGGGAGGGGGAACGGCCGGATACCCTGGGGGACGACCACCACGCCCCCGACCCGAGGAATCGCGACCACCGTGTTCGATACGCTTTCCGACCGCCTCAGCGCGACCTTCAAGTCCCTCCGGGGCAAAGGCCGCCTCTCCGAGCAGGACATCGACGCTGCGGCGCGGGAAATCCGTATCGCCCTCCTCGAGGCCGACGTCGCGCTTCCCGTCGTCCGCTCCTTCATCGCGAACGTCAAGGAAAGGGCCCGCGGCGAGGAGGTCAGCAAGGCGCTGAACCCCGGCCAGCAGGTCCTGAAGATCGTCAACGACGAGCTGGTCTCCATCCTCGGCGGCGAGACCCGCCGGCTGCGCTTCGCCAAGACCGCGCCCACCGTGATCATGCTGGCCGGTCTCCAGGGTGCCGGTAAGACCACCCTCGCCGGAAAGCTCGGCTTCTGGCTGAAGGGGCAGGGCCACACCCCGCTCCTCGTCGCCTGCGACCTCCAGCGCCCGAACGCCGTCAACCAGCTCAGCGTCGTCGCCGACCGCGCCGGCGTCGCGGTCTACGCGCCCCAGCCCGGCAACGGCGTCGGCGACCCGGTCCAGGTGGCCAAGGACTCCGTCGAGTACGCCCGTGCCAAGCAGCACGACATCGTCATCGTCGACACCGCCGGCCGCCTCGGCATCGACCAGGAGCTGATGCAGCAGGCCGCGGACATCCGCGACGCCGTCAGCCCCGACGAGATCCTCTTCGTCGTCGACGCGATGATCGGCCAGGACGCGGTCAACACCGCCGAGGCCTTCCGCGACGGCGTCGGCTTCGACGGCGTGGTGCTGTCCAAGCTCGACGGCGACGCCCGTGGTGGTGCCGCGCTCTCCATCGCGCACGTCACCGGCAAGCAGATCATGTTCGCCTCGAACGGCGAGAAGCTCGACGACTTCGACGCCTTCCACCCCGACCGCATGGCGGGCCGGATCCTCGACATGGGTGACATGCTCACCCTCATCGAGCAGGCCGAGAAGACCTTCTCGCAGGCCGAGGCCGAGAAGATGGCGGCCAAGCTCGCCAAGGGTCCCAAGGAGTTCACGCTCGACGACTTCCTGGCCCAGATGGAGCAGGTCCGCAAGATGGGCTCCATCTCCAAGCTCCTCGGCATGCTGCCGGGCATGGGCCAGATCAAGGACCAGATCAACAACATCGACGAGCGCGACGTGGACCGCACCGCCGCGATCATCAAGTCGATGACCCCGGCCGAGCGCCAGGACCCGCACATCATCAACGGCTCGCGCCGCGCCCGTATCGCCAAGGGCTCCGGTGTCGAGGTCAGCGCCGTGAAGTCGCTGGTGGAGCGCTTCTTCGAGGCCCGCAAGATGATGTCCCGCATGGCCCAGGGCGGCGGGATGCCCGGCATGCCCGGCATCCCGGGCATGGGCGGCGGCCCCGGCCGGCAGAAGAAGCAGGTCAAGCAGGCCAAGGGCAAGCGCAAGAGCGGCAACCCGATGAAGCGCAAGGAAGAGGAGGCCGCGGCCGCGGCCCGCCGCGAGCAGGGCGCGCAGCCCGGCGCTCCGGCCGAGGGCGGCAACCCGTTCGGGCTCCCCGCCGGCGGCGGCCAGCCGGGTCAGGACTTCGACCTGCCGGACGAGTTCAAGAAGTTCATGAAGTAGCAGGGCGGGAAGCCGCTGCGGAAGGGCCCCGGGCGCGTCATGCGGCCGGGGCCCTTCCGCATCTGCGGGGGCAGCGGGTCTATTTGTCGCTTATGGTCGGCCGGGAGGACGGCATGACGGCATAAGGAGGCGCCCACGTGCCCAGCCCCACCCCCGTACCGCCGCGCGACCGCGCCGACACCCCCTGGCGCTCGGAGGGCGCCCCGCCCGCCCCGCCCGCCAAGCGGAAGCTGCCCGGCGGGGGATGGCGCGGACTGGTCCTCGCCGCCCTGATCGTCTTCCTGCTGACCAACCTCGTGCTGTCCTTCTTCAACGAGGGCGACGAGCCGACGATCTCCTACACGGAGTTCAGCAAGCAGGTCGCCGACGGGAACGTCTCCAAGATCTACTCCAAGGGAGACGCCATCCAGGGCCAGCTCAAGAGCGAGCAGCCCGTCCCCGGCGGCAAGGGCGACTACACCAAGTTCGTCACCCAGCGCCCCGCCTTCGCCGACGACCAGCTGTGGTCCAGCCTCACGGGCAAGGGCGTCACCGTCACCGCCTCCCCGGTGGTCGAGCAGCGCAGCTTCCTGGCCAACCTGCTGATCTCGCTCGCCCCGATGCTGCTCCTCGTCGGCCTGTGGCTGCTCATCGCCCGCCGGATGGGCTCGGCCATGGGCGGGATGGGCGCGCTGGGCCGCAAGGGCCCGCCCAAGCCCGTGGAACTGGAGGCGGGCGCCCCGCGCACCACCTTCGACGACGTCGCCGGCATCGACGAGGTCGAGGGCGAGCTGAACGACGTCGTCGACTTCCTCAAGAACCCCCAGCAGTACCGCGACATGGGCGCCCGGATGCCCGGCGGCGTCCTCCTCGCCGGGCCGCCCGGCACCGGCAAGACCCTCCTCGCGCGGGCCGTCGCGGGCGAGGCCGGGGTGCCGTTCTTCTCCGCGTCCGCCTCCGAGTTCATCGAGATGATCGTGGGCGTCGGCGCCTCCAGGGTCAGGGAGCTCTTCGCCGAGGCGCGCAAGGTGGCCCCCGCGATCGTGTTCATCGACGAGATCGACACCATCGGCAGGGTGCGTGGCGGCGGTGCGGGCATGGGCGGCCACGACGAGCGCGAGCAGACCCTGAACCAGATCCTCACCGAGATGGACGGCTTCTCCGGCTCCGAGGGCGTCGTCGTCCTCGCCGCCACCAACCGGGCGGACGTCCTCGACCCCGCCCTGACCCGCCCCGGCCGCTTCGACCGCACGGTCGTGGTCTCCCCGCCCGACCGGGACGGCCGCGAGGCCATCCTGCGCATCCACACCCGCGACATCCCGCTCGCCGCCGGCGTCGACCTCGCCCAGGTGGCCCGCACCACCCCCGGCATGACCGGGGCCGAACTCGCCAACCTGGCCAACGAGGCCGCGCTGCTCGCCGTCAAGCGCAAGCAGCGCCAGGTCACCCAGGCGGACCTCTCCGACGCCCTGGAGAAGGTCCAGCTCGGCGCGGAACGCCCCCTGGTGATGCCGCTGGAGGAGCGCCGTCGCACCGCCTACCACGAGGGCGGCCACGCCCTGCTGGGCATGCTCCAGCCGGGCGCCGACCCCGTACGCAAGATCACCATCGTGCCCCGCGGCCGGGCCCTCGGCGTCACCCTCTCCACCCCCGACGCGGACCGGTACGCGTACACGGAGGAGTACCTCCGCGGCCGCATCATCGGCGCGCTCGGCGGGATGGCGGCCGAGCAGACCGTCTACGACATGATCACCACCGGCGCCGAGAACGACCTCGAACAGGTCACCAACATCGTCCGCGGGATGGTCGCCCGCTGGGGCATGAGCGAGCGCGTCGGCAAGCTCACCGCCGTCCCCTCCGACGGGCAGGGCCCGTACGGCCTGGCCGCCGCGCCCACCACGCTCGACACCGTGGACCACGAGATGCGCCGCATCGTCGACGAGTGCTACGAGGAGGCCTGCCGCCTGCTGCGCGAGCACCGGCCGAAACTCGACGCCCTCGCCGAGGCCCTCCTGGAGGCCGAGACCCTGGACGAGCAGGCGGCGTACGCGGCGGCCGGCATCCCCCGCCTCGCCAAATAACCCGCGCCCCCGTTACGCCACCCGGGCGACGACGTACCGGAAGATGTTCGGCAGCCAGACGGCTCCGTCGGCCCGCTCGTACGGGTGAAGGGCCTCCGACAGCTCCTTCTCCGCCAGGGCGGGATCCGCCCCGCCGCCGTACAGCCCCGTCGACAGCAGGCCCCGGACCGCGCTGTCCACGTCCGCGTACCCGAACGGGCAGAACACCCGCCCCGACCCGTCGGGCACCAGCCCCGCCCGCGCCGCCAGCGCGTCCAGGTCCAGGGCCGCCGGGCCGCCGCCCAGCACCGCAGGCACCGTGCAGCGCTCCGGCGGACCCCAGCCGGCCAGCACCACCGCCCCGCCCCGCCGGACCGCCGGCAGGGCCGCGGCCAGGGCGCCCGCGGAGGGCGCGAAGGCGAGCAGTACGTCGTAGGGGCGCGCGGCGGGCACCGGGGGAGCCGCCACCACCTCCAGCAGCCGTTCGCGGGCCAGCGCCCGGCGGGCCGGATCCGCCTCCACGCCGGTGGCGGCGGCACCCCGCCCCCCGGCCAGCAGCAGGGCCAGCCCGGCCCCGCAGTCGAGGCCCAGCAGCCGGTCACCCGGCCCGATCTCCAGCCGGTCGTATACCGCTTCGTACAGCGGTACCAGCATCCGTTCCTGGATCTCCGCCCAGTCCCGGGCGACGAGCGTCGCCGTCGGCGTCGGTGTCATCGAAAGAGCGCTCCTGATTCCGTGTCGCCCCCTTGCCCCCGTTGCCAGGGAACTCCCCATTCGCCCCCGCGTCCAGAGGAGCGCGCCACCCGATTCACGCTCGACCCGCCCGGCGCCGTACCATTCGCGCCATGGCAAAGGCACCCGTTCTCACCCCGCAGGCGGAGGATTTCCCCCGCTGGTACCAGGATCTGATCAACAAGGCCGAGCTGGCCGACAACGGTCCGGTCCGCGGCACCATGGTCATCCGCCCTTACGGCTACGGCCTGTGGGAGCGGATGCAGCAGGAGATGGACGCCCGCATCAAGGACGCCGGCGCACAGAACGCGTACTTCCCGCTGTTCATCCCGCAGTCGTACCTGACGAAGGAAGCCGAGCACGTCGAGGGCTTCGCCCCCGAGCTCGCGGTCGTCACGCACGGCGGCGGCAAGGAGCTGGAGGAGCCGGTCGTCGTCCGGCCCACCTCCGAGACGATCATCAACGACTACTTCTCCAAGTGGGTGCAGAGCTACCGGGACCTGCCGCTGCTGATCAACCAGTGGGCCAACGTGGTCCGCTGGGAGATGCGCCCCCGCGTGTTCCTCCGTACGAGCGAGTTCCTCTGGCAGGAGGGCCACACCGCCCACGCCACGTACGAGGACGCCCGCGACTACGCGGCCCGGATCCACCGCGACGTCTACGGCGACTTCATGACGAACGTGCTCGGCATCGACGTCGTGCTCGGCCGCAAGACCGCCAAGGAGCGCTTCGCCGGCGCCATCAACACCCTCACCCTCGAGGGCATGATGGGCGACGGCAAGGCCCTGCAGATGGGCACGAGCCACGAGCTCGGCACCAACTTCGCCAAGGCCTTCAACACCCAGTACCTGTCGAAGGAGGGCCGGCAGGAGCTGGTCTGGCAGACCTCGTGGGGCGTCTCGACCCGCATGGTCGGCGGTCTGATCATGTCCCACGGCGACGACAACGGCCTGCGGGTGCCGCCGCGCCTGGCCAACGTCCAGGTCGTCGTCATGGCGATCAAGGGCGACGAGGCCGTCGCGAAGGTCCGCGAGCTGGGCGACCGGCTCAAGGCCGCGGGCATCCGCGTCCACGTCGACGACCGCGTCGACACCCCCTTCGGCCGCCGCGCGGTCGACTGGGAGCTCAAGGGCGTACCGGTGCGCATCGAGATCGGCCCCCGCGACCTGGAGGCCGGCACCGCGATGCTGGCCCGCCGGATCCCGGGCGGGAAGACCCCGGTGCAGATCGACGCGCTCGCCGACCTGCTGCCCAAGGTCCTCGACGAGGACCAGGCGCAGCTGCTGCGCGAGTCCCGCGAGCGCCGCGAGTCCCGTACGAGCGACGTCGCCACCATCGAGGAGGCCGCCGAGGCCGCCATCGCGGGCGGCTGGGCGCGCATCCCGTGGGCCGACCTCGGCCCCGAGGGCGAGGCCAAGCTGGGCGAGCAGGCCGTCTCGGTGCGCTGCCTGGTGGCCGAGGACGGGTCGGTCCCGGTGGCCGACGACGCCCCCGGTACGCTCGCGATCGTCGCGCGCTCCTACTGATTTGCCCCGGCGCCCCCGGCGTGCGGCTCCGGCCGCGCGCCGGGGGCGTCGGTGTCGATAGCCCTCGTTACGTACCGACTCCTCCTGGGATATGCGCACCCGTCCTCGTCAGGACGCATCAGCGTGAACTGACTGGTACGTGCAAAAAATTTGGAATGGCCCGGAATCGGAACACCGGGGCCCCCCGGCTCGTTGTCACGACGTGAGCACGACACCACCTGTTCTCGCCGCAGAGCTGGCGCAGGCGTGGGCCGACATTCAGCGGTACCACCCCGAGCTGCCTGACCTTGCCGCGCCCGAGTCCCTGATCGGAGAGTCCTCGTCCGCCTGTGGCGCCGAGCTCTCCTTCGAGCGACTGCTGCACGAGGCAGTCCACGGCATCGCCGCCGCCCGCGGAGTGCGTGACACCTCGCGCGCCGGCCGCTACCACAACCGCAGATTCCTCGCGATCGCCGAGGAGATGGGGCTGGACCACTCCGAGGAGCCGCACGCCAGCAGCGGGTTCTCCCTGGTCACCCTCAACCCCGAGGCCAAGAAGCGCTACCGCCCCACCATCGAGCGGCTCCAGCGCGCCCTCAAGGCGCATACGGCGGCCACCGCGGCCGACACCAAGCGCAGCTTCCGGGGCCCGGCCGCCCGGCACGGCTCCTCGGGCGGCGGCGTGCGGGTCAAGGCGGTCTGCGACTGCGGGCGCAACGTCCGGGTGGTCCCCTCCGTGCTGGCGCAGGCGCCGATCGTCTGCGGCGGCTGCATGAAGCCCTTCCGCATCCCCGAGGTCGCCACCGCGGCTGCATCCTGAGCGCGGCCGCCCCGGCACGTGGCGTGCGGGCGCGGTCCGGCGGAGCGGGACGGGCGGCCGGGGCGCGGCCGGTCCGGCCCGCTCCGCGACCTGCGGTGCGGGCGGCCGGGGAACTCCCGCCCGCTCGGAAGCGCCGCGGGCGTGTGGCACAATGGGCAGCTGTACTCGACAGCCGCATAGGACCCCTCTCTCCTCCGGCTGACGCGTCCATCGGGCACCCGAGTACCGCAACCCCACGTGGCATCTCAAGTGCCCAACCACGTCAAGTTCAGGAGACACCACTCCAGTGGCAGTCAAGATCAAGCTCAAGCGCCTCGGTAAGATCCGCTCCCCGCACTACCGCATCGTCGTCGCCGACGCTCGCACCCGCCGGGACGGTCGCGCGATCGAGGAGATCGGCATCTACCAGCCGACCTACAACCCCTCGCGCATCGAGGTCAACGCCGAGCGCGCGCAGTACTGGCTGTCCGTGGGCGCCCAGCCCACCGAGGCCGTCCTCGCCATTCTGAAGCTCACCGGTGACTGGCAGGCGCACAAGGGCCTTCCGGCCCCGGCGCCGCTGCTGCAGCCGGCGACGAAGGAAGACAAGCGTCGTTCCTTCGACGAGTTCGCCAAGGCCCTCGAGGGCATCGGCGAGGGCAAGGGCGAGGCCATCACGCAGAAGAAGAAGGCCGACAAGAAGGCGGACGAGGCTGAGGCCGCCGCCGAGTCGACCGAGGCCTGAGCATGCTCGAGGAGGCTCTTGAGCACCTCGTAAAGGGCATTGTGGACAACCCCGACGACGTGCAGGTCGCCTCGCGCAACCTGCGCCGCGGGCAGGTGCTGGAGGTCCGGGTACACCCCGACGACCTCGGCAAGGTGATCGGCCGCAACGGCCGCACCGCTCGTGCTCTGCGTACCGTCGTGGGCGCCATCGGCGGCCGGGGGATCCGCGTCGACCTCGTCGACGTGGACCAGGTCCGCTGAGCAGTTGAACACCGGCACGGGCCGGGGAGGGCACACGTGCCCGCCCCGGCCCGTTGTCGTCTGAACAGGAGATACAGGTGGAGCTGGTAGTCGCGCGGGTCGGCCGCGCCCACGGGATCAAGGGTGAGGTCACCGTCGAGGTGCGGACCGACGAGCCGGAGCTGCGGCTCTCGCCCGGTGCCGTGCTGCGGACCGAACCGGCGTCGGCGGGTCCGCTGACCATCGAGACGGGCCGGGTGCACAGCGGCCGGCTCCTGCTCCGCTTCGAGGGCGTCAAGGACCGCACCGCCGCCGAGGGGCTGCGCAACACCCTCCTGATCGCGGACGTCGACCCGGCGGAGCTTCCCGAGGAGGAGGACGAGTACTACGACCACCAGCTCATGGACCTGGACGTCGTACTCGAGGACGGCACCGAGATCGGCCGGATCACCGAGATCTCGCACCTGCCCTCGCAGGACCTCTTCATCGTCGAGCGCCCGGACGGCACCGAGGTCATGATCCCCTTCGTCGAGGAGATCGTCGCCGAGATCGACCTGGAGGAGCAGCGCTGCGTCATCACCCCGCCGCCCGGCCTGATCGACGACCGCGCCGAGGTCGCCTCCGCCCGCGACGCCGAGGCTTCCCCGGAGGCCGAGAAGTCCGGGGACGACGTCTGATGCGGCTCGACGTCGTCACGATCTTCCCCGAGTACCTGGAGCCGCTGAACGTCTCCCTCGTCGGCAAGGCGAGGGCGCGCGGGCAGCTCGACGTACACGTGCACGACCTGCGGGAGTGGACGTACGACCGGCACAACACCGTCGACGACACCCCCTACGGCGGCGGCCCCGGCATGGTCATGAAGACCGACCCCTGGGGCGAGGCCCTGGACTCCGCGCTGGCCGACGGCTACGAGACCGGCGCGCACGGCCCGGTCATGGTCGTCCCCACGCCCAGCGGCCGGCCCTTCACCCAGGAACTGGCCGTCGAGCTCTCCGAGCGCCCCTGGCTGATCTTCACCCCGGCCCGGTACGAGGGCATCGACCGCCGGGTCATGGACGAGTACGCGACGCGGATGCCGGTCTACGAGGTCTCCATCGGCGACTACGTCCTGGCGGGCGGGGAGGCGGCCGTGCTGGTCGTCACCGAGGCCGTGGCCCGGCTGCTGCCCGGAGTGCTCGGCAACGCCGAGTCGCACCGCGACGACTCCTTCGCCCCCGGCGAGATGGCCAACCTGCTCGAAGGCCCCGTCTACACGAAGCCCCCGCAGTGGCGCGGCCGGGGCATCCCCGAGGTGCTGCTCAGCGGCCACCACGGCAAGATCGCCCGCTGGCGCCGCGACGAGGCCTTCCGCCGCACCGCGCAGAACCGGCCGGACCTGATCGAGCGCTGCGAGGCCTCGGCCTTCGACAAGAAGGACCGCGAGATCCTCAGCATCCTGGGCTGGAAGCCGTCCGGAGACGGCCGATTTTGGCGCAGGCCGCAGGCCGTGGAAGAATAGGCGGCTGCTGTGTGCTTCCGTACGCTCCTGCCACAGGGGGATCGCCGTACGGGGAGTGGCACGGCTCCCGAATTCTCTACGGAAACCCGCACCGGCGACCTGTGGCGTCGTGCGAAGAAAGCAGACGAACAACATGTCTCACCTGCTCGATGGCGTCAACGCCGCCTCCCTGCGCACGGACGTCCCGGCCTTCCGCCCGGGTGACACGATCAACGTGCACGTCCGCGTGATCGAGGGCAACCGCTCCCGTATCCAGCAGTTCAAGGGCGTTGTCATCCGTCGCCAGGGCTCTGGCGTCTCCGAGACCTTCACCGTTCGCAAGGTCTCCTTCAGCGTCGGCGTGGAGCGCACCTTCCCGGTCCACTCCCCGATCTTCGAGAAGATCGAGCTCGTCACCCGCGGTGACGTGCGTCGCGCCAAGCTGTACTTCCTCCGTGAGCTCCGCGGCAAGGCCGCGAAGATCAAGGAGAAGCGCGACCGCTGATCTCCTCTCCGGGTCCCGGGGACGGGCGGATAGGCTCGCACCCGATGGACACCGAAGCAGAGCTCACACAGCGCGGCCACTCCTCCCCCGCACAGGGGGAGGGGCGGCCGCGTTCTGCTTTTCCCGGGTCCTGGCCGTTCGGGGTCCGGCTTTCGGGTTCCTGGCGGCGGGCCGGGCTGATCGGCGCGCTCTGCGCCGTCTCCCTGCTGCTGGCCAACTTCGTCGTCCAGCCCTTCCAGATCCCGAGCCGTTCCATGGAGCCGACCCTGCGGGTGGGGGACCGGGTCCTGGTCAACAAGCTGGCGTACCGTTTCGGCGCCGAGCCCCGGCGGGGGGACGTGGTGGTCTTCGACGGCGCCGGGTCCTTCGTGCGGGAGCCCGCGGGCGGCAATCCGGTGGCCGACGCGGTGCACGGCGCGCTCTCGGCGCTCGGGCTCGCGGAGCCCTCCGACACCGACTTCGTGAAGCGGGTCGTGGGCGTCGGCGGGGACGACGTGGTGTGCTGCGACCAGGGCGGCCGGATCCAGGTCAACGGGGTCCCGGTGGAAGAGCCCTACCTGTACGCAGGGGACTCGGCCTCGAAGGTGCCCTTCCGGATCGTCGTCCCGCTGGGGACCCTGTGGGTCATGGGCGATCACCGCTCCCAGTCCAGGGACTCCCGGGACCACCTGGGGGAGCCTGGCGGGGGGATGGTGCCGGTGGACAAGGTGATCGGCCGGGCCGACTGGATCGGCTGGCCGGTGTCGCGCTGGGGTTCGGTGTCCGGGGCGCGGACCGGGGACGGCCCGCATGGGTAGCCGCGGCCGCCCGCGAGGTGCGGGCCGCCCGGAACCGGGGCGGGGGAACCGGGCGGAGCGGCCCGAACGGCCCCGGCGGAGCCCGGAGCGGGCGCCCCGGCGCGCGCCCGCGGCGGAGCCCGCGGGCGAGGCCGCGCCGGAGCGGGCGCCCGGGGAGGCGGCGAGTGCCGAGGGCGTGGAGTCCGTCGAGCCCGTCGAGCCCGTCGAGCCCGGTGGGCGGGCCGAACGGCGCCGACTGGCGCGCAAGGTCCGCCGGCGCAGGCGTACCCGCCGCGTGGGCGAGCTGCCGCTGCTGGTGGCGGTCGCGCTGTGCATAGCCCTGGTGCTCAAGACCTTCCTGGTGCAGGCCTTCTTCATCCCGTCCGGCTCCATGGAGCAGACGATCCGGATCGGGGACCGGGTGCTGGTGGACAAGCTGACCCCGTGGTTCGGCTCGAAGGTCCGGCGGGGCGACGTCGTCGTGTTCAAGGACCCGGGCGGCTGGCTCAAGGGCGAGGCCGCGAGGCCCGAACCGGACCCGGCGGGCGTCAAGCAGATCAAGCAGGCCCTGACCTTCATCGGCCTGCTGCCCTCGGCGGACGAGCAGGACCTGATCAAGCGGGTCATCGGCATCGGCGGGGACACGGTGAAGTGCTGCGACGCCCGGGGCCGGGTGACCGTCAACGGAACGCCGCTCGATGAGCCTTACGTGTCACCCGGCAACGCCCCCTCCGAAATCCGATTCGAGGTGCGCGTACCGGCCGGGCGGATCTTCGTGATGGGCGACCACCGCGCCAATTCGGCCGATTCCCGTTACCACCTCGACGAGGCCTTCGAAGGGACCATCGACGAGAAGGGCGTGGTCGGGCAGGCTGTGGTGATCGCCTGGCCCTACGACCACTGGCGCGGACTCGACCAGCCGGCGACCTTCCTGCAAGTACCGGATCCCGTGCGCGGCGGCAGGCGGCGCGGGCCCGGTCGGCGCCGTCGCGGCACGGCGTTCGCATAGTGTGGCCCTGGTCTCCCGCGCCTTAGGGAACTCCCGCTCGTTAGGGGAGGGGAGGGCCCGTTCCTGTTCCGGTACGGGCAGCGGTTTTCCGAGTGAGGAGTGGATGTGGGGGACGTGGCGGTAGGCGCGCGATCCGGACGCGATGAGGGTGAGGAGCGGCCGGACGACGCCGTCGGGCACGAGACCGAGGAGGAGGGCGCCGAGGCGGAGCAGCCGCAGCGCTCCTTCTGGAAGGAGCTCCCGCTCCTCATCGGTATCGCCCTGCTGCTGGCCCTGCTGATCAAGACCTTCCTGGTGCAGGCGTTCTCCATCCCGTCCGACTCGATGCAGAACACCCTGCAGCGCGGTGACCGGGTGCTGGTGGACAAGCTGACCCCGTGGTTCGGCTCGGAGCCCGAGCGCGGCGAGGTCGTGGTCTTCCACGACCCCGCGAACTGGCTGGCCGGGGAGCCCACCCCGGAGCCCAACATCGCGCAGACGATCCTCAGCAAGATCGGCCTGATGCCGTCCGCCGACGAGAAGGACCTGATCAAGCGGACCATCGCCATCGGCGGGGACACCGTGGAGTGCAAGAAGGGTGGACCGGTCGTCGTCAACGGCAAGGCGCTGGACGAGCCGTACATCTTTCCCGGCAACAGCGCGTGCGACGACTTCCCCTTCGGCCCGATCACCGTGCCCAAGGGCAAGATCTGGGTGATGGGCGACCACCGCCAGAACTCCCAGGACTCCCGCTACCACCAGCAGGACTCCACCCAGGGCTTCGTCCCGGTCAAGGACGTCGTCGGCCGGGCCGTGGTGGTGGCGTGGCCCCTCACCCGCTGGTCCACCCTCCCCGTGCCGGACACCTTCGACCAGCCGGGCATCGGCAAGCAGCCCCCGGCGCCGCTGCACTCGCCGCAGGCGAGCGGGCCGGGCACGGCGGGGGTCACCCCGGCCGCGCTGGGGCTCGTCGGAGCCGTGCCGCTGGTCATGTGGCGCAGGCGGAGGCTGACCAAGGGGCGTACCGCCCGGTAGGGTGCCGCCCAGGTCGACGATCCCGAGTCATGGGGGCGCTGCAATGGGCGGAACGCAGGCAATACGTACGCGCAAGGACGGCCGCGGCGGCCTCGGCAACACGTTGTCGGGGATCGCCGTGGCCGTCGGCTTTGTGATCTTCCTCGGCGGCTTCGTCTGGGGCGCCCTGGTGTACCAGCCGTACACGGTGCCGACGGACTCGATGGTGCCGACGGTGCAGCCCGGCGACCGGGTGCTGGCGCAGCGGATCGACGGCGGCGAGGTGCGGCGAGGTGACGTGGTCGTCTTCACCGACACCGTGTGGAGCAATTCGCCCATGGTCAAGCGGGTCGTGGCGGTCGGCGGCGACACCGTCTCCTGCTGTGGCCAGGGCGGCCGGGTGACCGTGAACGGCGAGCCGCTGGACGAGCCGTACCTGGACCGGGAGGGCGCGAGCGCGGCTGCGGCGGCGGGCACGAAGCCGTTCGAGGTCAAGGTGCCCGAGGGCAACCTCTTCCTGATGGGCGACCGCCGCGGCGGCTCGCTGGACTCCCGTTCGCACCTCGAGGACGTCGGTCAGGGGACGGTGCCCCGGTCGGCGGTCTCGGCCCGGGTCGACGCGCTGGCGTGGCCGTCCGTGAAGATGCTGGAGCGGCCGCAGGTCTTCGCCGCCCTGCCCGGAGGGATCTCCGCTCCCGGGCCGCTGCGGCTCCAGGTGGCCGCGGTGCTGGCCGGCGGGGCCCTGGTGGTGCTGGGCGGCGCCTACGGGCCGCTCGCGCGGCTCCTGGGGCGCGGGCGCGGGAAGGCGGGCGCCGATGGCCGCTGAGCCGGCCGGGAGGCCGCGGAAGGTCTCCAGGGTGGTCCTGCTGGACCCCGCGGACCGGATCCTGCTGCTGCACGGCTTCCAGCCGGACGACCCCGCGGACGACTGGTGGTTCACCCCCGGCGGAGGACTGGAGGGCGCCGAGAGCCGGGAGCAGGCCGCGCTGCGGGAACTCGCCGAGGAGACCGGGATCACAGAGGTGGAACTGGGGCCGGTGCTGTGGCGCCGGTACTGCTCCTTCCCCTTCGACGGCAGGCGCTGGGAGCAGGACGAGTGGTACTTCCTGGCCCGTACCGCCCAGACCGACACCGAGATGGGCGGCCTCACCGAGCTGGAGCGGCGCAGCGTCACCGGGGCCAGGTGGTGGACCTCCGAGGAACTTCTCGCGGCCCGTGAGACGGTGTACCCGACCAGACTGGCCGAGCTGCTCCGGACGCTGCTCGACGACGGTCCTCCGGGCGCTCCGGTGGTCCTCGCCCCGGAAATCGTTTAGGGGCGTACGGCGCTGGCGCACAATAGGGGGACGCACGGCTGAAGGGGAACATGCCATGAGCGCCGAGGACCTCGAGAAGTACGAGACCGAGATGGAGCTGAAGCTCTATCGGGAGTACCGCGACGTCGTCGGGCTGTTCAAGTACGTGATCGAGACCGAACGACGTTTCTACCTCACCAACGACTACGAGATGCAGGTGCACTCGGTCCAGGGCGAGGTCTTCTTCGAGGTCTCCATGGCCGACGCCTGGGTCTGGGACATGTACCGGCCGGCCCGCTTCGTCAAGCAGGTCCGCGTCCTGACCTTCAAGGACGTGAACATCGAGGAGCTCAACAAGAGCGACCTCGAACTGCCGGGCGCCGACCTGCCGGGCTGATCCGCGGACCGGTCCGGGCCCCCCAACCCTCCGACCTCCTACCGGCCGGTTCACCCTGAGGGGTGAGCCGGTCGTCCACAACGCCCTGGTTTTCCACCAAGATCCACTTGCTGCGCCGGAACGCGGGACCGTCGGCGTCGGAGGTGGTGCCGGATGAGCGCGAAGGGCGTGGCACAGCAGGCATTGGGGCGGTACGGCGAGGAGCTCGCCGCGCGGAGGCTGACCGAGTCCGGGATGACGGTGATCGCCAGGAACTGGCGGTGCCGCGCCGGGGAGATCGACATCGTCGCCCGCGACGGGGACGCCCTCGTCGTGTGCGAGGTCAAGACGCGCCGCGCGGGCGACTTCGAACACCCCATGGCCGCCGTCCGGGCCGGCAAGGCCGAGCGGCTGCGCCGGCTCGCCGGGCGGTGGCTCGCCGACCACGGGGGCCCGCCGCCGGGCGGGGTGCGGATCGACCTCGTCGGCGTCCTGCTGCCCCGGCGCGGGGCGCCCGTGGTGGAGCACGTCAGGGGGGTGGCCTGATGGGGTTCGCGAGGGCCTGCTCGGTGGCCCTGGTGGGCGTCGAGGGCGTACTCGTGGAAGTGCAGGCCGACCTGGAGCCGGGGGTGGCGGCCTTCACCCTGGTGGGGCTGCCCGACAAGACCCTGGTCGAGAGCCGCGACCGGGTACGGGCGGCGGTGGCGAACTCGGGCGCCCCCTGGCCGCAGAAGAAGCTCACGGTCGGCCTCAGCCCCGCGTCCGTGCCGAAGTCCGGCGCCCATTTCGACCTGGCCGTCGCCGCGGCCGTGCTGGGCGCCGCCGAGGTCGTCGACCCGGGCAGGATCGCCGACCTGGTGCTCATCGGGGAGCTGGGCCTCGACGGCCGGGTGCGCCCGGTGCGGGGGATCCTGCCGGCCGTGCTCGCCGCCGCCGAGGCCGGGTACCGGCAGGTGGTCGTGCCGCAGCAGTGCTCGGCCGAGGCCACCCTGGTCCCGGACGTCTCGGTGCTGGGCGTGCGCAGCCTGCGGCAGCTGATCGCGGTGCTGACCGACGGGGAGGCACCCGACGAGGAGCCCGCACCGGAGGCCGGGCGCCCCGATCCGATGCTCGCCGGCCTGGTCCTGCCCGGCACCGGGCTCGGTACGGGCCTCTCGGGCCGGGGCGACCCCGCGGACTTCCCCGACCTCGCCGACGTCGCCGGGCAGCACGGCGCCCGCCGCGCCCTGGAGGTGGCGGCCTCTGGGGGCCACCACCTGTTCCTCAGCGGGCCCCCGGGCGCGGGCAAGACGATGCTCGCCGAGCGCCTGCCCTGGCTGCTGCCGCCGCTCACCCGACAGGACTCCCTGGAAGTGACGGCCGTCCACTCGGTCGCGGGAATCCTGCCGCCCGGCGAACCGCTGGTCGGCAGGGCCCCGTACTGCGCCCCGCACCACTCCGCGACCATGCAGTCGCTGGTCGGCGGCGGGGCCGGGATCCCCAGGCCCGGAGCGGTCTCCCTGGCCCACAGGGGGGTGCTCTTCCTGGACGAGGCCGCCGAGTTCAGCGGCAAGGTGCTGGACGCCCTGCGACAGCCACTCGAAGCCGGGCACGTGGTCATCGCCAGGGCCGCCGGGGTGGTACGGCTGCCCGCCCGCTTCCTGATGGTCCTCGCGGCGAACCCCTGCCCCTGCGGCCGCCACGGCTTCACGGGGTCCGGCTGCGAATGCCCCGCCTCGGTGATCAGGCGCTACCAGGCCCGGCTGTCCGGGCCGCTGCTCGACCGGGTCGACCTGCGGGTCGAGGTGGAGCCGGTCACCCGCTCCGACCTGCTCGGCCGGGGCGGCCGGGGAGAGGCCACAACGGCCGTCGCCGACCGGGTCCGCGAGGCCCGCGACCGGGCCGCCGCCAGGCTCTCCGGCACCCCGTGGCGGCTCAACTCCGAGGTGCCCGGGCACGAGCTGCGCACCCGCTGGCCCGCCGGCCCCGGCGCCCTGGCCCTGGCCGAGCGGGACATGGAGCGCGGACTGCTCACCGCGCGGGGGCTGGACCGGGTGCTGCGGGTCGCCTGGACCGTCGCCGACCTGCGGGGCCGCGACCGTCCCGAGGCGCTGGACGCGGCCGTCGCACTGGAGCTGCGCACCGGCATCGCCCGGGGCGCCGCCCGAGCCGTGGGGTCGGGCTCGTGAGCGCGGAAGGGCGGCCCGATCCGGAGCTCCTGGCCCGGGCCGCGCTGACCAGGGTGCTGGAGCCGGGGGACGAGCACGGCGGCCGCTGGATCCGGGAGCTCGGGGCCACCGCGGTGATGCGGCTCCTGACCGGCCCCGACCCGGAGCCCGGGCCGCTGACCGGGGTGGGGCCCGAGCGGCTCGCCGGGTACCGCAGACGGGCCGCCGTCGCGGAGCCCCTGCGGGACCTGGAGAGCGCCGCCGGCTCGGGCGTGCGCTTCGTGTGCCCCGGCGCGGCGGAGTGGCCGACCCAGCTGGACGACCTCGGCGACGCCCGGCCCGTCGGGCTCTGGCTGCGGGGCCGCCCCCACCTGCGGACCTGGGCCCTGCGCTCGGTCGCCGTGGTCGGGGCCCGGGCGTGCACCCCGTACGGGGCCCACATGGCGCAGACCCTGGCCGCCGGGCTCGCCGAGCGCGGCTGGGTGGTCGTCTCGGGGGCGGCGTACGGGATCGACGGCGCCGCCCACCGCGGGGCCCTCGCCTCGGGCGGAGCCACCGCGGCGGTACTGGCCTGCGGGGTGGACACGGCCTACCCGCGCGGCCACGCCGGACTCCTGGGCCGGATCACCCGTCAGGGTCTGGTCCTGGGCGAACTGCCGCCCGGCACCCACCCCACCCCGAGCCGGTTCGTGCTGCGCAACCGGGTCATCGCCGCCCTCACCCGGGGCACGGTGGTCGTGGAGGCCGCCCACCGCAGCGGATCCCTGGTCACCGCCCGCCGCGCCCAGGAGCTGGGCCGGCTCACCATGGGCGTACCCGGCCCCGCCACCAGCGGCCTCTCGGCCGGGGTGCACGAACTGCTGCGCGGCGAGGCGGTGCTCGTCACCGACGCCGACGAGATCGTCGAACTCGTCGGCGACATGGGCGAGCTGGCCCCCGCCCGGCGCGGCCCGGTCCACGCCCGGGACCTGCTGGCCCCCGGCGCCGCACGGGTGCTGGAGGCGCTCCCCGCGGGCCGCCCGGCGGGCCTCGACGAGATCGCCCTCGGCGCGGCCGTCGGCACCGATGAAGTCATCGGCAGACTGTACGAACTTCACTCTCTGGGGTTCGTCGAACGGCAGGGCGACGGCTGGCGGTTGACCCCGCGGACGTCGCGAGAGGGGGTGCAATCCGGAGCCGACCGGCGAGGCGGTCGTTGACCTGGGGCGTTCCGGTGAAAGAGTGACGGCGATGACAGACGCGGTCCTCCCGGTGGCAGTCGCCGGGACCGTGCGCGAGGCGCCGGTCCCGGGCCGCCCGCGCGAGGGCGGACGCCCCTGGGCCCCCGCGCCATCCCGTACTCTTCGCGCACCGCGACACTTCCGTCACGCTACGCTCCCAAGGAATCCCGCTCCGGCAAAGGCGAAGCATGCCCCAGCACACCTCAGGGTCCGACCGCGCTGCGGTGCCCCCCGCTGCCCGTGGCAGCGAGCGGTCCACCGCGCCCTCGTCCCTGGAGGTGCTCTGGCGCTCATACAAGGACTCGGGCGACGAGCGGCTGCGGGAGCAGCTGATCCTGCACTACTCGCCCCTGGTCAAGTACGTGGCCGGCCGGGTCAGCGTGGGCCTGCCGCCCAATGTGGAGCAGGCCGATTTCGTCTCCTCCGGGGTCTTCGGCCTGATCGACGCGATCGAGAAGTTCGACATCGAACGCTCCATCAAGTTCGAGACGTACGCCATCACGCGGATCCGCGGCGCGATGATCGACGAGCTGCGCGCGCTGGACTGGATCCCGCGCTCCGTGCGGCAGAAGGCGCGGGCCGTAGAACGCGCCTACGCGACGCTGGAGGCCCAGCTGCGGCGCACCCCCACGGAGGGTGAGGTCGCGGGGGAGATGGGCATCGCGGTGGAGGAACTCCACACGGTCTTCAGTCAGTTGTCCCTGGCCAACGTGGTCGCCCTGGAAGAGCTGCTGCACGTGGGCGGGGAGGGCGGGGACCGGCTCTCCCTGATGGACACCCTGGAGGACACCGCCGCCGACAACCCGGTCGAGGTGGCCGAGGACCGGGAGCTGCGCCGGCTGCTCGCGCGGGCCATCAACACCCTCCCGGAGCGGGAGAAGACAGTGGTGACGCTCTACTACTACGAGGGCCTGACCCTCGCCGAGATCGGCAACGTGCTGGGCGTGACCGAGAGCCGGGTCAGCCAGATCCACACCAAGTCCGTGCTGCAGCTGCGGGCCAAGCTCGCCGACGTCGGCCGCTGAGCCCTCTCCGGCGGGGCCGACACCCCTTGCGGGCCTCCGTAGAGTGGTGACGTGCCCAGGATTCGAGCGGCCTCCGTGGCCGAGCACCGGTCGATGCAGCGCGGCGCCCTGTTGGACGCCGCACGTTCCCTGTTGTCCGAAGGCGGGACGGAAGCCCTGACCTTCCCCGCCCTGGCGGAGCGGACCGGGCTCGCCCGGTCGTCCGTGTACGAGTACTTCCGGTCCCGCGCGGCCGTCGTCGAAGAGCTGTGCGCCGTGGACTTCCCCGTCTGGGCCGCCGAGATCGAGGCGGCGATGGAGCAGGCGCCCACGCCGGAGACGAAGATCGAGGCCTACGTGCGCACCCAGCTGGGGCTGGTGGGGGACCAGCGCCACCGCGCGGTGGTGGCGATCTCCGCCGGCGAGCTGGACGCCGGCGCGCGGGAGAAGATCCGCGCCGCGCACGGCGGCCTGGTGGCGATGATCGTCGAGGCCCTGGGCGCCCTCGGGCTGCCGGAGCCCCGCCTCTCCGCGATGCTGCTCCAGGGCGTCGTGGACGCCGCGGCCCGCCGGATCGAGCTCGGCGCCGCCGAGGACCCCGCCGTGATCACCGAGACCGCCGTCTCCATGGCCCTGCGGGGCGTCACGGCCTGACGGCCGCCCGGGCCGGGCCGGGGGCCACGGCCCGGGGAGCCCCCGGCAGCAGCCGGGGCGTGGGCGCCGGGAGCAGGGCCAGCGGGTTCAGGTAGGCGTCCTTGCCCGCCAGCAGGCCCCAGTGCAGGCAGGGGCCCGGGCAGTGGGAGCCCTCCGTGAGCACCGCCACCACCTGCCCCGCCACGACCGCCTCCCCCTGCGCCACCAGCGGCCGCACCGGCTCGTACGTCGTGCGCAGCCCGCCCGGGAGGGTGAGCGAGAGCACCCCGCGCCCCGCGACCGGTCCCGCGAAGTGCACCCGGCCGGGCCCCACGGCCCGTACCTCCGCCCCGGCCGCCGCCGACAGGTCCACACCGCGGTGGCCGGCCGCGTAAGGCGTCGGCGGCGGATCCCACCAGCGCGCCACGGACAGCGGCGCGGGCAGGGGGCGCGCGCCCCGCACCCCGCGCACCGCGCCCCCGCCGCGCACCGGTGCGACGGGCGCGGAGGAGCCGCGATCCGGGGCCTGCGGCCCGGGGGCGGGCGGCGGCCCGGGCAGTGGCAGGGGCAGGGCCAGAAGCAGGATGAGCAGCAGTTTCGTCATGCCCGGCAGGATCCCGCGCGGGCGGCCCGGCCGGCCCGCGCCTGTGGACGGCCGCGGGGCTGTGGACAACGGCGTCACCCGGCATACCGCCGGGTCCCGTACACTTCTTGTGGCGATCCGGGTCACCGGGTCGACTTCGCACGCCCCAGCGCCGACCGGTTCGGTCAGGTGAAAGCGTCTCTCGGTCCCTCAAGGGGCAGGGCGCGGCGGGGCGTCAGGAACCAAAACCGAGAAACCAAGGAGATGGCCATGGCCGTCGTAACGATGCGGGAGCTGCTGGAGAGCGGCGTCCACTTCGGTCACCAGACCCGTCGCTGGAACCCGAAGATGAAGCGCTTCATCTTCACCGAGCGCAACGGCATCTACATCATCGACCTGCTCCAGTCGCTGTCGTACATCGACCGCGCCTACGAGTTCGTGAAGGAGACCGTCGCGCACGGTGGCTCCATCATGTTCGTCGGTACGAAGAAGCAGGCGCAGGAGGCCATCGCCGAGCAGGCGACCCGCGTCGGCATGCCGTACGTCAACCAGCGCTGGCTGGGTGGCATGCTCACCAACTTCTCCACCGTCTACAAGCGCCTCCAGCGTCTGAAGGAGCTTGAGGCGATCGACTTCGAGGACGTCGCCGCCTCGGGTCTCACCAAGAAGGAGCTCCTGGTCCTCTCCCGCGAGAAGACCAAGCTGGAGAAGACCCTCGGTGGTATCCGCGAGATGTCGAAGGTCCCCAGCGCCGTCTGGATCGTCGACACCAAGAAGGAGCACATCGCCGTCGGTGAGGCGCGCAAGCTGCACATCCCGGTCGTCGCGATCCTCGACACCAACTGCGACCCCGACGAGGTCGACTACAAGATCCCGGGCAACGACGACGCGATCCGCTCCGTCACCCTGCTCACCCGCGTGATCGCCGACGCCGTCGCCGAGGGCCTCATCGCCCGTTCCGGTGCCGCGACCGGTGACTCGAAGCCGGGCGAGAAGGCCGCCGCCGAGCCGCTCGCCGAGTGGGAGCGCGACCTGCTCGAGGGCGAGAAGAAGGCTGACGCCGAGGCCCCCGCCGCCGAGGCCCCCGTCGCCGAGGCCCCCGCCGCTGAGGCCCCGGCTGCCGAGGCCCCCGTCGCCGAGGCCGCCCCGGCCGCGGACGCCGAGCAGGCCTGACCCACTGAGAGCGCCCGGCGTTCACTCGCCGGGCACTCACAGCACGGACGATGACGGCGGGGGAGCCGCGCCACGAGCGCGCTCCTCCGCCGTTCACCCGTAGATCTACGACTTCGAGAGAGAATCACAGACTCATGGCGAACTACACCGCCGCTGACGTCAAGAAGCTCCGCGAGCTCACCGGCGCCGGCATGATGGACTGCAAGAAGGCCCTCGTCGAGTCCGACGGCGACGTCGACAAGGCTGTCGAGGCCCTGCGTATCAAGGGCCTGAAGGGTGTCGCCAAGCGCGAGGGCCGTTCCGCCGAGAACGGTGCCGTCACCTCCCTGATCTCCGAGGACGCCACCTCCGGCGTGCTCGTCGAGCTCAAGTGCGAGACGGACTTCGTCGCCAAGAGCCCGAAGTTCCTGGCCGTCGCCGACCAGCTCGCCGCCCACGTGGCCGCCACCAAGCCGGCGGACATCGAGGCGCTGCTGGCGTCCGAGATCGAGGCCGGCAAGACCGTCCAGGCGTTCGTGGACGAGGCCAACGCCAACCTCGGCGAGAAGATCGTCCTGGACCGCTTCGCGGCGTACCAGGGTGCCTTCGTGGCCTCCTACATGCACCGCACCATGCCCGACCTGCCCCCGCAGATCGGTGTCCTGGTCGAGCTGGACAAGGCCGACGCCGACCTGGCCAAGGGCATCGCCCAGCACATCGCCGCGTTCTCGCCGAAGTACCTGACCGCCGAGGACGTTCCGGCCGAGGTCGTCGAGTCCGAGCGCCGCGTCGCCGAGGAGACCACCCGCGCCGAGGGCAAGCCCGAGGCCGCGATCGCCAAGATCGTCGAGGGTCGCGTCAACGGCTTCTTCAAGGACGCCACGCTGCTCGGCCAGCCGTACGCGCTGGACAACAAGAAGTCCGTCCAGAAGGTTCTGGACGAGGCCGGTGTCACCCTGAAGCGCTTCGCCCGCATCAAGGTCGGCATCTGAGTCCGTCCGTACGCGACGGACACCGGACCCCTATAGGGTCTGAAGCAGTCGTCCGCGCTCGCGCAGGACGACCGCAGATCTGACGAGGAGGCCATTGCCGCAGAGGGAACCGCAAGGACCCACCGGCAATGGCCTTCTTCGTATGTGCACGAGGAGATCTCCATGAATCAGGGCGTGGACCCCCACACCGCATCCGACGACAAGAGCGACCACGAGAAGAAGGGTCGCCGCTTCATGCTGAAGCTGTCCGGCGAAGCCTTCTCCGGCGGCGGCGGACTGGGTGTCGACCCTGACGTCGTGCACGCCATCGCCCGCGAGATCGCGGCCGTGGTCCGCGACGGCGCCGAGATCGCGATCGTCATCGGCGGCGGCAACTTCTTCCGCGGCGCGGAGCTTCAGCAGCGCGGCATGGACCGGGCACGGTCCGACTACATGGGCATGCTCGGCACCGTCATGAACTGCCTCGCCCTCCAGGACTTCCTGGAGAAGGAGGGCATCGACAGCCGAGTCCAGACCGCCATCACCATGGGGCAGGTCGCGGAGCCGTACATCCCGCTGCGCGCCGTGCGCCACCTGGAGAAGGGCCGCGTCGTCATCTTCGGCGCCGGCATGGGCATGCCCTACTTCTCCACCGACACCACGGCCGCCCAGCGCGCCCTGGAGATCGACGCCGAAGCCCTCCTCATGGGCAAGAACGGCGTCGACGGGGTCTACGACTCCGACCCGAAGACCAACCCCGACGCGGTGAAGTTCGACGCGCTGGAGTACAGCGAGGTGCTGTCCCGGGACCTCAAGGTCGCCGACGCCACGGCCATCACGCTGTGCCGCGACAACCAGCTGCCGATCCTGGTCTTCGAGCTGCTCGCCGAAGGCAATATCGCCCGCGCCGTCAAGGGTGAGAAGATCGGCACGCTCGTGAGCGACCAGGGCACCCGGGCCTGAGCCCACCGAGCCGGGCCCGCAGGGGCCCGGTCCGGGCGGCCCGGACCGCCCGCGCCCGCCTGAACCATCCAAATCTGACATGCAGGAGCACGTGGTGATCGAAGAAATCCTCCTCGAGGCCGAGGAGAAGATGGAGAAGGCCGTCGTCGTCGCCAAGGAAGACTTCGCCGCGATCCGCACCGGTCGTGCGCACCCGGCGATGTTCAACAAGATCGTGGCGGACTACTACGGTGCCATCACGCCCATCAACCAGCTCGCCTCCTTCGCCGTGCCCGAGCCGCGCATGGCGATCGTGACGCCGTTCGACGCCTCCGCGCTGCGCAACATCGAGCAGGCGATCCGCGACTCCGACCTCGGTGTCAACCCGAGCAACGACGGCCGCATCATCCGGGTGACCTTCCCGGAGCTGACGCAGGACCGCCGCAAGGAGTTCATCAAGGTCGCCAAGACCAAGGCCGAGGACTCCAAGGTCTCCATCCGCTCCGTGCGCCGCAAGGCCAAGGACGCCCTCGACAAGCTGGTCAAGGACAAGGAGGCCGGCGAGGACGAGGTGCGCCGCGCCGAGAAGGAGCTCGACGACACCACCGCGAAGTACGTCGCGCAGGTGGACGAGCTGCTGAAGCACAAGGAAGCCGAGCTCCTCGAGGTCTGATGAACGACTCTCCCTGGGCCGCTGAGCCGGTTCCGGCGGGTCCCGCATACGATGCGCTGGTGGGCCCGCAGACTGCGCCCATGCCCATCGTGCCCGATGCCGCCGGCCGTGCCTTCGACGACCGGGAAGCACGCGATCGGGGGGCCGCCTTCGTCGGCGGCCCCCCGTTCCGCGCCGAGACGCCGTTGCAGGAGCCCATGCCCAGCCCCCCGCCTCCGCAGGCCCCGCAGGACGCCTCGCCCCCGCCGCAGAAGAAGCGCGCGGGGCGGGATCTGCGTGCCGCCATAGGGGTCGGCGTCGGCCTCGGCGCGGTGATCTTCGCTTCGCTGTTCATCGTCAAGGCCGTCTTCGTCGGCGTCATCGTCGTCGCGGTCGTGGTCGGCCTGTGGGAGCTCACCTCCCGGCTCCAGGAGAAGAAGGGCATCAAGGCCCCGCTGGTCCCGCTCGCGGTCGGCGGCGCGGCGATGATCATCGCCGGGTACGTCCGCGGGGCCGATGGCGCCTGGGTGGCGATGGCGCTCACCGCGCTGGCCGTCCTCGTGTGGCGGATGACCGAGCCTCCCGAGGACTACCTCAAGGACGTCACGGCGGGCGTCTTCGCGGCGTTCTACGTGCCCTTCCTGGCCACCTTCGTCGCGATGCTGCTGACCCCCGACGACGGTCCGCAGCGGGTGGTGACCTTCCTGTTGCTGACCGTGGTCAGCGACACCGGGGCCTACGCGGTCGGCTGGCGCTTCGGCAAGACCAAGCTCGCCCCGCGCATCAGCCCCGGCAAGACCCGCGAGGGGCTCTTCGGAGCGGTGGCCTTCGCGATGGCGGCGGGCGCCCTGTGCATGGAGTTCCTGATCGACGGCGGCGCCTGGTGGCAGGGCCTGCTGCTGGGCCTCGCGGTGGCGGTCAGCGCCACCCTGGGCGACCTCGGCGAGTCGATGATCAAGCGTGACCTGGGCATCAAGGACATGGGCACACTGCTCCCGGGCCACGGGGGCATCATGGACCGGCTGGACTCGCTGCTGCCGACCGCTCCGGTGGTCTGGCTGCTGCTGGCGGCGTTCGTCGGTACGGGCTGACCGAGTACGACCCCGCTGACCTGGGGCGGAACCGGACGGACGGATCCGATGCGGACCGGGCGGTTACTCTTGAAAGGCGCGCTGCTTCTGCGGCGCGCCTTTCGTCTTACAAGGAGTACCTGCCATGGCCCGCCCCGTTCCGGGAGAGCTCACCTTCGTCGCCCCCCGAGGGGCCAAGAAGCCTCCGCGGCACCTCGCCGACCTGACCCCGGCCGAGCGCCGGGAGGCGGTGGCCGCGATCGGCGAGAAGCCGTTCCGGGCCAAGCAGCTCTCCCAGCACTACTTCGCCCGCTACGCGCACGACCCGGCCGAGTGGACCGACATCCCGGCGGCCTCGCGCGAGAAGCTCCAGCAGGAGCTGCTGCCGGAGCTCATGAACGTCGTGCGTCACATCAGCTGCGATGACGACACCACCCGCAAGACCCTGTGGAAGCTGCACGACGGCACGCTCGTCGAGTCCGTGCTGATGCGCTATCCCGACCGGGTGACCATGTGCATCTCCTCGCAGGCCGGCTGCGGCATGAACTGCCCGTTCTGCGCCACCGGCCAGGCCGGCCTGGACCGCAACCTCTCCACCGCCGAGATCGTGCACCAGATCGTCGACGGCATGCGCGCCCTGCGCGACGGCGAGGTCCCCGGCGGCCCGGCCCGGCTGTCCAACATCGTCTTCATGGGCATGGGCGAGCCGCTCGCGAACTACAAGCGCGTCGTCGGCGCCATCCGCCGCCTCACCGACCCGGAGCCCGACGGCCTGGGCCTGTCGCAGCGAGGCATCACCGTCTCCACCGTCGGCCTCGTCCCGGCGATGCTGCGGTTCGCCGACGAGGGCTTCAAGTGCCGCCTCGCGGTCTCCCTGCACGCTCCGGACGACGAGCTGCGCGACACCCTCGTCCCGGTGAACACCCGCTGGAAGGTCCGTGAGGTCCTCGACGCGGCCTGGGAGTACGCGGAGAAGTCCGGCCGCCGCATCTCCATCGAGTACGCCCTGATCCGTGACATCAACGACCAGGCCTGGCGCGGCGACCTGCTCGGCCGCCTGCTCAAGGGCAAGCGCGTGCACGTCAACCTGATCCCGCTGAACCCGACGCCGGGCTCGAAGTGGACGGCCTCGCGCCCCGAGGACGAGAAGGCCTTCGTCGAGGCGATCGCCCGACACGGGGTTCCCGTGACCGTCCGCGACACCCGCGGCCAGGAGATCGACGGCGCGTGCGGTCAGCTCGCCGCCTCGGAACGCTAGATTCCGGCACTGGTCCGCGTAAACCGGCCGCGGGGTACCCTGTGGCCGAACCAATTGCATATTCCGACAGGGGAGCGCCACAGCGCTGAGAGTGCGGTATCCGTCATCCGCAGACCCTCTGAACCTCGCCCCGGTCATTCGGGGTAGGAAGTTCGGTCACCACTCAAGCTGTTGCGCCCTGCCCGGCGTCCGCTCCCACTGAGCGCCGGGCAGGGCCGCGTCTTCTCCTGGTCTTCCCAGGAGGAATCACCAGTGAGCACCACCAAGAAGATCGCGGGCGCGGCGCTCGCGGCCGCGCTCGGCGTCACCACCCTCGGTGCCTGCGGCGGGGGCGAGGCCAAGGACAAGTCCGCGGGCGCGACCGACGCCCCGAAGGCCAAGACGGTCACGCTCGTCTCCCACGACTCCTTCAACGTGACCGACACGGTCCTCAAGGAGTTCGAGCAGCAGAGCGGCTACGCCGTCAAGGTGCTGAAGTCCGGCGACGCCGGGTCCGCCCTCAACCAGGAGATCCTCACCAAGGGCTCCCCGCGCGGCGACGTCTTCTTCGGCGTCGACAACACCCTGCTTTCGCGCGCCCTCGACAACGGCGTCTTCACCCCGTACGAGGCCAAGGGCCTGGACACGGTGAAGCCCGAGTTCGTCCTCGACAAGCAGCACCGCGTCACCCCGGTCGACTCCGGCGACATCTGTGTCAACTACGACAAGGCGTACTTCGCCGACAAGAAGATCGCCCCGCCGCAGACGCTGGACGACCTGCTCAAGCCCGAGTACAAGAACCTGCTGGTCACCGAGAACGCGGCGACCTCCTCGCCCGGTCTCGGCTTCCTCCTCGCCTCCGTCGGCAAGTACGGCGAGGACGGCTGGAAGGACTACTGGAGCAAGCTCAAGGCCAACGGCGTCGAGGTCGTCGACGGCTGGGAGCAGGCCTACAACGAGCGCTTCTCCGGCTCCGCCGGCGGCAAGAAGGCCAAGGGCGACCGCCCGCTGGTGGTCTCCTACGCCTCCAGCCCGCCGGTCGAGGTCCTCTACGGCGAGCCGCAGCCGGCCGAGGCGCCCACGGGCGTGGCCACCGGCACCTGCTTCCGCCAGATCGAGTTCGCGGGCCTGCTCAAGGGCGCGAAGAACGAGGAGGGAGGCAAGGCCCTCATCGACTTCCTGGTCTCCAAGAAGTTCCAGGAGGACATGCCGCTCCAGATGTTCGTGAACCCGGTCGTCAAGGACGCGAAGCTGCCGGAGCTGTTCACGAAGCACGGCGTCGTGGTCGACAAGCCGGAGAACGTCGCTCCGGAGGTCATCGCCAAGAACCGTGAGCAGTGGGTCAAGACGTGGTCCTCGCTCGTCGTGAAGTAGAGCGCCTTCCCGCGGGGGGCGGGCGCGCCACGGCCGTCAGACTCGCTCTGATGGCCGTGCCGCTCGCCTTCTTCGGACTGTTCTTCGCGTACCCCGTCGCCGCGATCGTCGGCCGCGGGCTCAAGACCGACGAGGGATGGCAGCTCGGCCGGATCGGCGAGGTCCTCGCCCGGCCGGACATCGCCGGCGTGCTGTGGTTCACCACCTGGCAGGCGCTCGCCTCGACCGTCCTCACCCTGCTCCTGGCACTGCCCGGCGCGTACGTCTTCGCGCGCCTGGAGTTCCCGGGCAAGCAGTTGCTGCGCGCGCTGGTCACCGTCCCCTTCGTACTGCCGACCGTGGTCGTCGGCAGTGCCTTCCTGGCGCTGGTCGGGCGGGGCGGGCTGCTCGACGAGCTGTGGGGCGTCCGGCTGGACACCACCGTGTGGGCGATCCTGCTCGCCCACGTCTTCTTCAACTACGCCGTGGTCGTGCGGACCGTCGGAGGGCTCTGGGCGCAGCTTGACCCGCGCCAGGAGGAGGCGGCCCGGGTGCTGGGCGCCGGGCGGTTCGCGGCGTGGCGGCGGGTGACGCTGCCCGCGCTCGGGCCGGCGGTGGCCGCGGCCTCGCTGATGGTGTTCCTGTTCACGTTCAGCTCCTTCGGCGTCGTGCAGATCCTGGGCGGTCCCGCGTTCGCCACCCTGGAGGTGGAGGTCTACCGGCAGACGGCGCAGCTGCTGGACCTGCCGACCGCCGCCGTGCTGACGATGGTGCAGTTCGCGGCCATCGCCGCCGTCCTCGCCGTGCACGCGTGGACCGTGCGCCGGCGGGAGACCGCGCTGCGGCTCGTGGACCCCTCGCGCACCGCGCGTCCGCCGCGCGGCTGGGCGCAGCGCGGCCTGCTGGGCGGGGTGCTGCTTTCGGTGCTGCTGCTGGTCGTGGCCCCGCTGGCGGTGCTGGTGGAGCGGTCCTTCGACGCGCCCGGCGGGTACGGCCTCGGCTTCTACCGGGCGCTGCAGGACGCGGGCTCGGGGGGCGGAACGTTTCTGGTGCCGCCGCTGGAGGCCATCTGGAACTCCCTCCAGTACGCGCTGGCCGCGACCGCGATCGCCCTTCTGATCGGGGGCCTCGCCGCCGCGGCCCTGACCCGGCGCGGAGGCCGTTTCGTACGCGGCTTCGACGCGCTGCTGATGCTGCCGCTCGGGGTGTCCGCCGTGACGGTGGGCTTCGGGTTCCTGATCACCCTGGACGAGCCGCCGCTGGACCTGCGGACCTCGTGGATCCTGGTGCCGCTCGCGCAGGCGCTGGTCGGTGTGCCGTTCGTGGTGCGGACCATGCTGCCGGTGCTGCGTGCCGTCGACGGCCGGCTGCGGGAGGCGGCGGCCGTGCTCGGGGCCTCGCCGCTGCGGGCCTGGCGGGAGGTGGACCTGCCGCTGGTGCGGCGGGCGCTGCTGATCGCGGCCGGTTTCGCCTTCGCGGTCTCGCTGGGCGAGTTCGGCGCGACCGTCTTCATCGCGCGGCCGGACCGCCCGACGCTGCCGGTGGCCGTGGCGCGGCTGCTGGGCCGGGCGGGCGAGATGAACTACGGGCAGGCCATGGCCCTGAGCACGATTCTGATGCTGGTGTGCGCGGTGTCCCTGCTGGTGCTGGAGCGACTGCGACCCGACAAGACCTCGGGAGAGTTCTGATGACCCTGCTCCGGCTCGAAGGGGTGACGGTCCGCTTCGGCGACCGGGCGGTCGTGGACGCGGTCGACCTGGAGGTCGCCGAGCACGAGACCGTGTGCGTGCTCGGCCCCAGCGGCAGCGGCAAGTCCACCCTGCTGCGGGTGGTGGCCGGTCTCCAGCCGGTGTCCGCGGGGCGGGTGCTGCTCGGCGGGGCCGACCAGTCCGGAGTGCCCGTGCACCGGCGGGGGGTGGGCCTGATGTTCCAGGACCACCAGCTGTTCCCGCACCGGGACGTCGCCGGGAACGTCTCCTTCGGCCTGCGCATGAAGGGCTCCGGTCCCCGCTCCCGCTCCGGCTCCCGCTCCCGCTCCGGCTCCGCCAGGGGCTCGTACGAGGCCCGGGTCGCGGAACTGCTGGAGCTGGTCGGGCTCCCGGGGGCCCAGCGCCGGGCCGTCTCCTCGCTGTCCGGCGGGGAGCAGCAGCGGGTGGCCCTCGCCCGGGCACTGGCCCCCTCGCCCCGGCTGCTGATGCTGGACGAGCCGCTCGGCCAGCTGGACAGGGGGCTGCGCGAGCGGCTGGTGGTCGAGCTCCAGGGGCTGTTCTCCCGGCTGGGCACCACCGTCCTGGCCGTCACCCACGACCAGGGCGAGGCCTTCGCGCTGGCCGACCGGGTGGTGGTGATGCGGGACGGGCGGATCGCGCAGGCCGGGACCCCGCTGGAGGTGTGGCAGCGGCCCGCGTCGGAGTTCGTGGCCCGCTTCCTCGGCTTCGAGAACGTGGTCCCGGCGACGGTGGCGGGTACCGCCGCCGTCACCGCGTGGGGCAGGGTGCCGGTCCCGGCCGGCACACCCGAGGGGGAGCGGCGGCTGCTGGTCCGCCCCGCCGGGGTGGTGCTGTGCGAGGCCGGGCTGGGCTGCGTGGTGGCGTCCCGGACCTTCCGCGGCACGCACGTGGCCCTGCGGCTGAAGCCCGCGTCGGGGCCCGTGCTGGAGGCCGAATGCGAGCTGGCCACCGCGCCGGCCGTGGGGGACCGGGTCGCGGTGGCGTTCAGCCCGTCGGAGGTCGTCGTCCTCCCGGAGACCGCCTAGTCCCGCCAGGCGCCCCTAGTCCCGGATGCCGTCGACGGCGATCGGCAGGTGGCGCGGGCCGCGCAGGACCGCGTTCTGCCGGTAGGGCGGCGGGTCCTCCAGCAGCCGGGGGTTCTCCAGCCTGCGGGCCAGCTCGCGCAGCGCCAGCGCGCCCTCCAGCCGGGCCAGCGGCGCCCCGAAGCAGCTGTGGATGCCGCTGCCGAGGCCCAGGTGCTGGACGTCCGCGCGGTCGGGGTCGAAGCGGTCCGGGTCCTCGAACCGCTTCGGGTCGCGGTTCCCGGAAGCCAGGATCAGCCAGAGCGAGGAGCCCTTGGGGATGGTCACCCCCGCCACCTCGATGTCGGCCAGGGTGCTGCGCTGCGGCAGCAGCTGCACCGGCGGCTCGTAGCGCAGCAGCTCCTCCACGATCGGCACCGCCAGGTCCGGCTCGGCCCGCAGCCGGGTCAGGTGCTCCGGATGCCGCAGCAGGGTGAGCATGCCGTTGGTGATCAGGTTGACGGTGGTCTCGTGCCCCGCGATCAGCAGCAGCGCGGCCGTGCTGAGCACCTCCATCGTGGTCATGGTGCCGTCCGGCCCCTGCGCGGTCGCCAGCTCCGAGAGCATGTCCCCGGTGGGGTTCTTGCGGCGTTCCTCGATCAGCCCCGCCAGGTACATGCCGAGCTCCATCCGGGCGCCCTTCGTCTTCTCCGCGCGCACGGCCGGATCGGCGTCCGGATCGGGGTCCAGGCTCGCGGCGAGGGTGTCGGCCCACACGTGGAAGCGCGCCTCGTCCTCGGGGGGCACGCCCAGCAGCCGGCAGATCACCGTCACCGGGAACGGGTACGAGAACTCCTCGACCAGGTCGATCCGCGCGGGGTCGCCCTCCTTGGCGATCGCGTCGACCAAGCCCTTGACGATGCCGTCCAGCTCACCGCGCATCTGCTCGACGCGGCGCGGGGAGTGCGGCGGCCCGAACGGGCGGTTCGTCATCCGGCGCAGCCGGTCGTGGTCGGGCGGGTCCAGCTTCAGGAAGGAGGGCGGCAGGACACCCTCCCCCGCGTCCTCGCCCTCGCTCAGCGGGTCGCCGGCGCCCGCCGTCAGGTTGCGGGCGTCGGAGCTGATCCGCGGATCGTGCAGCAGGCCCTTGATCTCGTGGTACGTGCTGAGGACGTACGGGCCGTCCCCGTCGTGGAACACCGGGGTCTTGCGGAGCTCCTCGTACAGGGGGTAGGGATCGGCCCGGCTGGAGTAGTCGAGGATCTGCCGCAGGATGCCTTCAGTCATGAGAGGTCCTCGTGCTCAGTTGTGCGCCGGCGTGAACGTCATCCGCCGGTCGGCCGGTGAGTAGCCGCTCAGGGTGATCGTCGGGCCGTGCGTGGGCACCGACGGGTCGGGGAAGTCCGCGTCCAGCGGCCTGTTCCCCTCGGGCCTGCGGTCCACGGTCGAGTAGGGCGGCGGGAACGGCGCGGTCTGCTCGATCTGATGCTGGTAGAAGTCCAGCCAGCGGCACTGGTCGAAGGTGACGGCACCGATGACGCGCCCCTGGTAGCCGTAGACGCCGACGAAGCGGCGCTCGGCGCGCGCGCCCTGGGTGATCAGGATTTCGGTGCCCATCGAAGGGACCCCGACCGACTTGATGTTCACGCCGAACTGGGACGACCAGAAGCCCGGTACCCACACGTGCGGGCGCCGGTCCGCGCTCTCGCTGAGCATGTTGTGCGCGGCCGTCTCGGCCTGGGCCACGGCGTTGCCCCAGTGCTCCAGCGACAGGAACTGGTAGCCGAACAGGGCGTGCGGGGAGCGGGCCACGTCGCCGGCCACGTAGATGTCGTCGGTGACGATGCCCCAGATGTCGAAGGCCCGGCAGCCCGCGTCGCAGGCGATGCCGCGCGGACCCGCGCCGAGTCCGGAGCCGTTCAGCCACTCGGTGTTGCGCTGGGCGCCGAGCGAGACGACCACGACCTCGGCCTCCAGCGTGGTGCCGTCGGACAGGTGCGCGGCGCGAACCCGGCCCGAGGAGTCGCCCTCCAGAGCCGTCACCATGATCCCGGTGCGCAGGTCGACCCCGTTCTCGCGGTGCATGTCGGCCGCGACCGCGCCGACCACCCCGCCGAGCGCGCCGACCAGGGGGGCGTCGCCGCGTTCGGCCACGGTGACGGCCAGGTCGCGCTCCCGGCACGCGGAGGCGATCTCGGAGCCCGTGAACCCGGCTCCGACGACGAGCACCCGGCCGGGCCGGGCCGCGAGGGCCCGTTCCAGGGCCGCGCCGTCTTCCCGGGTGCGCAGGACGAAGACGCCGTCGAGGGCTCCCTCGTCGGGGTTCGGCCACGGCCGGGCGCGGACGCCGGTGGCGATCAGCAGACGGTCGTACTCCACCTCGTTCCCGTCGGCGAGCCGGACCCGCCGGGCCGCCCTGTCCAGCCCGGTGGCGGGTACGCCGAGCAGCCACTTGGCGTCGATGTCCCGGCGCCGGGGGAGGGCCGTGCGGTCCGCGGTCGCCTTGCCGAGCAGGACCTGCTTGGACAGCGGGGGCCGGTCGTACGGTTCGTGGGGTTCGTCGCCGATCATCGTCAGGGATCCGGCGAACCCCTTCTCGCGCAGGGTCTCGGCGGCCCGCAGGCCGGCCAGGGAGGCCCCCACGACGACGATCCGGCCTTCGCGCTTCAGCCGCTCCAGGGCTGCGTCACCGCTCACCACGCGCCTCCGCGGTCGACAGGGACCCGTTCATCGCATCCAGCAGGATGGCCCGGACGGGGCAGGCGTGGACGGCGCGGACGACGTTCTCGCGGTGCTCCTCGTCGGGCTGCGGGTCGTAGAGCAGGGACTCGTCGCCGTGCATGGCGAAGACGTCCGGTGCGAGGAACGCGCACTGCGCGTACCCCTGGCACCGGTTGAGGTCCACGACAAGCCTCATGGGGCATCAGCCTTTCCGTGACCTGTTGACCCCCACGGACCCCCGACACCCTCCCGTCCTCCAGCATGCGCGCGAGACCCGCGCGTCGCCTGCCGGGCGGGGCGGGGTCAGTCCGTGCGCCGCAGGTTGGTGCGCAGGACGTGCAGGCTGACGACGAGCACCCAGAACGGGAAGACCATCTCGGCCCAGGGCACCCCGGACCCGAGGAGGAGCAGGATCAGCCCGGTGGCGAAGCCCAGCGCGACCAGCGGACGCGGGAAGAAGCCCAGCCGGCGCCCGATGGTGGAGGTCACGAAGACGAAGACGGCCGCCATGCGCATCGCGTACGTGGTGAGCACGGTGTACGCGAAGGGGCGGCCGAATCCGGACGGGGGGACGCTCTCCTGGAGCACGGTGCCCGCCGCGGCGGCGGCGACGAACAGGGTCCCGACGAAGACGTAGCCGCTGCCGAGGAACACCGCCGCGACGAACCGGTCCTCGCCCCCGCCGGAGTGCGCGCGCAGGGCTCCCATGAACCAGAGGAAGAAGATCCCGGCGAAGGGCACGATCTCCAGGGCCAGCCGGACCGCCCAGCGGTCGGCGTCGGCCACGGGGGCGTCGGAGGGGCTCCCGGAGGGGATGGCGAGCCGCATCAGCACGATCGCCACCGCGAGCAGTACGGCGAAGACGAGCCCGGCCGTCCCGGCGGCCCGTGGCGTGCGCATCCGCGTGGTGGACTCCATGCCTTCAGCAGGCGGCACCCGCCGGGCCCCCGCCACCGGGGGGACCCCACGGGAGTGAACCCGAGGCCCGGCCGCCGGGGACGGGCCGGGAGGGTCAGGCGACCGGTGCCGGAACCGGCTCTTCGGCGGGCTCCTCGGCCCCGTCGTGGTTGCCGTACCAGGCCACCGCGACGGCTCCGGCGACGGCCAGGACGAAGCCGGTCACCGCGAGCCAGGCCAGGCCCGGCCGGGAGGCGTCGCCGAGCCACAGGACGCCGATCGCGCCCGGGAGCACCGTCTCGCCGACGACCAGGGCGGCGGTGGCGCCGTTCACGGAGCCGATCTGGAGGGCCACCGTGTGCAGGTACATGCCGCCGAAGCCGGCGATGAGGATGGCGTACAGCGCCGGGTCGGTGGCGAGGGTGACCGGGTCGAAGGGGTCCACGCCGTCGAGGATGCGCACGCCGACGCCCAGCGCGCCGAACGCCAGACCGGACAGCAGGCCGGCCAGGATCGCGGCCCGGCCGCCGAGGAACCGCACGGCCACCGTGCCGCCGACGATGATCACCAGGGTCACGGCCAGCAGCCACCAGTGCGTGGACATCGGGGCGTGGTGGTCGCCCTCGTGGCCGGCGGCGGTCGCCAGCAGCACCAGCGCCGCGCAGACGACGCCGATCGAGGTCCATTCCTTGCGGGTCAGCCGGATGCCCAGCATCTTCACGCTGAGAATGGCGGTGATCACCAGGTTGGCGCTGATCACCGTCTGGGAGAGGAACAGGGGCAGCATGCGGGCCGCCAGCGCGCCCAGTCCGAAGCCCACGAAGTCGAGGATGGTGCCGACGATGAACTCCCAGGTCATCGCGGCTTTGGCGGTGGAGGTCAGGTTCGGTCCGCCGTGGGCGGTCACGCCGGCGGCGGCCGGGGACATCCGGGCGGCGCGGCGCGAGCCCACGGCTTGCAGGACAGAGCCCGTGCCGTAGCAGATGGACGCCGCGACAGCGGTCAGCAGGCCTATGAGCACAGAAGGCTCCGTTCAACGTCTGGCAGGTAAGGCGGTACCTCTGCCAGACGTCATATCGGTCCGGGAAGTTGCCTCCGCAAGGGAGTTCGTTGACCGGTTCTTTGCCCTCGGGGGGTTCAGGCCATGGCCGCGAGCGCGTCCGGGACCTCTTCCACCGAGTCCACCAGCGCGATCCGCGACTCCATCGGCCGGCCCGAGGCCAGCGCCCGCAGCAGCGGCCAGACCGGCAGCCGCTCGGTCCAGTGGGCGCGGCCGACCAGGACCATCGGGGTCGGCTCGGACCGCGACTCGTAGTAGTTCGGTGTCGCGTTGTCGAAGACCTCCTGCACGGTGCCCGCCGCGCCCGGCAGGAAGACCACGCCGGCGTTGGACCGGGCGAGCAGCCCGTCCTCGCGGGTGGCGTTCGCGAAGTACTTGGCGATCTGCCCGGCGAAGGCGTTCGGCGGCTCGTGGCCGTAGAACCAGGTGGGGATCCCGACCGAGTCGCCGCCCCGGGGCCAGCGCTCCCGGACGGCGAAGGCCGCGCGCGCCCAGTCGGAGACGGACGGGCTGAAGGAGGGCACCTTCGCCAGCAGGTCCAGCGCCTCGGGCAGGGCCTCGTCCGGCGCGGGGGCCAGGTAGGCGCCGAGGTTGGCGGCTTCCATCGCGCCGGGGCCGCCGCCGGTGGCGACCGTCAGCCCGGACCGCGCCAGGGTCCGGCCCAGTTCCGCCGCGGCACGGTAGTCCGTACCGCCCCGGGCCATGGCGTGGCCGCCCATCACGCCGATGACGCGGGCGCCCGCGAGGTGTTCGTCCAGGGCGTCGGAGATGGCGTCGTCGTGGATGGAGCGGAGCATCGAGGAGAAGACGTCGCCGTCGGACTTGGTCTCCTGGAACCAGGCGTAGGCCTGGGCGTCCGGAGTGGTCTCGTACCCTTCGGCCAGACCGGTGAACAGCTCCTCGGCCGTGTACAGCAGACCCCGGTACGGGTTGAACGGCAGGTCCGGTATCGGCGGGAAGACGAGCGCGCCGTCCGCGCGGACCTTCACCGAGGCGTCGGGCTCCATGGCGCAGCCCAGGAACACGGCCGCGGAGGTGTCGGCGGACAGCAGGGCGAAGGTCCGCTCCAGGAGGTTGACCGACTGGATCCGGTAGCCGCTCAGGGAGCCCCGGGCGACGACCCGGTCGAACTTCGCGAGCGTCTCGATCTCGATGTCTGCGTTGACCATTCGGCCCACCCTAAGGGGCGGTCGTCTCAGCGGGTCAGCGCCAGCGACGTCAGCTGCGCCACACCCCAGCCGAGCCCCGCAGCGGCCGCGAGCAGCGCGGCCGCCCGCAGCGCCGCGGCCGTACGCAGCACCGCGCCCGGAGCGCCGAGGCCGGCCAGCGCCTCGCGGGAGGCGGAGCGGGCCTGCCGGGACTCGACGGCCGAGGTGAGCAGGGTCCCGGCCGCGCACAGGGCCACCAGGGCGGCGGCGGGGCCGGTCAGCGGCCCGAGCGGGGTGAGGGGGCCGCCCTGGCCGTGCGGGGCGAGGGCGGTGAGGGCGGCCGCGCCGACGGCGGCGAGCACGCCGAGCGGGCGTCCCAGCCGGGGCGCCTCCTCCTGGAGGCCTCGCCCGGCCAGCAGCCGCAGCAGGCCCGGCCGGACCGCCTGCACCAGCGTCCCGCAGGCGTAGGCCAGTCCCGGACCGGCGAGGGCCAGACCGACCGCGATCAGCACGCAGCCGGCCGGCACGGCGGCTCCGCCGGGCCGCGCGTAGGCCAGGGCGGCGAGCCCGCAGGCGGCCAGCGCGACCCCCCAGGGCACGCCGGTCTGCGGTGCCAGCCCGGCGTGCGGCGGGCGGGGGCGCAGGGCGAGGGCGGTGGCGGCGGCGGCGGTGAGGGGGACCAGGGCCAGCAGGGTGAGGGCGGCGGCCACCGGCAGCGGCCGGTCGGCGTGCAGCAGGCGGACGCCGGCGCCGTCGAAGGGCAGTCCGGCGACGTCGCCCCGCAGGTGGAGGAAGGCGGCCAGGGCGAGGGCGCTGCCGAGGGCGCACGCGACGGCGGTGGAGACCGCCGCGACCAGGGTGAGCCGTACGGGGCCCAGCCCGGCGGCGTCGAGCCCGTCGCGGGTGCGGGTCGCGGGGTCGGTGCGGGCGACGGCCACCGCGAACTGGGCGGTGGCGGCGAGCGGCACCAGTGCCCACAGCAGCCGGGGGAACGATCCGGCGGGCCGGGCCGTGGCGTCCGCGAGGACGTACAGCAGGAGGAACCCGCTGCCGGCCGAGGCGGCCGCGACCAGCAGCCGCCGCAGCTGGACCAGGGGGCGGGAGCCGCGGACTAGGCGGAGAGCGAGCACGCGGACCGGTCCTCCGTGGTGAGGGCGGAGGCGGCGCCGGCCGGGCGGCCGTCGAGCAGGGCCAGGGCGCGGTCGGCGCCGGCCGCGGTCTCCTCGTCGTGGGTGGCCAGCAGGACCGTGATGCCGTGGGAGCGGGCGGCCGTGGTCAGGGTGCGCAGCAGCAGTGCGCGTTCGGCGCGGTGCAGCGGGGCGGCCGGCTCGTCGGCGAAGAGCACCGCGGGCTCCGCGACCAGCGCGCGGGCCAGGGCGACCCGCTGGGCTTCGGCACGGTTCAGGGAGCCGGGGCGTTTTCCGGCGAAGCGGTCGAGGTCGAGGCGTTCGAGCCATTCGAGGGCGGTCCGGCGGGCGGTGCGGTGCGGGGCGCCGCCGATCAGCAGGGGCAGGGCCGCGTTCTCCCAGACCTTGAGCTCGGGCAGCAGCTGCGCTTCGGGCCCGATCCAGGCGAACCGGTCGCGGCGCAGGCGCTCGCGGGCGGCGGCGCGCAGGGTGTGGACGGGGACGCTGTTGAACCAGACCTCGCCCTGGTCTGGCAGCAGCCGTCCGGCGAGACAGCGCAGCAGGGTGCTCTTCCCGCAGCCGCGCGGGCCGGTCACGGCGAGGATCTCGCCCTGGCGGACTCCGGCGGAGACCCCGACCAGGCCGGGCGTGCCGCTGTGGGAGTAGTGCAGGGACCGTGCCCAGAGCAGGTCGTCCTGCGGCGGGACATGGTCGGGCCGGGCCTTGTCCGGGGGAGCCACCATGGCGTACACCTCCGTCCGGGGGAACGAAGCGGAGCCCTTTCGGTCACTGGCGCCGCAATGAGATGTAAAGAGATGAACGTCTTGGATGCCGACAGCACACGGCCCGGACCTCCGCGTTCTACTCGAACGGAGGATCCGGGCCGTGTGGTCGGGCCGGTGTGCCCGGGACCGGGTTAGAGCTTGGTCCACGCCTCGGTGAGCACCGAGCGCAGGATGCCTTCGATCTCGTCGAAGGTGCCCTGGTCGGCGATCAGCGGCGGGGCCAGCTGGATGACCGGGTCCCCACGGTCGTCGGCGCGGCAGTACAGGCCGTTGTCGAAGAGCGCCTTGGAGAGGAAGCCGTAGAGCACGCGCTCGGTCTCCTCGTCCGTGAAGGACTCCTTGGTGACCTTGTCCTTGACGAGCTCGATGCCGTAGAAGAAGCCGTTGCCGCGGACGTCGCCGACGATCGGAAGGTCGTGCAGCTTCTTCAGGGTGTTGAAGAAGTTGCCCTCCTGGTCCAGCACATGCTGGTTCAGGCCTTCCTTGTCGAAGATGTCGAGGTTGGCGATGGCCACGGCGGAGGACACCGGGTGTCCGCCGAAGGTGTAGCCGTGCAGGAAGGTGTTGTCGCCCTTGTAGAAGGGCTCCGCGATGCGGTCCGAGACGATGCAGGCACCGATCGGGGAGTAGCCCGAGGTCATGCCCTTGGCGCAGGTGATCATGTCCGGCACGTAGCCGAACTTGTCACAGGCGAACATCGTGCCGAGGCGGCCGAACGCGCAGATGGTCTCGTCGGAGACGAGCAGCACGTCGTAGGTGTCGCAGATCTCGCGCACGCGCTGGAAGTACCCGGGCGGGGGCGGGAAGCAGCCGCCGGCGTTCTGCACGGGCTCCAGGAAGACGGCCGCGACGGTGTCGGGGCCCTCGAAGAGGATCTGCTGCTCGATCTGGTCGGCGGCCCAGCGGCCGAAGGCCTCGGGGTCGTCGCCGTGGATCGGGGCGCGGTAGATGTTGGTGTTGGGCACCTTGTGCGCGCCGGGGACCAGCGGCTCGAAGGGGGCCTTCAGGGCCGGCAGGCCGGTGATGGACAGCGCGCCCTGCGGGGTGCCGTGGTAGGCCACCGCACGCGAGATGACCTTGTACTTGGTGTGCTTGCCCTGGAGCTTGAAGTACTGCTTGGCGAGCTTCCAGGCGGTCTCGACGGCCTCGCCGCCACCGGTGGTGAAGAAGACCTTGTTCAGGTCGCCCGGGGCGTAGTCGGCGAGGCGCTCGGCGAGCTCGACGGCCTTGGGGTGCGCGTACGACCACACGGGGAAGAACGCGAGCTCCTGGGCCTGCTTGTACGCGACCTCGGCCAGCTCCTTGCGGCCGTGACCGGCGTTGACCACGAACAGTCCGGCGAGACCGTCCAGGTAGCGCTTGCCCTTGTCGTCGAAGATGTAGGTGCCCTCACCCCGCACGATGGTGGGGACGGGCGCGTTCTCGTACGACGACATGCGGGTGAAGTGCATCCACAGGTGGTCGTACGCGGTTTTGGAGAGGTCCTGGCTCACGGGCTATCGAGTTCCCCACATGTAGGTCTGCTTCTTCAGCTTCAGATAAACGAAGCTTTCGGTTGATCGCACGCCGGGGAGCGTGCGGATCTTCTTGTTGATCGTTTCGAGCAGGTGGTCGTCGTCCTCGCAGACGATTTCCACCATCAGGTCGAACGACCCCGCGGTCATCACGACGTACTCGCACTCGGCCATGGCCGTCAGTGCGTCGGCCACCGGGTCGAGGTCTCCCTCGACGTTGATGCCGACCATCGCCTGGCGCCGGAGGCCCACGGTGAGCGGGTCGGTGACGGCGACGATCTGCATGACGCCCTGGTCGAGCAGCTTCTGTACGCGTTGGCGCACCGCCGCTTCGGAGAGGCCCACGGCCTTGCCGATCGATGCATACGGACGGCGACCGTCCTCTTGCAGTTGCTCGATGATCGCCAGGGACACAGCATCGACCGAAGGGGACGGTTGTCTGTTCCTGGAATCTGCGCTTCGACTGACCACGACCTCACTGTGCACGAGGAGTCGTCTGTTCCGCAACCCGTAATCGATGAAATCCGTTGTAGAGCGTCTCTGATTTCACGGATTTCGTAGTTGGCCGGGTCCGGCTCTGTCGAAAGCGTCGCCGGAGGGGCTAGGCTTGGCAGGTCGTCTCAATCATTGGACATGTGATCAGGAGAGTGGCTGTAGTGACCACCGAACTGCGTCGTCTGCGCAACTACATCGGCGGGGAGTTCAAGGACGCCGCCGACGGGCGGACCACCGACGTGGTCAACCCCGCGACCGGCGAGGTGTACGCCACCGCCCCGCTCTCGGGCCAGGCCGACGTCGACGCCGCCATGGCCGCCGCCGCCGCGGCCTTCCCGGGCTGGCGGGACACCACGCCCTCGGAGCGCCAGAAGGCGCTGCTGAAGATCGCGGACGCCTTCGAGGCGCGCGCCGAGGAGCTGGTCGCCGCCGAGTCGGAGAACACCGGCAAGCCGCTGGGCCTGACGGCCAGCGAGGAGCTCCCGCCGATGGTGGACCAGATCCGCTTCTTCGCGGGCGCCGCGCGCCTGCTGGAGGGCCGCTCGGCCGGCGAGTACATGGAAGGGATGACCTCGATCATCCGCCGTGAGCCGGTCGGCGTCTGCGCCCAGGTGGCGCCGTGGAACTACCCGATGATGATGGCCGTGTGGAAGTTCGCCCCGGCGATCGCCGCGGGCAACACCGTCGTCCTGAAGCCCTCGGACACCACCCCGGCCTCGACCGTCCTGATGGCCGAGATCATCGACTCGGTCCTGCCCAAGGGCGTCTTCAACGTCGTGTGCGGCGACCGCGAGACCGGCAAGGCCATGGTCGAGCACTCCACCCCGGCGATGGCCTCCATCACCGGCTCGGTGCGCGCCGGCATGCAGGTCGCCGAGAGCGCCTCCAAGGACGTCAAGCGCGTCCACCTGGAGCTCGGCGGCAAGGCCCCCGTCGTGGTCTTCGAGGACGCCGACCTGGCCAAGGCCGTCGAGGACATCGCGGTCGCCGGCTACTTCAACGCCGGCCAGGACTGCACGGCCGCCACCCGCGTGCTCGTCCACGAGTCGATCCACGACGAGTTCGTGGCCGCGCTGACCAAGGCCGCCGCCGAGACCAAGACCGGCCAGCCGGACGACGAGGACGTGCTCTACGGCCCGCTGAACAACCCGAACCAGCTGGCGCAGGTCGCGGGCTTCGTCGAGCGCCTCCCCGCCCACGCCAAGGTCGAGGCGGGCGGCCACCGGGTCGGCGAGAAGGGCTACTTCTACGCCCCGACCGTCGTCTCCGGCCTGAAGCAGGACGACGAGATCATCCAGAACGAGGTCTTCGGCCCCGTCATCACCGTCCAGTCCTTCACCGACGAGGCCCAGGCCCTGGAGTTCGCGAACGGCGTCGAGTTCGCCCTCGCGTCCTCCGTGTGGACCAAGGACCACGCCCGCGCGATGCGCATGTCCAAGAACCTCGACTTCGGCTGCGTGTGGATCAACACCCACATCCCGCTCGTCGCCGAGATGCCGCACGGCGGCTTCAAGAAGTCCGGCTACGGCAAGGACCTCTCCGCCTACGGCTTCGAGGACTACACCCGCATCAAGCACGTGATGACCTCGCTCGACGGCTGATCCGCGGCCGCCGCCCGGGCGGCGGCGCACTGATCACCGAAGGGCTCTGACGGGGCGGGCGGTAGACATCATGTCTATTGCCCGCCCCTTCGCGTTGTCCGAGGCTTTGACCATGCCTGAACTCCTCTCCCGTCGCGCGGCGCTGCGCGGCCTCGGTGCCGCGGGCCTGCTCGCCGCCCTCGCCGGCTGCGGCGTGCCCGCCGCGTACGTCCCGGAGGACCGGCGGCAGGCCCGGGACCTCTCGGACCGCGACCGCGCTGTCGCCTTCTCCAACTGGCCGCTCTACATCGACACCGACGACCAGGACGAGGAGAGCCGTCCGACCCTGGAGGCCTTCACCCGCAAGACCGGCATCCGGGTCCGCTACACCGAGGAGATCAACGACAACGACGAGTTCTTCGGCAAGGTCAGCCCGGCCCTGATGAACCACCAGGCGACCGGGCACGACCTGGTCGTGGTCAGCGACTGGATGGCCGCCCGCTTCGTCCACCTGGGCTGGGCCCAGAAGATGGACCGCTCGGCGCAGTCCAACGTCGCCGAGTACCTCGACCCGCAGCTGCGTTCGCCGGCCTTCGACGAGGGCCGGCTGCACACCGTCCCCTGGCAGTCCGGGATCACCGGCATCGCCTACAACCGCAGGGCGCTGGGCCGGGAGATCAGGTCCGTCAAGGACCTCTGGCAGCCGGACCTGGCGGGCAAGGTGACCCTTTTCTCGGGCCTGGACGAGTCCTTCTCCCTGCTGATGCAGGGCAACGGCACCGACGTCACCCGCTGGACCGAATCCGACTTCCACCGGATGTGCGACCAGGTCGAGAACATGGTGCGCAAGAAGCACATCCGCCGCTTCACCGGCAACGACTACACCTCCGATCTCGGCAAGGGCGACGTCCTGGCCTGCCAGGCCTACTCGGGCGACGCCATCCAGCTCAGGGCCGACAACCCCGACATCGAGTTCGTGGTCCCCGAGGAGGGAGCCGAGCTGTGGGCCGAGAGCCTGCTCGTCCCCAACCTCGCCCGGCACAAGGCCAATGCCGAGGCCCTCGTCGACCACTACTACGACCCGGAGGTGGCGGCGGAGCTCGCGGCGGCGGTCAACTACGTCTGCCCGGTGCCCGCCGCGCGCGAGGTGCTGGCCGCCTCGCCGGACAAGGAGACCGCCCAACTGGCCGAGAACCCGCTGATCTTCCCCGACGACGCGATGCGCGGACGACTCGCGGTGGCCCGGGACATCTCCTCGGCCGAACGTCCCTCCCTCGCCAAGCGCTGGAACGCCATCGTCGGGCTGTGATCATGATCTCGCGACGGAACTGAACATGTTCAGGAAATTTGCTGAACGTGTTCAGTTCTGTGTGTAGGCTCCCTTTCATGAGTGAGAGAAGCGCCCTCCAGCGGCGGATCCGTGCCTGGCTTGTGCTGTTCCTGGTCTGCCTGGTCCTCAGCGGGCTCACCGCCTTCCCCCTGGTCACCGAACTCCACTGGGCCAACGAACTGGTGTCCAACGACTGGCTGCGCCGCGTGGGCGACGGACTGGACCGCGCTGACTCCGAATACCCCTTCCTCCTCTACGGCACCGACTGGCTCGCCTTCGCCCACCTGGTGATCGCGGTGTTCTTCTACGGGGTCCACCGCGACCCGGTCCGCAACATCTGGATCGTCGAGGCCGGCATGGTCGCCTGCGTCGGCGTGATCCCCCTCGCCCTGCTCAGCGCGCCGGTCCGGGGGATCCCCGGCTGGTGGTCGGTCATCGACATGTCCTTCGGGGTCTTCGGCATCCTCCCCCTGCTCGCGCTGCGCCGCCTGATCAAGCGACTGGAGGCGCTGGAGGGAGCGGAGGGCGCCGGCTACCTGGCGAAGGCCGCCCCGACGATGCCGTAGGCCACCGGGTTCATGTCCCGCCCCTTGGCGTCGGTGGAGTTCACCGAGTAGACGAGGGTGCGGGACAGGTCGCGGGTACCGCCGATGACCGTGCTGTAGCCGTGCCGCGAGCCCGTCTTGCCGTACAGCTTCGTACCGTCCGGGAGTACGAACTCCTTCAAGCCGGCCGTCTGCACCGCCCGCGCGCCGGTCTCACTCGCGGCGTCCGGGACGCCGGGCACCGTGAACATCTCCTCCAGCTGTGCCTTCGGGACGACCCTTCCGCCGAACAGCGCCACCGTGAACCGCTCCAGGTCCGCCGTGGTCGACACCAGGTCCCCCGCGGCCCAGTTGGACGAGGAGTTCCACTCCGACACGTCCACCAGCGAACGGCCGCCGTCAGCCCGCGCCACCGCCTGGTAGCCGTGGTTGTACGGGCCCGGTATGCGGTTCTGGGTACGCGACGGGAACGAGGTGTGGCGCAGGCCCAGCGGCTTGATCACCCGGTCCCCGACGGCCTTCTCGTACGCCGTCCCCGTCACCTTCTCGATCAGCACGCCCAGCACCGTGTAGTGGATGTTGCTGTACCGCTGCTTCCCGCCCGGCCTGAACTCCGGTCCCTTCGCGACCGCGTTGGCGATCAGCGCGTGCGGATCGACCACGTCGAAACGGTGGGCGTACTCGTCCTCGAAGCCGTCCCCGGGGCCGTCGGCGGACTTCAGGCCGCTCGTGTAGTTCAGCAGCTGCCGCACCTCCACCGGCTCGAAGCCGGGCAGCAGCCCCGGGAGGTAGTCCTGCACCGGCCGGTCCAGGTCCACCTTGCCCTCGGCCGCCAGCTGGAGCACCACCGCCGCCGTGAAGGCCTTCGTCACCGACCCGGCCCGGAAGCGGGCGTCCTCCACCGCCGGCCGTCCGCTGCGGACGTCGGCCACACCCGCGCTCCCGCGCCAGCTCCCGCTCGTACCGCCCACCCGGACCAGCGCGGCGGTCGCGTCCGCGTTCCGCGCCCCGACGCCCGCGACCGCCTTCTCCAGCGCCGCCGCGTCCGGCGGCGTCGTGAAGACCGGCGGCGCGGGGGCCCGCGAGGAGACGGGCGCCGGCGCGGGAGCGGCCTGGGCGACGGCCCCCGGACCGGCGGCGACCCCCAGGACCAGAGCGGCGGCGATGAGCGTGCGCGTACGTGCCTTCATGACGGTTCCCCCTCTGCACGAGGGGCCCGCTGCCCCCCGATGACCTCAATGCTCCAGGTCAGAGGGGTGGTTGCGGATCACCATCAAGAGGGGTTTTCAGCGGTACGACAACTCACCGGCGCGAGGGAGCCGACACGCCGCCCCTCACCCTCCAGAGGGAGACACCCCGGAGGGATCCGCCGAGCCCGCAGCGATCAGGCCCGTTTCGTACGCGCAGATCACCGCCTGGATCCGGTCCCGCAGCCCCAGCTTCGACAGCACGTTCCCCACGTGCGACTTCACCGTGTGCTCGCTCACCACCAGCGCCGCCGCGATCTCCGCGTTCGACAGGCCCCGCCCCAGGTGCAGCAGCGTCTCCCGCTCCCGGGCCGTCAGCACCTCCAGCCGCTCCGCCGCACGCGAGGGCGGGGCGGAGGGCCGTGCCGTGGCCGCCGTGTACTCCTCGATCAGCCGCCGCGCCACCGACGGCGCCAGCAGGGACTCGCCCGCCGCCACCACCCGTACCGCGTGCACCAGGTCGTCCCGCCGCACGTCCTTCAGCAGGAACCCGCTCGCCCCCGCGTGCAGCGCCTCGTAGACGTACTCGTCCGAGTCGAACGTCGTCAGCATCACCGTCCGGCACGCGCTCCGCGCCGAGATCGACCGGCAGGCCTCGATCCCGTCCAGCACCGGCATCCGGATGTCCAGCAGCACCACGTCCGGGGACAGCCGCTCGACCGCGGACACCGCCGCCGCCCCGTCCCCGGCCTCCGCCACGACCTCGATGTCCTCCTGCGCGTCCAGGATCATCGCGAACCCGCTGCGCACCAGCTCCTGGTCGTCGGCCACCACCACACGGATCGTCACTTCCCCACCTCCAGCGGCGAGGTTACAAGCACCGTGAAACCCCGCCCGTGCGGACCCGGCCCCGTCCACGCAGTCCCGCCGTGCGCCGCCGCCCGCTCGCGGATCCCGATCAGCCCGTGCCCGCCCGGAGCACCGCCGGCCGGCCCCCGCCCGTCGTCCGTGACCCGCACCGCGAGCTCCCGGGGCCCGTACTCCAGGCGCACGTCCACCATCGAGGCCCCCGCGTGCTTCACCACGTTGGTCAGCGCCTCCTGCACCACCCGGTGCACCGTCGCCTCCAGCGCGGCCGGCAGCTCGCGCACCTCGCCGGTCCGCTCGTACGACACCGCGAGCCCGCTCGCGCGCACCCGGTCCACCAGCGCCGGCAGCGTACCGATCCCCGGCTGCGGAGCACGCGGAGCCGCCTCCTCCGCCCGCAGCACCCCCAGCATCGTCCGCAGCTGCGCCATCGCGTCCCGGCCCGTCTCGGCGATCGCCTCGAAGGCCGCCTCCGCACGCTCCGGGGCCCGGCGCACCGCCACCGGACCGGCCTCCGCCTGCACGACCATGATGCTGACGGCGTGCGAGAGGATGTCGTGCATCTCCCGCGCGATGCGCGCCCGTTCACGCGCCGCCGCCTGCTCGGCCTCGATCCGGTTGGCCCGCTCCAGCTGCGCCGCCCGGTCCTCCACCGCCGCCGTGTACGCCTGCCGCGTGGCCTGGAGCCGCCCGAGGGCGAACGCCGCCGCGAACACGAACAGCGAGAACAGCAGCTCCCTGGCCGTACCGGTGTTGAGCGCCACGGACACGGTGATCACCGCGACCAGCGCCCACCCCACGACCAGCCGCACCCGTGACGGCCCCACCAGCGCGACCGAATAGACGCAGATCAGCGCGGCGTACGGCAGCGGCTGCCCGGGGCCGTCCAGAGCCAGCCGGTAGACCGAACCGGCCGCGACCACCCCGAGGAGCGCCGCCACCGGCGCCCGCCGCCGCCACACCAGCGGCGCGTTGCCCAGCGTCGTCACCAGGTACGCCGTCCACGTGGCCGGCGAGTCCGCCGGGTCGCGGGGCACCACGAAGGGGATGGTCGTCGCCACCTGCACCAGCAGCGTCAGCCCCACGTCCCGCCGGCGCGGATCCGCCCGCAGGACCCGCCCGCGGAGGCGGTCTCCCAGCCCGCGCGTCACCGGCCGAGCTCGGCCCGCACGGCCGCCAGCACGTCCAGCCTGTTGGTGGTCACCGAGTCGGCCCCGGCCCGGACGACGGCGCGCATCGACCGCTTGGTGTCCGTCGTCCAGGCCGACACCAGCAGACCGTCCCGGTGCAGGGCCCGCGTCAGCTCCGGGCTCACCAGCCCGAAGCGGTAGTTGAGCCAGCGCGGGGACACGGCGTCGATCAGCACGCGGCGCGGCGGCGAGAGGGTGGTCCAGGTCAGCGCGATCTCCGCGCCGGGGTCGGCGGCGCGGACCGCGAGCATGGTGTTCGGCCCGGCGCAGTAGTACGCGCGCTCGCGCGCCCCGCACTCGCGCACCAGGTCCACGACGGTCTTCACGGCCTCGTACGTCGCACCCGGCAGGTCGATCATCAGCCGGCCGGCCCCGGCCTCCGTCAGCGCCTCGCGCAGGGTCGGGACCCGTCCGTCCGTCAGTTCCTTCAACTGCGGCGCCGTCACGGCGTCGAGCCGCACGTCGTGCCCCCAGAGCCGCTCCAGCGTCTCGTCGTGGAGCAGGACCGGCACCCCGTCGCGGGTCAGCCGTACGTCGATCTCCACCGCGTCCGCTCCGCGTGCGAAGGCGGAGCGGACGGAGGCGAGGGTGTTCTCACGGAACCGGTAGGGATCGCCGCGGTGGCCGACGGCAGTCAGATCGCTCATGCGCTCCATTCTCGGGGTCGCCGGCGATCAAGGGGAGTCAGCGGGCGAGCCATTCCGCGGTGTACGCGTCGATCTCCGCCATGAGCTTCGCCTTGCCCGCCTCGTCCAGGAAGGAGGCCTCGACGGCGTTCTTCGCGAGCTGCGCGAGGCCCCGCTCGTCGAGGTCGAGGAGCCGGGCGGCGACCGCGTACTCGTTGTTGAGGTCGGTGCCGAACATCGGCGGGTCGTCGCTGTTGATGGTGACGAGCACGCCCGCCGCCACCATCTCCTTGACGGGGTGCCGGTCGAGGTCGGTCACCACGCGGGTGGCGATGTTGGAGGTCGGGCAGACCTCCAGCGCGATCCGGTGCTCGGCCAGGTACTTCAGCAGTTCCGGATCCCGGGTGGAGCTGGTGCCGTGGCCGATGCGCTCGGCGCCCAGCTCGCGGATGGCGTCCCAGATGGTCTCCGGGCCGGTGCTCTCGCCGGCGTGCGGCACGCTGTGCAGGCCGACGGCGCGGGCCTTGTCGAAGTACGGCTTGAACTGCGGGCGGGGGACGCCGATCTCGGGGCCGCCCAGACCGAAGGAGACCAGGCCCTCGGGGCGCAGGTCGACGGCCAGGCGGGCGGTCTCGGACGCGGCGTCGGGGCCGGCCTCGCCAGGGATGTCGAAGCACCAGCGCAGGATGACGCCGAGCTCGGCCTCGGCGGCCTTGCGGGCGTCCTCGATGGCCTCCATGAAGGCCTTCTCGTCGATGCCGCGGCGGGTCGAGGAGTAGGGGGTGATGGTGAGTTCGGCGTAGCGGATGTTCTGCCGGGCCATGTCGCGGGCGACTTCGAAGGTGAGCGTGCGCACGTCGTCCGGGGTGCGGACCAGGTCGACGACCGACAGGTAGACGTCGATGAAGTGGGCGAAGTCGGTGAAGGTGAAGTAGTCGGCCAGCGCCTCGGGGTCGGTGGGGACCTTCGAGTCGGGGTGGCGGGAGGCGAGTTCGGCGACGATGCGGGGGGACGCCGAGCCGACGTGGTGGACGTGGAGTTCGGCCTTGGGCAGCCCCGCGATGAAGGGGTGCAGGTCGGGCATGGGGGCCTCCGGGAGGACACGGGTGCGGGCAGGTCGGCTTCATCGTAGGCAGGCCCCGGCCGTGTCGGTGGCAGCGCTTAGCATGGCCGTACGAGAGAGGGGGGCGCCGCATGACCGACCACAGCCCTGAACCGAGGGACCCGTGGGCGCCGCCCGAGCGGCCGACGGCCGGCCCGGGGAAGCCGCAGGGCGGGCAGCCGCCCCCGCCGGTGCCGCCGGTGCACGAGCAGCAGACGGTCGTGGGCATGCCCGGGGTGCCGCCCGCGCCCTCCGCGTACCCGCCGGCCGCCGCTCCCTACCCGCAGCCGCCGGCACCCGGGTCCGCGTACGGGTACCCGGCGCAGCCGGCTCCCGGTGCGTACGGCTACCCCGGCCAGCCGGTCCCTCCGGGCCAGCCGGGGTACCCCGGCCAGGCCGGCCACCCGGGGTACCCGGGCCAGCCCGGCCATCCCGGCTATCCGGCCTACCCCGGATACCCCGGACAGCCGGGCCAGCCGCCGTACCCGTACCCGTACGCGACGCCGCCCGCGAGCAACGGCTTCGGGATCACCGCCCTCGTGCTCGGCATCCTGTCGGTGTTCGCCTGCGCCACGATGTTCGGCGCCATCGCCCTCGGCATCGCCGCGGTCGTCTTCGGGGTGCTGGGCAAGGGCAAGGCCACCCGGGGCGAGGCCACGAACGGCGGCGTGGCGCTGTCCGGCATCATCCTCGGCGCGGTCGGCATGCTGCTGGGCATAGGCATGATCCTGCTCGTCTTCTTCGTCCCCGAGATCGACCACCTGGACGACGGCGACCCCTCGCCCTCCGTGTCCCGGGTCGACGCGCCGCGCGAGCGGGTCTGAGCGGCCCGCCGGCCCCACCCCGGCCCCCGGGTCAGAGCGGGGCGGCCGACAGGAGGGTGGGGACCATCCAGGGCCCGTCCGGGGCGGCGCGGGGGACCGGGACCCAGGCCAGCCCCACCATCCGGGGGCACGCGCAGTCCAGGTCCCCGTCCACCCCCAGCACCGGCTCTCCGGGCGCGACCTCCACCCGGAAGCACGTGGTCCACCCGGAGGGGTACGGCGCCTCGTACGCGTAGCGCACCTCCAGGGGGCGCAGCCCCGTCTCCTCGGCCACCTCCCGCCGGACCGCGGCTTCCAGGTCCTCCCCGGGCTCCACCCCGCCGCCCGGCAGCGTCCAGTACTCCGCCCCGTCGTGGAGCCCGGACGGCCCCCGGTGCCGCTCGCGCACCATCAGGACGCCGCCGTCGCGCACGATGACGGCCGCCACCCGGCGCCGTCCGGTCACGCGCTCTCCTCGCGCAGCCGCTCCCGGGCCTCCATCAGGGCGAAGCCCAGCAGGTTCAGGCCACGCCAGCGGTCAGGCCGGAGCGCCCGCTCGTCGTCCGCGGCCAGCCCGATGCCCCAGATGCGGTCCAGCGGGCTCGCCTCGACCAGCACCCGCGAGCCCGTGCCCAGCAGGTAGGAGCGCAGCGCCGGGTCGGAGCCGAACTTGTGCACGCTGCCCGCCACGACCAGCGCGAACCGCTCCCGCTGCCAGACCTCCTCGTCGAACCGGCGCACCAGCCGCCCGGCCTTCTTCGCCGCCGCCGGACTGCCGGCCTCCAGCGCGGCGCGCTCGGCCTCCGCATCCCCGAACAGGCGTGCCTTACCGGCCATCATCCAGTGTTCCGCCGTGGCGTACCGGACGTCACCCACAGTGAAGGGGGAGGGCCACCACTGGCTGAGACAGCTCGGTCCCAGGCTCCCGTCCGGCCGCGGCCGGTGTCCCCAGAACGGCAGGTACTTCACCCGCTCACCACGGCTGACCTGCTCGATCAACTTGTCGATCATCTCCATGCACGCGAGTCTGGCAGTCACCACTGACACTTCGTACGGGATTTCGGGGATGCCTCGACATATGGTCGACCGATTCCGTCGCGTAATCAAAAGGCAACAACGGAATCACTTGGCGGAGGAGAACGCCTCTGCCAGGATCGGCACTCAATTCGAGCTGTAGCTACGGAGAGCGTGAGAGCGATGGGTAACCGCTTCCAGGTCAAGGACCGCTTCGCAGACGGCGCGCAGTACATCGACGGCCGGCTCCGGTCCGGCACCTCGGGGCGGTCGCACACCGTCGTCGACCCCGCCACCGGCGACGAGGTGCTCACCTACGAGCTGGCCGGTCCGGCGGACGTGGACGAGGCCGTGGCCGCCGCCAAGCGGGCCTTCCCCGCGTGGTCGGCCGCCACTCCGGGCGAGCGCTCGGACGCACTGCACCGGCTGGCCGCCGTACTGGCCGAGCAGGCCGGGGACTTCGCGTACGCCGAATCCCTCCAGTGCGGCAAGCCCCTCAAGCTGTCGACGGAGTTCGACGTGCCGGGGACCATCGACAACACCGCGTTCTTCGCGGGCGCGGCCCGCCATCTCCAGGGCCAGGCGGCCGGCGAGTACTCGGGGGACCACACCTCCTACGTGCGCCGTGAGGCCATCGGCGTCGTCGGCTCCATCGCACCCTGGAACTACCCCCTCCAGATGGCCGCGTGGAAGATCCTCCCGGCCATCGCCGCGGGCAACACGATCGTCCTCAAGCCCGCCGAGCTCACCCCGCTGACCTCCCTTATGTTCGCCCAGGCGGCCAAGGAGGCGGGCATCCCGGACGGCGTGGTCAACATCGTCACCGGCGCCGGACGGGACGCCGGCGAGCACCTGGTCGGCCACCCCGACGTGGTGATGACGTCCTTCACCGGCTCCACCGGCGTCGGCAAGAGGGTCGCCGAGATCGCGACCGCCACCGTCAAGCGGCTCCACCTGGAGCTCGGCGGCAAGGCCCCGTTCGTCGTCTTCGACGACGCCGACGTGGAGGCCGCCGCCCACGGCGCGGTCGCCGCCTCGCTCATCAACACCGGCCAGGACTGCACCGCCGCCACCCGCGCCTACGTGCAGCGCCCGCTCCACGACGCGTTCACCGCCCGGGTCGCGGAGCTGATGGAGACCGTCCGCCTGGGCGACCCCTTCGCGCCCGCCACCGACCTCGGCCCGCTCGTCTCGCACGCCCAGCGCGACCGGGTCGCCGCGTTCGTCGAGCGCGCCCGCTCGTACGCCACGGTCGTCACCGGCGGCGAGATCCCGGGCGGCGACCTGGCCGCGGGCGCCTACTACCGGCCGACGCTGATCTCCGGGGCCGCGCAGGACAGCGAGGTCGTCCAGTCCGAGATCTTCGGCCCGGTCCTGGTCGTCCTGCCCTTCGACACCGATGACGAGGGACTGGCCCTGGCCAACGACACCCCTTACGGGCTCGCGGCCTCCGCCTGGACCCGCGACCTCTACCGGGCGAACCGCGCCACCCGCGAGCTCAAGGCGGGCTGCGTCTGGGTCAACGACCACATCCCGATCATCAGCGAGATGCCGCACGGCGGATACAAGGCGAGCGGCTTCGGGAAGGACATGAGCGCCTACTCGTTCGAGGAGTACACGCAGGTCAAGCATGTGATGTTCGACAACACCGCGGTGGCCGCGAAGGACTGGCACCGCACCATCTTCGGGGACCGGTAGCAGACGCACGCCGCCTGACCAGTGGCCATCCCTCCCGAAAGGGCAACGCGCATGGAGCAGTTCGAGCCCGACCGCCTCTCGGCGGCGCAGACCGCCGCGATGCGGCGAAGCCTCACCAGCGGGCGCGGCGCCCTCACCCGCCGCTCGCTGCTGCGCGCCTCCGGAGTCGGGGCGCTCACCCTGGGCGGCCTCTCCGCCCTCACCGCCTGCGGCATCCCGCCCGCCAAGCGCGAGGGCGGGGCCGTGGCGTCCGACGACCACTCGGACCAGGAGAAGGAGATCAACTTCTCCAACTGGACCGAGTACATGGACACCAGCGACGACGAGAAGACCCGTCCCACGCTGGACGAGTTCACCAAGCGGACCGGGATCCAGGTCAAGTACACCGAGGACATCAACGACAACGTCGAGTTCTTCGGCAAGATCCGCCCGCAGCTCGCCGCCGGCCAGGACACCGGCCGCGACCTCATCGTCGTCACCGACTGGCTCGCCGCCCGCATCATCCGCCTCGGCTGGGCGCAGAAGCTCGACCCCTCCCACCTCCCGCACGCCTACGCCAACCTGATCCCGCAGTTCCGCAACCCCGACTGGGACCCGGGCCGCGCCCACAGCTACCCGTGGACCGGCATCGACACCGTCATCGCCTACAACTCCAAGGCCACCGACGGGAAGAAGGTCGACTCCGTCACCCAGCTCCTCGACGACCCCTCCCTCAAGGGCCGCGTCGGCTTCCTCACCGAGATGCGCGACAGCGTCGGCATGACCCTGCTCGACCAGGGCAAGAACCCCGCGAACTTCACCACCGCGGACTACGACGCCGCGATCGGCCGGCTCCAGAAGGGCGTGGACACCAAGCAGATCCGCCGCTTCACCGGCAACGACTACACCGCCGACCTGGACAAGGGCGACCTGGCGGCCTGTCTCGCCTGGGCGGGCGACGTCATCCAGCTCCAGGCCGGCAACCCGGACATCAAGTACGCGATCCCGGCCGCCGGTTACATCACCTCCAGCGACAACCTGCTCGTCCCCGTCAAGGCCCGGCACAAGGCCAACGCCGAGAAGCTCATCGACTACTACTACGAGCCCGGGGTCGCGGCCCAGCTGGCCGCCTTCATCAGCTACGTGTGCCCCGTCGAAGGCGTCAAGGAAGAGCTCGCCAAGATCGACCCGGCCCTCGCGGACAACCCGCTGATCGTCCCGGACAAGGAGATGGCCGCCAAGGCCCACGCCTTCCGCTCGCTCACCAGCGAGGAAGAGACGGCGTACGAGGAGAAGTTCGCCAAGCTCATCGGCGCCTGACCGGACCCACGCACCGGCACCCCCACCCGCGCCCCGTCCCCTTCCCACGACACACCACCGAAGGCCCAGGCCCATGACCGACAAGACCGCGAGCGGCGACGTCCGCCTCGCCGGGATCAGCAAGCACTACGGATCCTTCACCGCGGTGCACCCGCTGGACCTCACCATCCCCCAGGGCTCCTTCTTCGCCCTGCTCGGCGCCTCGGGCTGCGGGAAGACCACCACCCTGCGCATGATCGCCGGCCTGGAGGAGCCCTCCACCGGCACGGTCGGCCTCGGCGACCGCGAGGTCACCCACCTGCCGCCGTACAAGCGCCCGGTGAACACCGTCTTCCAGAGCTACGCGCTGTTCCCGCACATGGACATCTTCGAGAACATCGCCTTCGGCCTGCGCCGCCGCGGCGTCAAGTCGGTCAAGAAGCAGGTCGACGAGATGATCGACCTGGTCCAGCTCGGCGAGCACGCCCGCAAGAAGCCCCACCAGCTCTCCGGCGGCCAGCAGCAGCGCGTGGCCGTCGCCCGCGCCCTGATCAACCACCCCCAGGTACTGCTGCTCGACGAGCCGCTCGGTGCCCTCGACCTCAAGCTGCGCCGCCAGATGCAGCTGGAGCTCAAGCGGATCCAGACCGAGGTGGGCATCACCTTCGTGCACGTCACGCACGACCAGGAGGAGGCCATGACCATGGCCGACACGGTCGCCGTGATGAACGGCGGCCGCGTCGAGCAGCTGGGCGCCCCCGCCGAGCTGTACGAGAACCCGCGCACCACCTTCGTCGCCAACTTCCTCGGCACCTCGAACCTCATCGAGGCCTCCGTCGAGTCCACCGGGTCCGACGTGACCGTCTCGGCCTCCGGCACCACCCTCCGGCTGCCCGCCGCCCGATGTTCGACCACGCCCCGCGCGGGCGGGAAGCTCCTCGTCGGCGTGCGCCCGGAGAAGATCTCCCTGGTCCCGGCGGCCGACGAGCACACCATCGCGACCGGCCGGAACAAGGTCGCGGGCAAGATCGCCGACTCCTCCTTCATCGGCGTCTCCACGCAGTTCGTCATCGACAGCCGGGCCTGCCCCGAGCTGGAGGTGTACGTCCAGAACATCGAGCGGGACGCCCGCCTCGTCCCCGGCGCCGACGTGGTCCTGCACTGGAACCCCGAGCACACCTTCGGCCTGGACGCCGCCCAGTCCATGCTTGCGGGGACGATGGGCGAGGCCGGCATCGAGACGGTCGAGGAGAGCGCATGACGGCCACCGCGGCGCCCCCCGAGGCCCCCGCACCCGCCGGGCCCCCGGTCCACAGGGCGTCCCTGAAGAAGCGCCTCGTCCCGTACTGGCTGCTGCTCCCCGGCATCGTCTGGCTGCTCGTCTTCTTCGTGCTGCCGATGATCTACCAGGCCTCCACCTCGGTGCAGACCGGCTCGCTCGAAGAGGGCTTCGAGGTCACCTGGCACTTCCAGACCTACTGGGACGCCCTGACCGAGTACCTCCCGCAGTTCCTGCGCTCCCTGCTCTACGCCGGCACCGCGACCGCGCTGTGCCTGCTGCTCGGCTACCCGCTGGCCTACCTGATCGCCTTCAAGGCGGGCCGCTGGCGCAACCTGCTGCTGGTCCTCGTCATCGCCCCCTTCTTCACCAGCTTCCTGATCCGCACGCTGGCCTGGAAGACGATCCTGGCCGACGGCGGCCCGGTGGTCGGCGCCCTCAACGCCGTCGGCTTCCTCGACGTCACCAGCTGGCTCGGCATGACCGAGGGGGACCGCGTCCTGGCCACACCGCTCGCGGTGGTCTGCGGGCTGACGTACAACTTCCTCCCCTTCATGATCCTGCCGCTCTACACCTCGCTGGAGCGCATCGACACCCGCCTCCACGAGGCCGCCGGCGACCTCTACGCCACTCCCGCCACCGTGTTCCGCAAGGTGACCTTCCCGCTCTCGATGCCGGGCGTGGTTTCCGGGACCCTGCTCACCTTCATCCCGGCGAGCGGCGACTACGTCAACGCCGAACTGCTCGGCTCCACCGACACCCGGATGATCGGCAACGTCATCCAGTCGCAGTACCTGCGGATCCTCGACTACCCGACAGCGGCCGCGCTGTCCTTCATCCTCATGGCCATCGTGCTGATCATGGTCACCATCTACATCCGCCGAGCGGGGACGGAGGACCTGGTCTGATGCGTTGGCTCCGCCGCAATCTCGTGGTCATCGCGGGCCTCGCCACGCTCGCGTACATGATCCTGCCGAACGTCGTCGTGACGGTGTTCTCCTTCAACAACCCCACCGGGCGGTTCAACTACGCCTGGCAGGAGTTCTCCCTCGACGCCTGGAAGGACCCCTGCGGGGTCGCCGACATGTGCGGCTCCCTCGCCCTGTCCCTCCAGATCGCCCTGTGGGCCACCATCGGCGCCACCGTCCTCGGCACCGCCATAGCCTTCGCGCTCGTCCGGTACCGGTTCCGGGCGCGCGGCGCGGTGAACTCGCTGATCTTCCTGCCGATGGCCATGCCCGAGATCGTGATGGCGGCCTCGCTGCTCGCCCTCTTCCTCAACATGGGCATCCAGCTGGGCTTCTGGACGATCCTCATCGCCCACGTGATGTTCTGCCTCAGCTTCGTCGTCGCTGCCGTCAAGGCACGCGTCCTGTCCATGGACCCGCGCCTGGAGGAGGCCGCCCGAGACCTCTACGCCGGACCGGTGCAGACCTTCCTCAGGGTCACGCTGCCGATCGCGGCCCCCGGTATCGCGGCGGGCGCGCTGCTGTCCTTCGCGCTCTCCTTCGACGACTTCATCATCACCAACTTCAACTCGGGCAACACCGTCACCTTCCCCATGTTCGTCTGGGGATCGGCCCAGCGCGGTACGCCCGTCCAGATCAACGTCATCGGCACGGCGATGTTCGTCATCGCGGTGCTGGTGGTCCTCGTCGGCCAGTGGGCCGGCAACCGCCGCAAGAAGGCACAACCGAAGTAGACCCCGTAGGGAGTTGGAAGCCATGGCCCCAGTCGCCATGCGTAGTGTTGCGAAATCCCTTTCCGAAGCGAAGCCGGTCTCGTACTGGCTGGACGACCCCGGCCGCCCGGCGCCGCAGCCGGCCCTCACCTCCGACGAGCGCTGCGACCTGCTGGTCGTCGGAGGCGGTTACAGCGGCCTGTGGACCGCGCTGATCGCCAAGGAGCGCGACCCCGGCCGGGACGTCGTACTGATCGAGAGCAAGGAGGCGGGCTGGGCCGCCTCCGGCCGCAACGGCGGATTCTGCGCGGCCTCCCTCACCCACGGCCTGGCCAACGGCATGGCCCGCTGGCCGGGCGAGCTGGCCAGGCTGGAGGAGCTGGGCGCCCGCAACCTCGACGCCATCGAGGAGGCCGTCGCCCGCTACGGCATCGACTGCGACTTCGAGCGCACCGGCGAGATCGACGTGGCCACCGAGCCGCACCAGGTAGAGGAACTGCGGGAACTGCACGAGGAGGCCGTCAAGCTCGGCCTCGGTGAGGGCTCCGAATGGTTGGAGGGCGAGGCCCTGCGCGCGGAGGTGAACTCGCCGACCTTCCTCGCGGGCCTGTGGGACCGCGACGGCGTCGCCATGCTCAACCCCGCCAAGCTGGCCTGGGGCCTGAAGCGGGCCTGCCTGGAGCAGGGCGTGCGGATCTACGAGAACACGCGCGGCCTGAAGATGGCGCAGGCCGGCCCCGGGATGACGGTGGAAACCCCCTACGGCACGATCCTCGCCCGCCGGGTCGCCCTGGGCACCAACATCTTCCCGTCGCTGGTGCGCAGGATCCGCCCCTTCACCGTCCCGGTCTACGACTACGCGCTGATGACCGAGCCGCTGGACGAGGAGCAGCTGGCCTCGATCGGCTGGAAGAACCGCCAGGGGCTCGGCGACAGCGCCAACCAGTTCCACTACTTCCGGATCACCAAGGACAACCGGATCCTGTGGGGCGGCTACGACGCGGTCTACCCCTACCGGGGCAAGCTCGACTCGGAGTACGACCACCGCCCCGAGACCTACCTCAAGCTCGCCGAGCACTTCTTCACCGCCTTCCCCCAGCTGGAGGGGGTGCGCTTCAGCCACGCCTGGGGCGGGGCCATCGACACCTGCTCCCGCTTCTCGGCCTTCTTCGGCACCGCGCACCGCGGCAGGGTGGCCTACGCCGCCGGCTACACCGGGCTGGGCGTGGGCGCCACCCGCTTCGGCGCGGACGTGATGCTCGACCTGCTGGACGGCCTGTCCACCGAGCGCACCCGGCTGGAGATGGTGAAGTCCAAGCCCATGCCGTTTCCGCCGGAGCCGTTCGCCTGGACCGGGATCGCCCTCACGAAGTGGTCGCTGGCCCGCGCCGACGCCCGGGGCGGCCACCGCAACCTGTGGCTGAAGACGCTGGACCGCCTCGGGCTCGGCTTCGACAGCTGACGCCTCCACGCCCGCACGCCCGTACGTCCGTACGCCCCGGCGCACGCCGTCGGTCCGCCCCGTGACCCGCTTCACCTCCATGGAGTAGCGCAACCCGCGTCATAGCCCCGCCCGGCCCCGCTCTCTCCCGGTGAGGACCCTCACCGCGACGAGACGAACGGAGGCCGGGCGATGACGCTCCCGGGAGCGAGGACCGCAGTGGAATGGCTGGTCGGGGCGGCGCCGGATCCCGACGCCTGCCGGTGGGAGTGGGAGCGCAACCCCCTCGGGGTCGCCCTGCTGCCCGCCGGCCGGCACTGGGACGTGCTGATCGCGCCCGGGGAGCTGGGGCAGGGGGCCCTCGGCGTACTGCGCCTGCTGCCCGGCCCGCCCGGCCCGGTGCTCGCGGACTTCGGCGACGCCCGCGTGGGCTTCTTCGTGCCCCCGGGCACGGCCTCCCGCTGGATCGGCACGGGCGTACGGGGAGCGGGGCGCGGGAGCTGGATCGCGGTCCCGTACCCCGGCAGGGCCACCGGCGGCCCGCGCTGGCTGGAACTCCCCGACGGCCGGGGCACCCTGACCGACCCGGCGCTCCTGGAGCTCGCGCTGCACGAGGCGGCGGCCAGTGCCCTGACGGGGGAGGGGCGAGGGGTCCGCGCGAAGCCTTGACAAGGGGATTGGTCTGGACCATCTTGGTCGCCGTCGTGCCCGGATCCTCCAACCCCCCATGTCCCGGAGGCAGTCGTGCGCAGATCCCCGTCCCTCCTGGCGGCCGCCGCCCTCGCGGCGGCCGCCTTCCTCACCGCGGGCCCGCCCGCCTCGGCCGCGGACGCCGACCTCGTCCGCAACGGCGGCTTCGAATCCGGCCTCGACGGCTGGAGCTGCACCGGTGGCAGCGGAAGCGCCGTCAGCGCCCCCGTCCACGGCGGCGGTTCCGCCCTCGGGGCCACCCCCGCCGGCCAGGACAACGCCCGCTGCTCCCAGACCGTCAGCGTCAAGCCCGACTCCGCGTACACCCTCTCCGCCTGGGTGCAGGGCGCGTACGTCCACCTCGGCGCGACCGGGACCGGCACCACCGACGTGTCCACCTGGACGCAGACCCCGGGCGCCTGGAAGCAGCTCACCACGGGCTTCCGCACCGGCCCCGCCACCACCTCCGTCACCGTCTGGACCCACGGCTGGTACGGCCAGCCCGCCCACTTCACCGACGACCTCGCCCTGACCGGGCCCGACCCCGGCGGCGACCAGACCCGGCCGCCGGCCACGCCCACCGGCCTGAGCGCCGGTCAGGCCACGGCGAGCAGCGTCACGCTGAACTGGGCCGCCTCCGCCGGCGCCACCGGCTACCGCGTCCACCGCGACGGCGTCCAGCCCCTCACGGTCACCGGCACCTCGGCCACCGTGACCGGCCTCGCGCCCTCGACCGCGTACACCTTCCAGGTGAGCGCGACCAACACCGCGGGCGAGTCGCCCAGGAGCACCGCCGTCACCGCCACCACCACCTCCGGCGGCGGAAACCCCGGCGGCGGGCTCCCCGCCCACGCCCTGGTCGGCTACCTGCACGCGAGCTTCGCCAACGGCTCCGGCCACCTCCGGATGGCCGACGTCCCCGCCTCCTGGGACGTCGTCAACCTCGCCTTCGGCGAACCGACCTCGGTCACCTCGGGCGACATCCGCTTCCGGCTCTGCCCGGTGAGCGAGTGCCCGAACGCCGAGACCCCCGCCGAGTTCAAAGCCGCCGTCAAGGCCAGGCAGGCGGCCGGCAAGAAGGTGCTGATCTCCATCGGCGGCCAGAACGGCCAGGTCCAGCTGGCCACCACCGCCGCCCGCGACGCCTTCGTCTCCTCCGTCGGCCGGATCATCGACGAGTACGGCCTCGACGGCCTCGACGTCGACTTCGAGGGCCACTCCCTCTCCCTCGCCGCCGGCGACACCGACTTCCGAGCCCCGACCACCCCGGTGATCACCAACCTGATCTCCGCGATCAGGACGCTCAAGGCCAGGTACGGGCCCGGCTTCGTCCTGACCATGGCTCCCGAGACCTTCTTCGTCCAGCTGGGCCACCAGTTCTACGGATCGGGCCCCTGGGGCGGCCAGGACCCGCGCGCCGGCGCCTACCTCCCCGTCATCCACGCCCTGCGCGACGACCTGACCCTGCTCCACGTCCAGGACTACAATTCCGGGCCGGTCATGGGACTCGACGGCCAGTACCACTCCATGGGCGGCGCCGACTTCCACATCGCCATGACCGACATGCTGCTCACCGGCTTCCCCGTCGCCGGAGACGCCAGCCGCGCCTTCCCGCCGCTGCGTCCCGACCAGGTGGCCATCGGCCTCCCGGCCAGCACCAACGCGGGCAACGGGCACACGCCGCCGGCGGAGGTGAACAAGGCCCTGGACTGCCTGACGAAGAAGCAGGGCTGCGGCACCTACCAGACCCACGGCAGCTGGCCCGCCCTGCGCGGCCTGATGACCTGGTCGGTCAACTGGGACCGCTTCGGCGGCTGGGAGTTCAGCCGGAACTTCGACTCCTACTACGGCCGCTGACGGCCGCCCGCCACCCGCCGGACCCCCAGCAGCAGCGGTACGCACAGCAGGACGCTGGCCAGCACGTCGAGCGGCCAGTGGAAGCCGCGCAGCACCAGCCCCGTGGCCGTCGCCGCCGAAAGCGCCAGGGCGGCGGCCATCGGCCAGCGGCGGCGGGTGTGCGGGGCGAGCAGCAGTGCCGCGCCGACGTACGCGGTCAGGGCCGTCGCCGTGTGGCCCGAGGGGTAGTAGCCGGCCGCCCAGGGCTCCAGCGGGCCCGGGCGGGCGGTCCACGCCTTGAGGGGGACGATCAGCGCCGGCACCAGGGCCATCGCCAGGCCGGCCGCGAGCGCCGCGAGGCGCCGCCCGCGCCAGGCGGCGTACGCCATGGCCAGCGCGAGGACGGGTACGGCGACCGGCACGTTGCCCAGGTCCGCGAGACGCTCGGTGACGGCGTCGGGCACGGTCCGCACGACGGCGCGGCTGAGGGCGTGGTCCGGGGCCATGAGCGGCCCCGACACCAGGACCTGCCAGGTGACCAGGGCGAAGAGGCCGAGGCACAGGGCCGCCGGGAGGATGGCCGGCCGTCCCGGAACAGGGGGGATGGTTCCGGGACGGCCGCCCGGATCGGGTTGCCGTGCGCCCCGGGGGGTTTGGGGCGGACGGCCGTCCGATCTGAGAGGAGTGTGCGCGAACGCATGACCAGTACAGCGCTGGGGAAGCCCGGTACCGGTGTCGCCCCCGGTGACCCGGGAACGGTCTGTCTCACTCATCTGCAGAAACCGTACGCCAACGGAAGGGGGGCCGACAGCGGGAACGCGCTCCCGCCATCGGCCCCCCACAGCTTCTTCACAGCGCCCGACCGTTACCGGTGGTAGAGGGCGGGCGCCGCGTTCAAGCGTTCCAGTCCTTCGAACTGGACGTTCGGTCAGATGGCCGCGAACGCGGCCTCGATGACGTCCAGGCCCTCGTTCAGGAGGTCCTCGCCGATGACGATCGGCGGGAGGAAGCGGAGCACGTTGCCGTAGGTGCCGCAGGTGAGGACGATGACGCCCTCGGCGTGGCAGGCCTTCGCCAGCGCGCCGGCCGCCTCCGGGTTCGGGGTCTTGGACTCCGGGTCCTTGACGAGCTCGATGGCGATCATGGCGCCGCGGCCGCGGATGTCGCCGATGATCTCGTACTTCTCCTGCATCGCGGACAGGCGCGACTTCATGAGGGACTCGATCTTCTTCGCCTTGGCGTTGAGGTCGAGCTCCTTCATCGTCTCGATGGAGCCCAGCGCACCGGCGCAGGCCACCGGGTTGCCGCCGTAGGTGCCGCCCAGGCCGCCCGCGTGCGGGGCGTCCATGATCTCGGCGCGGCCGGTCACCGCGGCCAGCGGCAGACCGCCGGCGATGCCCTTCGCGGTCGTGATCAGGTCCGGGACGATGCCCTCGTCCTCACACGCGAACCACTGGCCGGTGCGGCAGAAGCCGGACTGGATCTCGTCCGCGACGAAGACGATGCCGTTGTCGTTGGCGAACTTCACGATCGCCGGCAGGAAGCCCTTGGCCGGCTCGATGAAGCCGCCCTCGCCGAGGACCGGCTCGATGATGATCGCGGCGACGTTCTCGGCACCGATCTGCTTGGTGATCTGGTCGATCGCCTGGGCGGCGGCCTCGGGGCCGCAGTTCTCGGCACCGGTGGGCCAGCGGTAGCCGTAGGCGACCGGGACGCGGTAGACCTCGGGGGCGAACGGGCCGAAGCCCTGCTTGTACGGCATGTTCTTCGCCGTCAGCGCCATCGTGAGGTTCGTACGGCCGTGGTAGCCGTGGTCGAAGACGACGACGGCCTGGCGCTTGGTGTACGCACGGGCGATCTTGACGGCGTTCTCGACGGCCTCGGCACCCGAGTTGAACAGGGCCGACTTCTTGGCGTGGTCACCCGGGGTCAGCTCGGCCAGCGCCTCGCAGACCTCGACGTAGCCCTCGTACGGCGTGACCATGAAGCAGGTGTGGGTGAAGTCGGCGAGCTGCGCGGTGGCACGGCGCACGACCGCCTCGGCGGAGCCGCCGACCGAGGTCACGGCGATGCCGGAGCCGAAGTCGATCAGGCGGTTGCCGTCGACGTCCTCCAGGATGCCGCCGTCCAGGCGCTTCGTGAAGACGGGGAGCACCGAGCCCACGCCGCCGGCAACCGTGCCGAGACGGCGGGCCTGCAGCTCCTGCGACTTGGGGCCGGGGATCGCGGTGACGAGCTTGCGCTCCTGCGGGACAGCAGTCATGGAGGGCTCCTGGGGGGGTGTTTTCGGACGCACTTGTGTCTTTGTCCGCAGGCTAGGCCCGGGGGAGGGGGTAAGGCATGCTCCGTTCGGGAGTGGTGTCCGCGTGTCCTTGTCCGTGACGGCCATAGGAAGGAACCGGCGCATGTCCCGTGGATCACCGCGGGGTGCGGGCCGGAGGGCCCGGCCGGGCACTAGATTGAGCGCCGCGGCGCGTTGGAACGGGCAGGGGGCAGGGGTTTCATGAACACCGAGGGCACGCACGACGGACGGTCGACCCGAGGGGGTCACGTCCCCCGGCCGGCGGGCCCGCCGCCGCCCCTCGGAACCCCGCCGAAGCCGCAGCACGCGCCGGCCGTCGCCACCCCCTTCACGGACTGGCTGCGCACCGCGCGGCCGGAGGCCGATCCGGGGGTGTGGCGATTCGGGTACACGCCGCGCGCCGACACCGAGCCGGCGCGGACATCAGACCGGTCCCTCGCCGTCGGAGCGGGCATCTCCGTTCTGGCCTGCGTGCTCGTCTGGTCGCTCATGCGTAACTCCTACATCCCCTTCTGGGACGTGCCGCTGAAGCTGTTCACGCCGGACAGCTGGTGGGACGCGAACGGTGAGCCCGTGGTGGGGCAGGGTGGAGTGCAGGCCAAGCCCATTTATGAGCTGCTCTTTGTCGCTGCTCTGCTCTACGGATTCGGCCGTCTCGGGAACTGGGGAGAGGCCTGGAACCGCCTGATCGTCGCGCGCGGCACTTGGATCCCGGCCCTGGCGGTCGTACCGCTCGCCTACGTCACCTTGCTCCTCATCCACAACTACCAGTTGCCGATCCGGCAGCTGGTGGAGTCCTTTTTCTCCTTCGAGGACGATCAACAGGCCAATCGCACACTCGTCGACACCTTCAGGACGGCGATCGACGCGGTGGTCCTCCTCGCGTTCGCCTGGCTCGGTGCCGGCCGACTGCTCCGCCGCCTCGTCGCCCCGAGCTCCCGCACGAAGGCGACCACCGCCCCCGTGGACGGGAACCGCCCGCATCCGCAGGCGCCGGGGACCCTGGCGGCCGACCCCGCCGGCTGGCCCGAGGTACGTGCGGCTGGGCTGGACGGGGCCGCCGAGCGGCTCGGGGGGGAGGCCGGGGGCGGGCGGATGAACGACGTGGACTTCGCGCGGATCCGGCGGGCCTGGGAGTCCGTGCGGGCCGACCCGACCCGGCTGCGGGCCTTCGACACCGCCGTGCGGGACAAGGGCGCCGGCGCCTGCGTGCACCCCTCCGGCGACCGCGACCTGCCGGTCCGTGCCGCCCGGCACGACCTGCTCACCCGGCAGGTGCTGCTCGGCACCGTCGAGGACGGGGAGCGCAACCCCTACGCCCGCCGCGGCACCGGGCTCGCCCTCGACCCCGGGGTGCTCGGGACCTCCCTGCTGGCCGTCGGCCCCTCCGGCACCGGCAAGACGGCCCGCCTCGTGCGGCCCGTCGTCGAATCGCTCGCGCTGCAGGCGCTGGCCGGGCAGGCCGCCGTCGTCGCCGTCGGCGCGGCCGGCTCCCAGCTCGGCCCCGACAGCGCCTACGACATCGTCGTGCGCGTCGGCGACCCCGCATCCGTCCACGACCTCGACCTCTACGGCGGCACTGCCGACCCCGACGAGGCCGCCGGCCTCCTCGCCGAGGCCTTCGTCGGAGACGTCCCCGGCATCGACGTGCGCCGGGCCGCGACCACCCTCGCCCAGCTGATCGGCCCCTTCCGCGAGGCGTACGGCCGCTTCCCCGCCGTACCCGAGCTGCGCGAGCTCCTCGACGAGGTGCCCTCCGCCCTCACCGCGCTCCGCCAGGCACTGGAGGGCACCGGGCGGCAGGCCATGCTCCGCGAGCTCGACGCGCGCCTGCGCCAGCAGGGAGCCCCCGGCGACCCCGGCCCGGCCCTCGCCGACCGCGCCGCCCTGCTTGACCGGCCGGCGTTCAGCGGCTTCTTCGACGTCGGGGCGGTCGTCGGCGGCTCCGAGCGGCGCGGGCGCCCCTTCTCGCTGCGCGCCCTCGAACACCCCGTCCGGGTCCGCGTCGACCTCCCCGAGCGCGCGCACGCCGACGCCTCCCGGATGCTGGCCCGGCTGCTCCTCGCCCAGTTCAACGCCGCCGCCGCGGCCCGCGCCGACCGCTCGCTGTTCGCCTTCCTCGCCCTCGACGACGCCTCGCACACCCTGACCCCGGAGACCGTCCGGGGCGTGCAGCGGCTGCGCTCGGCCAACGCCGGCGTCCTGCTGACCCTGCGCACCCTGGACGACGTACCGGAGCCCCTGCGCACGCCGCTGCTGGGCGTGGTCGGCTGCCGGATGGCCTTCTCCGGGGTCACCACCTGGGACGGGCAGCGCTTCGCCGAGGCCTGGGGCACCGAGTGGGTCGAGACCCGGGACGTCACCCACCGGACGGTCTTCGCCGACCAGCCTCTCACCCGGGCCATCCACGCCTTCCGCAAGCTGGTCACCGGCAAGGCCGTGACCACCGACGCCGTCACCGTGCGCCAGGTCGAGCGGGAGCGCTGGTCCGCCTCCGAGCTGGCGCACGCCGTGCCGCCCGGCTGCGCGGTGCTGTCACTGACCTCCGTCCGGGGGGAACGGGCCGCTCCGCTGCTGCTCCGGCTCTCGGGAACCGCCTGAGGTCCGGCCGCGGACCGACCCTGGACCGACTGTGGCCCGGCTGAGAGGACCAGTACGGGGTGGCAGAATCGAAAGGGGCCGTTCATACGACATGGCGAAATCCCGCGCCGTGGCCCCCTCTCCCGCCCTCCCCGTCTGGAAACCGATGCCGCTCACCCTCGCCTCGCTCGTCCAGCACTCGGCGCTGAAGCTCACCGTCCGGGCCGGGGAGACCCGGCTCGACACCCCCGTCCGCTGGGCCCACGTCAGCGAGCTCGCCGACCCCGTGCCGTACATGGAGGGCGGCGAGCTGCTGCTCGTGACCGCGATGAAGCTGGACGCGGACGACCCCGAGGAGATGCGCCGCTACGTACGGCGGCTGGCCGCCGCCGGGGTCGTCGGCATCGGCTTCGCCGTCGGGGTCAACTACGAGGCCATCCCCGAAGCGCTGCTCCAGGCCGCCCGCGAGGAGGACCTGCCGCTGCTGGAGGTGCCCCGGCGCACCCCGTTCCTCGCCATCAGCAAGGCCGTCTCCGCCGCCCTGGCCGCCGACCAGTACCGGGCCGTGACCGCCGGCTTCGAGGCGCAGCGGGAGCTGACCCGGGCCGCGCTCTCCGCCGACGGCCCGGCCGACCTGCTGGCGAAGCTGGCCGCGCACGTGCACGGCTGGGCCGCGCTGTACGACACCTCCGGCGCGGTCGTCGCCGCCGCACCCGACTGGGCGGCGCGCCGGGCCGCCCGGCTCACCCCCGACGTGGAGCGGCTGCGGGAGCGGCCCGCGCCGGCCAGCGCGGTGGTGGGCGGCGCCGAGGACCGGGTCGAGCTCCAGTCCCTCGGCACCGGGCGGCGGGCCCGGGGCGCCCTCGCGGTCGGAACGGCGGCGCCGCTGGGCACCGCCGAGCGGTACGCGGTGCACTCCGCCGTCGCGCTGCTGACCCTGACCACCGAGCGCTCCCGGTCGCTGCACGACGCGGAGTCCCGGCTGGGCGCGGCCGTGCTGCGGATGCTGTTGGAGGGGGAGCCCGAGCACGCCCGGGCCGTGGCCGGGGACCTGTACGGGGCACTGCTGGAGGCGCCGTTCCGGATCGTCGTCGCAGAGCCGGCGCTGCCGGGCACGGCCCAGCCGGAGGGGCTGGCGCTGCTGGCCGACGCGGTGGAGTCGGCGGCGGCGCGGACCGGGGAGACGCTGCTGGTGGTCCCGGAGCCGGGCCGGCTGGTGGTGCTGGCCGCCGACGGGGGCTCGGCGGTGCAGGCGTGCGCGGACCACGCGGAGGCCCTGGAGTCCCGGCGCGGCCGGGAGACGGCCGGGCCGGAGCCCGACGAGCTGGTGGTCGGCCTGTCGGCGGCGGCCGGCCCGGCGGGGGTGGCGGCGGCCCTCAAGCAGGCCGACCAGGCCCTCGCCGTGGCCCGGCGGCGGGGCCGGGCACTGGTCGAGCACGAGGACCTCGCGGCGGGCTCGGTCCTGCCACTGCTCGCCGACGACGCCGTACGCGCCTTCGCGGACGGCACCCTGCGGGCCCTGCGGGAGCACGACGCGACCGGCCGCGGAGACCTGGTGGCCTCCCTCCAGGCGTGGCTCTCCCGCCACGGCCAGTGGGACGCCGCCGCCGCCGACCTCGGCGTGCACCGCCACACGCTGCGCTACCGCATGAAGCGCGTCGAGGAGATCCTCGGCCGCTCCCTGGACGACCCCGACGTCCGCATGGAGCTGTGGCTCGCGCTGAAGGCCAGCCCGGGCCCTTCCTGACGCGCCGCGCCCGATTCCCTGGGGAACGGGGGAGGGCGGGGAGGGAGGGGCCGGCTCCGCGCGGCGGCGCACCCGGGCGACGGCCGCGACAGTGACAAAGCGGCGCGGCTCCCCGTGGAGGTTCTCCAACGCGGATAAACCGTGAATGCCCGGCGGCGGCCTACCTTGGTGGAGACAAGACCACCGCACAAACCGAAGGGCCGGGATTCGCATGACTTCCACCCACGCCTTCTGGCTCGCCGGCCGCCAGGCCACCGGCGAGGACAGCTTCGACGTCCACAACCCGTGGGACGGCCGGCTGGTCGGCACCGTCAGCGTGCCCACCGACGCCCAGGTCGAAGAGGCCGTGGCCGCGGCGTACGCCGTGACGGCAGAGTTCTCCGCGACCCCCGCCCACGTACGTGCCGCGGCCCTGGACCACGTGTCCAAGCGGCTCGTCGAGCGCACCGAGGAGATCGCCCAGCTGATCTCCGCGGAGAACGGCAAGCCGATCAAGTGGGCCCGCGGTGAGGTCGGCCGTGCGGTGTCCGTGTTCCGCTTCGCCGCCGAAGAGGCCCGCCGCTTCAACGGCGGAGAGGCCCAGCGCCTGGACACCGACGCCGGCGGCGTCGGCCGCCTGGCCCTGACCCGCCGCTTCGTCAAGGGCCCGGTCCTCGGCATCGCGCCGTTCAACTTCCCGCTGAACCTGTGCGCCCACAAGGTGGCCCCCGCCATCGCCGTCGGCGCGCCGATCATCCTGAAGCCGGCCCCGGCCACCCCGCTCTCCGGCCTGATCCTGGGCGAGCTGCTCGCCGAGACCGACCTGCCGGCGGGCTCCTGGTCCGTGCTGCCCGTCGCCAACGACAAGATGCCGGCCCTGGTCAAGGACGACCGCCTCCCGGTCATCTCCTTCACCGGCTCCGACACCGTCGGCTACGCCATCCAGCAGTCGGTGCCCCACAAGCACTGCACCCTGGAGCTCGGCGGCAACGCCGCGGCCGTGGTCCTCGCCGACTGGTCCTCCGACGCCGACCTCGACTGGGCCGCGACCCGTATCGCGACCTTCTCGAACTACCAGGCCGGCCAGTCCTGCATCTCCGTGCAGCGCGTGATCGCCGACGCCTCCGTCTACGACCGCCTCGTCGAGAAGGTCGTCGCGAAGGTCCAGGCCCAGGTCACCGGCGACCCCGCCGACGACGCCACCGACGTCGGCCCGCTGGTCTCCGAGGACGCCGCCAAGCGCGTCGAGTCCTGGGTGGACGAGGCCGTCTCCGCCGGCGCCAAGCTGCTCACGGGCGGCAAGCGCGAGGGCGCCACGGTCGAGCCGACCGTCATCGCCGAGGTCCCGGCCGGTGTGAAGCTCGCCACCGAGGAGGTCTTCGGCCCGGTCCTGACCATCACCCGGGTCGAGAACACCGACGAGGCCTTCGCCGCCGTCAACGACTCGAAGTTCGGCCTGCAGACCGGCGTCTTCACCCGCGACGTCCAGGTCGCCTTCCGCGCCCACCGCGAGCTCGAGGTCGGCGGTGTGATCATCGGCGACGCGCCGTCCTACCGCGCCGACCAGATGCCGTACGGCGGCGTCAAGCAGTCCGGCGTGGGCCGCGAGGGCGTCCGCTACGCGATGGACGACTACACGTACGAGCGCGTCCTGGTCCTCACGGGCCTCGACATCTGACCGACTCGTACGGTCACAGACCGACGGCCGGAGCCTACTGTGCGGGGGCTCCGGCCGTCCCCCTATCCCCCCGTTCTCACCTGCGAGAACGGGGGGATGTCGGCTTGTTCTCGCGATTTCTGCGCTTCACCCGTGTGACCAGACGGAAGAAGGGGTGTGAGCACGGCATCGTGTTCACACCGGGGTGGGAACGGCGTCAGGCGAGGAGAAGACCCGCCTGCCAGGAACGGTCGGCCATGGGATGCGCGTAGCTCTCCAGGGCCAGCGCGATGCCGGCCGCCCCGGTCAGCAGCCCCGGGTAGTCGGCGACCCCGTCCACCCCGCCATCTCCGAGTCCGAGCTTCACAGGAGCCCGGAATCCGAAGGCGTGCCCCTCGCTGTAGCCGGACACGATGATCCCGGCGATGTCGTCGATGGCCGCCGCGACCCGCTCGTCCTTCATTTCGGAGTTCAGCGTCTGGAGCGTGACGAGGTTCCCCGCCCAGCCGTGGCACAGGCCCGAGTCCACGACACCCCACTCCTCGTAGGGAATCCGCAGGAGGGAGAGGAGGGACTCGCGCGCGAGGGCGCACCACTCCGGCCGGTCGAGGGCGAGGCCCGCGAGCTGGAGGGCCCGTGCGACTCCCGGAGTGCCGTAGCACCAGCCCGGCCGCTGGCGCTGCGGATTGAGCAGGGCCCCGGCGGCCCAGTCGTCGAGTGCGACCGCGATCGGCCAGTAGTATCCCTGCTCGTCCTCCGCCCGCCAGCGGACCAGGAGCGAGGCGATCTCCTCGATGGCCTCCTCCTGCCCCGGAACCCTGACGCCGGTGGCCCATGCCGTGGACAGAAGTGCCAGGGGGCCGACGATGCCATGGGCCATCCCCAGGTTCAGGTGCCCGTGCTCGTACTGGGGCAGGGGCCCCGCGTCGAGCACCGGAGGCCCCTCGACCCACAGCCCCGGAACGGACTGGCCGGCGTACGGCACCGGCCGCGTCAGGCCCACGAGGTGGGTGAGTACCTGCCTGAGCACCGGCAAGGAGTCCTCGCCACGGGCCAGCAGATACCGTCCGAGTCCGGTCAGACCGCTGATGACGTCGTACTCGCCCATGTAGTGCGCGGGCGCTCCCGGCGTCGAAAGGCCCATCATGACGCCGACCTCGGTGCGGACCTTCTCGTCGAGCGAGTCGAGGGCACCCCGGTACCCGCCGGTGGCCCCGTACGCGAGCGAGGTGGCGAACGCCAGGGCGCCCACCCCGAAGTACAGCCCGCCCATGGTCTGCTTGCGGCCCTTGCATTCCCGGACCATCTCGGTGAGGTACCGGTGCGCGTGGTGGAGTCGGGCCGGGTCCTCGGACGCGCTGCTGTGGAACATCACCGCGATGCCTGCCAGCCCTCGGTCCAGGGTGAGCGGAGCCCACGCCGGGAACCCCATCTCGTTGAACGGGTTGCCCTCCAGATCCCATCCGGCGGACTTGTCCCGTGTCGTCGACGGGTCGGTCAGCAGGCTCATGACCTGCGTTGCCGTGTCACGGGCAGCCTTTTCGAACACTGCGCTCACCTCTCCTGCGACGTGCGGTACATGTGGTCCTTCGCCAGGCCGGCCAGGATGGAGTAGCTCGTCTTCTCCTTCTCCCGGTCGATGCCGAACAGGCGGTTGTGATGCATGTGCAGCAGCCCCATCAGCGCCTGGTCCCGGGAAACCGTGTCCGGGACGCTGCCGGAGAGCAGGGCGGATCCGTACTTCTGCACCTCGGGCGAGTTCCGCCACAGCGCCGCCACGTGGTCCGCACCCGTTGCCGCCGCGAAGCCCTCCGCCACGTGGCCCGGGCGGATGATCCCCGCGATGTCCCGGCGGTGCACCCGGTAGATCTCGCTCGTCTCCACACCGCGGAAGACGTGGTCGGCCCAGCGCCACCAGTCCCAGCCGCCCAGGGACTCGAGCAGCAAGGCGTAGTTCGCCGCCGCGAGGATCTCGTCCGGAAGCCCCGGCAGCAGTTTGTCCCGCGCGGCGGCCTGGAGGACACTTGCCGTGCTGTCCACGCAGAACACCCCTTCGGCCAGTGGCATGAGCGTCCCGCTGCCGTACCGGGCGTACTCGGGCTCGTACGTGTCCAGTACCATCCGCTGCACCAGCCCTGCCTGCCGCCAGGCGCGAACGTGCCGGCCCAGGGCGGGGAGGACACGCGTCGCGATCGCGGCCGGATCGCCGTGCAGCCGCAGCCTGATGTGGCTGGCCGGGTCTCGGTACCGGATGTAGAACCACCGGTCGACGTCGCTCCGCACCTCCTGCAGCAGTTGCGGGAGCTTCTGGGCCAACACGGTGTTGAACCGGCCGGACGGGATGTAGATCTTGGCGAAGAGCCATTCCTCACCCGGCAGGAACGTATGGTTCTCATCCCCCTTGGGGAACGCGACGGGCGGGACGAAGGCGCGTGCCGGCCCGGTGTCGCTCCGCTGTGACGCCGCGGTGCTCCTCAGTGGGACGACGATCTCGTTGCTGCGCCCGCCGCACCAGCCGAAGTGCGTCCCCTGCTCGTGCAGTTGCTCGGTGACGAGGACGTTGCTGCGCGCGGCTTCCTTCCGCAGCATCTCGACATGGAAGGCATCGTCGAGGTCGAGGCTGTACGACTTGTCCCCGACCGCGACCACGACGTGCCGGGGCAGTTCCATCCTGTCGCGCCACGCGCCGACGGCACGGGCCCAGTCCCGCGGGTCGCCGACGGCGGAGCGCACTTCCGGGGTGGGACGCCAGGTGGCGGGCGAGACGACGACCTTGCCGTACCGCACGCGCGGGAAGAAGGGGAGGGCCTCGAGCCCCGTCCACTGCCAAGGGTGGAGCATCTTGTCCCGAACGAAGCCGATCTCGGTCAGCAGTCGGCCGAGGTTGGGTGCGTTCTGGTCGACGGCGAGCATGTGCGGGGTCCGCGCCACGACCTCCTGCCCCGTCTTCGCCCAGTAGAGCTTGAACTCGTTCTGCTCGACGGCCAGGGTCAGGTCGCGCCAGTCGATGACGCCCGGCGCCTCGGGATCCGCGAAGCTCCCCAGGGGGATCTCGTACTCCCCGATGCGGGTGGTGGGAAGGATGTTGACCGCCCGCGGGTTCACCGGCAGGAAGGAGACCTCGGCCTCGATGCGGCCCGCGTCGCTGTTCGCGCGCATCATCCCGGTCAGCTCCGAGGTGCACTCCAGGAGTTCCGAGAAGCGCGCGATGGTCGAACCGGCGGTCATCGAACCGATGTTGGGCGTGGGGAAGACCGTGAAGCGTCCCGCGTCCAGATCCTCAGGGCTCTTGGACAGCAGTTGGAAGAAGAGTTCGAGGGAACGCGGCGGCTCTTCGTCGTCCCGGTAACCCAGCGCGGCGATGTCGTGCTCGCTCAGGACTACTTCCCGCTCGGGGCTCATCACGGCCCGCTGCATCAGCGTCGCCACGATCTCGCGCCGCCGGTCCAGGTAGTCCGTCTCCTGTTCGTCGGGGTCCGAGGGGAAGTGCGGCGGGCGGTCGACCACCGTCGGGTTCTGATAGCCGGCCGGGAAGCCGATCCCGTGGGTGGCATGGACCACGTCCACCAGGGGCACGGCCACGTGCGGGCCGTACTTGTCCAGGAACTGGTGCTTGTACTCGCGCAGGTGGTCGTAGCCGGACACCCGGCCCGACATCCGCCAGATGATCGACGCGTATGCCTCGATCTCCTTCGCGACCGACCGCGGGAGCGAGATCTCGGCGTCCAGGCGGAGGTCCACCTGCACGCCGGGCCGGGAGCCGTCGTAGCCCTCGGCGAGATCGCGCTGGATCTCCTCCCAGATCTCGCCGCCCCGCCCCGGGGTGCACGCCTCGTAGTCACGGAGGCGCAGGCCGACACGCCGCACGCGGTTGTCCTTGCCCGAACCGCCGGTGGCCGTGGCGATCCGCTCCAGCGCCGCCGTGCTCATCCGGTGCGGTGTGACAGAGGTGACGACGACCTCGTTCTTGAGGAGTTCGAGCAGGATCCCGTCGACGAGTTCCTCAGTGGCCCCGGGCAGTTCGCTGACGGCGCGGGCGATCACATCGCCGTAGGGCGTGGGCCTGCGGCAGGTGTGGAGGAGCCACTGGACGAACCGGTTGTTCGCCACGTTGACCTCACGCAGCGGCATCGCCTGAGGGCCGTGCCGGTCCGAGCGGACGCGTACGTACGGGAGGACCAAGCGATCCCCCTGCACGTGGCAGAGGTTGTTGACGACCACGTCGAGGCCCCACCGGGACTCGGGCCGATCGAGCCACTTGACGATCTCCGCGTAGAGCCAGCTGGCGTCGATCCGCGCCGACTTCAGGTCGTCGGGACCGAAGTGAACCGCCGCCCGATCACCCCAGTCGGCCTTGGCGACGCCGGCGGCGAGACCGAAGGGAGTCGGGCGCCCGGACGACCGCATCGCGTACCGGGCGAGGGAGATTGCCACGCTCATCAGCCGCTTCCGGTTGAACTCCTCCCCCGCCTCGAACCGGTCGAGAAGTCCCGAGAGGGACTTGCTGGAGACTCTGACCGTCTCCCGGAAGACGGGGTCCGCGGCCATGTGCCGGATGTAGGCGGCGAGAACGGCCCGGGTCTCGGCGCCGTCGGCGGGGAGGTGGGGCGTCATCTGAGAGAAGTCGCCAGGTGCCCGCGCGGACAGTCTGACAAGGACGGGCCCCTGGGCCGTGAACTGAGCCGGGCGCATCGCCGCTCCCCTTCGCATGAGTCTTGACGGACGGGCCCTGCCGGGACGCGTTGTCCCGGCAGGGGTGATCAGGGCTCAGCCCTTCAGCAGCACGTCCCGCACATCGCGAGCTCCGACCAGGTCATGGTCGGGGTGATGGTGGCGCCGCAGCACATCGAGTAGACCTTGCTGTCGCTGCACATCTCAGCGGGGTCGAACTTCGCGGCGTCCGGGACTTCCTGCACGTCAAGCTCGAAGTCGAGCACGTCCAGGACGGGTGCCGCCAGAGTTGCAGTACTCATGTCATTCCTCGAATCAGATCGATGTCGAACATGGATGAAGAACGCCGGGCCGCTACAGAAAGAGCCAAAGGTAAATGCGGCACTTGACGCAAATGAATTGAGCGTCGAAATCCGTAGCAGTGCGGGGGATTACCTGAGCCGGGCGAGATTGCACCGAAGAACGGGCTGGTTGATCGCCTCGCCGCGACGCTACATCACACGAATGGCTACCTCAAGCACTTGTGTGAACCCTCAAGAAAAGCTCAAACACATGAACGGCTCACCGGAACTCTGCATTCCTGTCCGCCAACTCGCACACATCGGCCAGCAGCTCGTAGGAGCGCAGACGCGCGGCGCAACCGTGAGTATTACTAGTGACCATCAGCTCGTCCGCCCCGGTTTCGCTCACGAGTATGTCAAGTTCGGCGCGTACCCGATCGGGCGTCCCATGGGCGATGCGCGAGAGCCACCGTTCCTTGTAGGCCTGGTCGTCAGCGGAGAAGGAGTGCGCCTTCGCCTCTTCCGGAGTGGGGATGAGACCGGGCGGCATCACGCCCATCCGGATGCTTGCCACGACATGGGTCAGTGCCTGGTCGTAGGCCTCCGCCTCGCTCGTCGCCACCACTGCGGACGTGCAGACCATGACGTACGGACGAAGCAGGAACGCGGACGGACGGAAGGACCGCCGGTACGCCTCCAGGACCATAGGCGTGTCGGTGGTGGAGAAGTGATGCGCGACGACGAAGGGCATCCCGAGCTCCCCGGCACAGCGGGCACCGGCCTCCGACGTGCCCAGGATCCACACCTCGGGGCGTCCCGGCACATCCCCGCCCCCCGGGGCCTTGCCCTGTATCGGACCGGGCACGGCATGCACGCCGGCATGGGGATGACCAGGGGGAAGGGCGTCGTCGAGGAAGCCGATGAGGTCGGCCAGGCGCCCCGCGAAGTCGGCCCCGCCCTCACCCGCCGCATAGCTCCGGATGGCCCGCGCGGCAGCGGGCATGGCCCCCGTCGCCCGACCGAGGCCCAGGTCGATCCTTCCCGGTGCCAGTGCCTGGAGCATGCCGAACTGTTCGGCGACGACCAGTGGCGCGTGGTTGGGCAGCATGACCCCGCCGGACCCAAGACGGATCGTGCTCGTGTGTGCCGCCAGGTGGGCAAGCAGCACCGCGGGGGATGAACTCGAGACCGACGGCAATGAATGGTGCTCACCCACCCAGAAACGGCGGAAACCTCGCCGATCCGCAAACCGGGCAATTTCCACGGTCGTACGTAGGGCCTGTTCGGCCGTTTCCCCCACCCCGACCATCGCGAGGTCGAGAACCGAAAGAGGAACGGGCATGGTCATTGATGGACCTCCTGGTCAGCTGCCTGTGAGCCGGACAAGCGGAATATGAAAATCCAGTGCCCGGACCGCGGCTCCGTGCGAGCGGCTCACCCTAGTCCGGAAACTATGGCCGAACCAGGGAAGGGGAGTTCCCCTCCACTCGGCCACCGAGCCAAAGGAAATTCCTGGCTATGATCCGGGGGCATGACCTACGATGCGGTACGTCTACTCCCCAGATCCGTCCTCTTTGGTGACCCCGAGTACGCCGGCCCTTGCATCTCTCCGGACGGCACGCTGCTGGCCTATCTCGCACCCCATGAGGGAGTGCTGAATGTATGGATAGGGCCCCGCGATAATCCTGGTGTGGCACGCCCGGCGACCCGGGACCGCGGGCGTGGAATCCGCGCGTACGGGTTCTGCCACGACGACAGCACGCTCTTCTACCTCAAGGACGAGGAGGGAAACGAGAATTGGCGCCTGTACCTGCTCGACCTCGGTTCCGGGGAAGAACGGTGCGTCACGCCGTACGAGGACGTCCAGACACAGGTCCTCGCACACAACCCGTGGCACCCCACCCGTATGGTCCTGGGCCTGAACCGGGACCGGCCCCACCTCCACGACCTCTACGAGCTCGACCTGGTCAGCGGCGGCCTGTCCGAAGTGTGCGAGAACCCCGGCTTCTTCGGCTGGCTCATCGATACGGACCTGCGGGTCCGCGGCGGCCTGAGCTACAGCGACGACGGCGGCAAGGTACTTCACCTGGGCACCCGGGAGGAGGGGTTCCGGCCATGGAAGCACATCCCGCAGGTCGACTCGGGAGGCAGCGGCTTCCGGGGCTTCTCACGCGATGGCTCCTCGCTCTACTTCACCTCGTCCGTGGGCGCGAACACATCCCGGCTGTTCGTCCGGGACATGGAGACCGGCGCCGAGACGGAGCTCGCCGGCGATCCCTCGTACGACGTGAGGGGGATCGTGTTCGATCCCAACACGCAGCGCCCTCAGGCCGTCTCCTTCGAGAAGGAGCGACTGGAGTGGAGGTACCTCGACATCGGCTTCGGGACCGAGGTCGGGTTTCTGCGCGAAGCCCTGGTCGCCGCGCGAGCGCCGGACGGGGAGCTGGACGTCCAGCGGAACGAACGGAGCGGACGGCTGTGGAACGTAACGGTGAGCCCTTCGGACGGCCCACTCCACCTCTACCTGTACGACCAGGACGAGCGACGGCTGCGGCTGCTCTTCCATCACGCCCCGGCCCTCACCGGCGCCCCCCTGGCGATGATGGAGCCGTTCGACTTCCGTGCCAGGGACGGGCTTCACGTGCATGGGTACGTCACCTATCCCCGCGGTGTCCCCCCCACGGCGCTGCCCGCCGTGGTCAATGTCCACGGCGGTCCCGAGGCGAGGAACTCCTGGGGGTTCAGCTCTGAGGCGCAGTGGCTGGCGAACCGCGGCTACGCATGCGTCCAGGTCAACTACCGGGGATCCAGCGGATACGGGAAGTCATTCGTCAACGCGGGCGACAAGAGGTGGGGAAGGGAGATGCAGACGGACCTCCTCGACGCGGTGGACCACCTCGCCGCACTCGGGACGATCGACGCGGCCCGGGTCGGCATCATGGGCGCTTCCTACGGCGGGTACGCCGCGCTGGCGGGCGCGGCGTTCACTCCGAAGGCGTTCCGGTGCGCGGTCGATCTCTGCGGCCCGTCCAATCTGCTCACCCTCCTGGAGTCCACTCCGGCGTACTGGAAGCCGGCCGTCGCGTACCAGCGCGCACGTGTGGGCGACCCCGAGACGGAGCGCGACCGCCTGTGGGACCAGTCGCCGCTCTCGCGGGTCGACGACATAGCCATTCCGATCCTCGTCGCACACGGTGCCAACGACCCCCGAGTGAGGGTCTCGGAAGCCGAGCAGATCGTCAAGGCACTTCAGAAGAATGGGCTGCCGCACGAGTATCTCCTCTTCGAGGACGAAGGGCACGGTCTGGTGCGCCCTGTGAATCGCATGCGCTACTACGCGGCCGTCGAGGCCTTCCTTGCCACACATTTGGGCGGGCGTGCCGAGAGTTGAGGAAAACCTGAGCTTCCTCAACCGTGTTTTCGCCTCCAAGAAATAGGCACACCCATCACGTTGACAATCCCGGAAGGGTGATCCTAGGCTCCGCTGCGTTGACGAGCGGCTGGTTGGCCAACCGTTCACCAATCCCATGGCCATACTCGAAGACTGGAGATATTCATGGATCGCTCTCGCCTTATCGCCGTCGCCAGCGGAATCATCGCCGTCGGTCTCGCGGCAGGTCCGGCGGCTGCCGCGGACAGCTCCGCGGAATCCCCCGCGAAGTCGTCCTACAGTGTGACCTCGACTTCTGCGGGAACGCTGGCCGACGACGTGCTCGGGACCAACGACTTCCCCTGCTGCGTCTAATCAGCGACCACGGGTGGCTGCCCGCGCAAAGGGCAGCCACCCGCACCCGACACACGAGAAAGGGGCTGAGGTGAAGGCACTCCGAAGGGCTTATTCGTCATTCCAGCGAAATCACTCCCCCCGGGCGACGACCCTCCTCCTCACCGAGGCCCTGGTAGGCGCTTCCTGTGTGGTCTCGAGCCTCGAAATCCTCTGCTCCGCGAGGAGGAGGGCCCCCGAGTCGGCCATCCTCCAGTGGCCTCTGGTGCGACGAGGCCTGCCGGTCGGGCCCGCATGGCTCACCCGTGTCCTCGACGCGACCAGCGGTGCCGAGCGGGACGAGTACATGGAGGTCACACGGCTTGCGGCGGCCGTCACCCTCCTGGTGGCGGGCCGGGACAGCCGTGCGAGAACGCTCGCCCTGGCGAGCCTCACCGCCACGTCGGCGCTGCGTCACCGCCGCTACGGGTTCCAGTCGGACGGTTCCGAGCAGCTCCTGTTCCAGATACAGCTGGCCTCGGCCACGGCCCGTCTCGGCGGAAAGAACACGCGGATTGCCGATGCCTGCTTGTGGTACATATCGCTTCAGTCCACACTCGCCTACGCGGTGGCCGGCTACTCGAAACTCGCCGGTGCGCACTGGCGTTCAGGCGAAGCCCTTCCCGGAATTCTCCGCACCGAGACGTACGGAAGCGGTACGGCCTTCCGGTGGGTGATCGGGCATCCTGGCGCAGCCCGGCTCGCAAGCCACGCAACGACTGCCGGGGAATGCCTTTTCCCACTGATCTTCTTCGTCAAAAAGGGGAAAGCCGCGCCACTTTTCCTGCTGCCCGCCGGAGTCTTCCATCTCACCAACTCCGGGGTAATGGGCCTGGGGCGCTTCTTCTGGGCATTCACGGCTTCGTATCCGGCACTTCTTTACACCACGCAAAAGCGCGCTTCGAAAGTGGAGATCCGTGAGCACTGAGACCCGACTTCCTGCGATAGCGGCGGGATCGACACTCGGTGCGATGCTCTTTGGCGCGGGGCGCCAGGTCGCACGGCACAGGAGGGTGTTGACCGGCCGAGGCGACGAGCAGTTCCTGACCGCCGCTTCCGGAAACAGACTCTCATTCCGTGCGAACACGGCCGCGGAACCTGGAAGACCCGATCGAACACTGATTGTCTTCGAGTCGGGCTTCATGGCCACCATGGAGCACTGGACCTGGATCTCCGAGGAATTGAACGGAAAAGCGTCCACGGTTTTCTACGACCGCAGCGGGTACGGCCGCAGCCGGCACGGCCACGGCCGGCAGCGGACACCGCGGCCGCTCACCCCGCGCACCGTCGTGTCCGACCTGGTCGATCTCGTCCGGCACACGAGGGGAGGGCGCCGCGTCGTGCTCGTCGGCCACGCGATGGGTGCCGGGATCGTGCTCCGGGCCGCCGCGGAACTGGAGGACGTGGTCGCCGGAGCCGTACTGCTCGAACCCCCGGTCGTCACCGCGGCCCCGGGCCGGCATCGCACCCCCGCGATTTCCCCCCTCTTCGTCGGATCGATGCGCATCGGCTGCGGCGACCTGCTGCCCCGGCCGTCCTGGGCCGGTACGCTCCCCGAGCACAGCGCCCGGCTCTGCGACGACCAGTACCGGGACGCGCGCCTGTGGGAGGCTGGCAGGAGGGAAGCGGCCGTCAGCGCGGACCTCGGCGTCCACGAGGCTCTTCTCGCGAGCGTGCGGGCGCCCTTGGAGGTCATCGCGCACCGCGATGCAGACCTGACCGGTTACGGCGACCTCCGGCACGCGACACACCGCGTGCTGGACGGCTTCCGCCCCGGACGGCTGCTGTTCTCGCGCCGCGCCGCCGAGCGTGCCGCGGCGATCGTGTGCGCGTCCGCCGAACGCTCCGCGGCGATCGTCTCCGCGACCGGCGAGCGTGTGCTGTGAGCGGGATCGTACGACGCGTTCTGCGCGAGGGCCGCGTGGGCCGCCGTCGGAGCTCGCTCACCGCCACATGCGTCGAGGTGGCCCTGGGGGCCGCCCTGACCTTCACCGTGCTGAGCCAGCACCCGCTGCGCTCGTTCGACCGGCTCCGCGGGTTCGACCCCACTCTGCAGATATTGCCCGACTGGCGGCTGTTCGCTCCCCAGCCCGTCATGCACGACTTCCACCTGCTCTGCCGCGCCGGCGAGCCGGGCCGCGAAGGCGAGTGGCAGGTGGCGTCCACCATCGCGAGGCGCTCGGTGTCCCAGGTGGTCTGGTACCCCGAGCGGCGACGGGACAAGGCCTTCCTCGACCTCTGTCAGGAGGTGTCCTTCGCCGCGGGCGAGGGGTCCTCTCCCGCACTGGCCACCCCCGCCTACCGGATCCTCAGGGACTACGTCGGCGGGTACCTGGCCGCCACGGGCCGCACCGACGAGACGTTCCAGTTCATGATCATGAGGACGGGCGGTCACGACTCCGAGGAGCCGCCGACCTGCACCTTCCTCTCGCCCCACGAGACGAGGAAGGCGGCGGAACGGTGAACTACCTCGTGGTGGGACTCCAGTTGTCTCTGCTCGGCACGCTGCTGGTCTCCGGCATCGGAAAGATCCGGTCCCCGCGGGACTCCCGGGTCATGGTGGAGGAGGTGCTGGGGCGTACGGCTCCGGGGCTGCGGCGGTACGCGCCTCTCGGCTCGGGGGCGCTGATCGGCGCGGAGCTGGTGACGGCGGTCGCCCTGGTACCCGGACTCCCTTTCCGCGGCTTCGGGTTCGCCGCCGCACTACTTCTCTTCTCCGTCTTCACCGGGGTGGCCGTCCACTCGTCCCGGTCCCGAACGAAGATCGTCTGCGCCTGCTTCGGGCGGGCCGCCTCCCCTCTCGGTGTCCGGCACGTCGTACGCAACGCCCTGCTGACCGCGATGGCAGCCGGCGGCCTCGCTCTCGTGTTCATCACGGGTTCCGGTGCGGGAGAGCTCGCCGGCCTGGCACTCGCCGCGGCCTTCGCCCTCATCTTCACCGTGGTCATCGCCTTCCTCGATGACATCGTCTCCCTCGTAACGGAGTAGCAGAAATGGTCTTTCTCGTCGCAGGCGTGGTCCTCGTCGGTGCGCTCGGCCTTCTCAACCTGGCCCTGTCCCTCGCCATCGTTCGCCGGTTGCGGCGCCAGGAGGAACAGCGCCGAGCCGTCGACCCCCACGCGGCTTCCGGTCCCGAGGTGGGCGCGAAGCTGCCGACGTTCTCGGCACCCGCCATCGGAGGCGAGGTGTTCGCCTCGGAATCGCTCGCGGGCGGTCCGGCGGCTCTTTCGTTCGTCACCACCAGCTGCGGTGCGTGCGACGAATTCGTAGCGGACATGCCGGATTTCGCCGCCCAGACCGGCCTGGACGATTCCCGCATCGTGGTCGTCATCGCCGGCGAACAGGGCAAGGCCCGGCAGATGGCGGATCGCCTCGACGGCCTCGCCACGGTGGTCTTCGAGGAGGCTCCCGGCGACATCTCCTCCCTCTACTCGATCACCGCGACCCCGACGACCGTGATCGCGGACGCCGACCAGTACGTCACTGCCACGCACACCGGTTCCAAGCCGAACCTCCCAGCGCTTCCGGCGTAATCGACGCCGGATACGTGAGCACGACCTGTACCGGAAGGAGAAGCGCTGGTGAAGCTTCTGACCAGGATGGGCGATGCCCTCCTCGACAGACTCGCGCCGGAGGCCACGGCGAAGGCCGTCTGCGGCGACTGCCAGGCGATCGAGATGGGCTGCGGATACAAGCAGAACAAGTGCTCCGGGGCCTACCTGTACAAGCGCTGCTGCTGCATCGGCAGCTGCGGCGCGAGCTGCCCCGTCGGCACCTGCGGGCCGTGGCAGCTCTGCGGTGCCTACTGCTGAAGAACCTGCCGGAATACCGACCCAGCGAAAGGTGATCTGCCCGTGAACCGCTTCACCCGACTCGGCAACGCGATCCTCGACAGGCTCGCGCCGGAGGCCACGGCCGCCGCGTGGAACAACTGCTCCCAGGGGTGCCCCTCCTCATACCCCTTCAAGGAGACGCACTGCTACGGCCCCAAGATGTACGTCCGTTGCTGCACCACCATCGACCACTGCAGCTCGTGGCAGTACTGCGGCCTTCAGTGCGCGTGATCTGGGCCCCCCGGGCCCCCGCCCCCGAAGAATGCGGGTCTCGCTGGTGAAACGACCACTTGATGGGAGATGGAACCCACATGACCCTGTTCACCCGACTCGGCAACGCCATGCTTCACCGGTTGGCACCTGAGACATCGGCAGCGGCGTGGTCGCCGTGCACCTCTGGCTGCCCCGACGGTCACTACTGGGATTCGAAGTGCGTCGGCGCCACGCTGTACGTCAGCTGCTGCAAGTTGGGCCCAGGTTGCACTCCCTGGGTCAGCTGCGGTCCCCAGTGCGCCTGATCTGAAACAGTCTGTGCTCCCGCCGATCCATCGGCGGGAGCACAGGCGGAGGGGTTCTTATGACCACCGTCGGAGGCTGGCGGGAGTTCCTCTCCCGCACGGTCAGCATCGTCGCTCTCACCTGGCGCGCCAGTCCGGGCGCCTTCCTCGTCTATCTCTTCTCCACCCTCGTCCAGGGACTGATACCCGCCGGTATCGCCCTTCAGCTGAAGTGGCTCCTCAACCAGATCGGCCAGGACCCCGCTCAGTCCGATCCGGGCCGCCCCGGTCCCCTCGGCCTCGTCATCGGCATGGCCGTTCTGGGACTGCTCGCCGGTGTGCTGCCCCTGACGGCCCAGTACGTACGCTCACGACTCACCCGCAGCATCGCGATGCGCGTTCAGTACGACCTGTTCTCCTCGGTCAACAAGTTCGACGGCATCGAGAGGTTCGAGTCCCCCCGCTTTCTCGACAGTCTCCAGCTCGCCCAGCAGTCGGCGATCGGGGCACCGGAGGCGATCACCCAGTCCCTCTTCGGGCTGATCCAGAACACGCTCTCCGTGTCCGGTCTCCTCACGGTGCTCTACTTCATCTCCCCGACGATGACGGTCCTGACGGTGGCGGCCGCCCTTCCCGCGCTGGCCATTCAGCTCCACCTCAGCAAGCAGCGCGCGAAGATGGTGTGGTCGATCAGCCCACGCAACCGGCGCCAGATCTTCTACCAGAGCCTGATGACCAACGTCTCCGCCATCAAGGAGACAAAGCTCTTCGGGATCGGCCCGTTCCTCCTCGACCGGATGAACCGCGAGACCCGCGCCATCAACGCCGCCGAGGAGCGGGTGGACCGCAGGGCGCTCCTGACCCAGGCTCCCCTCGCGGTTCTCGGCGCCGTGATCGCCGGCGCCGGCATGATCTGGATCATCGACGCCTCGATGTCCGGCGCCTTCAACGCCGGTGACATCACCGCCTTCATCACCACGATCGGCGGCGTCCAGGCCTCGCTCACCTCCACCGTCTCCCTGGTGACGAGCTACCACCATGCCCTGGTCCTCTACGGGCACTACGTGGAGGTGACCACGACCGCCGACGACCTGCCGGCCGCGCGCACCTCCGGCGCCACCCCCGCGCTGGCCCACCGCATCACGTTCGACGACGTCTGGTTCCGCTACAGCGAGGACGGACCGTGGGTGCTCCGCGGTGTCAGCTTCACCATCGAGCAGGGGAGTTCCCTCGCCCTCGTCGGGCTCAACGGAGCCGGGAAGTCGACCCTCGTCAAGCTGCTGCTGCGCCTCTACGACCCGGAGAAGGGCTCCGTCCGCTGGGACGGCACGGATCTGCGCGACCTCGATCTTCCGAGCCTGCGCGACCGGATCAGCGCCGTCTTCCAGGACTTCGTCCGCTACGACCTCTCCGCGGCGGAGAACATCGGCGTCGGAGACGTGCAGCGACTGGACGACCAGTCCCGTGTCGAGGCCTCGGCGAAGGAGGCCGGCATCCACGAGCACATCAGGGGCCTCCCCCGCGGCTACCACACCCTGCTCTCCCGGACGTTCCCCGACATGGAGGGCGACCCCGACGCCGACTTCGGGGGCGTCGCACTCTCCGGCGGACAGTGGCAGCGCCTCGCCCTCGCACGGGCCCTCATGCGCGTCGGCCGGGACCTCCTCGTCCTGGACGAACCCAGCTCGGGCATGGATCCGGCGGCAGAGCAACAGCTGCACGACCAGCTGAAGGTCTACCGGGAGGGGGCCACGAGCCTCCTCATCTCCCACCGCCTCGGTGTCCTGCGCGACGCCGACCGCATCGTCGTCCTGGAGGACGGACGGATCGCGGAGTCCGGGACGCACGACGAACTCATGGGGATCGACGGGGAGTACGCGAGACTCTTCACCATTCAGGCGTCGAACTACACCGCGACCAGCGAATCCGGAGCAACCCTGTGAACGCACGCATCCGCCCTTGGCACCTGCTCGGGTTCGTCCCCGTGTCGGCGGTCGCCGTCGTGTGGTGGGTCAAGCGCGCCTACGTGGCCGTCAATGTCGACGGAAGCAGCATGGAACCCACGCTCCACCCCGGCGCCCGGGTCATCGTCCGTCGGGGCGCCCGGCGTCTGAAGGCCGACGACCTGGTCGTCATCGCCCAGCCCGATCCCATCTTCGGCTGGCCGCGGGACGGTCGCCCCGCACCCCGGGGTCTGGACGAAGCACCGTGGAACATCAAGCGCGCTGTCGCGCTGCCCGGTGACCCCATGCCCGCCGGATCGTCACAGCAGGGCCCCGTGCCTCCCGGGCACATCGCCGTCAAGGGCGACAGCCTGTACAGCAGCGACTCCCGGCAGTTCGGACCGTGCCCTCAAGACCAGGTCCTGGGGCGTGTGGTGCGTGTCCTGCGGACGGGTGCGCCGACTGCCTGACGACACAGGCGAGGGAAGATTCGGCCGGATGTACGAATCGTCCGTGCGGGTGAGAGCGGGTCTGAGCCGCGCAATGTGCGGGGGCTCCGGCCGTCCCCCTTTTCCGGAGGCCTTTCCGGGCGTCCCCCTTTTGCACGCGCCCGTATTTTCCCGGGCGCCCGCAGCGGGTACGACTGACAGGTAGCACCGATCGGTAGGTCCCCCCGATGCGGCGAGGTGAGTACCCGGATGTCGGCAACACGGCCCGTACAGCCCAAGGTGACCGAGCGCGAGGCGCGGCAGGTCGCGGAAGCGGCCCGCGAGCAGGACTGGCGCAAACCCAGCTTCGCCAAGGAGCTCTTCCTCGGCCGCTTCCGGCTCGACCTGATCCATCCCCACCCGACCCCCGCCGACGAGGACGTCCGGCGCGGCGAGGCCTTCCTGGCCCGGCTGCGGGACTTCTGCGAGCGCGAGATCGACGGGCAGCGCATCGAGCGCGAGGCCCGGATCCCCGACGAGACGGTGCGCGGGCTCAAGGAGCTCGGCGCCCTCGGCATGAAGATCGGCACCGAGTACGGGGGCCTCGGCCTCACCCAGGTGTACTACAACAAGGCGCTCGCCCTCGTCGGCTCCGTCAGCCCGGCCATCGGCGCCCTGCTCTCCGCCCACCAGTCGATCGGCGTGCCGCAGCCCCTGAAGATGTTCGGCACCAAGGAGCAGAAGGACGCCTACCTGCCGCGCTGCGCCACCACCGCGATCAGCGCCTTCCTGCTCACCGAGCCGGACGTGGGCTCCGACCCGGCCCGGCTGGCCACCACCGCCGTGCCCGACCCGGAGGACGACGACACGTACGTCCTCGACGGGGTCAAGCTGTGGACCACCAACGGGGTGGTGGCCGACCTGCTCGTGGTCATGGCCCGGGTCCCGAAGGCGGACGGTCACCGCGGCGGGATCACCGCCTTCGTCGTCGAGGCGGACTCGCCCGGCATCACCGTCGAGCACCGCAACGCCTTCATGGGCCTGCGCGGCCTGGAGAACGGCGTCACCCGCTTCCACCGGGTGAGGGTGCCCGCCGCCCAGCGGATCGGCGCCGAGGGAGTCGGCCTCAAGATCGCGCTGACCACCCTGAACACCGGCCGGCTGTCCCTGCCCGCCATGTGCGTAGGCGCCGGCAAGTGGTGCCTGAAGATCGCCCGGGAGTGGTCCGGGGTGCGCGAGCAGTGGGGCCGCCCCGTCGCCCGGCACGAGGCCGTCGGCGCGAAGATCTCCTTCATCGCCGCCACCACCTTCGCCCTGGAGGCGGTGGTGGACCTCGCCTCCCAGATGGCCGACGAGGACCGCAACGACATCCGCATCGAGGCCGCCCTCGCCAAGCTCTACGGCTCCGAGATGGCCTGGCTGATGGCCGACGAACTGGTCCAGATCCGCGGCGGACGCGGCTTCGAGACCGCCGAGTCCCTCGCCGCCCGCGGCGAACGCGCCGTAGCCGCCGAGCAGCTCCTGCGCGACCTGCGCATCAACCGGATCTTCGAGGGCTCCACCGAGATCATGCACCTGCTGATCGCCCGCGAGGCCGTCGACGCCCACCTCTCCGTCGCCGGCGACCTCATCGACCCCGAGAAGGCCCTCGGCGACAAGGCGAAGGCCGGTGCCCGCGCGGCCGGCTTCTACGCCCGCTGGCTGCCCAAGCTCGCCACCGGCCCCGGCCAGCTCCCCGGCACGTACCGGGAGTTCCACCCGGCAGGCCACCCCGACCTCGCCACCCACCTGCGCTACGTCGAGCGCGGCGCCCGCAAACTCGCCCGCTCGACCTTCTACGCCATGTCCCGCTGGCAGGGCCGGATGGAGACCAAGCAGGGGTTCCTCGGCCGGATCGTGGACATCGGCGCCGAGCTCTTCGCGATGAGCGCCGCCTGCGTGCGCGCCGAGCACCTGCGCGAGAGCGGCGACCACGGCCGCGAGGCCTACCAGCTCGCCGACGCGTTCTGCAGGCAGTCCCGGCTGCGCGTCGAGGAGCTCTTCGGCCGGCTGTGGGCCAACACCGACGACCTCGACCGCAAGGTCGTCGAAGGGGTCCTCGGCGGCACCTACACCTGGCTGGAGGAAGGGGTCGTCGACCCCTCCGGAGACGGCCCCTGGATCGCGGACGCCGCCCCCGGCCCCTCCACGCGCAAAAACGTTCACCGTCCCCTGCGCTGACCTGCCATCATCGGCAGCAGATCGGACGGATGTACGAGTACGGACGTACGGGCACCAGCACCGGTACCGGCACGAGCACGAGGCGGGCGAGGACGATGGCGACGGCCGAGGAGGACCGGGCCTGCCGGCGGCTGGCCTGGTGCGTGGCGCACCTGCTGCGCCACGCACCGCACCACGTGGTGGCCGATCTGATCGACCGCCTCGACGGGCCCACCCGCAAGTACCTGTGCCGCGACCAGTGGCTGCCCGCCGCCGCCGTCACCCTCCTGCTGCGCCACGGCACCGACGCCGACCGGCACTACATCGCCCGCAACCCGCACGTCGTCGGCCGCCCGCTGCCCGGCCTGCCCGGCCCGGCGCGGTACGCCGCCAGGCCGGGGCCCTCGCCCGAGCTGCTCGCCGAGACCGGCCCCGGTCCCCTCACCCCCGACGAGCTGGTCCGGCTGCTGCGCCGGCACGGCCGCCGCCCACGGATCCCGCTCACCCTGCTCCGCATGCCGCACCTGCTCGACCTCCACGACCCCGAGCCGCTGCTGCGCGCCCACGCCCGCGCCCCGCTGCCGGCCGGCGCCGTCGAGGCGCTGCTGCTGGCGGGCGGTCTGCCCCGGCAGGCGTGCCGCGAGCTGCTCGACGCGCGCACGGGGGACACGTACGGCCGCCACTGGTACCGGCCCGCCGTCCGCGCCGTCCGCATGGGCCTGCTGACCTGCGACGAGCTCGTCGCGTACGTGGCCCCCGCGCCCCGCACCCTGCTCCTCGGCCACCTCTCCGCCACCCGCGGGCTGCGCTGGACCCTGCCCGAACAGGCCGAGATGCAGTCGGCCGTGCACCGCGCCCTGCGCCCCGCGCTCGGCGACGACCCCCGGCTGTGGGCCGAACTGGGCCGCCGGGCCCCCGCCTTCCGCGGCACCCTGCCCGAGCTGGCGGCCGCGCTGGCCGCGGGCACCCCGGCCGCGCCCGGCGACGTACGCCACGACCCGGCGCTGGCCCGCGCCGTCCGCCACCTCGCCCCGGACCCTGCCCCCGCGGAGCCGGCCGGCGCGTGGGAGCGCGAGCTGGCCCTGGTGAGCCTGGCCGTGCCGATGGACACCGCCGCCGAGGACGTCCGCTGGGTCCGCGACTGCCTGGACCGGGGCCTGCTCACCGGCGCCGACGTGGTCCGGCACAAGGTCCCCGCGTGCTGGGCGCTCGACGAGGACCAGTGGCTCGGCGACACGGGCCACCCCGACCGCCACGACCGCCCCGCCGCCGTGCTCGCCGCCCGCGCCGAGGCGGACCGGCTCTTCGACGCGGCCCTCGGCGACGACCCCGGGGCCTGGTGGCGCGCCGCCCGGGCGCTCCCCGACTTCGCCGGAACCATCCCCGAACTCCTGGCGCGCGTCACGGACGGGGACTCCGTGTCCAAGCGTCCGTGAGTTGCGGCAACAATGGGGTGCATGAGCGACAGTCCAGCCCCCCTCGCCGACCCGCACCTCCTCTTCGACGCCGCGGCCGGCCGCCGGGACATCGTCATCCTCGGGTCGACCGGGTCCATCGGCACCCAGGCCATCGACCTCGCCCTGCGCAACCCGGACCGGTTCCGGGTCACCGCGCTGTCCGCCGCCGGCGGGCGCGTCGACCTGCTGGCCGAGCAGGCCCGCAAGCTCCGGGTCCGGACCGTGGCCGTCGCCCGCGAGGACGCCGTACCGGCCCTGAAGGAGGCGCTGGGCGAGCAGTACGGCGCCGGCGAACCGCTGCCCGAGATCCTGGCCGGTCCCGACGCGGCCGCCGAACTCGCCGCCTCCGACTGCCACACCGTCCTGAACGGCATCACCGGCTCCATCGGCCTCGCCCCCACCCTCGCGGCGCTGCGGGCGGGCCGCACCCTGGCCCTGGCCAACAAGGAGTCGCTGATCGTCGGCGGCCCGCTGGTCAAGGCCCTCGCGGAGCCCGGGCAGATCATTCCCGTGGACTCCGAGCACGCGGCCCTCTTCCAGGCCCTCGCCGCCGGCACCCGCGCGGACGTCCGCAAGCTCGTGGTCACCGCGTCTGGCGGGCCCTTCCGCGGCCGCACCCGCGCCGAGCTGGCCTCGGTCACCGTCGAGGACGCCCTCGCGCACCCCACCTGGGCCATGGGACCGGTCATCACCGTGAACTCGGCGACCCTGGTCAACAAGGGGCTGGAGGTCATCGAGGCGCACCTGCTCTACGACATCCCCTTCGACCGCATCGAGGTCGTGGTCCACCCCCAGTCCTACGTGCACTCCATGGTCGAGTTCACGGACGGCTCCACCCTCGCCCAGGCCACCCCGCCGGACATGCGCGGCCCCATCGCGATCGGCCTCGGCTGGCCCCAGCGGGTCCCGGACGCCTCCCGTTCCTTCGACTGGACCAAGGCCTCCACCTGGGAGTTCTTCCCGCTCGACACCGAGGCCTTCCCCTCGGTCGGCCTCGCCCGGCACGTCGGCACCCTGGGCGGAACCGCCCCCGCCGTCTTCAACGCGGCGAACGAGGAGTGCGTGGACGCCTTCCTGGCCGGTCGGCTGCCGTTCACAGCAATCATGGATACCGTCTCCACAGTGGTCGACGAGCACGGAACGCCCACGTCGGGAACCTCCCTGACGGTGGCGGACGTCCTCGAAGCGGAGACCTGGGCCAGGGCCCGGGCACAGGAGATGGCGGCGCGGGCCGCCGTGGAGGCGGGCGCATGACCTTGCTGCTGACCCTGACGGGCGTGCTCGTCTTCGTCGTCGGGCTGCTGTTCTCGATCGCCTGGCACGAGCTCGGCCACCTCTCCACGGCCAAGCTCTTCGGCATCCGCGTGCCCCAGTACATGGTCGGCTTCGGCAAGACCATCTGGTCCCGCAAGAAGGGCGAGACCGAGTACGGGATCAAGGCCATCCCGATGGGCGGCTACATCCGCATGATCGGGATGTTCCCGCCCGGCGAGGACGGCAAGGTCACCGCCCGCTCCACCTCGCCCTTCCGTTCGATGATCGAGGACGCCCGCTCGGCGGCCTACGAGGAGCTCCAGCCCGGCGACGAGACGCGGCTCTTCTACACGCGCAAGCCCTGGAAGCGCGTGATCGTGATGTTCGCGGGCCCCTTCATGAACCTGGTGCTCGCCCTCGCGATCTTCTTCGGCGTGTGGATGACCTTCGGCATCAACCGGACCACCACCCAGATCGCGAGCGTCTCGCCCTGCGTCATCCAGCAGAGCGAGAAGCGCGACGTCTGCAAGGACGGCGACCCGGTGGCCCCGGCGAAGAAGGCCGGCCTGCGGGCGGACGACCGGATCGTCGCCTTCAACGGCAAGAAGGTGGCCGACTGGTCCGCCCTCCAGAAGCGGATCCGCGACACCGTGGGCCCCGCCACCGTCACCGTCGTGCGCGACGGGCAGCAGCTCGGCATCCCCGTCGACCTGATCGCGAACCAGGTCGCCAAGACCGACGGCCACGGCGGCTACGTCAAGGGCCAGTACGTCACCGCCGGCTGGCTCGGCTTCAGCCCGAAGAGCGAGATCGCCGCCCTGTCCTTCGGCGAGTCCGTCGACCACATGGCCGAGATCGTCGACAGCAGCGTCCAGGGCCTCCTCAAGCTCCCCGCCAAGATCCCCGCCCTCTGGAACGCGGCCTTCAGCGGCGGCGAGCGCGAGGCCGACTCCCCGATGGGCATCGTCGGCGCGGCCCGGATGAGCGGCGACATCGCCGCCCTGGACCTGCCCAGCGAGCAGAAGATGTCGATCCTGCTCAACGTCCTGGGCATGTTCAACCTCTCGCTGTTCCTGTTCAACATGCTGCCCCTGCTGCCCCTGGACGGCGGCCACATCGCCGGCGCCCTGTGGGAGTCCCTGCGCCGCACCGTGGCCAAGGTGTTCCGGCGCGCCGACCCCGGCCCCTTCGACGTGGCGAAGCTGATGCCCGCCGCGTACGTGGTCGCCGGCGTCTTCGTCTGCTTCACCCTGCTGGTGCTCGTCGCGGACGTGGTCAACCCCATCAAGATCACCTAGCCGTACGGGCACCACCCCAGCGGCGACCGGAGCCGGGCACGCATCGTGCCCGGCTCCCTACGTTCGGGTGGCGCCACCCCCTCGGATGCAAGGGGCGCGCGCTGCTTGGCGTAACCTCGAAGGCTGGAGCCCGCCGATCTCGGGACCTCGATCCACACCTTGGGGTTGCACAGCAGATGACTGCCATCTCTCTCGGAATGCCGTCCGTGCCGACGAAGCTTGCCGACCGCCGGGTCAGCCGCAAGATCCAGGTCGGTTCCGTGGCCGTCGGCGGCGACGCACCCGTCTCGGTGCAGTCGATGACCACGACCCGCACCTCCGACATCGGCGCCACCCTCCAGCAGATCGCCGAGCTGACCGCCTCCGGCTGCCAGATCGTCCGTGTCGCCTGCCCGACGCAGGACGACGCCGACGCGCTGGCCGTCATCGCGAAGAAGTCGCAGATCCCGGTCATCGCCGACATCCACTTCCAGCCCAAGTACGTGTTCGCCGCGATCGACGCCGGCTGCGCCGCCGTCCGCGTCAACCCGGGCAACATCAAGCAGTTCGACGACAAGGTCAAGGAGATCGCGTACGCCGCCAGGGAGGCGGGCACGCCGATCCGCATCGGCGTCAACGCCGGCTCCCTCGACGCGCGCCTGCTGAAGAAGTACGGCAAGGCCACCCCCGAGGCGCTCGTCGAGTCCGCGCTGTGGGAGGCCTCCCTCTTCGAGGAGCACGGCTTCGGCGACATCAAGATCTCGGTCAAGCACAACGACCCGGTCGTCATGGTCAACGCCTACCGCCAGCTCGCCGCCCAGTGCGACTACCCGCTGCACCTCGGCGTGACCGAGGCCGGCCCCGCCTTCCAGGGCACCATCAAGTCCGCCGTCGCCTTCGGCGCGCTGCTCTCCGAGGGCATCGGCGACACCATCCGCGTCTCCCTCTCCGCCCCGCCGGTCGAGGAGGTCAAGGTCGGCAACCAGATCCTGGAGTCGCTGAACCTCAAGCCGCGCCGCCTGGAGATCGTCTCCTGCCCCTCCTGCGGCCGCGCCCAGGTCGACGTCTACAAGCTGGCCGAGGAGGTCACGGCGGGCCTGGACGGCATGACCGTCCCGCTGCGCGTCGCCGTCATGGGCTGCGTCGTCAACGGTCCCGGCGAGGCCCGCGAGGCCGACCTCGGCGTCGCCTCCGGCAACGGCAAGGGCCAGATCTTCGTCAAGGGCGAGGTCATCAAGACCGTCCCCGAGTCCAAGATCGTGGAGACCCTCATCGAAGAGGCGCTGAAGATCGCCGAGCAGATGGAGAAGGACGGCGTCGCCTCCGGCGAGCCCAGCGTCGCCATCGGCGTCTGATCCGGACCCCTCCCGCGAGGCCCTTTCCAGGCCCTCCACCAGGAACTCACCCGGCCCCGTCCGCGCAGCTCGCGGCCGGGGCCGGGCCCTTTTCGTGACCTGCGGGACCAGGCGTGCGCAGGTTGCGGCGGGTACAGTGCGGAGATCAGCAGACTTGCACGGTGAGGCCCCAGTGTTGACGCAGACCACTACCAGGGTCCTTGAGCCCAGTGATCTCGACGCCGCGCTCGCCATCCTCGGACGCGAGCCGGTCGAGAACGCCTTCGTCACCTCCCGGGTCCAGGTCGCCGGACTCGACCCGTGGCGCCTGGGCGGAGAGATGTGGGGCTGGTACGCCGAAGGCGAGCTCCGCTCCATGTGCTACGCCGGAGCCAACCTGGTCCCCGTCTGCGCCGGCCCCGACGCCGTACGCGCCTTCGCCGACCGGGCCCGCCGCACCGGCCGCCGGTGCTCCTCCATCGTCGGCCCCGCCGCGCCCACCCGGCTGCTGTGGCAGCTCCTGGAGCCCAGCTGGGGCCCGGCCCGCGACGTCCGCGCCCACCAGCCGCTCATGGTCACCGAGCGGCCGTCCGCCGAGATCCCGGCCGACCCCATGGTCCGCCGGATCCGCAAGGACGAGATGGACATGATCATGCCCGCCTGCGTGGCCATGTTCACCGAGGAGGTCGGCATCTCGCCGCTCGCCGGGGACGGCGGACTGCTCTACCAGGCGCGCGTCGCCGAGCTCGTCGGCAGCGGCCGCTCCTTCGCCCGCGTCGAGAACGGCAAGGTCGTCTTCAAGGCCGAGATCGGCGCCGCCACCGCCGACGCCTGCCAGGTCCAGGGCGTGTGGGTGGCCCCCGAATTCCGCGGCCGCGGGCACTCCGAGACCGGCATGGCCGCCGTGGTCGAGTACGCCCTGCGCGACGTGGCCCCCGTGGTCAGCCTCTACGTCAACGACTTCAACACCGCGGCCCGCGCCGCCTACCGCCGGGTGGGCTTCCGCGAGGTCGGCGCGTTCATGAGCGTCCTGTTCTGACCTGCCGGAGCGGGCGGCCGGTTTCGTCCGCGAAGCCGTACCGGAGCAGCCCTACCCCGAAGTAAGGTCGCCGCATGCTGCCTACTTCCCCGGGCGACGACGCCGTACGGCCCGCCGGACTCCGCATCGGGCACCTCGACCTGGCCGGCCGGGTGGACGAAGCCCTGCGCGTCCAGGCCGTCGCCTTCGGGCTCAGCGAGGAGGAGGTCGGCATCCGGCGCTACATCGTCCAGCGCCACATGACCTGCCCCGGCGCCCGCGCGCTCGGCGCCTTCACCGACGACGGGGCCCTCGCGGGCTTCGTCTACGGCATGCCCAACGACCGCGGCCACTGGTGGTCCACCATCGTCGAGCCCTACCTGCGGGCCGGCGGCACCGAGCACTGGCTCGACCACTCCTTCGTCATCACCGAACTGCACGTCCACCCCGGCTTCCAGGGCCGCGGCGTCGGCCGCGCCCTCATCACCCGGATCACCGACGGCGCCGCCGAGCCCCGCTCGATCCTCTCCGCCATCGACACCGACAGCCCCGCCCGGAGGCTCTACGCGGCCCTCGGCTACCGGGACCTGGCCCGGAAGGTCCACTTCCCGAGCGCGAGCCTGCCGTACGCGGTCATGGGCGCCCCGCTGCCGCTGCTCAGGCCCCCGCACGCGCACTGAAAAACGGGTTTCCGGGCCCGGCACGGCCCCCGGTAGCCTCCCGTCATGTCCACTCACCACGTGCAGCGCATGTCCCGCCTCATGGCCAAGACCCTCCGCGAGGACCCGGCCGACGCCGAAACCCTCAGCCACCGCCTCCTGGTCCGGGCCGGCTACGTCCGGCGCAGCTCCGCCGGTGTGTGGACCTGGCTGCCGCTCGGCAAGAAGGTCCTGGACAACGTCTCGCGCATCGTCCGCGTGGAGATGGACGCGATCGGCGCGCAGGAGGTACTGCTGCCGGCGCTGCTGCCGAAGGAGCCCTACGAGGTCAGCGGCCGCTGGTCGGAGTACGGGGACCTGCTGTTCCGGCTGAAGGACCGCAAGGGCGCCGACTACCTCCTCGGCCCCACCCACGAGGAGATCTTCACCCTCGTGGTGAAGGACCAGTGCACGTCCTACAAGGACCTGCCCGTCATGCTCTACCAGATCCAGACGAAGTACCGGGACGAGGCCCGGCCCCGCTCCGGGGTGCTGCGCGGCCGCGAGTTCCAGATGAAGGACTCGTACTCCTTCGACGTGTCGGACGAGGGGCTCGCCGAGTCCTACCGGCTGCACCGCGAGGCGTACGTGCGCATCTTCGAGCGCCTCGGCCTGGACCACCGGATCGTGTCGGCGGTGTCGGGCGCGATGGGCGGCTCGGCGTCGGAGGAGTTCCTCGCGCCGGCCGGCGCCGGCGAGGACACCTTCGCCGACTGCCCCTCCTGCGACTACGCGGCGAACACGGAGGCCGTCACCTTCGCCCTGAAGCCCGCCGGGGACGCCGGGGACGCCGAGCACGCTCCCCTGGAGGAGATCCCGACCCCCGACACCCCCACCATCGAGACCCTCGCCGCGCACCTCGGCGTGCCGGCCTCCGCGACCCTGAAGAACCTGCTGGTCAAGGTGGACGGCGAGATCACCGCCATCGGCGTGCCGGGGGACCGCGAGGTGGACCTCGGCAAGCTCGGGGAGCACCTGGCCCCGGCGGTGGTGGAGCTGGTGACGGCGGAGGACTTCGCGGACCGGCCCGACCTGGTACGCGGCTACGTGGGCCCGCAGGGCCTGGAGAAGGTCACCTACCTCGCCGACCCGCGCGTGGCGCCGGGGACGGCGTGGGTGACGGGCGCCAACAAGGCCGACACGCACGCCCGGAACGTGGTCTGCGGCCGGGACTTCGAGGTGGACCGGTACCTGGACGTGGTCGTCGTCGAGCCCGGAGACCCCTGCCCGTCCTGCGGGGCGGGCCTGAAGCTGGACCGGGCCATCGAGATCGGGCACATCTTCCAGCTGGGCCGCAAGTACGCCGACGCCTTCGGGCTGGACGTCCTCGGCAAGGAGGGCAAGCCGGTCCGGGTCACCATGGGCTCCTACGGCATCGGCGTCTCCCGCGCGGTGGCCGCACTGGCCGAGCAGACGGCCGACGAGCGTGGCCTGCGCTGGCCCGCGGCGGTGGCGCCGGCCGACGTCCACGTGGTGGCGGCGGGCAAGGCGGTGCCGCTCGCGCTCGCGGAGGAGGCCGCGGCCGCCCTGGCCGCGGCGGGACGGCGGGTCCTGCTGGACGACCGCCCGGGGCTGTCGCCGGGCGTCAAGCTGACGGACGCGGAGCTGATCGGAGTGCCGTGGATCCTGGTGGCGGGCCGCCGCTCCGCCGAGGGCGTCGTCGAGCTCCAGGACCGCACCGCCGGCACCCGCGAGGAACTCCCCCTGACGGAGGCCCTGGCCCGGCTGGGCTAGGGCGTGTCTCTCGGATCGGACCGGGCCCCCGGCGGCGCTACGCCGCCGGGGGCTCCGCCGGCGGCGGGGCCGGTTCGGCGGCGGGAGCGACGGGCGTCGCGCGTTCCAGGAAGCGCAGGAGCTCCACCGGGAAGGGCAGGACCAGGGTGGAGTTCTTCTCCGCCGCCACCGCGATCACCGTCTGCAGCAGGCGCAGCTGGAGGGCGGCGGGCTGGTCGGACATGACGGCGGCGGCTTCGGCCAGCTTGTGCGAGGCCTGGAGCTCCGCGTCCGCGTTGATCACCCGGGCCCGCCGCTCCCGGTCGGCCTCCGCCTGGCGGGCCATCGACCGCTTCATCGTCTCCGGGAGCGATACGTCCTTGATCTCCACGCGGTCGATCTGGACGCCCCAGCCCATCGCCGGGCTGTCGATCATGAGTTCCAGGCCCTGGTTGAGCTTCTCGCGGTTCGAGAGGAGGTCGTCCAGGTCGCTCTTGCCGATGATCGAGCGCAGCGAGGTCTGCGCCATCTGGGAGACGGCGAAACGGTAGTCCTCCACCGCGATGATCGCGCTCGCAGGGTCGACCACCTTGAAGTAGACGACCGCGTCCACCCGGACCGTGACGTTGTCCCTGGTGATGCCCTCCTGCGCCGGCACCGGGAGGGTGACGATCTGGAGGTTCACCTTGTGGAGGCGGTCGGCCACCGGGAGGATCATCGTGAACCCCGGCGGGCGGACGCCCTCCCGCAGCCGGCCGAAGCGAAAGACCACGCCGCGCTCGTACTGCTTCACCACCCGGGCGGCCGCACCCAGGTAGACCGCGACGCCCGTGGCGGCGGCGATTCCCGCTGTCAGCAGTTCCTCGACCATGACGGCCCCCTGCCGGACACATGCCTTCTATGGTGTTATGCCCTCACAGCCAGGCCGCGAACTCCAGCAGCAGCTCCGCGTCCCGCCGCCGTCCGGCGGCCAGGGCCCGGACGCCCGACTCCGCCGCCCGGAACACCGTCCAGCCCCGCAGCCGCTCCCGGTCCACCTCCAGCGAGTCGGCGAGCTTGTTCACCCGCCGCCGCGCCCCGGCCGCCCCCGCCGAGGCCGCCATCTGGTCCTCCAGCCGGTCCCGCACCAGCCGGGCCAGGTCGTAGGCCCGCTCGCCGACCAGCGGCTCCGGGCCCACCGCCAGCCACGGGGCGCGTTCGGCCGCCAGCACCTTGCCCTGCCGGAAGTTTCCGTGCAGGAGGAGGGCTTCGGGGGGCGCGGCCGTCAGCTCGTCGCGGAGGGCGAGGGCCGTGCCGACGAGCGCCCGCGCCTCCTGCGGGGCCGAACGCAGCAGCGCGCACTGGGCCGCGGTGCGCTCGGCCACCGTGTCGAAGGGGTGGTCCTGCGGCGGGCCCACCCACAGCCGGCGCAGCGTGCCGCAGGCCTCCAGCAGGGCCTTGGCGTCGGGCAGCGAACGCAGCGACACGTCCGGGTGCAGCCGCTCCAGCAGCAGTGCCCCGTCCTCCTCGTGGTGGCGCGAGTCGAGGACCCGTACGGCCCCGAAGCCGCCCCAGTGGGCGAGCGCGGCCAGCTCCCGGCCGGGGGCGGCCCCCGGCGGCGCCAGCTTCAGGGCGGCCGGGGTGCCGTCGGGGTAGCGGACCAGCAGCACCACGCTGCTGCGCCCGCCCGGGGCCTGGACCCGCTGGGCCGTGACGTCCCGCCGCTTCAGCGCCTCCTCGGCGAGCTCGGGCACGCGCCCCAGCCACTCCGTGTCCCGCTCGGTCGGTGGCAGCTCGCCGAGCGCCCGTACGAGCCGCTGCGGCGGTTCGAAAGCCATGCGTGCCTGGTCCCTTTCAGCTGGTACGGGCCGCCTGTGCGCGTTCCGTGAGCCCAGGGAAGGCTACGCCGACACCGCGCCAGCGTGCCGCGCGCACGGCCGCCGCGCTCAGCGCGTCAGCCGCCTCGCGGCGCAACTGGCCGTCCGCCGACCGCACCAGATCGGAGTACGCGCCCGCCACCCGGTCCTCGATCACGGCGGCCAGCCGCTCGGAGTCGGCCGGGGTGCGCACCTCGAAGGGCAGGACGTACGCGGCCTCGGCGGGCTGCGGCGCGCCGCCCAGCTCCCGGACGGTCCGGGTCAGCCGGTCGCGGCGGGCCAGGTGGTGGCCGTACGCCTCCCGGGCCTCGTTCGCCCGGGAGGGCGCGATGCGCGCGCCGATCACCCCGTACCCGTACGCGGCGGCGTGCTCGGCGGCCAGCGCGGCCTGGGCGGCCCGCAGGGGGCCGCCGGCGGGAGAGGGCGAGGGCTTCACGAGGCGGCTCCCGGGGTCGAGGTGAGCAGGTAGGCGTGGACGGCCCCGCAGGCCGCCACCGAGGCGAGCATCCGGGCCAGCTCCCCGGGGGCGCCGGCCAGGGCGATGGTCCGGGCCTCCGACAGGTCCCGCTCCGCGTCCGCGAGCGCGCTCAGGGCCTCGGCGGGCTGCGCCGGGACCGGCACCTCGCGCGCCGCCGGAGCGCCGGGAGCGGGTGCCGCGGCGCCGGACCCGGACGGGGAGGGCGGCCCCGGGCGGGGGGACGGCTTCCCGGCCGCGGGGTCGGCTGAGGCCAGGGCCGTCGTGTGTGCCGCGACGGCGGCGCGCAGCGGCCCGAGGCGCTCGGCGAGCCCGGGATGGGCCGCCAGGGTGGCGTCGTAACGTTCCAGCAGCCGCTCGCTGTCACGAACGGCGCCCTCCCGCATCCGCCGGTCGAGTGCGACCGCGCTGTCGGCGCCGGGCGCGTCACCGCCACCGGCGCACCCGGTGAGCAGCACGGCCCCGGTCGCACCGGCGGCTCCGGCGAGCAGGCTCCTTCGGGAGGGCGAGGGCCTCAAGGGCGTGGTCCAGGGCACGGCGGCGTCCTCGGGGGTGATGGCGGGGCAGGGTGTGATCACGGTACCCGGGGGTCCCGTCCGCAGCGCGGACGGCAACACCCTCCGCGACCGGATACCCTTTGACCTGACACGACGGAAAACCACAACAGCACACGCGGCCGAGGAGTCACCCGGATGAGCACCACCCAGAGCGACAGGCTGCGCGGACTGCTGGAGCCGCTCGTCGCCGCCAAGGGCCTGGACCTCGAGGACATCGAGCTTTCCAAGGCGGGCAAGCGCCGGATGCTGCGCATCATCGTGGATTCCGATGAGGGTGTCGACCTGGACGAATGTGCCGAGCTGAGCCGTGAGATCTCCGACCGGCTCGACGAGTCCGACGTGATGGGCGAGGACGAGTACAACCTCGAAGTCAGCTCCCCGGGCGCGGACCGCCCGCTCAGCGAACACCGTCACTACGTTCGGGCGACGGGCCGCCTCGTGAAGTTTCAGCTGTCCGCCGGGGGTGAAAAGGGTGCCGGGGAACTGGTCGCCCGCATCCTCGGCGTCGACGACGAGGGCATGGACCTCGAAGTCCCGGGTGTGAAGGGCCGCAAGGCGACCGCCCGTCGTATCGCATTCACCGACATCGCCAAGGCGCGAGTCGAGATCGAGTTCAGCCGCAAGGACAAGAAGGAAGAGGAGGCGTAGCCGTGGACATCGACATGAGTGCCCTGCGGGGTCTGGTCCGGGAGAAGGAGATCTCCTTCGACCTGCTCGTCGAGGCGATCGAGTCGGCCCTCCTCATCGCGTACCACCGCACCGAGGGCAGCTTCCGGCGCGCCCGTGTCGTGCTCGACCGCACCAACGGTCACGTGGTCGTGTGGGCGACCGAGGACCCGAGGGACCTCGAAGAGGGACAGGAGCCCAAGGAGTTCGACGACACCCCGTCGGACTTCGGGCGGATCGCCGCGACGACCGCCAAGCAGGTCATCCTCCAGCGTCTGCGCGACGCCGAGGACGACCTGACCTTCGGCGAGTTCGCCGGCCGCGAGGGCGACGTCATCACCGGCGTCGTCCAGCAGGGCAAGGACCCCAAGAACGTCCTCGTCGACATCGGCAAGCTGGAGGCCATCCTGCCGGTGCAGGAGCAGGTCCCCGGCGAGGAGTACACGCACGGCCTCCGTCTGAAGACGTACGTCGTACGGGTGGCGAAGGGTGTCCGCGGTCCGTCCGTGACCCTGTCGCGGACCCACCCCAACCTGGTGAAGAAGCTCTTCGCGCTGGAGGTCCCGGAGATCGCCGACGGCAGCGTCGAGATCTCCGCGATCGCCCGCGAGGCCGGCCACCGCACCAAGATCGCCGTCCGGTCCACCCGCTCGGGCCTCAACCCGAAGGGCGCCTGCATCGGCCCGATGGGCGCCCGTGTGCGCAACGTGATGGCCGAGCTGCACGGCGAGAAGATCGACATCGTCGACTGGTCGGACGACCCGGCGGAGATGGTCGCGAACGCGCTGTCACCCGCCCGGGTGAGCAAGGTCGAGGTCGTCGACTGGGACTCGCGCTCCGCCCGGGTGACCGTGCCCGACTACCAGCTGTCGCTGGCGATCGGCAAGGAGGGGCAGAACGCCCGCCTCGCCGCCCGCCTCACCGGCTGGCGCATCGACATCCGGCCCGACACCGAGGTGCCCGCCGACGCGGACGCCGGTGCCTGACCGGGAATAAACCGCTACCGGCCGGGGGTTCCCGGCCGGTAGACAGGTACTCCGGCACCGCCGGAGCACCTCGGAAACGACGACGACATCCGTTCGATTTTTCACCTGAAGGGGTGAGGTCGGTACGGGGAGGTAGACTTAGGCGTGTCTGGCCGGACGCAAGCCCGCGCATGCCCCGAACGCACCTGTGTGGGGTGCCGGGAGCGAGCGGCCAAGAGCGATCTGCTGCGGATCGTGGCGATCGGGGACGAATGCGTCCCCGATCCTCGCGGTACGCTGCCCGGCCGGGGTGCGTACGTGCACCCTGCCGTGGTCTGCCTCGACCAGGCGGTCCGCCGCCGGGCGTTCCCCCGGGCCCTCAGGTCCGCCGGAGCGCTCGACACGGAGGAACTGCGCAAAGCCCTGGCCGTACCGGCCGAGGCGACACCGTAAGAAGAAGTACGGCACGGACATCCCGTGCGGTCAGGTACCTCGCGAGTTGGAAGTAGGTCGAGATTGCGATGAGCACTCGATGAGTACGCGATGAGTACGCCCATGAAGTAGCGACGGTCCGGCGTAACCCGGACCTAAAAGGAGCGAAGTGGCTAAGGTCCGGGTATACGAACTCGCCAAGGAGTTCGGGGTGGAGAGCAAGGTCGTCATGGCCAAGCTCCAAGAACTCGGTGAATTCGTCCGTTCGGCGTCCTCGACGATCGAGGCGCCGGTTGTACGCAAGTTGACTGACGCACTGCAGGGGCCCGGCGGCAACGCCGGCAAGTCCGCTGCGAAGCCCGGCGCGCCCCGCAAGGCCGCGCCCGCCAAGCCCGCAGCGCCCTCCCCGGCCGCTGCGGCACGTCCTGCTGCCCCGAAGCCCGGTGTGCCGGCGGCCCCCAAGCCCGCCGCAGCCGAGGCCCCCGCGGTCAGCGCCCCGGTGACTCCGGCCACTCCCGGCCCGCGTCCCGGTCCCAAGGCTCCCGCCCCGAAGCCCGCTCCGGCGGCTCCCGTGGCGACCGAGTTCTCCGCGCCTCCGGCGGCCCCGGCCGCCCCGGCGCGTCCCGCCGCGTCCCCCGGCCCGCGTCCGGCGCAGCAGCGCCCGGCCGGCCCGGGTCAGGGTGCCCGTCCCGGCGCCCCGCGCCCGGCCGGTGCCACCCCCGGCGCCCAGGCCCCCCGCCCCGGCGGCGGTGGCCAGGCCCCGCGTCCGCAGGGCGCCCGTCCGGCCGGTCCCCGTCCGGGCAACAACCCCTTCACCTCCGGCGGCTCGACCGGCATGGCGCGCCCGCAGGCGCCCCGTCCGGCCGGCGCTCCCCGTCCCGGTGCCCCCGGCGCCGGCGGCCAGGGTGCCCCGCGTCCGCAGGCCGGCCCCGGCGGCGCCCCGCGTCCGCAGGGTCCCGGCGGCGCCCGCCCCACCCCGGGCGGCATGCCCCGTCCGCAGGGCGGCGCCCCGCGTCCGGGTGGTGCTCCCGGTGGTAACCGTCCGAACCCGGGCATGATGCCGCAGCGTCCCGCTGCCGGTGGTCCCGGTCCGCGTCCCGGCGGCGGCCCCGGCGGCCGTGGCCCCGGTGCGGGTGGCCCGCGTCCCGGTGGCGCCGGTCGTCCCGGCGGCGGCTTCGCCGGCCGTCCGGCCGGTCCGGGCTCGCGTCCGGCCGGCGGCGGCTTCGGTGGCCCGCGTCCGGGTGGCGGCGGCTTCGGCGGCGGCCCGGCCGGTGCCGGTGGCGGCGGTCGTCCCGGCTTCGGTGGCCGTCCCGGCGGTCCCGGTGCCCGTGGTGGCACGCAGGGCGCCTTCGGTCGTCCCGGCGGTCCGGCCCGTCGCGGCCGCAAGTCCAAGCGCCAGCGTCGCCAGGAGTACGAGGCCATGCAGGCCCCGTCCGTCGGCGGCGTGATGCTGCCGCGCGGTGGCGGCGAGACCGTGCGCCTGTCGCGCGGTGCCTCCCTCACCGACTTCGCGGAGAAGATCAACGCCAACCCGGCGTCGCTCGTCGCCGTGATGATGAACCTCGGCGAGATGGTCACTGCCACGCAGTCCGTCTCCGACGAGACCCTCCAGCTCCTCGCCGACGAGATGAACTACACCGTTCAGATCGTCAGCCCGGAGGAAGAGGACCGCGAGCTCCTCGAGGGCTTCGACATCGAGTTCGGCGAGGACGAGGGCGGCGAGGAGTTCCTGCTCCCGCGTCCGCCGGTCGTCACCGTCATGGGTCACGTCGACCACGGTAAGACCCGACTGCTCGACGCCATCCGCAAGACGAACGTCGTCGCGGGCGAGGCCGGCGGCATCACCCAGGGCATCGGTGCCTACCAGGTGGGCACCGAGGTCAACGGCGAAGACCGCAAGATCACCTTCATCGACACCCCGGGTCACGAGGCGTTCACCGCCATGCGTGCCCGTGGTGCGAAGTCGACCGACATCGCGATCCTCGTGGTCGCGGCCAACGACGGCGTCATGCCGCAGACGATCGAGGCGCTCAACCACGCCAAGGCCGCCGGCGTCCCGATCGTCGTCGCGGTCAACAAGATCGACGTCGAGGGTGCCGACCCGGTCAAGGTGCGCGGTCAGCTCACCGAGTTCGGTCTGGTTGCCGAGGAGTACGGCGGCGACACGATGTTCGTCGACATCTCCGCCAAGCAGGGTCTGCACATCGACTCCCTGCTGGAGGCCGTCGTCCTCACCGCCGACGCCTCGCTCGACCTGCGTGCCAACCCGGAGCAGGACGCTCAGGGTATTGCGATCGAGTCCCACCTCGACCGCGGCCGCGGTGCCGTCGCCACCGTCCTCGTCCAGCGCGGTACCCTCCGCGTCGGCGACACGATGGTCGTGGGCGACGCCTACGGCCGAGTGCGCGCCATGCTCGACGACAAGGGCAACAACATCGAGGAAGCGGGTCCGTCGACCCCCGTCCTGGTCCTGGGTCTCACCAACGTCCCCGGCGCCGGCGACAACTTCCTCGTCGTCGACGAGGACCGCACCGCCCGTCAGATCGCCGAGAAGCGTGCTGCGCGCGAGCGCAACGCCAACTTCGCCAAGCGCGTCCGTCGCGTGTCCCTCGAGGACCTCGACTCCGTGCTCAAGGCCGGTCTGGTCCAGGAACTCAACCTCATCATCAAGGGCGACTCGTCCGGTGCGGTCGAGGCCCTGGAGTCCTCGCTGCTCCAGCTCGACGTCGGCGAAGAGGTCGACATCCGCGTCCTGCACCGCGGTGTGGGTGCGGTCACCGAGTCCGACATCTCGCTGGCGATGGGCTCCGACGCCATCGTCATCGGCTACAACGTCCGCGCTGTCGGCCGTGCCGCGCAGATGGCGGACCGCGAGGGCGTCGACGTCCGGTACTACTCGGTGATCTACCAGGCCATCGAGGAGATCGAGGCGGCCCTCAAGGGTCTGCTCAAGCCGGAGTACGAAGAGGTCGAGCTCGGTACGGCGGAGGTCCGCGAGATCTTCCGCTCGTCCAAGCTGGGCAACATCGCCGGTGTCCTCATCCGCTCCGGCGAGGTCAAGCGCAACACCAAGGCGCGGCTCCTGCGCGATGGCAAGGTCATCGCCGAGAACCTCACCATCTCCGGTCTGCGCCGCTTCAAGGACGACGTCACCGAGATCCGCGAAGGCTTCGAGGGCGGTATCAACCTCGGCTCCTTCAACGACATCAAGATCGACGACGTCATCGCGACGTACGAGATGCGCGAGAAGCCCCGCGCGTAAGCGCGAGGCGGTTCGTACCGTGTCGTAACACCGGGGCCGGTCGGCGGAATATCCGTCGATCGGCCCCGGCCGTTGCGTGTACGGTTCTGGTGACCCTGCCGAGCGACGGCCGGCAGGCCACCGAACCCGCACCGGCGGGATATCCGGAACTGCATGTACGTGGGGACTCTGTCCTTCGATCTGCTCCTCGGCGACGTCCACTCGCTGAAGGAGAAACGCTCCGTCGTCCGGCCCATCGTCGCCGAGCTCCAGCGCAAGTTCGCCGTGAGCGCGGCCGAGGTGGGAGACCAGGACCTGCACCGCAGGGCCCGTATAGGGGTCGCCCTGGTGAGCGGGGACGCGGGGTTCGTGTCGGACGTACTCGACCGCTGTGAGCGGCTGGTCGCGGCGCGTCCGGAAGTGGAGCTGCTGTCCGTGAGACGGCGGTACCACGGTGATGAAGACTGATTGCTTGTCTGCAACAAAGAAGGAGACGGACCAGTGGCCGACAATGCGCGGGCGAAGAAGCTGGCGGACCTCATCCGGGAGGTGGTGGCCGAGAAGCTGCAGCGCGGAGTCAAGGACCCCCGCCTCGGTACGCACGTGACCATCACGGACACCCGGGTCACCGGCGACCTGCGGGAGGCCACGGTCTTCTACACGGTCTACGGCGACGACGAGGACCGGGCCAGCGCGGCAGCGGGCCTGGAGAGCGCCAAGGGCGTGCTGCGCTCCGCGGTCGGCCGGGCGGCGGGAACCAAGTTCACGCCCACCCTGACCTTCGTCGCGGACGCCCTCCCGGAGAACGCCAAGACCATCGAGGACCTCCTCGACAAGGCGCGGGCCTCCGACGCCCAGGTGCGCGAGGTGTCCTCCGGCGCGAAGTACGCCGGCGACGCCGACCCGTACAAGAAGCCGGGCGACGAGGACGACGAGGACGCAGCCGCGGAATGAGCACCAACGCAGGGAAGACTCCGGACGGCCTTGTCATCGTCGACAAGCCGTCCGGCTTCACTTCGCACGACGTGGTCGCCAAGATGCGCGGGATCGCCAAGACCCGCCGCGTCGGCCACGCCGGCACCCTCGACCCGATGGCGACGGGCGTCCTCGTCCTCGGCGTGGAGAAGGCCACCAAGCTCCTCGGCCACCTCGCGCTGACCGAGAAGGAGTACCTCGGCACCATCCGGCTCGGGCAGAACACCCTCACGGACGACGCCGAGGGCGAGATCACCTCGTCCGCCGACGCCTCCGGGGTGACCCGGGAGGGCGTGGACGCCGGCATCGCCAAGCTGACCGGCGAGATCATGCAGGTCCCGTCCAAGGTCAGCGCCATCAAGATCAAGGGCGTGCGCTCCTACAAGCGCGCCCGTGACGGCGAGGACTTCGAGATCCCGGCCCGGCCGGTCACGATCTCGTCGTTCCAGGTGTACGACATGCGCGAGGCCGAGGCCGAGGACGGTACCAAGGTCGTCGACCTCGTCGTCTCCGTCGTCTGCTCCAGCGGTACGTACATCCGCGCCCTCGCCCGCGACCTGGGCGCCGACCTGGGCGTCGGCGGCCACCTCACGGCGCTGCGGCGCACCCGGGTGGGCCCGTACAAGCTCGACAAGGCGCGCACGCTCGACCAGCTCCAGGAGGAGCTGACCGTCATGCCGATCGGCGAGGCGGCCGCCGCCGCGTTCGCGCGCTGGGACCTGGACGCCCGCCGGGCCTCGCTGCTCGCCAACGGCGTGCGCATCGACATGCCCGACGAGTACCAGGACGGCCGCACCGTCGCCGTCTACGGGCCGGAGGGCAAGCTGCTCGGGCTCGTGGAGAGCAAGGGCGGCAAGGCGAAGTCCCTCGCGGTCTTCGTCTGAGGGGCCCGGGGCCCACTCCGCTTGACGTGGAGCGGTGAGCGCACACGGACTGCTGCTCACCGCTCCACAACCCCCCTCGGGTAGGTCTCTATCCACCCGGAGCACCGTATTCACCCTTCCGAGCAGGCGCTCGGAGTGAATGCGGGGAGCGCAAGGGGGCGCTTTCGGCCCGCGTGCTTCCCGTGCTGATCTTCACTTGCCTACCGTCGTGAACACGGGTCCCGCGGCGGGGGAGTGGTGCGGCGATGACGGACGAGGTCACGGACGGTACGAGGGGCGTCGGCCGCGGAGCCTTCGCGGGTGCCGCGGGGCCGGCCGCGGGGCCGGTCGCGGGGCTGGTGACGATCCGGGACCCGGACGGACTCCCGCGCGGGACCGGCTTCGTCGCCGACGACCGCGGCACGGTGATCACCAGCCACGAGGCCGTCGCGGGCCTGGCGGGGGTGGTCCTGCACGCACCCGGCGCCGAGGGGCCCGGCAGGCCCGCGACGGCCGATGACGTGACCCCCCTGCCCGAGCTCGGGCTGGCCCTCGTACGCGGCGACGGACTGGGCGTGAGGCCGCTGCCCGTGGCGATGTGCGAGGTGATCCCTCCGGGGACGTACGTACGCGTCCCCGCGCGGGGCTGGCGCCAGGCGCGGGTGCTCGGGCCGGGCGCGGAGGTCGCCCACACCGCGGCGGGCCGCCGCCACGTACTCCCCGCCGCAGTCGAGCTGGCCATCGGAACCGCCGGCCGGGACGCCCTGCGGCTCGGCGGAGAGGTCTGCGGGGGGCCCGTCCTGGACGCGGCGACCGGAGCGGTGCTCGCGGTACTCGGCACCGCTCTCGAAGCGGAGCACCGCTCCGGGAGCTTCGCCGTGCCCCTGCGCGCGGCCGCCGCGGCCGCACCGGGAGGCCCCCTCGCGGCGCTGCTGGAGCGCAACTCCGCCACCGTGCCGGGCTACGGCGCGGACCTCAACCTGGCCGGCGCCCTGGAGCTGACCGCCACCACCCTCGGCTCGGCGTTCCCCCCGGCCACCGCCGCCGAGCCCGCCCCGGACCCCGTGCCGCGGCCCGGGATCACCGCCGGGCTGGCCGCCTTCACCGCCGGGACGGACCTCGTGCTCGGCCTGGTCGGGGCCCCCGGCACCGGCCGCACCACCGCCCTCGCCGCCCTGGCCGCCGACCGGGCCCGAGGGCCCCGCCCCGCGCCGACGCTCTGGCTGCGCGGAGCCGACCTGCGCGACGGAGACGCCTCGCTGGGCGATGCCGTGACCCGGGCCCTGACGGCGGCGGGCCGCATCGTCACCGCGGGCGCCGCCCCTGCCGCCCCGAGCCCCGCCGACCCCGCCGGAGGGAGCGGGGCCCCGGCCGGGCCCGGGCCGTCCGGGCCCGCCGTCCCGGCGCACGCCCGGCCCGCTTCCGCCTCCGCCCCGGGCACCGGCCCGTCCGGGTCCGGGCCGTCCGGGTCCGCGTCGTTCGGGTCCGGGCCGTCCGGGTCCGCGTCGTTCGGGTCCGGGCCGTCCGGGTCCGCGTCGTCCGGGTCCGCGTCGTCCGGGTTCGCACCGTTCGGGTCCGCGTCGTTCGGGTCCGCGTCGTCCGGGCCCGGGCCGTTCGGGTTCGCACCGTCCGGGTCCGGGCCGTTCGGGTCCGCACCGTCCGGGTCCGCGTCGTCCGGGCCTGCGCTGGCCGGGTCCGCCGTCGTCGACCCCGGCGCGTCCGGCTTCGGCGCTTCCGGGTCGGGTGCTTCCGGCTCCGTCCCGGGCTCCGGCCCGTCAGGCCCCGGCCCGTCCGGTTCCGCCGGCGGCGGGGACTCCCGGGCCGGCGCGTCACCGGCCGGGGACGCCGTGTCCGGGCTCCGTGTTCCGGGCGCCGCCCCGGGGGGTTCCGTGGCCCCCGGGATGCCGCCCGGATCCGGCCCGGCCGGGGCCACCGCGTCCGCCCCCGGGGGCTTCGCGGTGCCCGGGACCCCGACCGGCGAGGGGATCGCCGAGCGGGTGGCGCGGCTCGCGGGCGCCGCCGGGCGGGCGCTGCTGGTGGTGCTGGACACCCCCGAGGAGATGCCGCCCCGCCTCGCGCACCGCCTGGAGCCGTGGACCGCGGCCACCGCCGACTGGCTGCACCGCACCGGGGCCCGGCTCGTGGTCGCGTCCCGGCCCGAGTACTGGGAGCGGGCCGGGGACCTCTACCCGCCGGAGCTGCTGCACACCCCGGCCCGCGCCGCCCGGCGGCTGCCGCCCGCGCTGCCCGTCGGGGACCTGAGCCCGCAGGAGGCGCACGAGGCCCGGGCCCGGCTGGGGATCCCGGACGACGCGGTGCGGGAGGCGGACGCCCGGCACCCGCTCACGCTCCGCCTGCTCGCCGGGATCCGCGCCGCCGAGGTCACCGCCGGCCGCCCGGGCCGCGACGAGGTGTTCGCGGCGCACCTGGACCTGGTGGCCCTCCGCGTCGCCGTCCGGATCGCGGCGGCGGCCGGGGCGGGTCGCGGGGCCGCTGCGGGGGCCGGGGTGCACGGCCCCGGGGTGCGGCGGCTGGCGGCCCGGGTGGCCGGGCGGGTGCACGAGGCCGCCCGGCGGTGCCTCGGCCCCGGGCAGGGCCAGCTGGACCGGGCCGCCTTCGAGGAGCTGTTCCCCTGGCGCACCGGCTGGGCCTCCGCCGTCCTCACCGAGGGCCTGCTGGTCCCTGCGGGGTCCGGCTTCCGCTTCGCCCACGAGGAGCTCTCCGACTGGCTCCAGGCCGGGCACCTCGACGTCCCGGGCGCCCTGGACGGCCTCGTGCACCACGGCCCCGCCGACGCGGGCCCGCCCGTACCCCGGCACCGCATCGGGCCCGTGCTGGAAGCCCTCCGCAGGCTCCCGCCCGCCGAGGCGCGCGGCCGGCTCGACGCCCTGGTCGCCGCCCTCAACGCCTTCGCCGAGCGGGCCGCCGGGGACGCCGGCGCCGGCCCCGTCCACCCCGACCGCGTCTGGTGGGCCTCCCGCCTCCTGCGCGCCACCCTGCTCGGCGCCGCCGACGCCACCCCGTACCTGCCCGTCCTGCACGCCCTGGCCGAGCACGTGGCGCGGTCCGGCACCGGCGAGTTCGGCGGCTGGTTCTGGAACCGGCTCCGGCTGCCCGAGTGCGACCGGCTCGACCTGCTGCGCCGGCTGCTGCCCTCCGACCACCACTACCTGGAGGCCGCCGCCCGCCGCCTGGCCCGCGCCCCACGGCTCGTCCTGCCGCTGGTCTGCGCCTGGTTCACCGACGAGCGCCGACTGCGCGGCCGCCCCGGAGCCACCGTGGCCACCGCGGCGCAGGCCCTGCTGCACACGCACCGCCGCCTCGCGGTGGACGACCTCGCCGAAGCCCTCGTCGGCGCCGCCCACCCGCGGGCCGACGAACTCCTCGCCGTCCTCGCGGAGGACGAGCCGTCCGCACTGTGCCGGGCCGTCGACCGCTGGGCCCACGACGAACGGCCCGAACGCCGGGTGGCCGCCGCCGCGTACGGCCTCGCCACCGCCCCGCACGTCCGCACCCCCGCCGACCGGGAGCTGCTGCGCCACGCCGCCCGGGCGCTCCTGGACCGCCCCGGCGACACCGGCCTCCACGGCAGCGCCCTCGGCATCCTGCTCCGCGACCCGCAGGCGCGGGCCCGCTACCTGCCCGACGCCCTCGACTGCTTCCGGGACCCGGCGGGCGGCTCCCGGCTGCCCGCCTCCGCGCTGGTCGCGGCCCTGCCCGTACTCCCCGACCCGGACGCGGTGTTCGCCGCGCTGCGGGCCCGGGCCGACGGGGAGGTGATCCGCGCCCTGGCCGCGCTCACCACCCCCGGCCTGGCCCGCCGCGCGGGCGACCTCGTACGCGACCACCTCGCCCGCCGGCCCGAGGACGCCCCGCACGCCGCCGCCTTCGTGGACCGGCGCCTCGACCAGGGCCCGGCGGCCGGCCCCGTGCTGCGCCCCCTGGTCCTGGCCCTGCTGCGGAGCGCCCCGGCGCCGGTGCGGGCCGAGGTGGCCGGCGTACTGGCCGCGCCCGGGGCGGAGTCCTCGTACCCGCTGCGGGCCGAGCTGGCCGACGTGCTCCTGCGCGAGGAGTCGGATCCGGCGGTGCTCGGCGCCTTCCTGTCGGGGCTGGCCGCCGGGAGCTGCCGGCGCCCGGAGGTCCGTACCCGCGAGCTCCTGCGGCGCACCGGGCGGCAGCTGCTGCGGGCACCCGGCGGGCCGGCCGTCTTCGAGCACCGCACGGTGGAGCTGGCCCGGGCCGATCCGGTGTTCGGGGCGCTGGTCTCCCGCTGGCTGACGGAGGCCGCGACGGAGGCGGCGGCACTCCTCGGGCCGGGCGCCCGGCGTACCGTGGAGACTCTTCGCAGGGCCGCGCCGGACATTACCTGAGGCGGGGAACGATTCCGGCCAGAGCCGATGCGGGGCCCCGGCCGACGGCATGGCAGTCTTAGACCTGCAATCGGCAATTCAGTACAGGGACTACACGGGTTCGGGCGAGGAGCGGTCACAGTGCAGCGCTGGCGTGGCTTGGAGGACATCCCCCAGGACTGGGGACGCAGCGTCGTCACCATCGGCTCCTACGACGGTGTGCACCGGGGACACCAGCTGATCATCGGACGGGCCGTGGCGAAGGCCCGCGCGCTGGGTGTCCCGGCGGTCGTCGTCACCTTCAGCCCGCACCCGAGCGAGGTGGTGCGCCCCGGCAGCCACCCGCCGATCCTGGCCCCCTACGACCGCCGTGCCGAGCTGATGGCCGGCCTCGGCGTCGACGCGCTGCTGATCCTGCCGTTCACGGCCGAGTTCTCGCAGCTGTCCCCGGCCGACTTCATCGTGAAGGTGCTGGTCGACAAGCTGCACGCGCGTGCCGTCATCGAGGGCCCGAACTTCCGTTTCGGCCACCGGGCCGCCGGGAACGTCGACTTCCTGCGCGAGCTGGGCTCCACCTACGACTACGAGGTCGACGTCGTGGACCTGGTCGAGCGCGGCGAGGCGGGCGGCGGCGTGCCGTTCTCCTCCACGCTGGCCCGCAAGCTGGTCGCCGAGGGGGACATGGACGGGGCCGCCGAGATCCTGGGCCGCCCGCACCGCGTCGAGGGCATCGTGGTGCGCGGCGCGCAGCGCGGGCGCGAGCTCGGCTACCCGACGGCCAACGTCGAGACCCAGCCGCACACCGCGATCCCGGCCGACGGGGTGTACGCGGGCTGGCTGACGGCCGACGGCGAGCGGATGCCGGCGGCGATCTCGGTCGGCACGAACGTGCAGTTCGACGCCACCGAGCGGACCGTGGAGGCGTACGCGATCGACCGCGTCGGGCTGGACCTGTACGGCAAGCAGGTGTGCGTCGACTTCCTCGCGTACGTGCGGGGGATGGCGAAGTTCGAGTCGCTCGACGGGCTGCTGGAGGCCATCGCGGACGACGTGAAGCGGGCGCGGGTCCTGACGGACGCCTTCGACGCCGCGCGGCGCTGACCTACGCCGAAGGGCCCGTACCGTCCCCGGGACGGTACGGGCCCTTCGGCGTGTCCGGGCCGGTCAGCCGAGGCGCGGGTCGCGCGGCGGGGGCTGGTACGGGCCCGGCTGCTGCGGCGGCTGGGGGGCGGCCGGGGGCTGCTGCCAGGGCCGCCCGGGCTGGGGGTAGGGCTGCTGCCCGTACGGCGAGGGCCCCTGCGGGGGCTGCGCGTGCGGCTGCTGGTACGGGCCCGGCTGTGCCTGCGGCTGCTGCTGGGGGTGCTGCGGCGGCGGCTGGTGCCCCTGGGGTGCGCCCCAGTGGGCCTGCGCCGCTTGCTGCTGGGCGCGCGTGAAGTCCTCGGCGACCAGGGCGGACAGGTTGAAGTACGCCTCCCGGGTCTTGGGGCGCATCAGGTCGAGGTCGACCTCGGCGCCGGCCGCGAGGTGCTCGTCGAACGGCACGACCACGACCCCGCGGCAGCGGGTCTCGAAGTGCTGCACGATGTCCTCGACCTTGATCATCTTGGCGGTCTCGCGGACCCCGGAGATGACGGTGATCGAGCGCGAGACGAGATCGGCGTACCCGTGGGCGGAGAGCCAGTCGAGCGTGGTGCTCGCGCTGCTCGCGCCGTCCACGGACGGGGTGGAGATGATGATCAGCTGATCGGCCAGGTCCAGGACGCCGCGCATGGCGGAGTAGAGCAGTCCGGTGCCGGAGTCGGTCAGGATGATCGGGTACTGGCGGCCGAGCGTCTCTATGACGCGGCGGTAGTCCTCGTCGTTGAAGGTCGTCGAGACCGCCGGGTCCACGTCGTTGGCGATGATCTCCAGGCCGGAGGGGGCCTGCGAGGTGAACCGCCGGATGTCCATGTACGAGTGCAGGTACGGGATCGCCTGGACCAGGTCCCGGATCGTCGCGCCGGTCTCGCGGCGGACGCGGCGGCCGAGGGTGCCGGCGTCGGGGTTCGCGTCGATGGCCAGGATCTTGTCCTGGCGCTCGGTGGCGAGGGTCGCGCCGAGGGCGGTGGTCGTGGTGGTCTTGCCGACGCCGCCCTTGAGGCTGATGACGGCGATGCGGTAGCAGGACATCACCGGGGTGCGGATGAGTTCCAGCTTGCGCTGGCGGTCGGCCTCGGCGGCCTTGCCGCCGAAGCGGAAGCCGGAGCGGGTGGGCTTGGGCTTCTGCTTCGCGCGGATCAGGCGGTCGGAGGACAGCTCCACGGCGGCGGTGTAGCCGAGCGGAGCGCCGGGGCCCTGGCCGGGGCCCGACTGCTGCCACTGCGCCTGCGGCGGCTGGGGGGCGGGGTACGCCTGCGGTGCCGGCTGCTGCGCCTGCGCGTGCTGCTGCTGCGGCGGGACGGGCGGGAAGCCGTACCCCTGCGGGGGCTGCGGCTGCGACCCGGGGGTGACCGGCGGGAACCCGTACCCCTGGGCCTGCGGCTGCGGCTGCGGCTGCGGCTGTCCTTCCGGGGCGGCCGGCGGGAAGCCGTAGCCCTGGGGCGCGCCCGTGGCGGCGAACGCGGGCGGGAGCGGCGGCAGTTCGGAGCCGGATCCCCCGAACGGAGTATCCGCGGGCCCGGCGACCGCAGTTCCCCCGGCCGGGGTGGGCGTCCGCCCGGGCGCGGGGGCAGCCTCCTCGGCGACGGCCGCGAACCCCTGCGGTACGGCGTCGGCCGGAGCGGGATCGGCGTCGGCGAAAGCGGCCGGCATCGCGATGGGTGCCACGGTGGGCACCGTGAACGGCGCCGGGGGCTCCGCCTGCGCGGACGCCGCGGCGAACCCCGCCGGGGTACCCCCGGGCAGCGCAGGCAACGGCTCGGCCGCACCGGTGTCCCGCTGCACGGGGCCGGCTCCGGCCGGGCCTTCGCCGTGCGCGGGCGGCCCGGCCTGCGAGCCGGGGAACCCCGCCCCCTGACCCGAGGCCCCGGTCGGGGCGCCGCCCAGGCCGTCGGCGCCCTGACCAGGAGCCTCGGCCCCCTGCACGGGGAACCCGGGCGCGGCCGGGACCTCGCCCTGAGCCGGGAACCCGACACCCTGCCCGGGGTGCGCGGGCCCCTGGCCCGGGACTTCGGCGCCGGGTCCGGGGAACGCGGGCGCGGCCTGGGCTGCGCCCGGAGTCGGGAAGGCGGGCTCTTGGGCGGGGGCTTCGGCGCCGTGGGCCGGGTAGCCGGCCGGACCGGCCGGGGACGCGGGCTGCTGGCCCGGGACCTCGGTGCCGGGTCCGGGGAACGCGGGCGCGGCCTGGGCTGCGCCCGGAGTCGGGAAGGCGGGCTCTTGGCCGGGGGCTTCGGCGCCGTGGGTCGGGTAGCCGGCCGGGCCGGCCGTATCCGCCCTCTGTCCGGGGAACCCGGGTGCGGCCTGGGATGCGCCCGGAGCCGGGAAGGCGGGTTCCTGGCCGGGGGCTTCGGCGTTCCGGGCCGGGAACGCGGCCTCCTGGCCCGGGGCTTCGGCGCCCTGGGCGGGGAACGTGGACGGCCCTCCCGGGGTTCCGGCCGGAGCCGGAGCCGGAGCCGCGGAAGGGGTCGGGGTCGGCGCGGCCGGTGCTTCGGGTTCGGACGCGCGAGGAGACCCCGGCGCGATCCGCATCGTCGGCGGCGAGACCACGTCCGCCGGGCGGTGGGGTTCGAAGCCGCTGCCCTCCGGCAGCCCGGGCAGCCCCGGGACCGGCGCGGGCTGCGCGGGCGCGCCCTGCGTGTACCAGGCCGGCGGGGTGTAGTCGATGGTGAACTCGCCCGTCACATCGGGCTCCGCGTCGGACTGATCGTCCGTCGGGACGTCCCACGTCCCGCCGCGCCTCTCGTTCCGATCGCCGCTCACTGGTCCTGGCCCTCCTGGTCTGTCGAACACCGGTCGGCGCCCACCTCGACGCCGCGCCCGCGCCCAGCCTAATCGCGCCCCGCGCCCGAAAGCCCCCGAGGCCGTGCCTTTGGGATCAGGCCGGGCCCGCGGTGGCCGGCACCGCGCCGCGCCGCGTTCTCGTCGGTCGCCAACGTCCCCCGGCGGTGGCCGGGGGAGCCGCGGACGGATCCGGCCCCATCCACAGGACACGGCCGAGGTCCCGCCCCCGTACTCCTGCCTACAGGCCGCTCCGGCCCTGAGCAACCGTCATCCCGCACGTCCCGGCGACCGGGCCGTCAGTCGATGCGCCGCGCCGCCCCCAGCAGCCCGGTCTCCGCTTCCGTCCCCTGCGTCATCACGAACTTCCGGTCCCGCGGCGTGCACCACAGCGTCACCCCGTCGCCCAGGGTCGGCAGCGACTCGACCGCCGCCCCCGGCAGCCGCATCAGGGCGCCCACCTGCTCCGCCTCGTCCGGGGACACCCGCTGCACCCCGACCAGTGCCGAGTTCCGCACCAGCCGGGGCGCGGCCGGGCTCAGGTACGGCAGCAGGGTCAGCACCGACTGCCACGGCCCCGCCACCACCCGCCCGCGCGGCGGCCGCATCCCGCAGTCCCGGACCACCAGCACCGGGCTGCCCGCCGAGGCGCCCTGCGGCGGGACCCGGCCCACGTCGTGCAGGGTCACGCACTGCTGCCCGCCGCCGGCCGCCTGGGCCAGCCCGGACCACACGGGCGCCCGCCCGGTCTCCACCGCGACCCGGGCCCCCGTCGCGGCCGTGCGCAGCGCCAGCACCTGCGCCGTCCACAGGCCGCCGATCAGCGTGACCTCGTACGGCGTGGGCCGGTTCACGCCGAGCACCGCCGGCCGCCCCTCGGCGTCCACGCCGATGACGACCCCGTCGTCCCCGACGGGCAGCGCCAGCGCGTCCAGGTCCGCCGCGGGCACCACGTGCCGCTCCCGGCGCGGTCCGATCAGCCCGAAACCGCCCCTGACGGATGCCGGACCCCTCATCGCGCCCCTCCCAGCGGCAGCGAGGCCAGCAGCCCCGGAACCTGTTCCCGGTCGAGCCGGACCAGCCCGGCCCGTACGCCCCGCGCGGTCCGCTCCAGCTCCCGCCGGGCGGCCACCAGTTCCTCGTCGCTGCGCCCGGTGACCCGTACGTGCCCCGTCAGGGTGACGCCCTGCCGCCCCGCCGGGGCCATCGTCAGGCTGAAGTTGGTCGCCAGCGCCGGCAGTGAGGTGAGCAGTGCCGCGAACTGGGGCAGCCCGGCCCCCGCCCCGCCCAGCCGGGGCCAGCGGCCTATCCAGTAGGTGGTGTGGCGCCGGTCGTCGCAGCGCCAGGTCCGGGGGGTCTCCTCCGTGCGCCGGCCGGTGCTCGCCGTACGCCCCGCCTGGGTGATCGCCATCGGGTTGGCGCACGAGGAGGTCGCCAGCGCGCCCGTCAGCTCCTGCTCGGTGAGCACGGTGGCCCGGAACCCGGCCCCGGCCAGCCGGCCGGCCAGCTGGTCGGCCGCCCGCACCACGCAGCGCTGCGCCCCTGCGAGGCCGCCGCCGCGCGCGGCGACCGCCTCCGGGCACAGTTCCGGGTCGAGCTTGAGCGCGATCCACGTCAGCCGCACCCCCGGGGTGCCCGTACGGGCCTGCAGGGGCGCGTAGTTGAGGGCGGCCATCGACCGGGGCGGCAGGTGCGGGGCCGGGGCGGGCTGGGTGTGCTGCACCAGTTGCGCCGACTCCAGCCGGATTCCGTCCACTTCGAGGACGTCCCGGATCAGGGACAGCGGCAGCGGCCGCTCCGCGCGGTCGGGCCGCAGCGCGCCGGCGTCCGTGTCCACCTGGACCACGGCCGTCAGGAACGTCCCGTCGCCGACCAGCCCGACGGGGCGCCGGTCGCGGTCGCCGAAGGCGGTGGTCCGCAGCGCCGGATCGGCCTCGACCAGCGGCGCGAGCCCCGGCTCGGTGCCCGCCGGCACGGTGGACGCGACGGCCCTGCGCCGCCTGGCGCGCAGGGCGAGCGCGCCGCCGATCCACTCGGGCAGGGAGCGTTGGTGGCGGCGGACGAGGGCGAGCAGGGCCAGCACCACCGCGAGGACGCCCGCGGGCACCAGCAGCAGCGGTTCCACCACCCAGGCCACGAGCAGCGCGGCGGCCGCGAGCTGGAGGAGCACGAGCTGTTGCAGTCGGAACGGGCCGAAGCGGCCCGGGCCCGACCGCGGATGCGGAGTGACCCCGCCGCGTGCGGGTGCGGCCGCGGCCGCACGCGGCGCCGTCGCGCTGGCCCTCACTCGCGCACCTCCCCAACTCGCGGGCGGAACCCGGGAGTCCGCGGGCCGCGCGGCAGCAGCCGCCGGCACCGGAACCTCACCATCCACCCCAACAGCCCTGAATGCCCCGGACCGGAGGGATCCGGCGGGCGCCGGGCCGCCGCCCCGGCCCACCCGGCACCTGCCGACCCTCCGTCAAGAGGCATAGTAGGTCCCCGGTCCGACAACCAAGGCCCGGGGAACGGCCCCACCGGCCGGGCCGCGCGGGGAGAAGCAGACGGTCATGGCATCACGACGTGATGAGCTCAACGCGTACACCTTCGCGAAGCGGCGCACCGTGGCCGCGTTCCTCCAGCCCTCCGCCACCGGTACCGAGGAGGGCGCCCCCCGCCCGCTGCGCGCGGTGCTGCCCGGAGTGGTGACCGGGGCGCTCATCGTCGCGGGCTTCGGCGCCTGGGGCATGTTCCGTCCGCAGGCCCCCAAGGGGTGGGACGAACCCGGAGCCGTGGTCGTCGTCGGCAAGCAGTCGACGACCCGGTACGTGGTCCTGACCACGAAGGTGAACGGCAAGGGGCAGACCCGGCTGCACCCCGTGCTGAACCTGGCCTCGGCCCGGCTGCTGCTCGACCCCCGCAAGTCCAAGGTCGTCCAGGTCGAGGACAAGGTGCTGGACGCGGGCAAGCCCCCGCGCGGCCCCATCATCGGCATCCCCTACGCCCCCGACCGGCTCCCCGACAAGGCCGATGCCGCGAAGGCGAAGCGCTGGGCCGTCTGCCAGCAGCCCGGCGGCAACAACCGGGGCGTGCAGACCGCGGCCTTCGTCCTCGCCGACCGGGAGTCGGGCCTGACGGACGACGGGAACCGCACCACCGACACCCAGGTGCTGTACGTCCAGAGCACCGGCGGGGCCAAGGAGCGCTTCCTCGTCGACTCGGCCGGCACGAAGTACCGGTTCCCCGAGGGGCGCCCGGACTCCGGGATCCTGACCACGGCCCTGGTCGGCACCGGCGCCACCCCGCAGCCGGTCACCGAGGAGTGGCTGGCGACCCTCAACCCCGGCGACGACCTGGCCTTCCCGCAGCTGCCCGGCACCCCCGGGGCGAGCGCCGGCGCCCCTGGGCCCGGGGGCGCCGGCGGCAGGGTCGGCGTGGTGCTGACCGCGCAGACCGGATCCGGTACGCAGTACTACGTCGTACTGCCCGACCGGATCGCCCCGGTCTCGGAGTTCGTGGCCTGGCTGCTGATCCACTCGCCCGCCGGTGAAGGCCTCGGCATGCACGGCAAGCCCCGCGAGACCGACCTGAAGTCCCTGGATCCGAACGCCCCTCCCTTCAAGGACGACGCCAAGTGGCCCCGCCGGCGCGGCACCCAGGTCAACCGGGTCGCGGACACCCCGGGCGCCGCGAACGGCGGCGAACGGCGCGACACCGTGTGCAACGTCCTGCGCTCCGTCGACGGCCAGGGCCGGCAGACCCTGAGCACCTGGGCCGGCACCGGCTTCCCCGTCGACATCACCGCCAGCGGCACCAGCTCGTACGTCACCCCCGGCACGGGCCTGCTCTACACCCAGGTCCAGGGCCGCCAGACCGGCGGGGCGGGCACCCTGTTCCTGGTCACCGACACCGGCCTGCGGTACGCCGTCCAGGCCAACGGAGACAGCGACGCCCGGCAGTCGGGGATCGGCGCCGCGGACCCGCAGGCGCCGGGCGCCGCCGGTGACGGCCGGCCCGAGCCGAGCCAGGCGCAGGTGCGGCTCGGCTACGGCGGGATCGCGCCCGCGATGGTGCCGATCGCGTGGTCGGAGTTCCTCTCCAAGGGGCCCCGTCTGGACACCAACTCGGCACGCCAGCCGCAGGGTTCGTGAGGGCGCCGGCCATGTCGCAGCACACCCGCGCCGCCCTGGCGGCCGCCGCCCTCGCCCTGGCCGCCCTCGGCGGCACGGCGCCCGCGCCGCAGTCCCCGTACGCCCTCGCCCTGGACGGGGCGGGCGAGTGCACCTTCCCGATGAAGAAGCAGATCGCCGACCGGCCCTGGGCCCTCCAGCGGGTCATGCTGGACGCCCTGTGGGCCCGCACCAGGGGCCAGGGGGTGAGGGTCGCCGTCATCGACACCGGCGTGGACCGCGCCAACCCGCAGCTCGCCGGAGCCCTCGACACCGGCGCGGGCCGGGACTTCACCGACCCCAAGGGCGGCGACGGCACGAACGACACGATCGGGCACGGCACCAAGGTCGCCGGGCTGATCGCGGCCCGCCCCCAGCAGGGCACCGGCTTCGTCGGCCTCGCCCCCGAGGCCACCGTCATCCCCATCCGGCAGAACGACGGCCAGGGCACCGGCAACGGGGTCGCCACCCTCGCCCAGGCGGTCGACCACGCCGTCGCCAAGGGCGCCCACGTCATCAACATCTCCCAGGACACCGACGCCCCGCTGACCCCGGACTCCGAACTGGGCAAGGCCGTCCAGCGGGCCCTCGCCGCCAGGGCCGTGGTCATCGCCTCGGCGGGCAACGACGGACTGAGCGGGCAGAAGCGCAGGACCTACCCGGCGGCCTTCCCCGGGGTCCTCGCCGTGGCCTCGTCCGACCGCAACAACGAACGGGCCGCCTTCTCCCAGCCCGGCGACTTCATCGGGGTCGCCGCCCCCGGCGTCGACATGGTCTCCACCGTCCCCGGCTTCGGCCAGTGCATCGACAACGGCACCAGCTTCTCCGCCCCCTACGTCGCCGGGGTCGCCGCCCTGCTGGTCGCCGAGCACCCGCAGTGGACCCCGCAGGAGGTGGTCTGGCAGATCCAGAACACCGCCGAGCGCTCCGTCAAGGGCCGTGACGACTACGTCGGATGGGGTGTGGTGGACCCGGTGCGGGCGCTCACCCAGGACGCCGAGCCGCCCAGGCCACCGGTCCCGGACCCCGGCCCGCCCCCGGCGGCCGCACCGCAGGCGGCGGCCCTCCCGATGACGGAGACCGCCCGGGAGCGCGACGAGCGGATCGGCACGTACGCGCTCGGGATCGCGGGCGTGCTCATCGCCGTCGTCGCCGGGACCGCGACCGTCCTGCGCGACGCCCGCCGGAGCCGCAGTGACTAGAGTGACGCCAGGCTTCACGACCGTGATCGGGGATCCGTGTGAAGCGGAGGGGGAAGTACGGTGCGCGCGGCGCGAATTGGCGTCGGCGGCCTCCGCTCCGCCATGCGATCCGCCCGCGCTGTCGGGGAATTGAGAAGTGAGGAGCTTCGGATGACGAGCAATTTCGGACTTGCGGACGATCCGGTCGTCAAGGCGGCCAACAAGATCTCCGAGACGGCCACCGCCGTCACCACCCAGGCCCGTGAGCTGGCCGACATCCTCGAAACCGTACACGCGGGCTGGACCGGCGTCGGCGCCGACGGCTTCCGCAAGGCGCAGTCGGACCTCAACCTCGACCACGACGAGGTCCGCCGGCTGCTCTCCGTCCTGCACAACGCCGTCGCGCAGACGAAGAACCTGACCAACGCGCAGGACGCGGACGTGCACGCGGCGTTCAACACGATCAACGCCCGATCCGGCTCCGCCTCCGGAGGCGGCACCCGCTCCGGCCTCGAAAACCTCTGACGTCCGCGTCGCCCCGGACCACCCCAGCCCGAAGGAGAAGCACATGGCAGGCAGCGAAGACGGCCACACCCGGGTACGGTACGCGAGCGTCCAGCAGATGGCGGACCGCATCCGCGTCGTCTCCAGGAACATCCTCAAGGACCTGGAGGAGATGGAGTCGGCCGTGAAGGTCGTCACCGACACCTGGGACGGCGAGGCGCACGTCGCGTACCTCGACCTCCAGAGGAAGTACCACGGCCGCGCCGACAACATGCAGAAGCAGCTGGAGGGCGTCGCCAAGCTCATCGAGCGCGGCAAAGGCGACTACCGCGCCACCGACGTGAAGGCCTCCCGCCTGTTCACCGAGGCCTTCTGAGCCCGCCCGGCATGCCGAAGGGGGCGCGCCCCGCGCGGGGCGCGCCCCCTTCGCCGTACCCGGGCAGCCCGCCTCAGGTGAGGTCGAACTCCCCGTCCCGGGCACCGAGCACGAAGGCCTCCCACTCGGCGGCCGTGTAGCGCAGCACCGTGTCGCGGTCCAGCGAGGACCGCATCGCCACAGCGCCCTCGGGCAGCTTGGCGATCTCCACGCGCTCCTCGTCCGGGCTGGTCCCGGGCGGCCCCTGCCACTCGACGTCGCTGATGTCGAGCGCGTACAGCTCGTCCTTCTCCTGCTGGGTGCCCATGTGCGGCCCTTCCCGTCGGTCGTGCGGTGCTGCTCGGTCTTCGCTGCCGATTATCGGCGGAACGCGGCCGCCGGGGGAGCCGTTTCCCCCAAGGCCGCGGGACCCCGGTCCGGACCCCGGTCCGGACCCCGGTCCGGACCCCGTGGCCCGGACCCGCCGGCCCCGGCCCTACAGCCCCGGCATCCGGCCCAGCTGGACCAGCGAGGTACCGCGCCGGCGCGACACGTAGTGTCCGCGGCCCGGGGGCATCGGGCGGGAGCGGACGCTGCCGAGCAGGTCGCCCTCGGAGGGGTCGCCCGACAGGACGACGCCCTGCGCGCCCAGCTCCTTGATCCGCTGCATGAACGGCTCGTACATCGCCCGCGAGGCCCCCGCCGAGCTGCGCGCGACGACGAAGCGGACCCCGGTGTCCCGGGCGAACGGCAGGAACTCCACCAGCTGCGACAGCGGGTTGCCCTGGCTCGTGGCGACCAGGTCGTAGTCGTCGATCACGATGAACACGTCCGGGCCCGTCCACCAGCTGCGGTCCCGCAGCTGCCGCGGGGTGACGTCCGCCGGCGGCTGCCTGCGCGAGAACACCCCGACCAGCGCCTCCATGTGCATCTGGAGGGAACCCGCCATCGGCGCGTACTCCAGCAGGTGCTCCTCCGGCAGCGCCCCCAGCAGCCCGCGCCGGTAGTCGCCGACGACCAGCTTCGCCTGGTCCGGCCGGTAGCGCTGGGAGATCTGCTGCGCGATCAGCCGCAGCAGGTTCGTCTTGCCCGACTCGCTCTCGCCGAACACCAGGAAGAAGGGGTCGCTCTCGAAGTCGACGAACACCGGCTCCAGGGCGGTCTCGTCGATGCCGATCGCGATCCCGCGCTCCGGGAACTCCCCGCCCTTGGGCAGCCGGTCCGCGTGCAGCAGCCGCGGCAGCAGCCGCACCCCGGGAGCCGACGGGCCGCTCCAGCCCGAGCGCACCGCCGCCACGAACTCCCGGGTGCCCTCCGAGAGGCTCTCCGCGTCGTGCGCCCCGTCGGTCCGCGGCAGCGCCCCCAGGAAGTGCAGCTTCTCCGGCACCTGGCCCCGCCCCGGCATCCCCGTCGGCACGTTCGCCGCCACCCGCCGGTCGAACTCGGAGTCCATCACGTCGCCCAGCCGCAGCTCCAGCCGGCCCAGCAGCTGGTCCTTCAGTGCCGCCCGCACCTCCATGTACCGGGCCGCCGTGACCACCACGTGGATCCCGTAGCCGAGCCCGCGGGCCGCGATGTCCGTGACCACCGGCTCCAGGCCCTCGTACTCGCCGCGGAACCCGCCCCAGCCGTCGACGACGAGGAACACGTCCCCCCACGCCTCGCCCGGCAGCTCGCCCGCCGCGCGCCTGCGCCGGTACGTGCCGATGGAGTCGATGCCGTTCGCCCGGAAGAACTCCTCGCGGCGGGCCAGGATCCCCGCCACCTCCGCGACCGTGCGCCGCACCCGCTCCGGGTCCAGCCGCGAGGCGATCCCGCCCACGTGCGGCAGCTCCGCCACCGAGGACAGCGCGCCGCCGCCGAAGTCCAGCCCGTAGAACTGCACCTCGCGCGGGGTGTGCGTCAGCGCGAACGAGCAGATCAGCGTCCGCATCAGCGTCGACTTGCCCGACTGCGGGCCGCCCACCACCATCATGTGGCCCGCCGCGCCCGAGAAGTCCCGGTAGAGCACCTCGCGCCGCTGCTCGAAGGGCTTGTCGATCAGCCCGAGCGGCACCACCAGCCCGCCCGGCCGCGTGTACCCCTCCGCGTGCAGTCCGCGCTCCGCCGAAGGCGCCAGGGCCGGCAGCAGCTGGTCCAGGGACGGCGCCCGGTCCAGCGGCGGCAGCCACACCTGGTGCGCCGGCACCCCCTGCCCCTCCAGCCGCCCCACGATCACGTCGAGCACCGTGTCAGCCAGCGCGTCGTCCTCCCGCGCCGGCCGCTCCGCCAGGTGCGCAGGGTCCGGCGCCGCGTACACCACCGGTACCGGAGCCGCCGTGAACAGCGCCGGCCGGCGCTCCACCGGGAACGGCCCCGCCGCCAGGTCCGGCCCGCCCGAGCGGTAGACGCCCGAGACGTACGCCGCCTTGAAGCGGGTCATCTCGTCCGTACCGAACTTCAGGTACCCCGAACCGGGCACCGACGGCAGGTGGTACGCGTCCGGCACCCCGATCGCCGTCCGCGACTCCGACGCCGAGAAGGTCCGCAGCCCGATCCGGTACGACAGGTACGTGTCCAGGCCCCGCAGCTTGCCCTCCTCCAGCCGCTGCGAGGCCAGCAGCAGGTGCACGCCCAGCGAGCGCCCGATCCGGCCGATCTGGATGAACATGTCGATGAAGTCGGGCTTCGCGGTCAGCAGCTCGGAGAACTCGTCGATCACCAGCACCAGCGAGGCCAGCGGCTCCAGCGGGGCGCCCGCCGCGCGCGCCTTCTCGTAGTCGTGGATGTTCGCGTAGTTGCCCGCCGAACGCAGCAGCTCCTGCCGGCGCTGGAGCTCGCCGCGGATCGAGTCGCCCATCCGGTCGACGAGCGTCAGGTCGTCCGCCAGGTTGGTGATCACCGCCGCCACGTGCGGCATCTGCCCCATACCGGTGAACGTGGCGCCGCCCTTGAAGTCGGCGAGGACGAAGTTCAGCGTCTCCGAGGTGTGCGTCACCGCCAGCCCCAGCACCAGCGTCCGCAGCAGCTCCGACTTGCCCGAACCGGTCGCGCCCACACACAGCCCGTGCGGGCCCATGCCCTCCTGCGCGGCCTCCTTCAGGTCCAGCATCACCGGCGCGCCGTCCTCGCCCACCCCGATCGGCACCCGCAGCCGCTCGCCGGCCGACCTCGGCCGCCAGGTGCGGGACACGTCGACCGAAGCCGCGTCGCCCAGGTTCAGCAGGTCGGTGAAGTCCAGGTTCGCCAGCAGCGGCTCGTCGTCGTCCCCGCCGCCCGTGCGCAGCGGCGCCAGCTGCCGGGCCAGCGCCTCCGCCGCCGGCAGCGACAGGGTGTCCGGGGTGCCCTCGTACGCGACCCCCGCGCCCGACTCCAGCCGCAGCCGGCCCGGCCCCACCACGACCGACAGCCCGCCGCGATGCTCGTCCAGCTCGCCCGCGACCACCTCGACGACGGTGACGCCCTGTAGCCCCTCGGCCGCCGCGAACACCGAGTCCGGCGGCACCAGCCCGCCGTCCAGGACCACCACCAGGTGCGGCTGGTCCAGCACCGGCGACACCTCCCGGCTGAACCGCGGCCGGCCCTCCAGCCGGGACCCCAGCAGCCCCTCCAGCTCACCCAGGTCGTCGCCGAACAGCCGCTTCGTGCCGGCCCCGTCGACCTGCCCCGGCACCTGCGTGTGCGGCAGCCACTTCACCCAGTCCCACGACGGCACCGCCCCCGGCGCGGCCACCACCGCCACCACCAGGTCCTCGGGGGAGTGCAGCGTCGCCAGCTGCGCCACCATCGCCCGCGCCGCACCGCGCGCCCACTCCGCCTCCCCGGACACCGTCACGTGGTAGAACGCCCGGATCGACACCGCCACCGGCAGCCCGTCCAGCGAGGAGTGCACCTTCAGGAAGCGCTGCATCGCACCCGCCGCCAGCGGCTCCAGCTCGTCCACCGGGGCCGTGTCCGGAGCCACCAGCGCGGTCGCGAGCCGCTGCGCGCCCAGCCCCAGCCGGGCCTGCCCGAAGTCCGCGTCGCCGACCCGCCGTTCCCACAGCCGCGAGCCCTCCGCCACCACCGACCACAGCTGGTCGGGCGCCGGGTGCAGGTAGAGCTGCGCGTCGCGCTGCGCCCGCGCGGTGCGCCGCACCTGGCGCCGCGTCTGCGCGAGGTACTTGAGGTAGTCCCGGCGGACGTCGGCCATTTGCCCCTGCGTACCGCGCCGGTGGCGCACCAGCTGGGCGATGACCATGCCCACCGTCGACGCCAGCATCAGCACGCCCATGATCCGCATGAACGGCGCCGCACCCGGCATGAAGAAGAAGACGACCGAGGAGCCCATGCCCAGCATCGGCAGGAGCTGCATCAGCATGCCCTCCTGCTGCCCCCGCGGGAGTTCCGGCGGCGCCTCCAGCCGCAGCTCGTCCGAAGGGACCTCGGGCGGCAGGGACCGCGGCGGGCGTTTGACGACGATCTGGCTCACCGGAGCATCAATCCCTCGAGAGCGGGCGGGACGTCGCGGCCGGCGCCCCCAAGTCCCGGGCACCGGGGGGCACTCCCGCACCCCGCGCCCGACGCGAACGGTGATCCTACTTGCCGGTGGACGGGCGGCCTCCGGGTAGGGTGACGGCCGCGCCATGCGCATCCGCGAACCGACCGCCGCCGCGGCGGTGCGGCGCCAACCAGGGGGTCACACAGGTGAGTACGGCCGAGGCGACCGGTTTCTGCAGGGTCACCGTCGTGGCACCGGACAGCCGCATCGACGTCGCCCTCCCCGAGGACATCGCCGTCGCCGACGTCTACCCCGAACTGCTGCGCCTCACCGGCCAGACCCAGCCCGTCGGCACCCCCACCGGCTTCCATCTGGTCCGCCGCTCCGGCACCGTCCTCGACGGCGCCCGCACCCTCGCCGCCCAGCAGGTCCTGGACGGCGAGGTGCTCAGCCTGCGCCCCTTCGCCGAGTCCCTGCCGCCGGCCGTCTTCGACGACGTCTCCGACGCCGTCGCCTCCGCCGTCGTCCGGGACCGGCACCGCTGGAGCGACGACATGCTCCGCGGGGCGGGCCTGGCGGGCGCCGCGCTGCTGCTCGTCCTGCTCGGCTTCGTCCTCTGGTACGCCGACCCGGTCCGGCACGACATGCACGGCCTCCCCGGGATCATCGCCGGGGCCGTGGGCCTGCTGCTCACCGCCGCCGCCGGCGTACGGGCCCGCGTCTACCGCGACCGCGGCTCCGCCGTGGCCCTCGGCCTCGGCGCCCTGCCGCACCTGCTGATCGCCGGCTCCGGCGCCGTCGCCGCCGGCGCCGGCCAGGGACCCGGCCGGCTGCAGTTCCTGCTCGGCTGCGCCTGCGTCCTGGTCGCCTCGGTCGCGCTGGTCGCGCTCACCCCGGACGGGGACGCCCCCTTCGTCGCCACCACCTTCCTCGCGGCCACCGGGACCCTGGCCTCCTTCGGCGCCATCGCCGCCGACGCCTCCGCCACGGCCGCGGCCGCCGTGTGCGCCCCCGTCGCCATCGGGCTCGTCGCCTTCCTGCCCGCCCTGTCCGCCCGCTTCGCCCGGCTGCCCATCGGGTACGCCGCCCCGCAGAGCGCGGCCCCCGGATACGAGGCCCCGGACCGCCACGACGCCGACCCGTACGCCGACCACGGCGCCGCCGACCCGCAGGCGGCCCCGCTCGACGCCGAGGCCATCGCCGCCCAGGCCCGGCGGGGGCACGAGATGCTCCTCGGCCTCGTCGGGGGGTGCGCGGCGGTCGCGGTCGGAGCCGCCGCCGTCCTCGGCTTCTCCGACAGCACCTGGGGGCGCCTGCTGGCGCTGGCCACCGGCCTGGCGATGCTGCTGCGCGCCCGCCTCTTCCGCTACACCTCCCAGGTGGTCTGCGCCCTGGCCGCGGGCCTGGCGGCGGTCGGCCTGCTGGTCCTGGGCCTGGCCCTGCGCACGCCGGTCGATCTGGCGTTCGAACGCACGGTCTGGCTCTCCGCCGCCGTCGCCGCCGGAGCCGCCCTCCTCGTGGGAATCTCGCTTGTCATCCCCCGCAAGGGCCTGTCACCCTTCTGGGGAAGGCTGCTCGACCTCACCGAGGCCGCGGTCCTGCTCAGCCTGGTCCCGCTGGCCCTGGCGGTGCTCGACGTATACGGCCGCGCCCGCTCTCTCACCAGCTGAGACGGCGAGACCCGGCAGCCTGGTACGCTGTGTGACGGCCGTTTGTGTACGCGTCCCCGGAGACCTCTGGAGACAGCGCCCAGCGGACCTCGCCTCCCGAGTTACGGAAGCTCCCCAGCGAATTCGACCTGGGGCACTCGGTGGCCACGAAGACCAAACCAAGGAGTAAGCGTGCCGCTCGACGCCGCTACGAAGAAGCAGCTCATCGCCGAATTCGGTGCCAAGGAGGGCGACACCGGCTCTCCCGAGGTCCAGGTCGCGATGCTGTCCCGCCGCATCTCGGACCTGACCGAGCACCTCAAGACCCACAAGCACGACCACCACTCCCGTCGTGGTCTGCTGATCCTGGTCGGCCAGCGTCGCCGCCTGCTGCAGTACCTGGCCAAGAAGGACATCCAGCGCTTCCGTACGCTGGTCGAGCGCCTCGGCATCCGCCGCGGTGCGGCCGGCGCCAAGTAAGCACACTGTGAAGGGAGCGGTTCCCACACCGATGGGGCCGCTCCCTTTGCTGTACGTGCGCGACGTACCCGACGCTTTGTAGTCTGGGACACAGCGCACAACCGAAGAGGAGGAGCGCCCTCCCTACGCCGCCGGTCCTCGGTAGTGGCATCCGGAAAGCCCCGTCGGAGGGGCCGAGACCCGGGTGCTTCGATCGAAGACCGGCCCGCACGCCAGGAGCGCTTCTCCGCAACCGTCCACCACCACACGGGTGGCGGACGGAGACGACGAAAATGGAGAAAACGCTAGTGGAGAACGAGACCCACTACGCCGAGGCCGTCATCGACAACGGCTCCTTCGGCACCCGCACCATCCGCTTCGAGACGGGCCGCCTCGCCCGCCAGGCCGCCGGCTCCGCCGTTGCCTACCTGGACGACGACACGATGGTCCTCTCCGCGACCACCGCGTCGAAGAAGCCCAAGGACCAGCTCGACTTCTTCCCCCTCACGGTGGACGTCGAGGAGCGCCAGTACGCGGCCGGCAAGATCCCCGGCTCCTTCTTCCGCCGCGAGGGCCGCCCCTCCGAGGACGCGATCCTCACCTGCCGCCTGATCGACCGCCCGCTGCGCCCCTCCTTCAAGAAGGGCCTGCGCAACGAGATCCAGGTCGTCGCCACCGTCATGGCGCTCAACCCGGACCACCTGTACGACGTCATCGCGATCAACGCCGCGTCCGCGTCCACCCAGCTGGCCGGCCTGCCCTTCTCCGGCCCGATCGGCGGCGTCCGCGTCGCGCTGATCCGCGGCCAGTGGGTCGCCTTCCCGACGCACACCGAGCTCGAGGACGCCGTCTTCGACATGGTCGTCGCGGGCCGCGTCCTGGAGGACGGCGACGTCGCGATCATGATGGTCGAGGCCGAGGCCACCGAGCAGACCATCGCCCTGGTCAAGGGCGGCGCCGAGGCGCCGACCGAGGAGATCGTGGCCGCCGGCCTCGACGCCTCGAAGCCCTTCATCAAGGTCCTCTGCAAGGCCCAGGCCGACCTGGCCGCCAAGGCCGCCAAGCCCGAGGGCGAGTTCCCGGTCTTCCTGGACTACCAGGACGACGTGTACGAGGCCCTCGCGGCCGCCGTCAAGGGCGAGCTCTCCCAGGCGCTGACCATCGCGGGCAAGCAGGACCGCGAGGCCGAGCTGGACCGCGTCAAGGAGATCGCCGCCGAGAAGCTCCTCCCGGCCTTCGAGGGCCGCGAGAAGGAGATCTCCGCCGCCTACCGCAGCCTGACCAAGGCCCTGGTGCGCGAGCGCGTCATCAAGGACAAGGTCCGCATCGACGGCCGTGGCCTGACCGACATCCGCACCCTGGCCGCCGAGGTCGAGGCCATCCCGCGCGTGCACGGCTCGGCGCTGTTCGAGCGTGGCGAGACCCAGATCCTGGGCGTCACCACCCTCAACATGCTCCGCATGGAGCAGCAGCTGGACACCCTCTCCCCGGTGACCCGCAAGCGCTACATGCACAACTACAACTTCCCGCCGTACTCCGTCGGCGAGACCGGCCGCGTCGGCTCCCCGAAGCGCCGCGAGATCGGCCACGGCGCGCTCGCCGAGCGCGCGATCGTGCCGGTCCTGCCGACGCGCGAGGAGTTCCCCTACGCGATCCGCCAGGTGTCCGAGGCCCTCGGCTCCAACGGTTCGACGTCCATGGGCTCGGTCTGCGCCTCCACCATGTCGCTGCTGAACGCCGGTGTGCCCCTCAAGGCCCCCGTCGCCGGCATCGCCATGGGCCTGATCTCCCAGGAGATCGACGGCAAGACCCACTACGTCGCCCTCACCGACATCCTCGGTGCGGAGGACGCCTTCGGCGACATGGACTTCAAGGTCGCCGGCACCAAGGAGTTCGTCACCGCGCTCCAGCTCGACACCAAGCTCGACGGCATCCCGGCCTCCGTCCTGGCCGCGGCCCTGACCCAGGCCCGCGACGCCCGCCTCCACATCCTCGACGTGATGATGGAAGCGATCGACACGCCGGACGAGATGTCCCCCAACGCCCCGCGGATCATCACCGTCAAGATCCCCGTGGACAAGATCGGCGAGGTCATCGGCCCCAAGGGCAAGATGATCAACCAGATCCAGGAGGACACCGGCGCCGAGATCACGATCGAGGACGACGGCACCATCTACATCGGTGCCGCCGACGGCCCGGCCGCCGAGGCCGCCCGCTCCACGATCAACGCGATCGCCAACCCGACCATGCCGGAGGTCGGCGAGCGCTACCTGGGTACGGTCGTCAAGACCACCACCTTCGGTGCCTTCGTCTCCCTCATGCCCGGCAAGGACGGCCTGCTGCACATCTCGCAGATCCGCAAGCTCGCCGGTGGCAAGCGCGTGGAGAACGTCGAGGACGTGCTCGCGGTCGGCACCAAGGTGCAGGTCGAGATCGCCGAGATCGACCAGCGCGGCAAGCTCTCCCTGGTCCCCGTGATCGAGGGCGAGGAAGCCGCTGAGGCCGACAAGGACGACTCCGACAAGTGACGTCGCGTAGTTCCCGTGTGACGGCCCGCCCCTCTTCGGAGGGGCGGGCCGTCGCCCGTACCCAAACTCTCCTCAAGGGCCAGAACGGCATCGGCACCGTCCGGCGCACGGTCCTGCCCGGCGGACTGCGCATCGTCACCGAGACGCTGCCCTCCGTCCGCTCCGCCACCTTCGGCATCTGGGCCAACGTGGGCTCGCGCGACGAGACGCCCGCTCTCAACGGCGCCACCCACTACCTGGAACACCTCCTCTTCAAGGGCACCGCCCAGCGGACCGCCCTCGACATCTCCTCCGCGATCGACGCGGTCGGCGGCGAGATGAACGCCTTCACGGCGAAGGAGTACACCTGCTACTACGCGCGCGTCCTCGACACGGACCTGCCGCTGGCCATCGACGTGGTCTGCGACATGCTCACCGGCTCGCTGATCCGCGAGGAGGACGTCGACGCCGAGCGCGGGGTCATCCTCGAAGAGATCGCGATGACCGAGGACGACCCGGGCGACATGGTCCACGACCTGTTCGCCCAGACCATGTACGGGGACTCGCCGCTCGGCCGCCCCGTGCTCGGCACCGTCGACACCATCAACGCCCTCGGCGCCGACCGGATCCGCCGCTTCTGGAAGAAGCACTACGACCCGACCCGCCTGGTCGTGGCCGCCGCCGGCAACGTCGACCACAACAAGGTCGTCCGCCAGGTCCGCGCGGCCTTCGAGAAGGCCGGCGCCCTCAAGCACACCGACGCCGTCCCGCTCGGCCCGCGCACCGGCACCAAGCGGATCCGCACCGCCGGCCGCGTCGACCTGGTCAACCGCAAGACCGAGCAGGCCCACGTGGTCCTCGGCATGCCGGGCCTCGCCCGCACCGACGAGCGCCGCTGGGCCCTCGGCGTGCTGAACACCGCCCTCGGCGGCGGCATGTCCTCCCGGCTCTTCCAGGAGGTCCGCGAGAAGCGCGGCCTGGCCTACAGCGTGTACTCGTACACCTCCGGCTTCGCCGACACCGGCCTCTTCGGCGTCTACGCCGGCTGCCGGCCCAGCCAGGTCCACGACGTGCTGCGGATCTGCCGCCAGGAGCTCGACACCGTCGCCTCCGAAGGCCTCACCGACGAGGAGATCCGGCGCGCCATCGGCCAGCTCTCCGGCTCCACCGTCCTCGGCCTGGAGGACACCGGCGCGATCATGAACCGCATCGGCAAGAGCGAGCTGTGCTGGGGCGACCAGATGTCCGTCGACGACATGCTGGCCCGCATCGCCTCGGTGACCCCGGACGACGTCCGCGCGGTCGCCCGGGATGTACTGGCCCAGCGGCCCTCGCTGGCGGTGATCGGCCCCCTCAAGGAGAAGCAGGCCGCCCGACTCGACGAAGCGGTCGCCTAGACCCGTACGCACGCACCCTTAAGGAAGCAACGAATGAGCAAGCTGCGCGTGGCAGTCCTCGGCGCCCGGGGCCGCATCGGCTCCGAGGCGGTCAAGGCGGTCGAGGCCGCCGAGGACATGGAGCTGGTGGCGGCCCTCGGGCGGGGCGACAAGCTGGAGCAGGTGGCCGAGGCGGGAGCCCAGGTCGCCGTCGAGCTGACCACCCCCGACTCGGTCATGGGGAACCTGGACTTCCTCGTCGGCCACGGCATCCACGCCGTGGTCGGCACCACCGGCTGGAACGAGGACCGCCTCGCCCGGCTGAACACCTGGCTCGCCGCCTCCCCGGAGACCGGGGTGCTCATCGCCCCGAACTTCTCCATCGGCGCCGTCCTCAACATGAAGTTCGCCGCCCAGGCCGCCCGCTACTTCGAGTCCGTCGAGGTCGTCGAGCTGCACCACCCGAAGAAGGTCGACGCCCCCTCCGGCACCGCGACCCGCACGGCCCAGCTCATCGCGGCCGCCCGCGCCGAGGCCGGCCTCGGCGCCCAGCCCGACGCCACCGCCACGGCCCTCGACGGCGCCCGCGGCGCCGACGTCGACGGCGTCCCCGTGCACGCCATCCGCCTGCGCGGCCTGCTGGCCCACCAGGAGGTACTGCTCGGCGGCGAGGGCGAGACCCTGACCATCCGTCACGACTCCCTGCACCACAGCAGCTTCATGCCGGGCATCCTGCTCGGCGCCCGCCGCGTGACGCAGACCCCGGGCCTCACCTTCGGCCTGGAAAACTTCCTCGACCTCGGCTGATGAGGCAGTAGCACCATGCGCGCGAAGATCACCTATCTCGTCACGGCCGCCGTCCTGGTCGTCTACTTCGTCCTGGTCGGCAGCCGGGGCCTGTTGCTGATCCAGCAGGGCACCTGGCTCACCGTCACCTTCGGCGTGGCCGTGCTCGTCCTGCCGGTCATCGGCATCTGGTTCCTCTGGATGAACACCCGCTTCGTCACCCGGGCCAACCAGCTCGCGTCGGAGCTGGAGGCCGAGGGCGGCCTGCCCGTCGACGAGCTGGAACGGGACCAGTACGGCCGGATCCTGCGGGACTCCGCCGACGAGGTCTTCGCACGCCGCAAGGCGGAGACCGAGGACGCGCCGGGGGACTGGCGCACCTGGTTCCGCCTCGCCATCGCCTACCACGACGCCCGCGACACCCCGCGGGCCCGCAAGGCCATGCAGCGGGCCATCGCCCTGCACCAGGCGCGCGCGTAGCCGCGTACGCGCGAACGAGAAGGGCCCGTACAGGACGATCCCCGTACGGGCCCTCGTGCCGTTGCGCCGCCGTCAGGCGGGCACGCCCCGGTACTCCTCGGCCCACGCCTCCACCTGGCCGGCGGCCCGGTCGAAGGCCTCGCCCCGGGCCAGGAAGTCGGCGTTGTGGTCGGTCAGCAGCACCGCCGGCTCCTTGCCGCGCGCGGCCACCGTCAGCGCCTGCCCCTGGACGGTCCGGGGCAGTCCCAGCCAGCGCACCGGCTGCTGGACCTTGTGCACCTTCTCGACCTGGCTCCAGACGACCGAGCGGGTCCCGAAGAAGCCGACCCGGCGCAGCCCGGAGGGGCTCACCCACACGCCGGAGCGCAGGATCCGCAGCGCGGAGCCGACCACGGTCAGCGAGGCGGCCAGGGCGATGCCCGCACCCGTCCAGGTGCCCGCGAAGGCGATGATCACCGTGGCCAGCAGCATGAAGGCGGCGAGCAGCAGCAGCACCGAGGCACCGGCGACCCGCCAGGGGCCGGGCCGGTAGGGGCGCCGCCACCGCTCGGGATCCACATGGGGGAGGGCTTCGTCCTCGTGTGCGTCGAAGACGCCGTCGGCCGTCAGGAAGGGCAGGGGCACGGCAGGACCTCACTCACATGCACGTTCGGTTGGGCTGTGCCCGAGAGGCTACCGCCCCCCGGACACCTCCGATTGCTGCGCCGTCCCCGCGGGCCGGTCGGACGCCTGGTACGGCTGCAGTGCGGGTATGCCGAAGAGCAGCGAGCCCACGAGCCCCGCCACCACGGTCAGTCCGACCAGACTACGGGCGGTGAGCTGGGCGGCGCTCAGACTCTCGCGCGGCGGCGGAGTGACGTTGCTCCGGAAACGTTCGGCCTCGGCGACGAAGGCGAAGGGGACGGGTTCGCGCCGGCGAAACACGGTGGCGACTCTCCTCACGGTCGGGGCTCTGGGCCCGGGTTCTGACGGATGGTGTGCTCTCTCCTGGACAGACGAACGAACGGGCCGATCGGTGCCGGAATTCGGGACATTAAGCAAAATTCATGGCGGGCCGTCAGCTCTGCGCCCGCCCCGGCGGAGCCGCACCCCGTCCTCCCCGCAGCAGGGGGCCGGGACGGTCGTCGGGGGGGATGGAGCAGCGCCGGGCGAAGCCCGTGCCGCCGACCTGTGCGGCCTTCGACCCCGACGGGCGCGTTGCCCCGTAAGGGCTGATACACGCGTGGCGTACGCATGTACGGGAACAAGTCCCAAGTGTCCGTATTGCGGCGTTTCGTAAAGTTCATCTAGGCTGATCAAACGGACCCGGCACTGCTTGAACCCCCGAGCAGGCAGTGCCGGGATCCAACACCCTCCCGGCTCCCGCCGGGCGGCACCGCCTGTTGACGTCCCCCGAGGGGACACCGCGAGCATGGCAGCGAGTAGCGTGTTACCCATGGCTCCGATCTCGACTCCGCAGACCCCCTTCGGGCGGGTCCTCACCGCCATGATCACGCCGTTCACGGCTGATGGCGCACTTGACCTCGACGGCGCGCAGCGTCTCGCCGTCCACCTGGTGGACGCAGGCAACGACGGCCTGATCATCAACGGCACCACCGGTGAGTCCCCCACGACCACCGACGCGGAGAAAAACGACCTCGTACGAGCCGTACTCGAAGCGGTCGGCGACCGCGCCCACGTCGTAGCCGGCATCGGCACCAACGACACCCGGCACACCCTCGAGCTCGCCCGCCAGGCCGAGCGCACCGGAGCCCACGGCCTCCTCGCGGTGACGCCCTACTACAGCAAGCCGCCGCAGGAAGGCCTCTTCCAGCACTTCACGGCCATCGCCGACGCCACCGAGCTGCCGGTCATGCTCTACGACATCCCCGGCCGCAGCGGTGTCCCGATCAACACCGAGACCCTGGTCAGGCTGGCCGAGCACCCCCGGATCGTGGCCAACAAGGACGCCAAGGGCGATCTGGGCCGCGCCAGCTGGGCCATCGCCCAGAGCGGCCTGGCCTGGTACTCGGGCGACGACATGCTGAACCTGCCGCTCCTGTCGGTCGGCGCCGTAGGCTTCGTCTCCGTCGTCGGCCACGTGGTCACCCCCGAGCTGCGCGCGATGCTGGAGGCCCACATCGGCGGCGACGTCCAGAAGGCCACCGAGATCCACCAGAAGCTGCTCCCGGTCTTCACGGGCATGTTCCGCACCCAGGGCGTGATGACCACCAAGAAGGCCCTGTCCCTCCAGGGCCTGCCCGCCGGCCCGCTGCGCCTGCCCCTCATCGGCCTGACCGACGAAGAGACGGCGCAGCTCAAGATCGATCTTGCCGCGGGCGGGGTACAGCTCTGACAACAGACTTCACAACTGAATAAGCAAGAACGAAACAGACGAAACGCAAGTGCACGATTGACATGCGCGCCACGTGCCTGAGGGGTACGTGGCGCGCGTGGTGAAGGAGAACCTTTGAGTCATCCGCACCCCGAACTGGGCCCACCGCCGAAGCTCCCCAAGGGCGGCCTCCGGGTCACCCCGCTGGGCGGTCTCGGCGAGATCGGCCGCAACATGACCGTCTTCGAGTTCGACGGCCGTCTGCTGATCGTCGACTGCGGCGTGCTCTTCCCCGAGGAGGAGCAGCCGGGCATCGACCTGATCCTGCCGGACTTCACGTCCATCCGTGACCGCCTCGACGACATCGAGGGCATCGTCCTCACGCACGGCCACGAGGACCACATCGGCGCCGTTCCGTACCTTCTCCGCGAGAAGCCGGACATCCCGCTGATCGGCTCCAAGCTGACCCTCGCCCTCATCGAGGCCAAGCTCCAGGAGCACCGCATCCGCCCCTACACCCTTGAGGTGAAGGAAGGCGAGCGCGAGAACCTGGGCCCCTTCGACTGCGAGTTCATCGCCGTCAACCACTCCATCCCGGACGCCCTGGCCGTCGCCATCCGCACCGACGCGGGTCTGGTGGTCGCCACCGGCGACTTCAAGATGGACCAGCTCCCGCTGGACAACCGCCTCACCGACCTGCACGCCTTCGCGCGCCTGAGCGAAGAGGGCATCGACCTCCTCCTCTCGGACTCGACGAACGCCGAGGTCCCGGGCTTCGTCCCGCCGGAGCGCGACATCTCCAACGCCATCCGCGGAGTCTTCGCGGGCGCGCAGAAGCGGATCATCGTGGCCTCCTTCGCGAGCCACGTGCACCGCATCCAGCAGATCCTCGACGCCGCCCACGAGTACGGGCGCCGCGTCGCGTTCGTCGGCCGCTCCATGGTCCGCAACATGGGCATCGCCCGCGACCTGGGCTACCTGCGCGTGCCGGCCGGCCTGGTCGTCGACGTCAAGACCCTCGACGACCTGCCGGACGACGAGGTCGTGCTCGTCTGCACGGGTTCCCAGGGCGAGCCGATGGCGGCCCTGTCCCGCATGGCGAACCGCGACCACCAGATCCGGATCGTCCCCGGCGACACCGTGATCCTGGCGTCGTCCCTGATCCCGGGCAACGAGAACGCGGTCTACCGCGTGATCAACGGCCTGACCCGCTGGGGCGCCAACGTCGTGCACAAGGGCAACGCCAAGGTGCACGTCTCCGGCCACGCCTCCGCCGGCGAGCTGCTGTACTTCTACAACATCTGCAAGCCGCGGAACCTGATGCCGGTCCACGGCGAGTGGCGCCACCTGCGCGCCAACGCCGAGCTCGGCGCCATGACGGGCGTTCCGAAGGACCGCATCGTCATCGCCGAGGACGGCGTGGTCGTCGACCTCATCGACGGCAAGGCCCGCATCTCCGGCAAGGTCCAGGCCGGCTACGTGTACGTGGACGGCCTCTCGGTCGGCGACGTCACCGAGGCCTCCCTCAAGGACCGCCGCATCCTCGGCGACGAGGGCATCATCTCGGTCTACGTCGTGGTCGACAGCACCACGGGCAAGGTCGTCAGCGGCCCGAACATCCAGGCCCGCGGATCCGGCATCGAGGACTCGGCCTTCGGGCCGGTCAGCGCGAAGATCGAGGAAGCCATCGCCCGCGCCGCGGCCGACGGCGTGGCGGAGCCGCACCAGATCCAGCAGCTCATCCGCCGGACCATGGGCAAGTGGGTGTCGGACAGCTACCGCCGCCGCCCGATGATCCTCCCGGTCGTGGTCGAGGTCTGACCTCGGCGTACGCCTGCGCGTACGTAGCGACCTCACTGGAGCGGGGCAACCGGATTTGCGTCCGGGGGCCCCGCTCCAGTACGTTTGCGTCTCCACCTCGCAGGGACCCGGGCACACACGTGTGCCCGTTGCCGTGTGCGAGCGGGTGGCAATCAGCACTCAGGGAAACCTGATAAAGTCTGATCCACCCGAAAGGGAAAGGCCCCCCGAAGGCCATCGGAATTCGAAACCGAGTCGGAAACGACAAGGATAAGAGTCTGATAGAGTCGGAACCGCCGGAAAGGGAAAGCGCGAAAGCGAAGGATCTGGAAAGCGAGCGAGAAAGACTCTGATAGAGTCGGAAACGCAAGAACGAAGAACGAAAGCCCGGAGGAAAGCCCGAGAGGGTGAGTACAAAGGAAGCGTCCGTTCCTTGAGAACTCAACAGCGTGCCAAAAATCAACGCCAGA